>NZ_BAYA01000006.1 GCF_000685015.1 Paraburkholderia bannensis NBRC 103871 | reverse complement strand
ATCGCATACGTCGGTGCGTCTTGGCGGTATGAATGGGACGGTGCCCGTTGCCCTGACGAACGTCGCCAATGGCGTGGGGGCGAACGACGCGGTGAACGTGGCTCAGCTCGCAGCGATGGGTGGCACGTTCGACAGCTCGGGTAACGTAACGAATGCGTTCGTGGCCTATGACGACACGTCGAAGAGTTCGGTCACGCTTGGTGGCTCGGGTTCGACGAAGCTGGTCGCACTGCATAACGTGGCGAATGCTGCACAGGCCAACGACGCAGTGAACCTGGCGCAGCTCGAAGCCATGGGCGGCTCGTTCGACAGTTCGGGTAACGCGACAAACGCCTTCGTGACCTACGACGATACGTCGAAGAGCTCGGTGACGTTCGGCGGAGTGGGCTCCACCACGCCGGTGGTGCTGCACAACGTCGGAGCCGGTGCGCAGGATCTGGATGCGGTCAACGTGGCGCAGTTGAAGGCCGCAGGCCTGAATGTCGACACCTCGGGCAACGTGCTGAACGCGTTCGTCGCCTATGACGACACGTCGAAGTCATCGATCACGCTCGGCGGAGCGGGCACCACGGGTCTCGTTGCCCTGCACAACGTTGCAAACGGCGTTGCGCAGAACGATGCGGTGAACGTGGCACAGCTCCAGGCCATGGGGGCGGTTGTCGATACGTCGGGTAACGTGACGAACTCGTTTGTCGCCTACGACGATTCGTCGAAGGGTTCGATCACGCTTGGTGGTTCCGGTCATGCGCCGGTCAAGCTGGGTAACGTTGCTGCGGCCGATATTTCGCCGACCAGCACTGACGCCGTGAACGGTGCGCAGGCTTACACCATTGCGGCCAGCACGGCCAGCGCGCTGGGCGGCGGCTCGACGGTCAACGGCGATGGTTCGATTTCGGCGCCGACTTACAGCGTCGGCGGCAACACCTACAACAACGTGGGTGGTGCGATCTCGAACATCGACGGCCGCGTGACCACCATCGAGAACTCGATGACCACGATCGCCGGGTCGGTGGCCAATGCTGTGCAGTACGACACGTCGGCGCACGACAAGATCACGCTGGGCGGTACGGGCGGCACGACGGCGGTGACGCTGACCAACGTGGCAAATGGCGTCTTGAGCGCGGATAGCCTCGATGCGGTGAACGGCTCGCAGTTGTACGCGACCAACGCGCAGGTCTCGAACCTGAACCAGGCGATCGAGAATATCAACGTCAGCGGTTCCCAGTATCTGGCGACCAACACGTCGAACGGTGCAGCGTCGGCAACGGGTACCAACTCGATTGCGGCGGGCGGTGGTGCGGTTGCTTCGGGCGCCAACTCCACGGCGCTCGGCGACACGGCGAAGGCGACCGGCAACAACTCGGTTGCGCTGGGTGCCAACTCGGTTGCGGATCAGGACAACACCGTGTCCGTCGGCTCGCAAGGCAACGAGCGCCGCATCACCAACGTGGCGAACGGCGTCAACGCGACCGATGCAGTCAACGTCGGTCAGCTCCAGAGCGGCTTGAATGCGCTCCAGGGCAGCGTGAACTCGGTGGCGCGTAACGCGTACGGCGGCGTTGCTGCGGCAACGGCACTGACGATGATTCCGGACGTCGATCAGGGCAAGAACCTTGCGGTGGGTGTCGGCACAGCCAACTTCCAGGGCTACCAGGCGGTTGCACTCGGCGCTTCGGCGCGCATCACCCAGAACATCAAGGTGAAGGTGGGTGGTGGTTACGCCTCGGGTGGCGGTGCGACGGTCGGCGGTGGCATGTCGTACCAGTGGTAAGCGCCTGATGGCAAACCGGAAGTGGCGCAGTACGGCCACTTCCGGGAAGGCCTCCATCACATCATGCTTCGGTCGGGCAGATTCATTGCCTTTATTGCCCTCAGCGCCGAAACACAAAGCGGACTCTTTCGGGAGTCCGCTTTTTTATTGCATCGGCGATACGCAAGGGTCAACTGAGGCTTCAACCATTCGGATCGAGCCGCCGCTTGGCGATGATGTCCTTCGCGTCGGCGAGCTTTTCGGCCAGTTCCGGCCCGCGCTGTAACGCCACGCCGACGGCCAGGATGTCGCCGATTGCGAGGTGCGAGGTGCGCGAGGTCATCGGCGAAAAGACGTCGGTGTCTTCATCGACATTGGCGTGCAGACCCACGCTCGCAAGGCGCGCGAGCGGCGAGGTGCCATGCGTAATCGCGATCACTTTTGCGCCGCGATCGAGCGCGGTGCGTGCGGCGTCTACCACGTCACGCGTGCGGCCAGTATTCGAGATGGCGACGACGACGTCTCCCGGGCCAAGCAGCGCAGCAGACATCAAGAACGTGTGCGGATCCGAGTAAGCCACGCTCGGCATGCCGAGACGAAAGAACTTGTGCTGCATATCCTGCGCGGCGATGCCAGAGCCGCCCGCGCCGTAGAACTCGATGCGTGCGGCTTTCGCGAGCAGTGCGATGGCGGCGCCCAATGCATCGGTGGATAGATTGTTGCGCACCTGCACGAGCGCGCCGATGGTGCGGTCGAGCACCTTGGCCGCGACGCCCGGCACGGGCTCGTCCGGGCTCACGTCGCGGTAGACGGCCGGCAGTTCCGTCGGCAGATCGCCTGCCACGGCCTGCGCCAGGCGGATCTTGAATTCACGAAATCCCGAGAACCCGAGCGCGTGACAGAAGCGCGCAATCGTCGGCTGGCTCACGCCTGCGCGCTGGGCGACTTCGGTCATCGACAGGTCGAGTAGTTCTCGCGGGGCCTGGACGATGTAATCGGCGAGTTTGCGCTCGGAAGGGCGCAATTGTTCGCGTATGGCTTTCACCTGGGACAGCAGCATCAGGAAACTCGCACTATGCTGAAAGATCCGTGGACTATAGCGGATCGTTGGTCATGTACAAAAACTACAAGAACGAGTTGCGAGAAGCAATTGCGGTTTTGCCTGGTCGCCGCCTGATATGGGTTTTCGAGTTCTTTTCAGTGTTTGCAGCACTGCGCACCAGGGCAAAACCGGGATTGCGAGCATGTAGTTTTTCTACTAACATCCCGCCATCGCTGACCGGACTGCGTGATGTGTCCCCGAGCGTCCCCGCGAGATAAAAAGGAAGGAGATTCGATGGTTTCCCCGCATTCGCAGTTGATGAAGGTCACGCAGCGCGTGATCGAGCGCAGCAAGCCGACGCGCGAGGCCTATCTCGCACGCATCGTGGCGGCGCAAGACCGTTTCCCGGCCCGCGGCGCGCTCTCGTGCGCGAATCTCGCTCACGGCTTTGCCGGTCTCGAAGGGCGCGACAAAATCGCCATCAAGGCGATTCGCGAACCGAACATCGGCATCGTCTCGTCCTACAACGAGATGCTCTCGGCACACGCGCCCTACAAGGATTTCCCCGAAATCATCAAGAAGGCGGCCCGCGAAGGCGGCGGCGTCGCGCAGTTCGCGGGCGGCGTCCCGGCGATGTGCGATGGCGTCACCCAGGGCAATGCCGGCATGGAGCTGTCGCTGTTCTCGCGCGAAGTGATCGCGATGAGCACGGCCGTCGCGCTCACGCACAATATGTTCGACGCGGCGCTGTGCCTCGGCGTGTGCGACAAGATCGTGCCGGGCCTGCTGATCGGCGCGCTTCAATTCGGCCATCTGCCGACCATCTTCGTGCCCGCCGGCCCGATGACGACCGGTATCTCGAACGACGACAAGGCCAAGGTGCGCCAGCAGTTCGCGACCGGCCAGTGCGGCCGCGACGCGCTGCTCGAATCCGAAGCCGCCGCGTATCACGGCCACGGCACGTGCACGTTCTACGGCACGGCCAACAGCAACCAGATGCTGATGGAGGTCATGGGCCTGCACCTGCCGGGCTCGGCGTTCATCCATCCCCACACGCCGCTGCGCGACGAGCTCACCGCTGCCGCCGCGCGCCGCGTGCTCGAACTGACCGTCGAGCGCGGCAACTACACGCCGATTGGCCATGTGGTCGACGAAAAGGCCGTGATCAACGGCATCGTCGCGCTGATGGCGACGGGCGGCTCGACCAATCACACGCTGCACCTCGTGGCGATGGCCCGTGCGGCCGGCATCCTGATCGACTGGAACGATTTCGACGAACTCTCGGCCTCGGTGCCGCTGCTCGCGCGCGTCTATCCGAACGGCAAGGCCGACGTGAACCACTTCCATGCGGCGGGCGGCATCGCCTTCCTCGTGCGTGAACTGCTCGACGGCGGCCTGCTGCACGAGGACGTCAAGACCGTGGCGGGAGAAGGCCTGCGCCATTACGCGCAGGAACCGAAGCTGCTCGACGGCAAGCTCACGTGGGTGCCGGCAGTGGAGAAGAGCGCCGACCCCGCCGTGCTGCGCCCGCTGCCCGAGCCGTTCCAGCCGGACGGCGGCCTGCGTCTGATGCAAGGGCGTCTGGGTCGTGGCGTCATCAAGATCTCGGCAGTTGCGCCGAATCACCGCACTGTGCGTGCTCCGGCGATCGTGTTCGATTCGCAGGAAGCTGTGCAGGAAGCTTTTGATCGCGGCGAGCTTGAGCGTGATTTCGTGGCCGTCGTGCGCTTCCAGGGCGCGCGCGCCAACGGCATGCCGGAGCTGCACCGCCTCACGCCGCTGCTGGGCGTGCTGCAGGACAAGGGCTTCCACGTGGCGCTCGTGACCGATGGCCGCATGTCGGGCGCGTCGGGCAAGGTGCCCGCGGTGATCCACGTGTCGCCGGAAACGCTGCTGCACGGCCCGATTGGCAAGGTGCGCGACGGCGATACGGTCGTGATTGATGCGGTTGCTGGCGTCCTCGATGTCGAAGTCGACGAAGCCGAATGGAATGCGCGCCCGGTTGCGCTGCCCACGCATCAGGAAAGCAACGAAGTGGGCTTCGGCCGCGAGCTGTTCGGCGTGTTCCGCGCCGCCGCCGCGCCCGCGGAGCTGGGCGCGACGGTGTTCGGCCCGCTGGTCGGCGAGACGCCGGCTCACGCCGCGTCGATTCCGGCCGCCTCGGCCGCCGCGACCGTTACTCCCGCCGCCCACGCGACGAACTGAATTCATCATCAAGGAGCCTGAACATGGCAACAAACACGGTAGCCGACATCGTCCGACTCGGCCCGGTGATCCCGGTGCTGGCATTCGACACGCCCGAGCAGGGCGAGCACGTTTCGCGCGCGCTGCACGCGGGCGGCGTCAAGGTGCTGGAAATCACGCTGCGCACGAAGGCCGGTCTTGAAGCGATCGAGCGCGCGGCACAGATCGCGCCGGATATCGCTGTCGGCGTGGGCACGATCACGAAGCCCGAGCACTGCGCACTGGCGAAGAAGGCTGGCGCGACGTTCGGCGTGTCGCCGGGCCTCACGCGCGAGATCCATCAGGCTTCGCTCGACGCGGGCCTGCCGCTGCTGCCGGGCGTGATGACGCCGACCGACATCATCGTCGCGATGGAACTCGGTTACGAGATCGTCAAGTTCTTCCCGGCGGTGCCGGCTGGCGGCCTGAACATGCTGCAGGCGTTCCACGGCCCGTTCCCGACGCTCAAGTTCTGCCCGACGGGCGGCATCAGCGCCGAAACCGCGCCGAACTTCCTCGCGCTGCCGAACGTGGTCTGCGTGGGCGGTTCGTGGCTCACGCCGAAGGCGGCGCTCGCCAACCAGGACTGGGCCGAAGTGACGCGCCTGGCACGCGCCGCGAGCGAGCTGTCGCGTCCGGTGCCTTGATCCGCGAATCGTTCGCGCCCCGGATTCGACGCTTCACATAGCGCTTTTAGGGCCGATACGCACTACGAGCCGCGCAGGCCGCGCCCACTGGGCGTGAGGCCTGCGCGGCTCGCTCGTCTTTCGAGCAGACAACCGCGAAAGCCGTTATAACCACTACAATCTCGGCCCGGCGACGGCCGACCCTTTCCGCCTGGACCTGCCAGGAGCACATCCAGTGTCGCTGCGCGGCCGCGGAAGGGAATGAACAAAACTACCTGGAGAGGAGCCTCATGGGAGTGGCCCACGGCAGTTCGCTGCTGATTTACGCGCTCGTCGCGATTGCTGCGTTGATCTTCATGATCACGCGTTTGAAGGTTTTTCCGTTTCTCGTCCTGATCATCGTTTCGCTGCTGCTCGGCCTGGCCGTCGGCATGCCGATGGACCAGATCGTCAAGTCGTTCGAGACCGGCAACGGCAACACGCTCGGCCACATCGCGATCGTGGTGGGTCTGGGCACGATGCTCGGCAAGATGATGGCCGAGTCCGGCGGCGCCGAGCGCATCGCCACCACGCTGATACGCTGGTTCGGCGAGAAGAACATTCACTGGGCGATGATGTGTGTCGCCGTGATCGTCGGCTTGCCGGTGTTCTTCGAAGTCGGTTTCGTGCTGCTGATTCCGATTGCGTTCAACGTCGCCAAGCGTACTGGCAAGTCGCTGCTGCTGATCGGCCTGCCGATGGTCGCGGGTCTGTCGGTCGTGCACGGCCTGATTCCGCCGCACCCGGCCGCGCTGCTCGCGGTGCAGGCGTATCACGCCGATATCGGCCGCACCATTGCCTATGGCCTGATCGTCGGCATTCCGACGGCGATCGTCGCCGGCCCGCTGTTCGCGCTCCTGATTCACCGCCACATCAAGCTGCCGGAGAACAATCCGCTGTCCGCGCAGTTCGTGAGCAAGGCCGAGCCGAAGCCCGATAGCGAGCTGCCGAGCTTCGGCATCACGCTCTTCACGATCCTGCTGCCGGTGATCCTGATGCTGGTGGGCTCGTGGGCCGACCTCGTCTTCACGCCGAAGACCCTGCCGAACAGCCTGTTGCACTTCATCGGCACCTCCGATGTCGCGCTGCTGATCGCGGTGCTGGTAAGCTTCTGGACCTTCGGCGCTGCGCGTGGCTTCAACCGCGAGCAGATCCAGAAGTTCTGCGGCGACTGTCTCGCGCCGATCGCTGGGATCACGCTGATTGTCGGTGCGGGCGGTGGTTTTGGCCGCGTGCTGATGGACAGCGGCGTGTCGAAGCAGATTGTCGAGCTGGCGCAGACGGCGCATCTGTCCCCGCTGCTGCTCGGCTGGCTGGTGGCCGCGCTGATCCGTCTCGCGACGGGTTCGGCCACGGTGGCGATGACGACGGCCTGCGGCATCGTCGCGCCGATCGCCCAGGCGGCAGGCGTGACGGTGCAGCCGGAACTGCTCGTGCTGGCCACGGGCTCGGGCTCGCTGATCTTCTCGCACGTCAACGACGGCGGATTCTGGCTGATCAAGGAATATTTCGGCATGACCGTGGGTCAGACGTTCAAGACCTGGTCGTTGCTGGAGACCATCATTTCGCTGCTGGGCCTCGGACTGACGTTCGCGCTCTCGGCAGTGGTGTAACGGGTCATTTTGCGTTATTTGTTTTAGGCGGCCCAGCGCTTACGCTGCGCGCCGCCGGTTGAAGGAGCTGTACATGATTCTGATTGCAATGGGCGTGTCGGGCGCCGGCAAGACGCGCATCGGCGAGATGCTGGCCGAGCGCCTCAAGTGCACCTTCACCGACGGCGACGCGTTCCACAGCGAAGCCAACAAGAAGAAGATGCACGACGGCATTCCGCTGACCGACGACGACCGCTGGCCCTGGCTGCGCACGATTCGCGCGGCGATCGAGGAAAAGCAGCGCGCGCACGAGACGGCGGTGTTTACGTGCTCGTCGCTCAAGCGCTCGTACCGCGACATCCTGCGCGGCGGCGACCATGACGTGTGCTTCGTCTACCTGCAGGGTTCGTTCGAGGTGCTGCACGAGCGTCTCGCGACGCGCACGGGCCACTTCTTCGATCCGTCGCTGCTGCAAAGCCAGCTCGACACGCTCGAAGTGCCCGGTGCCGACGAAGCCATCATCGTCAGCATCGAACTCACGCCCGAGCAGATCGTCGATGACGTGCTCAAGCAACTGGAAGCGCGCCGCGTGGGCTGATCGCCGCGTTGCCCGCAGACGAAAAAAAGCCCCGGTTTCGTACCGGGGCTTTTTGTTTTACAGCGTGTGTTGCAGCGCGTCTCGCAACGCGCCGAAACCGCTTACGCGATGCGCTTGGCCAGTTCCGCAGCCTTGCCGATATACGACGCGGGCGTCATGTCCATCAGGCGCTGCTTCGCGTCTTCAGGAATCGCGAGGCCCGCGACGAACGTCTGCAGCGCTTCGCGCGTGATGCCCTTGCCGCGCGTGAGTTCCTTGAGCTGCTCGTACGGGTTCTCGATGCCGTAACGGCGCATGACGGTCTGCACCGGCTCGGCCAGCACTTCCCACGTGGCGTCGAGGTCTTCGTTCAGGCGCTGCGGGTTCACTTCGAGCTTGTCCAGGCCGCGGATCAGCGCGTCGTACGACAGCAGCGAGTAGCCGAACGCGACGCCGATGTTACGCAGCACCGTCGAGTCGGTCAGGTCGCGCTGCCAGCGCGACACCGGCAGCTTGTCGGCGAGGTGGCGCAGCGTCGCGTTGGCGAGGCCGAGGTTGCCTTCCGAGTTTTCGAAGTCGATCGGGTTGACCTTGTGCGGCATCGTCGACGAACCGATTTCGCCGGCCTTCAGCTTCTGCTTGAAGTAGCCGAGCGAGATGTAGCCCCACACGTCGCGGTCGAGGTCGAGCAGGATCGTGTTCGCACGCGCGACGGCGTCGAACAGTTCGGCCATGTAGTCGTGCGGCTCGATCTGGATGGTGTACGGGTTGAACACCAGCTTCAGACGCTGTTCGACGACCTCCTTCGAGAACGCTTCCCAGTCGAATTCCGGATACGCCGACAGATGCGCGTTGAAGTTGCCGACCGCACCGTTCATCTTGCCGAGCAGTTCGACCTTCTCGATACGCGTGATCGCGCGCGCGAGACGTGCCGCGACGTTGGCGATTTCCTTGCCGAGCGTGGTCGGGCTGGCGGGCTGGCCGTGCGTGCGCGAGAGCATCGGCTGGTCGGCCTGCGCGTGCGCAAGCTTCACGAGGCGCTCGTACACCGAACGCAGCGCCGGCAGGATCACGTGTTCGCGCGCACCGGCGAGCATCAGGCCGTGCGACGTGTTGTTGATGTCTTCCGACGTGCAGGCGAAGTGGATGAACTCGCTTGCGCGCTCCAGTTCCGGCTGGCCCTTCACCGATTCCTTGAGCCAGTATTCGACGGCCTTCACGTCATGGTTCGTCACGCGCTCGATGTCCTTGATGCGCGCGGCGTCGTGCGCCGTGAAGTTTTCGGCGAGCTTGAGCAGGAACTGCTCCGACGCTTCCGAGAAGCGCGGCACTTCCGCGAAGCCGGCTTGCGACAGCGCGATCAGCCAGTGGATTTCGACGGTCACGCGGTTGCGCATGAAGGCGGCTTCCGAGAGCCAGTCGCGCAGGGCTTCGGTTTTCGACGCGTAGCGGCCGTCGAGCGGGGAGAGCGCGTTGAGCGCGAAGAGGGTATCGGGACGAGTGTCGGACATGATGGGGACGTAACGTGTGGCGTTACGATCAGAAAGGAACCGGGGGGAGCCCACTATTTTATCACCACGCCGACAGCGGCCGGGCGGCAATGCGGGCGGGCCGCTGAGGTTCGCGTCGGAGGTGGCTGGCGCGGTTTTCGGACTCCTCTGACAGACCTTGCGGAAGTGCGGCGATACCGTTGAAGGGTCGGCAGCATCGGCTGCTTCCCGCCTGGCGATCCGCATGAATCACGATTCCGCTTCCTCCACCGCTTCCGCTTCCACCCTGCTCGTCGAGGCCGGCTTGGCCGAGCATCGCGCAGGACGGCCCGACGCCGCGCGGGTGCTCTACGAGCGCGCACTGGTGAGCGATCCCGATTGCGCGGCGGCGCTGCACTACCTGGGCGTGCTGGCCATGAGCCGCGACGACGTCGCCGAAGCCGCCGCGCTGATGGATCGCTCGCTCGCGCTCGCGCCCGACGATGCTCACTGCCTGAGCAACCGTGGCGTCGCGGCGGCGCGCCTGAACGATCAGTCCGGCGCCGTGGTGTTCCAGCGCAAGGCGATCGAGCAATGGCCCGATTTCGCCAACGCGCACAACAACCTCGGCAACGCGCTGATGGAGCTAGGCGAGACGGCGCACGCCGAGCCGCACTATCGCCGCGCCCGGACGCTTGAGCCGCAATCGGCGCATTTCGCCTTCAATCTGGGGCGTGCGCTGGAACAGGCCGGCCGCGCTGACGAGGCCATCGCGCAGTTTCGCGAAGCGCGCGCGCTCGGCGCGAACGACACACCGACACTCATGCACCTTGGCCGACTGCTGCGATCCGCGAAAGAGAACAGCGAAGCGGCGTCCTGCTTCGAAATCGTTGTCGCGCGCGAGCCGGACAACGCAGCGGCGCACTTTGAACTGGGCTACGTCTACGACGCGATGCACCGCTACGAAGAGGCGATACCGCTCTATCAACGCGCGGCCATGCTCAAGCCGGACGCGGCGGGCGCCGTGAACAATCTTGCCTTTGCGTACACGGCGCTCGCGCGCTATGAGGACGCGGAAGTCCACTACCGGCGTGCGCTCGAACTCAGTCCCGGCCTGCCGGAATCGCAATTCCAGCTCGGCATGCTGCTGTTGCGGCGTGACGAATATGCCGAAGGCTGGCCGCTGTTCGAAAACCGCAAGCTGACCTCGACCGCCAGGGCCAACTACCGCAAGCTGCCGTGCGCCGAATGGCAGGGCGAGCCGCTCGCGGGCAAGCGCGTCCTGATCGCGCGCGAGCAGGGCGTGGGCGACCAGATCCAGTTCGTGCGTTACGCGGGCTTGATGGCGGCGATGGGAGCGCATGTCGATGCGTGGGTCGCACCGGAACTGGCCTCGCTAGTCGCGACGGTGCCGGGCGTGGCACGTGTGCTCGACGCCGCGCCCAGCGACGAAGCGATCGCCGCCAATTATGAGTACTGGTGCGACGTCATGAGCTTGCCGCTGAAGTTTCCGGGGCAGCCGATCTACGCCGCCACGCCTTACATGCACGCCGATACCGCACAAGCAGCGGCCTGGCGTAAGCGCGTCGCGGCGCTCTCGCCAGGCGGGCGGCGGCGCATCGGGCTCGTCTGGGCGGGCAATCCGCGCCACCACTTCGACGCCTTCCGCTCGGTGCCGGTCACGGCCTTGCTGCCGCTCGCCGCACTCGACGGCAGCGCGTGGTTCGCGATCCAGAAAGGCCCGGGCGCGACCCAGCTTGCCGATGTCGCGGGCCGCTGGCCGCTGCACGCGATCGGCGACGATCTGCACGACTTCGCCGCCACGGCTGCGTTGATCGAGAACCTCGATCTGGTGATTACCGTCGATACCTCGGTGGCGCATCTCGCGGGCGCGCTGGGCAAGCCGGTCTGGGTGCTGCTGGCGGCGCAGCCCGACTGGCGCTGGGGCATGGGCCGCGCGGATTCGGTCTGGTATCCGTCGGCGCGCGTGTTCCGGCAAACCACGCTGGGCGACTGGAGCGGCGTCGTGGTGGCCTTGCAACAGGCGCTGAGCGATACCGTCCGCTAAGCGGGCACGATCTGTCAGAAATCCCCCACGACTTTGCGCGCGCGGGCCTAGAATGCGGACTTCTCATCCGATGGCCGCTCCCGCATGGAACTCAAATGGCTCGAAGACTTCGTTTCGCTCGCGGAAACGCATAGTTTCAGCCGCTCAGCCGAGCTGCGCCACGTGACCCAGCCGGCGTTCTCGCGCCGCATCCAGGCGCTCGAAGCGTGGCTCGGCACCGAACTGATCGACCGTTCGGTTTATCCCACGCGGCTGACGTCGGCGGGCCAGGTGTTCTACGAGCAGGCGCTCGCGATGCTTTCGCAGTTCCATGAAGCGCGTACGGTGCTGCGCGGCCACACGGCTACGCCCGCTGCGACCATCGAGTTCGCGGTGCCGCACACGCTCTCGCTGACGTACTTTCCGCGCTGGCTCCAGCGTATCGAAGCGAAGCTCGGCCGCATCCATACGCGGCTGCGCGCGCTCAACGTGCACGATGCCGTGCTCTCGCTGGTGGAGGGCGGTTGCGACCTGGTGATGGGCTATCACCATCCGAGCCATCCGGTGACGCTCGATCCGGCGCGCTACGACACGCTCACGCTCGGCATCGAATCGATCAGTCCGTACTCGGCGCCGCAGCGCGCGGGCCGCGCACGCTATACGCTGCCGGGCACGCCCGACGCGCCCACGCCGTATCTCTCCTACACGCCCAACGCCTACCTCGGCCGCATGACCGAGGTGATCGTCGCCAACGCACCGACGCGGCTCTATCTGGATCGCGTCTATGAAACCGACATGGCCGAAGGCCTCAAGGCGATGACGCAGGCCGGCCACGGCATCGCGTTCTTGCCGCATAGCGCCGTGGAAGACGCGGTCGCGCAGGGCAAGCTGATCCGTCTCGACCGCGGCACGCGCGGCGCGCCCGAGGGGCAATTCACGCTCGATATGGAAATCCGGCTCTATCGCGACAAACTCGCCGCGCAAGGCGACGACGCCCGCGAAGCGCTCGTGCGCGCGCTCTGGGACGCGGTGAGCGAGGAAATCGCGCGCGGCTGACGGCTGGCGGTGGGCAACAAACGCCTCGCCTGAATCAGGATCGATGCGAAAGCGGGCACGGTAGCGCAAGCCACCGTGCCCGCTTTCGCATTGCTGTTTTGCGCGGCCCGTAACAATCGTTGCGTCAAGTTGACGCGCCATCGGCATGCCCGCAAACGCCCGCCACTGCTGGACATACGCGACATCTTCTTTCGATTTTTCCAACGTTATGCACGAAAAGCATAACGTGATGAGCAAACGGCATTGGCGCTCGTGAAGGGCTTTTCTGACAATGGCACCACTTGTTCGATCGCTTGGAGCGTTCATGTCTTCCCAATCGCAGTCTGCTGTGTCTTCGGTTCCTTCCTACCTTCACGCCGACGCGCTCGGCCCGTGGGGCAACTATCTCCGTCAGGTGGATCGCGTCGCGCCGTACCTCGGCTCGCTGTCGCGCTGGCTCGAAACGCTCAAGCGTCCGAAGCGCATCCTGATCGTCGATTGCCCGATCGAACTCGATAACGGCACCGTGGCTCACTTCGAAGGCTATCGCGTGCAGCACAACGTGTCGCGCGGCCCCGGCAAGGGCGGCGTGCGTTACCACCAGGACGTTACGTTGTCCGAAGTGATGGCGCTGTCCGCATGGATGTCGGTGAAGAACGCGGCGGTGAACGTGCCGTACGGCGGTGCGAAGGGCGGTATTCGCGTCGATCCGCGTACGCTCTCGCGTGGTGAGCTTGAGCGCCTGACGCGCCGCTACACCAGCGAAATCGGCATCATCATCGGGCCGAACACCGACATTCCTGCGCCGGACGTCAACACGAACGAGCAGATCATGGCGTGGATGATGGACACGTACTCCATGAACCAGGGCCAGACGTCGACCGGCGTCGTGACCGGCAAGCCGATCTCGCTGGGCGGCTCGCTCGGCCGTCGCGAAGCAACGGGCCGCGGCGTGTTCGTCGTCGGTTGCGAAGCCGCGCGCCGCAAGGGCCTGTCGATCGAAGGCGCACGCATCGCCGTGCAGGGCTTCGGTAACGTCGGCGGCATCGCTGCGCGTCTGTTCCAGGAAGCGGGCTCGAAGCTCGTCGCGGTGCAGGATCACACGGGTTCGCTCTACAAGTCGACCGGTATCGACGCTGACGCACTGCTTGAGCACGTTGCGAAGACGGGCGGCGTGGCAGGCTTCGCCGGCGCCGACATGCTGAGCAACGACGAATTCTGGACGATCGAAACCGACATCCTGATTCCGGCTGCGCTGGAAAACCAGATCACGGAAAAGAACGCCGGCAAGATCCGCACGAAGATCATCGTCGAAGGCGCAAACGGCCCGACCACGACGGCAGCCGACGACATCCTGCACGACAAGGGCATCCTCGTGATTCCGGACGTCGTGGCGAACGCGGGTGGCGTGACTGTTTCGTACTTCGAGTGGGTGCAGGACTTCTCGAGCTTCTTCTGGACTGAAGGCGAGATCAACGAGCGTCTCGAGCGCGTGATGCGCGAAGCGTTCACGGCAGTCTGGCAAGTGTCGAGCGAGCAGGGCGTGTCGATGCGTACGGCGGCGTTCATCGTGGCGTGCAAGCGCATCCTGATGGCGCGCGAAATGCGCGGTCTGTACCCCTGATCGATAGCGGTCTGCTGCATCGGAAAGCTTTCGATTCGAAGCGGTAAAAATTGCGCTGCCGGCTATCTCCGGCGGCTGACGGGCGGCTCCCACAAGGGGCCGCCCGTTTTTGCATTTGGACTATGAAAAACATGTGAAAAAAAGCGGCGCGGGGAAGGCATTCATGCAGCGCGCAAGCCTGATCTGCAAGGGTTTGTGCGCGCTTGCAACGCCAGGGATCGCCTTTATTCTTTCAATAAAATTACTTTGCTACACTGCCCCCGATCCATGCCAAGAAGGAGATCACAGATGAAATTCAAAAAGGCCGCGCTCGTTCTCGCCACCCTCGGTTTGGTCGCCGTCGGTGCACATGCGCAGGACTCGGGGACGCTCAAAAAAATCAAGGACACAGGCGTCATCTCGCTGGGTCACCGCGAATCGTCGATTCCGTTTTCGTACTATGACGACAAGCAGAACGTGATCGGCTATTCGCAGGACTTCGCGCTCAAGATCGTCGAGGCAGTGAAGCAGAAGCTGAACATGCCGAACCTGAAGGTCAAGATGGTGCCGATCACGTCGCAGAACCGCATTCCGCTCGTGCAGAACGGCACGATCGACATTGAATGCGGCTCGACGACCAACAACGCCGAGCGTCAGCAGCAAGCTGCGTTCACGAACACGATTTTCGTGATCGGCACGCGCCTGATGACGAAGAAGGATTCGGGCATCAAGGATTTCGCCGACCTCAAGGGCAAGACCGTCGTGACGACGGCTGGCACGACGTCGGAGCGCCTGCTGCGCAAGATGAACCAGGACAAGAACCTGGGCATGAACATCATCAGCGCGAAGGATCATGGCGAGTCGTTCATGACGCTCTCCACGGGCCGTGCGGTGGCATTCATGATGGACGACGCACTGCTCGCAGGCGAGCGCGCCAAGTCGAACAACCCGGGTGATTTCGTGATCGTCGGCACGGCGCAGTCGCGTGAAGCGTACGGCTGCATGCTGCGCAAGAACGACCCCGAGTTCAAGAAGGTCGCCGACGACGCGATCGCCAAGGTCGAGACTTCGGGCGAAGCCGACGCGATCTACAAGAAGTGGTTCGAATCGCCGATTCCGCCGAAGGGTCTCAACCTGAACTTCCCGGAAAGCGAAGACATGAAGGCGCTCTACAAGAGCCCGAACGACAAGGCAATCGACTGATTCCGGTCAAGAACCTGGTCAGCGTATAAAACAGAACGGAAGAAGCCACGCTTCTTCCGTTCTTTTTGTTGGAGTCTCTTCATGTCCTATCACTGGAACTGGGGCATTCTGCTCAGCCCGGTCTCGACGGGCGAACCCACTACGTATCTCGGCTGGCTCATTTCGGGCCTCTGGGTGACGGTGTCGGTGTCGCTGTGCGCGTGGGTCATCGCGCTCATCGTCGGCTCGTTCTTCGGCGTGCTGCGCACGGTGCCGAACCGTTTCCTCGCGGGCGTCGGCACGGTCTACGTGGCGATCTTCCGCAACATCCCGCTCATCGCGCAGTTCTTCATCTGGTATTTCGTGCTGCCCGAACTCGTGCCGGCTCCTCTCGGCAACGCCTTCAAGCAGTTGCCGCCGGGCATCCAGTTCTTCTCGGCGTCGGTGATCTGTCTGGGCCTCTTCACGGCCGCGCGCGTGTGCGAGCAGGTGCGCTCGGGCATCAACGCGCTGCCGCGCGGCCAGCGCGCCGCCGGTCTCGCGATGGGCTTCACGCAGTGGCAGACCTATCGCTACGTACTCCTGCCGGTGGCGTACCGCATCATCGTGCCGCCGCTCACGTCCGAATTCCTGAACATCTTCAAGAACTCGGCGGTGGCGTCGACCATCGGCCTGCTCGATCTGTCCGCGCAGGCGCGCCAGCTCGTCGACTACACGGCGCAAACCTATGAGTCGTTCATTGCGGTCACGCTCGCTTACGTGCTGATCAACCTGGTCGTCATGACCCTGATGCGCTGGGTCGAGACGAAGACCCGGTTGCCCGGCTATATCGGAGGCAAGTGATGCATCATTTCGACTGGAGCGGTATTCCGGGCGCACTGCCTACGCTGTGGACGGGCGCGATCGTCACCTTCAAGATCACGGTGTGCGCGATCGTTGTCGGCATTCTGTGGGGCACGCTGCTCGCGCTCATGCGGCTGTCGGGCGTGAAGCCGCTCGAATGGTTCGCCAAGGGCTACGTCACGGTGTTCCGCTCGATCCCGCTGGTGATGGTTCTGCTGTGGTTCTTCCTGATCGTGCCGCAGGTGCTGCAGAACCTGCTGGGCCTGTCGCCCGACATCGACATTCGCCTCGCTTCCGCGATGATCGCGTTCTCGCTGTTCGAGGCCGCGTATTATTCGGAGATCATTCGCGCGGGCATTCAGGCGGTGCCGCGCGGGCAGGTCAACGCGTCGTTCGCGCTCGGCATGCGTTATGGTCAGGCGATGCACCATGTCGTGCTGCCGCAGGCGTTCCGCGCGATGGTGCCGCTGCTGCTCACGCAGGCCATCGTGCTCTTTCAGGACACGTCGCTCGTCTACGTCATCAGTCTCGCGGACTTCTTCCGCACGGCCACCAACATTGGCGACCGTGACGGAACGATGGTCGAGATGGTACTGTTCGCGGGCGCATGCTATTTCGTGATCTGCGTGATCGCGTCGAGCCTTGTGAAAGGTCTTCAGAAAAAGGTCGCAAGATGATTTCAATTAAGAACGTTTCGAAGTGGTACGGCCAGTTCCAGGTGCTGACCGACTGCACGACGGAAGTGAAGAAGGGCGAGGTGGTGGTGGTGTGCGGGCCGTCGGGCTCGGGCAAGTCCACGCTCATCAAGACCGTCAACGGACTCGAGCCGTTCCAGCAGGGCGAGATCCTCGTGAACGGCCAGTCGGTGGGCGACAAGCGCACCAATCTCTCGAAGCTGCGCGCGAAAGTGGGCATGGTGTTCCAGCATTTCGAGCTGTTCCCGCATCTGTCGATCACTGAAAATCTGACGCTCGCGCAGATCAAGGTGCTCGGCCGCAGCAAGGACGAAGCCACGCAAAAGGGCCTCAAGCTGCTCGACCGCGTGGGGCTGCGCGCGCATGCCGATAAATTCCCCGGCCAGCTTTCGGGCGGCCAGCAGCAGCGCGTGGCGATTGCGCGCGCGCTGTCGATGGATCCGGTGGCGATGCTGTTCGACGAACCCACTTCGGCGCTCGATCCCGAGATGATCAACGAAGTGCTCGACGTGATGGTGGAGCTGGCCCAGGAAGGCATGACCATGATGTGCGTGACGCACGAAATGGGCTTTGCGAAGAAGGTCGCGCACCGCGTGATCTTCATGGACAAGGGCGCCATCGTCGAAGACGACCGCAAGGACGACTTCTTCGCCAATCCGAAGTCGGATCGCGCCAAGGACTTCCTCGCGAAGATCCTGCACTGATAGCGTTGCGCGCGCGGGTTGAAAACCGCGGCGCACGCAACGAAAAAGCCGCGCAGCCTTTCGGGCTTGCGCGGCTTTTTTATTGGGCGGCTCTTTCGGCGGCTCTTTCGGCGTCGGCGGACGGGACGCTTACTCGCCCCAGCTCTGCAAGGCGGCCACGGCTTCCGGATCGACTGCGCCCGGTTGCAGGTTCAGCGACGGGCAAGGCGAAATACGCGGTGCGCTGGCGGACGCGTCCAGCGTCGGGTTCTTGAGCTTGTCGAGCACCTTTTGCGGCACCGGCACGCGTGTCTGCGCGATAACTTCGCCGTGCTGGAACATCAGCAGGTCGCCGGGCGCGAAGCGCGTCCAGACTTCGTTGTCGGTGAGCGGGGCGGTGGCGATCACGGCGACGCGGTCTTCCGGCGTGGTGTATTTCGCGAAGTCGATCGAGACATCGGCGTCCACGAGGTGCGCGGTCGAGAACGGCCAGCGGCGCACCAGATAGTGCAGATGGGTCGAGCAATGCGCGAACAGCGCCTGGCCGTTCGACATCAGGAAATTGAACACGCCGAACTGCGTGATCTCGCGCGTGAGCGATTCGAGCGCGGCGAACAGTTCGTCGAGCGGCGGCTGCGAACCCGGAAACGCCTTGCGCAGGCCCTGGAGCAGCAGGCAGAACGCGCGCTCGCTGTCGGTGGTGCCGACCGGCTGGTACACGCCCGTCATGACCGGATTGAAGTCCTGCAGGTCGCCGTTGTGCGCGAAGATCCAGTGGCGGCCCCACAGCTCGCGCTGGAACGGATGGCTGTTCTCCAGCGAGCAGCTACCCTGGGTGGCCTTGCGGATATGCGCGATGGTGTTGCGCGACTTGATCGGATAGCGCTTGACCATCTCGGCGATGGGCGAGCGGGCCGAGGCTTCGTTGTCGATGAAGAGGCGGCAGGCCTTGTCCTCGAAGAACGCGATGCCCCAGCCGTCGGCGTGGTGATCGGTGGCGCCGCCGCGCGCCGCGAATCCTGTGAAGGAGAACGTGACGTCCGTCGGCGCGGCGCAGTTCATTCCGAGAAGTTGGCACATGGCACAAGTCTGATGCTGGGAAACCGCGGGTGACGCTGTGGCCGGTGCAGGGGCCGAAGGTGGCCCGAATCCAGCCTCACGACCCGGTACAATGATGATTTTCCAAGCATATCATCGGGCTGCGGCGCGCCAATACGAAATTTGTCGGATGCTTTCCCGCCTCGCGCGAATGCGTTGCCGGCAAAGCGCGCGCCGGGGTTCGCGGGCAGGTGGCTGTCGTGCGCGCGCGACGCTTCGCTCTGGCCTGCGTCCGCTTATCGACCGCTCGTGCCCGCTTGATCCTGCTTGTTCCTGCTTGTTGTCGTTCCCACCGCGCATCACGTATCAGACTAGCCATGAACGCTTCCACCCCCACGACTCTTACGCTCGCCCGCCCCGACGACTGGCACCTGCACGTGCGCGACGGCGAGATGCTCGCCGCGGTTCTGCCGCACACCGCGCGCCAGTTCGGCCGCGCGATCATCATGCCGAACCTGAAGCCGCCGGTCACCACGACCGAAATGGCCGCCGCGTATCGCGAGCGCATCCTCGCGGCGCTGCCCGCGGGCATGAAGTTCGAGCCGCTGATGACGCTGTATCTCACCGACAACACCCAGGCCGACGAAATCCGCCGCGCCAAGGCCAGCGGCTTCGTGCACGGCGTGAAGCTCTATCCGGCAGGCGCGACCACGAACTCGGACGCGGGCGTGACCGACATCCGCAAGTGCGCGAAGGCGCTCGAAGCGATGCAGGAAGTGGGCATGCCGCTGCTCGTGCACGGCGAAGTCACGAGCCCCGACATCGACCTGTTCGACCGCGAGAAGGTCTTCATCGACCGTGTGATGACGCCGCTGCGCCGCGATTTCCCGGGCCTGAAAGTGGTGTTCGAGCACATCACGACCAAGGATGCCGTCGATTACATCCGCGCCGACACCGCCGCTCCGGGCCTGCTGGGCGCGACCATCACGGCGCATCACCTGCTGTACAACCGCAACGCGATCTTCCTCGGCGGGATTCGTCCGCATTACTACTGCCTGCCGGTTCTCAAGCGCGAAACGCATCGCGTGGCGCTGGTCGAGGCGGCGACGTCGGGCGACGCGCGCTTCTTCCTCGGCACCGATAGCGCGCCGCACGCAAAGGGTCTGAAGGAGCACGCCTGCGGCTGCGCGGGCTGCTACACGGCGCTCCACGCGCTCGAGCTGTACGCCGAAGCGTTCGACAACGCGGGCGCGCTCGACAAGCTCGAAGGCTTCGCGAGCTTCTTCGGTGCGGACTTCTACGGTCTGCCGCGCGCGAGCGAAACGGTCACGCTGCGCCGCGAAGACTGGCAACTGCCGGCGGAAATCGAAGCGGGCGGCGTCCCCGTCGTGCCGCTGCGCGGCGGCGAGACGATCGGCTGGAAGCTGGTTTGAACGTAACCCGCATCGGCGCGGCGGCATCGGCGGCATCGGGGACGATCGATGCGGGCGCATCGATGCAGCCGAAGTTGCCGCGCCGGAGTCTTCCTGAAGGCAGTTTTGCCGACATCGACTGGGCGCATCCGTGGTTTGCCCAGCACGAAGCGCGCGGACGCCGCTGGCAGCAGGCCGCGCTGGCGGGCTACGCGCGCTATCTGGAAGAGCTGAACGCCGATGCGCGCGCAACGGGCAATCGCACTGGCCGCGGCGAGGCGCTGCACTTCATCGCGCAGGACGACCTGCCCGATGGTGCGTCCTACGAAGGGCACATCGCCGCGACCGGCGGCGTGCCCACGCGCCACAACCTGCACGACTTCTTCAATGCGCTGCACTGGTTCGCGTTCCCGCGCATCAAGGCGACGCTCAACGCGCGCCAGGCCGATGCGATCGACGTGCTGGGCGTCGGCCCGACGCGCGGCGGCGTGCGCGACGCGCTCACGCTGTTCGACGAAAACGCCGTGCTGTTCGCGAGCGCCGATCCCGCTATGACGCGGGCTCTGCGCGACTTCGACTGGCGCAGGTTGTTTATCGAAAGCCGCGCAAAGTGGGATGCCGCCTGCGAAGTGCGTGTATTCGGCCACGCGTTGCTCGAAAAGTTGATCGCGCCCTATGCGGCGTGCACGGCGCACGCATGGGTGGTCGAGGTGCCTGAAGCGTATTTCACGTGGCCACGTGCAGAGCGCAACGCGTACCTCGACGAAGCCGTGAGCACCACGCTTTGCGCCGATGCCAGCCTCTCCGGTCGCAGCTTCGCGCCGCTGCCCGTGCTCGGCATTCCGGGCTGGTGGGCGGCCAACCAGGATCCTGCGTTTTACGACGATACGTCGGTGTTTCGTCCCGGCCGACGTCAGCGCCCGTGCTGAAGGCGTGCTAATATCGCGCCTCGCAAAGCAGGCCAGGCAGTCGCGGCCCCGAGATTTCGGTCGAGGGGGCGAGGAAAGTCCGGACTCCACAGGGCAGGGTGATGGCTAACGGCCATCCGTGGCGACACGCGGAACAGGGCAACAGAGAACAGACCGCCGATGGCCCGATTTCGGTCGGGATCAGGTAAGGGTGAAACGGTGCGGTAAGAGCGCACCGCGTCTGCGGTGACGTAGACGGCACGGTAACCTCCACCCGGAGCAATTCCAAGTAGGCAGGCGCGCATCTTCGGGATGCAGGATGGGGCCCCCATTCCGTCTGCGGGTAGGAAGCTTGAGCGCGTCAGCAATGGCGCGCCTAGAGGAATGGCTGCCACGCGCGGCGCGTCTTCGGACGCGGCGTGTGCACAGAATCCGGCTTATCGGCCTGCTTTGCAGCCTTATTCATGGAAAAAGCCGGCGCGGTTCTTAACGAACCGCGCCGGCTTTTTCTTTTTCCGCTGAGTGTTGCCGCTGCGCTTAAGCTGCGACGATCTCGAACGAATGCGTGATTTCGGCGGTCTTGCCAATCATGATCGACGCCGAGCAGTACTTGTCGTGCGACAGGTTGATCGCGCGCTCGACCGTGGCCGGGTTCAGGTTCTTGCCCGTCACGGTGAAGTGGAAGTGGATCTTGGTGAAGACCTTGGGATCTTCGCTCGCACGCTCGGCCTTGAGCGTCACGTTGCAGCCGCTCACCTCCTGGCGGCTCTTCTTCAGGATCAGCACGACGTCATACGCCGTGCAGCCGCCGGTGCCCAGCAGCACCATTTCCATCGGGCGCGGCGCGAGGTTGTGACCGCCGCCTTCCGGGGCGCCGTCCATGTTGACCAGATGGCCGCTGCCCGTTTCGGCGGCGAAAGCCATTCCGTCCTGACCCATCCAGCTTACTTTGACTTCCATGCGTTTGCCCCTGCGCAAATTATCTCGATTCAGCTGGCATTGTAGCCCGCGTCCTACTGGTATGTCCGGGGGGACATGGCGCATGCCGATCATGCACCCAGCTTGAATGTTGCGACGCGATAGCGCGCTCGCAAGGGGATTTCCCTCCTGCAATTAGGGGTTTCGTTCGAGTCCTGGAGATGGTGTTCGCGGCAATGCTTGTTTAACACACTGATTTTTAATGAAAACCCACGCGCATCCACAGAATTTTATAATTTCATATTATGGGATGTACTTTCACAATGCAAATTTCCTTGCGTCGCACAAGGCCGATCTGTATAGTGATCCCCATTGGTTGTCGTGCTTCACGACACCTCAGCATGTCTCCTCCACCCTCCTCCAAAGAGTGGATTAAGCCCGAGCAAACGCGCTTGGGCTTTTTTTCGTCCGCGTGTTTTGTGGCTTTTTGCACGCGCGCGCGACCTGGCCGCAGAAATTTTGACGGCGCTTCAATTTTCCTTTTATAATCTTAGGTTTCCCGCATCATGCCCGCGGGGAAGCTGGGTTCTCACGCAGATTGCTGCGGGAGGCTCAGACCAGGGAGAGCCTGCGCCGGCGCCAACGAGCGTCATCACACAAGCAGGACCGAATCAGGGCACAAGTTATTTTTTGGATCGATCATGAAGACTTTTTCCGCCAAGGCACATGAAGTGCAGCGCGAATGGTACGTGATTGACGCGACGGATAAGGTTCTCGGCCGTGTCGCCAGCGAAGTGGCACGCCGTCTTCGCGGCAAGCACAAGCCTGAGTTCACCCCGCACGTCGACACTGGTGATTTCATCATCATCATCAACGCCGGCAAGCTGAAGGTCACGGGCAACAAGACGACCGACAAGAAGTACTACCGTCACTCGGGCTACCCGGGCGGTATCTACGAAACGACGTTTGGCAAGATGCAAGAACGCTTCCCGGGCCGCGCGCTCGAGAAGGCCGTGAAGGGCATGCTGCCGAAGGGCCCGCTGGGCTACGCGATGATCAAGAAGCTCAAGGTCTACGCAGACGCAACGCATCCGCACTCGGCTCAACAGCCGCAGGCGCTCGAGATCTAAGGGGAGCCCATATGATCGGTAACTGGAACTACGGTACGGGCCGCCGCAAGAGCGCAGTCGCACGTGTCTTCATCAAGGCTGGCAAGGGCGACATCATCGTCAACGGCAAGCCTATCGCTGACTACTTCTCGCGCGAAACGTCGCTGATGATCGTGCGTCAACCGCTGGAACTCACGAACCACGGCGCGACGTTCGACATCAAGGTGAACGTGACGGGCGGCGGCGAAACCGGCCAGGCCGGCGCAGTTCGCCACGGCATCACGCGCGCGCTGATGGACTACGACGCAACGCTGAAGCCGGAACTGTCGAAGGCTGGCTACGTTACGCGTGACGCACGTGAAGTGGAACGTAAGAAGGTTGGTTTCCACAAGGCACGTCGCCGCAAGCAGTTCTCGAAGCGTTAATCCCCGGATTGTCGCTTTGTGGCCGTGCGCTCCTCGCGGAGGCGCATGGCCGCTGCAAGAACCGCCTCGCGCAGGAATGCGCCGGGCGGTTTTTTCGTTTATGAGAAGCATGAACATCGCGCCACTTGTTTGCCTCATAGTTGAGAGGTGAGGCCTGGATGTGAGTCAAACAAGTGGCGAGAAACCCTTGATTTCCTGGGCTTAAGCACGATCTCAGGAACAGCCCTACAATAGCGGCTAGAAGCTTTTTTGGAGAGTTCGAATGAACGCTGTCACCGAGACCCCCGTGACTGAAATGCCCGGTCCCTTCGTTTTTACCGACGCAGCGGCTGACAAGGTCAAGCAACTGATCGACGAGGAAGGCAACCCGGAGCTGAAGCTGCGCGTGTTCGTGCAAGGCGGCGGCTGCTCGGGCTTCCAGTACGGATTCACGTTCGACGAGACCGTCAACGAAGACGACACTGTGATGACCAAGAACGGCGTCGATCTGCTGATCGACTCGATGAGCTATCAGTACCTCGTCGGCGCAGAGATCGACTACAAGGACGATCTCAATGGCGCGCAGTTCGTCATCAAGAACCCGAATGCCTCGACCACCTGCGGTTGCGGCTCGTCGTTCTCGGTCTGAGCGCAACGGCTCGAACCGGCAAGCAGTAACGAAAAACGGGGCTTCGGCCCCGTTTTTTTATTGGCGTTGCTGAAGCGCTTAGCGCGGATAGATCGCGCCGAGCACCCGTTCGCCCGCCGCGCCCGTGACGCCCGGCAGATTGCCCGGCTCGCGCGCAGCGCAGCGCATCGCCAGCCAGGCAAAGGCGAGCGGCTCCACCTGCTGCGGCGGCACGCCCAGCGCCTCGGTCGTCATGACTGGCACGCCTGCCACGCCACCCGTTTCCAGCGCCTTCTGCAACGCTTCCATGAGCATTGGATTGCGCGCGCCCCCGCCACACACATAAACCGCGCGGCAGTCGCCCGCGTGTCGCTCGATTTCGCGCGCGACGCTGACGGCCGTGAGCGCGACGAGCGTTGCCTGCACATCGGCGGGTGTGAGCGATTCGAAACCCTTGAGCTTGTCGTCGAGCCATTGCGCGTTGAACAGATCGCGCCCCGTGCTCTTGGGCGGCTGCTGCTCGAAATACGGCTCGTCGAGCAGCACGTTCAGCAACGGCTGATGCAGGTTGCCGCTCGCGGCGAACTGGCCATTCTCGTCGTAGGGCTTGCCCAGATGGCGCTCGGCCCAGAGATCGAGCAGGGCGTTGGCCGGGCCGCAGTCGAAGCCGCGCACCGCGCCGGTTGCGCTCAACACCGTGATATTGCTGATGCCGCCGAGATTGCAGACGACGCGCGTCTCTTCCTGCGAGCCGAACACCGTCGCGTGAAACGCCGGCACGAGCGGCGCGCCCTGGCCGCCCGAGGCGACATCGCGGCTGCGAAAATCGGCGATCACGTCGATGTGCGCAAGCTCGGCGAGCAGCGCGGGATTCTGGATCTGCACCGTGAAGCCCTTCTCGGGCCGATGACGGATGGTCTGGCCGTGCGCACCGATCGCGCGCACCTCGTCGGCGCGCAGATTGCCCGCGCGCAGCAGTTCATGGCAGCAGACCGCATAGCGTGCGGCGAGGGCGTTGCCCGCGAGCGAGGCGCGCTCGATCTCGTTTTCGCCGGGCTGCTGGAGCGAGAAGAGCGCCTCGCGCAAGCCCTGCGCGAAGCCCACAAAGGCTTCGACCAGCACGACGGGCCGCTGGCCATGCTCGAAACGCACGGCGATGCCGTCCACGCCGTCCATGCTGGTGCCGGACATCAGGCCGAAATACACGCCGTCTGCCGGGTGGGCGTTCTCATCTTTTTGCGCGTCGCGTGCCGCCACGTTGTGCTCCTTTCATGAATGCGAGGAAGGGATTCCGACGGTGATTATCGGGGCAATGGCTATTCGGCGTAAGCCGAAAGGCTAGTTGTGGCGCCTCGGGGGAGATGGGACGCTGATGGGCGGGAATCGCGGGCTGGGGAGCGATACGGAGCTTGAGCAGGGTCAATTGACGGGGTGTCGCAGATTGACCTTGATAGCGTCTATTCGTATAGTGAGGCTATACGCTACACAACCCCGAGCGCACCGCGATTTTTTTCGATTCGCACTGTCCGGGGAACCATGATCAAGTCGTGGAAGCATAAAGGCCTGCGGGATTTCTTCCTCACAGGCAACGAGGCGGGCGTTCGGCCCGATCACGTCCCGCGTCTGCGGCGGCAACTCGCACGGCTCGACGAGGCGCAGACACCCGAGGACATGAACGTCGCAGGCTGGCGTTGCCATGCGCTGGAGGGCGGTCTGGCCGGCCACCACGCGGTGAGCGTGAGCGCCTACTGGCGATTGACGTTCCTGTTCGAGCGCGGGCATGCACTGCGCGTCGATTACCACGACTACCACTGAAAGGAAGCGCGAGCGATGAAGGACTCGAAGGAACCCAGGGACGCGATCCGGATGCACAATCCACCGCATCCCGGCGAAACGCTGCGCGAAGACGTGCTCCCCGAACTCGGCCTGACGGTGACCGAAGCCGCGGCCCAACTGGGCGTCACGCGCGTGGCGCTCTCGCGTGTGCTCAATGGCCGGGCCGGTATTTCGCCGGAAATGGCGCTGCGGCTCGAACAGTGGCTCGGCGTGGAAAACGGCGGCCGCGCCGATCTCTGGCTTGCGCTGCAGGCCGCCTACGATCTCTGGCAGGTACGCTCGAAGGCGCTGCCGCACGTGGAGCCGGTCGTGCGTGCATGAGACCGCCCAGCGCCCCGATTCGCCCAAAGCTCGGCCCTGCGTGTCGAATCACGTAAAATCCCGGTCTAGACCCAGACTTAACGACATCGAACCGATCGAAGCATGAGCACCGACTCCACTCCCAACAGCAGCGGCGCAAAAGACGCCTTTCCGGTCACCGACGAAGTCCGTCACGCGCTCGCCGTCACAAAGCGCGGCGTCGACGAACTGCTGATCGAAGAAGAATTCCAGCAAAAGCTCGCACGCAGCGCCGCCACCGGCAAGCCGCTGCGTATCAAGCTCGGCCTCGATCCGACCGCGCCCGACATCCACATCGGGCACACGGTCGTGCTCAACAAGATGCGCCAGCTGCAGGATCTCGGCCACAACGTGATCTTCCTGATCGGCGACTTCACCTCGCTGATCGGCGATCCGTCGGGCCGTAACGCCACGCGTCCGCCGCTCACGCGCGAGCAGATCGAATCGAACGCCAAGACCTATTTCGAGCAGGCCGCGCTCGTGCTCGACCGCGAAAAGACCGAGATCCGCTACAACAGCGAATGGTCGATGCCGCTCGGCGCCGACGGCATGATCAAGCTCGCGTCGCGCTACACGGTCGCGCGCATTCTGGAGCGTGAGGACTTCACCAAGCGCTTCCAGGGCGGCGTGCCCATCTCGATCCACGAATTCCTCTATCCGCTGATGCAGGGCTACGACTCGGTCGCGCTCAACTCGGATCTGGAACTCGGCGGCACCGACCAGAAGTTCAACCTGCTCGTCGGCCGCGAACTGCAGAAGCAGTACGGCCAGGAACAGCAGTGCATCTTGACGATGCCGCTGCTCGAAGGCCTCGACGGCGTCGAAAAGATGTCGAAGTCGAAGAACAACTACGTCGGTATCAGCGAAAAGCCCAACGACATGTTCGGCAAGCTGATGTCGATTTCGGACACGCTGATGTGGCGTTATTTCACGCTGCTGTCGTTCCGTCCGCTGGACGAGATCGAAGGCTTCAAGCGTGAGATCGAAGCGGGCCGCAATCCGCGCGATTTCAAGGTGCTGCTGGCGCAGGAAATCGTCGCGCGCTTTCACTCGCAGATCGACGCCGAACGCGCGCTCGAAGACTTCAACCACCGCGCCAAGGGCGGCGTGCCGGACGATATCCCGGCGGTCACGCTCGCAGGCGCGCCGCTCGCGATCGGCCAGTTGCTCAAGCAGGCAGGCCTCGTGCCGTCGACCAGCGAAGCGCTGCGCAACATCGAGCAGGGCGGCGTGAAGATCGACGGCGCAACCGTGTCCGACAAGGGCCTCAAGATCGAAGCGGGCGAGTTCATCGTGCAGGTCGGCAAGCGTCGCTTCGCGCGCGTCACGCTCACCGCATGATCGCGCTGATCCAGCGCGTGCTGCGCGCCGATGTGCGCGTGAAGGACGGCAACGCTGAGCGTGTGACAGGTGCGATCGGCCCGGGGCTGCTCGCGCTCGTCTGCGCGGAGCGTGGCGACACCGAAGCGAACGCGGACAAGCTGCTGGCGAAGCTGCTCGGCTATCGCGTGTTCAGCGACGCCGCTGGCAAGATGAACCTGCCGGTGCAGAACATCGACGGCAACGGCACGCCCGGGGGCCTGCTGCTGGTGTCGCAGTTCACGCTGGCCGCGGACACCAACAGCGGCCTGCGCCCGAGCTTCACGCCTGCTGCGCCGCCCGACGAAGGGCGGCGTCTGTTCGACTACTTCGTCGCTGCCGCGCGCGCGAAGCATCCGACGGTCGAAACCGGCGAATTCGGCGCTGACATGCAGGTGTCGCTCGTCAACGACGGGCCGGTGACGTTCTGGCTGCAAGTGCCGCCCCAGGCCCAATCATGACGACGCAGATTCTCTTTATCCGCCACGGCGAAACCGACTGGAACCGCATCAAGCGCATCCAGGGACACATCGACATTCCGCTCGCGACGAGCGGCGTCGATCAGGCTGCGTTGCTCGGTGCGAGCCTTGGGCGGGCGGTACATGAAGGCGCTCGACTCGATGCAATCTGGTCGAGCGATCTGATGCGCGCGCAACAGACGGCGCAACCCATCGCGCAGGCGCTCGGCCTCACGGTTCAATTGACCGAGGGCCTGCGCGAGCGTAACTACGGCGCGTTCCAGGGGCACGACAGCGACCAGATCGCCGAACGTTTTCCCGATGAGTACGCGCACTGGCAAACGCGCGATCCGGGTTTTGCGCCTCCCGATGGCGAATCGCAGCGCGAGCTCTATCATCGCGTGCTGCATGCGCTGGAGCCGATCCTCGCGAAGCATCCTGAAGGCCGCATCGCGTGCGTCGCGCACGGCGGTGTGCTCGACTGCATCTATCGCTTCGCGAACGGCATCGAACTCGAAGCGCCGCGTGCGTGGCCGCTGCTCAACACGAGCGTGAACGTGGTCGATGTCGAGCGTGACGGTGAGCATATGAAGGCGCGCGTCGTCTCGTGGGGCGACGTCTCGCATCTGCCGGGCCCAAGCGACGACGACGGCGTGAAGCGCCGCAGCCCTCTGTAAATCTCCGCGCATCTCTTCCTTTCCCGCGCGCTGCGTTCACAACCGGAACCGGCGCGCGCGTCAAGCTTCTCTTTTGCTGTTCTCCTCGAACGTTGCCTGCGCAACGACAGCCAACCGTAAAGCAGGGGCGCCTGCTACCATTCTTCCGACCTTTGCGCTTTGCCGCGCCGGTGGGGCCTCGCAGCGACTCTCGACGTCTGCGTGTGCCGGCCGTGCGTTGAAGAGGGACGCGCGCGCACCACGCGCTTGCGGTACGGCGAAGCCTGGGTTGCATCCGAAAACGTAGTGCCCAGAATGGGCTCCAGAAAAAACGCAGGAGATTTTCAATGACGTTCAAGCTTCACAAGCTGTTGCCGGTGAGCGCCGCCGTGCTGGCGTTCGGCGCGATGTGCGCCAATGCGTCCGCTGACCAGGTCGTCAAGATCGGCCACGTCGGCCCGCTCACGGGCGGCTCGGCCCACCTCGGCAAGGACAACGAAAACGGCGCGCGCCTTGCCGTCGAAGAGATCAACGCGAAGGGCCTCACGATCGGCGGCCAGAAGATCACGCTCGCGCTCGATGCCCAGGACGATGCCGCCGACCCGCGCCAGGCGACCCAGGTCGCGCAGAAGCTCGTCGACGACAAGGTCGTGGCCGTGATCGGCCATTTGAACTCGGGCGCGTCGATCCCGGCTTCGAAGATCTATAGCGATGCGGGCATCGTGCAGATCTCGCCGTCGTCGACGAATCCGTCGTACACGCAGCAGAACTTCAAGACGACCTTCCGCGTCGTCGCGACGGATGCGCAGCAAGGCCCGGCGCTTGCGAACTACGCGGCGAAAAGCCTGAACGTGAAGACCGTCGCCGTGGTCGACGATTCGACGGCCTACGGTCAAGGCCTTGCAAACGAGTTCGAGAAGACCGCAAAGTCGCTCGGCCTGAAGGTCGTCTCGCACGACGCGACCAACGACAAGGCCGTCGATTTCCGCGCAATTCTCACCAAGATCAAGGGCGAGAATCCGGACGCGATCATGTACGGCGGCATGGACGCCACGGGCGGCCCGTTCGCCAAGCAGGCCAAGCAGCTTGGCCTGCGCGCGAAGGTGCTGTCGGGCGACGGCGTCTGCACGGAAAGCCTCGCGCAGCTCGCGGGCGCGGCTTCGGACAACATCGTCTGCTCGCAGGCCGGCATGGCGCTGGAGCGCATGGACGGCGGCGCGGCGTTCTCGGCGAAATACCAGAAGCGCTTTGGCCATCCGATTGAATTCGATGCGCCGTTCACCTATGACGCCGTGTACATCGTTGTCGATGCGATGAAGCGCGCGAACTCGACCGACCACGCGAAGATCCTCGCGGAAATCCCGGGCACCGACTACAAGGGTGTGATCGGCGAAACCGTGTTCGATTCGAAGGGCGATCTCAAGCACGGCGTGATCTCGCTCTACAACTACAAGGCAGGCAAGAAGACGCTGCTCGACGTGGTGAAGATGTAACGACTGCCGATGCGGCAAATTAAAACGGCCAGTGCGCGCGAGCGGCTGGCCGTTTTTCGTTGTATAGCAGCGTATAGCAGTTCAGGCGCTCAGGAAGCGGGCGGCATTGCGGCGCGGCGGCGCGCGCGTTTCGACACGCCGTTCACGAGCGCCCAGCGCAGCACCGGCGCGACCGCGCGCATGCCCGGCATGACCACCGTGCGGCGCGCGAGCGCGAAGCGGTCGAAGCCGAGCATCGCCTGCGCAAACGGCGGCAGCAGGTCGATGCCCGCCTGCCGCATCAACGCGCCCGCAGGACGCATGGCCGGTCGCGGCGCGGGGGCTTCCATCAACACGCGCACGACTTCTCGCGTGCGCTCGCTCGCGACCAGTTCGGGCTGCATCGCCTTTAGATAGGCGGTGATGTCGGCGCGCGAGCGCGGCACATCGATCGCGCCGAGCAGCTCGGCGATCTGCGCGACTTCGGCGTAGTACTGATCCTGCAACGCACCCGATAGAGCCGGATTCACGTAGCGCAGGTAGGCGGCCAGAAAGCTCGACACCTCGGCGACGTGAACCCACGTCAGCAACGTCGGATCGCTCGCGCGATAGGGGCGGCCATCGGGTGCAGTGCCCGTCACGCTCAGGTGGATCGTTTTCACGCGCTCGATGAGTTGGAGCGCATCGGCGCGGCTGCCGTAGGTGGTGCCCGCGATGAAGGTGGCGGTGCGGCGCAGGCGTCCCAGAATGTCGGTGCGGAAAGTGGAGTGATCCCACACCCCCGCAAGCGCGAGTGGATGCAGCGCCTGGAGCAGGAGCGCGCTGATGCCGCCCGCCATCATGCCCGCGAAGTCGGCGTGCACTTTCCAGCAGATCGCGTCGGGGCCGAACAAGCCGGGGTCGCCGGGCGGATTCGAGTAATCGAGCTTCGGGCCGCTGCCCGTGGTGAGATGCGTGATGCTCTCGGCGAGCGTCATGCGCAGGCGCTGCGCGAGCTGGCCGGCGAAACCTTGCGGTTCGGGAGCATCGTGGCGGCGGCCTGCGTGATCGGACATGGTGGACTAGCCTGGCGCTTTGGGGCGTGGGCGGACTACGCCTCGTTCGGATCCCAGTCGCCGCCTTTGGAGGCGTCGTCGGGGACGGTGAGGCCGAAGTGGCGATAGGTCATCTGCGTGGCCACGCGGCCGCGCGGCGTGCGTTGCAGGAAGCCTTGCTGGATCAGGTACGGCTCCAGCACGTCTTCGATGGTGTCGCGCTCCTCGCCGATTGCAGCGGCGAGGTTGTCCACGCCCACCGGGCCGCCGTCGAACTTGTACAGGATCGCTTCGAGCAGCTTGCGATCCATCAGGTCGAAGCCGACCGGGTCGACGTCGAGCATGCGCAGCGCCGCATCGGCGACCGTGGCGGTGATGTTGCCGTCGGCTTTGACCTCGGCGTAATCGCGCACGCGGCGCAGCAGGCGGTTGGCGATACGCGGCGTGCCGCGCGAACGGCGGGCGATTTCGAGCGCGCCCTGCGGGTCGATCTGTGCGCCCAGCAGCGCAGCGGAGCGCTGCACGATGCGCGAGAGCTCGCCCGCGTTGTAGAACTCCAGCCGCGACACGATGCCGAAGCGGTCGCGCAGCGGGTTCGTCAACATGCCCGCGCGCGTGGTCGCGCCGACCAGCGTGAACGGCTGCAGGTCGAGCTTCACACTGCGCGCAGCCGGCCCTTCGCCGATCATGATGTCGATCTGATAGTCCTCGAGCGCCGGGTACAGGATTTCCTCGACGACCGGCGAGAGCCGGTGGATTTCGTCGATGAACAGCACGTCGTTGGCTTCGAGATTGGTGAGCAGCGCGGCGAGGTCGCCCGCGCGTTCGAGCACGGGGCCCGAGGTCTGACGCAGGCTGACCCCCATTTCGCGCGCGATGATGTGCGCGAGCGTGGTCTTGCCCAGGCCCGGCGGCCCGAACAGCAGCACGTGGTCGAGCGGTTCCGAGCGGCGCTTGGCGGCCTCGATGAAGATTTCGAGCTGTCCGCGCACCTTTTCCTGGCCGACATATTCGTCGAGCTGGCGCGGCCGCAGCGCGCGCTCGAACGCTTCTTCACCGGACGAGGCGGGTGTGGGCGCAATCACGCGTTCGGCGCCCGATGCGCGATTCGCGGCGAGTTTGTCGGTTTCGATCATCCAGCGATTGTACCGCGCGCCTGGCGTGCGGTACGCCGGGTTTCTGGCCTTGCATAAGGCGCTGGAAGCACGGTGCAACTAACAGCCAATCCGGGCAGGAGCGACCGGGCGCGTGTCGTTCGCGCCCTGCCGCCTGCGCCAGAACTGGCGCGAAATCAGGCTTTGGACAGCACCTTCAGCGCGGCCTTGATGCCATCGGAGACGCCCGTGCCGGCCGGCACGTTCTTGATCGCGGCGAGGCCTTCCTTTTCCGAATAACCGAGCGCGAGCAGTGCGTTGAGAATGTCGTTCGCGTGATCCGACGGCGACGCGGCGGCGGCCATCGCGCCCAGATCGGCGCCAAGCTTGCCCTTGAGTTCGAGCAGCAGGCGCTCGGCCGTCTTCTTGCCGATGCCCGGCACGCGCGTGAGGCGCGCCGAATCCTGCAGCGTGATGGCCTGCGAGAGGTCGCTCACGCTCATGCCCGAGAGAATCGCCAGCGCCATGCGCGCGCCGATGCCGGTGATCTTGAGCAACTCGCGAAACGTCGCGCGTTCTTCGATGGTGGCGAAGCCGAACAGCAGATGCGCGTCTTCGCGCACGATCATCTGCGTGAGCAGCACAACGCGCTCGCCGCAGCCGGGCAGGTTGTAGAACGTGCTCATCGGCACATCGACTTCGTAGCCGACGCCGTTGCAGTCGATGAGCAGGTGCGGCGGGTTCTTTTCCAGCAATACGCCGGCAATGCGACCGATCATGGCAGGTTCAACGAAATGAGAAAGCGGAGAGTGTAGCGCAGCGTGCTGCGCCGCAAGGCAGCCGAACGGCCAATGAGCCTATCGGCCGATCAGCCCATCAGCCCATCAGCCCATCAGCCACTAGCCGATCAGACGGCCGCGCCGCACGCGCACGCCTTTCTTCGCGAGCGCAGGCGCGAGACCGCCGAGCGTGGCGAGCGTATCGCCGCTGTGCGCGTGGCAGATCGCCATGCCGAGCGCGTCGGCGGCGTCGGTGCTGGGCATGCCCGTGAGGCACAGAAGCCGCACGACCATCTGCTGCATCTGCTCCTTGGTCGCGCGTCCGTAGCCCACCACGGCCTGCTTCAGTTGCAGCGCGGTGTATTCGGCGACCGGCACGCCGCCCGAAACCAGCCCGCAAATCGCCGCGCCGCGCGCCTGGCCGAGCAGCAGCGTCGACTGCGGATTGACGTTGACGAAGACTTTTTCGATCGCGGCCTGATCGGGCGCGTGCTGGCGGACGAGCGTGGAGATGCCCTCGAAGATGGTGCCCAGACGCGTGGGCAGGTCGGCGTCGGCGGTACGGATGACGCCGCTTGCGACATACGTGAGCTGATGGCCGTGACGCTCGATCACGCCGAAGCCGGTCACGCGCAAGCCGGGGTCGATGCCGAGAATTCTCATGAAATACGGGGAAAAACGAGTGTGCCTGCGATGGTACAACGAACGTGCGCGATCGGAGCACAAAGAAAAAGCCCGCTGAACCTACGTCCAGCGGGCTTTTTATGAAATGACAGCGTGCAGGTCAGTGACGGAAGTGGCGAATGCCGGTCATGACCATGGCGATGTTGTGCTCGTCGGCGGCGGCGATCACTTCGTCGTCGCGCATCGAGCCGCCCGGCTGGATCACGCAGGTCGCACCCGCGTTGACCACGACGTCGAGGCCGTCGCGGAACGGGAAGAACGCATCCGACGCCACTGCCGAACCCGCGAGCTTGAGGCCTGCGTTTTCAGCCTTGATGCTGGCGATGCGCGCCGAGTCCACGCGGCTCATCTGGCCCGCGCCCACGCCCATCGTCATGCCGTTCGCGCAGAACACAATGGCGTTGGACTTTACGAACTTCGCGACGCGCCATGCGAACAGCAGGTCGTCCATTTCCTTCGGCGTCGGGTGACGCTTGGTCACGACGCGCAGTTCGTGCGGCTGCACGTTCTTCGAGTCGAGCGATTGCACCAGCAGGCCGCCGCCCACGCGCTTCAGGTCGAACGCGTTGTGGCCTTCGCCCAGCGCGATTTCGAGCAGACGCACGTTCTGCTTCGCGGCGAACACGGCCTTGGCGGCGTCCGAGAACGACGGAGCGATCAGCACTTCGACGAACTGCTTCGACACGGCTTGTGCCGCGGCTTCGTCGACTTCGCGGTTGAACGCGATGATGCCGCCGAACGCCGAGGTCGGGTCGGTCTGGAACGCCTTCGAATACGCTTCGAGCGCGTCGGCGCCCACGGCCACGCCGCACGGGTTCGCATGCTTGACGATCACGCACGCGGGCACGTCGAAGGTCTTGACGCATTCCCACGCTGCATCGGAGTCAGCGATGTTGTTGTACGAGAGTTCCTTGCCCTGGATCTGCTTGTAGTTCGCGAGCGCGCCAGCCGGCGACGCCAGGTCGCGGTAGAACGCAGCGCTCTGGTGCGGGTTCTCGCCGTAACGCAGGTCTTGCACCTTGTCGAACGCGAGGTTCAGCGTGGCCGGGAAAGCATTGCGCGACTTGTGCTCCAGCGCTTCGGTCAGGCTCGTCAGGTAGTTCGTGATCGCGCCGTCGTACTGCGCCGTGTGCGCGAACACCTTGGTCGCGAGGCGGAAGTTCGTCGCGTAGCCCACGTTGTTGCCGTTCGCGCGCATCTCTTCGAGCACCAGCGCGTAGTCGGTCGGGTCGACCACGACCGTCACGTCACGATGGTTCTTGGCCGCCGAGCGCAGCATCGTCGGGCCGCCGATGTCGATGTTCTCGATCGCGTCTTCCAGCGAGCACTCTTCCTTCGAGATCGTCTGCACGAACGGGTAGAGGTTCACGACCAGCAGGTCGATCGTCGGAATGTCGTGCTTTTCGAGCGCTGCCATGTGTTCCGGCAGGTCGCGGCGGGCGAGGATGCCGCCGTGAACCTTCGGGTGCAGCGTCTTCACGCGCCCATCGAGCATTTCCGGGAAGCCGGTGTAGTCGGCCACTTCGGTGACGGGAAGGCCCGCGTCCGCGAGCAGTTTCGCGGTGCCGCCGGTCGAGAGGATCTTGACGCCGAGGTCCGACAGCGATTTCGCGAAGTCGACGATGCCTGACTTGTCGGAAACGGAGATGAGCGCTTGCTTGATCATGATGGGGGAGAGTTGCCGGGAGATCGAGGAGGGAGCGCTGGAAGTCCAGATGTGCGGCGGGCCGCGACGGCCGTTACAGCAGGCCGTGCTGCTGGAGCTTCTTGCGCAGCGTATTGCGGTTGATGCCGAGGTACTCGGCGGCCAGCGACTGATTGCCGCCGGCCTGCTCGAGCACCACCTCGAGCATCGGTTTTTCGACGCACGCCATCACCATTTCATAGACGTCGTGCGGATTGCTGCCGTCGAGGTCCTGGAAATAGACTCCCAGGCTATCGCGGACGGATTGTTCGATATTGTGCTTGCTCATGCTGCCAGTCGATCGGTAGGTTCGCGCTCGCCTTGTGCGCCGTTTTCATCGTCTTCGTAGACGAGGCGCTCGGAAACGGCCTTCTGCTCGTCGAAGAACTGATTGACGGCGGCGAGTTGTTCGCGTGTGGTGTCCAGCGTGTTCATGCGATGCCGGAACGCGTTGGCGCCGCAAAGGCCGCGAGTGTACCAGCCGATATGCTTGCGCGCAGTACGCACGCCCGTAAACTCGCCATAAAACGCGTAGTGATCCTCCAGATGTTCGTTCATGATCATCTGGATTTCGTCCACGCGCGGCGACGGCAACAGCTCGCCGGTGGCGAGAAAATGCTCGATTTCGCGGAACAGCCACGGGCGCCCCTGCGCCGCGCGGCCAATCATGATGGCGTCCGCGCCCGTCACTTCGAGCACGTGTCTGGCCTTCTGCGGCCGGGTGATGTCGCCGTTGGCGACCACCGGGATGCGCGCGGCGGCCTTCACGGCGGCGATCGTTTCGTATTCGGCGTCGCCGTGATAGAGATCGGCGCGCGTGCGGCCATGCACGGTCAGCATCGAAATGCCGCTTTCTTCGGCGATGCGCGCGATGGTGAGCGCGTTCTTGTGGTCGCGATCCCAGCCGGTGCGGATTTTCAGCGTGACGGGCACGGCATCTGGCCCCACACCAACGGCATTCACCACGGCGCCGACGATGCGCGCGACGAGCGGCTCGTTTTGCAGCAGGGCGGAACCGGCGGCCACGTTGCAGACCTTCTTGGCCGGGCAGCCCATGTTGATGTCGATGATCTGCGCGCCGTTTGCGACGTTATATCGCGCCGCTTCGGCCATCATTTCGGGGTCGGCGCCTGCAATCTGCACCGAAATCGGCTCGACCTCGCCCGCGTGATTGGCGCGGCGCATGGTCTTTTCGCTTTTCCAGAGCTGCGCGTTGGAGGCAACCATTTCCGATACGGCGTAGCCCGCGCCGAGACGCTTGCACAGCTGGCGGAACGGCCTGTCCGTGACGCCCGCCATGGGGGCGACGAACAGGTTATTGCGCAGGGTGTGGCGGCCGATTGTGAACATGATGCGCGACAAAAGCGGCAGCGCGCCCGGCAGGCTCCGACGAAGGTCGAAGGCGTTGGCGCGTCTGCGGCTTGAATTGGGGAAACGCGTATTTTAGCGTTAACGCGATACGAGGGCTTGGATTGCAGACCCTGGTGTTGTTCGGGGCGCTCGCGCTGGGCGAGCAAAATTTGATGCGACCCTGTTCAACTCCGCTGCCCAAACATCATCTGCCTGGCCAGCGCGGTTTTTAGCGGCGGCACGAATTCGAGCGCCGTCAGCGCCAGCCCGCGCAGCGTGGCGAGTGCGGGGAAATCGACCGTAAAGAGGCGCGCGAGCGTGTCCGTCGCGCCGATCGTCATGCGCCGGTCGACCGCGCGGCGGCCCGCGAATTCGGCAAGCGCAAGCGGCGTTGCGCCGTGTTGCGCGAGGGCGTCGGCGAGCGCGTGCGCGTCGCGCAAGCCCAGATTCAGCCCCTGGCCCGCGACCGGATGCAGCGTCTGCGCCGCATTGCCGACCGCCGCGATGCGGCCGTGGCCCGACACCAGCGTATCGAGCGCATTCAAGCCGAGCGGGAATGCCGCGCGGCCGCGGATCTGCGTGAAGCGGCCCATGCGCGCGCCAAAAGCGTTGCCGAGTTCGGCGAGGAAGTCGGCATCGGAGAGCGCGGCGCGGCGTGCGGCCTCGACGGGCGCCGAGCACCACACCAGCGCGAAATCGGCGTCGCGCGCACCGCCCATCGGCAGCAGGGCGATGGGGCCTTCGTCGGTGAATCGCTCCCACGCGACATGCGCTTGCGGCGCGGACACGCTCACCACGCCGACCAGCGCTGTTTGCCCGTAATCGCGCGTGCGCTTTTGCGCGCTTTGAGGGGCGGCTTGAGGCGAGGCTTGAGGCGCGTTGCGATCGGCTTCGTCTTGCGGCTGCACGGCGTCTTGCGGCGCCACATCGGCTTTCGGCGTCTGCACGCGATACAGGCCGCCTTCCGCGTTCACGAGGATGCGCGCGCGCAGCGTGCGGGCGACGCCCGCGCTCTCCACTTGCAGCGTCACGCCGTCGTGCTCGACCACGGGTTCCTGTGCGTGCGTGTGATGCAGCCAGTGCACGTTCGTGCCGCGCACGGCCTGCGCCAGCGACTGCACGATCGCGCCATAACGCGCCACATAACCGAGCGCGGGCAGTTCGTAATCGTGGCGATCGATCAGCGTGCGGCCGAAGTGGCCGCGCTGCGAAACATGGATGCGTTCAATCGACGTCGCGTCCTGTGGCCAGGCGAGCGCTTGCAGCAGCGTGCGGCTGCCCTGCGATACGGCGATGGCGCGCGGGTCGCCGGCGCTGTCCTCGGGTTCGCGCGCATCGATCAGCGCGACCGACAGCGACGACGTCGCGCTGCGCTGCGCGAGCCAGCCCGCGAGCGCAAGCCCGACCGGCCCGGCGCCAACGATGATGACGTCATGGTCGAAAGGGGCGGGAGTGGCGTGCTCGCTGGCGGGATTGACTGCATTCATGTCGCTGATTCGGTTTTGATTCGTTTTATTGCGATGTCGATGAGCGCTCAAGCACCCTGGCGCTGCGCGTCCTGCATCAGCGATTCGATTTCGTCGGCGTTCACGGGCACGCCGCGCGTGATGAGCTCGCACCCGGTTTCGGTGACGATGGCGTCGTCCTCGATACGGATGCCGATATCCCAGTAGCGCTCGGGCACGTCCTCGGCGGCGCGGATATAGAGGCCTGGCTCGATCGTGAGCGTCATGCCCGCGCGCAGCGTGCGCCACGGCGGCGCGGCATTGCCCTGTGTGTCCTGTGCGCCTTGCACGCCTTGTGTGCCGCGCTCCCGATAGTCGCCCACGTCGTGCACATCCATGCCGAGCCAATGTCCCGTACGGTGCATGTAGAAGCGCGCGTAGGCGCGCTCGGCGATCACATCGTCCACGCTTGCATAGCGCTGTCGATCGAGAATGCCCAGGTCGAGCAGCCCCTGCGCCAGCACGCGCACGGCGGCCTCGTGCGGCGCTTCGAAATTCACGCCCGCGCGCGTCGCGTCCACCGCTGCCTGCTGCGCGGCGAGCACGATGTCGTAGACCTCGCGCTGTGCGCTCGTGAAGCGTCCGCTCGCGGGAAACGTGCGCGTGATGTCCGATGCGTAACCGTTCAATTCGCACGCGGCGTCGATCAGGATGAGGTCGCCCTCGCGCGCGACGGCATTGCCCGCGGGATAGTGCAGCACGCAGGCGTTCGCGCCCGCCGCGACGATCGATCCATAGGCGGGCGCCTGGGCGCCATGCTTGCGGAAGGTGTAAAGCAGTTCCGCTTCGATCTCGTACTCGCGCATGCCGGTGCGGCACGTCTGCATCGCGCGCACATGTGCAAGCGCCGAAATCTTCGCGGCGCGGCGCATCGTATCGAGTTCATGTGCGTCCTTCACGAGGCGCATATCGTCGAGCAGCGGCAGCAGATCATAGGCCGCAGCCGGCGCGCTCACGCCACTGCGTCCTTGCGCGCGCACCGCGTCGATCCAGCCGCGCACCTGGGCATCGAATCGCTCCGAGGCCGCGAGTGCATAGTGCAGCGCAGGGCGATTGGCGATCAGACGCGGAACCTGCGCATCGATCTCGTCGATGGCAAACGCGGCGTCGAAACCGAACGCTTCGCGCGCGCCATCGGGGCCGAAACGAAAGCCCTCCCACGTTTCGCGCTCGACATTTTTCGCGCGGCAAAACAGGATCGATGCTGGCTGGTTTTCGCCGGCGTTCGCATCGAGCACAAGCACGGCTTCCGGCTCGGTGAAGCCCGTGAGGTAGTAAAAATAGCTGTCGTGCCGATACGGGTAGTCGGCGTCGCGATTGCGCATGACTTCGGGCGCCGTAGGCACCAGCGCCACGCCGCCGCCTTGCGCTCGCAGCGCGGCTAGCACGCGTTCGCGGCGCGCGCGATAAAGTGCTGCGCCGCCATCGGGGCCGCGCGGCGCATCGGCGGCCGCGCGCACAGCGGCCGAAGCGCTTTCCGTGAGGGTCGTGTCCATCGTGCGATTGTAGCGCCTGGCTCTGTGCGCTGCCCGCCGCGGCGCGCCCCTTCAACATCCCGGCGATGCGCCGGGTATGCGTCCGGAATGCGTCAATTTCATGCCGATGCGCGCGGCGCAACGCCCGCCCCGACGCGCTCCGTTGTTGCATCGAGCCGACAAAGCGCGCGGCCGAATTCACGGCATAAAGTGAGCAACCCGTCAGAATTTGTCGATTACCACGTATACTGCCGCCGAATTCCAGAAAAGGCAGGTGCGATGAAACTTATCGGTTCGCTCGGCAGCCCGTATGTCCGCAAGGCGCGGATCATGCTCGCCGAAAAGAAAATCGACTACAAGCTGGTGCTTGAAAACGTGTGGGCCGCCGAAACCGCGATCCACGATTTCAACCCGCTCGGCAAGGTGCCGTGTCTCGTGATGGAGGACGGCGAGGCCGTGTTCGACTCGCGCGTGATCTGCGAATACGTGGACATGCTGTCGCCAGTCGGCAAGCTGATCCCGCAAGGCGGGCGCGAGCGCGTGGAAGTGCGGTGCTGGGAAGCGCTCGCCGACGGCATGCTCGACGCCGCCGTGCTGATCCGCGCGGAAGGCACGCAGCGCACGCCCGAACAGCAATGCCAGGCATGGATCGAGCGGCAAAACCGCAAGATTCACGAAGGCCTGAAAGCGATGGCCAAAGGCCTCGCGGGCAATGCGTGGTGCGCGGGCAACCGCTACACGCTCGCCGATATCGCAGTGGGTTGCGCGCTGGGTTATCTCGACTTTCGCCAGCCGGAACTCGATTGGCGCGAGCCGCATCCGAATCTCGCGAAGCACTTCGAGAAACTCATGCAGCGCGCGTCGTTCGCGGATACGGTGCCGCAGGCTTAACGCCTGAAACCGTGCAGGCAAGAAAAAAGCGCGCAGTAATGCGCGCTTTTTTTTCGTCGTCGATATTTGAACGATGACGATAAAAATGCGCGCGCAATTCAAGTTCAATCAAGTTGCGCGCGCAACCATCATTCAAACGTCAGACGATTTTCTCCACTTCGGGCGCGAACGAATCGCTGCGCGCCACGGGCCACCACTTTTCGAACAACTGATACCGATAGCGCGCTTCGAGCAGGTCGCCCGGCTTCAGGTACTTGAGCAGCTCCGACATCAGCTTCACTTCGTATGAAGAAACGCGTCGCACGATGTGATGCGCGCGCAGATCGGCGGGGCTGTCCAGGCCAGCGGCCTGAATGATTTCCTGCAGCGCGTGCAGCGTGTTGCGATGGAAGTTGTAGACGCGCTCGCCCTTGTCGGGCACGTCGAGCGCACGCTGGCGCACCGGGTCTTGCGTCGCGACGCCCGTCGGGCAGCGATCCGAATGGCACTTCTGCGCCTGGATGCAGCCCACCGCGAACATGAAGCCGCGCGCCGAGTTGACCCAGTCCGCGCCAATCGCGAGCGTCTTGGCGATATCGAACGCCGTGATGATCTTGCCGCTCGCGCCAATCTTGACCTTGTCGCGCAGACCGATGCCCACGAGCGTGTTGTGCACGAGCAGCAGGCCTTCCTGCAACGGCGTGCCGATGTGATCGGTGAACTCGATGGGCGCCGCGCCCGTGCCGCCTTCCGCGCCGTCCACGACGATGAAGTCGGGCAGGATGCCGGTTTCGAGCATGGCCTTGGCGATGCCGAAGAACTCCCACGGATGGCCGATACAGAGCTTGAAGCCCGTGGGCTTGCCGCCCGACAGCTTGCGCAGGCGCTCGACGAATTCGAGCAGGCCGCGCGGCGTCGAAAACTCCGAATGGCGCGCAGGCGACACGCAGTCCTGGCCCATCGGAATGCCGCGCGTTTCCGCGATTTCCGGCGTCACCTTGGCGGCGAGCAACATGCCGCCGTGGCCCGGCTTCGCGCCCTGCGAGAGCTTCACTTCGATCATCTTCACCTGCGGCTCGTTGGCGAGACGCTGGAACTTGTCGGCGCTGAAGGTGCCGTCGTCATTGCGGCAGCCGAAGTAGCCCGAGGCGATTTCCCAGATGATGTCGCCGCCGTGTTCGCGGTGGTACTTCGACATCGAACCTTCGCCGGTGTCGTGGGCGAAGCCGCCTTTCTTTGCGCCCAGGTTGAGCGCGCGAATCGCGTTGGCCGACAGCGCGCCGAAGCTCATCGCCGAGATGTTGAAAATCGACATCGAATACGGCTGCGCGCGACTCGCGCCCACGAGCACGCGGAAGTCGCTGCCGTTCAGTTTGGTGGGCGCGAGCGAATGGCTGATCCATTCGTGGCCGATCGCCTTCACGTCGAGCTCGGTGCCGTAGGGGCGGCTGTCGACGACGTTCTTCGAGCGCTGGTACACCACGCTGCGCTGCACGAGCGAGAAGGGCTTTTCGTCGGTGTCGTCTTCGACGAAGTACTGGCGGATTTCAGGCCGCACGAACTCGAACAGGAAACGCAGGTGGCCCCAGAGCGGGTAATTGCGCAGGATGGCGTGGCGCAACTGGGTCATGTCGTAGATGCCGAGCGCGACAAACAGCGCGGGCACGATGGCGCAGTACCACGACAGATGATGGAACGCCGCTGCAAGAACGCAGGCCGCGAGTAGCAGCACCGCGCACCACATGGCGAGGTAACGTCGGGAAAACATGGGGGACTCCTCGATCTCTTGATTTGCCGCGCGAAATCCGGTCAGGGCCGCGCGAACCCGCCGCGCCGGGGTACGGCGCTGACGTGCCCGAATGATGCCGCAAGTTTGTGAAACTGGCCGGGAAGCGGGCAGGTTTTCGCGGGGCCGGAGCCGACGCCGCGCAAACACGTGGAAGAAAACGTCGAGGAGATCGAAAGGTTCGATCGGGACAGCGTGAAACCCGGGTGAAACCCGCGCGGCGCAGGGCGCGCCGCGCGGTGTGGCTTGCGAGCTTACGCTTCGCTTGCGGCCGGCTTTGCGGCCGGTTTTGCAGCAGCAAACTGCGGCGACTTCTTGCGCGGCGAGCGCTTCTTCTTCGGCGCGACCGGCGGCAGGACTGCGGGCACGTGCGGTTCGAGCGTCGTGACGGCTTCGATGATGCCGCCGCCCAGGCACACTTCGCCGTCATAGAGCACGGCCGACTGGCCCGGCGTGACGGCCCATTGCGCGTCCGGGAAATGCAGCGAGAACTGGCCTTCGCCGAACTCGGCGGCGCTGGCGAACGAGCAGGGCGCGTCGGCCTGGCGATAACGCGTCTTCGCGCCGCACTGGTGGCCCTCGGCGGGCGGCTCGCCCGCGACCCAGCTGACGTTGCCCGCGCGCAGATCGTGCGCGAGCAGCCACGGATGATCGTGGCCCTGCACGACGTAGAGCGTGTTGGTTTCGATGTTCTTGCCCGCGACGAACCACGGATCGCCGCTGCCGTCCTTGCTGCCGCCCAGGCCAATGCCCTTGCGCTGTCCGAACGTGTAGAACGCGAGGCCAATATGCTCGCCGACGGTCTTGCCGTCGGGCGTCATCATCGGGCCGGGTTTGGTCGGCAGATAGCGGTTCAGGAAGTCGCGGAACGGACGCTCGCCGATAAAGCAGATGCCGGTCGAATCCTTCTTCTTCGCATTCGGCAGGCCGATCTGTTCGGCGATCTCGCGCACCTTTGTCTTGGGGATTTCGCCCAGCGGGAACATCGTCTTCGACAACTGCGCCTGGTTCAGGCGGTGCAGGAAGTACGACTGATCCTTGGTGTGGTCGAGCGCCTTCAGCAGTTCGAAACGACCGTTATCCTGGTTCTGTCGCACGCGCGCGTAATGGCCCGTGGCGATGGTTTCCGCGCCCAGCGACATCGCGTGGTCGAGGAAGGCCTTGAACTTGATCTCGGCGTTGCAGAGCACGTCGGGGTTCGGCGTGCGGCCCGCGGAATACTCGCGCAGGAACTCCGCGAACACGCGGTCTTTGTACTCGGCGGCGAAGTTCACGGCTTCGACGTCAATGCCGATCAAGTCCGCGACCGACACCACGTCGATCCAGTCCTGGCGCGTCGAGCAGTACTCGCCGTCGTCGTCGTCTTCCCAGTTCTTCATGAAGAGGCCGACGACGTCGTAACCCTGCTCCTTGAGCAGCCATGCGGTCACCGACGAATCCACGCCGCCCGACATGCCTACCACCACTCGTTTTTTGCTCATCTCTGCTGCCTTGTAGTGCTGCCTTGTATGGGCGACTAGCCCTTGCTGCCTGTCTGGTTCGCTAACCTGGGGCCGACCGCGTGCGTCTGCACGAAATCGAGCGGCACGCGCTTGCCCGCGAGGTAATCGTCGACGCACTGCATCACGAGCGGCGTGCGATGGCGCTCGCTCGCGGCGCGCAGTTCGTCGACGCTCATCCACAGCGTGCGCATGATATCGGGATCGAGCGCGCGATCTTCGGCTTGCGCCGCCACACTGCCGCAGTACGTGAAGCGCAGATACGTCGTGCCGGATTCGCCCGGCTTGCCGTAATGCGTCATGTACATGCCGACCAGCGCTTCGGGCGTGAGCGAGTAGGCGCTCTCCTCGAGCGTCTCGCGCACGACGGCTTCAAGAAGCGTCTCGCCGGCTTCCAGATGCCCGGCCGGCTGGTTCAGGCGCAAGCCCGCGGGCGTGTGTTCCTCGACGAGCAGAAAACGCCCGTCGCGCTCGATCACGGCGGCCACGGTGACGTGGGGGGCCCAGGTTTCATCGTTCATGGGCCGCTATTTTACCGGCACGCGCTGAAGGCTGCCCGGGGCCGGATCGCGCATCGACCGTCCGGTCGGGCGGCCGGAAGTGTTGTGTGCACCGCAAAAAAAGGGATAAATCCCGCTTCAAAGCCGTCGCACCTTTCGGTTAAAGTGGTGCGTCGTTTGCCGTTGCATTGCCCGTTTCAGCCGTACCACGAACGTTGCAATAAGAGCCGGCGAGCCTCGTCGGCCCCTATTCAGCTCAGTCCGTAGGTCAGTCCATTGGACTCGAGCCAGATCAGAAAGAGAAGCAGGCCGAGGAGGAAACAACGATGCATATTGGAGTGCCCGCGGAGACCCGGGCGAACGAAAGCCGCGTGGCCGCGACGCCGGAGACCGTCAAGAAGTACGTCGCGCAGGGCCACACGGTCACGATCCAGTCCGGTGCCGGAACCGGCGCCAGCTTTCCCGACGAGGCCTATACGGCCGTTGGCGCGCAGATCGCCGACGCCGCCGCTGCCCTGGGCGCCGAACTCGTGCTCAAGGTGCAATCGCCCAGCATCAGCGAACTCGCGTTCATGAAACGCGGCGCGGTGCTGGCCGGCATGCTCGATCCATTCAATGCGGATAACGCCCAGCAGCTTGCGCAAGCGGGCCTGACCGCCTTCGCGCTCGAAGCCGCGCCGCGCACGACGCGCGCGCAAAGCCTCGACGTGCTGTCGTCGCAGGCCAATATCGCCGGGTACAAGGCGGTGCTGGTGGCGGCCAATCTCTATCCGCGTTTCATGCCGATGCTGATGACCGCCGCCGGTACGGTGAAGGCCGCGCGCGTGCTGATCCTGGGCGCGGGCGTGGCGGGCCTGCAGGCGATTGCGACGGCCAAACGGCTGGGCGCGGTGATCGAGGCGTCGGACGTGCGTCCGGCGGTGAAGGAGCAGATCGAATCGCTCGGCGCGAAATTCCTCGATGTGCCATTCGAAACCGATGAGGAGCGCGAAGCAGCGGTGGGTGTGGGCGGCTACGCGCGACCCATGCCGCCATCGTGGCTCGCGCGGCAATCGGCGCTCGTGCATGAGCGCGCGCGTCAGGCCGACATCGTCATTTCGACGGCGCTGATTCCGGGGCGCGACGCGCCCACCTTGCTGCCATCGGAAACGGTGCAGGCGATGAAGCCAGGCTCCGTGGTCATCGACCTCGCGGCAGGGCGCGGGCCGGTTGCCGATCAGGCCACGGGACGACGTGGCGGCAACTGCCCGCTCACCGTCGCTGACCAGGTGGTCACGCAGCACGGGGTGCAAATCTGCGGCTATACGAACCTCGCGTCGATGGTGGCCGCCGATGCGTCCGCGCTCTACGCGCGCAATCTGCTCGACTTCCTGAAGCTCATCGTCACGAAGGAAGGCACGCTCAACATCGATCTCGCGGACGACATCGTCGCGGCCACGCTGCTGGCCCGCGACGGCGCCGTCACGCGCAAGACCTGAGAGGAGACCGGCAATGGAACTGATCAACCATACCGTCATCAACCTGATCATCTTCGTGCTGGCCGTGTACGTGGGCTATCACGTGGTCTGGAATGTCACCCCCGCGCTGCATACGCCGCTGATGGCCGTGACCAACGCGATTTCGGCGATCGTGATTGTCGGCGCGATGCTGGCCACGGGCCTGACCGTGGGCTTCGCGGGCAAGTTCTTCGGCACGCTGGCCGTGTTGCTCGCTGCCGTGAACGTGTTCGGTGGGTTTCTTGTCACGCGGCGCATGCTGGAGATGTTCCGCAAGAAGGAGCCCAGGAAGCTTGCCGCTGCGGAAGGAAAGGAGGGCGCGCGATGAGCATGAACGTCGTTACGCTGCTCTATCTGGTGGCGTCGGTTTGCTTCATTCAGGCGCTCAAGGGCTTGTCGAATCCGCGCAGCGCGCGCGCCGGCAACCTGTTCGGCATGGTCGGCATGGCCATCGCCATCCTCACGACGATTGCGCTGATCGTCAAGGAGTCCGCACAGTTTGGCTCGAACCTGGGTTTGGGGCTGACGCTGCTGTTCGGTGCGCTGATCGTTGGCGGCGGGCTGGGCGCGTTCGTCGCCGCGCGCGTCGAGATGACCAAGATGCCCGAACTGGTCGCGGCCATGCACTCGCTGATCGGTCTCGCGGCGGTGTGCATCGCGTATGCGGTGGTGTCGGAGCCGGCGGCTTTCGGGCTGGTTGCCGAAGACGCGCCCTATCCGGGCTTCCTGCCGTACGGCAACCGCATCGAGCTGTTCATTGGCACCTTCGTGGGCGCGATTACGTTCAGCGGTTCGGTGATCGCCTTCGGCAAGCTCTCGGGCAAGTACAAGTTTCGCCTCTTCCAGGGCGCGCCCGTGGTGTATGCAGGCCAGCACCTGATCAACCTGATGCTGGCGATCGGCATGATCGGCTTCGGCGTGCTGTTCTTCATCACGCAGTCGTGGCTGCCGTTCATCATCATGACGGCGATCGCGTTCGCGCTGGGCGTGCTCATCATCATTCCGATCGGCGGCGCGGACATGCCCGTCGTGGTGTCGATGCTGAACTCGTATTCGGGGTGGGCGGCGGCGGGGATCGGCTTCTCGCTGAACAACGCGATGCTGATTATCGCCGGGTCGCTGGTGGGGTCGTCGGGCGCGATCCTCTCGTACATCATGTGCCACGCGATGAACCGCTCGTTCTTCAACGTGCTGCTGGGCGGCTTCGGCGCGGAGGCGGGCGGGGCGGCAACGGGCGGCGCGCAGGAGCAGCGCCCGGTGAAGTCGGGTTCCGCCGACGATGCCTCGTTCATGCTCGGCAACGCCGAATCAGTCGTGATCGTGCCGGGCTACGGCCTGGCCGTGGCGCGCGCGCAGCATGCACTGAAGGAGCTCACCGACAAGCTCGTCGAAAAAGGCGTGGACGTGCGTTACGCGATCCATCCGGTCGCGGGCCGCATGCCGGGCCACATGAACGTGCTGCTGGCGGAAGCTGAAGTGCCCTACGACATGGTGTTCGAGATGGAGGACATCAACAACGAGTTCGGCCAGACCGACGTGGTGCTGGTGCTCGGTGCGAACGACGTGGTGAATCCGGCGGCCAAGAACGACCCGAAGTCGCCGATCGCGGGCATGCCGATCATCGAGGCCTACAAGGCGCGCACCATCATCGTCAACAAGCGCTCGATGGCGGCGGGTTATGCCGGTCTCGACAACGAACTCTTCTACATGGACAAGACCATGATGGTGTTCGGCGATGCGAAGAAGGTGATCGAGGATATGGTGAAGGCCGTGGAGTAAGCGCCTGCTTGCCGCGCTCGATGCTTGTTAAAAGGCCCGCTAGACAGCGGGCTTTTTTTATCGCGATGCCTAGCGTGACGGTGCGTTCACATGGCGCAGATAGTCGGCCAGCCGCCGCCCGCTGACATCGGGAAACGGTTCGAGCACTTCCACGCCGTTCATGCGCGCGATGTTGAAATTGCGAAAGCCTTCGCGCATCTCGCACCATGCGCCGACTGTCCACTGTGCGCCCCAATAGACCAGCCCGAGCGGCCACACGCGCCGCTGCGTCTGCGCGCCGATGCGGTCGCAATACGCGAAACTCACCACGAGCCGCGAATCGACGGCGCGATGCAGCGCGTCCACTTTCTCCGAATACGCCGGATCGACGTGATACGACGGCGCAAAGACGGCGATGCGTTCCAGCACGGCGCGTTTGTCGGCGGGCATGGCGGCGGCGATTTTCGCGAGCGCGCCGCGTGCGCCGCCCGCGAGTGCCGCGCCGCCCCACGATTCGGCCATGCGCGCGCCCACGGCGAGCGCCGTGAGTTCGTCAGCGGTGAAAGTGAGCGGCGGCAAGCTGGCCGTGCGCGCGAGCCGGTAGCCGATGCCCGCTTCGCCTTCGATCGGCACGCCTGACAGCTGGAGATCGCGCACGTCGCGATACACGGTGCGCGGCGAGACGGCGAGCCATTCGGCAAGCTGCTGCGCCGTCGTGAGGCGGCGGCCGCGCAACAGCTCGGCGATCTGGAACAGGCGGTCGGCGCGACGGGTCATGGCGGGCAGCTGGCGTGACGCGGGAGAACGGAAAAAGGGCGCGCGAGGGGGATCGCGCGCCGTCTATGTACCTTCAAGCGCAGATGATAGCGCCGGGCGCAAGCCCGGCCGCCGTGCGTGCTTCGATCAGCCGAGCTTGGCCGCGTGCAGCCCGACGCGGTTGCCCTCCGTATCGATAAAGAAGCCGATATAGCCGTAGTTGTTCGGCAACTCCAGCGCCGGGCCCTGGCGCTTGCCGCCCGCCCTTTCGACGCGATCGAGCACGGCCGTGACCGAGGGCTGTGCGTTCAGGTACACGAGCACGCCCTTCGGGTCAGGCTTGGCGTCATGCGGATTGAAGACGATGCAGCCGCCGGTTTCGGTATCCGAGTGGCCAAAAATCGCCATCGGCACGCCGCCGACCACTTCGCGTTGCAGCGCGGTGTCGAAAGCGGATTCGTAGAAACGGGCCGCACGATCGAGGTCATGTGCGGGAATTTCGAACCATGAGATGACGCGGGCAGCCTGGGAAGTCGCGGATTGCTGGGGTGCGTCGAGGATTTCGGTGGACATGATGCGCTCCTGGAGTGGCGACGGCAGAGGGGTGCGGGATGCATTTGACTGGCGGCGGCTGGCAGGATGCCAGGCGCCGTCCCCGTGCGCGATGGGGCGTGCTGCGTGGGGTAGAGGCAGTGTGCAGGGGGCCTGCTGACAGCGTGCTGTCAGTAGCTTCGCGAAGTCGATACGCAAGTTCGTGCACGCCCGTGTTTCGAAGTTTTTCGAGAGAGCCTCGCGCGCGCTTCTGCTGTAATCGAAGCATCCGATGACCTCGACGGCCTGTCCACGCGCCGTTTCAACGCTTCCACGCTTTTACGTTTCTCATGTCTCCAAACGTCTCCATCATCACGCCCACCGCGAACCGCGAGGCGTTCCTGCCCGCCATTGCGCGCTGCGTCGCGCGTCAACAAGTCGACTGGGAGTGGCTCGTGCTCGACGACAGCGCGCAGCCTAGCGCCTTCATGCAGCAACTCGCGCGCAGCGACGCGCGCGTGCGCTACTACTGGTCGAAAGTGCCGATGACGATTGGCGCCAAGCGCAACTGGCTCGTGGCCGAATCGAAGGCCGACATCATTGCCCACTTCGACGACGACGATCACTACGCGGCGCACTACCTCTCAGGCATGACGCGCATGCTCCACGACAACGACGCCGCGCTCATGAAGCTGTCGACGTTCTGGATGGTCGCGCCGCATACGCAGTTTCTGGGTTACATGGATCTGAACGCGCGCGTCGGGCTGCATTACGAGCTGCGCGGCAAATCGGTGGGCACCGTGACCTTCCACGAGAAGATGCAGATTGGCGCCGATTTCATTCTCTTCTACGGCTTCGCCTACGTGTATCGCAAGTCGCTGTTCGACACGGCGCGCTATGCCGACGTGAACCTGGGCGAGGACGAGAGCTTTATCCGGCGAGTGGTGGAATCGGGCGCGAAGGTGCTGGCCGCCGAGGACACGCAGGCGAGCTGCCTGCATCTGATTCATCCGGCGTCGACGTCGCGCTGCTTCTCGCGCTACGCACTGCCGATGTTTCTGCTGCCGAAATTGTTTCCGGAGTACGAAGGATATCCGCTGCCCGTGGAAGCGGGCGGAGCGCAAGTCGGGCCTGCGCGCGTCTGATGCGCGCGCGGCGGCCCTATGTAGCGATGTTGCTTTAAACGGGCTTAGCCCGGATTGCTTTCGCCCGCTGCGGCGTCCTTCGCGGGACGTTGACGCACGCTGCCCGCGATCAGGTCGAAGCGGAACAGGCGGCATTCCAGCGCGCCGTTGAAAAGCGGCGTCTTGGCGGCTTCGCGCAGGCGCAACTGGCCGGGCAGCTTGCGATCCGAGGTGAGGAAGAATGCACGCCAGCCGGTGAAGCGCTGCTTGAGCGCGTCGCCGAGCGCCTGGAAGAACTCGGCGTCGGGCGCGTCGGTGTGGGCGCGGCGGAACGAATCGGGCGCATCGTAGCCATCGTCGTCACGCGGGCTGCGCTCGCGCAACTCGCCGCGCGCATTGCGTCCGCGCACTTCGATACGCTCGCCGTACGGCGGGTTCGCCACCAGGATGCCTTCGCCCTCGGCGGGCGGCGTCATGTTGCGCGCGTCGATCTGCTTGAGCGGCACATTGCCGAGACCCGCGCGCGCGAAATTGGCGCGCGCCTTCTCCAGCATGACGTCAGAAATGTCGCTGCCGAAAATCTGCAGATCCTTCGCGCGGCTCATCGCCGTGTTGCGCGCCGTGTTGGCCTCGCTCTTCAGATGGCGCCATGCAGCCGTATCGGCCTGCTTCAGGCGCTCGAAACCGAAGCTGCGCGACAGGCCCGGCGCGATATCCATGCCAACCTGGCAGGCTTCGGCGAGGAACGTGCCGGAGCCGCACATCGGGTCATAGAGCGGCTGCTCGGGCGTCCAGTTGGTCAGACGCAGGATGCCGGCGGCGAGATTCTCGCGCAGCGGCGCCGCGCCCTTGTCCAGACGCCAGCCGCGCTTGAAGAGCGGCTCGCCCGACGTGTCGAGATAGAGCGTGCAGTCGGTCGTGGTCAGGAAGGCGAAGATGCGCACATCGGGATAAGCGGTGTCGACGCTCGGACGCGAACCGGCCTTGTCGCGCATGCGGTCGCAGATCGCATCCTTCACGCGCAGCGTGGCGAATTCGAGGCTGCGCAGCGGCGACTTGATCGCGGTGATGTCGATGCGGATCGTCTCGTTCGGCGAGAACCACTTCTCCCATTGCTGCTCGCGGGCGAGCGCGTAGATGTCCTGCTCGCCGCGGTACGGGCGCTGGGCGATCTTCAGGAGCACGCGGCTCGCGATGCGCGAATGCAGGTTCGCGGCCATGCCGCCGGCCCAGTTGCCGCGGAAATGCACGCCGCCGGGGACTTCGGCGCCGACCTGGAGCGCGCCGGGCGGCAGGCGCCGTTGCGCGGTTTCGGCCAGTTCGGCGGCGAGCGCGGCTTCAAGGCCACGCGGGCAGGGAGCAAAGAAATCGAAAGACATGAGAAGAGAGGTGACGCTGCGGGGAAGGCGCTATTGTACGCGGGTTAGGGCGCGGGGCCGGGCGGCGTGCTGTCGGCGCTCCCGGCAGCCCTCAAACCGCGTCCCGAACCAGTGGCTTGATCTTCGGCCGGGGCTGCTGGCTGGCCTGCCAGAGATCCCACTGGTTCTGCATGCCGAGCCACAGATCAGTCGACGTGCCGAGCCACGCGGAAAGGCGCAGCGCGATATTGGCGGTCACGCTGGCCTTGCCGTTCAACAAATTTGACAGCGTCACGCGGTTGATCTGGAGCGCATTCGCGGCCTCGGTCACCGTCATGTTCTGCGGGATCCATTCGCGCAGTACCTCGCCGGGGTGCGCCGGGTTGTGCATTCTGCTGCTCATGCCTGTCCTTTAGTGGTAGTCCTGATAATCGAGGAGGATTGCGTCCTCTCCGTGGAACGTGAAGGTGAGACGCCAGTTGCCGTTCACCCAGACGGCCCAGTGATCGCGGAGATCGCCGCGCAAAGCATGCAGCCGCCAGGGCGGCACGTTCATGTCCTGCGGGCCACGTGCTTCATCAAGCGCGGTGAGCAGCACACGCAACCTGGGTGCGTGATGCGCCTGAATGCCTGCCTTGTTGCCGTCCAGAAAAAACGATGCAAGACCTTTGTGCCGAAAGGTTTTGATCATGCGACTGTAGCCTATGTGACTACACCTGGCAAGCGCGATAAAGTCGCACGCCCTGGTGCAGAAGGGTTGAGGAACGCTGCGTCCATGCATGGAGCGCGAGCGTTCCCCAGCGTCGCATCAAGGCCAGGCGTGCCGCCTGGGCCGCATCAGAAACTCAGCAATGATGGCCATCCGGCATAGAAAACCACCCATTCAATCGTTGTCTTCACGCAACCCGCCGCGCCGGCTTGGCCAGACCAGCGCGATCGGATGCCGCGTGACGCGCCGCCAGAAGGCACGCATCAGCGGGCGCACGTCGCGTCGGGCAAGGCCGCGCGAACGCAAAGCCATGTGCAGCGCGAGCGCGAAGCTCACCGTCACATTGAGCACCGCCATGCTGGCGACGCCCGCAACGGCCCACCAGAGCTCGCCGCTGCCGAGCGTCCCGCTGCCGAGCACGCCCATCGCCACGCCGATCGAACCCGCCGAAAGCGTCACGTGCCGCACCTCGAAGTGAAACGCCACGGCCGACACGATCGCGGGCACCAGCCCGAGCATCATGCCGAGCACCAGATTGCCCCACACGCCCGCCACGTTGACACGGCAAAAGCGCGCGAGCCGCGCCGCGCCCGAGGCGCCCAGCGTCATGCGCAGGCGCCGGTTCCAGGCGAGGGCGTCCTCGACGCGATGGAGTACGAACCAGTTGTCGGCCCAACCGGCGAAGAGGCTCGACGCCCACAGCAGGACGCCGGTGAGCGCGGCGTAGAACGGCGTCGGCCCGAGCAGCGAGAACGATTGCAACGTCGCGTGCGCTTTCGTGGGCGAGATCAGGTTAACGTGGAACAGCCAGCCGCACACGAGCTGGATCGCGAGACACGCAGGAAACACCAGCAGCACGTTGCCGAGCACGGCCGCCGCCTGGGTGCGGATCAGCGCGACGACCGAAGAGACGAAGCGCGCGCGTCCCGCCGCCTCGTTCGCGCCGTCGAGTTCGCGCGCGAGCGTGGGCGCGGTCATGGCGGGCTGCTTGGTCGCGAGCGAGAAGTGGCAGAAGTGCATCACGAGGAAGCTCACCGCGTAATTGATGCCCGCAAACACGCCTTCGATCATCGACGGCAGATGGGCGCCCGTCACGCCGAATTTCACGTACACCGTCACGGCCGTCACGAGGCCGCCGCCCGCCGCCATGCGCAGCATCGTCAGGTATTCGGCGCGATCGCGCGCGATGTAGTGCTCGCCGGTATCGGCGGACAGCTCGACGACTTTGCGCGAGAGCAGCGCGAAATTGCTGCGCACGAGGTGCGAAACGCTTTGGCTGCGCTGGTTCGCGCGCACGAGATCGGCGACGAGATGCGCCTGGGTCGAGGCATCGTCGGCGGCCATCCATGCGTCGAGCAGGCGCTCGGCGCGCACGATCCGCATGCGCATGCGCTCGACCTGGAACACCGTGTCCACGCGCACGCCGTGCCGATAGAGGTGCGCGAAAACGTCGTCGGTGGCGCGGCGGCAGTCGTCGAGCAGCAGGCGCAGCCAGCTCACCTCCTGCAGCAGCCGCGCGGGCTCGCCGGCGTCGCGTGCGTTCTCCACTGCCAGCAGTGCGCGCGTGAGGCGGAAGAACGGCAGCTTTTCGATGGCGACGCGGGCGTCGTCGCCGGACAGGCGGCTGCGCACCGTCGGCGACAGGCCCGTCGAACTGATCTGGCAGGTCAGGTTGTGCAGCGCCGTGAGCAGGTCGAGCGAGAAGTCGCCGGGGAGTCTGCCAGCCGCGGTGACTGCAGGCTCGATTGCCTCGACGCCTTGCGCGACTGCATGGGACGGCGCAGGTGCAGGCTCGGCGATCAAGGCCTGCAGGCGCTTGAGCAGATCGGCGGGCAGGCTCGCGATCCACTCGGGATCGTAAGCGGCCGGAAACATCAGCGTCACGAGCGCGGCGAGGTCGCGGCGGTTCGGCGCGGGCGGGATCAACTGCGCCTGCAGACGCTCGACCATCGCCCCGAGCAGGCCCGAATGAACCGGCATTCCGGCGTCGCAGAGCAGCGAGATGCTGTCGCTTTCGCGCAGCAGCTTGCGCACCATCGCGCCGACGTTGGCTTTCCACTCGGGATTGCGGTCGAGCACGTGCAGCAGGTAGCGCACGCGGACGTGTTCGGGCGGGGTGCGTTGCGGGGCGTCGTCGGAGGGCGCGGGGGCGCTGGATTGATCGGCGTCGAGCTTGCCGCGCCGGTGAATCCAGTGCGCAAGCTCGATCAGCCAGTCGCTGCGTTCGGCGTAGGGGGCGTCGGCATCGGCGCTGGCGAGCAGCGCATCGAGTTGCTGTCCGGCGCTGCGCGAGGCGCGCCATTTTTTCCAGAGCGTCGGGATCGAACGGAACATACGAAAGTGTCGGGCAGTGAGGCAAACCGACATTATCGCGGGCCGCGCGTTTTGCGCTTTTTCAGTTGCCCCAAAAGCGACGCGGCGCTTTTCGCGCCGCGTCACAGGAGGCAATGTCTGCCGCGTCTCAACCCGCCGAAGCGGCGGCAGGCACCCTCTGCGGGCAGGCGATGCTGACGGGCGGCTTCACGCGCGGCGCGGCTTTCGCGTTGCCTTTCACCGTCGGCATGACGACCTGCGGCGTGGCGGCGAGTGCGCGCACGCCGCTCGAAATCGCCTGCGAGAGATCCGCGACCGCGCGGCGATGGCCGACCACCAGCGCGTCGTAGCCGTCGCCGACGGGCTCGTTGAGCACGCTGCGGCAGGTCATGACCGTCTGCGAATCGAGCGCACGCACGCTCCACACCGCGTCGATCAGCGCATGGGAACCGGGCCACGATTCGAAACGCTGCACGTTCACGCTCACGCGGTAGACCGGCACGTTGTCCGGATGCGGCGAGCCATACACGTCGATGGTGTTCAACTGCTGCGTAAGGTCGCCCGAGAGCGCGCGGCGGATCTCGTCGCCTGGCATCGACGCCCAGCGCTCCTGTTCCAGCACCTTCACCTGGGTGGCGTCGGTCTGCACGACGAGTTGCGCCTTTGCGACCTGCGGCGGCACGTCGACCGGCGCAAGCTCGATGAGCCACGCCGGGTTGCCCGCGCTGACGGGCGCCGTCGCAGCCGATGCAGTGCGTGCGCCGTCGCCGCTCGGGCTCAGCGTGTAGAAGCGGCTTGAGGGCGAGGCGCAGCCCGCAAGCGCCGCCGCGAGGGCGAGCGCCGAGGCGAGCACCGGAAGGGCGGCGGGAAGCCGGAGGTTGGGCCGGCGAAACGTCATGGCTTGTCTCCTGATTTGCCGCGCAGCAGCGATTCGGGATGGCGCTCCAGGTAATCCGTGAGCGAGTTGAGTGACTGCAGGGTTCGCGTGAGTTCCTGCATGGCCTGATGCACGTCCGATTGCAGCGGCGAATCCTGCTGCAGGGTGGACTGCGCGGCGCTGAACGTCTTTTGCGCCTCGTCGAGCGTGCCCTTCATCTGCGGCAGGATCTCGTCGTTGACCTTGCCGAACAGCTGGTTCGCGTTCTTGAGCGACTCGTTCAGATTGTTGCCGATCTTGTCGAACGGAATCTGATTGAGCTTCTTCGTGATATCGGCGACCTGCTGCTGCAGTTCTTCGAGCGAGTTCGGCACCGTCGGCAGTTCCATCGGGTCGCGGTCGAGATCCGCCTTCGCGGGGCCGGCCTTCGGGAACACGTCGAGCGCGATATAGAGCTGGCCCGTGATCAGGTTGCCCGTGCGCAGCTGGCCGCGCAGCCCGCGCGCAACCAGACGCTTGACCAGTTCGCGGCTCTGCGGCGTGTGCGGCGCGGGCGGCTCGCCACGCGTGCGACGCGACAGGCGCAGCGGATACAGATCCATCGTCACCGGCATCGTGAAGTTATGTTCCTTCGGGTCGTACTCAATGCCGATGTCGGTCACCTGGCCGAGCACGATGCCGCGGAAGTCCACGGTCGCGCCCACCGACAGCCCGCGCAGCGACTGGTTGAAGTACATCACCACGCGCACCGGTGCGCCGTCCGGTTCCTTCATCGCTTCGCTTTCGTCGGACGCGAGCGAGAAGGTGGAGTTGTCGGGCGCCTGCGGGCCCATCGCCTGGCCGGACGGCGCCTGGAAGGCGAGGCCGCCCACCACGACCGTCGCGAGCGACTGCGTGTTGACCTTGATGCCGCTGGAATCGAGCTGGACGTTCACGCCGCTTGCATGCCACCAGCGCGTATTGGTGCCGACGTACTGGTCGTAGGGCGCGCTCACGAACACCTGCACGGTGACGCCCGTGCCGTCCTTGTCGAGCGAGTAGCCGGTCACCTGGCCGACCTGGATACGGCGATAGAAAATCGGCGTGCCGATATCGAGCGAGCCCAGGTTTTCGCTGTGCAGCGTGTAGCGATGGCCCTTTTCGTCGATGGTCACGGCGGGCGGGGTTTCCAGCCCGGTAAAGTCGCTCGCGGTTTCCTCCGAGCGGCCCGCATCCGCGCCGATGTACGAACCGGACAGCAGCGTGCCGAGACCGGACACGCCGCTCGCGCCGATGCGCGGGCGCACCACCCAGAAGCGGCTGTCCTTCTTGGCGAAGTTTTCGGCGTCCTTGGTGAGTTCGACGGTTACGAGCACGTGCGAGAGGTTCGGCGAGAGCTTGATCGCGCGCACCGAGCCGATATCGACGTCCTTGTACTTGACCTTGGTCTTGCCGGGTTCGAGCCCTTCGGCGGTCATGAAGCTGATCGTGATGGTCGGGCCGCGCATGGCGACCGACTTCACCACCAGCGCCACGCCGATCAGCGCCGCGATGAGCGGCACGATCCAGACGAGCGAGGGCAGCCAGCGTTTGGGCTTGACGATGTCCGGTTCGGGCAGGTCGGGCGGCAGCGAGCCGCCGCCGCCGGAGTGACCGCCTGAGTGCGGATTCGGTCCTTGCGGACTATTCATGGGGGCGATCCTGAGAGTGTTGCGTGGGGTGCTGCTGTTGATGTTTGTCTTCGTCCACCGGATCCCAGATGAGGCGCGGGTCGAACTGCATCGACGCCATCATCGTCAGGATCACGACCGAGCCGAAGGCGATCGCGCCGGGCCCCGCCGTAATCACTGCAAGCGACTGGAAGCGTACCAGCGCGACGGTCAGCGTCACTACGAAGATGTCCAGCATCGACCAGCGGCCGATGAATTCGACCAGCCGGTAGAGCTTCGAGCGCTCGATCGGCCGCCATGTGGAGCGGCGCTGCGAGGTGATGCACAGCAGCGCGATGACGGTGAGCTTGAGCATCGGCACGAGAATACTGGCGATGAAGACGATCACCGCGAGCGGCGCGTCGCCCGAGGTCCAGAAGTAGACCACGCCGCTCATGATGGTGTCGTCCTCGTCGCCGACGAGCGAGGCCGTGTGCATGACCGGCAGCAGGTTCGCCGGGATGTAGAGCAGCGCCGCCGCGATCAGCAGCGCCCAGGTGCGCATGAGGCTGTCCGGGTGGCGCAGATGCAGCGGCGAGTTGCAGCGTCCGCAGCGCTGATGCGCCTGGCCGGCTTTGGGACGCGCGCGCGCCTGCAGATGGCCGCAGGCGTGGCAGGAAATGAGGCCGGCGTCGGTGGCGGTGACGTATTTCATCGGGTTGCCTCGCTACGCGGGGTTTTCAGCGCGCGCTTCATCGCGGAGTCCAGCCGGGTGCATCCGGCGCACCGGGTTTTGGCCGCGGCTGCGGCAATGAGGGGTCGCGGATCTCGGGTTCGCCGATGGGGTGATCGATGGAGTGATTGGCTGCCGGATCGACTGCAGGGTCGGCTGCCGGATCGACGGACGCAACGGCTTCCGGGCCGCCGAGCGTGGGCGGCACGCCCGGGTCGAGCAGGCCTTCAGGGTCGATGTCCGGCCCGGCGGGACTGCCGCCGGCCGCGCCTGATCCGCCGTGCCCCGGATGGCGCGCCTGGCGAGCGCCCGCGCGCAGCGCGTCGGCGATATCCCAGAGCGTGCGCGAATCGAACGTCACCACGACGGTGAACATCAGCGTGAGCACGGCGAACGCGAACAGCGCCGTCTCCGGAATCACGCGCGCGAGGCTCACCATCTTCACGATGGTGATGAGCACGCCCAGCATGAAGACTTCGAGCATCCCCCAGGGCCGCACGAACTGGATCGCGCGCAGCACCTGGTTAAAGCCCGGCGGAATGAAGCCGCGCCGGATCGGCAGGAGGACGTAGAGCAGCGCCACCATTTCGGTGAGCGGAAAGAGGATGGTTGCGCAGAAGACCATCACCGCGACGATCTGCATGTCCTCGTTCCACAGCACCACGAGCGCGCCAAACAGGCTCGACTCGGACGTGATGCCATTGGCGTCGAGCTCGATGATAGGAAACGACTGGGCGATGATGAACGTGACGAGCGCGGCGACCGTCATCGCGCAGATGCGGTCGAGTTGTGCCGAGCTGCTCTGATAGAGGGTGCCGCCGCAGCGCGAACAACGCGCGGACTGTCGCCCAAGGAGGCGAGGCTTGCGGTAGAGCGCGTCGCATTCGTGACACGCGATCAGATTGTCCGGGGCCATGCGGTCGGATGACGCAAAACGACGTGAACGGGGACGAGCAGCGCCGGCGCGGCTGCGCGGTGGCTTCAAACGGGCCTGCGGCGGCCTTGGCGGCCATGTTACCAAAGCCAGAAAGCGGCACGCGTTTGCGACGCCAGCACCGTGGCTGCTCGACGGGTCGTGGAGTGTGCCATGTTTGCCGCACCGGCGTATGCGAGTCCGGCAGGCCAAGCCGGTTAGCGCAAATACGCGCGCGAAATTCCGCCAGGCTTCACGGCCTGCGGCGGCTTGTGCTCGTTTGCAGCCGTTCGGTTATCTTTGTGCTTTGGGCGGCCGTTTGTCGGGCTCGCCTCAAGCGCACCCTCGCGGGCGGGGGCGCGCGCCGACGTACCACGCGCCCGGCTCGGGGATGGTCATGAAAGCAGGAACCAGGCTCAGGCTGGCGAAATCGGCCAGCATCGCGTGCGCGGCGTTTGCCGCGCTGGCGGCGGGCACCGTGGCTACGGTGGGTACGATGGGCATTGCGTGGGCGCAACTCGACACGGGCAAAAGCACGCTGGTGGCGATTTCGCGTCAGCTGGGCGTGTCGGTGGAGGGCAGTTTCACGAAGTTCGACGCGCATATCGACTTCGATCCGGCCAGACCCGACGGCGGCACGGCGCGCCTGACGGTGGACACCGGCAGCTACGATCTGGGAGATTCGACCTATAACGACTCGGTGCGCGGCCCCGCGTGGTTCGACGCGAAGACGTATCCGCAGGCCACGTTCGTCTCGACGGGCGTCGCGGCGACCGCGCCGAATCAGTACAGCGTGAGCGGCAACCTGACGATCAAGGGCCATACGGAAAGCGTCGCCGTGCCCGTCGTGCTCACGCAGCAGGGTGCGACGCAGACCTTCGACGGCACCTTGCCGGTCAATCGACTGTTGTTTGGCATCGGCACGGGCGAGTGGAAAGACACGTCGAAGGTCGCGGACGAAGTGCTGATCAAGTTTCACATCGTCGTCGCGGTGCAGCATGCGGCGCGATAGCGTTTTCTTCGCGATTTTCCTCGCGTTGTCCTCATCACCACCACGTAGCGAAGCAAGGAGGCGTACTTGAACCATCTTGTGTTGAGAAGCGTCATGACCGCCGGGGCCGCCGCGCTGTCGGTCGCCGCATCGTTCGCCCCGTCGATGGCGCAGGCCGCCGACACCTACCAGCTCGATCCCAACCACACGTACCCGAGCTTCGAAGCCGATCACTTCGCCGGGCTCTCAGTCTGGCGCGGCAAGTTCACGAAGACCACGGGCACGGTCACGCTCGACCGTGCAGGCAAGACCGGCACGGTCGACGTGAGCATCGATCCGGCATCGGTGCAGACCGGCAATACCGAACTCGACAAGCATCTGCGCAGCGATGAATTCTTCGACGTCGCGAAGTTTCCCACTGCGACCTACAAGGGCACGCAGATCGTGTTCGACGGCGACACGCCGAAAGAAGTGGTGGGCACGCTCACGCTGCATGGCGTGACGAAGCCGCTGAAGCTGGAGATCGATTCGTTCAAGTGCATGCCGCATCCGATGCTCAAGCGCGAAGTCTGCGGCGTAGAAGCCGAAGCCGAGTTCAATCGCGACGACTTCGGCATGGACATGGGCAAGAAGTACGGCTTCAGCATGAAGACGAAGCTGCATATCCAGGCCGAGGGCATCAAGCAGTAAGCCTGCGCCCGCAGCATCGGGACGAAAAAAAAGCCCCGCGACATTCGCGGGGCTTTGCCATTCGACGAAGGCCAGGCGTTTAAACCTGTGCGCCTGCGTTCGGATCGTTCGGGTCGATCTTGTCCTTCTTGTCCTTGATGAGGTCTTCGCGCTTCACGCCGAGCCACATCGACAGCGAGGCCGCCACGAACACCGACGAGTAGATGCCGAACAGGATACCCACCGTCAGCGCCAGTGCGAAGTAGTGCAGCGTCGGGCCGCCGAAGAAGAACATCGACAGCACCATCATTTCCGTACAGCCGTGGGTGATGATGGTTCGCGACATCGTGCTCGTGATCGCGTGGTTGATGACTTCGACGACGCTCATCTTGCGCTCGCGCCGGAAGGTCTCGCGGATCCGGTCGAAGATAACGACCGACTCGTTGACCGAGTAGCCGAGCACGGCGAGCACCGCCGCGAGCACGGACAGCGAGAACTCCCACTGGAAGAACGCGAAGAAGCCCAGAATGATCACCACGTCGTGCAGGTTGGCGATCACGCCGGCGACGGCGTATTTCCACTCGAAGCGGAACGACAGGTAGATGATGATGCCCGCCACCACGCAGGCGAGCGCGAGCAGGCCGTCGGTGGCGAGTTCCTTGCCCACCTGCGGGCCGACGAATTCCACGCGCTGCAACTGCACTTGCGGATTGTCGGTCTTGAGCGTGTTCATCACCTGGTCGCTCTGCTGCGCCGACGAAAGCCCCTGCTTGATCGGCAGGCGGATCAGCACGTCGCGCGAGGTGCCGAAGTTCTGCACCTGGGCATCGCCGTAGCCGATCTTGCCGAGCGAGTCGCGCACGGGTTCGAGCGGCACCGCCTGCGGATACTGCACTTCGATGACCGTGCCGCCCGTGAACTCAATCGACAGGTGCAGGCCGCGGTGGAACAGGAAGAACACCGCCGCGATGAACGTAATGAAGGAGATCGCGTTGAAGATCAACGCGTGCTTCATGAACGGGATGTCCTTGCGGATGCGGAAAAATTCCATTTTCTAGTCTCCGTATCAGCGGGACGAACCGGTGTTGTCGGGGCTGCTGGGGTCGTTCCGGCGGCGAACCGTCGGCTTCGCGCGCGCGCCGCCCTTGGCGCCGGCCTTCGCGGCCTGACGCTTCGCTGCGCTGGCTGCGTTCGAGGCGAGCGCACGGCCCGTGTCGGTGTCCGTGTCTTCGGCGCTCAGCGCAGGGGCGCCAGCCGTTTCCGGTTCCGGACGCCAGACCTGACCGACGGCCAGCGACTTGAGCTTCTTCTTGCCGCCGTACCAGAGGTTCACGAGACCGCGCGAGAAGAACACCGCCGAGAACATCGACGTGAGAATGCCGATACAGTGCACGATCGCAAAGCCGCGCACCGGGCCCGAACCAAACGCGAGCAGGGCGAGACCGGCGATGAGCGTGGTCACGTTCGAGTCGAGAATCGTCGCCCAGGCGTGCGCGTAGCCGTTCTGGATGGCCAGTTGCGGCGGCGCGCCGTTGCGCAGTTCTTCACGCACACGCTCGTTGATCAGCACGTTCGCGTCGATCGCCATACCGAGCGCGAGCGCGATAGCGGCGATACCCGGCAGCGTCAGCGTGGCCTGCATCATCGACAGCACGGCCACGAGCAGCAGCAGGTTCACCGACAGGCCGATCATCGAGATCAGGCCGAACAGCATGTAGTACGCGAGCATGAACACGGCGATGGCGGCAAAGCCATACACCACCGAGTCAAAGCCCTTGCGGATGTTGTCCGCGCCGAGGCTCGGGCCGACCGTGCGTTCTTCTATGATGTCCATCGGCGCGGCGAGCGAACCGGCGCGCAGCAGCAGCGCGAGATCGGTGGCGGCTTGCGGCGTGGGCTGGCCCGTGATCTGGAAGCGGTCGCCCAGTTCCGACTGGATCGTCGCCACCGTCAGCACTTCGCCCTTGCCCTTTTCGAACAGCACCATGGCCATCGGCTTGCCGATGTTGTCGCGCGAGACTTGGCCCACTGCGCGGCCACCGGCCGAGTCCAGACGGATGTTGACCGACGGACGCTGGTGTTCGTCAAAGCCCGCCGACGCGTCGATGATGCGGTCGCCGGTGAAGATCACCTGCTTGCGCAGCAGCACCGGCGCGGCGTTGCCTTGCGTGAAGAGCTCGTCGCCCGGCGGCACGGGGTCGCCCGGATTCGGATGCAGACCGTTCGGATCGGCGAGGCGCGCTTCGAGCGTCGCGGTACGGCCGATGATGTCCTTCGCCTTCGCGGTGTCCTGCACGCCCGGCAGTTCGACCACGATGCGGTCGTCGCCTTGCTGCTGGATCACGGGCTCGGACACGCCCAGTTCGTTCACGCGGTTGTGCAGCGTCGTGATGTTCTGCTTGAGCGCGGCGTCCTGCACGGCCTTCTTGACCGCCGGCGTGAACGAGCCAACCAGCTGCACGCCGCCTTCAGGATTGTTCTGCGTCGCCCACGTCAGCTCGCCGATGCCGCGCGTGCCCGACAGCGTCTGGAGCGCAGCGCTGGCAACCGACGGATCGGCGAAATTGATCACCACCGTCTGGCCGACGCGGTTCACGCCGCCGTCACGGATATTCTTGTCGCGCAGGAGCGAGCGGGCGTCCGAAGCATCGGAATCGAGCTTCTTGTTGAGCGCGCCGTTCATGTCCACCTGGAGCAGGAAGTGCACGCCGCCGCGCAGGTCCAGACCGAGGTACATCGGCAGTGCGTGCAGCGCCGTCAGCCAGCGCGGCGAGGCGCTTTGCAGGTTCAGCGCGACGATGTACTGCGGATCGGTCGGGTCGGCGTTCAGCGCATGGTTCAGCGCGTCCTTCAGACGCAGCTGGGTGTCCGTATCGGCCACGCGCACGCGGATATTCGCGTTCATCGACGAGTTGTCGAAGGTGACGTCGTCGGCCTTGATGCTGGCGGCAGCAACCGCTGCCTCGACCTGTGCGAGCGTGCCGGAGTCCAGCTTCACGGTGGCTTTACCGCTCGACACCTGGACCGCGGGCGCTTCGCCGAAGAAATTGGGCAATGTGTACACGAGGCCGATGGCGAGCGCCACGACCATCACGACATATTTCCAGAGGGGATAACGGTTCATTGGTTGGCCCAACGGGGGAGGGGAGTTGCCATCTCGATGCGCGCGCGTCCGGCGAGGCCTTCGTGCCGCCCGCTGTGGGTGCAATCAGGGGCCGGGCCGGACGCGCAAGGCCGCAGGGTTAGCCGCGGCCTGAAGTGATCGATCGTCTCGCGCTTACAGCGACTTGATCGTGCCCTTCGGCAGGATGGTCGTAACCGACGACTTCTGCACGGTGACTTCCGTGCCGTCGGCGATTTCGACGCCCACATAGGCTTCATTGACCTTGGTGACCTTGCCGACGATGCCGCCGCTGATAATGACTTCGTCGCCCTTGGCCATGGCGGCGAGCATATTGCGGTGTTCCTTCTGACGCTTCATCTGCGGACGGATCATGATGAAGTACAGCACGGCGAACATCAGGATCAGCGGCAGGAAGCTCATGAGGCTCGATTCTGCGCCGCCTGCTGCGGGTGCTGCGAAGGCATTCGAAATTAACGATAACGACACGTTGGTCTCTCCGTTTATACGATCGGTACGATCAAAGATACGATCAAAAGCGAGCCGGTTATTCTACCACCGGCAACTAACGCGACGATGGCGTCAAATAGGCTTCCCGATCAAGCTGTTAGCCGCATCGCCCCTGCTTTGCCCGCTTGTGCGGGCGAGGCGGGCGCAGCCCTCGACGGTCAGCCGCGTATGACGCAGGGTCGTCGCGAAAGGCAATTGTAAAGTGTGACGGCTTTAGCGGTGGTGCGCCATCGGAAAGCTTCTAAAGCTTGCCGGCGCGCACCTCGATCCCCATTGCCTGGGCTCCCTGGGCTCAGTCCACACCGCGTGCGCGGTTTTCGGCGAAACGCTGACGGAAGGCCGTGAAGGTCTTCGTCTCGATTGCCGTGCGGATCTCGCTCATCAGCTCCAGGTAGTAGTGCAGATTGTGGATCGTGTTGAGCTGCGCGCCGAGGATTTCGCCCACGCGGTGCAGGTGATGCAGGTAGCCGCGCGTGAAGTTGCGGCAGGTGTAGCAGCCGCACTGTTCGTCAAGCGGACGCAGCGAATTCTTGTGCGTGGCGTTGCGGATCTTGATGTCGCCGAAGCGCGTGAAGATCCAGCCGTTGCGCGCATTGCGCGTGGGCATCACGCAGTCGAACATGTCGACGCCCGCGGCCACGCCCGCCACCAGGTCTTCCGGCGTGCCTACGCCCATCAGGTAGTGCGGCTTGTCGGCCGGAAGCTTCGGCGCGATGTGCTCCAGCACGCGCATCATGTCTTCCTTCGGCTCGCCGACCGACAGCCCGCCGATGGCATAGCCGTGGAACGGCATCTGCGACAGGCCAGCCAGCGATTCGTCGCGCAGGTCTTCGAACATGCCGCCCTGCACGATGCCGAACAGCGCATTCGGATTGCCCAGGCGGTTGAATTCGTCGATCGAGCGCTGCGCCCAGCGCATCGACATGCGCATGGAGTCGGCGGCTTCCTTGTGCGTGGTCGGCACGCCCTTGCTCTCATAGGGCGTGCATTCGTCGAACTGCATGACGATGTCCGAGTTCAGCACCTTCTGGATCTGCATCGACACTTCGGGCGAGAGGAACAGCTTGTCGCCGTTCACGGGCGAGGCGAAGCGCACGCCGTCTTCCGAAATCTTGCGCAGGTCGCCGAGCGAGAACACCTGGAAGCCGCCCGAATCCGTGAGGATCGGCCGGTTCCAGCCCATGAAGCGGTGCAGGCCGCCGTGCGCCTCGATCGTTTCCAGACCCGGGCGCAGCCAGAGGTGGAAGGTGTTGCCGAGGATGATCTGCGCCTTCATTTCCTCCAGCTCGCGCGGCTGGGTGGCCTTCACGGTGCCGTAGGTGCCCACGGGCATGAAGATCGGCGTTTCGACCACGCCGTGATTGAGCGTGACGCGGCCGCGGCGCGCGAGGCCGTCGGTGCCGAGCAGTTCGAATTTGAGGCCGTTTTGCGGGCGTTCGCCCAGATAGGCGCCGTGTTCGGCGCGTGCGTTGCTTTGCTGACCGTCGGTCATGCGGTTGACTCCTGTGCTACCGGAAAACAGTCCGGCGCAGATGGTGAAACGCCGCCGCGCTTTATCGACGTCTAATCGACGTTTTATCGATATCGCGCGGCGGCCTGAAATTGGGCGATTTACTGGTTGAGCGCGTCTTCCGTGCGCGTGAGCAACATCGCGTCGCCGTAGCTGAAAAAGCGATAACGCTCGGCAATGGCGTGTTTGTACGCAGCACGAATCGTTTCGATGCCTGCGAACGCGGACACCAGCATCAGCAGCGTCGATTTCGGCAAATGGAAGTTCGTGACCAGCCGGTCGACCACGCGGAACTGATAGCCCGGCGTGATGAAAATATCGGTTTCCGCCTGGGTCGCCGCGAGTTCGCGGCTCTCGTTCGCGGCGTCGCGCGCGGCGGCTTCGAGTGCGCGCATCGACGTCGTGCCCACGGCGATCACGCGGCCACCGCGTGCGCGCGTGGCGGCGATCTTGTCGACGAGCGACTGCGGCAGCTGATACCACTCGCTGTGCATCTTGTGCTCGGCGATGTTTTCCACGCGCACCGGCTGGAACGTGCCCGCGCCCACGTGCAGCGTGAGTGTCGCGCGCTCGACGCCCATCGCGTCGAGTCTGGCGAGCAGCGCGTCGTCGAAGTGCAGACCGGCGGTCGGCGCGGCGACCGCGCCCGGATTCTGCGCGAACACGGTCTGGTAGCGCGTTTCATCGCCGGCGTCGGCGTCATGCGTGATGTAGGGCGGCAGCGGCAGGCGGCCGAACTGCTCGATCAGCGTCAGGCAGTCGTCGGGGAAGTGCAGCGTGTAGAACGGCTCGACGCGCTCGCCGACCGTCACGTCGAATGCATCGGCCAGACGCAGCACCGTGCCGGGAGCGGGGCTCTTGCTCGCGCGGATCTGCGCGAGCGCCGTGCGTGCGCCGGTCAGGCGCTCGACCAGCACTTCGATCTTGCCGCCGCTGGCCTTCTGGCCGAAGAAGCGCGCCTTCAGCACCTTGGTATCGTTGAACACGAGCAGGTCGCCGGGTGCGATGCAGGCGGGCAGGTCGGCGAACGTGCGGTCGGTCAGCCGCGCGGGCTGAACGGAGTTATCGACTTCCAGGAGACGGCTCGCGCTGCGCTCGGGCAGGGCGGTCTGCGCGATCAGCGCTTCGGGAAGCTCGAAATCGAAATCGGAAAGCTTGAACATACGGCCTGATAAAACGGTAAGGCGCCGACGATACGGCGCGGCGACTGGCGGGCGGCGCGGGCGCGTGATGAGCGTGGGCGTCCGCAAACGCCGGACGGTTGCGCCCCAAAAACGGCCTGGATGCCCGCTCGGGCGAAGCGAGCAAGTATGATTGCGGAACCGGCCTGACGGGTGCATCGACACCAGCAGGCCGATGCGCGGACGTGCCGCGCCATGCCGGAAAGCCGATATTGTACTTGTGAAGCAGCCAATGCCCTCGTCCGTTAGCCGAATGATTGCCGAATCCGATCCCGCGAGCGTCCCTGATGACGAAATGCGGGACGAAACGCGCGATGAAGCGCGGGATGACACTCAGCCGGACGCGCGCGCCGAAATGAACGCCGAAATGAACGCAGGAGCGCACGCAGAAGCGCACGACGCCGCGCCGCAAGCGAAAGTGCCGCGCAAGCGTGCGAGCGCAAAGAAAGCCGCTGAAAAAACCGCTGAAAAGGCGGACGACAAGGACAAGCCCAAGCTCACCAAGACCGCCGACCGCCTGGCCAAACTGGGCCTGAAGAGCGCCATCGACCTCGTGCTGCATCTGCCGATGCGCTACGAGGACGAAACCACGCTCACGCCCATTGGCGAGTTGCTGCCCGGCGGCGTCGAGCAGACCGAAGGCGTGGTGTTCGACAACGAAGTCGCCTATCGCCCGCGTCGGCAGCTGGTCGTCAAGCTGCGCGACCACAACGGCGACGAACTGCATCTGCGCTTTCTGAACTTCTACGGCTCGCAGGTCGCGCAAATGGCAGTGGGCAAGCGCCTGCGCGTGCGCGGCGACGTGCGCGGCGGCTTCTTCGGCATGGAGATGGTGCACCCGGCCGTGAAGGTCGTCGAAGGCGATGCGCCGTTGCCGCAGGCGCTCACGCCGGTCTATCCGTCGACGGCGGGCGTGAGCCAGGCGTATCTGCGCAAGGCCATCGACAACGCGCTCTCGCGCGCGCATCTGCCCGAACTGCTGCCCGAGCCCATCGCGCAGGAATTCCTCGCGCCGCTCAACGTGCCAGGCCTCATGGATGCGGTGAAGACGCTGCACCACCCGCCCATCAACGCCGATCAAAACGAGCTGATCGACGGCACGCATCCCGCCTGGACGCGCATCAAATTCGACGAGCTGCTCGCGCAGCAGCTATCGCTCAAGCGCGCGCACGAGGAGCGCCGCACGCGCGCCGCCCCCGCGATGGCGCGTCATGTTGCGGGCCGCAAGAGCGAAGAGACGCTGCTCGCGCGCCTGCGCGAAGCGCTGCCGTTCAAGCTCACGAATGCGCAGGAGCGCGTGGTCGGCGAGATCGCGCAGGACCTGGAAGCGCCGCACCCGATGCAGCGTCTGCTGCAAGGCGATGTGGGCGCGGGCAAGACCGTGGTGGCCGCGCTCGCCGCCGCGCAGGCCATCGACGCCGGTTATCAGGCCGCGCTCATGGCGCCCACCGAAATCCTCGCGGAGCAGCACGCGCGCAAACTGCGCGGCTGGCTAGAGCCGCTGGGCGTGCAGGTGGCGTGGCTCTCGGGCAGCCTCAAGGCCAAGGAAAAGCGCGCTGCGCTGGAAGCCGCGGCGCTCGGCACGGCGAAGCTCGTGATCGGCACGCACGCGATTATTCAGGACGCCGTGGAATTCGCGCGGCTTGGCCTCGTGATCGTCGACGAGCAGCATCGCTTTGGCGTCGAGCAGCGGCTCGCGCTGCGCGCCAAGGCGCAAAACGCGAAGTCGCCCGACGACGCCGCGCGCGAGTTCCAGCCGCATCAGCTGATGATGACGGCGACGCCGATCCCGCGCACGCTCGCGATGACCTACTACGCGGATCTCGAAGTCTCCACCATCGACGAACTGCCGCCAGGCCGCACGCCGATTCTCACCAAGCTCGTCTCCGATGCGCGCCGCGAGGAAGTGATCGCGCGAGTGCGTGCGGCAGCGCTGACGGGGCGGCAGGTGTACTGGGTGTGCCCGCTGATCGAGGAAAGCGAGACGCTGCAACTGCAGACCGCCGTGGAGACCTACGAGACGCTGGTGGCCGCGCTGCCGGAGCTGTCCGTCGGCCTCGTGCACGGGCGGCTCGCATCGGCGGACAAGGCGGCCGTGATGGACGCGTTCTCGCGCAACGAAGTGCAGTTGCTGGTGGCGACCACGGTGATCGAAGTGGGCGTGGACGTGCCCAACGCGTCGCTCATGGTGATCGAGCACGCCGAGCGCTTCGGCCTCGCGCAGTTGCACCAGTTGCGCGGGCGGGTGGGGCGCGGCACGGCGGCGTCGGTGTGCCTGCTGCTTTACACCGGGCCGCTCTCGCTGACCGGGCGCCAGCGTCTGCAGACCATGCGCGAAACCACCGACGGCTTCGAGATCGCCCGCCGGGACCTGGAAATTCGTGGCCCCGGCGAGTTCCTCGGCGCGCGCCAGTCGGGCGCGGCGATGCTGCGTTTCGCGAACCTTGAAAACGACGCATGGCTGATCGAGCCGGCCCGCGAAGCCGCCGAACGCCTGCTGCACGAGTATCCGCACGTGGTCACGCAGCACCTCAATCGCTGGCTCGGCGCGCGCGAGCAGTATCTGAAGGCGTAGGAAACAATCCATTGCCGCCTCGCGCACGCCATCTGCGGAACCTGCGCGCATTCTCACCGTCTGACCCTGTTCATGATCGCGCCCCCGATAGGGGCGTTGATTATTGGCGAATCGCCGCCATAGGTGTATAAGTACAAGCTATTGATTCACCCTTTTCGATTAGTCCCCAATGAAATGACGCTCACTGAATTGAAATACATCGTCGCGGTTGCCCGCGAGCGCCACTTCGGACGGGCCGCCGAAGCCTGCTTCGTGAGCCAGCCGACACTGTCGGTCGCCATCAAGAAACTCGAAGACGAACTGAACGTGCAGATCTTCGAACGCGGCACGAGCGAAGTGAGCGTGACGCCCATCGGCGAGCAGATCGTGACGCAAGCGCAGCGCGTGCTGGAGCAGACGCTCGCGATCAAGGAAATCGCCAAGCAGGGCAAGGATCCGCTGGTCGGGCCGCTGCGTCTGGGTGTGATCTACACGATCGGGCCTTACCTGCTGCCCACGCTGGTCAAGCAGATGATCAAGCGCGTCCCGCAGATGCCGCTGATGCTGCAGGAGAACTACACGCTCAAGCTGATCGAACTGCTCAAGCAGGGCGAAATCGACGTCGCGATCATGGCGCTGCCGTTCGCCGAAACCGGGCTCACGCTGCGTCCGCTCTACGACGAGCCGTTCGTCGTGGCGCTGCCGTCGGGCCACATCTGGGAACAGCGCGACAAGATCGACCCGGAAGATCTCAAGCAGGAAACCATGTTGCTGCTCGGGAGCGGCCACTGCTTCCGCGATCACGTGCTGGGCGTGTGCCCGGAACTGATGCGCTTCTCGCAGAACGCGGACGGCATCCAGAAGACCTTCGAAGGATCGTCGCTGGAAACCATTCGCCATATGGTGGCGAGCGGCGTCGGCATTACGGTGCTGCCGCGCATGTCGGTGACCGAAGTGAAGCCGCACGCTGGCGGCGTCGATTCGGGACTGCTGTCCTACGTGCCGTTCGACGAGCCGGTGCCCGATCGCCGCGTGGTGCTGGCATGGCGCAAGAGCTTCACGCGCATGCCGGCGATCGAGGCGATCGTCGACGCAATCAACGCGTGCGACCTGCCGGGCGTGAAGAAGATCGAGGCGCCCGCCGAAGCGGCCTGATGCCTGTCTAGCTGGATGCGCCGCGCTTCATGCGCGGCGTTTTCGTTTCTCTGGTGCGGCGTTCGCCCGCCTGCTTCCCTGTCCTGATCCTTTGCTGCGGCTGTATTAAGGCCCCGATAAGCCACACCTATTCGATAGATATAATAAATTAATTTATATTTATCGATAGCTATTGATAGAGTCTCACTCAACCGCGAATAACAACCGCAGGCAGAAGCAGGGAGCCGCGGCGGGGCGCAGACCGCCTCGCCGCACCAGACATCCAGGCAACTAGGCAAACCTAGGCAAACCTAGGGAAACGCAGGAACCGCAAGGAGCACGATCATGACCAGAACGATGACGATGACACTCAAGACCGTGGGCGCGGGCCGTGGCGCCGACATGGCGCGTTCGCGTGCGGAAGGTACGCAGATCGTGCGCCGCGTGATTGGCTTCGCGATCCTGTCGAGCGGTTTCGTCGCGATTCTGACGCAAATCCTTGCGCACATCGCGGGGCACTAAGACGAGCGTGCTGCAGAGCCGATCGGCGGGCACGCACGGTGCTTGATCCAGTTGGATTGCGGGGCCGGATGCCCCGGTTTTCTGGCACCGATAAGATAAACTGACGCCCAGTCGAGCGAACGCGCAGCCTTCACCGGCATTGGCTCGGTGATGCGGATAGTGCTTCGTTCCGGATGGGTAGTCTCACTGCAAAAGGAGTCGTCATGGCCAAAAAATCTGCTGTGCAGCACGTGAATATCGGCATTACCGACAAGGATCGCAAGAAGATCGCGGACGGCCTCTCGCATCTGCTCGCTGACACGTACACGCTGTACCTGAAGACGCACAACTTCCACTGGAACGTGACGGGGCCGATGTTCAACACGCTCCATCTGATGTTCGAGACGCAGTACAACGAGCTGGCGCTGGCCGTGGACGCAATCGCCGAGCGTATTCGCGCGCTGGGTGTGCACGCACCGGGCACCTACAAGGACTTCGCGCGGCTCTCGTCGATTCCGGAAGCGGACGGCGTGCCGGCCGCCGAAGACATGATCCGCCAGCTGGTGGAAGGTCAGGAAGCCGTGGTGCGCACCGCGCGCGCGATCTTCCCGGCGACGGAAGCCGCCCACGACGAGCCGACTGCCGACCTGCTCACGCAGCGTATGCAGACGCATGAAAAGACGGCGTGGATGCTGCGTTCGATGCTGGCTTGAGGCTGGCTTGAGCCTGAATTGATTGCTGATTCGTTGAAAAGCCCGCTGGCTGGCCCAGCGGGCTTTTTGTTTCTGGCGCGCCGATATTGCCCGATTTCCCGCGCATCGGGCGGGCGAAGCTGACGGCGGCCTGCCGCATGCGTGGCCTACAATAGCGCATCGACTTTTCCGCCTTTTGCGCTTCTACTGCCCCGAACATGCTCGCCCGACTTCCGCTCTATCTGCGCCTCGTCCGCATGGACAAGCCGATCGGCAGCCTGCTGCTGCTGTGGCCGACGCTCAACGCGCTATGGATCGCCTCGAACGGCCATCCGTCGCTTTCGCTGCTGGTGATCTTCACGCTCGGCACCGTGCTGATGCGCTCGGCGGGCTGTGCGATCAACGATTACGCCGACCGCGACTTCGACCGCCACGTCAAGCGCACGGCGGAGCGGCCCATCACCTCGGGGCGCATCCGGGCGTGGGAAGCGGTGGCGATTGCCGCGGGTCTCGCGATCGTCTCCTTCCTGCTGATCCTGCCGCTGAACGCGCTCACGAAGGAACTGTCGGTGGTCGCGCTGTTCGTGGCGGGTTCGTATCCGTTCACCAAGCGCTTTTTCGCGATTCCGCAGGCGTATCTGGGCATCGCGTTCGGCTTTGGCATCCCGATGGCGTTCGCCGCCATTCAGGATCATGTGCCGATGCTCGCGTGGATCATGCTGATCGCGAATGTGTTCTGGTCGGTGGCCTATGACACCGAATACGCGATGGTCGATCGCGACGACGATATCAAGATCGGCATCCGCACCTCGGCGCTCACGTTTGGCCGCTTTGACGTGCTCGCGATCATGCTCTGCTACGCATTCACGCTCGGCATCTACGTCTGGGTGGGGCTCACGCAGCAATTCGGCGTGCTCTACTGGCTCGGCTGGGCGGCGGCCGCGGGCTGCGCGGTCTATCACTACTCGCTGATCAAGGATCGCGAGCGCATGCCGTGCTTCGCCGCGTTCCGTCACAACAACTGGCTGGGCGGTGCGCTGTTCGTCGGTATCGCGGCGCATTACGCGGCGGCGGGCATGTAAGCCTCGTCATCGCAGGTTCCAGATGTGAAAAAGCGCCGGGTTCGATCAACCCGGCGCTTTTTCATTTCAGCCGAAACCGCACTTATTGCGCGCCGAATTCCTTGCCCATTTCCTTCGCGCGCGCATCGGCGGCGAGCGCGCCGCGCACGATCGCGTCCTTGATCCCCGATGCGTCAAACGAGGCGAGCGCCGCCGCCGTCGTGCCGCCCTTGGACGTCACGCGCTCGCGCAGCACGGCAGGCGGTTCGTCAGAATTGAGCGCCAGTTGCGCCGCGCCCGTGAAGGTCGCGATGGCGAGCGCGCGGCCCTGTTGCTCGTCCATGCCGAGCTGACGCGCGGCTTCTTCGAGCGCCTCGATGAAATAGAACACATAGGCCGGGCCGCTGCCCGAGATCGCCGTGACGGCGTCGATCTTGCCTTCGTCGTCGAACCATACCGTCTGGCCGACCGCACCCAGTACGTTCGATGCGAGTTCGCGGCCTGCCTCGTCCACGCCGTTGCTCGCGACCAGACCCGTCGCACCCATGCCGATCAGCGCAGGCGTGTTGGGCATCGTGCGCACGACGCGCGCGTGGCCGCCGAGCCAGCGCGACAGATCGTCGATACGGATACCGGCCATGATGCTGATGACGACCTGGTGCGCGCCCAGATGCGGCGCGAGGCCTTCGGCAACTGCCTTGGCGATCTGCGGTTTGACCGCGATCAGAACCGCGTCATAGGCCGCGAGCGCACTGTCCGCTGCTGCGCCCGTTTGCACGCCGAACTGGTCGGCGGTGCGCTTGCGCGCGTCTTCGTTCGGATCGATCGCATACAGATTCGCGGCCGGGACGCCCTTGCGGATGAGGCCGCCGATGAGTGCAGCGGCCATGTTGCCGCCGCCGATGAAGGCAATTTTCATGGTGTTGGAGTGCGTCAGTGAATCGGTGGGTCAGTCGGTAAATCAGTGAGAGTAATCGCGTGCGCCGAAGATCGCGGTGCCGACGCGCACGATGGTCGCGCCTTCGAGCACCGCTGCTTCGAGATCCGCCGACATGCCCATCGAGAGCGTGTCGAGCGCGAGGCCGTCGGCGCGCAGCGCTTCGAACAGCTCGCGCAGGCGGCGATGTGGCGCGCGCTGTGCGTCGAGCGTCTGCGCCGGTTCGGGAATCGACATCAGCCCGCGCAGGCGCAGATTGGGCAGCGCGGCGATCGCATGCGCGACCTGCGCGGCTTCTTGCGGCGCGACGCCGCTTTTGGAGTCTTCGCCGCTCACGTTGACCTGCAGGCAGACGTTGAGCGGCGCCATATCGGCCGGGCGCTGCTCGGACAGGCGTTGCGCGATCTTCAGGCGGTCGACCGAATGCACCCAGTCGAAACGCTCCGCCACGGGGCGCGTCTTGTTCGATTGCAGCGGCCCGATGAAATGCCATTCGATGTCCGCCCGCAGGTCGGCGAGCGCCTCGATCTTGTCCACGGCTTCCTGCACATAGTTTTCGCCGAACGCTCGCTGGCCTGCCGCGTGGGCGGCGCGCACGTCCCCGGCCGGGAAAGTCTTGGACACCGCAAGGAGCGCGACCGACTCCGGCGCGCGCTGCGCATTGTGGGCGGCAGCGTCGATGCGTTGCAGGACGGCTTCGAGGTGGTGGGCGAGATCGGTCATGTGAATTCTGGCCGGCCGCGCTGCGCTGCCCGCGGCCGCGCACTGGGTTAGGCGCACTGAAAACGAACGAGGCCAATTATACGGACTGCGTGCGGCGCGAGGCGTGCGCCAAAAGTCATAGGCCGAATGGCCGACTGTCGGGGCGCGCGGCGTTCCGTTAGGCTCGGGATGTTACCGGGGGACGGTAAAAGTGCAACCAGGGTTCAGCCGGGGTGCAACCCGCCTGACCCGCATGTCCATGTTCGTCAATTGGCCGCCAGCATATGCTCAACCAGCTCGATCCAGTGCGTGACCGGAATCTTCGTGCCGCTTTGCAGATGCGCGATGCAGCCGATATTCGCCGATACGATCACCTGCGGCTCCAGCGCCTTGAGCCGGTCGACTTTCTGGTTGCGCAGCGTGTAGGAAAGACGCGGCTGCGTGATCGAATACGTGCCGGCGGAGCCGCAGCACAGGTGACTGTCGGCGGGCAGGCGCACCTCCAGGCCCAGCGCGCCCAGCACTTTCTCCACGCCGCCGCGCAGTTGCTGGCCGTGCTGCAACGTGCAGGGCGGGTGGTACGCAACCGTATGAATGCCCCGTCGGCGCGTGGCCGCCACCAGCCTTTCTTCGAAGGCGGGCAGGATTTCGCTGAGATCGCGCGTGAGGCTGGCGATGCGCTGCGCCTTGCTCGCGTAGGCCGGATCGTTGCGCATGAGGTGCGCGTACTCCTTGACCGTCGCGCCGCAGCCCGAGGCATTCATCACGATCGCTTCGGCGCCTTGCTCGACATAGGGCCACCAGGCGTCGATGTTCGTGCGCACGTCGTCGAGCGCATCGTCGGTGTAGCCCATATGCAGACGGATCGCACCGCAGCAGCCTGCCTGCGGCGCGACGAGGGTTTCGATGCCAAGCGCGTCAAGCACGCGCGCCGTCGCCGTGTTGATATTGGGCATCATCGAAGGCTGCACGCAGCCCGCGAGCATGAGCATCTTGCGCTCGTGCTTTGCGCTCGGCCAGGCGAGCGGGCGCTGACGCACCGGCACCTTGTCGCGCAGGCGCCTGGGCAGCAGGGCGCGCACCTGCTGGGCCACGCGCATGGCGGGCGAGAACAGCATCCGGCGCGGCAGGAAGCCCGCAAGGAAGCGGCGTGTCAGGCGCTGGCGCAGCGGGCGCGGCACCAACTGCTCGGCATGCTTGCGGCCGACCTCCACGAGCCGCCCGTACTGCACGCCGGACGGGCAGGTCGTTTCGCAGCTGCGGCAGGTCAGGCAGCGATCCAGATGAGTGAGCGTACTCTTCGTCACCGGCGCGCCTTCCACCATCTGTTTCATCAGATAGATGCGCCCGCGCGGGCCGTCCAGTTCGTCGCCGAGCAACTGGTAGGTCGGGCAGGTCGCGGTGCAGAAGCCGCAATGCACGCACTTGCGCAGGATCGCGTCGGCTTCGTCGCCGTCGGGGGTGTTGCGAATGAAGTCCGCGAGGTTCGTCTGCATCGCCGCGTGAAGGTCTGGTCAGAAGTCGGAATACAGGCGGCCGCGATTGAAGATGCGGGCCGGGTCGAACGCGGCCTTCAGGCCGCGATGGATCTTCATGAGCGGTGCGGGCAGCGGCGTGAACACGCCCGCGCTGCGGTCGTAGCCGCGGCCGGTGCGGAAAATGGTTGCGTGGCCGCCCGCCTGTTTCGCGGTGATGCGCACGGTCTGTGCATCGGTTTCGGTGATCCACCAGCGCTGCGCGCCGCCCCATTCCATCAACTGCGCGCCGGGCAGCTGCAGCGGCTCGGCGATCGATGGCAAGGCGAGGCGCCAGAGCGCGGCGTCGGGCGCGATCGAGGCGAAGAACGGATCGCTCTGCTCGCGCAAGCCGGCCCAGAAGCGTTCGGCCTCCACGGCGTCGACGACTTCGCCGCCAAGCGAGGTTCGCGCGGCTTTCACGCCGGCTTCCGCGCCGGCCAGGCGCACGGCAAGCGTGCCGTTGCGCCATGCGCTGCCCGTGATAGGCAGCGGGCGGCCGCCCCATTCGTTGAGCTTGCGCACGGCGTCGGTGCCGTTCATGTCGAAGCGCAGCGTGGCTTCGGCCTGCGGCACCGGCAGCACTTTGACGGACAGCTCCAGAATCAGGCCGAGCGTGCCGAGCGAACCCGCCAGCAGGCGCGAGACGTCGTACCCAGCCACGTTCTTCACGACCTGGCCGCCGAAGTGCAGCACCGCGCCGTGCCCGTTCATGATGACGGCGCCCAGCACGAAGTCGCGCGCGGCGCCCGCACTTGCGCGGCGCGGCCCGGCCAGACCCGCCGCGATGCAGCCGCCGAAGGTGGCCTGCGGGCCGAAGTGAGGCGGCTCGAAGGCCAGCATCTGGCCATGCGTGGCGAGCGCATGTTCGATTTCGAGAAGCGGTGTGCCCGCGCGCGCCGTGATTACCAGCTCCGCAGGGTCGTACGCGATGATGCCCCGATGCGCGCGCGTATCGAGCACCTCGCCTTCGAGCGCCTGGCCGTACCAGTCCTTGGTGCCGCCGCCGCGTATGCGCAACGGCTTGCCGTCGGCGCTCGCGGCGCGGACGCGCTCAGACCAGACCGCGACGATGTCGTCCTCTTGCATGCTTCCCATGGCGTGTTTCTTGGCGCGTTCGTTCAGGCGCTAGCTGGCGCGGTTGTCGTTGTGGCTCGTTCGATTGTACTGACGCGTCCCGTGCTGACAACCAGGGGCACGCCCGCATGGCGGCGCGCGCCGAAAGCGGGCGCAACGCCCGCGCGACGCGTCGCGACGCACGCGATAACGCACGTCACACCGCGCGCCGCTCATAGCGCAACGCGTGGTGCGATCGGGCGAGAATCAGAAACGCGGAATATCGGGATGTGGCAGCAGATTGCCGCGCACGTGCATGCGCCCGTACTCGGCGCAGCGCGCCCGCGTGGGAATACCCTTATCGGGATTAAGCAGCCTGGCCGGGTCGAACGCGTGCTTCACAGCATGGAACGCGTCGCGCTCTTCCGGCGAGAACTGCACGCACATCGAATTGATCTTTTCGATGCCCACGCCATGCTCGCCCGTGACCGTGCCGCCCAGCTCGACGCAGGTTTCGAGAATGTCCGAGCCGAAGGCCTCCGCGCGGTGCCATTCGTCCTGGTCGTTGCCGTTGAAGAGAATCAGCGGGTGCATGTTGCCGTCGCCCGCGTGGAACACGTTGATGCAGCGCAGCTTGTACTGCTGCTCCATCTCGTGGATGCGAGCAAGCAGCGGGCCGATTGCGCGGCGCGGCACCGTGCCGTCCATGCAGTAATAGTCGGGCGAGATGCGTCCGGCGGCGGGGAACGCGTTCTTGCGGCCCGACCAGAAGCGCAGGCGTTCTTCCTCGGTGCGCGAAATCTGGATGCGCGTTGCGCCATGCTCGCGCAGCACGGCGGTCGTGCGCGCGATTTCCTCGGCGACTTCTTCGGGCGTGCCGTCGGCTTCGCACAGCAGGATCGCGGCGGCGTCGAGGTCGTAGCCCGCCTTGACGAACTCTTCGACCGCTTGCGTGGCCGGTTTGTCCATCATCTCCAGCCCCGCAGGGATGATGCCCGAGGCAATGATGCCCGCTACGGCGTCGCCGCCTTTCACGACATCGTCGAAGCTCGCCATGATGACCTGCGCGGTCTGCGGGCGCGGGATCAACTTGACGGTGACTTCGGTGACGATTGCGAACATGCCTTCGCTGCCGATCATCACGGCGAGCAGGTCGAGGCCAGGCGCATCGGGTGCGAGCGAACCGAATTCGACGATCTCGCCGTCCATCGTGACCGCGCGCACGCGCAGCACGTTATGCACGGTGAGGCCGTACTTGAGGCAATGCACGCCACCCGAGTTCTCGGAGACATTGCCGCCGATCGTGCAGGCGATCTGCGACGACGGATCGGGCGCGTAGTAGAGGCCGTAGGGCGCGGCGGCGTCGGACACCGCGAGGTTGCGCACGCCCGGCTGCACGGTGGCCGTGCGCGCGTAAGGATCGACTTCGAGAATGCGCCGGAAGCGCGCCAGCGACAGCACGATGCCGTGGCGAATCGGCATGGCGCCGCCCGACAGGCCCGTGCCCGCGCCGCGCGGCACGACCGGCACGTCCAGGCGGCGGCAGATCTGCACGATGCGCTGCACCTGCGATTCGGTTTCCGGCAGCGCGACCGCAAGCGGCAGGCGACGATAGGCGGCGAGGCCGTCGCACTCGTAGGCGACCGTGTCTTCCTCGCGGTGCAGCAGGCAATGCGCGGGCAGCACGGCCATCAGCGCCTGCACGACTTCGCGCTGGCGCTGCGCGAGGGCTTCTGGCGTGAGTTCCGGGGCTTCGCCGGGAATCATTGCCGTGTTCGCATCCGGTGCGTTCATGTCTGCTCCTCGTTGACTGTTTCCGGATCAGGCGGCCCAGCTGAAAATCTTGCCCGGATTCATGAGGTTGTGCGGATCGAGCGCGTGCTTGATGGCGCGCATGGTGTCGATCGTGTCCGCGCCGTGTTCCTCGATAAGGAAGTCCATCTTGTGCAGGCCCACGCCGTGCTCGCCCGTGCAGGTGCCGTCCATGCGGATCGCGCGCTGCACGATGCGGTGGTTCAGGCGCTCGGCTTCGTCGATTTCCTCGGGCTTGTCCGGATCGATCAGGATTGCCACATGAAAATTGCCGTCGCCCACATGGCCGACAATCGGGCAAGGCAGCGGCGACGCCATCAGGTCGGCTTCGGTTTCCACCACGCATTCAGCGAGGCGCGAGATCGGCACGCATACGTCGGTCGTCACCGCGCGGCAGCCAGGCCTCAGTTGCAGCATCGCGAAGTAGGCGCTGTGACGCGCGTTCCACAGACGGCTGCGGTCTTCGGGGCGGGTGGCCCATTCGAAGCCTTCACCGCCGTTTTGCGCCGCGATCTCCTGCACGAGCTGCGCCTGTTCGGCGACACCGGCTTCGGTACCGTGGAACTCGAAGAACAGCGTGTGCTTTTCGCGCAGCGTCAGGTTCGAATGCTTGTTGATTGCACGCACCGCGAGCGCGTCGATGAACTCCACGCGCGCGATCGGCACGCCGATCTGAATGGTTTCGATCACGCTGCGCACGGCTTCGGCCATCGACGGGAATGCGCAGATCGCCGCCGACACTGCTTCCGGCTGCGGATAGAGCCGCACCGTGATTTCGGTGATGATGCCGAGCGTGCCTTCGGAGCCCACGAACAGCCGCGTGAGGTCGTAGCCCGCCGACGACTTGCGTGCGCGCGTGCCGGTCTTGATGACGCGGCCGTCGGCGAGCACGGCGCTCAGGCCGAGTACGTTCTCGCGCATCGTGCCGTAGCGCACGGCGTTGGTGCCCGAGGCGCGCGTCGCCGACATGCCGCCGATGCTCGCGTCCGCACCCGGATCGATCGGGAAGAACAGGCCCGTGTCGCGCAGCGCTTCGTTGAGTTGCTTGCGCGAAATGCCCGGCTCGACCGTGACGGTCAGGTCTTCAGCGTTGATCGCGAGCACGCGATTCATCTGCGAAAGATCGATCGAGACGCCGCCCTGCACGGCCAGCAGATGGCCTTCGAGCGACGAACCGTTGCCGTAGGGGATGATCGGCACACCGTATTGGGCGCACAGTTTGACGATGGCCTGGACTTCTTCGGTGCTATGCGCGTAGACGACGGCGTCGGGCAGTTGCGGGTCGAAGCGCGATTCGTCGCGGCCATGATGGGCGCGCACGGCTTCGGAGGTGGAGACGCGCTCGCCGACGGCGTTGCGCAGGCTGTCAAGGAGATCGGCGGGGAACGGGCGACGTTCGAGCGTCGGCGGCGCGGGATGATTCACGCGGGGGTCTCCTTATTGGACATGATCAGGACATGCTCTTTGGCGCACTGCTTCGAACGGTCGATTCTACGCTCAACGTTCCGGCCTGAGAGGCGGGGACAGCCCGGGGGGGCGCCGCATTGCTGCGCTGCACGATTCGCGAGGGGCCCGCACGCGAGACAATCGCATCTTTGCTGCTTTACGATTCTGGATTCTGGAGAGACACATATGGGCAATCGCCTGAGCAAGATCGCCACGCGCACCGGCGACGACGGTACGACCGGCCTCGGCGACGGCAGCCGCGTGCGCAAGGACGATGCGCGCATCGCCGCGATCGGCGACGTCGACGAACTGAACTCGAACATCGGTGTGCTGCTTTGCGAGACGTTGCCCGACGACGTGCGCGCCGCACTCACCGCGATCCAGCACGACCTGTTCGATCTGGGCGGCGAGCTTTGCATGCCCGGCCATACGATCGTCACGGACGCGCACCTCGCGCGGCTCGACGACTGGCTCGCCGGGTACAACGCGACGCTTCCGCCGCTCAAGGAGTTCATCCTGCCCGCCGGTTCGCGCGCGGCGTCGCTCGCACATGTCTGCCGTACGGTCTGCCGGCGCGCGGAGCGGGCAATCGTTGCGCTGGGTGCGGAGCAGGACGACGCCGCCTCAGGCGCAGCGCTCGCGCAAACGCCGCGCCGCTACGTGAACCGGCTTTCCGATCTGCTGTTCGTGCTGGCGCGCGTGCTCAACCGCGCGGCGGGTGGCAGCGACGTCCTCTGGCGTCATGATCGCGGCCTGACGGACGAGCCGTCCCGCAACGAATAAAAGGGCGCAATTATGGCGCAGCGGCCCAAAAGCGCTGCGCCAGCGCATTTGCTGGGGTGCGACAAATTGCCCGGACAGCCTGCCTCGTTAAAGATGTATCTTATGTGCATCTTTAACGAGGAGAAGCCGCAATGACCGCGCTCACCGCCGACCAGATCGCCCGCGTCAAGGCCACCGCGCCCGTTTTCGCCGAGCATGGCCCGACCATCACGAAGCACTTCTATCAGCGCATGTTCAATGCGCATCCGGAGCTGAAGAACCTCTTCAACCAGACGCACCAGCAAAGCGGCAGCCAGCCGGAAACGCTGGCGCGCGCGGTCTACGCCTACGCGGCGAACATCGACAATCTGGGCGCGCTGGGCGGCGCGGTCACGCATATCGCGCACAAGCACGCGAGCCTGAACATCCGCCCGGAACACTATCCGATCGTCGGTCGTCATCTGCTTGGCGCAGTGGTCGATGTGCTGGGCGATGCCGTCGATCAGCCGACGCTCGACGCGTGGACGGTGGCGTACGAGCAGCTCGCGCAGATCATGATCGGCGTGGAAGCGAAGCTCTATGAGGCGGCGCCGTGGAGCGGTTTCCGTCCGTTCAAGGTCGTGCGCAAGCAGGTCGAAAGCGACGAGATCACCTCGTTCTATCTCGCTCCCGCCGACGGCTCGCCCGCAGGCGGTTTCGAGCCGGGCCAGTATGTGAGCGTGACGCGCTTCGTCGACAAGCTTGGCGTCGATCAGCCGCGTCAGTACAGCCTGTCCGACGCGCCGCATGGCCGCTGGCTGCGGATTTCGGTGAAGCGCGAAAAGGGTGGCAGCGGTTCGGGCGCCGTGCAGCCGGGCCACGTGTCGAACCTGATGCACGACGGCGTCGAGCAGGGCGCGATCGTCCACGTCAGTGCGCCGATGGGCGAATTCAAGCTCGATCGCCAGAAGACCACGCCGGTCGTGCTGATCAGCGGCGGCGTCGGCATTACGCCGATGGCGTCGATGCTGGCAACGCTGATGGCCGAGCGCAGCGAACGCCAGGTCACGTTCGTGCATGCCTGCCGCAATGGCCGCGTGCATGCGTTCCGCGACTGGCTGCGCCGCAGCGCCGCCGAGCATCCGAACCTCAAGCGCGCGGTGTTCTTCGAGGCCGTGGGCGCGGACGATCAGCCGGGCCAGGATTATGACTTCGAAGGCCGCGTCGATATCGCGCGCATCGAAGCCGACGTGATGCTGCCCGATGCCGATTACTACATCTGCGGCCCGGTCGCCTTCATGCGCGCGCAGCGCGAGGCGCTGGTGGCGCGCGGCGTGGACGCATCGCGCATCCACACGGAAATCTTCGGTTCGGGGATGCTCGATTGAGCGCGAACAAGTGCGATTGATCGCGACCGAGCGCCCATGAGCAGTCGCAAAAAAGCCCGGCCAGGGTAAAAACTGGCCGGGCTTTTTCACGTCATCACGCTTCTAGCGCAGCCGGTCAGTTGCCGCTGCCGCGCGCAATCCGGCGCTGCTTGACCGCTTCGGCGAGCCCTTCGAGCACGCCCACGCTTTCGTCCCAGCTAATGCACGCATCGGTGATGCTCTGGCCGTAGGTCAGCTCGCAGCCTTCCTTCAGATCCTGGCGGCCCGCCACGAGGTGCGATTCCACCATCACGCCGACGATGCGCTCGTCGCCGCCCGCAATCTGGCGGCCGATATCGGCGCAGACGGGGATCTGGTTTTCGTGCTTCTTCGAGCTGTTCGCGTGGCTCGCGTCGATCATCAGACGCGCGGCGAGACCCGCCTTGCCGATGTCGTTGCACGCCGCGTTGACGCTTTCCGCGTCATAGTTCGGCGTCTTGCCGCCGCGCAGGATCACGTGGCAGTCCTCATTGCCTGCGGTCGACACGATGGCCGAATGGCCGCCCTTCGTCACCGACAGGAAATGGTGCGGCTGCGACGCGGCCTTGATCGCATCGACGGCGATCTTGACGTTGCCGTCCGTGCCGTTCTTGAAACCGACCGGGCAGGAGAGACCCGAGGCCAGTTCGCGGTGCACCTGCGACTCGGTCGTGCGCGCGCCGATCGCGCCCCACGAGATCAGGTCGGCGATGTACTGCGGGCTGATCATGTCGAGGTATTCGGTGCCCGCCGGCAGGCCGAGTTCGTTGATCGACACGAGCAGCTCGCGCGCGGTGCGCAGGCCGTCGTTGATCTTGAAGCTGTTGTCCATGAACGGGTCGTTGATGAGACCCTTCCAGCCCACCGTCGTGCGCGGCTTTTCGAAGTAAACGCGCATCACGATTTCCAGCTCGTTCTTGAAGCGTTCGCGCTCCTGCACCAGCTTCTTCGCGTAGTCGATCGCGGCCTTGGTGTCGTGGATCGAGCACGGGCCGATCACCACGACGAGGCGGTCATCCATGCCGTGCAGGATGCGATGCAGCGCGCGGCGCGATTCGAAGATCAGCGTGGAAGCGGCTTCCGAGCACGGGAATTCGCGGATCAGGTGTGCGGGCGGCGTGAGTTCCTTGAGCTCGCGAATGCGGACATCGTCGGTGTTGTGCGGGGGCATGTTGTTTTCTCCTGATCCTGTGTAGCGTGCTTCGCGAGGCGAAACGGCGGCAATCTGCTAGATGAAAGTGAGGCTCGTATGAGTGAAGGCCAAAGAAGCCAGACGAAAAAAAACCGCCAGGCTTTGCTGGCGGTTTCTCGTTTGTTCGGGGTCCTGCGCGTACTATCAACCCTCTCGATCCGCCAGCGGTCTGAGATACCAAAAGAAGTAAAAGTAAAACTTCGTGGCGAACATGGCGAAATCGGTTCGTTGCGTCGAAAAGGGTGATTGCCTTTATAACCCGGCCTTCTTCAGGCTGGCAAGCGGGTTGCGCAGAAAAAGCGGGTGATTCGCGAAAAATCCAGTCTCGATGCAGGAATCCCGCATGGCGATGCGGATTTCCCGCATCGCCATGCATGAAGCCTGCGTATCGGCTTCACGCCGACCGGCCAGATAAAAGCGTCAGACCGTGCCGCCGACCGTCATGCGGTCGATGCGCAGCGTCGGCTGGCCGACGCCCACCGGCACGCTCTGGCCCTCCTTGCCGCACACGCCCACGCCCGAATCCAGGCGCATGTCGTTGCCGATCATGCTCACGTACTTGAGCGATTCCGGGCCGCTGCCGATCAGCGTCGCGCCCTTCACGGGGTAGGTGATCTTGCCGTCTTCGATCATGTAGGCCTCGGAGGCCGAGAACACGAACTTGCCGTTGGTGATGTCCACCTGGCCGCCGCCGAAGTTCACCGCATACAGGCCGTTTTTCACCGATGCGAGAATTTCCTGCGGATCCTTGTCGCCGTTGAGCATGTACGTGTTGGTCATGCGCGGCATCGGCAGGGCGGCGTAGGATTCGCGGCGCGCGTTGCCGGTCACGGGCATCTTCATCAGGCGCGCATTGAGCGAGTCCTGGATGTAGCCCTTGAGAATGCCGTCCTCGATCAGCGTCGTGCACTGCGTCGGGTTGCCTTCGTCGTCGATGTTGAGCGAGCCGCGGCGGTTGGGGATCGTGCCGTCGTCCACCACCGTGACGCCCTTGGCGGCCACACGCTCGCCGATCTGCCCCGCGAACGCCGACGAACCCTTGCGGTTGAAGTCGCCTTCCAGACCGTGGCCGATCGCCTCGTGCAGCAGCACGCCGGGCCAGCCCGGGCCGAGCACGACGGTCATTGCGCCTGCCGGAGCCGGACGCGCTTCGAGGTTCACGAGCGCCGCATGCACGGCGTCGTCGACGTACTTCGAGAGCACGTCGTCGGTGAAATAGCCGTAGTCGTAGCGACCGCCGCCGCCGCCGTTGCCGATCTCGCGGCGGCCGTTCTGCTCGGCGATCACCGTGACGGACACGCGCACGAGCGGGCGGATATCGGCCGCCAGCACGCCGTCGCTGCGCGCGACCAGCACGACGTCATATTCGCCGGCGAGCGCGGCCATCACCTGGGTGATGCGCGGGTCGCGGCTGCGCGCCATCTGCTCGACGCGCTCAAGCAGCTTGACCTTTTCGGTGGCGTCGAGCGAGGCGAGCGGATCGGACGGCAGGTACAGATCGCGGCCCGCCACGCCCTTGAGCGAAGTGGCCACCTGGATCTTCTGCTTGCCGCCGCCGGCCTTGGCGATCGAGCGCGTGGCGATGGCCGCCTGGCGGATCGCTTCGGGCGAAAGATCGTCTGAGTACGCGAAAGCGGTGCGCTCGCCGGACACGGCGCGCACGCCGACGCCCTGGTCGATGCTGAAACTGCCCGACTTGACGATGCCTTCCTCCAGGCTCCATGCCTCGCTGCGGGTGGCCTGGAAGTAGAGATCGGCGTAATCGACGCGGTGCGTGAAAATCTCGCCGAGCGTGCGCGTGAGCAGCGCCTCGTCGAGGCCGTAGGGCGCGAGGAGCACTTCCTTCGCGGTCGCCAGATTGCGGATGCCGGGTTCGATGATGTTCATGCGCTCAATATGGAAGTTTCGGATGGCTGGGTTCGGCTTATTCGGCAGATTCGGGCGCGGTACGGCGAAATCAAGACGCCCTGGGTCGCTGAGTAGTGGTGTCGTTGTTGGCTTGAATCGATGCTTGCTTGAATCGATACGTCAGTTGCAGTCCAGCACGCGATGCCGCCACGCGGGCAGGCTCGCGCGTACGGCGGCGATGCGATCGAGGTCGATATCGCCGATCACGACGCCGGGATTCTCGTCGAGCACATCGACGATTTCGCCCCATGGGTCGATCAGCATGCTGTGGCCCCACGTGCGGCGGCCGTTCTCATGCGTGCCGCCTTGCGCCGCGGCCAGCACATAGCACTGGTTTTCGACGGCGCGCGCGCGCAGCAGCGTCTGCCAGTGCGCGCGGCCCGTGGTGTAGGTGAACGCCGACGGCACGACCATCAGCGCGCAGTCGCCCATGCGCCGGTACAGCTCGGGAAAGCGCAGATCGTAGCAGACCGACAGTCCGGTCTTGCCGAACGGCGCGTCGAAGGTGCTGACCTCCGTGCCGGGGCGGATCGTGCGTGCTTCGTCGAACGATTCGGCGCCTTTCTCGAAGCTGAACAGATGGATCTTGTCGTAGCGCGCGCGCTCGGCGCCGCTTGGATCGAACACGAGCGTGGTGTTGAGCACGCGGTTCTCTTCGGGCGCCTTGAGCGGCAGCGTACCGCCGATGATCCACACGTTGTGACGCTTTGCGGCATCGGCGAGAAAGTGCTGGATCGGGCCGTCGCCGTACGGCTCGCGCACGGCGAGCTTGTCGCTGTCCTTGTGGCCCATGAAGCAGAAGTATTCGGGCAGCAGCACGAGCTGTGCGCCTTGCGCGGCGGCATCGGCGATCAGACGATCGGCGTCGGCGCGATTGCGCGCGACGTCGGGCGTGCTGACCATCTGCAACGCGGCGACCCGGAACGGCGTGACCGGGGCGCTGCGCGCTGCGGAAGAAGAAGTTTCGCTCATCGACGGCTCTTGATTGGACTGAAGATGGGGCCCGGAGCGGCAGAGCAGGGCGCTGCGCGATTCGCCTCATGAAGCCGCATCACGCATGCCCGTTGACGACGATCAACTGCATTAACAGACGATCTGGAACTCAATGCGCCGCCGCCGGAACCTGCGCGTCCATCTTACCCTGATCGCCATGCAGTCGCTCGACGTGCGGTTTGGCCCACGAACCGGTGATCGCGTAGTCGCGCGCGAACGCCGTCTCGACCGTGTGGGAGAGCGCCACGTCGCCGATCAGCGCGCCCAGACCCAGCAGCGGATTGATGATCGCCGCCACCACCACGCCCGCGCCCGCGCTGACCGTCGGCACGACGTGCACGCGCAGGTCCTGGGTTTTCTGCGCGAGGTCGACGCTGCCTGCCATCTGCGCGCGGCCCGGCGCGGTCACCAGCTTGAAGTCGTTGGTGCGGCCGATGCCGTTCTGGATCTGCGCGTTGCCGGTGACGCTCGTGAACGGCAGGCCTTCGCCGATCACGTCGCGGAAATCCATGCTCGCGTAACGCGCGAGGCTTTGCAGGCTCAACACACCGAGCAGCGTCGCCACGCCCTGGTGGATCTTGAGGATTTCGCCGTGGTGCAGATCGAGTGCGAGGCTGCCGTTGAGCGTCGGGAAATCGACCTTGTTCGGGCCGCCGCGCCATTCCAGGTTGCCGCTCAAGGTGCCCTTGCCGCCCTTGATCGCATGCTCGACGCCCGCGCGTTCGAGCAGGTCGCCCGCATCTACGATGTCCAGATGGAAGTCGAGCGCGGTGCGGCGCGGCGTCTGCGCAAGGCCGCCGGCGGTGTCGGCGGGCGCGGTTTCGTCGCCGATGGCGCGCCAGTTCTCGGTCGCGGTGAAGTGACCGCCCGGATTGACGATGTCGAGCGTGTCGAGTTGCCAGACCGGCACGCCGTTCTCTTCGAAGTTGTGCGCATTGATCTGCAGGCGGCCGAAATCGCGTCCGCGCACGATCAACTGGTTCACGATCAGGTCGATCGACGGCATGTTCTGCGCGGGCTGCGAGACGGCCTGGCCGAGCAGGTCGTTCTCGGTGGCGGCGGGCACGATGAGGCGCGCGAGCCGCGCTTCGAGCGTGCCGGGCGAGCCTGGCACCGCGCCCGGCTTCCACGAGACGTGGCCGGAGACCTGGTTCGAGGCGACATTGGCCTGCCACTGGTTGGCGTCACGCGAAGCACCGACGATCACGTTTTCCCAGTGGCGCTTGAGCAGCGTGAGCGTGCCGACGTGAACCGCGAAGCGCGACGGCACGTAGGACGCGAACGCGCCGCCAGGGGCGAGCGGCGACGAAGCCGCTTGCGGCGCGCTGGCGGCAGCAGTTGCCGCGGCAGTCGCCGAAGCCGCGGGTGCGCTAGCCGCAGCGGCAGGAACAGCGGGATTGGCCGCGGCCGTGCCGCGAAGCTCCTGCACCACGCGCCGCCACGCATCGGCATCGAACGACGGCAGGTCGACCGCTGCGGTCACGCCGTCGGAGGGCAGATCGGCGGGCTTGTTCATGCCGATCGCGCCGCGCACGACTTCAGGCACATGACCCGGATTGCGGCGCAGCACATACCGCGCGGCTAGCGGCCCGAGCGTGAGTTCGGCGTGCTGGAACGCGGCGGCGTCGCTGGCGGCCAGCATCGCCGAAGCCGGATCGTCGCCGGGGCCGGGCTGCAAGGCGAACCGCAGCGGCATCGGCGTGCCTGCCGTCTTGCCGAACGGCGCGGGCAGGTCGATCGCAAGATCGGTGAGATCGGAGCTGGCCTTCACGTCGGGCAGGTGGCCGCGCGCGCCCGTCACCGACAGCGAATAGGGCGCCGCGCCCGAGAAGCGGCCGAGCACCGCCGCCGCCGTGCCGTGCAGGTTCAGGCCGCGCGCCGCATCCACGGCCACGTCGCCCGCCACGTTGACGTCGTAGCGTCCGTCCTCGCGCATGCCGCCGCTCGCGCGCAGGTCGCCGCCGAGGAAGCGACCCGTCAGGTGCTCGACCTGGGCGCTGCGGTTCGTGAAGCGCACCCGGCCGTTGAGGTTCGACAGCGGCGGCACGTTGTGCGCGGCGAGCGTGTTGTTCTCGAAGCCGATCGCGCCCGCCACCGCCACCTTCGGCATGGGCTTGCGCGGGATCGTGAGCTTGAGCGCGAGCGTGGCCGGCCCTTGCGCCTCGATCTTCTGCGCCGCGTGTTTCGACATCGCGCCCAGCGAGCTGTTATCGGCGTAATCGAGCAGGTCGGCGAGCGGCCCGCGCCCTGCGCCTTCGATCACGAGATCGGAGCCCTTCACGCCCAGCTCGTCGATGCGCCCGCTCACGTCGTTCAGCACGAAGCGGCGGTAGTGGCCGCGCGTGACGTCGAAACGCAGCTTGTTTTCCGCGAGCTTGAAGGTGCCGTCGATGCCGTCGAACGCCGGCCAGACATTGGGCGCGCCGTTGCGCATTTTCTTCGGCGGGAACGGCGACGGGTCGAAGCGCCCGTTCGCGAACGGCGCGACGATGCGGAACTGCCCGGCGCCCGGGTCGCGCGAGTAGGGGAAGAGGGCGAGGTCGCCGTGAATCTCGATGGTCGCGCCCTTCGAGATGCCCGCTTGCAGGCCGTGGCCCAGGTAGGTGCGGGTCTTCTCGCTGATGCTGGTGGGCAGGTAGCGCGGGATCGCCTTGACCTGCGCCTGGTCGAAATGCGCCACGAGGTCGAGCGCGCCGCGTCCGTGGCCGGGGTTGCGGTAGTGCGCGGTCATCTTCGCGCGGGCGTCGGCGTTCTGCACGCCCAGCTCCGTCACGTTGACGTCGAAGGCCTTGAGCTTGTCGCCGGGCTGGCGCTGCGCCGCCACCGTCCATCTGGCCGCGCCCCACAGGCGGTCGAAACGCAGGCGCGGATCGTCGAACACGCCGGGCAGCGTGATGGCGGCGTCGGCGCTGTCGAACTTGATTGCGCCTTGCGATTCGTCGGCGTCAATGCGCCCCGAGAGGTTTTCGACGCCCGGCAGGCCCGCGCGCGGGTGGTTGCGCGGCGTGAGGCCCGGGCCCGGCTCCTGGGCCGCGACGCTGAAGCCTTGCAGGTCGCCGTTGAAGCGGTAGTGCAGCAGCGGCTCGGCGCTGGTGCTGCGTTGCTCGGCGGCGGCTTCGCCCGATTCGGGTTTGGCGCGCTCCATCGCCAGATCGTAGTTGGCGACGAGGCCGCGCGGATTGAAGCGCACGAGGGCAGTCTGCACGCGGCCCGGCAGGGGCACGGCGCGCATGAATTCAGCGAGGATGCCCAGGTCGATGCGGTCGCCGCTCACCGAAAAGAGCTGGCCGCTTTGCAGCGTCTGCTGGCGGAAGTGCGCGTCGAGGTGATCGAAGGTGAGCGAGCGCGTGAGCGGCGTGCCGTCGTCGAGCGGCGGCTGGCCCAGTTCCGCGCGCAGGTCGCGCAGTTGCAGCGTGTAGTCGCCGGGTGCGAGACCCATGCGCCAGTTGAAGTTTGCAATCGGCAGATCGAGGCGCGGCTGGGTCGGCTTCACGCGCAGCGCGACGTCGTTGCCGCTGAGTACGCCGTCGGCGGACACAATGCGGCCGTTCTCGAAGTTCGCCCAGATGGCGTTATCGATGCGGCCTGCATAAGTCGTGATCGGCAGCGGAACGTACTGGGCGAGCGTCGGAAGGTCGACGGGCCCGGTCGAGATATAGGCGCTGCCGCTCCAGGTGTTCGGCTTGCCCGCGGGCGCAAAGCGCGTGTGCTTGAACTGCGCGCGGAAGTCGAGCGGCCCGTGCAGCACGGTGCCCTCGGCGGGCGCCTGCAAGGCGAGGTGATGGTCGTAGCCGTCGTTGAGGATCGCCAGGCGGATGTTCGACAGGCGCAATTCGGGCACGTCGCGTGTGGCGTCGCGCCAGCGCAGCGTGCCGCCGCGCAGCACGATGGCCTGCTGGCGCATCAGCCAGGTCGTGAAGGTGGCGTTGCCGGTGTGGGCGGTCGGCACCGGCACGCCGGCGACGGTCAGGGTGCCGTCGTCCTCGCGCGCGATCGACACGTCCGGGTTCTCGACGATCACGCTCGACAGCAGCGGCTCCAGCATCACCGCCGAGCGCCAGGCGACCGAGGCCGTCGCGTGCGGGACGTTCAGCGCGAGATTGCCGTGGCGGTCGCGGATCGTCAGGTTGGCGACGTCGATGCCGGGCTGAAAGCCCGACCAGTGCGGCGAGAGCTTGCCGATGCGGAAATCGGCGTGAATCTTGTCGGAGACGAGCTTTTCGATGCGCGGACGGAAATCGTCCACGTGGGGCAGCACGACATAGCGTAGCCCGAGCAGCAGCACGGCGACGATGAAGTAGAAGACGAGCGCGATGCACGCCAGTACGCGCAGCGTGTGGCGCAGTACCGGATGATGATGTTGCGGGCCCGCGTCTGCGCTTTCCCGGCTGGCATGTCCGGTATGAGGCGGGCCGGCGGGTTCGTTGCGCTCGGACATGCTGCGGCGGGTGGGGTATGGTAGCGTTGCGTTCTGACGTCGAAATGTATCACACGGGGCCGTGGGGCCGGCCATCCGGGGAAGCCGGGATGGCTGCCGGCGAGGCTTTGCAGGCCGCCGCACACACGAAAAAATTGCACGTCGGCATGACGATCAAGCGCGTTCGGCGCGCGATGGCCGCTATAGCCGTCATCGACAGGCCTGCCGAAATTTCTTGCCTTCCATTCCCCGCGCGGTTCACCGATTTTCCCGCCTGGCTAGAGCCTTCATGACTGACATTCCTCTCCTGAGTTCCAGTTATTCGCGCTATGCGGCGCGCGTCTACGCCGCCCGTCCCGAGTTGGCCAACGAGGTCGCGTCGCTTGCCGTCGCGCCGATCACGCGCGAGCGCATCGTCGCGCGGCTCGACGCCTTGTGTGTGCAAGCAAGCAGCAATCCTGACGCGCGCGACGCTTCCACGGCCCCCGCGCTCACCGACGAGCAACTGAAGAAAGCGCTGCGTCAACTGCGCGCCGAAGTGATCTGCGCGGTGATGGAGCGCGACCTGGCCCGTAGCGCCGATGTCGGCGAAGTCACGGGCACCATGACCGATCTGGCCGAAGTGACGATCCAGCGCGCGCTGGAGGTCGTCAGCGCTGACCTGGAAGCGCTGTTCGGCGAGCCGCGCGGCCCCAACGGCGAGCGCCTGACGCTCGGCGTGGTCGGCATGGGCAAGCTCGGCGGGCGCGAGCTCAACGTCTCGTCGGACATCGACCTGATCTTCGTCTACGAGGACGACGGCGAAACCACCGGCGCCCAGCGCTCGCCCATCGCCACCCAGGATTACTTCACGCGCGTGGGCAAGCGGCTGATCGGCGCGCTGTCGGACGTGACGGCGGACGGCTTCGTGTTTCGCGTCGACATGCGCCTGCGCCCGAACGGCGATTCGGGGCCGCTCGTGTGCAGCCTCGGCATGCTAGAAGAGTATTTCTACGTGCAGGGCCGCGAGTGGGAGCGCTACGCGTGGATCAAGGGGCGGCTGGTTTCGGAGCGCGAAAGCGACAGCGCCCAGCGGCTCGCCACACAGCTCGACGCGCTGGTGAAGCCGTTCGTCTATCGGCGTTACCTGGATTTCGGCGTGATCAGCGCGATCCGCTCGCTGCATGTGCAGATTCGCCAGGAGGCGCAGCGCCGCGCCATGATGCGCCCCGACAAGGCCGACGACATCAAGCTCGGACGCGGCGGGATCCGCGAAATCGAGTTCAGCGCCCAGGTGTTCCAGCTGATTCGCGGCGGCCAGGACGCGGGCTTTCGGGTGCGCCCGACGCTTGCCGTGCTCGGCTACGCGGCCGCGCGCGGACTGATTGCGCCCGAGGTCAGCCACGACCTCACGCTCGCCTACAACTTCCTGCGCGAGCTCGAACATCGCCTGCAATACCGCGACGATGCGCAGACGCACGCGATGCCCGTCGATGAAACCGAGCGCGCGGCGCTCGCGCAGTCGATGGGTTACGCCGATTACGCGGCGCTGATGGCCGTGCTCGAAGCGCACCGCGAGAAGGTGGAGCACCAGTTCGTCCAGATTTTCTCCGACAAGGTCGGCGGCGAAAGCGGCTGCGGCGCGCCCGAGGATGGCGTGGCGGCCTGGGTCTGGAGCGGCGCGCTCGCGGAAGAGGGCGCCGACGGCGACCTGCTCGCGCGCCTGGCGGAACTCGGCATCGACGACCCGGCGCCGTTGCTCGCGCGCCTGCGCGGGCTGTGGCAGTCGTCGCGCTACACGGGCCTGCCCGAGAAAAGCCGCGAGCGCTTTGACAGCGTCGCGAAGCGTGCGCTCGAAGCCGCGCGCACGATGGAGCCGCGCGAGCGGCGCGGCGACACGCTCGCGCGCATGTTCGACCTGCTCGAAGCCGTGATCCGGCGCGGCGCGTACCTCGCGCTGCTCACCGAATACCCCGACGCGCTCAACCGGGTGCTCAAGGTGCTGGGTGCGTCGCGCTGGGCCGCGGGCTACCTGATCCGCCACCCCCAGCTGCTCGACGAACTGCTCGACGACGAAGCGATTTCCTCGCCGTTCGACTGGCCGGAGTTCTCGCGCCTGTTGCGCGCGCGTCTGGCCGCCGCCGCCGACGTCGAGCAGCAGATGGACTTGCTGCGCCACGCGCACCAGGCCGAAGTGTTCCGCATCCTGCTCAACGACCTGGCCGGGCGGCTGTCGGTGGAGCACGTGAGCGACCGGCTGTCCGAGCTCGCCGATGCAGTGCTCGACGTCACCATCGAAACGGTCTGGAAGCAGTTCGCGAAGCGCCATCGCGAGGTGCCGCGCTTCGCGGCGATCGCTTACGGCAAGCTGGGCGGCAAGGAACTGGGCTACGCCTCGGATCTCGACATCATCTTCCTCTACGACGACGAGGACGAGCGCGCCGCCGAAATCTACGCGGCGTTCGCACGCCGCCTGATTACCTGGCTCACCACGGCGACGGGCGCGGGCACGCTGTTCGACGTCGACCTGCGCCTGCGGCCCAATGGCGAATCGGGGCTGCTCGTGACCGATCTGGACTCGTTCCGCCGCTACCAGTTGCGCGAGGGCGATGCGGCCAATACGGCGTGGGTGTGGGAGCACCAGGCGCTCACGCGCGCGCGCTTTTCGGCGGGCGACGTGGCCATCGGCGATGCATTCGAGGCGATCCGCGTGCAGGTGCTGACGACCCCGCGCGACGCCGCGCCGCTCGCGCAGGAAATCGTCGAGATGCGCCAGCGCGTCGAGGACGGCCACCCGAACCGCACCGCGCTGTTCGATCTCAAGCACGACCGCGGCGGCATGGTCGATATCGAGTTCACGGTGCAGTACTGGGTGCTGCTGCACGCCGCGCAGGATCCGGAGCTGATCCGCAACACCGGCAATATCGCGCTGCTGCGCGAGGTGTCGCGCTTCGGGCTGATGAGCGAAGCGGAAGCCGACGCCGTGGGTTCGGCGTATCGGCTGTATCGCAAGCTCCAGCATCAGCTGCGGCTGGACGGGATGGAGACGGCGCGGGTCGATCCGGCGCGCGTGGAGGCCGAGCGCGAGGTCGTGCTCGCGCTGTGGAAGCGGGTGTTTGGGGAAAGCTGAGGGGCTGACGCCGGAGCGCTCGCTCAATGCAAAAACGGCCTCTATGCGAGGCCGTTTTTTATGTCCAATTGCTCCAGTTCCGCGAAGACGTCGCTAGCCGGAATCACGCGCCCAGCTTCGATTTCCTGACGTCCCAACGCGAGAAGTTTCAGCAATGATTCGCGTTGCTCCGCTTCTCGTACCTCGATTCCGAAGTTGCCGCTCGCAGCGTCGATGTCCTGACCGTTGAGCGGTTTGATCTGACCTGGTTTCATCTGGACTCTCCCGGCTATCAAGCCGCCAGCATCTCCTTCGCATGTCGCCGCGTGGTCGCGGTGATCTCCAGGCCGCCCAGCATGCGCGCGACTTCCTCGACGCGGCTCGTCCTGTCGAGCGCCGTGACCGCCGAGACCGTGCCGCCGTTGCCGTCGCCGGCCTTGGCCACCTGGAAGTGCTGGTCGCCGCGCGCCGCAACCTGCGGCAAGTGCGTGACGCACAGCACCTGGCGCGCTTGCCCGAGCTGATGCAGCAGGCGCCCGACCACTTCGGCGACGCCGCCGCCAATGCCGGTGTCCACTTCGTCGAAGATCAGCGTGGGCGTGGGGCTGGCGGCGCTCGCGATCACCGCGAGCGCAAGACTGATACGCGCGAGTTCGCCGCCCGAGGCGATCTTCGCGAGCGGACGCAGCGGCACGCCCGCGTGGCCCGCAACGCGGAATTCGATCTGCTCCAGACCGTGCGCGCCGCCGACCGGCTCGCCGTTGCCGCTATTGCCGCCGAGCGGCACCAGCGCGACTTCGAAACTGCCGCCCGCCATCGAAAGTTCCTGCATGCCCTGCGTGACCGCCGCGCCCAGCGCCTGCGCGGCGCCCGCGCGCGCGACCGAAAGCTGGCGCGCTTCGACCATATACGCTTCGTGCGCCTTGTCGGCGGCGGCGCGCAGCGCGTCGAGATCGGACGCGGCGTCGAGCAGCGCCAGTTGCTGGCGGCGCGATGCGTGCTCGGTGGGCAGCGCTTCCGGTTGCAGGCGGAATTTGCGCGACGCCGAATGCAGTGCGTCCATGCGCCGTTCGACCTGCGCGAGCCGGTTCGGGTCGAGTTCGAGCCGCTGCGCGTAATGCGACAGCGAGTAGGCCGCTTCCTGAAGCTGGATCGTCGCCGGTTCGAGCGCGGCGAGCGCGTCGCCTAGCGCGCCATCGACTTCGGCCAGGTCGCGCAGCTTCGAGACGATGGAGTTCAGACTCGAAATCATCGCGTCGTCGGATTCGGACAGCGCGACGAGCGCGCCTTGCACACCTTCGATCAGGTTCGCGGAATTCGACAGGCGCGTGTGCTCCGCGCTCACGTCTTCCCATTCGCCGGGCTGCGGTGCGAGCTTGTCCAGTTCGGCGAGTTGCCAGGCGAGCCGCTCGCGTTCAAGTTGCTGTTCGCGCTCGCGTGCTTGCGCGGTCTGCACGGCGAAGCGCGCATCGCGGGCGTCGCGCCAGGCGCGCGTGACGCGCGAGGCCAGTTCCAGCAGGCCCGCATGCGTGTCGAACAGTTCGCGCTGGGCGTCCGGGCGCATCAGCAGTTGATGGGCATGCTGGCCGTGAATGTCGACGAGCCGCTCGCCGATGTCGCGCAGCTGCGCGAGCGTCGCGGGCGTGCCGTTGATGAAGGCGCGCGAGCGCCCGCCACTGTCGACCACGCGGCGCAGGATCACGCCGTTTTCGGCATCGCTGTTGGCGAGCGCCTGCTCTTCGAGCCAGGCCGCGACGTGCGGCGGCGCATCGAATTCGGCGGTGATGTCGGCGCGGCTCTCGCCCGCGCGCACCACGCCCGCGTCGGCGCGCGCGCCCAGTGTGAGCGCGAGGGCGTCGATGAGGATCGACTTGCCCGCGCCGGTCTCACCGGAAAACACGGTGAAGCCGCTGTCGAATTCGAGGTCGAGCGCGGCGACGATCACGAAGTCGCGAATCGAGAGATGACGGAGCATGGCGTCTTGAATCTGGCGGTTGGCGATGGCGCCGGGTCGATGGTTCGTAGCTTGTGCGGGTTGTCGCGGCTGCGGGAAAAACGCGCGCGGCGCGACAACTTCAGTGCATCAGTCCTGCGGTTCGCTCGGCAGGTTCTGCAGTGCGGGCGGCTCGTTCCAGTGCAGCTTCTGGCGCAGCGTCCGGTAGTAGCTGTAGCCGACCGGATGCAGGAACGGCACGGTATGGCGCGAGCGGCGCACTTCGATCACGTCGTTGAGTTCGACTGCCGTGAACGACTGCATGTCGAAGTTCACGTTGACGTCGCGGCCCGCGACGATCTGGATGCTCACCTTGCAGTCGTCGGGCAGCACGATCGGGCGGTTCGACAGGGCGTGCGGCGCGATCGGCACGAGCACGATGCCTTGCAGCTGGGGATGCAGGATCGGCCCCTGCGACGACAGCGCATAGGCGGTCGAGCCGGTAGGCGTCGCGACGATCAGGCCGTCCGAGCGCTGGTTGTACATGAAACGGCCGTCCACATGCACGCGCAGTTCCGCCATGCCCGAAAAGCCGCTGCGGTTCACGACCACGTCGTTGAACGCGAGCGCGTGGTAGATCGGGTCGCCGTCGCGCATGATGCGCGATTCGAGCAGTGAGCGCTCCTCGCGCTCGAAGCTGCCTGCGAGCAGTTGCGGCACGATCTCCTGCATATCGGAGAACGGGATGTCGGTGATGAAGCCCAGGCGGCCGTGGTTGATGCCGATGAGCGGCGTGCGATAAGGCGCGAGCTGGCGGCCGATGCCGAGCATCGTGCCGTCGCCGCCCAACACGACGGCCACGTCCGCGCGCGCGCCGATTTCGGCGATCTGCAGCGTGGGATAGCCGCTTGAGCCAATCTCCTGGGCGGTCTGCGCTTCGAATACGACGTCGAAGCCGCGCTGGGAGATGGTCTGGGCGAGCGCCGTCAGCGGCTCGCCAATGCCTTGCGTATTGCTGCGCCCAACGAGCGCAACCGTTTTGAACTGGCTCTGGATCTTCTGGATCTGCATGCCCGCATTACACCATAGTCAGTGCACGAAAAGAACCACACAACCGCGCTCATGCCCAATGGGCGCGGGCCAGGCCGCCCGGACGCAGACGGCGGTGACACGGCGTTGACATCTGCGTGACCTGTAGATGACCGCGCGGCACGCCTGCGCCCGCGCGCGTACTCGCCGCCAACCCGGCATTAGGCTAGAATTTTCAGTCATGCTAGATCCCCGCGCACAAACCCTCCTCAAAACGCTGATCGAGCGCTACATCGCCGAAGGTCAGCCGGTCGGCTCGCGCACGCTGTCGCGTTACTCCGGGCTCGAACTGAGCCCGGCGACGATCCGCAACGTGATGTCCGACCTGGAGGAGCTGGGGCTCGTCTCCAGCCCGCACACCTCGGCGGGGCGCGTGCCCACGCCGCGCGGCTATCGTCTGTTCGTCGACACCATGCTCACCGTCGAGCCCACCGCCGACGAGGACGCCCTCACGCGCGCGGTCAAGACGACGCTGCGTCCAGGCGAGCCGCAGAAGGTTGTCGCAGCGGCGGCCAGCGTGCTGTCCAACCTTTCGCAGTTCGCGGGCGTGGTGCTGACGCCGCGCCGCAGCCACGTATTCAAGCAGATCGAGTTCATGCGCCTGTCGGACAAGCGCATCCTGCTCATCATCGTGACGCCCGAAGGCGACGTGCAGAATCGCATCATGGCGACCCAGCGCGACTTCACGCCTTCAGAGCTGATCGAAGCGTCCAATTACATCAACGCGCATTTCGCGGGCCTCTCCTTCGACGAGGTGCGCCGCCGCCTGCGCGAGGAAATCGACGCCCTGCGCGGCGACATGACGACGCTCATGCACGCGGCCGTGACCGCGAGCACCGAGGAATCCGATACCGGCGAGACCGTGCTGATTTCGGGCGAGCGCAACCTGCTCGAAGTGGCCGATCTTTCGTCGGACATGGCGCGCCTGCGCAAGCTTTTCGACGTGTTCGACCAGAAAACCAGCCTGCTGCAACTGCTGGACGTGTCGAGCCATGCCCAGGGCGTGCAGATCTTCATTGGCGGCGAGTCGCAGCTCGTGCCGATCGAGGAAATGAGCGTGGTGACCGCGCCGTATGAAGTCAACGGCAAGATTGTTGGCACGCTGGGCGTGATCGGCCCCACGCGCATGGCCTACAACCGCGTCATTCCGATCGTCGATATCACCGCGCGCCTGCTGTCGCTCACGCTCAGCCAGAACTGAGTGCCTGTCTCAACCCGTCTGCACGCATCATCGCCCGAAGCGCTGTCCCGCGCCATTAGCCAAATGGCCAACGCGGACGCGCGCGAGCCGGGGCAGGCGACGCCTGGCCCGCCCGCTATAATGCGCACTTGTGCAACCGTTGCCGCGCCCCGCGCGTGGCGCCCCTGATCGCCTATGCGTTTCGACCTCGAGCGGCCCTTGCAGTCCGCTGTCGCGCATCGTGTCGCGGTGCTGCTCATCAATCTCGGCACCCCCGACGCGCCCACGCCGCGCGCCGTGCGCCGCTATCTCGCGCAGTTTCTGTCCGACCCGCGCGTGGTCGAGATTCCTGCGCCCATCTGGCAGGTGATCCTGCGCGCGCTGATCCTGCCGCTGCGCGGCCGTTCATCGGCGAAGAAGTACGCGGCAGTCTGGACGCCCGAGGGCTCGCCGCTGCGCGTCCATACGCAGAAGCAGACCGACGGCCTGCGCCATCTGCTGCAAATCAACGATTACACCGTGCTCGTCGATTACGCGATGCGCTACGGCACCCCCGACATCCCCGCGATCCTCAATCAGCTCAAGCTGGCGGGCGCGGAGCGCATCCTGCTCATGCCGATGTACCCGCAGTACTCGGCCTCGACGACCGCCACCGCGTTCGATGCCGCGTTTGCTGCATTGCGGCGAATGCGCAATCAGCCCGAAATCCGCACGGTGCGTGGCTACCACGATCATCCGGCCTATATCGGCGCGCTGGCGGCCCAGGTGCAGCAGTACTGGCAGGCCCATGGCCGTCCTGATTTCGCATCGGGCGACCGTCTCGTGCTGAGCTTCCACGGCGTGCCGAGCCGCACGCTCGATCTCGGCGACCCGTACCACGATCAATGCCAGCAGACCGCTTCGCTGCTCATGCACGCGCTGGGTCTCTCGACGGTCGAGTGCAGGGTGACGTTCCAGTCGCGCTTTGGCCGCGCGCAGTGGTTGCAGCCGTACACCGCGCCCACGCTCAAGGAGCTCGGGCAGGGTGGGGTGCGCCGCGCCGACGTGTTCTGCCCCGGTTTCACGGCCGATTGTCTGGAAACCATCGAGGAAATCGGCATGGAAGTGCGCGACGAATTCCTGCACGGCGGCGGCAAGGAGTTCCACCGTATTCCGTGCTTGAACAACTCGCCGGCGTGGATTTCGGCGCTGGGAGAGATCGTTGCGCAGAACCTGCAAGGCTGGCCGGTGCAGGCGCCTGCACACGCGGGCGCCGCGGCCTGACAGGGCGCCGCTGCACGGGATTGCCGCAGAAGGAATGTCAGCAGGAAGTCACGAATGAACTACAAGATTTCGACCGAACCCGGCGCGCGCCTGCGCATCGACAAATGGCTCTGGGCGGCGCGCTTTTTCAAGACGCGCTCGCTTGCAACCGATGCGGTCGGCAAAGGCCACGTGCGCATTGGCGGCGAGGCGGTCAAGGCGTCGAAGGACGTGCGCGTGGGCGATCGCGTCGAAGTCGAAATCGATCACGTGCGCTGGGAAATCGACGTGCTGGGAATCTGCGAAGTGCGCGGCCCCGCGAGCATCGCGCAGTCGCTTTATGCGGAAACCGAGGCAAGCCGCGTGGCACGCGTGGCGGAACAGGAGCGGCGCAGGCTCTTTCGCGAGCCGGCCTCCGCGTTGCACGGCAGGCCGACCAAGCGCGACCGGCGCACTATCGACAAACTTTCGCGTGAGGATTGAAGAGCGCTTCCATCGTGGCGTGAGCGCTCCCATATTCCGTGGTGTTGTCGTTCACGGCGCCCGACATGCAGATGGTGGTGGTTCCGGCGATGAGTACCAGAGCGACCACCGAGATGGCAAAGGTCAGTTTCACGGTACTCCCCAGGGGATCGCAGCAAAACGGCCAGTCATATGACCCGTTGTGGTGCGTGCGGGCCGGTTCGGTGGGGTGCTGAAAGCTTCGGGTAAACACCCCGTGAGCAGCACCTGTTCCTGAGTGTAGGTCAGCCGCGCGACGCACTCAATTCGATTTTTTGCGCGGTGCAGTAATGGTTGTAACCGGCGGTTTCGGCACTTTGACGTTTGTCTAAAAAAGCCCCCCGAAGCCCTTGAAACAAGCGAGCCGGCACCCATGTGCTGTCGCAATGTACGAAGCATCTGTCGCGCTGCTGCAACACGCCGCGCACAGCAGGATCGGACGATCCGCGCTTCGTCCCTTTTTACTATTCAACGACGTTCAGCGACATGGAAAACACGCAAGAGAACCCGACGAGCCAGAACCCCACGCCCGCGGACGAGGCGTCGCAAGCCGCTGCCGCCGCCCAGCAGCAGGCAAACGAAGCCGGCGCGCCGGCACCGGAAGGCGCGGACGCCGCGCTGGCCGAAGCCCAGGCGAAGATCGCCGAGCTGCAGGACGCGTTCATCCGCGCCAAGGCCGAGACGGAAAACGTCCGCCGCCGCGCGCAGGAAGACGTCACCAAGGCGCACAAGTTCGCGATCGAAAGCTTCGCAGAACACCTGCTGCCCGTGGTCGACAGCCTGGAGGCCGCGCTCGCGCACGGCTCGGACGACCTGGCCAAGGTCAACGAAGGCGTCGAGCTCACGCTCAAGCAACTCTCCGGCGCGCTGGAGAAGGGCAAGGTTGTCGCGATCAACCCGGTCGGCGAGAAGTTCGACCCGCATCGCCACCAGGCCATCTCGATGGTGCCGTCCGAGCAGGACGCCAACACGGTCGTGACCGTGCTGCAAAAGGGCTATGTGATCGCCGAGCGTGTGCTGCGCCCGGCGCTGGTGACGGTTTCCCAGCCGAAGTAAGCACGCGTAGCACGCAGCCGGAAATTTCGGCCGTCGCGGGCAGGCTAAATAACCTGCCCGGATTGGTCGATAACTGCCGTAACCGGCCGCCCGAATACCGCTTCAAACGGCCTTCATGAAAGGCATTCGAAAGCGAAAGGTGGCGCATGGCTCCGAACATCGCGAAAATGCGCCGCCGAATGCAGGAAATTGAAAAAAATTAACGAACGCATAGCCCAAAGCTCTTGAAAACGCCGTCTCGGCACTTATTTGGGCAGCAGTTCTGAATTTATTGAGGCGACACGCCAGCCACTGGATGAGCGGCGGCCGCCACAGCGGATCAAATTGGAGAATTGAGAAAAATGGGCAAAATCATCGGTATCGACCTCGGCACCACGAACTCGTGCGTGGCGCTGATGGAAGGCAATCAGGTCAAGGTGATCGAGAACTCGGAAGGCGCCCGTACGACGCCGTCGATCATCGCCTACATGGACGACAACGAAGTGCTGGTCGGCGCACCGGCCAAGCGCCAGTCGGTCACGAACCCGCGTAACACGCTGTACGCAGTCAAGCGCCTGATCGGCCGCCGCTTCGACGAAAAGGAAGTGCAGAAGGACATCAACCTGATGCCTTACCAGATCGTCAAGCACGACAACGGCGACGCATGGGTTGCCGCGCACGGCCAGAACCTCGCACCGTCGCAGGTTTCGGCAGAAGTGCTGCGCAAGATGAAGAAGACCGCTGAAGACTACCTCGGCGAGCCGGTCACGGAAGCCGTGATCACGGTTCCCGCGTACTTCAACGACAGCCAGCGTCAAGCGACCAAGGACGCAGGCCGCATCGCCGGTCTGGAAGTCAAGCGCATCATCAACGAGCCGACCGCAGCCGCACTGGCTTTCGGCCTGGACAAGGCTGAAAAGGGCGACCGCAAGATCGCCGTGTTCGACCTCGGCGGCGGCACGTTCGACATCTCGATCATCGAAATCGCAGACGTGGACGGCGAAATGCAGTTCGAAGTGCTCTCGACCAACGGCGACACGTTCCTCGGCGGCGAAGACTTCGACCAGCGCATCATCGATTACATCATCGGCGAATTCAAGAAAGAGCAGGGCGTCGATCTGTCGAAGGACGTGCTCGCGCTGCAACGCCTGAAGGAAGCGGCTGAAAAGGCCAAGATCGAACTGTCGTCGGGCCAGCAGACCGAAATCAACCTGCCGTACATCACGGCAGACGCATCGGGCCCGAAGCACTTGAACCTGAAGATCACGCGCGCCAAGCTGGAAGCGCTGGTCGAAGACCTGATCGAGCGCACCATCGAGCCGTGCCGCGTCGCGATCAAGGACGCAGGCGTGAAGGTCGGCGACATCGACGACGTGATTCTCGTCGGCGGCCAGACGCGTATGCCGAAGGTGCAGGAGAAGGTCAAGGAGTTCTTCGGCAAGGATCCGCGCCGTGACGTGAACCCGGACGAAGCCGTGGCCGTTGGCGCCGCGATTCAAGGCCAGGTTCTGTCGGGCGACCGCAAGGACGTGCTGCTCCTCGACGTGACCCCGCTGTCGCTCGGTATCGAGACGCTCGGCGGCGTGATGACGAAGATGATCAACAAGAACACCACGATCCCGACCAAGCACGCTCAGGTCTACTCGACGGCTGACGACAGCCAGTCGGCCGTGACGATCAAGGTGTTCCAGGGCGAACGCGAAATGGCAGCGGGCAACAAGCTGCTGGGCGAGTTCAACCTCGAAGGCATCCCGCCCGCACCGCGTGGCGTGCCGCAGATCGAAGTGAGCTTCGACATCGACGCGAACGGTATTCTGCACGTCGGCGCGAAGGACAAGGCGACCGGCAAGGAAAACCGCATCACGATCAAGGCGAACTCGGGTCTGTCCGAAGCCGAAATCGAGAAGATGGTGAAGGACGCCGAAGCGAACGCGGAAGAAGATCACCGTCTGCGTGAGCTGGCCGACGCGCGCAACCAGGGCGATGCGCTGGTGCACAGCACGAAGAAGGCCGTGGCCGAGTACGGCGACAAGATCGACGCGTCCGAAAAGGACAAGATCGAAGCCGCGCTGAAGGAGCTCGAAGACACGCTGAAGGATTCGTCGGCTGACAAGGCGACGATCGACGCGAAGGTCGAGGCGCTGTCTACGGCTTCGCAGAAGCTCGGCGAAAAGATGTACGCCGACATGCAGGCACAGCAGGCAGGTGCCGCGGGCGCGGCAGGTGCGGCTGGTGCAGGTGCAGCCGGTGCCGAGCAAGGCGCGCAGAACCACGCCGACGACGTCGTCGACGCCGAGTTCAAGGAAGTCAAGAAGGACTAAGTGTCCACCTGCTTCGGTCACGGCCTCACGGTTGCGGCCGAAGCGGCAAGGACGGCAGCGGCCGCATCGGTTACGATGCGCTCTGCATTGCAGCGCCTGGCGAGCCTTCACGGCTCTCCGGGCACATTTGTTTTATGGAGGCCGTTCTTTTTCAGGGGCCGCAAGCGCGTAAAGATCGCGTGCGCGGGGTTCAAAAAGAGCGGCTAACGGGTCACGAGATCCAGCATTCAAGAGGAGCCGGCGTGCGCGCAGCGTGCGCCCGGCGTTGAACCGATATGGCGAAACGGGATTACTACGAGGTTCTGGGCGTCGCGAAGAACGCGAGCGACGACGAAATCAAGAAGGCGTATCGCAAGCTGGCGATGAAGTACCACCCCGACCGCAATCCGGACAACAAGGATGCGGAAGAGCATTTCAAGGAGGTCAAAGAGGCCTATGAAATGCTGTCGGACTCGCAAAAGCGCGGCGCTTACGACCAGTACGGCCATGCGGGTGTCGATCCCAACATGGGCGGCGCGGGTGCGCAGGGCTTCGGCGGTTTCGCGGACGCCTTCGGCGACATCTTCGGCGATATCTTCGGCCAGGCAGCAGGTGGCCGCGGCGGCCAGCGCAGCGGCCCGCAGGTGTATCGCGGCGCAGACCTGCGCTACAGCATGGAAATCACGCTGGAGCAGGCGGCCCACGGCTACGAAACGCAGATCCGCGTGCCGGGCTGGAGCAGCTGCGAAGTCTGCCACGGCTCGGGCGCGAAGCCCGGCACCAAGCCGGAAACCTGCCCGACCTGCCATGGTTCGGGTTCGGTGCGCATGTCGCAGGGCTTTTTCAGCATCCAGCAGACTTGCCCGAAGTGCCACGGCACCGGTTCCTACATCCCCGAGCCCTGCACGTCGTGCCACGGCGCCGGCAAGGTGAAGGAAACCAAGACGCTGGAAGTGAAGATTCCGGCGGGCATCGACGACGGCATGCGTATCCGCTCGGCTGGCAACGGCGAGCCGGGTATCAACGGCGGCCCATCGGGCGACCTGTACGTCGAAATTCACATCAAGCAGCACGGTGTCTTCGAGCGTGACGGCGACGATCTGCATTGCCAGATGCCGATTCCGTTCGCGACGGCGGCGCTCGGCGGCGAGATCGAAGTCCCCACGCTGGCGGGCCGCGCGACCTTCCCGGTTCCCGAAGGCACGCAGTCGGGCAAGACCTTCCGTCTGCGCGGCAAGGGCATCAAGGGTCTGCGTTCGAGCATCGCGGGCGACCTGTACGTGCACGTCCAGGTGGAAACGCCGGTCAAGCTCACCGAGCACCAGCGCGAGCTGCTCCAGCAGTTCGAGAAGTCGCTCGTGGAAGGCGGCTCGCGTCACAGCCCGCAAAGCAAGAGCTGGTTCGACCGCGTGAAGAGCTTCTTCGATTGATGTGCGGTTTTCGGGGCGCGCTGGATGGCCCGCGTGCTCCGGATCGCTGGCAGTACAGGTAGTCAAACAATGGCAGTCAATCCAGGCGGCGCGGTGTTCGCGCTGCTCGACGATGGCGACTCGACGGCGGCGAGCCGTTCGAGCCGGCTTTATACGGGCTTCGTGCGCGAACTGGCGTGCGAGCGTCCGGCCGATCTCGACGCGGTGAACGAGCAGGTGCGTGCCGCGCAGAACGCGGGGCTGCATAGCCTCGTGCTCGGCGACTACGACTTCGGGCGCGCGCTTGTGCTCGGTGCGCAGAATGCCGTCGCTTCGTCCTCGTCGTCCGTTTCATCTTCAGAAACGCAGCCCGGCCATGCCGCGCTGCGTTTTTTATTGTTCGAACGCTGCGAGACATTCTCGCGCGACGAAGCCGACGCGTGGCTCGCCGCGCGTGAGGGCAACGGGGCAGTCTGCGATACGCCGCACCCGGCAGGCATTGCAGGCGTGACGATGGGCGTCGACCGCGAGCGCTTCGAGCGCGATATCGGCTCAGTGCAGGACGCGCTGCGCATCGGCGACTCGTACCAGATCAACTATACGTACCGGCTCGGCTTCGAGGCGTTCGGCTCGCCCGTCGCGCTTTATCGGCGTTTGCGCGAGCGTCAGCGCGTGCGCTTTGGCGCGCTCATCGCGCTGCCGGGCGACCGCTGGGTGCTGTCGTGCTCGCCGGAACTGTTCGTCGAGAAGCGCGGCGAAACGTTGCGCGCGAAACCGATGAAGGGCACCGCCGCGCGCTGGGCCGATCCGGCCGAGGACGCTGCCGCCGCGAAGTTTCTCGCCAACGATCCCAAGAATCGCGCCGAAAACGTGATGATCGTCGACCTGCTGCGCAACGACATTTCCCGCGTGGCGCAGACGGGCTCGGTGCGCGTGCCGGCGTTGTTCAGCGTCGAGCCTTACGCATCGGTTTGGCAGATGACGTCGACGGTCGAAGCGAAGCTGCGCGACGGCACGACCTTCGCCGACGCAATGCGTGCGCTGTTTCCCTGCGGCTCGATTACGGGCGCGCCCAAGCACCGCACGATGGAGCTGATCGACGCGCTGGAGCATGGGCCGCGCGGCCTGTACACGGGCACGATCGGCTGGCTCGACGCGGCGCGTGAAGGCGAGGCTTGCGGCGATTTTTGCCTGTCGGTCGTGATCCGCACGTTGACGCTCGAAGCCGCCGATGCCGGCGGAAGCGAGATGCGTCGCGGCGAGATGGGCGTGGGCGCGGGCATCGTGCTCGACAGCGTGGCCGCCGACGAATACGAGGAGATGCGTTTGAAAGCCCGTTTCCTGACCGGGGCCGATCCCGGCATCGAACTGTTCGAGACGATGTACGCGACGCGCGCCGAGGGCGTGCGCCACCTCGAACGCCATCTCGTGCGGCTCGCATCGAGCGCGGCGTGGTTCGGCTTTGCGTGCGATGTCGAAGCCTTGCGCGCGCGGCTGGCGCAGGCGTGCGGCGAATGGCCGGATGAGCACGCGCCGCATCGCATGCGCGTCGCGCTCGCCAAGAGCGGCGAAATCACGCTGACGTCCGCGCCGCTCGCGCCACTGGCGCACGACACGGTTGGCGTGCTGCTCGCGCCGGATCACGGCTTCGCGCCGGTCGCGTCCGCCGATGCGCTGCTGCTGCGCAAGTCCACGCGCCGCGCCGAATTCGACCGCGCATGGCGAGAGGCCGAAACACAGGGCGCCTTCGACATGCTGTTTTTCAACGAACGCGGCGAGCTGACCGAAGGCGGGCGCTCGAATGTGTTCGTGAAGCTCGACGGGCAGTGGTTCACGCCGCCGCTCGCTTCGGGCGTGCTGCCGGGCGTGATGCGCGGCGTGCTGCTCGACGACGAGGCGCTCGGCGCGCAGGAGCGCGTGCTCACGCGTGCCGATGTGCTCGAAGCCCAGGCGCTCATGCTGACCAATGCGTTGCGCGGAGCCGTAGCGGCCAGGCTGATCTAACGCCCGACGTCGCCACCGGCAGTCGAGCCCAACAAAAAGCGCGTGCCTCAAAGAGGTCACGCGCTTTTTTCACATCTGCACGAAGCGAAGCGTTCAGCTTCAGAACACGTGCTCGGGGCCCGGGAACGTGCCTTCCTTCACCGCCTTCACATAGGCGCGCACGGCCGATTCGATATTCGGCTGGCCTTCCATGAAGTCCTTCACGAAGCGCGGACGCTTGCCGGGGAAAATGCCCAGCATGTCGTGCAGCACCAGCACCTGACCCGAGCAGTCGAGGCCCGCGCCGATGCCGATGGTCGGAATGCGCAACTGCTTCGTGACTTCCGCGCCGAGCGCCGAGGGCACCGCCTCGATCACCACGAGCTGCGCGCCCGCGTCCTGCAGCGCGATGGCGTCGCGCACGAGCTGGGCCGCTGCCGCATCGGTCTTGCCCTGCACCTTGAAGCCGCCGAACGCATGCACCGACTGCGGCGTGAGGCCGATGTGCGCGCACACCGGCACGGCGCGCTCGACCAGCATCTTGACGGTGGGGGCGAGCCATTCGCCGCCTTCGATCTTGACCATCTGCGCGCCCGCGCGCATGAGCTTCACCGAGCTGGCGAAGGCGTCTTCGGGCGTGCCGAAAGTGCCGAACGGCAGGTCGGCGATGATCAGCGCCTTCGTCTGCGCGCGCGCCACCGACGCCGTGTGATAGGCGATGTCGTCGAGCGTGACGGGCAGGGTCGTCGTGTGGCCCTGGAGCACGTTGCCGAGCGAGTCGCCGATCAGCACGGTATCGACGCCCGCGCGGTCGCACAGCGCCGAGAAGCTGGCGTCGTAGCACGTGAGCATGGCGATCTTTTCGCCCGCGTCGCGCATGGTCTGGAGCTTGGGCACGGTGACCGCGCTGCGGCTCGTTTCCTGCAGGTAAGTCATGGGGAAATCCTGGGGTGATCCTTGTGAGATCCGTTAAGGATGGAGAAACCGGACGGGTGTCGGCCTGGCGAGTGTCAGAGTGTCAGAGCGACATGCCCTTGACGAACGATTCCTTGCGCCCGCGCATCGTTTCGATACGTTCGGCGATCAGCGCAAGGTCTTCGTCGGAGTCGAGCGGATTCAGATTTTCGACGCCGACGGTCAGTACCGGCGCACGGTCGTAATGATAGAAAAATTCGTTGTAGCTGTCGCACAACCCACGCAGGAAGGCGTCGGAGATGTGCTGCTCCACCGGCACCGCGCGCTTCTGGATGCGCGCGAACAGCGCTTCGGGGCTCGCCTGGAGATAGACCACCAGATCGGGCGGCGGCGCCTGTACGGGCAGGCGCGCGGCGAGCGCGCGGTAGAGCGGCAGCTCGTCCTCGGACAGCGTGAGACGTGCGAACACGTCGTTGCGCTCGGCGAGGAAGTTCGTCACGAGCGGCACACCCGCCCCGCGGCGCGCGGCCACGTCGTGCGACAGACGCTCGCGCTGCAACGCGACGGCAAGCTGCGCGGCCAGCGCGTGATGCGAGGCGTCGCGGTAGAAGCGTTCGAGAAAAGGGTTGTCGGCGTGCGACTCGATCAGCGTCTGCATCGACCAGCGTTCGGCGAGGCGCGTGGCCAGCGCGGTCTTGCCCGCGCCGATCGGCCCTTCGATCGCGATGTAGTCGAGTGCCGGACGCGCGGCGCGGGCGGTGACGATGGGCAGGGGCGTGCTCATCGGCAGGTGCCGGCTTTTTTGCCGCCTTCGTCGCTGACGCCGGCGTCGTTGCCTTGCGCGTCGCCGCTATCGGGCGCGCTGCCCAGACACTGGCAGAGCGGCCGGAGCTTTTCGATGCGCTGGTCGGCGACGCCGGGCAGGAACGTGCTGACCACGCCGTGGCCCGGAATCACGAGTTCGGCGTCGATCTCGGCGAGCGGCGCGAGCACGAACGCGCGCACCGTCATGCGCGGGTGCGGCACGATCAGGTCGGGGTCGTCGATCATGGCGTCGCCGAACATCAGCACGTCGATGTCGAGCGTGCGCGGGGCGTTGCGAAAGGGGCGTTCGCGGCCGAAATGATGTTCGATGCGCTGGCACAGGGCGAGCAGATCGTGCGCCGTGAGGCACGTTTCGAGCTTCACGACGCAGTTGAAATAGTCGTCGCCGCCCGCGTCGATCGGCGCGGTGCGGTACAGACTCGATTTGGCGACGATGGTGATGGTGTGCTGTTGCGCAAGACACACCACCGCGTCTTTGAGGGTCTGGCGCGCATCCCCCAGATTTGCGCCGATTCCCAGCCAGGCAAGCGTCATGGCTTCACTTCCTGCGGCTATCGTTGCAAAGGCGCTTGGACTGCGCCCACACTACGCTGCGCCTGCATGGCGTCAGTCCTCGTACGGGCCGTCGTCGCCCCGGTCGTCGTGCGCCGGTTCTGCGCCGGCACTCTCCGTTCCAGCGGCGGCTTCGCCCGTTTTACGGTTTTTTGCGCCGCCACGACGGCGACGCTTACGCGGCGAGCGCTCGCGATTGCTGCCAGCGTTGAGCAGCGTTTCGCGCGCGGTGAGGTCTCCGCTGATGAAGTCAGTCCACCATTGGCCGATTTCGGCGTCGAGCTCGCCCGATTCGCAGCGCAGCAGGAGGAAATCATACCCCGCTCTGAAGCGCGGGTGTTCCAGCAGCTTGATCGCGCTGCGGCCACGCTTTTCGAGGCGCAGTTGCAGGCCCCAGATCTCGCGCATATCGGACGAGAAGCGGCGATGGATCGCCAGCTTCTCAGTCTGCACGTCGATCACGTCGTCCATCGCGCGATTGAGCGCGGGAACCGGGAATTCGCCTTCGGCCGTGTACTGCTGCAAGCGTTGCTGCACGTCGTGCCACAGCAGCGTGGCGAACAGGAAGCCCGGCGAAACCGTCTTGCCCGCGCGCACGCGCGCATCGGTATTCGACAGCGCGAGCGTGATGAAGCGCTCGCCTTGCGGCTGTTCGAGCACCACGTCGAGCAGCGGCAGCAGGCCGTGATGCAGGCCTTCCTTGCGCAGCCAGCGCAGGCATTCGAGCGCGTGGCCCGAGAGCAGCAGCTTGAGCATCTCGTCGAACAGACGCGCCGCAGGCACGTTGTTGATGAGATCGGCCATTTCCTGAATCGGCGCACGCGTGTGTTCTTCGATCTCGAAGCCGAGCTTGGCCGCGAAACGCACCACACGCATCATGCGCACCGGATCCTCGCGATAACGCGTGGCCGGGTCGCCGATCATGCGCAGCAGGCGCGCGCGCATGTCGGCCATGCCGTTGTGGTAGTCCAGCACCGTCTGCGAGGCCGGATCGTAGTACATCGCGTTGATCGTGAAGTCGCGGCGCGTGGCGTCCTCGTGCTGCTCGCCCCAGACGTTGTCGCGCAGCACGCGGCCGCTGGCGTCGACGTGATGGGTCTTGCGGTCGAGTTCGTCGCGGCGCATGCGTTTGGCCGGCGCAGCGCTGGGCGCCGCAGCGGGCGGTGCATCCACCAGCGCGCGGAAGGTCGAGACTTCGATGATTTCCTGGCCGAACTGCACGTGCACGATCTGGAAGCGCCGGCCGATGATGCGCGCGCGGCGGAACAGCTTCTGCACCTGGTCGGGCGTGGCGTCGGTGGCCACGTCGAAATCCTTGGGCGCGACGCCTAGCAGCAGGTCGCGCACCGCGCCGCCGACGATGAACGCGCGAAAGCCCGCTTGCTGCAGGCCTTCGGTCACGCGCACGGCGTTGCGGGAAATCAGCGACGGGTTGATGCCGTGCACGTCGGCGGAAAGAATCACGGGCGCGGTCGGATCGGCAGCGCCTTTGTCACCTTTGGCGCCGCGCGGTTTCGTTTCCTTCTTGACCGTGACGGTCTTGCGGCGCGTGCGGGTGGCGGTGCCGACGGCGGCGTCGCCGTCTTGCTGGGCCGCTGCACGGGCGTCGTTGCCGGATTCGCCTTGAGTCTCAAGGGTGTCGGCGTCGTCCTGGCCGAACAGCTTGCGGATGAATTTCTTGATCACGATACCTGGAACAAATCGAGGATGCGCCAGCCTGCTTTTTGCGCATGGGCGCGCAGGGTGTCGTCGGGGTTGGTCGCGATCGGGTCGGTGACTTTCTCGAGCAACGGAATGTCGTTGTGCGAGTCGCTGTAGAAGTAGCTGCGATCGAAGTCCGACCACGTCTTGCCGAGCGAGGCGAGCCAGGCTTCGACGCGCGTGATCTTGCCTTCGCGGAAGCTCGGCGTGCCGGTCGGGCGGCCGGTGAATGCCGATTCCGGATGGCCGTCCACGGTCTCGACCTCGCACGCGATCAGCTTGTCCACGCCGAAGGCTTCGCCGATGGGCGCCGTGATAAATTCGTTGGTCGCCGTGACCATGCAGACGAGGTCGCCCGCGGCCTTGTGCTCCTGCACGAGTTCGATCGCCACCGGCAGCATGGCCGGCTTGATGACTTCGTGCATGTACTGGTCGTGCCAGGCCTTGAGCTGCTCGCGCGAATGCTTCGCGAGCGGCGTGAGGGCGGCGACGAGATACGCGTTGATGTCGAGCGTGCCGGCCTTGTACTGGCCGTAGAAGAAGTCGTTCTGCTCGGTAAAGCGCTCGGCGTCCACGAGGCCGAGCTTCACCATGAAGCGGCCCCATTCGTGGTCGCTGTCGGTGGGGATCAGCGTGTGATCGAGATCGAAAAGTGCGAGATTAGCCATGGGCGCTCATTTTACTTGAAGCGGGTGAAGCCGTTGCCGGTGCCGGTGTGAGCCGGTGGGGCGGGCTGCTTATCGGATGTGGAATCGGGTGCGGATTCGGCTGCGCCGGGTTTGACTTCCTTTTCAGGCTCGTCGGGGGCGTCGCTGTCCGGTCGGCCGGGCGCTGCCGCAGCGTCGGGCTGCGCTTGCGTCGCCTCGGGCGGGCGGTTCGGATCAACCGGATCGACGGGCACGGCCGGCGGGTCGAGGTCGCCGTTCAGTTCGCCGCTCATTTCGTTGCTGACGTCGGCGTTGACTTCGCCTTGCAGCTCCGTGCCCAGTTCGCGATGCACGACGTGGCGGAATTTGACCCCAAGCTCGCCATCGACGTTGTCGGTCGGCGGCTGGAAGGGCTTGTCGCGCATCGGCTCGCGCGCCTGCAATGCCGGAGCCTTGGGCGCTTCGTAGGCCGGCTCGGCGGATTCCTGCTGCGCGGTGTCCTGCGCCGTGTCCTTCGCGTTTTCCTGCGCGTTTTCCTGGGTCGGGAACAGTTCGAGTTCGACAGTGGCGGGCGTCGGCGCGGATTCCGGGGGCGTATCGTCTTGCCCTTCGCTGAGAGCGGAGAAGTCAGGGACATCAGCCTCTTGCGGCTGCATCGCGAACAGCGCCGCGTCGTCGCCCGCGAGCGCTTCGGGGCTCAGCGGCCCTTCGCCGTTGGCGAGCATCGTGCGCAGCAGCGGCAGCGTCACCGCGCGCTTTTGCTCCAGCGAAAAACGGTCGAGCGCGTCGAGCAGGCGCATCAGGCTCGGCATGTCGCGGCGGAAGTGCGTGAGCAGGTAGGCGGGCACGTCGTCGGCGAGGTTGATGCCGCGCTCGCGCGCCGCCTGCTTGAGCACGGCGGCCTTGCCCGCGTCCGAGAGCGGCGCGAGATGGAACACCAGTCCCCAGCCCAGACGCGTGCGCAGATCCTCGCGCACGGCGAGCCCCATCGGCGGCGCATTGCCGGTGGCGACGAGCGCCGTGGCCGGATGCGAGCGCACCTCGTTGAAGAGGTTGAACAGGGCGATCTGCTGCGCGCCCGAGAGCGAATCGCAGTCGTCCACGGCGTAGATCGTCACGCGCGGATCGAACGTGAAGGCGGCGAGGCCGCTTTGCGGCCCGAGGTAGCGCACGTGGCCCGGCGGCGCTTCATAAGCCAGCGAGCGCAGCAGATGCGAGCGGCCATTGCCGGGCTCGCCCCAGACGTAGAACGTGCGGTCGGCCTTCGGATCGACGCCCGCGGCGAGCGCGGCATCGAGCCCGCGCAGGCGCGCGACCAGCTCCGCGTTGGCGCCGGTGTGGAAGTTGTCGAAGGTCGATGGCGGCGGAGTGCCGAGATCGAGCGTTAGCTGTCGCTGCACGGTATGTCTGGCCGAAGTCGCGGGTCTCTCAGTTTTTGCTCGGTGCCTGCATCAGTTGCGATAGAGCGCGCTGGCGAGATAGCTGCGCCGCAGTTCGCGCAGGGCGATCGAGAGGATCGCACTGGCTGGCAGCGCGAGCAGCACGCCGAAGAACCCGAACAGTTGCCCGAAGGCGAGCAACGCAAAAATCACCGCGAGTGGATGCAGGCCGATGCGCTCGCCAACGAGGCGCGGCGTGAGGAAAAAGCCCTCGAGCACCTGGCCCACGCCGTAGATTACGGCCACTGCGCCAAAACCATACCAGCTACCGAACTGCAGCAGTGCGGCAACCAGTGCGAGCACGAGGCCCGTTGCGTAGCCCAGGTACGGAATCAGTACCGCGAGGCCCGTGAACACGCCGACCGGCAGCGCCACTTCGAAGCCCGCGATCGACAGCGTGATCGCGTAGAACGCCGCGAGAATCGCCATCACCAGCAACTGGCCGCGCAGATATTGCGCCAGCATGCGATCCATTTCGCCGGCCAGCTCCATGGTGCGCGCGAACCAGCGGCGCGGCACGAAGGTCTGCACGCGCGCAAGCATCGCGTTCCAGTCGTACAGCAAATAGAACAGCACGAGCGGCACCAGCACGGCGTTCGAGACGACTTCGATCGCCACGTTGCTGCTGGTGCGGATCGACGTCCACGCGTAGAGCGCAATGGTCTGCGCGCTGCTTTCGACGCGGCTCGTGATCAGGTCGCGCAGGCTCTGGAAGTCGAGCATCTCGTCGCTCACGCCAAGAAACGCGAGCTTGGGCGCGAGCCAGTCGTGCAGATGCGTAATCATCGCGGGCACCTGCTGCTTGAGCTGCGGCCCTTCCTTCTGGATCACGGCGAGCAGCAGCACGACCAGCATCGTCACGACCAGCGCGAAGAACAGGATCATCGTGAGCGCGGCCACGCCGCGCGGCACGCGCCGGCGCACGAGCCACGCGACGCCCGGCTGCAGCACGTACGCGAGCAGGCCGCCGAGCAGAAAGGGCGTGAGCACGGGGCGCAGCAGCCACAGCACGATGCCGAAGGCGAGCGCAAGCGCGGCCCAGATGAAGGCCTGACGTTGGTACGGCGTGAAGATCGGTGTGTTCTGCGACAAAACGTTGTTTTCCGGTTGTAGGGGCGGGCTGGCGAAGTCGTGCGTCGCCGCCGTGTTCCGGCTGGCTTCGGCCGTGTCTCCTGCCCGTTCTGGCGCGCCGCAGCGCGCTTCTCATCCCTGCGTCGTCCCTGCTGTCGCCCCTGTTGTCATCGCGCGCGCCATGCTCGTACCAAAATACTCACCGAGGGCGCGGCGGCGGGGCGTCGTCAATCGGTTAAAATCGCATTTTACCGACCTTCTGGCGCTTCCCCATGAATCAACCGAAATCCGGCCCCGCTAATCAGGAACAAGGCCTCTCCTACGCCGACGCTGGCGTCGACATGGTCGCGGGCGACGCGCTCGTCGATCGCATCAAGCCGTTTGCGAAGAAGACCCTGCGCGAAGGCGTGATGGGCGGCATCGGCGGATTCGGCGCACTGTTCGAAGTGCCCAAGCGTTACAAGGAACCCGTGCTGGTTTCGGGCACGGACGGCGTGGGCACCAAGCTGCGCCTCGCGTTTCATCTGAACAAACATGACACGGTCGGCCAGGATCTCGTCGCGATGAGCGTCAACGACATCCTCGTGCAAGGCGCCGAGCCGCTGTTCTTCCTCGACTACTTTGCCTGCGGCAAGCTGGACGTCGATACGGCGGCCACCGTCGTGCAGGGCATCGCACAAGGTTGCGAACTGTCGGGCTGCGCGCTGATCGGCGGCGAAACGGCCGAAATGCCGGGCATGTACCCGGACGGCGAATACGATCTGGCTGGCTTCGCGGTCGGCGCGGTCGAAAAGAGCAAGATCATCGACGGCAGCACCATCACCCCGGGCGACGTGGTGCTGGGCCTGGCATCGAGCGGCATCCACTCGAACGGCTTCTCGCTCGTGCGCAAGATCATCGAGCGCGCGAACCCGGACTTGAACGCCGACTTCGACGGCCGCTCGCTGGGCGACGCGCTGATGGCCCCGACGCGCATCTACGTGAAGCCGCTGCTCAAGCTGATGGAAACCATCACTGTGAAGGGCATGGCGCACATCACCGGCGGCGGCCTGGTCGAAAACATTCCGCGCGTGCTGCGCGACGGCCTCACGGCTGAACTGGATCACAGCGCATGGCCGCTGCCGCCGCTGTTCTCGTGGCTGCAGAAGGAAGGCGGCGTCGCCGACGCGGAAATGCACCGCGTGTTCAACTGCGGCATCGGCATGGTCGTGGTCGTGGCGGCCGATCAGGCTGACGCGGCAGCAGCGCAGCTGGCCGCAGCAGGCGAGCAGGTCTGGAAGATCGGCTTCGTGCGCGAAAGCAAGGAAGGCGAAGCGCAGACCGTGGTGGTCTAAGCGTTCGCGTCTCACGCATCAAAAAGCCCGCCTGAAGCGATTCAGGCGGGCTTTTTTTCATGGCGCGCGCAAAAAAGCGTCAAAGCACCGTGCGCACGTGCCAAAGCTCCGGAAACAGCACCACATCGAGCATCTTGCGCAGATACGGCGCGCCGTTGGTGCCGCCCGTGCCCTGCTTGAAGCCGATGATGCGTTCCACCGTCGTCACATGGCGGAAGCGCCACTGCCGGAACGCGTCCTCCAGATCGACGAGTTCTTCGGCCATTTCGTAGAGATCCCAGTGCTTCGAGGGATCGCGGTAAATCTCCAGCCACGCCGCTTCGACCGTCTTGTCGTGCTCGGTTGCCTGGCTCCAGTCGCGCGAGAGGCGCTCGGGCGCGATCGCGAAACCGCGCCGCGCCAGCAGGCGGATCACCTCGTCGTAGAACGACGGCGCATCGAGCGTCGCCTTCACCTGCGCGTGAATTTCGGGCCGGTGCTCGTGCGGCTTGAGCATCTGCGCGTTCTTGTTGCCGAGCAGGAACTCGATCATGCGGTACTGGTACGACTGGAAGCCCGAGGACGCGCCCAGGTACGGGCGCATCGCCGTGTATTCGGACGGCGTGAGCGTCGACAGCACGCTCCACGCCTGCACCAGCTGCTCCAGGATGCGCGAGACGCGCGCGAGCTGCTTGAACGCGGGCGGCAGCTCGTCGCGGTGCACGTTGGCGAGCGCTGCGCGCAGCTCGTAGAGCGCGAGCTTCATCCACAGCTCGCTGGTCTGATGCTGGACGATGAACAGCATCTCGTTGTGATCGGGCGAGAGCGGATGCTGCGCGTTCAGCACGGCATCGAGGCCGAGGTAATCGCCGTAGCTCATCGACTTCGAGAAGTCGAGCTGCGCGTCGTGCCAGCCGTCGCCTTTTTCTGCATCGGCGTGAGCGGGCTGCGCCGCTTGAGCCGATGGCGTCATCGTCGCGCCATGGCCAAACGGACAACCGCCGCGCGGCGTCTCGTTTGGCGTGCGCTGGGCACTCGTATCGTCAGGCACGCCCGGAATCTGCATATGGTCGGTCATCGCGCGCTCCTCAGGTCACCGCGCCGCGTGCGGCGAATTCGGGCTTGCGCCAGTACTCGGTCGCGAGCACGTCGCGCAGCGTTTCCACGGCGTCCCAGACATCGACGTAACGCACGTAAAGCGGCGTGAAGCCGAAGCGCAGCACGTGCGGCTCGCGATAGTCGCCGATCACGCCGCGCGCGATCAGCGCCTGCATGACCTCATAGCCATGCGGATGCTCGAAGCTCACATGCGAGCCGCGCTGCGCGTGCTCGCGCGGCGTGACGAGCGTGAGGTCGAGCCCGGCGCAGCGCGTCTCCACCAGTTCGATGAAGAGATCGGTGAGCGCGAGCGACTTGCGGCGGATCGCCTGCATATCGGTTTGCAGGAACACGTCGAGACCGCATTCGATCAGCGCCATCGACACGATCGGCTGCGTGCCGCACAGATAGCGGCCGATGCCGTCGTCGGGGCGGTACGTCGGGTTCATTTCGAACGGCGACTTGTGGCCCCACCAGCCCGACAGCGGCTGCGAAAAAGTGTTCTGGTTGCGTTTGGGCACCCACACGAAGCCCGGCGAGCCGGGGCCGCCGTTCAGGTACTTGTAGGTGCAGCCGACTGCGTAATCCGCGTTCACGCCGTTCAGGTCGACCGGCACCGCGCCCGCCGAGTGCGCCAGATCCCACAGCGCTAGCGCGCCTTGCGCGTGGATGTGTTCGGTGAGTGCGCGCATGTCGTGCATCTCGCCGGTGCGGTAGTTGACGTGCGTGATCATCGCCACGGCCACGTCGTCGCGGATCGCGGCGGGCAGCTCCGACGGATCGTCCACGAGGCGCAGCTCGTAGCCACGGTCGAGCTGCTCGATCAGGCCTTGCGCGATGTACAGGTCGCTCGGGAAATTCGAGCGCTCGGAGACGATCACGCGGCGCTTCGGGTCGCGCTCGTTCTGCACGCGCAGCGCGGCGGACAGCGCCTTGAACAGATTGATCGAGATGGTGTCGGTGACGACCACTTCGTCTTCGGCCGCACCGATCAGCGGGGCGAGCTTGTTGCCAAGGCGCCGCGGCAGCGCGAACCAGCCCGCCGTGTTCCAGCTGCGGATCAGGCCTTCACCCCATTCGCCGCCGATCACGGCCTGCGCCCGCGCGGCGCAGGCCTGCGGCGGCACGCCCAGCGAGTTGCCGTCGAGGTAGATGGTCTCGGGGGCGAGCGTGAATTGCTCGCGCAGAGGTGCGAGCGGGTCGGCGCGGTCGGCGGCCAGGGCGTCGTTACGGTTGTTCATGTCGGTGCTGATACCTGAAGTTGTCTCGGGCGATTACGGTGCAATGGGCGCGCAATCGGTGTTTTTGGTGCGTTATTTATTGCGGCAGGGTGCGCAGCACGGCGCGCACGGGGCTGGCGTCGAGCGTCGCGAATTTCAGCGGCAGCGCGATCAGCTCGTATTCGCCGGGCGCGATGTCGTCGAGCACCACGCCTTCGAGGATCGCCATGCGATGCGCGCGAATGCGGTGATGCGCGTCCATCGTCTTCGACTCCTGCGGGTCGAGCGAAGGCGTGTCGATGCCGATGAGCCGCACGCCGTGCGCGGCGAGCAACTCGATCGTCTCAGGCGCGACCGCGCAGAACGCGCTGTCCCAGCGATCCTGCGGCGCGTGCGCATAGGTGCGCAGCAGCACGCGCGGTGGCACGCCGTCGAGTGCAGTTTTTACATGGTCGGGCAGCACCAGCGGCGACGCGCCGATGCAATGAATCACGCGACATTGGCCGATATAGGTATCGAGCGGCACCTCGCCGATGGGCGCGCCTTCGGCGTCGTAGTGCAGCGGGGCGTCGGTGTGCGCGCCCGTGTGCGGCGACAGCGTCACGCGCGCCACGTTGACCGGCGAGCCGGCTTCCATGCGCCAGACACGTTCGACGTTCACAGTCGTGTCGCCCGGCCAGACGGGCGTCGCGGGGTGGATCGGGGGGGAAATATCCCAGAGCGTATTCATCTCGATGACAGGGGTGTCGGTGTATTTTTCGAATGATAGGCAACCCACTGCGAAATGTGCTTGCGAAAAAAACGCCTTAGGCTACAGTTCTTGGCACATAATTTGTTACAAGAGGGGAAAGGGGACCAAATATGAACGCTATCTCGCTCGACGCAACCGATTGCCGGATTCTTTCCGTTCTTCAGAACGAGGGCCGCATCAGCAACCTCGATCTGGCCGAACGCATTTCGCTGTCGCCATCCGCGTGTCTGCGGCGGCTACGCCTGCTGGAAGAGCAGGGCGTGGTCGAGCGCTACCGCGCCAGCCTGAACCGGGAGATTCTCGGCTTCGAGATGGAGGCTTTCGTGCAGGTTTCGATGCGCAACGACCAGGAGAGCTGGCACGAGCGCTTCGTGACGGCGCTGCGCGACTGGCCCGAGGTGGTGGGCGCGTATGTGGTGACGGGGGAGACGCACTATCTGCTGCGCGTGCTCGCGCACAACCTCAAGCACTACTCGGATTTCGTGCTCAACAAGCTGTATAAGGCGCCGGGCGTCATGGATATTCGCTCGAATATCGTGCTCACGACGCTCAAGGTGGAAGCGGGCGTGCCCGTCGACCTGATCGCGCAGCGCGGCGAACCGAAGGCGAACTGAGGTTTTTTCGACGGCTTGAAGTTGTCCGGCCGTCTGGCCGCCCGGCGTGCGCCGGGCTGGCCGCGATCAGGCGCTCAAAGCGGTTCGATCTGATGAAAGCCGCCGCCATGGAACACCAGCGGCGAAGCCTGATCGAGGTCTTCGCGCACGCCGCAGCGCTCCACTTCGCCGACGAAGATGACGTGATCGCCTTCGTCGTAGCGGCTGCGGTTGTGGCACTCGAACCAGGCGATGGCGCCGTCGAGCACCGGCATGCCGCTGTCGCCGGCCGCATGCGAGACGCCTTCGAAGCGGTCGCCCTTCACAGTCGCAAAACGCTTGCACAGGTCGAGCTGCGACGCGGCGAGCACATTCACCACATAATGGCTGTTGCTGCGGAACACCGGCATCGACGCCGAACGCGTCGCGAGGCTCCAGAGCACGAGCGGCGGATCGAGCGACACCGAGTTGAACGAACTGGCCGTAATGCCGATGAGCTGGCCGTCGGGCGCGCGCGTCGTGATGACCGTCACGCCGGTCGCGAACTGGCCGAGCGCGCGGCGGAAAGCGGCGGCGTCGAAGTTGGGCGGGCTGGCGCGGCGGGTCATGGCTGCACGCCCTCTGTCGTTGCGGAAGTCGGAATGAACGTCATGTGGAATTTCGGCGAATTGCCCCAATTTTAGCGAAAAGCGGCGCGCGGCTGGGTTTATACCCACTCGCGCAGCGGTTACCGCGAAATGCACGCGCGGCGCGCACGGCGCGAGCGCCATTGTCAAAGGAGAGTTGAGCATGAGTCAGACGATCGAAACGGCCACCCTGGGCGGCGGATGTTTCTGGTGCCTGGAAGCGGTCTATCTGCGTGTGGACGGCGTGAGCGCGGTGGAATCGGGCTATGCGGGCGGCCAGACGCTCAATCCGACCTACGAGCAGGTGTGTGACGGCGTGACCGGCCACGCCGAAGTCGTGAAGGTCGACTTCGATCCCGCAAAGATCAGCTACCGCGAGATCCTCGACATCTTCTTCGCGATTCACGATCCGACCCAGTTGAACCGTCAGGGCAACGACGTCGGCACGCAGTATCGCTCGGCGATCTTCACGCATTCGCCGCAACAGGCGGAAATCGCGGAGCAGGCAATCCGCGAACTGGCCGCCGAAGGCGTCTACGACGGCAAGATCGTCACCCAGGTGCTGCCGCTCGACGGCAACTATTTCCCCGCCGAGGCGTATCACCAGAACTACTTCGCGCAGCATCCGGATCAAGGCTATTGCGCGTTCGTGGTCGCGCCGAAGGTGGCGAAGTTCCGCCAGAAGTTCGCGCATCGGCTCAAGGCCTGAGCGCCTTGTGCGTCGATAAGGCCAGGTAGATTGCAGTAGCGGGCGTGGTTCGAGACATCGGGCCACGCCTTTTTTATTGCCCGGACTCTTCGGCTTCCGAACGCAGCCGCGCCATTTCGTCGGCGATTGCGCGTGCGAGCTTCTGGCAGGTCAGCGGCGCCGATCCTTCGGCCTTGTTGTTGGTCGTGATCAGCACGGGCTGGCCCGCGATCGCGTAGCGCGCGGCCAGTTCGGCGAGCGTGTCGCGCGTGTGCGGGTCTTCGTCGACCAGCTTGTCGAACGGTTCGTAGCGCGCCTTGGCCTGTTCGTACTTGAAGCCGCTGTGCAGGCTCCAGCGCACGATCAGCGGCCCGGCGGGCGCTTCGCCGTCCATCAGCGCGAGCGCGGCCGCCTGGCGCAACGGGTCGGGCATGCGCGCGTGCAGCCCGACGCAGTAGCGCACGCCCGCCGCCCGCAGCGCGCGCACGAAGCGCGGCGTAAGCAGGATGCCGTCGCGGATCTCGACGGCGTAGCAGGTCGCGTCGCCGGGCGCGGCGTCCGGCGGCGGCGCGGGCAGCGGCGGCAGCGCGGCGAGAAACACCGACAGCCGCTCGACGAACACGGCGGGATCGGCGAGCAGCTGATCGGGCAGCGGCGGAAACTGGAACACCAGCGCGCCCGCCTTCCGGCCGAGGCCCGCAAGGCACGGCTCGACGAATTCGCGCGCGGCCATTTCCGCGTTCAGGAAGCACGGGTTGGCCGAAACCGGCTCGCCGCGATCGCCGCGCACGCTGGCGTCGGTGATGAGCGCGGGCGCCTTGACGATGAAGCGGAAGTGATCCGGCACCTGCTGGGCGTAACGCAGATAGTCGGTGACGGTGAGCGGCGCGTAGAACGAGCGGTCGATGCTCACCGAACGCAGCAGCGGATGCACGCCATACGCCGCGAGGCCGTCGCGCGCGAGCTTCGAATTGCTGTAGTCGTCGCCGTAGACGATGCCGTTCCAGCCCGGAAACGACCACGACGAAGTGCCCAGACGCACGCTGGCGGGCAGATCGGCGGCGAGGTCGAGCACGTCCTGCGTGGGCTCGGCGGGCAGGACGCCGCGCGCGCGGCGCTTCGGGGCGGCAGGGTCGGTCGATTTCTGCGGGTTCGCGGGGCGTTCGGCCGTGTCCGCTTCGGCAGATGCCGCGCGTGCGGCGCGCTTTGGCGGCGGTTCGGGCGGCACGAAGCCGAACAGATCGGTTTGCGCTGCCGGTGTTTGCGTCGGGCGCTCGACCGGTGCCGCACGCCTCGACGCCGTCCGTGTCGCATTGCGCGCGGCACGCGGCGCCGCGGCTTCGCCATCATTGTCCAGCGCCCCGAAAAGGCCGTCGTCGCGTTCGTTCATGCAGGTTTCAAAGGGGCGGGTGAGGGCCGTGGGGCGAACTGATCGAACCGGCCGCCCGCCTCACTCGCCGGGGTGCATCAGAGCGGCTACTCGTGCTTCTCGTACATGTAGCGGCGCGACCAGGGCAGCGTCGTCGCGCTGCGGCCGGCCTTGCGGCAGACGATCTGGTAAATCGACACATCGTCGTGCTCGAACGCGTAGGCGCAGCCTGCCAGATAGACGCGCCAGATGCGGAATTTCTCATCGTCGACGAGCTGTTTCGCTTCTTGCGCGCGCGCCTCGAAGTTGTCGGCCCACAGGTCGAGCGTGTGCGCATAGTGACGGCGCAGGCTCTCCACGTCAACCGCTTCCAGGCCGCCGCGCTGCGCCGCTTCAAGCGCCAGGCTGATATGCGGCAGCTCGCCGTCGGGGAACACGTAGCGGTCGATGAACTCGCCGCCGCCGAGCGCCGTCTCGCCGCTCTGCGCATCCGACGACGTGATGCCGTGGTTCATGGCGATGCCGTCGTCGGCGAGCAGCTCGCGCACTTTCGTGAAGTAGCCGGGCAGGTTCTTGCGCCCGACGTGCTCGAACATGCCCACGCTCGTGATGCGGTCGAACTGGCCCTGGACGTCGCGATAGTCCTGCAGGCGGATTTCGATGCGATCCTGCAGGCCCGCGTCCTTCACCCGCTGCGTGGCGAGATCGAACTGGTTCTGCGAAAGCGTCACGCCCACGCAGCGCGCGCCGAACTTCTGCGCCGCGCGCAGCACGAGCGCGCCCCAGCCGCAGCCGATATCGAGCAGCGTCTGGCCTTCCTTCAACTGGATCTTGGTGAGGATGTGGTCGATCTTCTTGATCTGCGCAGTGGCGAGATCCTCGTCGCCGTTCTCGAAGTACGCGCACGAATAGACCATGTTCTCGTCGAGCCAGAGCTTGTAGAACTCGTTCGAGACGTCGTAGTGATACTGGATGGCTTTTTTGTCGGTGCTTTTCGAGTGCGTGAAGTAGCGGCGCACACGCGCGAGCTTGCTGGCGCTCGTGACCGTGCTGCGCGCGAGCGAGTAGCCGATGTTGATGATGTCGGCGACCTTGCCCTCGATATCGATTTTGCCCTTCACATAGGCCTCGCCGAGATTGTCGAGGCTCGGTTCGAGCAGAAGCGGCAGCGCCGACGCGCTATTGACCTTGAGCGTGACCTGCGGCGCGGCGAAGTGGCCGAAATCGTATTGCTGGCCGCTCCACAGCACGAGCCGGGCGGGCAGGTTGGCCTTGCTACGCACTTCGTCGACCCACTGTGCGAGTTTTTTCTCCCAGAACATGCGTTTCTCTCCGTGTCGATTGAACGGCAACAGCCGAAAGACAAAAGCGAATTGCGATGCGTGATACCAGGTAACCAGGCAAAATTCAGGCAAAAACGAAGCAGGACTGCGACTGACGCGACGCTGGCCAGCTTCGAGAAGCGGACAGTGCGCTTGAATCGGGTGATGCGGGTGAGGCTACGTATTGCTGTTAAAGCAGAAAACACCGCGGCGCACCCGGCAGGCGCGCCGCTGGAACGGCAGGATCAGGGCGCGAGCCGTTCGATGTTCCACGCCGCGCCTGGCTGCGCGCTGTCACGCGTGTAGCGCAGGCGATCGTGCAGGCGCGACGGGCGGCCTTGCCAGAATTCAATGGCGCTCGGCACGAGGCGATAGCCGCCCCAATGCGGCGGGCGCGGCGGCGCGTCGCCATACTGTGCGCTGATTTCGCGCTCGCGCGCTTCGAGCTGCGCGCGGCTGTCGATCACCGTGCTCTGCTCCGATGCCCACGCGCCGATGCGCGAACCCAGCGGGCGCGACTGGAAGTAAGCGTCGCTTTCGGCATCGCTGGTTTTTTCAACGCGGCCTTCGATACGGACCTGGCGCTCCAGCTCGATCCAGTGGAACAGCAGCGCGGCGTGCGGATTGGCGCTCAGCTCGCGGCCCTTGCGGCTCTCGTAATTGGTGAAGAACACGAAGCCGCGTTCGTCCACGCCCTTGATCAGCAGGATGCGCGCGGCCGGACGGCCTTCGGCGTCCACGGTCGCGACGGTCATCGCGTTAGGTTCAGGCAGTTGCGCGTCAAGGGCCTGGGCAAACCAGGTCTGGAACTGGCGGATCGGGTCGGCGTCGACGTCGGCGGCGTCGAGCGAGCCGAGCGAATAGTTCTTGCGGAGATCGGCGAGGGAGGTCATTTTTTATGCAGACGCTTCAGTGCGGACAAGTATAACCAGAATGCGGGGCCGGATGCGGCGGGCAGGCCGGGCGCGCGGGGCCAGGTGGAGCCTGGGCCCAAGTCGGCGCGATCAGGCAAAATACGGGTCTTGCCAGGGCCGTGACAGTCTGCGATCGGTCCGCTTTCGATCGATTACCGTCATGTCCAGTACACCGCTTTCCGCTTCGACCGCCTCGTTCACACCTGCGGCCGAACCCGCCGATCTTACCGCGCCCGACGCGGCCGATGTCGCCGACCGGGCGCGCCGCTTCGGCGGCGTGGCGCGGCTTTACGGCGCACCCGCGCTTGAGGCGTTCGAGCGCGCGCATGTTGCCGTCATCGGCATTGGCGGCGTGGGCTCGTGGATCGCGGAGGCGCTCGCGCGCAGCGCGATCGGCACGCTCACGCTGATCGACCTCGACAACGTGGCCGAGAGCAACACCAACCGCCAGATCCACGCGCTCGACGGCAACTACGGCAAGCCGAAAGTCGAGGCCATGGCCGAGCGCATCAAGCTCATCAATCCGGATTGCGACGTGCGCCTCGTGGAGGATTTCGTCGAGCCGTCGAATTTCGACGCGCTGCTCGGCGGCGGCTTCGACTATGTGATCGATGCGATCGACAGCGTGCGCACCAAGACCGCGCTGATCGCCTGGTGCGTCGAGCATCGGGTGCCGCTTATCACCGTGGGTGGCGCGGGCGGGCAACTGGATCCGACGCGCATTCGCATCGACGACCTGGCGCTCACGATTCAGGATCCGCTGCTGTCCAAGGTGCGTGGGCAACTGCGCAAACACCACGGTTTTCCGCGCGGCCCAAAGGCGCGTTTCAAGGTGAGCGCCGTGTACTCGGACGAACCGCTGATCTATCCGGAAGCGGCGGTGTGCGATGTCGATACCGAGGCTGAGCACGTTACGACGTCGCCGGGTCATCACGGCCCGGTGGGGCTGAACTGCGCGGGCTTTGGTTCGAGCGTGTGCGTGACGGCGAGCTTTGGTTTCGCTGCGGCGGCGTACGTGCTGCGCACGCTGGCGCATCAGGCGAATTCGCGTTGAGAGGAGTTGGCGCGCATTACCGGCACTAACGGTTTTGCGCCGCGCAAGAAGTTTGATCTCGCAAAGCTTTTGATGCTTCGGAGTTCTGTGTTGTTCGCGAAATGGACGGTGGCGTCGTTGTAGCATCGTGCGACGCGCTGAAACTTACTTCGCAGGCGTGCGAACCTTTTGACCCGCGTTGTTGGGTTCGATCAGGCTTAAGCAATGGCACGCCATGTCTACAACTTCTTCGTCCGCGTGTTGATCTACGTGCTGCCGTTCTGGCTGGCAGGTTTTGAATACACGGTTCATCAGTCGCTGAAGGAACGCGATCCCGAAGCCTTTCTCGCGCCTGCGTTGATGCTTGGCGCTATTGCTTTGCTGATACCGCTGTGTCTCGCGCGCAAGGAGCCGCATCGACGCGAGTCGTGGTTCGTACGCTTCAAATATCGTTGCGACATCGTTTTGATTGCGCTTGCTGCGGCGCTGGCGCTATTCGGTATGCCGCTGTGGCACCATATCCTTGGCGTGTCGCTCGGCGCAACGTTCGAGGTATGGCCAACCTTGATGCTGTGTGGGTGGACCGCCGCGAAGTCGGATTCGATGGTCTATTATTTTTCCGCCGTTGGATTAAGCGAACTCAAGCGACTAACAACATGATGACGAATCTCGTGTGGAATTTTTCGCATAACTACGGCGTGCTGATTATCGCCGGTATCACTTTCTGCATTGTCCAGGCGCTCTCGTATCTGTTCCGGCGCTATGCCGCCGTGCATGAACGCCGCGCATCGGTGATTCACGTGCCGGTGGGAGCGGGGACCGACGTGATCGTACGTGAAGAGTTCGATCGTACCGTCAAGGCGCTTGTCGCAGTCATGCGCAAGCGGGAGACGGCACGCAGCAAGCTACAGGCTCAGTTCAAAGGACGCACGGGTTACGCTGCGCATCACGGCGTGCAATCGGCGGCTTACGTCGGCAGCCTGCGGCATAGCCGCAAAACACGCCCCGGCTGAACGCGATTTCCGCAGCGCCCAGAAAAAAGCCCGCTAAATTCGCGGGCTTTTTTGCTTGGTCGGCTGGGCGGATCAGTTCAGCGTCGCGCTCAACTTGCGTCGCCATTCGCTCACCAGTTGCGGCTGGTGTTCGGCTAGACCGAACACCGACAGCATGGTCTTGCGACCGATGTCGTCGCGGAACGTGCGATCGCGCTTCACGATCTCCAGCAGATGCTCCAGCGCGCCAGCGTACTTGCGGCGCGCAATCAGTGCGCTCGCCAGATCGAAGCGTGCTTCCAGGTCATCGGGATGCGCGCTCACCTGAGCCTCCAGCGCGTCGGTGGGCGGCAAGTCCGCGGCGGCGTCCAGTGCGTCCAGGCGCGTCTTCAGCGCGTTAAAGCGCGCGTCGATGCCCTGCGTGGTCTTCGGCGAAAGCAGCTCGACTTCCTTGTGCGCTTCGTCGGCGCGATTGTCGGCGAGCAGCATCTCGATCAGATCCATGCGCGCTTCGTCGAAACCCGGATCGTAGGCAAGCGCCGCTTGCAGCGCTTCATATGCGTCTTCGCGTCGGCCATCGGCGAGCGCGTCCTGCGCGGCGATGCGCGCGGCCTGGGCCGAATCGGGGATCAGGCGGTCGAGAAATTCGCGCAGCTGGCCTTCGGGCAGCACGCCGATGAACTGATCCACGGCCTGGCGATCCGCGAACGCGACGACGTGCGGAATGCTGCGCACCTGGAAGTGCGCAGCCAGTTCCTGGTTTTCGTCGACGTTGACCTTGACGAGCTTCCATTTGCCCGCGTATTCGGCCTCCAGCTTTTCGAGCATCGGGCCCAGCGTCTTGCACGGGCCGCACCACGGCGCCCAGAAGTCGACCAGCACGGGCGCAAGCGCCGATGCCTCGATCACGTCCTTTTCAAAAGTGGCCAGAGTGGTATCCATTGCGTCCTCGTTAGGAAAATTCCGTCTCGCGCGAAGATGGGGGCGAAACGCTGCGCTTCAATGCGCCGTCAGTCGCCTTCAGCGCTTCGTCGGTGCATCGTCGGTGCGTTGTCAGTGCGCGGGCTTTTTCTCGGGTAGCGGAATCCATTCCGTCTCGCCCGGCACCTGCCCCATTTTCTGGCGCGTCCAGGCGGCTTTCGCGGCTTCGATCTTTTCGCGCGAGCTGGCCACGAAATTCCATTCGATGAAGCGCTCGCCCGCGAGCTTTTCGCCGCCGAGCAGCATCACGCGCGCACCGTTCGTGCTCGAAAGCGTGACGGTTTCGCCGGGCACCAGCACGGCCATCGTGTGCTGTTCGAGCGGCGTGCCGTCGATCGACAGATCGCCTTCGACGAGATAGACGCCGCGCTCCTCGTGCTCCGCATCGAGCGCGATGGCGCTGCCCGGCGCGAAATCGGCGGCCACGTAGAGCGTGCCGGAGAACGTCTTGACGGGCGCCGTCGCGCCGAACGCGGTGCCCGCGATCACGCACATCGACACGCCGTTGCGTTCGAGCTTCGGCAGCGTCGCGGCTTCGTGGTGGAAGAACGACGGATCGGTGTCCTCGTGCTCAAGCGGCAGCGCGACCCAGGTCTGGATGCCGTGCATCGTCAGGCTGCCGTCGCGGCTTTCCTCGGGCGTGCGCTCCGAATGGACGATGCCGCGTCCCGCCGTCATCCAGTTGACGTCGCCGGGCAGGATTTTCTGATTCGAGCCGAGCGAATCGCGGTGCATCAGCGCGCCGTCATACAGGTACGTGACCGTGGCGAGGCCGATATGCGGGTGCGGACGCACATCGACGCCCGCGCCGGCCGCGAGCGTGGCCGGGCCCATGTGGTCGAAAAAGATGAACGGCCCGACGAGGCGCGCGGCCATGGCGGGCAGCACGCGACGCACGTAGAGATTGCCGATGTCGCGCTGGTGAGGCTTGAGGACCGCTTTGATCGATGAGGACATGGACGCTTCCTTGATGAACCGGACGGTACGAATGCGAATGGGGGAATGCCGCAGGCGGCGCAAGCGCTTGAACAACGCGCTGCCGCGCTGGCAGGCGCTCATTCTAACGCTCGATCTGACGGTATGCCGTTAAGCCCGTGTAAGGCCGTGCCCGACGCGGGAGCGACGCAACCGTTAAACTTACAGATTCATTTGACAGAACAATAACCGGAGCTGGAGATGTCGCCGAAGGACCTGTTGCTCGCGCTGGTCGTGGTGCTCGCGTGGGGCGTGAATTTCGTCGTGATCAAGGTGGGCCTGCATGGCGTGCCGCCCTTGCTGCTCGGCGCGCTCCGCTTCACGCTGGCGGCGTTCCCGGCGGTGCTGTTCGTGAAACGCCCGAAGCTGCCGCTGCGCTGGCTGCTCGCCTATGGCGCGACGATCTCGTTCGGCCAGTTCGCGTTCCTGTTCACGGCGATGTATGTGGGCATGCCCGCGGGTCTCGCTTCGGTCGTGCTGCAGGCGCAGGCCTTTTTCACGCTGGTGTTCGCGGCGTTTTTCCTCGGCGAGCGCTTTCGCGCGCAGAACGTCGTCGGCCTGCTGATCGCGGCGGGCGGGCTGGCGTTGATCGGCCTGCAATCGTCGGCGGGCGGCGCGAGCGCGCAGGTCATGACCGTGGCCGGCTTCGTGCTCACGCTCTGCGCGGCCTGCATGTGGGCGCTCGGCAATATCGTCACGAAGAAGGTGGGCAAGATCGACCTCGTGGGCCTCGTGGTGTGGGGGAGCCTGATCCCGCCGCTGCCGTTCTTCGTGCTCTCGTATTTCATGGAAGGGCCGCAGCGCATCGAAGCCGCGCTGACCAGCATCGGCATGGCGTCGATTGGCGCGATCGTCTATCTGGCGTTCATCGCGACGATCCTGGGCTATAGCCTCTGGAGCCGCCTGCTCTCGAAGTACCCGGCTAGCCAGGTCGCGCCATTCTCGCTGCTCGTGCCGATCGTCGGGCTGGCTTCGGCGGCGCTGCTGCTCGGCGAGCGTCTCACGGCCGCACAGGTGGGCGGCGCAGCGCTCGTGATGGCGGGGCTGATCGTGAACGTGTTCGGCGGGTGGGTGAAGCAGCGGTTTTCGCCGGTGCGTACCTGAGCGCGAACGTCGCTAGTTTCGCCAGTTGTGTAAAGAAAAACGCCGCGCAATCCTCGAAGGATGCGCGGCGTTTTTACGTACGCAGCAGCGGGGGCCGCTTACGTCATACGGTTCTTCGCCAGCGGCGGATTGGCCGCGAAATAGCGCTTGATGCCCTTGAGAATCGCGTTGGCCATCTTGTCGCGATAGGCGTCGTCGTTGAGCCTCGACTCTTCTTCCGGGTTGCTGATGAACGCCGTCTCTACGAGGATCGATGGGATGTCAGGCGCTTTGAGCACCGCGAAACCCGCCTGCTCGACCGACCCCTTATGCAGATGGTTGATCTCGCCGACTTCGTTCAGCACGAAGTTGCCATAGCGCATCGAGTCGCGGATCTGCGCGGTCGTCGACATATCGAACAGTGCGCGGTTCACGGCGGCGTCCGCCGTCTGCACGCTGATGCCGCCGATCTGGTCTGACGAGTTCTCCTTGTTCGCCATCCAGCGCGCGGCCGCGCTCGACGCACCGTGCTCCGACAACGCGAACACCGACGAGCCGCGCGCGGAAGGCGTCGTGAAAGCGTCCGCGTGGATCGATACGAACAGGTCTGCGCCCACGCGGCGCGCCTTCTGCACGCGCACGTTCAGCGGCACGAAGAAGTCGGCGTCGCGCGTCATCATCGAGCGCATGTTGGGCTGGGCGTCGATCTTTGCGCGCAGCTTCTTGGCGATATCGAGCGCGACGTGCTTTTCATACGTGCCCGCGCTGCCGATCGCGCCCGGATCTTCGCCGCCGTGACCGGGGTCGATCGCCACGGTCAGCAGGCGCGTGGTGCCGCCCTTGTTCGACTTCGGCGTGGTGAAGCCGTAGTTGTCGTCGCTCTTGTCGTCGCTTTTGTCGGCGTCGTCGTCGCGGTTCTGGGCGACGACGGGCGGCTTCGGCGCGGGCTTGGGCTTCACGATGACCGCAGGCGGCACCGGCGGCGTGGGCCGGGGCGCGCCCGACGCGTCGTTCTGCGCGTAGCGCTGGAAGAAGGCGTCGCTGTTGTCGTGCGCGGGCGGCGTGTTGGGGCCGGCGAGCGCCGAAGGCGTCGAGGGCGCGCTGTCACGCATCGCCTGGTGCGCGTCGAGCTGCTGCTGCTTGTGCTCGGTCTGCGCGAGCAGATCCATCAGCGGATCGGGCGCGACAGCCGGATACAGGTCGAACACGAGCCGGTACTTGTACGAGCCGACCGGCTGCAGCGTGAACACCTGCGGCTTGACCGTGCCCTTGAGGTCGAACACCATGCGCACGACGTGCGGCTGATATTGGCCGACGCGCACCGCCTGGATCTGCGGATCGTTCGGCGTGATCTTGGAGACGAGGTTCTTCAGCGCATCGTCGAGATCGAGGCCGTTCAGGTCGACGACGAGCCGGTCGGGGTTCTGCAGCAGCGTCTGCGTGTTGGTGAGCGGCTGATCGGATTCGATGGTGACGCGCGTGTAATCGCGCGCGGGCCACACGCGCACGCCCATCACCGAGGTCGCCCACGCGAGGCGCGGGGCGGCAAGTCCCAGCACCAGCGACGACGCGCCCGCTTTCAGGATCTGCCGGCGCCGCCAGTTGTGCGTGGCGGTGGCGGCCGACTCGATCGAGCGGAACGGTTTAATTAACATCTTTCTAGACATGCCTTTCCTGATGCGCTGTATGCGTAGGCGGTGAGCACGCGGCCTTCACCGTGCGGGCCGGGTTCGAGCTGAAACACGAGATCCGGCACGCCGAGCAGGCCACCCGCGCGTTGCGGCCATTCGACGAGACAGACCGCGCCTTGCGCGAAATACTCGCGAAAGCCGGCGTCGGCCCATTCGGCCGGGTCGCTGAATCGATACAGATCGAAGTGATAGAGCTGGAGTTCCCGGCCTGACGCGGCGGGCTGCACGGTGTAAGGCTCGACGAGCGTATAAGTGGGGCTGCGCACGCGGCCCGTATGGCCGAGCGCACGCAGCGCGGCGCGCACGAGCGAGGTCTTGCCCGCGCCCAGGTCGCCGAGCAACTGCACGTGCAGGCCCGCGAATCCGGGCGTGGACGCCTGCTCCAGGGCGTCGGTCTGGCTGGGTTCCTGAGTGCGCAGGGCGTCGAGCGCGTGCGCAAAGCGTGCGCCGAACGCATCGGTGGCGGTTTCGTCCGCGAGCTCGAAGCGGCGTTCGAGCAGAGGGGGAACGGCGGGCAAGCTCGCGTTGAGCTGTTCGGGCGTGTCGGGCATTCTCGTAAAATGGCGTGATGAACCCCTTGCTTTCCCCCTCGAACGAGGCGCGCACATTGAACGCAGCGGCCGCATCGAATCCGTCGAACGTGGCGTCAACTATGGCGTCGGGCGCCGACGCGGCTCATCGTGAGCCGTCCGCCGCGCTCGACGAGGCGGCGCTGGCCGCGCTCGCGGCGCGTATCCGTGCATGGGGGCAGGAGTTGGGGTTCGGTGCAATCGGCATCAGCGACACCGACCTGTCCCATGCCGAGGCGGGCCTTGCCGCGTGGCTCGAAGCGGGCTGCCACGGCGAAATGGATTATATGGCCAAACATGGCATGAAACGCGCGCGGCCCGCCGAGCTTGTGGCCGGTACGCGACGTGTCATCACGGCCCGCATGGCGTATTTACCGGCCTCGACGCTCGAAGGCGCGGCCGACGCGAATGCATCGGGAAAGACGCCCGAAAGTGCCTCGCAAGACTGGCGCAGCCGCGAGCACGCGCGCCTGGCCGACCCGCACGCGGCCGTCGTGTCGGTCTATGCGCGCGGCCGCGACTATCACAAGGTCATGCGCGCGCGCCTGCAGCAACTCGCCGAGCGCATCGAAGCGGAAATCGGCGCCTTCGGATTTCGCGTCTTCACGGACTCCGCGCCGGTGCTCGAAGTCGAGCTCGCGCAAAAGGCCGGCATCGGCTGGCGCGGCAAGCACACGCTGCTGCTGCAAAGCGACGCGGGTTCGCTGTTTTTCCTCGGCGAGATTTACGTCGATATCCCGCTGCCGACCGACGCCGACGATCCCGCTTCCGCCGCGCCCGAAACGCCTGGCGCGCATTGCGGCAGTTGCACGCGCTGCATCGGCGCGTGCCCGACGGGCGCGATTACCGGGCCGTATCGCGTCGATGCGCGGCGCTGCATTTCCTACCTGACGATCGAACTGAAGGGCAGCATTCCGCTGGACATGCGCGAGCCGATCGGCAATCGCGTCTATGGCTGCGACGATTGCCAGCTCGTGTGTCCGTGGAACAAGTTCGCGCAGGCTGCGCCGGTCGCCGATTTCGACGTGCGCCACGGGCTCGATCGCGCGAGTCTGGTCGAGCTGTTCGGCTGGAGCGCAGCCCAGTTCGACGAGCGCATGCAGGGCAGCGCGATCCGGCGCATTGGCTACGAAAGCTGGCTGCGCAATATCGCCGTGGGAATGGGCAATGCGCTGCGCAATCCGGCTTCGAGCGATGCGCCCGAGCGGCGCGAAGCCATCGTGGCGGCGCTGCGCGCACGGGCGCATGACGAATCGGCGATTGTGCGCGAACATGTCGAGTGGGCGCTGGAAGCGGCCTGATCCCGGCGGCCCGGATGATTCAAGGAGAGCGGCGATGATGAAAGCATCGGCATCGTATTCACTGTGGGACGACGCGGAAGATGCGGCGATGCGCGAAGCCGCGCATGTGCCTGCCGCAGCGCCGAAGCCCGCGCGCGAGCCCGCACGTGAGCCTAGCCGGCAGGCGTTGCGCAAGATCGCGCCGCGCAACTACAACGCCGTGATCGACGCGCCGTTCGGCAAGGTGGGCATCGTGACGGGCGAGGACGGCGTGCGCGACATCGTGTATTTGCCGGGCGACACGCCGGGCCTGGCGCCCAATTCAGAACTCGCGGAACGGGCCGCCGTGCAGATCGAGCGCTACCTGAACGATGCGGCCGCACCGTTCGATCTGCCGCTCGCGCCGCTCGGCACCGATTTTCAGCGCCGCGTGTGGGACGGCATCTGCTCGATCGGCCTCGGCAGCGTGCTCACCTACGGCGAACTGGCCAGACGCGTGGGCACCATCAACGCGCGCGCGGTGGGGCAGGCCTGCGGCTCGAACTACTTTCCGATCGTGATTCCGTGCCATCGCGTGGTCTCGGCGAGCGGCATCGGCGGCTTCTCGCATCATGGCGGCGATGGATTTTTCCGCGACGTGAAGCGCTGGCTGCTCGCGCACGAAGGCGTCACGATCCGATGAGCGCGCTGAAAACGCCGCGCAACACCCGAACGACATGAACGATCAGCACGAGATACACGAAGACCCCGACGAAGATTTCGCCGACGAGCACCGCGACGAGCACGACGACGCTTTTGCCGATGAACCGGCAGACGCTGCGGACGTTGCCGACGCTGCGGACGACGCGGAACTCACGCCAGCTGCGACGCAGGCGCTCGCCGCAAGCCAGCTTGGCATCGACACGTTCTGCGACGCGATGTGGCTCGAACACAATCTCTCGCGCAACACGCTCGACGCTTATCGGCGCGATCTGCGGCTCTTTGCCGAATGGCTTGCGCGCGTGCGCGAACATGGCCTCGACACCGTGCAGGAAGACGACCTGATCGCCTACAGCGCGCGCCGCAAGGACGACAAATCGACCTCGGCGAACCGGCGGCTGTCGGTGTTTCGCCGCTACTACGGCTGGGGGCTGCGCGAGCAACGCGTGAGCGCCGACCCGACCGTGCGGATCCGCTCGGCGAAACAGGCGCCGCGCTTTCCGACCACGCTCACCGAAGCCCAGGTCGAGGCGCTGCTCGGCGCGCCCGATGTCGCCACGCCGCTCGGCCTGCGCGATCGTACGATGCTCGAACTGATGTACGCGAGCGGCCTGCGCGTGACCGAACTCGTCACGCTCAAGACCGTCGAGGTCGGCCTGAACGAGGGCGTCGTGCGCGTGCTGGGCAAGGGTTCGAAGGAGCGCCTGATTCCCTTCGGCGAAGAGGCGTCGGCGTGGATCACGCGTTACCTGCGCGAATCGCGGCCCGCGCTGCTGGGCGCGCGCACGAGCGATGCGCTGTTCGTCACCGCGCGCGCCGAAGGCATGACGCGCCAGCAGTTCTGGCACATCATCAAGCGCCACGCGCTCAATGCGGGCGTGCACGCGCCGCTCTCGCCGCACACGCTGCGGCATGCATTTGCGACCCACTTGCTCAATCACGGCGCCGACCTGCGCGTGGTGCAACTGCTGCTCGGCCACAGCGATATTTCGACGACGCAGATCTACACGCACGTCGCGCGCGAACGCCTGCGCCTGCTGCACGCGAAGCATCACCCGCGCGGCTGAGGCCGGTTCACGCGCGGCCAGGCGGTATCGTCCGGCGTTGCGCATTAAAATGCGCGCCATGAGCAAATCGAAACACGTCTCCGAAACGCCCGCCACGCAGATGCTGCGCCGCGCGGGCGTCGCGTTCGGCGAGCACCCCTATGAGTACGTCGAGCACGGCGGCACGGAAGAATCCGCGCGCCAGCTTGGCGTGGACGAACATCGCGTCGTCAAGACGCTCGTGATGGAGGACGAACGCGCCAAGCCGCTGATCGTCCTGATGCACGGCGACCGCAAGGTGTCGACCAAGAACCTCGCGCGGCAGATCGGCGCAAAAAGCGTCGAGCCCTGCAAGCCGGAAGTCGCGAACCGCCATTCGGGCTATCTGGTCGGCGGAACCTCGCCGTTCGGCACGAAGAAGGCGATGCCGGTCTATGTCGAGTCGACGATCCTCGAACTCGACCAGGTCTGGCTCAACGGCGGCAAGCGCGGGTACCTGGTGAGCCTTGCGCCCGACGTGCTCACGACGCTGCTGGGCGCGAAGCCGGTGCAGTGCGCGCTGGCTGATTGACGGGATAAAACCCGAGTTCGTTCCCTGGTTTCCCTGGGTTTGCCCCGTATAGCCGGGATTGAGCGCGAAAGCCCGCGCGCGCTTCGGTAGAATGAGCGCCTTCGCGCGCGCTGCGCTTCGTTCCGCTGTTTTCCTCTCCTTCGGGTTTCGTGCATGTACAACCTGTTAGTCGCCGTCGCCGCCTATCTGATCGGCTCGGTATCGTTCGCCGTGATCGTGAGCGCCGTCATGGGTCTCGACGATCCGCGCTCCTATGGCTCCGGCAATCCGGGCGCGACCAACGTGCTGCGCAGCGGCAACAAGAAGGCCGCCATCCTCACGCTGATCGGCGACGCGTTCAAGGGCTGGCTCGCCGTGTGGCTGGCGGCACGCTTCGCGCCGCAATTCGGCCTGGGTGAAACCGCCGTGGCGCTGGCCGCGATTGCGGTGTTCCTCGGCCATCTGTATCCGGTGTTCTTCCGCTTCCAGGGCGGCAAGGGCGTGGCGACCGCTGCGGGCGTGCTGCTCGCCGTGAATCCGGTGCTCGGCGGGCTGACGCTGCTGACCTGGCTGATCGTCGCGTTCTTCACGCGCTATTCGTCGCTGGCGGCGCTGGCCGCTGCCGTGTTCGCGCCGCTCTTCGACGTGTTCATGTTCGGCGCGCACGTGATGGCGCTCGCGATCCTGGCCATGAGCGTGCTGCTGTTCTGGCGTCATCGCGCAAATATCGGCAAGCTGATGAACGGCACCGAAAGCCGCATCGGCGATAAAAAGAAAGCGGCTGCCGCGAGCAAATAAGCGCTGCTTCACGACACTCCGCCTCCCCAATAACGGCCTGCCATTCGCGCAGGCCGTTTTGTTTTTGTCTTTCGATTGGCTTGCGAATAAATGCTCGCCGGATCAAAGGCTTATCTGGCCCCATCTCGACGCGCGCATGCCCTTTTTTGCGCCGCTTCCTACCCCGATAAACCCTACTCAAGTCGCCCGCCGTGGCCGCCGTAAACGCAGGAGTCGCACACGCATCTCATGGCGAGTCATACGGTTTAGCAGTCTGATTCACGTTCATCCACACGGCGCTTTTCCATTCTTTTTCCCACCATGTTTTCCTCCATTCGCGCGCGCATCGTCGCGCTCTGCGTCGTTATCGTCGTCGCGGCGCTCGCAGCCAATACCGCGCTCGACTATTTCGTTGCGAACTCGCACAACAAGGATTCGATCGACGCGACGCTCACCGCCGTCGAGAACAGCCATGCCGAAGGCATCGGCGACTGGGTCGCGACGCATGCGCAAATGATCGAATCGCTCCAGGACGCCGTGCTGCAACCCGATCCCGTGCCGATGCTCAAGCAGATCGCGACGGCGGGCGGCTTCACCAACGTCTACGTCGGTTACGCCGACAAGACCGCGAAGTTCTCCGACGCGACCGGCATTCCGCCCGATTACGACCCGACCGGGCGCCCCTGGTACAAGCAGGCCGTGGCGGCGGGCAAGGGCGTGGTGACGCCGCCTTACGTCGATGTGGGCACCGGCAAGCTGGTGGTGGCGTTCGCCACGCCCGTGATCCGCGACGGCCAGGTCAAGGGCGTGATTTCCGGCGACGTGGCGATGGACAGCGTGATCGCCAACGTGCGCTCGATTCATCCGACGCCGGCGAGCTTCGGCATGCTGGTCGACAGCACGGGCGCAATCGTCGCGCACGACGACGCCAAGCTCACGCTCAAGCCGGTCACGGACGTTGCACCGAGCCTGTCCGGCGATAAGCTCGCCACGCTGTTCGCGGCCACCCGGCCGATGCCGGTCGACGTGAATGGCGACATCAAGCTGATGCGCGCGCAGGCGATCGCGGGCACGGACTGGCGCGTGATCGTCGCGTTCGACCGCGCCGATGCGCTGGCGGGCATGCGCTCGCTGCTGACGGTGTCGCTGATCACGCTGGTGGTGATCGCGGTGGTGGCGGCGCTGGTGGTGGGCGCGGCGACTTCGGTGTCGTTCAAGCGCCTCTCCAGCGTGCGCGATGCGATGGACGCGATCAGCGCAGGCGAGGGCGACCTCACGCAGCGCCTGCCCGTCACCGGCAACGACGAAGTCGCGCAGATCGCGCGCTCGTTCAACGGCTTCATGGACAAATTGCGCGACGTGATGCGCCATATCCGCGATGCGAGCCAGTCCGTGCGCACCGCGAGCGACGAGATCGCGGCGGGCAACGTCGACCTGTCGGGCCGCACCGAATCGGCGGCGGCGAGCCTCGAAGAAACGGCGGCCTCGATGGAGGAAATCACGGCGACGGTCGCGCAGTCGGCCAATGCGGCGCAACAGGCCGATATCACGGCGAATTCGGCGTCGACGGTGGCGTCGCGCGGCGGCGCGGTGATCAGCGACGTGGTCGATACGATGGGCGCGATCGAAAAGGCGTCGGTGAAGATCGCCGACATCATCGGCGTGATCGACGGGATCGCGTTCCAGACCAATATTCTCGCGCTCAATGCGGCGGTGGAAGCGGCGCGCGCGGGCGAGCAGGGCCGCGGCTTCGCGGTGGTCGCGGGCGAAGTGCGCAGCCTCGCGCAGCGCAGCGCGCAGGCGGCGCGCGAAATCAAGGGGCTGATCGAATCGACGGTGGCGAGCGTGAACTCGGGCTCGCAACTCGTGCGCCGCGCGGGCGAAACGATGGACGAGATCGTGGCGAACGTCTCGAACGTGACGACCATCATTTCGGAAGTGACCAACGCGGCCGGCGAACAGACGCGCGGGATTCAGGAAGTGAACCGCGCGGTGAGCCAGCTCGACGAGATGGTGCAGCAGAACGCGGCGCTGGTGGAGCAATCGACGGCGGCGGCTGCGGCGCTGCGCAGCCAGGCGGTGAATCTCGCCGATGCGGTGGGGCAGTTCAAGCTCGACTGATGAGCCCGGGAGGGCTGGCGAAAGTGGAAAAACGGCGCTGCGGCGCCGTTTTTTTTCGCTTGTTGTGGGCGGGTGGGTTGGGGCTGGCGTTGGCCGTCTGGCCGAGGTTTCAGGCGATTCGCGAATGCTTATGCTGGGCTTCGATCGCGTTTGTCTTAGGCTTTGTTCCAGCGCAAATAGAGGCTGTGGCTTTGGCGGGACGGGACGCTCCAGCAACCCCGCATTCGGTTAATTTCGAAGACCCCAATGCCGATAGTTCTTCGTATTTCAGGCGCGTGTGTGCGAATCCATTCGAATGACCATGATCCGCCCCATGTTCATGTCGAGACTTCGGACGGCAAGTGTGTTCTGGATCTCAACTGCCCGGACGGGCCGCCGGTTTTGCGCGATCGCACGCCGCTTACACCTCACGGCGTCGGGCGCTTCATTAAGGCCCTGCAACCGGAGATCGGGCACCTTTGCTGGCACTGGAAACAAATAGACTTCAGGAGATCTCAAACATGGCTCTCTTCACACGTGAGCAGTACGAAGCCGCAGGGCGCGCGGGAGAAAGAGTTCCGGTCGCGGTCGCCGCGCGCTACAACCGCACGAACCGCAAACTCGAAATCTCGTACGCGCACGGCGTAGACATCGCGGTGCCGATCATCCTGATCCAGGAGTTTCACTTCATGCCGACGTGGCCAACGCCGTCGCAACTGGCGAGAATCGAAATCTGGGGCGCGGGATCGTCGATCTACTTTCCGCGTCTGGGCGAAGCGGTCTGGGCACCGGGGCTGCTCAACGGTGCGTACGGATCGAAGATCTGGATGGAGGAGGTGACGCTCGCCACCGCGCCCCTCAGGGCGAAAGCGAGAGCCAGGATCGTGCGCGAAAAGGGTCGCCAGACGGGGCTCTTGCGCCAGAAGTCCACCACGCCGCTGGAGCTTGAACTTGAACGAAGGGCATAACGGCGCCTATGTTCAACTCGTCGATTCGCTGATTTGACGCGCGCGCGAAGCGCAAGGAGACCGCCATGAATCAGGACGCAAACCCAGCAGGCGAATCGCGCTTCGTCTACGTGACCTATATCCGCGCAACCCCCGACGAACTCTGGACGGCGCTCACGAGCCGCGCGTTCACGGCGCGTTACTGGTACGGCATGCATCACGAAAGCGACTGGCAGGCGGGCTCGCCGTGGTCGCTGCATTTCGCCGATGGTCGCGTGGCGGATTCGGGCGAGATCATGGCGGCGGACAAGCCGCATCGGCTCGTGATCCGTTGGCGCAATGTGTTCCGCCCGGCATTGAGCGAAGAGGGCGATTCCCTCTGCACGCTGGAAATCGAGGCGGTGGAGCAGGCCGTGAAGCTCACGCTCACGCATCGGATGGACTGCCCGGGCTCGAAGTTCATCGAGGCCGTCTCGGACGGCTGGCCGCGCATCCTGTCGAACCTGAAGACCCTGCTGGAGACGGGCGAGGTGTTGATGCCGCTCGTCGCGACGGGCGCCTAGTCCCGTCGCAACAGACTCACGCAGCGGCGCGCGACAAAATCAGTCGCGGAAGTTGTTGAAGTCGAGCGGCGTGTCGGTCACGTCCTTGCGCAGCATGGCGATCACGCTTTGCAGGTCGTCGCGCTTGGTGCCCGTCACGCGCACGGCGTCGCCCTGGATGCTGGCCTGCACCTTGATCTTGCTGTCCTTCACGAGGCGCACGATCTTCTTGGCGAGGTCGCCCGAGACGCCCTTCTTCACGGTGATGAGCTGCTTGACCTTGTCCCCGCCGATCTTTTCGATCTTGCCGTAGTCGAGGAAGCGCACGTCCACATTGCGCTTGGCCATTTTCGAAATCAGCACGTCCTTCACCTGGCCGAGCTTGAAATCGTCGTCGGCGAACGCGGTCAGCTCGCGTTCCTTCTGCTCGACGCGCGCATCCGAGCCCTTGAAGTCGAAGCGCGTGGAGATCTCCTTGTTGGATTGCTCGATCGCGTTCTTCACTTCGATCATGTTGGCTTCGCTGACGACGTCAAACGATGGCATTGCTTTCTCCCAAAGGTGCGAGCGCCGCGGTTGGCGTTATTGGGACGCGCCACGCACTCGCTATAATCACGGATCGCGCCATTTTACCGGCGCAGCCGTGTTTGCCCAAGGTTGCACGCCGCGTGCCGCCTGACGCCGTCAGCCTGTGCTGCACGCCTCGATTCGCATTTCTATCCCGTTTCCGTCCCGTTTCCGTCCCGATTTTTCCCGATGTCCGCTTCCCTCGCGACCGCCCATCCGTCCCCCGTCTGGTTCACCGCTGGCTATCCGCTGCGCGCGCATAACACCTTCGGCTTCGACGTGCGTGCGCGTCTGGCGTGCCGCATCGAGCACGAAGCCGATCTGGCAAACGCGCTGGGCGACCCGCGCGCGGCCGGTCTGTCTACGCTTGTGCTGGGCGGCGGCAGCAATGTCGTGCTCACGCGCGACTTCGACGGTCTCGTGCTGCTGGTCGCGCTGGCGGGCAAGCGCGTCGTGCTCGAAGACGACGACGCGTGGTACGTGGAAGCCGCCGCGGGCGAGAACTGGCACGACTTCGTGGCGTGGACGCTCGAAGCAGGCATGCCGGGCCTCGAAAACCTCGCGCTGATTCCGGGCACGGTCGGCGCCGCGCCGATCCAGAACATCGGCGCCTACGGGCTCGAAATGGCCGAGCGCTGCGCGCGCGTACGCGCGATCGAGCTCGAAACCGGCACGCCGTACGAATTCGACGCCGCCGATTGCCGCTTTGGCTATCGCGACAGCTTCTTCAAGCGCGAAGGGCGCGACCGCTTCGTGATTACCGCGGTGACGTTCCGCTTGCCGAAAGTCTGGCGCGCGAACGCCGGTTACGCCGATCTCGCGCGCGAACTCGCGCAACGCGGCCTGACCGAAGCGCGGCACGCACGCGATGTGTTCGACGCCGTGGTGGCCGTGCGCCGCGCCAAGCTGCCCGACCCGCTCGAACTGGGCAACGCGGGCAGCTTCTTCAAGAATCCGGTGATCGAGCCTGAGCAGTTCGACGCGCTCGTGCTGCGCGAGCCGCAGGTCGTCTCGTATGCGCAGGCCGATGGCCGCGTCAAGCTGGCGGCCGGCTGGCTGATCGATCAATGTGGCTGGAAGGGTCGCGCGCTGGGCGCAGCGGCGGTGCATGAACGCCAGGCGCTCGTGCTGGTCAATCGCGGCACCGCGTGCGGCACCGACATCCTCAAGCTGGCTCAGGCGATCCAGGCCGATGTGCTGGCGCGTTTCGGCGTGGAGCTGGAGCAGGAACCGATCAGCCTCTAGGCGTCCTGAAAAACGCCTGATCCGCAAAAGAACGCCGCGTCTTCACACGCGGCGTTTTGCATTTCAGGCCGCGCTGTTCTGCGCGTCGAACACCGGCCCCTGCACGAAGCGCACGTCGTACTGCTGCAATTGTTCGAACTGCTGCAGATCCATTACGCGGTTGAAAATCAGCGGAATGCGCAGCCGCGCCGCATAGCTCACCAGCGGCTTGACCATCGAGTCGCGCAGCGCCGAACTCGCATCCATCTTCACGAAATCGAGCCGCGCCATATCCGACACCGACAGGATCTGCCCGGCGTTGGGCAGGTTGCCCGCCACCTTGAATCCATAGCGCTGATAGCTCTTCGTCAGATAGCCGACGAAGGTGCGATGCGCGACCGCCGCCGCCGGCAACTCGATCACCACGCGCCCGGGATTGAGCCCGAACGACACCAGCACGTTCGAGAAGTGGCGGCCGTGATCGTATTTCACGCTCTTGAGCAGGCGCTCGTGCACGCGCAGGAACAGCAGGCCGTGCTGCTGCGAGCCCAGAAAGTTGATCGTATGCAGCGCCCGCACGCAGCGGTCGAGCGCCACGAGTTCGGGATCGTCGAGCGTGTCGGAGAACGGATCGAAGCGCGCGATCTTGCCGTCGACTTCGCGCAGCGTCACCGCCTGATAACCCAGTTCGTCGCCAAAGCGCGCCGCCGATGCGATATCGGCCGTGAGCGACTGCGCGCCGCCGTGCACGCTGATGTCGTAGATCGGCTCGTAGGCGCTGAGCATTTCCACGCCACGGCGGCGCGCGACGGCTTCGGCGCGGTGCGTGCCTGTCCCCATCGCCAGATGCTCGCCGAGAAAGGGATGGCTGGCGGAGCGGGCAACAAGCTCGGGAATGGTCGGAGCGATCATGACGCGATGAAATAAACCAGGTCGGAAAAAAGAGGCGCGCGGCCACGGGGCCGCATGACTTGATGGTAGCAGCCCAGGACGCCGCAGCATGCACTGATTGGTGATAACGATATCCGCCGGGAAGGCTTGCAAGGCTTGGGCTCGCAGCAAAACGACCGGCTCCCAGGGTTTACGTGCAATTTCACTAATCATAATCCGTTTTACTATTCGTAAATCGTACGACGTTGACGCCAAAGAAGAAGGGCGCGCGCCAGACCCGGATTCCGCAGAGAACATGGAGAGACAGTGATGAACGCACCCTTGCCCGGCCCGTCACAGATGCCGCCGACGCCCCAGACGCTGCGCGCGGGCGTTCAGGGCCATGACGGCTACCTGAGCGGCTTCGCCAACGAATTCGCAACCGAGGCGCTGCCGGGCGCGTTGCCCACCGCGCAGAACTCGCCGCAGCGCTGCGCCTATGGCCTTTACGCCGAGCAGCTCTCGGGCACGGCCTTCACCGCGCCACGCTCGCACAACCGCCGCTCTTGGCTCTATCGCATCCGGCCGGGCGCGGTGCACCAGCCGTTCACGCCGCTCGTGGTGAAAGCGGGCGGTGAGGGTGGCGCGGGCCCGCGCCTCGTCGCCGATTTCGGCGATGTGCCGCCCACGCCGCCCAACCAGTTGCGCTGGGACGCATTGCCGATGCCCACCGCGCCGACCGATTTCATCGACGGCTGGGTGACGATGGCGGGCAACGGCTCGGCGGCGTCGATGAGCGGCTGCGCGATTCATCTGTACGCGGCCAACCGCTCGATGCAGAACCGCTTCTTCTACAACACCGACGGCGAGCTGCTGATCGTCCCGCAGCAGGGGCGTCTGTCGATCGCGACGGAAATGGGCCAGCTCGACATCGAGCCATTCGAGATCGCCGTGATTCCGCGCGGCGTGCGCTTCACGGTCGCGCTGCCCGATGGCGAGGCGCGCGGCTATATCTGCGAGAACTTCGGCGCGCTGCTGCGTTTGCCGGATCTGGGCGTGATCGGCTCGAACGGCCTTGCCAACCCGCGCGATTTCCTCACGCCGGTCGCGGCCTATGAAGACCGCGAAGGCCAGTTCGAACTCGTCACCAAGCTCAACGGCCTGCTCTGGCGCGCGGACATCGGCCACTCGCCGCTCGACGTGGTGGCGTGGCACGGCAATTACGCGCCCTACAAGTACGACCTGCGCCGCTACAACACGATCGGCTCGATCAGCTACGACCATCCGGATCCGTCGATCTTCCTCGTGCTGCATTCGCCGACCGACACGCCGGGCGTCGATGCGATCGACTTCGTGATCTTCCCGCCGCGCTGGCTGGCGGCCGAGAACACCTTCCGCCCGCCCTGGTATCACCGCAACGTGGCGAGCGAGTTCATGGGCCTCGTGCACGGCGTCTACGACGCCAAGGCCGAGGGCTTCGTGCCGGGCGGCGCGAGCCTGCACAACTGCATGTCGGGCCACGGCCCCGATGCCGAGACCTTCGAGAAAGCCTCGAACGCCGATACGAGCCAGCCGCACAAGGTCGGCGACACGATGGCGTTCATGTTCGAGACCCGCACGCTGATCCGCCCGACGCGCCATGCGCTCGAAACGAGCCAGTTGCAGGCGCATTACTACGAGTGCTGGCAAGGCCTCAAGAAACACTTCAATCCGGAGCAGCAATGAACCACCCCACCACCCGTGATCTGCAGGCGACGCTCGATCCGCAGCGCAAGAGCTGGATCGACAGCGCGAACGATGCGGCCTGCGATTTTCCGATCCAGAACCTGCCGTTTGGCGTGTTCAGCACTGCGCAGGACGCGCAGGCGCGCGTGGGCGTCGCGATCGGCGACCAGGTGCTGGATCTGGCCGTGCTGCACGACGCCGGTCTGCTGCGCCTTTCCGCGGGCCAGGGCGCAAATGTCTTTGCACGCGCTGCGTTGAACGACTTCATCGCGCTTGGCCGCGACGCGTGGCGCAGCGTGCGCGTACAGCTATCGTCGTTGCTCGCGACAGAAACTGCGACGTTGCGCGACGACGCGGCTTTGCGCGCCCGCGCGTTCGTGAAGCTCGCCGACGCGAAGCTGCACCTGCCCGTGGAGATTCCCGGCTACACCGACTTCTATTCGTCGAAAGAGCACGCGACCAATGTTGGATCGATGTTTCGCGATCCGAAGAATGCGCTGCTGCCGAACTGGTCTGAAATGCCGATCGGCTACAACGGCCGGGCGTCGTCGGTGGTGGTGAGCGGCACGCCGGTACGGCGTCCTAACGGTCAGCTGAAGCTGCCAGACCAGGAGCGTCCGGTGTTCGGTGCGTGCCGCAAGCTCGATATCGAACTGGAGACGGGCTTTATCGTCGGGCGCGGCAATGCGCTGGGCGAGCCGGTCGCCTGCGAGGACGCCGAGGCGCATATCTTCGGCATGGTGCTGCTCAATGACTGGAGCGCGCGCGATATCCAGCAATGGGAATATGTGCCGCTCGGGCCGTTCAACGCGAAGACCTTTGCGACCACGATCTCGCCTTGGGTCGTGACGCTGGACGCGCTTGAGCCGTTTCGCGTCGCGCAGCCGGTGCAGGAACCGCAGCCGCTCGAATACCTGCGCCACGCGGGCCATCATGGCTTCGATATCGCGCTGGAGGTGTTGCTGCGGCCCGAAGGCGCCAGCGAGGCGACGACGATCGCGCGCACCAACTTCCGCCACATGTACTGGACGATGGCGCAGCAGCTCGCGCATCACACGGTGGCGGGCTGCAACACACGCGTGGGCGACCTGATGGGTTCGGGAACGATCTCCGGGCCGACGCCCGATTCGTTCGGCAGCCTGCTCGAACTCACCTGGAACGCGAAGCACCCGCTCGAATTGAAGACGGGCGGCACGCGCGGCTTTATCGAAGACGGCGACGAGCTGACGCTGGCTGGCTGGTGCCAGGGCGACGGCTATCGCGTGGGCTTCGGTGAGTGCGTGGGCAAGATTTTGCCCGCGGCGCGCTGAGGTCGGCGCGCATTCCGTGACTGAGACATGGCGGCCACTCTGGCCGCCATTTTCATTCCAGACGCCGCTTTGGCGATCAAATCAAAAAATATCGGAGACATTGACGTGAATTCACCCGCCCCCTCTGTCGATATTCCGGCGCTCATCGACGCCAGCAAGCTCAGCCGCTTTCAGGTCTGGATCTTCGTGCTCGTCGGCTTGACCGTCGTGATGGACGGCTTCGACGTGCAGGCGATGGGCTTTGTTGCGCCAGCCATCATCAAGGAGTGGGGCGTGCAGCGCTCGGCGCTGGGCCCGGTGTTTGGCGCAGGCCTCTTCGGCATGCTGGTCGGCTCGCTGAGCCTGAGCGTGCTCGCCGACAAGATCGGACGCCGCCCCGTCTTGCTGGGCGCCAGTCTCTTTTTCGCCGCCTGCATGCTGGCCACCGCCTGGACGACCACCATCACGCAATTGCAGGCGATTCGCTTCATTACCGGGCTGGGGCTGGGCGCGATCATGCCCAATGCGATGGCGCTAGTCGGCGAATACAGCCCCAAACGCAGCCGCGTGACGCTGATGATGCTGGTGTCGTGCGGCTTCACGCTGGGCGCGGTGCTGGGCGGCCTGCTGTCCGCGGCGATGATCCCGATGTTCGGCTGGCGCGCGGTGTTCTATCTGGGCGCGGCCATTCCGCTGGCGATGGCGGTGCTGATGTACCTGCACGTGCCGGAATCGCTGCAGTTCATGGTGCTTCAGGGCAAGCGGCGCGACCAGGTGGCGCACTATCTGCGCCAGATCGCACCGGACTTCGTGGCCGACGCCAGCACGCAATATCGCGTGCCCGAAACCGCCCACAAGGGCGCCCCCGTGGGCGAGCTGTTTCGCGAGGCCCGGGCGCTGACGACCGTGCTGCTGTGGATCGTGAATTTCATGAACCTGCTGAACCTCTACTTCCTGTCCAACTGGCTGCCGACGATTGCCGTGAGCGCGGGGATGTCGACGCAAACCGCAGTGCTGGTGGGCACGGCGCTGCAGGTCGGCGGCGTTCTGGGCACGGTGCTGATGGGGCCGCTGATCGACCGGATTGGCTTCTACAAGCTGCTCGCGCCGTCATTCGGTCTCGCGGCGATCACGATTGCGCTGATCGGGCAGCCCGGCATCGCGCTGCCGATCCTGTTCGTCCTCGTCGTCATCACGGGCTTTTGCATTGTTGGCGGTCAGCCCGCCGTCAACGCGCTGGCCGCCACCTACTATCCGACTTCGCTGCGCTCGACCGGCATCGGCTGGAGCCTGGGCGTCGGGCGCATTGGCTCGATCGTCGGCCCGGTTCTGGGCGGCGAGCTGATTCGCCGCAACTGGTCGAATAGCGACATTTTCCTGGTGGTCGCCGTGCCCGCTGCCGTGTCGGCAATCGTGCTGCTCATCATGGCGCGGGCCGGAAACAGGAAGCCGATCGAGAAGGGCGTCCTGTCACATTGATCGCACTGATCACATTGACGCCCTTCGCGACGCCTCGACGCTGAAGCGCTACGCGCGCGCGGTTCCCACGCCGCGCGAGCGCTCCCAGCGCAACGCGGCGAGAAACACCAGCGCGCAGGCGAACAGCACCCAGAGCATCGAGTCGCGCCCGGCATGCTGCATCAGCGCGCCCGTCACGATCGGGCCGCCGAAACTGGCCGCGCTCCACGAAGCGCTCACCAGCGCACTGGCGGACACCAGTGCGACGCCTTCAAACCGCTCCCCGCACGCCACGATCGCAAGCGTATAGATCGACCCCGCCGCCGCGCCGAGCACGAACAGCAGCGGCCACCGCAGCCACGGCATTTCCACCACGAACGGCAGCAACGGCAACAGCGCTACGACGATCACGCCCATGAGCGCATGCACGCGCTCGCGCCCGAGCCGATCCGCCAGCCAGCCAATCGGAAACTGCATGGTCGTATCGCCGAGCAGCACCACCGAAGCAAACAGCACCGCCTCCTCGCTGCCGATCCCATGGCCGATCGCAAACAGCGGCAGCAACGACAGCGCCAGCGTATCGAACAGCGCGAAAAACCCGGTGGCGATAATCAGCGCGGGCATTTTCGGCAGCACATGGCGCCAGCTGCCGTGCGGCTCGTGCAGGTCGGAAGTGTGGGGACTGGAGCGGATCGCGGCGAGCATCGGCAGCGCGACCAGAAAAATCGCGCCGCAGATCGCAAAACGCCACGCGGTGTAATCGGCGAGCTGGCTCACCAGCACCGGCCCCGACATCTGGAACAGCGTAAAGGTCGTCGCGTAGATGGCGACCACGCGGCCGCGATTGGAGTCGTCGGCGAGTTCGTTCACCCATGCTTCGCCGATCGTGAACAGCAGCATGAGCGCCGCGCCGCAGATCATGCGCAGCACGCCCCACAACCACAGGTTCTCGCAGCACTGCATGAGCGCGGTGGCGACGGCCACGGCCAGCACGGAGCCGACGATCACCTGCCGCGAGCCGAAGCGCGAGGCAATCCACGCGGTCATCGGCACGACGATCAGGCCGCCGAGCGCCTGGGCAGCGGTGAGCAGGCCGACTACGGTCGCGCCATAGCCGGCGTCGGTGAGGGCGAGCGCAGTAAGCGGGAGCGTCGCGCCGGAGCCGAGGCCGACCACGGCCACGCTCAGGATCAGCGCGAGGAAATCGCGGGTGAGGACGGTTTTCATCGGGCGCAATGCTACTACGCCGCTTGTTGCGACCGTGTGGAAAAAGCCTTCTTGCGGGTCAGATCGCCGAGGTCGGGCCAGCCGGCGCCGTGCGGCGGCGCGCGCGCCGGTCGAGCTGTGCCGACACGAACGTGAGGCCAAGCGCGGCCAGCGCCATCAGCAGGCCGACCCACGGCAGCGTCGTGAGCGCGGCGCCCGAGCCGATCGCCACGCCGCCGATCCACGCGCCGCCCGCGTTGCCGAGATTGAACGCGCCCTGATTGAGCGTCGAGGCCAGGTTAGGCGCTTCGCTCGCGCGGTTCACGATCAGCATCTGCAGCGGCGGCACGATGGCGAACGCCAGGATGCCCCAGACGAAGATCGTCGCGCTGGCCATGATCGGGTCGTGCATGGTCGCCGAGAACACCGCGAGCACCACGCCGATCATCGCGAGGAACACGAGCAGCGAGCGCATCAGCTTCCAGTCCGCGAGCTTGCCGCCCAGCGTGCTGCCCACCGTCAGGCCGAGGCCGAACAGCAGCAGCACGAAGGTGACTTCGTGCGGCGAGAAGCCGGTGACGTCTTCGAGGATCGGCGTGATGTAGGTGAACACCGAGAACAAACTCGCCGACGCCAGCACGCTGATGCCCAGCACCATCAGCACCTGCGGGTTCTTGAGCACGCTGAATTCGTGCACGAGGCTCGCCTTCTGCATTTCGATGTGCTTCGGCAGGCAGACCTGCAACGCCAGCGCGGCAAGCAGGCCAATGCCGGTCACGGCCCAGAAGGTCGTGCGCCAGCCGGCCAGCTGGCCGAGCGCGGTGCCCAGCGGCACGCCCAGCACGTTGGCGAGCGTGAGGCCCGTGAACATCAGCGCGATCGCCTGGGCGCGCCGGTTGGGCGCGACGAGCCCCGCCGCCACGACCGAGCCGATGCCGAAGAACGCGCCATGGCAGAACGCCGTGACGATGCGCGCGGCCATCAGGATCGAATAGTTGGGCGCGAGCGCGCATAGCAGGTTGCCGACGATGAAGATGCCGATCAGGCGCATGAGCGCCGCCTTGCGCGGCACGTTGGCAATGGCGATGGCGACGATGGGCGCGCCGATCGTCACGCCCAGCGCATAGGCCGACACCAGCATCCCCGCCGCCGGAATCGACACGCTGAGGTCGCGCGCGACATCGGGCAGCAGGCCCATGATGACGAATTCGGTGGTACCGATACCAAACGCGGCGACGGCAAGGGCGAGGAGGGGCAGTGGCATGGCTGTGTGGCTGGCGTGATCAGACTAGATCGGGGGCTGGATCCCGCACGCGCAGGCGTGTTGCAGGCGCGGCACAGGAGTCAACCCGGAATTGTACTGAAATGCGCCTTGGCGCATGCGACACCCTTTTCTTGCGTTCTTCTTACGCAACACCGCCCGTCTGCCGGTTGCCTTGACGATTTCTTCAGGTTACGTCCATGGCGCGCGGCGGGCGCGGGCCGCACCATGCGTCCACGAACCCGCCTGCGTCCGCCGCCGTGGCCGATGCGCTTTTCGGGGAGGCGGCCGCAGACCCGCCCAGGTTTCAACAGCGTCCCCGCACACTTTCACCCAGCTCCCACGACAGGCCCGTTTCGTCCGCACCGCGCATGGCGGCCGCCTCGCATGCGCTTTCTTCTCCTGGAGCGATGACATGAACACGCTGAATACCGTACGCATCGCGGTGGCCTGCTCGGCCGCCTTGTTCGCAGGACTCGCGCTGGCCGATTCGTCGTCCGATCCGTCGCAGGGCGCCCCTTCGGCTTCGCAGGACGTGGGCGGCACGCCCATGACCAACAGCGCCTCGGGCGCGCCGATGGCGCTCACGCACGCGCAGGTCTATCAGGACCTGGTGCGTTCGGAAAAATCGGGTGAACGCGATCGACTGAACAACGACATCTATCACGGCAACTAGGACGAGCCGCAGGCAGAACGTCTATCCAGGGGCCGGTACGCAGCCCGGTTACTGCGTCCGGCCCTCGCCAACCAGCTGTTCGATTCTTCTCATGCGCCCGCCCGGGCGATAGGGCTGAAACCACGGATTCACGCGCAGCTCGCACAGGCGCGAACTGCGCTCGGCGAGCGCTGCATCGAGCCAGTGGAACATCTCGTCGGGCTGGCCAAGGCGCGCGTAGATTTCGGCGATCAGTAGCGGCGAGGTGTACTGGCTGCGCCGCCTGGCCAGCAGATCGTCGCGATACCAGCGCAGCACCGCGTCGTAGCCGCCCGCTTCCCATTGCGCGCGGATCGTCGCTGCGCGCGCGTGCAGATTGCAGCGCACGAGCGCCTCGACCGTCGCATCGACGGCCTGCGCGTGGAGCCGCTTCACCTCGAAGGCCGTCGCAAGCAACTGGTACGCGAGCGGCGAATACTCCATGTGGCCCGGCGCAAGATAGTCGCTCACCACCTCCTCGTGGCGTCCCGCGAGAATCATGCCGAAGGCGCGCGAGCCCTGAAACGCCAGCGGATCGATGTGTTCGGCGCGCGCCATTTCGACTTCGCCCTCGGCGCGCCGGCCCGCCGACATCAGCAGTCGCGCATAGAGCCGGTGCGCCTCCGGATAGCTCGGGTTGCGCCGCAGCGCCTCCTTGAAGCCGGCTTCGGCGCGTGCCCAGTCCCATTCGAAGAAGTAGCGCACGGCCGCGAGCGCGTGGTGCGCCTCTGGCAGATCGGGGTCGAGTTCGAGCGCGTTATGCGCGAGCGCGCGCGCAATCGGCCAGCCGTCGTCGGGCGAGAACATGCCGTGCACGACCGCCGCGCCGTAGTAGTTCGACAGACCGGCGTAGCCCAGCGCGTAGTTCGGATCGTGTTCGAGCGCGGTTTCGAAATAGGCGCGGCTGCGCGCGAAGTCCTCGCCGTCGATGCTGTGATGCGCGCAGAACGACGCATCGAAATGCACGCGCCGATACCAGAAGTAGCGCCCGCGCACATAGGCGTCGTGCGCGGCGGGATCGACCGGCAGGCGCCGCGCGAGCAGCGAGCGCTGCTGCTCCGAGAGCGTCGTCGCAAGATCCTGCGCGAGCGCGGCGGCGGCCTCCTTGAGGATGTCGAGCGCGCCTGGCGAGACCGGCTCGTGCGCGCGGCTCCAGATCTGCACTTCATCGGCGCAGCGGATCAGGCGCGTGAGGATGCGCGCGCGCGGCCCTTCGCGCGAGAGCGAACCTTCGAGCACATAGTCGAGCTTGAGCTCGCGCGCGATCTCGCCAATGCTTTTGGCGGTGTCGCGATAACGCGCTGCGGTGGTGCGCGCAATCAGGCGCAGACGTTCCGCGCCGAGTGCGCCGAGCGTCGCCGAGATTTCATCGGCGAGCGCGCTGCACAGGTGTTCCTGATGCGCGTCGTCGGTGAGGTTTGCAAACGGCAGCACGAGCACGCGCACCGCACGATGCGCGCGCGGCGCGTCGATGGCGTCGGCGGTTGCGAGGCTCGCGAAATCTGCACCGTCGAACCGATAGCCCTTGCCCTTCACGGTCACGAGATGACGCGGCTTGAGCGGATCGTCGGCGAGTGCGATGCGGATCTTGCGGATCGCGGTGTTGATGCCGTTTTCGGTGTCGCGATAGGGGTTGCCGTGCCAGAGGCGTTCGACGATATCGGCGCGCGAGATCAGCTCGCCGTGACGCGACGCGAGCAGGATCAACAGATCCATCGGCAGGCGTTCGAGCCGGACTTGCTCACCGGCGCGGCGGAGCTGGTAGCGCTCGACGTCGAGTTCGAAGTCCGCGAATCGGATGATTCGATCCGTCGGCATGGAAGATCCCCTGATGCGGCATCATGGGTTGCGCGCGCGGCGGCGTCTTGTCCGGGGGAGAACCCTTCGTGGTGCGGATTGCGCAACGCTTGCGCAGGGTGCGAAGGGGCAAGTTGGGGCGGGCGGCGCGGGCGTTGTTGTTGCTTCGGTAGCGCAGTTATTGCATGCGTTCACGCTGCCACGCACGCGCACAGATACGCGAGGTCTGTCTGATTTAATCTAGCGGCTCGCGCCGCCGCGTTCAAGCCAATCCGCATCAATCGTCGAACGATGTGCCGTGACGGCCCGCGCCCGACGCGAAACGCGCGGCCATCGCGAGACCTTCGTCGAGCACCGCGCGATAGCCGCCCGCGCCTTCGCGGCGCAGGGCTTGCGCCAGGTCGGCAAGCTCGCTGTTTTCCAGCGCCGAGCGGCGATCCGCGAGCAGCGCCGCCTGCGGAAAGGCCGCGAGTCGTGCGGCCAGCGCTTCGGCTTCGGCACGCGCGGCGCCGGGCGGCACCACGCGGTTCGCCAGGCCGAACGACAACGCTTCCTGCGCATCCACGGCGCGTCCCGTGAGGATCAGGTCGAGCGCGCGCGACAGGCCGATCAGGCGCGGCAGGCGCACCGTGCCGCCATCGATCAGCGGCACGCCCACGCGGCGACAGAACACGCCCAGTACGGCGTTTTGTTCGATGACCCGCAGATCGCAGAACAACGCGAGTTCCAGGCCTCCTGCCACGGCGTATCCTGAAACGGCCGCAATCACAGGCTTGTTCAGCAGCATGCGGGTCGGGCCGAGCGGGCCGGGGCCGCTGCCGTCGGCGTGGACTTCGTTGCGGCGCGCATCGTCGTTGAGTGCGCCGAGATCGGCGCCCGCGCAGAAGGTGCCGCCTGCGCCGAACAGCACGCCTGCACGCCAGTGCGGATTCGATTCGAAACGTGTAAAGGCGGCGGCGAGCGCATCGGCGACGGCGCGGTCGATTGCATTGCGTTGCGCGGGGCGGTCGAGCACGACGGTTGCAACATGGCCGCGCGATTCGATGCGTACATGTGGGCCGAATGTTTCGATACGCTGGTCGCAGGAGGTGTCGTCACTGGCGGCGTCTTGAGTGTCCATTAGCGGCTTCCCGGATGAACCCACACTGCGTGCATTCACGCGGCATAGGTCACGAAATAGTCACGAATCCCTCGTAGCTTAGGCCGCTTTTCCTCCCTGCGAGAGCCGCATTACCTGCATGCCGAAGACGTCCATGTCCACGCCCCCCGAGATGCCTTCGATTCCATCGCCGTCATTGCAGACGGCAAGCGGCCCGGTCTGGGTCGTGCCATTGCCAGATCATCAAGCCTTCGACCATGTGCGCTTCAAGCGCGTCTTCACGACCGACGGCACGCGCCACGAAGTGGTGCTCGTCGATCTCCACAAGCTGCTGCTTTGCGCGAACCGCGACGATACCGATTACGTGCTCAAGCCCGTCGACGACTGGCACGTGGGCAAGGTGCGCGGCATCCGCGAGTTCCTCGATCCGCGCAACGAGCGCGTGCCCCAAATGCCTTATGTGACGATCACGAAGCGGCGCGCGGGTGGCCTGGCCGGTTGGCTTGGCGTGGCGCACGTGGGCGTGGTGGCGTTTCGCAACGGCCAGCATCGCGCGCGCTACCTGGCGTGGGCCGGGGCGATCTGGCTGCCGGTGGAGGTGCACGAGCGCGAAGCGCCGCTGCTGCGCGAACTGTGCGGCGCGGTGGGCGTGGACAATGCGCAGGACGATGCGTTGTCGCACGCACGCTGAGCGCCGGTCGACTTGCGACTGAGCGTCGACAAGGAAAAGGGCGCTTGCGCGCCCCGATGCGAGAAAAAGGGCGCTCGCGCGCCCTGGTGCGAAAGCGCCGGTGCGACCTTGCCAGGCTAGCTGTGCATGAGCATGGGCGCGTCGGCGGCCCGTGCGGTATGTCGCGCGAGCGGCGCCGGTTTTTCTTCGCAGGCCTGCTGAAAGTGCTCGATGGTGTAATCGACGAAGCGCAGCGTCTTCGCAGGCAGGTACTGGCGGCGCGGATAGACGATGGCCATGCTGGCCTGCGCGTCCTCGATCTCATAGCTGGGCAACAGGCGCACGAGCGTGCCTGCAGCCAGGTCGTCGGCGACCAGCGGTGCGGGCACGACCGCCACGCCCATGCCCGCGAGCGCCGCAAGCCGCACCATCAGCATGTTGTTGACCGCATAGCCGGGCTGCAGCGTGACCTGCTGCGCGCTCTCGCCGGGCCGCGCGAACAGCCAGCTCACGCTGCGCTCCTCGGGCGGCAGCGTCACGGCTGCGTGCTGTTCCAGTTGTTCGGGCGTGAGCGGTTCACCATGTTCGGCAAGCCAGGCCGGCGAAGCGCAGGGCACGAACGCCGTGGTGCCCAGCGCATGTTCGACGAAATCGCCGGCGCGCGTGGCGCACGCCGCGACGATGCCCACATCGAAGCCGTCTTCGAGCAACTCGGTGTGCTTTTCGGCCAGCGTGAGGCGCACGTTCACGCGCGGATACAGCCGGCGAAAGCCGTCGATGAGCGGCGTGAGCGTGGCGAGCGACAGCGCGCCCGCCGCCATCACGCGCAGCGTGCCGCTGGGCTCGCGCTCGGTGTGGGCGAGCGAATCTTCCAGGTGATCGAGTTCTTCAAGCACGCTCTTGCAACCTTCGAGGTAGCGCAGACCTGCTTCGGTCAGCGAAAGATTGCGCGTGGTGCGATTGATGAGGCGCGTATGCAGGTGCGCTTCGAGCATCGCGATCGAGCGGGTGACGAGCGCATTCGAGACATCGAGTTGCTGGGCGGCGCGGCGAAAGCTCTGCGACTCCGCAACCCTGACGAAGACGCGCATGGCGTGTATCTGGTTCATCGATTTCGCCTCGTATGCTGGTGCGTGTGCCGGTTGAATGGGCGTTACACGGACTTTAAGCGGCTAAAGCCGGGGATCCAATGTAACGCGGAATCCCGATGAGCGGACAGCGATCGTGCACGAAAATAATATTGACAGTCGTTGGGAATTACAATATTTATCTCAAACGGTCGGGCTGTTTCCTGCCTGTTAAAAAATCCAGCAACAACTGGCACGGGAATTGTGAGAGTCGATTTGCCGCGTCATGCCACGATTTCCAGATCACACAAAATGCTGCCGGAAATGGATTGAATTTACGCACATGCGGCCGGGAAAAGACTTTTCATTTGGCCGTTGCACACACTCGCGACAGTGTTTTTCGCAGTCTGCTATTTTGTCCCGCTGAATACGGTTGTTTTCAATCCTTTGTCGTCGTGCTTTGTCTTTGTGGGGTGCAGGGCGGCTTCACATTTTTAACATAAACGGCGGATAAGGATTGATTTGGGCTTTTATTGCGCATTGCGCAAATAAACGGCGGGCGCAAGGTTAAAGGCGTGCATGCCGTACGCATGCTCTTTTAAGCGCTTTTGGGAAGAAAATACGTAAATCGGCAGACCAGACATGATCGTCGAATTGCTGAAGTCGCAACCCGAGATTGCCCTGTTCGTGAGCCTTGCGCTCGGTTATCTAATTGGTTCAATTCGCTTCGGCCCGATATCGCTTGGCGGCGTATGCGGCACGCTGATTGTTGCGCTCGTACTCGGCCAGACGGGCGCGCGCATCGCCCCCGATCTCAAGAACGTGGCGTTCGCACTATTCATCTTCGCGCTCGGCTTCACGGGCGGCCCGCAGTTCTTCGCAAACGTTGGGCGCGGCTGGCGTTACGGACTGCTGTCGATTGTCGAGATCGTCTCCGTCATGACGCTCGTGATGATTGCAGTCGTCCTGATGAAACTCGACGCGGGCACCGCCGCCGGGCTGCTGGCGGGCGCGGCCACCGAATCCGCAGTGATCGGCACGGCGTCTGAAGCGATCGCGAAGCTGGGGCTGTCCGACGCCCAGGTCAGCACGATGCAGGCGCATATCGTCACGGCCTATAGCGTGAGCTACCTCTTTGGCCTCATCACCATCGTGCTGTTCACGAGCCAGGTTGCGCCGCTCATCATGCGCGTGAACCTGCGCGAGGAAGCCGCGCGCCTCTTTCGCAAGCTCGGCGGCGACGGCGTGCTCGACGAGGGCCAGCGGCTCGCGCTGCCCGCGCTCGTGGGCCGCACCTTCGAAGTGGGGCCGGCCGCGGGCACCCAGGTCGCCGCCTTCGAGGCGCGCTTCGGCAACAACGTGACGATCGAGCGCGTGCTGCGCGAAAAACGCCAGCTCGTCGCCGATGCGCAGTTCGTGCTGCAAGCGGGCGATGTGGTGATGATCGCGGGACGGCGCGAATCGATTGTCGAAGCATCCGCGCTGCTCGGCGCCGAAGTCTCCGGCGAGGCCTTCACGAAGCTGCTCGCGCAGCGCGTTGACGTGATGCTCACGCGCCGCGAAGCCAATGGCCTCACGCTTGCCCAGCTGCGCGAGCGCGCTTCGCCCGAGGACGCGCGCGGCATCTATGTGGGCGCGATCACGCGGCTCGACACCACGGTGCCCGCGCTGCCCGGCACGGTCGTGCATCGCGGCGACGTGCTCACGCTGGTCGGCGCGCCCTCCGACGTCGCGCGCGGCGCGAAGCGTCTGGGTTACGTGATCCAGCAGACCCAGAAAACCGATTTCGTGTACCTGGGGCTCGGCGTGCTGGTCGGCATGATGATCGGGCGCCTGGGCGTCAATGTAGGGGGCGTAGCGCTCGTGCTCGGCACGGGCGGCGGCTGCCTGCTCTCGGGCCTGTTCTTCGGCTGGTTGCGCTCGCATTTTCCCGTGGTCGGCTCGCTGCCATCGGCGGCGGCGCAGGTGCTCAAGGACTTCGGCCTCGCCACGTTCATCGCGGCCGTGGGGCTGTCGGCCGGCCCGGACGCCATCAAGCTCGTGCGCGAATACGGTCTCGCGCTGCCGCTCGCCGGCATCCTGATGGTGCTGATTCCGGGCCTTCTCTCTCTCTGGATCGGGCGCATGTTTCTCAAGCTCGAAGCGCCGATGCTGCTCGGCGCGATTGCAGGTCAGCAGTGCAGCACGCCGGCGATCAGTGCGCTCGTCGGCGTCACCGGCAATTCGACGCCGGTGATCGGTTACACGATCACTTACGCGCTGTCGAATATCTTGTTGCCGCTCATGGGGCCCGTGGTGGTCGGGCTCGCGACGAAGTTCGGCTGACGCTGGCACACGCCCGCGCGGTCGTTCTCATGCGGCGGCAACAGAGCATCACACACCTACCCATGCGAGGGCACGATGGAATGGCTACATGACATCTTTCACAAATCCCCTGAAATCGCCTTGTTTCTCTCGCTGGCCGTCGGTTACTGGATCGGCCAGATCAACTTCGGGAAGTTTCAGCTAGGCGGCGTGGGCGGGTCGCTGCTCGCCGCGGTCGTGGTCAGCCAGGTGGGCGTGACGATCGATAACGGCGTGAAATCGGTGATGTTCGCCGTCTTCATCTACGCCGTGGGCTACGACTCGGGGCCGGGCTTCTTCAACTCGCTGAACCGCAAGACGCTGCGCGAAATCGCCATGGCCGTGTTCATGGCGCTCGCGGGCCTCTTCACGGTGCTGGTGTGCGCGAAGCTGTTCCACCTCAACAAGGGCCTCGCTGCCGGTCTCGCCGCGGGCGGCATGACGCAGTCGGCCATCATCGGCACGGCGGGCGACGCCATCGCGCGGCTGGGTCTGCCCGCCGATCAGGTCAAGGCGATGCAGGCCGACGTCGCGATCGGCTATGCGGTGACCTATGTGTTCGGTTCGCTCGGCGCGATCATCGTCTGCGTGAACATCCTGCCGAAGTTCATGGGCCGCAGCCTCAAGGACGCCTCGCAGGACGCCGAGCGCGAAATGGCGGGCGGCGGCGGGTCGTCGGGGCCGGGCCAGGTGACGGCGCTGCCGGAACTGTTCGGGCGCGTGTTCCGCGTCGAAGCCGCCGCGGGCAAGACGGTCAAGCAGCTCGAATCGGCGGAGAACGATTTCGTCGCCATCGAGAAGATCCGCCGCGCGGGCAAGATCGTCGATTCGACGCCGGATTTCGTGCTCAGCCGCGACGACCTCGTGCTGGTCGTGGGTCGCCGCGAGCAGATGGTCGAAGTGGGCGCGCTGATCGGGCCCGAGGTGCCGGATTCGGGCGGCATGAGCCTCGTGCTGCAGACGCGCCAGCTCGTCTTCACGAAGAAGGGCATGAACCACACGACGATCGCCGAAGTCCGCAAGAACGTCGATCACGACATGCGCCACGGCGTCTATATCGAGAAGATCGAGCGCGCGGGCCAGCCGGTGCCGGTGCTGCCGCAGACGCAGCTCGAACACGGCGACGTCATCACGATCTACGGCACGGCCACCGACACCAAGCGCGCCGTGCAGGAAGCCGGTTACGAGCTTGCCTGGAGCAACAAGACCGACTTCATCTACATGGGCGTGGGTCTCGTGCTGGGCCTGCTGGTCGGCCTGATCGTCGTGAACGTGGCGGGCATTCCGCTCACGCTGGGCTCGGGCGGCGGCTGCCTGCTGGCGGGCCTGGTGTTCGGCTGGATGCGGGGCAAGCATCCGATGTACGGCGTGATGCCGCCGGCCGCCTCGCAACTGCTCAAGGACTTCGGGCTTGCGGCGTTCGTGGCGGTGGTGGGGCTGAATTCGGGGCTGCAGGCCGTGGTGACGATCAAGCAGAGCGGCATCACGATCTTCCTGCTCGGCGTGGTGGTGACCATCGTGCCGCTGATCCTCACGATGCTGTTTGGCCGCTACGTGCTCAAGTACAACAACGCGGCGATTCTCGCGGGCGCGCTGTCCGGCTCGCGCAGTGCGAACCCGGCTTTCGGCGGCATTCTCGACAAGGCCGAGAGCGCCGTGCCGACCGTGCCGTTCGCCATCACCTACGCGATCGCGAACGTGCTGCTCACGCTGCTTGGGCCGCTCGTGGTCGGGCTGGCATGAGGTGAGTCAAGGCAATGAAGTCGATGCGGGCCGCGCGCGTCGTTTGAACGCGCGACGGCTTGCCTGAATTGAACAAGTCTTGAACAAGACGCGGGTCGAATCGCGTGCCGTCGCGCAATGAGTGCAATGCGCGCAAAAGCGGCGGCACGCTCAATGTCTTCCACTGGAGAGCATCATGGCAAAAGGTAAAGGCAACGGTAACGGTTCGAAGGAAAAGTCGGGCATCGACGCACTGAGCCCGTTCGAGCTCAAGGACGAACTCATCAAGGCCGCGGGCGGCGGCGCCACCGAGCGCCCGGCCAATCTCGCCATGCTCAACGCCGGGCGCGGCAACCCCAACTTCCTCGCGACGATTCCGCGCCACGGCTTCTGGCAACTGGGCCTGTTCGCGATGCGCGAATCGGAACGCTCGTTCTCCTACATGCCCGAAGGCGTGGGCGGCTTCCCGCAGCGCGACGGCATCGTCGAGCGCTTCGACCAGTTCCTGCGCGAGAACAAGGGCCAGCCCGGCATCGACTTCATCGGCGGCGCGGTGTCGTATGTGCGCGACCAGCTCGGGCTGTCGGCGGGCGACTTCCTCTACGAAATGTGCGAAGGCATCCTGGCCTGCAACTACCCGGTACCTGACCGCATGCTCAAGCTGTCGGAAATCATCGTCGGGCAGTACCTGCGCCGCGAGATGATCGGCAAGCATCCGTTTGTCGGCGAGTTCGACGTGTTCGCGGTCGAAGGCGGCACCGCGGCCATGACGTACATCTTCAACACGATGCGCGAGAACTTCCTGATCAAGGCGGGCGACACCATCGCGCTGGGCATGCCGATCTTCACGCCCTACATCGAGATCCCCGAACTCAACGACTACCAGCTCAACGTCGTGCACCTGGATGCGACGGTCGAGAACAACTGGCAGTACTCGAAGAAGGAACTCGACAAGCTGCGCGACCCGAAGGTGAAGGCGTTCTTCCTCGTGAATCCGAGCAACCCGCCGTCGGTGAAGATCGACGACGAAAGCCTCGAATACATCGCGGAGATCATCAAGGAACGCCCCGACCTGATCCTGCTGACCGACGACGTGTACGGCACTTTCGCCGACAACTTCGTCTCGCTCTTTGCGCTCGCGCCGAAGAACACGATTCTCGTGTACTCCTACTCGAAGTACTTCGGTGCGACGGGCTGGCGCCTGGGCGCGATCGCGACGCATCGCGACAACGTGCTGGACGCCACGCTCGCGAAGCTGCCCAAGGAAGAGAAGAAGATCCTGCACAAGCGCTACGAGTCGATCACGACCGAGCCTGACCAGCTCAAGTTCATCGACCGTCTGGTGGCCGACAGCCGCACCGTCGCGCTCAACCACACGGCCGGTCTGTCGACGCCGCAGCAGGTGCAGATGGTGCTGTTCTCGCTGTTCTCGCTGATGGACACGCCGGACGCCTACAAGAACGCACTCAAGCGCCTGATCCGCAGCCGCAAGCGCGCGCTCTTCGAAGAGATGGGCATTGCCATCGACGAGGCCGATCCGAACCAGGTCGATTACTACACGATCATCGACATGGAGTTCCTGGGCGAGAAGCGCTTTGGCCGCGAGTTCGTCGACTGGCTGCTCAAGCAGGTGCAGCCGAACGAGCTGCTGTTCCGTCTGGCGGCGGAGGCGCGCGTCGTGCTGCTGCCGGGCAAGGGCTTCGGCACGGCGCATCCGTCGGGCCGCGTGTCGCTCGCGAACCTGAACGAATCGGATTACCGCAAGATCGGCCGCGCGATGCGCAAGCTCAGCGAGGAGTACGTGCACCGCTACAACGAGGAAACGGGCAAGAAGCTCGACCCGAGCGCCGTGAAGAAGTAAGGCAGGGCGATAGACGTGTGGCGGCGCTTTCGCGCGTCGCCAGGCGCAAAAAAACCGCATCGGGCTGGCTGCCCGGTGCGGTTTTTTTATGGTGCGGGAATGGCGCTGAGCGTTATTGCGCGTCCGATGTGACCGGCTGGGCGAGCGCCGCTTCGCGCACGCTCTTGCGATGCAGCGAGACGGACAGCGCCACGGCTGCCGCGGCGGCGATGGCGGCGAACAGGAACACCGAGCCGTAGCCGAACACGTTCGCCACATAACCGGCCAGCGGCCCGGTGATGCCAAGCGACAGGTCGAGGAACACCGAGTACGCCGACAGCGCCGCCCCACGGCTTGCGGCGGGCACGAGGCCGACCGCTTCGACGCCCAGCGCCGGGAACACCAGCGCGAAGCCGAAGCCCGTGAGCGCCGCACCGAGCAGCGCAACGTGCGGCGTGGGCGACAGCCACAGCAGCAGCAGGCCGACACACTCGCACGAGAACGAGGCAATTGCCACGCGGAAGCCGCCAAAGGTCTTGATCGTGTTGGCGAACAGCAGACGCGCGCCAATGAACATCAGGCCGAACACCGTCAGCGAAAACGCCGCGTTGGGCCAGTGGCGCGCCGCGTAGAACAGCGTGATGAAGGTGGCGATCGAGCCAAAGCCCGCCGAGCCGAGCGCGAGTCCCAGGCCATGCGGCAGCACGCGCTTGACCACGCTGCGATACGACATGCGCTCGCCGTGCACGAGCGGCACCGGCGCGATCGGGCGTGCGAGCCAGAAGCCCAGCGCCGCGAGCGCGATCACCGACACGCCCAGCATCCAGTAGCCCAGGTAATGCGCCATTTCCACGCCGACCGGCGCGCCCAGCGCCAGCGCGCCATAGGTGGCGATGCCGTTCCACGAAATCACCTTGGCGTTGTGCGCGGTGCCCACGCGGCCAATGCCCCAGAGGATCGCGCCGGTGCCGCACAGGCTTTCGCCGCAGCCGAGCAGCAGGCGGCTCGCGATCAGCAGCGTGAGCGAGAGGCCGGGCCAGTGATCGACGAGCGTGGCGAGCAGCAGCATGACGCCGCTTGCGCCGCAGATCGTCAGGCCGATGCTGACGGTCTTCTTCGGCCCGAGCGTGTCCGCCGAACGTCCGGCCAGCGCCCGCGAGCAGAGCGTCGCGATGTATTGCACGCTGATCGCCGCGCCCGCGACGACGGTGCTGAAACCGAGGTCGTTGTGCACGTAGCCCGGCAGCACGGCCAGCGGAATGCCGATGGTCAGGTAGCAGATGAAGGTGAAAAAGACGACCGGAATGATCTGCATGGTCGTCGACAACCCGGAGCGCGGGAGCGCTGAATCAGCGGACATGGGGAAAACGCGGATAGATAACGGCGGGAAAGGTCAGATTGTCCCATGGAACCGGTTCTTATGCAGACGTTGAAAAGGCTGGGCGTTGGGCGTATCCCACGGTTTTTTCGCGCACTGCCGACGCATATTGCGCGCAGCCGGCACATAACCGGCGTGTCAACAGAGGGACATCCGCGTGAGCGGAAATAGCCGGAGTTGGGCGCGGGTTGGTCGGAATTGAAGCGCAGCGGGCATGAACTACGCTTAAAGAAAGACGGGCTGCCGCTTTATGGTGCACGATCAGGGCGCATTCGATGGCGTATTCGCAAGAAAATCAATGATATGAGCGCAAATCGGCCATTGCGCTATAAGCGCCGCACCACGACGAAGCGCCGATTTATCGCCGCGACGATATATCCCCCATGTACTTGCTGCTATGGGATCTCAATATTGGCGGTGATAGTTTTCGAACCGTCCACTGAAAGAATGCGCGGCGCGCGCTTTGGGCACCTCGGGACGCTCCGCAATCCGCCTCCCGCGCGCCGCAGAAACACGACGAGACAGACATCATGAGTGAGCCGATCCGCTTCTATCACCGCAACGCGATTCGCGAAGTCAGCGACGCGGGCGTCACCCGCAGCGTTCTCCAGTATCTGCGCGAAGATGCGCGCTGCACCGGCACCAAGGAGGGCTGTGCCGAAGGCGACTGCGGCGCGTGCACGGTCGTGGTCGGCGAGCGCAATGCCGAAGGCGGCGTGAGCTTCAAGGCCGTCAACGCCTGCATCCAGTTCCTGCCGACGCTCGACGGCAAAGCGCTGTTCACCGTCGAAGACCTGCGCCAGCCCGACGGCTCGCTGCATCCCGTGCAGCAGGCGATGGTCGATTGCCACGGCTCGCAGTGCGGTTTCTGCACGCCGGGTTTCGTGATGTCGATGTGGGCGCTCTATGAAAAGCATGGTCACGAGCACGCTGGCGCGCCCGGCGGCTGCGCAGGCAAGAGCGCCTGCAGCACGCCGTCGCGCGACGACATCGCCAACGCGCTCACCGGCAACCTGTGCCGCTGCACCGGCTATCGCCCGATCCTGGATTCCGCCGAGCAGATGTTCAAGCTCGAAGGGCCGAAGGCGCCCATCGACGTGAAGGCGCTGAGCAACACGCTCGCGACGATCGAGCGCAAGGACACCTTCCATTACGAGCACAAGGGCCAGCAATACGACGCGCCGCGCACCGTGGATGCGCTCGCCGCGATCAAGGAAGCGCGCCCGGACACGCGCATTCTCGCGGGCAGCACCGATATCGGCCTGTGGGTCACCAAGCAGATGCGCGAGCTGGGCAACGTCGTCTACGTCGGCCAGATCGACGCGATGCGCGAGATCGCCGTGAGCGACGCGTTCATCGAAATCGGCGCGGCCGTGAGCGTCGAGCGCGCGTATGCGGAACTGGCGAAGCACTATCCCGAGCTGGAAGAAATGTGGCTGCGTTTCGCCTCGCTGCCGATCCGCAACGCGGGCACCATCGGCGGCAACGTGGCGAACGGCTCGCCGATCGGCGACTCGATGCCGGGCCTGATCGCGCTGGGCGCACGCGTGGTGCTGCGCGGCGGCGACGTCGAACGCGAGATGCCGCTCGAAGACCTCTATCTGGCGTACCAGAAGAAAGACATGGCCGAGCACGAATTCGTGCTCGCGCTGAAAGTGCCGACGCGCACCGGCGCGCGTGCGAACCTGAAGTTCCGCACCTACAAGGTGTCCAAGCGTTTCGACTCGGATATTTCGGCCGTGTGCGCCGCGTTCGCCTTCATCGCCGATGGCGACACGGTTCGCGAGCCGCGCATCGCCTTCGGCGGCATGGCTGCCACGCCGAAGCGCGCGACCCACACCGAAGCCGTGCTTGCCGACGCGCAATGGCACGAAGCCACGGCGCAGGCCGCGATGATCGCGATGGGCAACGACTACGCGCCGCTTTCGGACATGCGCGCGACCAGCGACTATCGACTCGAAGCCGCGAAGAACACGCTTTACCGTTTCTGGCTGGAGACCCGTCCGCACAATCCGCTCGCCCCGCAGGCGATCAATGTGCGCGCCGTGGCGGCGGAAACCGCTTAAGTCATCAGGAAACGGAAAAAGTTACGGAGAACGAAACCATGAACCAGCAAGCCGAACCGTTCCTGGAAGAAGCCAAGGCGCGTGAACCTTTCGCACAGGTGCACGTCTCGCGCCCGCATGAATCCGCGCATCTGCACGTGAGCGGACGCGCCACCTACACCGACGATATCCCGACCGTCGCGGGCACGCTGCACGCCGCGCTCGGGCTGTCGCAAAAGCCGCACGCGCGCATCGTGTCGATGAATCTCGCGAAAGTGCGCGCGACGCCGGGCGTGGTCGCCGTGTTGACCGCCGAAGATATCCCCGGCGTGAACGACTGCGGCCCGATCATCCACGACGATCCCGTGCTGGCCGACGGCATCGTGCAGTTCGTGGGCCAGCCCATGTTCATCGTCGTGGCGACGTCGCACGATATCGCGCGCCTCGCCGCGCGCCGCGCCGAAGTGCAGTACGAAGAACTCCCGCCGATCCTCACGGCGCAGCAGGCGCGCGCCGCGAACCAGTCGGTGCTGCCGCCGATGAAGCTCGCGCGCGGCGAAGCCTCCACGCGCGCCGCCCGCGCCGCGCATCGCCATGAAGGCGAGATGCTGCTGGGCGGCCAGGAGCAGTTCTATCTGGAAGGGCAGATCGCCTACGCCGTGCCGAAGGACGACGACGGCATGCACGTGTGGTGCTCGACGCAGCACCCGAGCGAAATGCAGCATCTGGTCGCGCACGTGCTGGGCGTGGCCTCGCACAACGTGCTGGTGGAATGCCGGCGCATGGGCGGCGGCTTCGGCGGCAAGGAATCGCAGTCGGGCATTTTCGCGTGCTGCGCGGCGCTGGCCGCGTGGAAGCTGCTGTGCCCCGTGAAGCTGCGTCCCGACCGCGACGACGACATGATGATCACGGGCAAGCGTCACGACTTCCACTACACGTATGAAGTGGGCTACGACGATCAAGGCACGATCGAAGGCGTGAGCGTCGACATGACGTCGCGTTGCGGCTTCTCGGCCGACCTGTCCGGCCCGGTGATGACGCGCGCGGTCTGCCACTTCGACAACGCCTACTGGCTGCCCGACGTGTCGATCTCGGGCTTCTGCGGCAAGACCAACACGCAGTCGAACACGGCGTTCCGTGGCTTCGGCGGCCCGCAAGGCGCGTTCGCGATCGAATACATCATGGACGATGTGTCGCGCTCGCTCGGCCTCGATCCGCTCGACGTGCGCAAGCGCAATCTCTACGGCAAGACCGAGAACAACGAGACGCCCTACGGCCAGACCATCGAAGACAACGTGATTCACGAGTTGATGGACGAACTCGTGGAGACGAGCGGCTATCGCGCGCGCCGCGCAGCGATCCGCGAATTCAACGCGAACAACGAGGTGCTCAAGAAGGGCATTGCGATCACGCCGTGCAAGTTCGGCATCGCATTCAACGTCACGCACTTCAACCAGGCCGGCGCGCTGGTGCATATCTATACCGATGGCTCCGTGCTCGTGAACCACGGCGGCACCGAGATGGGCCAGGGCCTCAACACCAAGGTCGCGCAGGTCGTGGCGCATGAACTCGGCATCGAGTTTGGCCGCGTGCGCGTGACGGCGACGGACACCAGCAAGGTGGCCAACACGTCGGCGACGGCGGCATCGACGGGCAGCGACCTGAACGGCAAGGCCGCCCAGGACGCCGCGCGCCAGTTGCGCGAACGCCTGGCATCGCTCGCGGCCACGACCTGGGGCAAGGGCAAGGTCAACGCAGCGGACGTGCGTTTTGCGAATGACTGCGCAATCGTCGGCGACGAAGTCGTGCCGTTCGGCACGCTGGTGCAGAAGGCCTATCTCGCGCGCGTGCAGTTGTGGTCGGACGGCTTCTATGCCACGCCCAAGCTTTACTGGGATCAAGCGACGCTGCGCGGACGGCCGTTCTTCTACTACTCGTATGGCGCGGCGGTCTCCGAAGTCGTGATCGACACGCTGACCGGCGAAATGCGCGTGCTGCGCGCCGACGCGCTGCATGACGTGGGCGCATCGCTGAACCCGGCGCTCGACGTGGGGCAGGTGGAAGGCGGCTTCATTCAGGGCATGGGCTGGCTCACCACGGAAGAACTCTGGTGGAAGCCGGACGGCAAGCTGATGACGCACGCGCCGTCCACCTACAAGATTCCGACCGTGAACGACACGCCGCCGGAATTCAGCGTGAAGCTGTTCAAGAACCGCAACGCCGAGGACAGCATCCATCGCTCGAAGGCCGTGGGCGAGCCGCCGCTCCTGCTGCCGTTCTCGGTGTTCTTCGCGATCCGCGACGCCGTGGCGAGCGTGGCCGATTACCGCTTCAACCCGCCGATGAACGCACCCGCGACCGCCGAGGAAATCCTCAAGGGCGTGCGCGCGGTACGGACGATGGCGCGCGGTTAAGGCGACGAGAGCGAGAGAGGAGCGCGATATGCGTAGTCATCCGAATCATTGCGTGAATGTCGACAGCCACGGCCGGGTCGTGATCGGCCGGCGCAGCACGCCGGTGCCGCAGTACGGGCCGATGCATGTCGTGCTGTTCGGCGCGGGGCACGTGGGGCATGCGCTCGTGACGCTGCTCGGCATGCTGCCGTGCGTCGTGCAGTGGGTCGACGAGCGCGACGAGCTCTTCCCCGACGAGGTGCCCGCGAACGTGCAGGTCGAGGCGACCGACACGCCCGCGGCCATCGTCGACGAAGCGCCGCCCGGCGCGTACTTCATCGTGATGACGCATAACCACGCGCTTGATTTCGAGCTCTCGGAGCGCATCATGCGGCGGCGCGATTTTGCGTGGTTTGGCCTGATCGGTTCGCAGACCAAGCGCGTGAAGTTCGAGCGCCGCCTGATCGAGCGCGGTGTGGCCGCCGAACGCATGGGCGAGATCACCTGCCCGATCGGCGTGAAGGGGATCGTGGACAAGGCGCCGTCTTCGATTGCCGTGGCCGTGGCCGCGCAGTTGATGCAGATGCGCCTGGCGCTGCCGAACGAAGTGCATCGCGAGACGTTCGCGCAGGCGTAATCGATTCGAAAGAGGACAAAAGAGCAGGCTGGCAAAACGATGCGTACGCCAATGTAGCAAGCGCATCAATTTGCTTTTGGACTTCGCAACAGCTTCAATGAACTGGGCGGCCATGCGTTTTGCGTGGCCGCCCAGTTTGTTTTGTGCTGCTGCATGACGTAGAAGAGGTTCAATATGACAGTCACGCTCGCAAGCCTTGCGTTCGCCATCGCGGCGCTCGCTTCCTCCACGGCCTTCGCCGACGGCACCACGCCGCTCACGCACGACGAACTCCAGCAGCTCATGCCAGGCGCACAGGTGCAGATTACTTACGCGGATGGCTCGACCACGCTCTGGAAAGACGCCGATGACGGCAGCGTCGAAGCGGTCTGGACGTCGGGCTTCACGTCATCGAAGCATTATTCGTCGCCCGGCACCGGCACCTGGAAAATCTCCGACGACGGCAAGTATTGCAGCCATGTTCAATGGCGCAGGAACGTGTCCGACTGGTGCAGCCCGGTCGTCAAGGGCGACGACGGCGAACTCGCGCTCGCGAACCATCCCGACTGGAAAATGAAAGTGTCGAAATGAACGCGAAAGCGTTCGCGTGAAGATTGGTTTGCAATCCGAACGATAGGCGCGGTTGCGAACGACGTCAGGCTTCTTCCTGCGTCGATGCCGAAGCCGAAACGGCCTGCACAACCGGCTTGCTGCGCGTGCCCGAAGCCCCGCGCTTGCTTGCGCCGCTCGCACGCTTGCCGCCGCGCACGGTCAACGACGCCGACACGCCTTCGATCAGGTCGCGCAGCCAGTGCACGTCGCTGGGCCTGTCCGGCTGCGGGTGCCACATCTGATAGCAGCGGATGCGCGGAAACGCGAACGGCGGCTCCGCCACGGCAATCGGCAGCAGGCCCGCGTAGTGCGTGGCGAAACGGCGCGTCGTGGTGAAGATCAGATCCGATTGCAGCAGCACCTGCGGCACGAGCCCGAAGTAGGGCAGCGTCGCCACGATGCGCCGGTGCGCGCGGGCCTTCGCGAAGCCGATATCGATGGGGCTGGCGTTGGCGCCCGTATAAGGCGTGGGCGCGAGATGCCCGGCCGCCAGATAGGCCTCGCGCGTGAGCGGGCCGCGCGCGAGCGGGTGATCGGCGCGCATCATGCACACGATGCGATCCGTGAACAGGTCGCTGCGCGAGAAGCGCGCATCGGGCTTCGGCCAGTTGCCGATCACGATGTCGAGCTCGCCGGCCTCCAGCGCGCCGTAGTGGTCGAGCGTGGGCGACAGCGACAGGATCTCCAGCCGTGCTGCGGGCGCCGCTTCGCGGAACCAAGCGATCAGCGTCGGCATGAAGAAGTCGTTGAGATAGTCGGGCGCGGCCACACGGAAGGTGCGCCTGGAGCGCTCCGGGTCGAAGTCGCCGTGCGGCGTGGCGACGAAATCCACGTCGCGCAGCACGCGCTGGGCGTGCGCGAGCAGCGACTCGCCGTATTCGGTCGGCACCATGCCGGCCTTGCCGCGCACGAGAATCGGGTCGCCGAGGATCTCGCGCAGCCGCCGCAGCGCCGTGCTGATGGCCGGCTGGGTCTGGTTCAGCCGCAGCGCGGCCTGCGTGACGCTGCGCTCGACCAGCAGCGTGCGCAGCACGCGCACGAGCCAGATGTCGAGGGAAAGGGCAGTGTCGTCCATGTAATGCAAAGGTGTGGGGATTCGGCGTGCAGTGCGGCGCGAAGCGGGCGTGAAAAGCCGCGTGGGGAGCGGCTGCCGTGCCGTGCGCGCACGGCTTCAGGCATAACCTTATGCCGCCGCGCGCCGCGCCGCCATAGGGCGCGCCCTATGGCGGCCATCAGGCGCGCCGCCGCGAGCTCGCCCGATGCGGAACCGGCCCTGAATCAGCCCTGAACCGGGCCGGATTCAGCCCTGATTCAAGCGGGTTTGACGCGGGCTTTCAGGCAGCTTCCGGGCTGGCCAAACCCGAAGGCAGCGTGCTGATGCGCTTGACCTCGCGCGAGTCGAGCCAGTTGGGCGTGCGGGCGCAATAGAGCACCATCGGCAGCGCGTCTTCGCCCCAGAACAGCTGCTTGTTCATCCAGAAAGTCGGCACGCCGAACACGCCCATCGAAATCGCGTCGTTGGTGTAGCGGCGCAGTTGCGCGCGCACCGCTTCTTCTTCGATCAGCGCTTCGCCGTGCGCAATGCCCACGCGCTCGCACAGCTGCTCGAAGCCTTCCTCGCTCGACGGGTCGCGGCCTTCGCGCCAGATGAAGCGGAAAATCTCGCGCACGCAGGCGAACTCGCCGCCCGCCGCAATCGCCAGCAGCATCGGCTTGACCGAGTCGAACGGATGCGCGGGCGGCATCTTCAGCGGAATGCCGAGCTGTTCCGCGCGAAAGAGGGCGTGGCGGTAGGTGAAGATGCGCTTGGCGGGAATCGCGCCGCCATAGGGCGTGCCCCAATGGCGATAGAGGTCGCTGAGCAGCACCGGCGTCGGCACGAAGTCGAACCCTGGCCACTTGTCGTACTGCTCCAGCAGCAGATACGAGAACGGCGACACGAAGTCGTAGAACCAGGCCGGCTGGTTGGCGTCGATGCCGCTGATCATGCTGTTCCTCCGAGATGAGCCTCATGCGGGCCGCACCGGCGGCCCGTCGTTCGAGTATTGACTGTATTCGTTTGCGCGTGCTGCTTTTTTGCCTCGGGACTTTCCGCACGTGACGGTTCGAAACATTTGTCCTGCTGCGTTTGTGCGGCCGATCATGACCTGCCGCACTTGTCCTGCTTACGTGCGGATCGCCGGTTCGCTGGCGTCCGGGTTTGTCCCATCCTTGCCGCTGTTTTCATCGCCGCTTTCGCCGCTGTCCTCACTTCTGGCTTCGAGCTTTTCGCGCACGGCCAGCAGCCGCTCGCGCACGAAGCCGATATGTTCGCGCAGCACGTAAAACTGCCCCGCATACGCCAGCGGCATCTTCATGCCGTTCACCGACTCCTCGATCTTGTCGAGCTGGCGCATGAGCGAGCGGCGCTCGTCGGGCGAGTTGTCGGCGAGCGCGGCGCGCTCCAGCGCAATCAGCGAGCCATACCAGCGATAGATCCGCGATTTTACCCGCCAGGCGTAGAGGCCAGGCACGAGACGCAGCCCCGGAATCAGCACCACGATGACCGGCACCAGCACGACCAGCAGCCGGTCGGCGAGGCTCGCGAGCCAGAACGGCAGCAGGCGATACAGGAAACTCTTGCCCGACTTGTAGTAGCGCGCGGCATCGTCGCTGATCGGGAAATCCTGCGCGCGCGGCGCCGGAAATTCGCCCGCGCGCTGCAGCAGCGTCGAGCGGCCATGCACCTCCTTGGCCGCTTCGACGAGCAGGTCGGAGAGCGCGGGATGCAGCGAGTCGCGCGCGACCAGTTCAGCGGTTGGCGCGATGAAGTGCAGCGGCGCGGCGGGCAGGTTGCGCCCGAAGTCGAACGCGCCCATCGGGATCGTGATGGCCGTGAGATACGGGAAGCGGCGCGCGTAGGCGTCGGCCTGGGCGAAGTCGAAAAAGCGCACGCCCGGCATGCGCATGAGGCGGCCCATGACCGGCGGCTGGGCGGAGTCTCCCGCCAGGAACGCCACGTCGATCTTGCCCTCCACCAGCGCGTGCGCGGCGTCGTCGCCGGACATCGGCAGCAGTTGCGTCTTGCCGCCCGGTTCGATGCCGTTGGCCTTGAGCAGCGCGAGCGCGAGTTCGCGCGTGCCGCTGCCTTCCGCGCCGATGGCGAGGCGCTCGCCCTCGAATTGCGACAGGCGCGTGACCGGCGGCCCGTGATAGAAGACCGCGAGCGGCACATAGGCCACGCTGCCCAGCGAGACCAGTCCCTGCGGCACCTTGTTGGTCGCGAGACCGTCCTGCACGAACGCGACATCGACATGCGAGGCCGGGTCTGACAGGCGCGCGAGATTTTGCGCCGAGCCTTCCGATTCGAGCACGTCGAGCGTGATGTTGTTGCGCGCGAGGATCGTCTTGTACTTCTGCGCGGCGTTCCAGAAGGTGCTGCCCTTGGGGCCCGCGCTCATCGTCAGGGTGCTGGGCGGCGCGGGCTGGATCAGCCGCACGGCGAGCCAGATGGCCGCCACGCTCACCAGCAGGATGGGGCCGAACGAGACAGCCAGGTCGCGCCACGAAATCGCCACGAAGCGCGCGACGAGACGTACAGGAGGTTTGCGGCCGGAGGGGGACTTCATCGGGGAGTGGTGGGCCTCGGGAGGTTCGGGTCGTGCGGCGCCTCGGTTTGCCCGCTGCCCGCCGATGTTACATGAGAATGGCGGCTCTAGCGCCATGAAGCGAGGCGTGGCGCGCACGCCGCGCCGGCCGCTAAAAACTTTGCGCTCGGGCCCCGCCCAGGCTAAATTGTGGGTCGCTGCGGCGCGCTCAGGCGCGCGGCGGCCGGAGTCGAGCAAATCGACCGTGACTAGACCGTTACTATCCAGAAGCTGTTCAAGCAGCTCGAAGAAGCTTCACGGCAACCGGTGAAAGTGTCGCTATGTGTGCCAGCGGCGCCGGCGTGTCGCTTCGCACAACCGAATCCTTGCCTCTCGCAGCAGCGTGTCCTGACCATGGCAGTGTCTCGACGCGCGTACGCGCTCGCATGCCTGCCCGTGGGTGTCGTACCGAAGCCGTCAGACTGGGCGGGCCGCAGCACCGCGTCCGGCTCCAGCAAGAGGCGGTCCATTTTCGCCACGTGGCTTGGGCCATGAGCGAAGCAACGTGTGAAGCAACAACGCGATAGTAACAAGGAGAAAATATGAAATCGGTCGCTATTCTGAAGACTCTGGCCGCTGTGGCCTGCGTGACGGTCGCATGCAGCGTGTATGCCCAGGACACCTCGGCGAGCGGCGCGGCCGCCATGACGTCGGCGGCTCCGGCCCCGTCGGCCAAGAAGGTCGACCGCAAGCTCGGCTACACGGTTCGCAAGGCGCTGTCGAAGGCACAAGGCCTCGACGTGTCGAACATCACTGTGCGCTCGCGCTCGGGCGCCGTCACGCTGACGGGCTCGGTTCCGACGCAGGGTCAGATCGACCAGGCAGGCCAGGTCGCGCAAGGCGTGGCAGGCGTGAAGTCGGTGACGAACAAGCTGTCGGTCATGCAGCAGTAATTGCTTCAGGCTGGTCTCGAACCAGCCAGGCACCGCAAGAACGGGCTCCGGCGCATCGCCGGGGCCCGTTTTTTTTGGACTCGTTTTTTCGGACTCGCTTTTTTCGGACTATTTACGCGGGGAATGGCGGATGCGCGCGATAAATGTGAACTGACACACAGCTTTCGCGTGTTTGGGGGTATATCTTGCACTCATGCAGACCCCACGAGTCCTCTTGTGGCTCCTTGCCGGACACTGTCATGACCATTCACACCTACACCGATTTGCCGCTCGTCGATCGCGCGGCGTTCGAGCTGGCCTGCGCGCGGCACGGCTTCGCTCCGATCCACTTCGACGTGAGCGGCGAAACCGATCCCGACGATCCCGAGCATGGCGACTTGCTGATCGTGCGGCGCGGCGCGTGGGCCCAGGCCTACCGCATCGACGCGCGCGGGCAGTGGCTGCGCCAGTTCGAGACCGACCTGAACGGCCGCTTCTTCAGCCGGGCGCCGCACGCCTGAGCCGAAGGTCGTCGATAAAACGGGGAAACACGCGCGGCGCGACGGCCGCGCGGAGTGTTTTTATGCGCTGATCCGGGCGATCAGGCGCATTTCAGGCGCATTTCGGGCCCAGTTCAAGCCAGCACGAGACGCATGCCCACGAGCGTGAGCGTGGCGGCCAGCAGCATGCGCAGCAGCTTTTCAGGCGCGCGCGAGGAAAGCATGCTGCCGATGGCGATGCCGGGCAGCGAGCCGCACAGCAGCGACAGCAGCATCGACCAGTCGATCGAGCCGAGCAGCCAGTGCCCCGCGCCCGCAAGCAGCGTGAGCGGCACCGCGTGAGCGACATCGGAACCGACAATGCGCACCGTCGGCAGCGCCGGATACAGCAGCAACAGCACCGTCACGCCGATCGCACCCGCGCCCACCGAGGTCAGCGACACCAGCGCGCCCAGGATCGCACCCGTCAGGATCGTGAAGAGCAGCGTGCGTTTCTCGCTCGGCCCATGCCGATGGCGCGCCGCGAAGGCCGCCAGTTGCGGGCGAAACAGCAGCGCGACCGCGGTAATCAGCAGCGCCGCGCCCAGCACCGCCTGGATCAGGTGCCCGGCGCGCGGCGTGTCCATGCCGTAGCGGTGCAGCAGGATCAGCGTGATCGTGGCCGCCGGCACGCTGCCGGCCGCAAGCCGTAGCGTCACGCGCCAGTCCACCGAACCCTTGAGCCCATGCACCAGCGTGCCCGCCGATTTGGTCGCGGCGGCGTAGAGCAGGTCGGTGCCGACCGCCGTGGCGGGGTGGACGTTGAAGAGCAGCACGAGGATCGGCGTCATCAGCGAGCCGCCGCCAACGCCAGTCAAGCCGACCAGGAAACCGACCGCGAGGCCGGACAGCGAATACAGCGGTTCGATATGAGGTAGGGACATCGCGGCGGCGCGGATCGCGCGCGGGGCGCGCGTCTCACGGGAAAAGAATGCGGGTCTAGCTACATGCCTCGCGGATGACGCGGCGTCGCGACACGGGCCCATGACCGTCGATCAGTCGATTCACAGTCGATTCGGTCAGGCGCGCGTCAGGCTGGACAGCGGCAAAGTCTGGCGGCGAAAGTCCGCTATTGTCGCAAAACCGGCGGCCTGGCGCAGGGGATCGATGAAATCTTCCTGAAATTTTCTGGTACGGTTTGATTCCCCCGGCGGTCGTGAAGGCTCAGACCGCTGCCGCGAGATGCGTCAATCCAACCCGAACGCCTATGAATTCCGGCATCGCCTACGCCCTGTCCGCCTTCGTCATGTGGGGCCTCTTTCCGGTCTACTTCAAGACGCTGCACCAGATCCCCGCGCTCGAAATGCTCGCGCATCGCATGGCCTGGTCGCTCGTGTTCATCCTGGGCGTGCTGGTCGTGCGGCATCACTGGAGCTGGCTGCGGCCCGCGCTGCGCGACCGGCGTCTCGTCGCGCGCTTCGCCGCGAGCGCCGTGCTGCTGTCGGCCAACTGGGGCATCTATATCTGGGCCGTGAACGCCGGGCACATCGTCGAAGCGAGTCTCGGTTACTTCATCAATCCGCTCATCAATGTCGTGTTCGGCTATGCGTTCCTGCGCGAACGCATGCGGCCGCTGCAATGGTGCGCGGTGGCGATCGCGACGCTGGGCGTGATCTGGCTGACCTGGCAGAACGGTACGCCGCCGTGGATCAGCCTCGCGCTCGCGGCGACCTTCGGCGGCTATGGGCTGCTGCGCAAGACCGCGCAGCTCGGCGCGCTCGAAGGGCTGACGCTCGAAACGGTGCTGCTGTTTCCGGTGGCGCTCGTGTATCTGACGATCATCGGGCTGACGGGCGCGAGTCACTTTGCGCATGCGTCGCTCGGCCTGCAACTGCTGCTGGCCGCCGCCGGGCCGATCACCGCGGTGCCGCTGCTGCTGTTCGCGGCGGCCGCGCGGCGCATCCCCCTGTCGATGCTCGGGCTGATCCAGTACGTCACGCCCACGCTGCAACTGCTCACGGGCGTGCTGATCTACAGCGAGCCGTTCGGGTCGGTGCGCGCGATCGGTTATGGCGCGATCTGGGTCGCGCTCGCGCTTTATTCGTTCGAAGGCTTGCGCGGCACGCTGGCGGCGGCGCGGGCGGCGCGCGTTGCCGACTGACGCGTCCGGGCTGGCGCGATGGCGCAGGCGTATGCGACGATGTGCCGGAAGCAGGCAGAGCAATTAAAGCAATCAAGGCACGAGAACTGGAGACACCCGCGCATGAGCAACGAAGCCGTTCATCGATTCGAAGACGCTTTTGCGCCGCGCATTGCCGCGAAGCTGGCGAAGCATTTCGGGCCGACGGTGCAAGTCGATGTCGTGCCCAATGAAGGTCATGGCCGCCCCACGCGCGTGCGCCTGCGCGGCGAGCCTGGTGAGGCGCGCCACGCCTATGCGTACGCGTTGAACGTGTCGCTGACCTGGGACGTCGACGAGATCGAGCGCCTGATGGAACCCGGCGGCGAGGCGCGTTTCGCGCATTACCTGGAAGCGACGGTGCGCAAGATGGCGGCGTGGCAGACGGCGCGTCCGGTGGACTTCTCGACGCGCACGCAGGGCGAGCCGGAAATCCTGATCGGCGGGCTGGATTTCGAGGGCTGAGTCCGGGGGCTGAATTCGAGAGATGAGTTCGAGGACTGAATTCGAGGGCTGAGCCGGCGTCAGGCCACCAGCGCATGAACGGCCTTCACCGCCATGCCGATTGCCACGCAGCCGGCGAACACCGCGAACGACTGCTGCAAGCGCGCGCCGCTCACATGACGCGCGAAGCTGCGGCCCACGAGCATCCCGGCGAGCGCGCCCGCCGCGAACGGCAGCGCGTTGACCCAGAGCATGTGCCCGCTGGCAGCGGAGGCCGCCACGCCTGAAATCGACACCAGCGCGATCACGGCAAGCGAAGTCGCGACAATGCCTTGCATCGGAATATCGGAGGCGCGCTTGAGCGCCGGCACGATCACAAATCCGCCGCCCACGCCGAGCAGGCCCGAAAGAAAGCCCGCCATCGCCCCCGAAAGCGCGAGCGCCCGCGCACAGGGTGCAGTCCAGTCGAGCTTGCCGCGTTCCAGGTTGAGCCGGCAGGGCAGATCGGAAGGACAAGGTTCGGCGCCACCGTGAAGGTCGTGCGCCGCACTCGCGGCCGGCTGGTTGAACATGCGCCAGGCCACGCGCGTGAGCACCAGCGCGAACACCAGCATGAGCGGCGCGTCCGGCACGCGATGCGCGACCCACAGCCCGGCAGGCGAGATCACCGCGCCCGAGCACGCCATCAGCGCGGCGGCCTTGTAGCGCACCTTGCCCTCGCGCAGCGCGAGCAGCGCGCCAATGCCCGCCGCGAGCGCCACCGCGAACAACCCGATGGGCGCGGCCTGCGCCACGCTCAAGCCGAGGCCGAACACCAGCAGCGGCACCGCGACAATCGCGCCGCCCGCGCCCGTCAGTGCGAGGATGAGCCCGACGACCGAGCCAAGCGCGGCGCTCACGAGCAGGGCGGTATCCATGGTGCGGGGCTCCTTTTTATCGATGTCGGATGCGCGGCGAGCGGCTTAGCCTTGCGTATCGCTGGCCGTCGCGCCCGTGAACCATTCGCGGCCCTTGAGCATGCCGCTCCAGTAGAAGCGCGGCAGCACGCTTGCCTTGAGGAACCACATCAGGCGGCGCGGGCGCGTCGGGTCGAGCGGGAAAGTCGGCAGCAGCTTGCCGCCGTAGCCGAACTCGGCGAGCACGACCTTGCCTTTCTCGACCGTGAGCGGGCACGAACCATAACCATCGTAGCGATAGCGCATCTCCACATGCGCACGCGCGGCCAGCAGGTTCTCGGCGACGATCACGGCCTGCTTGCGCGCTGCCGCACCGGTCTTCGCATTGGGCGCGGAACACACGTCGCCAAGCGAAAACACGTTGGGCCAGCGGGGATGCTGGAGCGTCGCATGATCGACTTCGCACCAGCCCGCCGCATCGGCGAGATCGCTTTCGCGGATGAAGTCGGGCGCGACCTGCGGCGGCACGACGTGGATCATGTCGAAGCGCTTGTCGACGCGCGTGACGTTGCCGTCGGCGTCCTTCACTTCGAAGGTGGCCTTGCGCGCCGGGCCGTCGATGGCGACCAGGTTCGAGCTGAATTCGAGCTGCGCGTTATAGCGCTTCACGTACGCCATGAGCGGCGGCACGAACGTCGGCACGCCGAACAGCACCGCGCCCGCCAGGTCGAATTCGACCTTCACCTTCGGCAGCACGCCGCGCTTCATCCAGTGATCGCAGGCGAGATACATGGCTTTCTGCGGCGCGCCCGCGCACTTGATCGGCATGGCCGGCTGCGTGAAGAGCGCCGTGCCGCTCTGCATTTTCTGCACGAGCTCCCACGTGTAGGGCGCGAGGTCGTAGCGGTAGTTCGAGGTCACGCCATTCTTGCCGAGCGTCTCCTGCAGGCCCGCGATGCGCTCCCACGCCAGACGCAGCCCCGGTGCGACGATCAACTGCTTGTACGCGACGGTGTCGCCGTTGCTCAGGTGCACGAGGTTCTGCGCAGGCTCGACGCGCGCGGCGCCCGCGCGGATCCACGTCGCGCCTTGCGGCATGACGCTGGCCATCGCACGGCGCGTCTTTTTCACGTCGAACGCGCCGCCGCCCACCAGCGTCCAGGCGGGCTGATAGTCGTGATGCTCGTTCGGCTCGACGATGGCGATGCGCAGGTCGCGGCGGCGGCGCAGCAGGCTCGACGTCACGCTGATGCCTGCCAGTCCGCCGCCGATCACGACGACGTCCCAGGGTTCCGGGTCGCTGACCGTGCGGGGAGCCGATGCGGCAACGGGCGCGGCCACGGCGGCCGCCTGCGCGAACTGCCACAGATTGGTCGCGCGGTTGCCGGTGCGGCAGTAGGCGAGCACGGGCGCGGGCAGGTCGGCGAGCAGTTGCGCGAACTGCGCGACCTCGTCGGGGCCGATCTTGCCGGGCGTGACGGGCAGGTAGGCGAACTGGAGACCGAGTTGTTCCGCGGCGGCGCGAATCTCAGCGGATGCCGGCTGCGTCGGGCCGCCTTCGCCGTCGGGCCGGTTGCAGATGAGCGAGCGGAAGCCTGCGGCCGCGATGGCGGCGAGATCGGCGGGCGTGATCTGGTCGGCGCTCGCGAAGCGCGCGTCGTGTTGCACGAGTTGCATAAGCTCGAAAACTCCTGGTGTGGCTGAATGTTTTTCTGCGGCGTGGGGCGCTGGCGTTTATGCCTTGCGCGCCGGGTTTGCCGGGGTTGCCTTCAGTCGGCCGCAATAAAGGCTGGAAAGCGTCTGCATCACCTGGATGACCTCGGTGCTCGCGAGACGGTAGTAGATGTACTTGCCTTCGCGGCGCGTCTCGACGAGGCCTTCCTCGCGCAGCACGCCCAGGTGCTGCGACAGACTCGGCTGATGCACGCCGACGAGATCTTCCAGCTCGCCGACATTGCGCTCGCCCTCGGTGAGCTGGCACAGCAGCAGCAAACGGTCTTCGTGCGCGAGCGCCTTGAGCAGCGCGCAGCACTTTTCGGCGGATTCGCGCAGTGCGGCGAGCGCATCGGGCGTGATAGGGGAGTTCATAGGCGGGTCACCGGAGCGATGAGCAGAGCGATGTGCGACATCATGGAGCAGCGGTCAGTTTATTGACAAACATTATATCGATTCATAATATGTGCCTCAATAGAATATGCGCTACAGGGAGTCACCGATGTCCGCACCCGCCGCCAGATCGCCAGCCGAAGCCGCTACGCTCGTCGAGCCGTTCTTCGACCCGGTCACCTCCACCGTCACTTACGTCGTGCATTCGGGGCGCGGCTCGGCGTGCGCGATCGTCGATCCGGTGCTGGACTACGACCCGAAGTCGGGCCGCACGTCCACGGAATCGGCGCAACGCGTGATCGCTTTCGTGCGCGAATACGGGCTGAGCGTGGACTGGCTGCTGGAGACTCACGCGCACGCGGATCATCTGTCCGCCGCGCCGTTCCTGCGCCAGGAACTGGGCGGCAAAATCGCCATCGGCGAGCACATTCGCATGGTGCAGGGCGTGTTCGGCAAGGTCTTCAATCTGCACGGCGCGCTGGCGGCCGACGGCAGCGAGTTCGACCATCTCTTCACCGACGAAGAAATCTTCCACGTCGGCCCGCTGGAAGCACGCGCGATGCACGTGCCCGGCCACACGCCTGCCGATCTCGCCTATCGGATCGGCGACGCGGTGTTCGTCGGCGACACGATGTTCATGCCGGATGTCGGCTCGGCGCGCTGCGATTTTCCGGGCGGCGACGCGCACACGCTCTACCGCTCGGTGCGCAAGCTGCTCGACCTGCCGGGCGACACGCGCCTCTACATGTGCCACGACTACCCGCCCGAATCGCGCGGCCCGAGCTTCCAGAGCACCGTCAGCGCCCAGCGCGAGGGCAACATCCACCTGAACGACAGCGTGAGCGAGGACGCCTTCGTGCAGATGCGCAGCGCCCGCGACCGCACGCTCGCCATGCCGAACCTGATCCTGCCGTCGATCCAGGTGAATATCCGCGCAGGCCGCCTGCCCGAGCCCGAGGACAACGGCGTGCGCTACCTGAAGATCCCGCTCGACGCGCTCTGATCCAAAGCGTCGTCCAGCATCAAAACGGCCTGCCTTCGCGCAGGCCGTTTGCATGGGCGCTTGCAGGACGCGGCGCGGGCTTTGTCCGAAATTCGAAAGCATCTGTCCACTCAACTGCGTCCTGGCAATCTAGACTGGCTCCATATCGCAAGCAGCCTTCCCACCGATCAGCGGAGTCCACCATGAAAGCCATCCAGTTCAAGACCTTCGGCAAGCCTGACGTCCTCGAACTCGTCGACCTGCCCACGCCCACGCCCGCCGAGGGCAACGCGCTCGTGCACGTGAAGAGTGCGTCGGTGAACCCGAGCGACGTGAAGAACGTCTCCGGCCACTTCGACCACACGGTATTGCCGCGCGTGCCGGGCCGCGACTTCAGCGGCGTGGTCGTGGCGGGCCCCGACGAGTGGATCGGCGCCGAAGTCTGGGGCACGGGCGGCGACATCGGCTTCACGCGCAACGGCACGCACGCCGAATTCATCGAGATCCCGGTCGCGGCGCTCGCGCGCAAGCCGAAGTCGCTCTCGCATGCGCAGGCCGCGTCGATCGGCGTGAATTTTGTGGTGGGCTGGCTGGGCACCGTCGATTACGCGCAGTTGAGCGCGGGCGAAACGATCGCCGTGATCGGCGTGTCGGGCGGCGTGGGCGGGGCGGTCACGCAGATCGCCAAGGCGCGCGGGGCGCGCGTGATCGGCGTCGGGCGCGAGGCGCCGGATGCGGATTCGCCCGCCGCGCGCCTGATCGACGCTTTCGTGCCGATGGACGGCGACACGGCCGCCAAGGTGCGCGAACTCACGGGCGGCGCGGGCGCGGACGTCGTCTATGACGCAGTGGGCGGCGTGGCGTTCGAGCTGGCGCTGTCGCTCGTCAAGCGCCGTGGCCGTGTGGTCGAGATCAGCGCCACGGGCAAGCGCCGCGTGGAGTTCGACCTGATCGACTTCTATCACAACGAAACGCAGCTGCTGGGCGCGGACAGCGCGAAGCTCGGCGTCGCCGAAGCCGCGCCGATCATGCAGGCGCTGGCCGATGCCTTCGATGCAGGCAAGTTCGCCGCGCCCGTCGTGGCCGAGCGGTTCGCGCTCGAACGCGCGCAGGACGCCTATGCGGCTGTGGCGGCGGGCACGCGCGGGCGCGTCGTCATCGACATGGCCTGAGCACAGCTCAAACGCGATTCAGACTGGGGAACCCGCCATGAAGGCTTATCTGGTTTCGTTGGCCGTGGGCGCGCTCGCGGGCCTGCTTTACAGCGTGCTCGACGTCAAGTCGCCCGCGCCGCCCACCATCGCGCTGGTCGGCCTGCTGGGCATGCTCGCGGGCGAACATGCCATCGGCTTCGTGCGCAGCTGCATCGCGCATCTGGCGGGCTGATTTTGTGGGCTGACGCGGGCCGATTCTGCAGGCTGATTTCGCAGGCTCACGACTGGGCGTCAGGTCTGCGCGCGCACCAGCCGCTCGGGGAAGTGCGTGCGCAACGTCCGGGCGTCTAGCAGCGCGAGATCCTTGTCGAGTTCCAGCGTGACGAGGTTCTTCGTCTGCGGGTCGAGCGCCTTGCGCAGCACGCCGAGAAAAGCGGGCGGCGCGGCCAGCACGAGCGTGCCGTAGCGGCCGTCGTTGCGCGCCTTCGTGAGCGTGGTCGCGACCTGCGCGGCGAAGATCGTCGACTGGTGCTCGTGATGGGCGGTATCGGGGTCGCTCGACTGGCGGCCCGCCGTGGAGCGCTCGGTGCGGCCCGAGCGGTCGCTCACGAGGCTTTGCTCAGGCACGCGGCTTTCGGGATGCAGCAGCGTCTCGATTTCCTCGATGGCGCCCAGCGGATTCTCTGTCGTAAAGATGCGCGCGGTGACGCGATTGGCGACGACGACCCAGATCGACTTCGACATGCTTGTCTCCCTGCCGGTGCTTCGGCGTGGCCTGACGAATCACGCAAGCCGTGGTCGAAGCGATGAGTGGACTCGCGCGGCGCGGCGCGAATCTCAAGGGTAGCGCTTTCGCGGCTCACGCCGGCGCACGGTGCACGAACTTTGTTCCTGGGAGCGCGTCGAGCGTCCCTCGATAAAAGGGGGCGCAAAGCGGTAGAAGCAGAAGGGCCGCTCGCGCATCGATCAGGAATCGAGCGGGAGCGGCCCTGGTGGCGTCAGGCGCAGCGAAAGGTTAGTGCTTACTTCGCCTTGTCCGCCGAATTGGTGATGGCGTTGCCGCCCTTCGAGATATCTTCGCCCGCGCCCGCAATGGTGTTGCACGCGGCCAGCGTGACGGCGAAGAGGGCAAGGGCAAACGCAAGGTAACGCTTCATGTGGCTCATGTCGGCTCTCCTTTTGATGGAATCCCCAGCAACGGACACAACGCATGATGCCCGGCACCGCGCGCGGTCATCGAAGCGATTGTACGCGCGAACCGGGGCCACATGCGCCGGCGTGCCGACGTGAGCGGTCAGGTGCGCCGATGCTTGCGCACCACCAGCCACTTCGGCGAACGGAAGCGCACGATGCTCACGTAGAGCCACACGTAAGTGAGCGCGAACACCACCACGAAGCAGAACAGATGCAGCGTGTGGCGCCAGAACAGCGTGGCCGGAATCACGGCGACGAGGCACAGCAGCCACAGATACGGCGACGTCAGCGAATTGCGGCGCGTCAGCTCACGCGCGGTGCGCGCGCCGACCGCCCAGCGCATCAAGCGCTTGTAGACGAGCATGTGCAGATGCACGCCGTCGGGAATGCCGGGCGACATGCCGCGCACGAACTTCTTCCGGTAGATCGAAAAACAGGTCTCGAAGATCGGGTACATGAACAGCAGCACCGGATACCAGGCCGAGACATCGCGATTGCGCATCACCAGCAGGATCGACAGTTCGGCCAGCATGAAGCCGATGAAGTACGCGCCGCCGTCACCGAGGAAAATCAGCCCGGCCGGGAAATTCCACATGAAGAAGCCGAGCACCGCGCCCATCATGATGAACGACGCCGAGAGCACCACCGGATCGTGCACCTGGAACGCCACGTAGGCGAGCGAGGCGAACATCATGAACGCGACCATCGAGGCCAGGCCGTTGAAGCCGTCGATGATATTGACGGCATTGGCGAGCGCTGCGACCGCGAGCACGGTGATGACGCACGAAATCGCCGCGTAGGAGAGCAGGAAATCGAGCGGCGGCACGCTGATGCGCGTGACCGCGATGCCCAGCAGGAAATACGCGAGCGCGGCGGCGGCCATGGTGCAGATCAGGCGCGCGAGCGGCGAGACCTTCTTGGTCAGGTCTTCGACGAGCCCCGAGGCGAACGCGGGCAGCCCGCACGCGACAATGCCCAGAATGCCGCCCGAAACTGCCGGGTACGCGCCATGCAGCTGCGCAGCGGCGACGATCAGCCCCGCCAGGATGCCGGTTCCGCCGATGCGCGGCACGGGACGCGCGTGAAATTTCTGCACGCCTTCGAGATCCGAGTCGACGGAAAACCTTTCATGCAGATGCGCATAACGCACGATCAGCAGCGTGACCAGCAGTGAGACGATGAAGCCAAGTGCGAAACTAAGCATGAAAGGTAAACGCAGGGCGCAAAAGGAGAATGCGGGATTATACAAAGGCGGCGCGACGTGCCAGGTGTGCGTTCGATATGCGTTCGATATGCGCTTGATGTGCAATCGATGCGCAATTGATGTATGCCGACACCGCGCCGGAAATGATTGGACAGCAGGAAGTTTCCGGCATCGCCTCGGAGCCGCCAGGCCCGCATGATAGTATGGCCGCCCGCAGCGTCATGCGTATCGTCATGCGCCTGTCGCGAGCATCGCCAGACTGGCCTTGACGGCTGCGCCAACTCACACGTTCCATGTGCCGCAGCCTGCGTGGCGCGCACATTTCAGAGCCGATGAATCAGGATAACGAACCCGCCGACCAGGCGACACGCGAAGGGCAGGCCGCCCACGAGGCTGCGCGGCCGCTCGTGTCGATGCTGCTGATCACCTACAACCAGGCCGGTGTGATCGCCGACGCCATCGCTGGCGCGCTCGCGCAGACGTATTCGCCGCTCGAAATCCTGATCTCCGACGACTGCTCGACGGACGCCACCTGGGCCGCCGTCGAAGCCGCCACGCGCGACTACCGCGGCCCGCATCGGCTCGTGCTCAACCGCAACGAACGCAACGCGGGCATCACGGCGCATCTCTCGCAACTCGCGGCGATGAGCCACGGCGAACTGCTGGTCGTGACGGCGGGCGACGACATCTCGGTGCCCGAGCGCTGTGCGCGCCTCGTCGAGTGCTGGAATACGCTGGAGCGCCGCGTTGACCTGATCGCCTCCGATCTCGTGGAGATCGACAGCGCCTCGCCGGACGCGGGCCGTATTGCGCCGACCGATCTCGGCCAGTACCGCCACTTCGACGATTGGGAGCGCGAGCGTCCGTGGGTCGTGGGCGCGTCGCACGCGTGGTCGCGACGCCTGTTCGAGCGCTTCGGGCCGATGCTGCCCGGCGCGATGGCCGAAGACCAGATCATGACGTTCCGCGCCGTGATGACGGGCGGCGCTTACAGCCTTCGCGAGCCGCTCGTGCGTTACCGGCGCGGCGGCCTGTCGGGCAAGAAGCGCTTTCGCACGGTCGAGCAGTTCATCGCACGCGTGAAGCTCACGACCGCGTTCGGACTCGCCGAATCGGAGCAGTTCCAGCGCGACGCGCAGATCGCAGGCGTCGCAGACAAAATGCGCGCGCTGCTCGTGCCCAAGCTCGCGCGCGAGCATTACGCGCGTGACGTGTTCGCGAACAAGGGGATTGGCGCGAAGCTCGCTTTGCTGCTGGGCACGAAGGGCGTCAAGATGGGCTTCAAGCTGCGCATGTTCCTCTACGCCGCGTGTCCGTGCGTGTACCGGCCGTTCTTTGCGGTGCGCAATCTCGTGAAGGGCAAGTAACCGAACTCGGCAGCGGGGAGTTCAACCGCCGGGCTTCGGGCTCGACATCACGTCGAGCAGGATCACGTGATCCGGCACATCCAGTGTCATCTTCAGCGGCGCATCGACGTGCATTTGCGGATCGGCGGAAACCGTCGGATCGTAAAGCGCGGCGCTGCGCATCGCATGCTCGAACTCCACCTGCACCTTCACGCTGCCCGCGTTCAGCGGCTTGCCGGTCGCGCGATCCCAGAAGGGCACTTCGTTCCAGAGCGCAAGCAGGTAATGGCCATTGCCTCCGGCGAGCAGCAGGCTGCGCGCGGACTCCGGCATGCCGCGCAATGCGTAGGATGGCGAATCATTCGTCGGCGATCCTGCCGACGCGGCCCGCAGGATCGCCGTGAGGTTGCGGATCGTGCTTGCGGCGGGCTTGGGCGTGTGGTCGTTGCGGAACAGGCCGAAGTGCATCTCGCCGTTCGCATTCTGTGGATCGGGTTTTTCGTCGAGCAATTCGTAGATATAGGTGCGCGTCACGCCCAGGCTTGCGGCATCGAAGAGTCCGTTGAGCACGCCCTTGGCCTGGCTCGGCTCGTCCACGCCGATGCGCACCCAGCCCGCCTGGGCAATGGTGAAATAGCCGAACTCCGTCACCACGAGCGGCAGCCCGAATTTACGCAGGCCATCGAGGCTCCACGCGAACCACTTGTCGCCGTTGGCATTCCACGCCGGTTGCTCGCCGTTTTGCGGATAGACATGCTGGTTCGCGTAATCGGCGGCGCCCGCGCGCGTGCTCACATGCGCGACGTCGTAGCCCGTCAGGTCGTACACGGGCACGTTCGCGAAGCGCGCGTTGCCGTGCACATGCTGATAGATCGCCTGCTGCGCGGCGAAGCCCGCCGGCTCGCCGGTGAGCCCGTTGTAGTGCACCGGAAAGTTGTTGATCTCGTTGAAGCCTTCCACGGCGGCGACGCTGCGGGGCGCGGCGGCATCGAAACGCTCAAGCTGAAGCAGCGAATCCGCGACGTCGGGGCGGATCACGAAACTGAACTTCACGCCCTGCTGCGCGAGCCAGACATAGCTCGACAACGGCGCCGATGTTCCCGGCGTGCCTTCGCGCACGTGCCGTACGCCGATCCACGCCAGATCGGCGGCTACCTTGCGCACGTCGGCATAGGCGCCATCGGTGTAGTCGATGTGGGTGTTCACGGCGATGCTGTCGAGGAAGGCATCCGAGCGCAGCGGCTGCGCATTGGACGGCGCCTGAGCGTGCGCCAACGGCGAACCAATCGAGGCAATCGAACCAATCATCAGCATGCCGAACGATAGGGCCATGGCCCAACGGAAAGTCGTGCCGTTCACGTTCAGTTTCCTTGTGCCCAGCGCCGCGTGACGTTGCGCAGCGAGGCCAGCGCGCCGACGACCCGCGCGAACGCCTGCGGTTCGCTGCGCGCCGTCCACCCAAGCGAGACCGCCGTCATGCCGATCCACGCCGCGATAAAGGGCCAGCTGAGGGGGGCGAACAGCAGCGTTGCGACATACGCCAGGGCGACGATCAGCGCAGGAGCGAGCAGAGGACGGGCAGGGCGGGCGTCGAGCTTCGCGGCATGAAACAGCAGCACGCCGTCGAGCAAGCAGCGCGCGCTCCACGCCAGCGCCGCGCCCAGCACGCCGAAGCTGTGCATCGCCCACCACAGCAGCGCGAAGAACGGCAGCATCTCATAGGCCTGGAAGCGCGCGACGATCCCTGGACGCCCGGTGGCCTGCAAATGGCACGCCGCGATCGATGCGAGGGAGTTGATCCAGATGCCCAGCAGGATCGTTTCGCCCACCGACGCCGCGTGAGACGTGAATTCCTGGCCGACCCAGAGCGTGAGAAACGGATGCATGAGGAACATGCCGAACACGGTCATCGGCGTGAGCGCGGCGGCGAGGCCGCGAATCGTGCTGGCGGAGAGTTCCGCGGCGTGCGCCGCATCGAGCGAGGACAGCCGCGGAAACAGCGTGCGCGTGAGCACGCTCGGCAGCAGTTTCACGCGCCCGGCCAGATTGAACGGCACCTGATACCAGGTGACGGCCTGCGGCCCGAGCGCGCTGCCGATCATGAGACGGTCGGCGGTCTCCAGCAGCGGCTGCGCGAGGCTCGTCACGCTGATCCACGCGCCGTACGACATCAGCTTGCTCACCAGCGCGCGGCGCGGGCCGCCCGCGAAACGCAGCGGAAAAATGCGCCAGACCACCACCGCGTTCAGCGCGAGCGCGGCCATGCCCGCCACCAGCGTGCCGTACACGAGATGGCGCAGGCTCGGCCCGAACAGCAGCGCCGCGCCCAGCGGGACGAGCTGATAGAGCAGCGTGACGGGCATTTGCACCGCATTGAGTGCGCCGAAGCGCTCGCGCCCGATCATCGCGCCGTTGAACACGCTGATGAGATTCGACAGCGGCACGAGGCAGGCCACGACGGGCAGCGCAGGCATCAGTTCGGCGGCGAGCGCCGGGCCCATGTCGAAGTGGCCGATCAGCACTTGCAGCAGGCCGTAAAGCAGCACGCCGCCCGTGACGCCAAGCGCGGCGTTCACGACCAGCGCCGTCCACAGCACCGATTCGCGCTCGGCGTGGGTGGCTTCGGAGAGCTGCGCGACGCGGTTGGACGTCGCGGAAGACAGGCCCAGATCGAGAAAGCCGAAATAGCCCTGCACCATCCAGACGATCGCAAGCACGCCGTAGCGCGCGGCGCCAATGTGCTGGAGGTAGATGGGCGTGGTGACGAGCGCGACCAGCATCGGCAGGAGGCTGCCGACGAGGTTGAACGTGGCGCTGCGTTTGAGGCTGGGCCTGGCGGTCATGATGCGTCCATCGCGCCGTGGGCGCGGTGCTGGGCGCGATCGGGTCGCGCTGTTATGGTCGTGCGGTCCTGTGCGTGGCGGCGCGGCGCATCGCAGTCGATCTGAACAGGCGATCGGGACATACGGGTCGCGTGCGCGCCAACGACGCGTGCCCCCATTCTGGACGCGCGAAGCGGGGGCGTTTGTGCGACGGCGCACGGAGCGGCGCGGGGCTTGAAATTAAATTTCCCTTACGTTGCATTTCCGCTGTATCTGGCGGCCGCATGTCCCGGCACAGCGCTCGCCCCGAGCCGACCCTTGAGCAAAGAGGCATTCCATGAAACCTGTCGTTTTCGAAGGCGCGTTCGGCTGGCTGCATCCCGCTGACGGCAGCACAGGGGTCGTGCTCTGCAATCCGTTCGGCTATGACGCGCTCTGCACGCATCGCGGCTGGCGCAAACTGGCCGAGCGCCTGGCCGCCGCCGGGCTGCCGGCATTGCGCTTCGACTATCCGGGCACCGGCGACGCCGCCGGCATGGAAGACGATCCGGGCCGTGTGGAAGCGTGGCTCGACAGCATCGGCGCGGCCGTGCGCCATCTGCGCGCGTTCAAGGGCGTCACGCGCGTTGCGCTCGTGGGCCTGCGGCTGGGCGCGACGCTGGCCGCCGTCGCCGCGCAACGTATCGGCGCGTCGGGCGAGGGCGTCGACGACCTCGTGCTGCTGGCGCCGCCGGTGACGGGCCGCCGCTATATCCGCGAACTGCGCGCCCATCGGCAAGGCTGGCTGAGCACGTCGGCGGGCATGGGCGCCGTGCCGATCGCCGACGACGCGGCCTATGTCGAGGCGTTCGGCTTCGGCCTGCATGGCGACGATATCGCCGTGCTGTCGGGGCTCGACCTGATGCGCGCGAAAGCTGCACCGGCGCGCCGCGTGCTGCTGCTCGATTCGAGCGGCTCGAATCTCGCGGCGTCGCTGGCGGCGCACTATGCGTCGCTCGGCGCACAGGTCGAACAAAGCGGCTTCGAGGAATCGGATCGCTTTTTTCTCGAAGCGCTGTATAGCGAGGAGCCAGTCGACGCTTTCGCGCACGTGAGCGCGTGGCTCGCGCAAGACCTGGAACGTGCGCCGAAGAGCCAGGCCGCTGCATCGCCCGCTGCATCGCCCGACGCACAGCCTTATCTGCGCCTCGATCGCCACGGCGCGACGGAGCGGCCCGTCAGCTTCGGCCATTGCTTCGGCATGCATTGCGAACCCGATACGCCGCAGCCAGGCGCGCCCGCCGTGCTGCTCATCAACACGGGCGCGGCGCACCACATCGGCGACGGACGCATTGCCGTGCTGCTCGCGCGGCGGCTCGCGCAGCAGGGGATCGCGTCGCTGCGCATGGATATCGGCGGCCTGGGCGATGCGCAGCCGAGCGCGCCCGAGGTCAATCTCGACGTGCTCTATTCGACGGCGCTGCGCGACGACGCGGCCAGCGGCGCGGACTGGCTCGCCGCGCGCGGCCACGCCCGGATTGCGGCGTTCGGCGTATGCGGCGGCGCGTTCGTGAGCCTGCATGTAAGCGGTGTGCACCCGAACATCGTCGCCGCGTATGGCGTGAATCTCCAGAAGTTCACCTGGGACGGCGCGGCGCGCTCGCCTGGCGAGCAGCGCATGGTGTCGTCGAAGACCTACCTGCGCGCCGTCCTGAGCGCCGACAAATGGAAACGCGCCTTGCGCGGCCAGACCGATAGCAGTCCGTTGCGCATCGCCGCCGTGCTCGCCAAACGCATTGCGCGCCGCGCGTTGCGCTCGGCCACGCAGGCCGTCGCGCGCGGCATGGGACGTCCCGTGGCGGCCAACGAGGCCTGCGTGCTGCTGCACGCCATCGACGCGAAGCAGGTGCAACTACGCCTCGTGTACGGCGAATACGACAGCGGGCTCGAAGAAGCGAAGCTGCAACTGGGGGCGTCGCTTGCCGCGCTCAAGGCCGTGCCGAACGTGCACGCGCTGACCTTGCCGGGCCTCGATCATGCGCTTTTCACGCGCGAGGCGCGCAATGCGGTGATCGCCGATTTCGAAGCGTGGCTGGGCGCGGAGTCGATGCGCGAAGCCGTCGCTGCCCCGGCGTCGGCGCAGACCCGCGCGAATGCGATGACCCTGCCGCTCACGGGTGCACCTGCCGTGACGCGCATCGGCTCACCGGCGCGTAGCTGACACCACCGCCGCGCAAAGCAAAACCGCCCGTCGAAACGGGCGGCTTTTTTTGCAATCCGGAAAATGCCTTCAACGATAGAACGTCGCCGCTGACGCATTGATCGCGCGTACCTCGCCGTCGGGCGCGCGCGTGTCGATATCGGCGTCTGCATCGAGTGGAACCAGATCGATCGTGACAGGCCGCCCCGGCGCGAGCGGGAACCAGTCGCGGCGCGCGCGATAGTGCGCATCGGCGATATGCACGCCGCGCGCAAAGCGGCGCGCCTCCACCACCAGTTGCCAGCCGTGTTCGGCGCGCTGCGGCGTCGCCACGATGCCCAGGTCGTGCCGCTCCAGCGCGCGCCGTTCGGGCAGGTGGAAGGCCTCGGAGATCACCGCGCCGCTTGCGGGGTCGCGCAGCGTGACGAGCGTGACGTCGTGCGTGCGCGGCCCGAAGCGATACGCGTGCGTGAAATCGAAGAAGCGTCCGAGCAGGTCGGCGGCGCTCACACGCTGCACGCTGCGCGGCGCGAGTTCGACTTCGCGCGACGCGTGCACGACGCTCACCGCGCCGTCGCGCAGGCAGACGAGTTCGAGCTGCAACGCTAGCGCCTGGTCGCGCTCGTTGACCAGATGAATGTCGAGGCCGTTGAGCCCTTCATCGGTGATGACGGCCTGCACTGGGTTCAGCACCTGCGCGAGCGCATGCCACGCGCTCTTGGGCCGCCCGCATGCGTCGATCACGCCCCAGCCCGCACCCGCGCGCAGATCCTGCAGTTGCCACACAAGGCCGCCGCCGCACGACGATCCGGCGCGGCGCCATTCGGAGAATACGTCGATCATCAGTTCGGCGACCACGGCGCGCGACAAGTCCAGATAGCGCTGCGGATCTTCGTAGCGCACGCTCGACGGTTCGACGCCGAATAGCGTACGCACGTAATGATCGCGCACGTCGTCGAAATCCCAGCCCGCGCCCGGATCGCGCGGCACCGCGTTTTTCCAGCGCGGATCGTGCGCGTGGATCGTGCCGAGCGCATCGTGCAGCGTCGCGTCGTCGGGCACGTTGGCGAATGCAAGGCACTCCGAAGCAAAGCGCACCTGCGAGCGGCGCACGTCGTCGAGCGGGCGCTGATACGCGCTCACGCCGTAGTAGTGCGTGACGCCCGTGCGCGTCGAAAACGGCCAGGTGCCCCCCGACGGCGAGTTTGTCACATACGCCACGTCGGGCCGCTCGCGCGCGACGATGGCGGGCAGCTGCTGCGTGAACAGCGCCTGCTCGCGCATCTCGGGCGGCAGGCCGAACATCGCGCCTTGCTGGTCGGCTTCGCTGCCGCCGCAGACCACGGCAAGCGCCGCATAACGGCGCGTGCGCGCGAGGAACTGCGTGGCCTCGGTTTCGACTTCGGCGGTAAAGGCCGCATCGGTCGGGTAATCGAAATTGGCAAACGCGAAGTCCTGCCACACGAGTACGCCGTAAGCGTCGGCGAGCCGATAGAACGCGTCCGACTCATAGACCATGGTGCCGCCCACGCGGATCATGTTCATGCCCGCGTCGCGCGCGAGCGCGAAGGTGTGCGCAAGCTGCGCCTCGCTGCCCGCGAGCGTGACGAGATCGGCGCTCGTCCAGCAGGCGCCCCGACAGAACACCGGCGTGCCGTTGATGCGCAGCGCGAAGCCCGCGCCGTCGGCGCCGCGATCGACCTCCAGGCTGCGAAAGCCCACCTCGCCGAGCGCGATTTCACGCTGCGCCAGTCGCAACGTCAAAGCATGACGCGTGGGGGAGCCATGCGTATGCGGCCACCAGCGTTCGACCTTGGGCACGCGCAGCGTGCCGCGCAATGTCTGCGCGTCTTGCCAGGCGAGCGAGACTTCCGCGCCCGAGCAATGCAGCGTCGCGGGCTGCGTGCCGTCGTGCGCGTGCACGAATCGCAGCGTCACATCGACGATGCCGTCGTCGCCGTCCATCGTCGTGGCGATATCGGCGTGATCGAAAGCGTCGGGCGCATCGCTGAGCACCTCGATGGGCCGCCACGGCCCCGCCGCGTGCACGGACGGGCACCAGCCCGGCATATGGCCAAGCAGCGTGGTGCGCACGTTGCGCAACGCTGGCGGCGAGACCAGCCGCGGACGCCAGCGCGCCCGCGTGCGCCGCGCACCGAGCGCGGCGTCCAGCGAGCGGAAGCACAGCGCGAGCGTGGCCGTGCCGTGCAATTCGAATTCGAGGTTGTGCGCGACGAACATCGACGCAGATTCGAGCAGCAGTGTGTCGTCGAGCCAGACTTCGGCGATCGACGCGAGACCGTGCAGCCGCAGTCGTCGCGTGCCGACGCCGTCGAGCGTCGTGCGATACCAGTGATCCTGGGAGGCGAGGGGCGGCGCGTGTTCGATATCGAGCTTGCCCGCCGCGCGCAAGGCCGATGCGACCGTGCCGGGCACTGGCGCGTCGAGCCAGTCGGCCGCGTTCGTGCAAGCATCCAGCGCCGATGGCAGGTCGCACGCGCCTGCAAGCGTCGACACGCAACGCCACTGCGCGTCGAGCGGCGCGGGCCACAGATCGTCGCCAGCCTGCAAGCAGGCAGGGACAGACGCGGGCGCGCCTTGCGGCACGTCCGCGCCCAGTTCGTTCGAATCGTTGGGCAGATTTCGCACGCGTTGTCCCCCGGCGGACTTTTTTAGTCAGGCAACTTCAAGACGCAGTTCAAAGCATCAATGCGGCCAGCGGCTCCAGCGTCTGCGCGTAGTTCGCCTCCAGCACGTCGAAGCAGTCGTCGCAGGTGTCGCGGCGATTGCGCGCCATCGCACGCACGAGGCGGAACTGCATCACCATCGCCTCGGACGCCACCTTCTGCGCGGCCTCGGCGATCTCGTGCGGGATCGCCACACCGTTCGCGTCGAGCCACAGCAGGTACTTCGACAGGAACTCGAAGTTCGCGCCAAGCTGCCGCATCAGGTTGAACGAGTACGGATGGAAGAAGCGTTCGCCGCGTTCGAGCAGCATGTCGAGCTGGGCGGGAAACGCCGTGCGCCATTCCGTGACCGGATTGCGCGCGGGCCGCCGCAGAAGATGCGCGCGCAACAATTCGGCGGAACCGTGCGCGAGCGCCTCGCCTTCTAGCGGCGCCCGCACGCGCTTGGCGAATTCCGCATACGGGTAGAGCAGGTCGGCCTGACCGGCGAAGTGCGGCAGCTTGCGGAACACGCCGTCGTAGTCCTCGCCGTCGAGCGTGTGATAGCCCGTGTTGTGGAAATAGCCGAGCCGCTTGCCCGCCGGGTCGATGAAATCGATCCCCACGCTGGTCTTCGGATGCTCGCGGCGGTACGAGGTCGCGCGCGTGTTCGGCAGGTAGAAGCCGTCCACTTCGACGAGCACGGTGTGTCCGCGCTGCGTCTGCGCAAGCACGCGGTCTTCGAGCGAGTCGTAGATCGCCAGCTCCGTCACCTGGGTGCCGTAGAGCCGCTCGATATCTTCGAGCGGGAACTTGAAGAACGTGAACTGATCGCCCTCAAAGTCCTGCGTCACCGTGAAGGCGAGCGCCGCGCGCGGATCGAAACCCATGCCGTGCAGCAGCTCGATCCACAGATCGACGTAGCAGTTGGTTTCGACCCACACGCGCTCGCCCTGGTGCAGCGCGTGCGATGCGTGCTCGCGTGGGGCGGCCGCGGTTCTGGCCTCGGTTCCCACTTCGGTCACCGCGGCGTTGGCGGTGGGCGCGTTCATACACCCGTCTCCGCGAGGCCGCGCTGGATGCGCGCCTGGGTGTCGCCCCACAGCAGCGCGCGCACGTCGTCGGGCCAGGCGGCGACGTCGAGTCCGTGATGGCGGAACAGCGCGAGCGTGATGCGCTCCATGCCGAAGCCGACGCAACCCGTATGCGCAGTCGTGCCGTCCTCGCATTCGATCTTCCAGATGCCGCCGAAGTGATCCATGTGATAGTTGAACGACAGGCATGCCGTCTTGCTATCGGGATTCGCCACGGGGATCAGCAGTTCGAACTTGAGCGCCTGGGCGCGCTGGCTGTCCGCGACGATCTTGCCGCCGCGCCCGAAGAACGGGTCGTTGGCGAGATCGACGTCGACCGGCAGCGCGAGCAGCGACACCAGCAGCGAGCCGCGATCGATCCACATCTGGCGGAACGCCATCACCTGCTCGGGGTTGCCCAGGCGCACATACTCGCGCTGGCGGAACATCTGCATGCGCGCCGGGTCGAGCGACGGCTCGTGACGGAAGCAGTACGAGAGCACGTCGATGGTGCGGCCGTTCGCGGGCAGCGGGCCGCGCCGCGCCATGACCGGATAGATCGGATAGCAGGCCGCCGGGGTCAGCACCACGCGGGTGGGCTTTTGCTGCTCCATCCAGGCGGTGTCGCGGTCGTCGTCGCTCTTTTCCATGGCGTCGTCGAGGCAGCGCAACAGGCGCATCTGGCCCGACTCGTTGCCGCAGAACGAATGGATCGTGCCGGCCAGTTGCGGGAAGTTCTTCAGGTACTCGCTGTCCTCGAAGTCGGTGCGGCGCATCGCGGGCGGAAAGCGCAGCACTTCGGGATCCTGATCGGCGCCCAGGTGCGTGATCGCCACGTTCAGGCGATCGACTACGTCCTCGAACACCTGGCTGCGGCCATAGAGGCCGTTTTCGCCGGTGTCGATCAACAGGCCGCTGGCGATCAGCTCGTCGCGAAAGCTCGGAGCGGGCGCGTCGGTCGACGTCGCGGCTTGCAGCGCGGCGGTTTCGGTCATCGTGTTCATGTCAGGCTCTCCCCGGGCCGGTCGGCCGCTGCGCGAGCAGGAGGCTCGCGGTGTTCTGGGCAATGCGGTCGTTGTTGATCATGAGCGGCGCCGAGTGCAGGTCGCGCAGGTGGCGGCCCACGCTGTATTCGGTGCCGTTCTTGTAGCCGGCCATGCCGCAGATCATCAGCACTTCCTGGACGACGAGCAGCGCCGTCGCCGAAATGCTGGTCTTGAGCGTGTTCATGTCCGACGCGTAGTGCAGCTGGGCGGACAGCGGTGTGTCGGCGTCGCAGCCTGCTGCGCGTGCGAGATGCGCGGCGTGCGCGGCGTCGAGCGCCACCTTCAGGCGCGCCTGCATCATCTGCAGCAGGCCGACCGCTTCGGCCAGACGCATGCCCGCGGGCGGCACCGAACCGGGCTTGGCGCGCGCCTGGGCGCGGAAGAACGCCTTGGCGCGATTCACCGCGTCGCTTGCGACGCCCGTCCACACGGCGGCCCACAGCGTGTGCGAGACGGGCAGCATGGTCTGGTCGGCGATTTCGGCGAAAGGCGTGGGCAGGATCTGTTCCGCGCCGCCTGCGGCGACGAGCCGGAAGCCTTCGCTGCAGGTGCCGCGCATGCCCATCGAGTCCCACGTGCCGCGCTTTTCCAGTTCGAGGTCGCCGAGCAGCGTGACGATCAGCACCTGGTCGGAGGCGGGCGACTCGGCGGTGCGCCGCGCGGTGACGAGAATGCCGTCCGCGTGCGCGCCGTAGGAGATCGTCGGCGCCATCTTTTCGATGTGAAAGCGGCCTTCCTGGACGTCGACCGCGCAGGCGCTCGTGCGCATGCTGCCGCCGATGTTTTCCTCGGACGTCGCCGATGCCAGCAGCCATTGCTGCTCGACAAGCTGCGCGAGCACATGCTGATGCCAGGGCATGTCGGCGCCGTGCTCCAGGATGCAGGCCACCTGGATCTGGTGCATCGCGTAGATCATCGCGGTGGACGCGCAGCCGTGCGCGAGCGTCTCGCACAGTGTCGCGAGTTCCGCGAGCGAGAGGCCCGGGCCGCCAAAGCGCGGCGGCACCATCACGGAGAGCAGGCGTTCGCTCTTGAGCGCGTCGAAGGCTTCGACCGGAAAGCGCGCGTTGCGATCGACGTGATCGGCGTGTTGTGCGGCGATCACGGCGACGCGCTGCGCGGCTTCGCGCCAGCTCGCGGCGGTATCGACCGCGTCGATTACCTGGGAATCCGCAGCATCTGCGCTGGCGGCTTCGGCAAGTGCACGACGTTCCGGTTCGACGGCTGCGTCGGTGAGCGGGGCGTTCATGCTGCCGCCTTCGCCTGTTGCAGCTCGGTCACGGCGGCAGCAAGCGAGTCGATGCTCGAAAAGAGACGGCGCGTGAGCATGCGGTCGGGAATTTCGATCCCGAATTCGTCTTCGATCGCGAGCATCAAGTGCACGGTCGCCAGCGAAGAAAGGCCCGCGGCGTAGAGATCGGCGTCGTCGGCCAGCGTGTCGGCCGGCACATCGAGACGGGCCGATTCGGAAAGAATGCGTCGCAGTGCGTTTTTCATGGAAAAGTGCCCCCTCATGTGAATAGCGCCTCGGTTCGTGCGCGGTTTCGACGGTCCATGCCAGTACGTGAGTCACGCGGCAGTTGCCCGTATTTAACGGAATACCGCGTGTGAGCGTCCGTGCGGCAGCGCACCCAGGAGCGGTTTCGCCACGCGCTGTGCGTGCTGGCCGCGATCGTTGCGAGGGCATTGCCGACGAACGTGAGATTGCGCTCAAAGCGCCCCGAAAGTGTGTGTGCGCCCGTACAGATGCAGCGAGGGCGCTGCGATCTAATGAGCGCCATGCCCGCCGCCACGGGCCGCGAGCGCCTTGTGCGCCGCACCGCAGGCCGCCCGGCGCGCAACCCGCAGCACGCGCGCAAGAGGTCGGCCGCACCAACAGGACTCGCACACGCCGCTTGACTCGTTCCGCTCGCGCACGCGCCGCTTCGGCCGATACGCGACCCAGGGTTTTCCGTACCTCACTGGAGGGGCGTAATGGACATGCATCTGCCGCTTGATCAGGTCAACCAGCGAGCGTGGACGACGCGCGACGCGTTCCGCGAATTCACACTAGAGAAGGCATGGACTGACGCAGGCGAGCAAGCGGCGTTTGCGCGCATCGCGAGCGAATGCCGCGGCCAGCCCTTGCTCGATATCGGTATAGGCGCAGGCCGTACCGTGCCGCTCATGATGCAGATGTCGTCTGACTATACGGGCATCGACTACACCGCCGTGCTGCTGGAAAAGTCGCGCGCGCGCTTCCCGGGCGTCGACCTGCGCCATATGGATGCGCGCGACATGTCGGCGCTGCCCGACGACCACTACGCGCTCACGGCGTTCAGCTGGAACGGCATCGATTGCGTCGAATACGCCGACCGCGAGCGGATCCTGCGCGAAATGCACCGCGTGACGCGCCCCGGCGGCCTCGTGCTGTTCTCGTCGCACAATCGCGGCGGCCCCGGCTTCGACGAAACGCCCTGGCAACTGCTGCCGCGCCCGTGCGTGAACCCGCTGCGTTTTGGCTGGCGCACGCTGCGCGCCGCGCGCCTGATGCCGCTGGCGATCTGGAACTATCGGCGCAATGCGCGGCTGCATCGCGATTACGAGGGCTATTCGATCCGCACGGCCGCCGCGCATTACTTCGGCATTGTGATCGTCTACACCACGTTGCCCGAGCAGCGTCGCCAACTGGAAGCCATGGGCTTCGAGGTGGAGGCGGTCTATGGCAGCTGCGAAGGCGACCTGATCGCCCGCGAGCAGACGACGAGCGACGCATGGTGGCTGCATTTCATCGCACGCAAGGTGCGCTGAGACCGGCTTGTGCCTGGTAGCGTCTGGAAGGAGAACAACCATGAATGCACGCTCACTCGCGTTGAACGAAGCGGTGGCGCCGGAACAACCGCGTGCGGAGGCCGCGCCGCCGCTGTTCGACGAGCGGCGTCTGCGCACGGCGCTCGGTCGCTTCGCGACGGGCGTGGTGGTGATCTCGACGGGCAGCGGCGACTCGCTGCATGCGATGACGGCCAACGCGTTCATGTCGGGCTCGCTGCGCCCGCCGCTCGTGGTGGTGTCGGTGGGCCATCGCGCGCGCATGCACGATCGTCTGATGAGCACCGAGCGCTTCGGCGTGAGCGTGCTCTCCGACGAGCAGGAGCCGCATAGCCGTCACTTCGCCGGTGAGCCGCAAAGCTGGCTCGCGCCGCGCTTCACGGAAGTCGACGGCCTGCAAGGCGTCGTGCTGCTCGAACGCGCGGTCGCGCGTTTCGCGTTGCGCATGAGCGACCGGCACGCGTGCGGCGACCACACGCTGTTCGTGGGCGAGGTGCTGGCTTTCTCGCTCGACGAGCGCGCGCCGCTGGTGTTCTTCGGCGGGCGTTATGGGGGCGTCGCGCAGGCGTCATGACGCGCTTGACTGCTTTTTTCAGGCATCGAAATGACGCAAGGGAAGTAACGGAAAGGCCGCCCGAGGGCGGCCTTGTTCATTGCGCAATTCAGTTCGTCAGATCGCGAGCATCATTAGCACCGCGCACAGGCCGATCACGGCGCAGCTCACGCCGTCCTTGAAGGTGAACACGATCGGGTCGTCGTGCATCTTGCCGCGAAACGCCAGCATCCACATGCGGCTCACCCAGTAGAGCGTGAGCGCGAACACGGCCCATAGCAGCTTCGGATGATGGTAGAGCAGGGCGAGGTCGGGCGAATTCATGTAGAGCGCGAGCACCAGCACGGAAAGATAGGCCGCCGCCGTGCCGAACGAGCGCAGGATCGACATGTCCTGGGTGATATAGCCACGGCCCGCCGCTTCGGTCTTGCCTTGCTGGAGCATCGTTTCGAGTTCGACGTAGCGCTTGAGCATGGCGAGGCTCAGGAAGATCGGCACGCAAAAGAGAATCAGCCAGTAGGACAGCGGAATCATGTTGCATTCGCCGCCCGCGATCACGCGCACCGTATAGAGGCAGGCGAGCGTGAACACGTCGATGAGCGTGAGGCGCTTGAGCACGAACGAATAAGCCACCGTTGCCGCCATGTAGGCGAGCAGGACGGCCATGAACTGCCACGGCAGCAGGGTTGCCAGCCCGAGCCCCGCACCGAGCAGGAGCACGGTGAGCACGATGCCGAGCTTGAGCCGCAGCCTGCCGGACGCGAAGGGCCGCGTGCGCTTGCGCGCGTGGCGGCGGTCGGCGTCCAGGTCGAGCATGTCGTTGAGCAGGTACACCGACGATGCGCTCAGGGAAAACGACGCGAACGCGATGCATGCGGCCAGCACGGCCTGCAGGTCGGTGAAGCGATGGGCCGTGAAAAGCGGCACGAAGATCAGCACGTTCTTGATCCACTGATGCACGCGCATCTCCTTGAGCACGAGCGGAACCAGCCGGCGCTTTTCCTCGAAGAAGATGATTTCCGTGTTGACCTTCTGCGCCGCACGCGCGATCTGGCGGTCGCCCACCACGATCGCCTGGCGTGCGCGCTTCCACACAGGTACGTCGGCGCGCGCGTCGCCGCAGTAGTCGAAGCCCTGTTCGCCGAACTGGTCGACGAGCGCGTTGGCCTTGTTCTGGCCGCGCAGGTTCATGCTGCCGTTGCTCGCCAGCACACCGCTGAAGAGTCCGAAGTGCGCCGCGACTTCGCTTGCAAAGCGCTGGTTCGCCGCGGTGCACAGATAGAGCTGGCGTCCCGCCGAGCGTGCGTCGCGCAGGTATTCCAGCAACTGCGGGTTATAGGGCAGCACACCCACGTCGAGCGTCACGCGCTGCGCGATCTGCTCTTTCATGTAGGCCTTGCCGCGCAGCAGCCAGAAGCAGCACAGAAAGATCGCGAGCGGGTTTTGCTTCAGTAGTACGAAGAAACTTTCGAGCAGGAGATCGGCGCGGGTGAGCGTGCCGTCCAGATCGACGCACAGCGGGATCGTCGGGTTTGACATGGCGTGCCTCATGGGGAGCAGGGCGGCAGTGCGCGCGGCAGGCATGAAGGGCGATGCGGCGCACCATGTTGAACGTACCTCGGTGTTCGATCATCGGCGGCAGGCGCACAGGCGTCTGTTCGCCAGCGCGCACGGCGTGTCTCGTGCGAACACTTCAGGCACACCTCGGGCAAAAACCTCAGGCAAAAACGAAGCGCTTGTCGAGCTGATACTTGGTGAAATAGCCAAGCACGAGCCCGAGCGCACCGCCCGCAAGGCGCGCGATTTCCGTATGAAACAGCGCCTGGGCGCCGAACTCCATCGACCAGAAGATCGCCGTCGTGATGAGTCCCATCGCGACATAGCGCGAGAAGGTTTCGACGCCGTGCGCGACGCTTTGATGCTCGTAGCGAAAGATCCACACCTTGTCGAGCGCGTATTTGATGACGAGGCCCACGCCCGTGCCGACGCACAGCGCGCCCGTGATCGGAAACGGCCCGCTGTAGACGAGCCACACCAGCTTCTGGCTTCCCAGATTGCCTGCCATCGAAATCAGCGCGAACAGCGTGTACCAGGCGACGAGCGAAGTCCGTGAAGCGGCGATCGTGTTCATAGCGATACCCGTTTGAAGACGAAGCGAGGCAACGAGCGGATCAGGAGCATGATCGCGCTCCAGAACCACGGTGTGTAAAGCGTGTCCTTGCCGCGCGCGACGGCGCGCACGATATCGGCGGCGACGCGCTCGGGCGAGGCCACGAGCGGCCGCGGCAACGCGAGGCCCGCCGTCATCGGCGTGGCGACGAAGCCGGGCTTGATCGTCAGCACGCGCACGCCGGCCTTGAAGAGCCGCACGCGCAGGCCTTCGCAGAACGTCGTGACGGCGGCCTTGGCGGCGCCGTACAGGTAGTTCGAGGCGCGCCCGCGCTCGCCCGCCACCGAGGAGATCACGGCGAGCGTGCCGCTGCGTTGCGCTTCGAGGATGGGCGCGATCAGCGTGAGCAGGGCGATCGTCGAAAGCGCATTGGTCGTGAATTCGCGCACGGCCACATTGACGTCGCGCTCGCACAGCGCCTGGTCGGCCAGCGTGCCGTGCGCGATCAGCACAACGTCGATGCGGCCGAGCGCCGCGCGCGCGGCGTTGAGCATCGCCGTGTGCTGTGCGCGATTGTTGACGTCGAATCGGCGCGTATGCACTTCTTTCGCGCCGCGCACACGCAGGTCGCGCGCGACGGCGTCGAGACGCGCCGCCTGGCGGCCCGCCAGAAACAGGCGCGCGCCCTTCAGGGCCCAGCGATGCGCGCAAGCAGCCGCGATGGCGGACGATGCGCCAATGATCAGGATGTTTTTCATGACTGGGTGGTTCGTTGCCAGAAACGCGACATCAGCGCGGGATCGCGATGCCGCTCCAGTTCCTCCCACGCGGGGTAGGCCGCGCGAAAGTGCTCGCTGCTCATATGGGCGTCCTTCGCCGGATACTGGCGGCCGCGCGCTTCGGCGACGATGGCGTCGAGCCGCGCAAAGAGCGCCGTGTTGCGGCGCGCATCCTGAGGAAAGTCGAGCGCGAGCGAGACGCCGCGCATCGGGAACGACAACAGGCCCGGCGAGACCAGCGCGCCGCAGCGCTTGAGCACCGCGAGAAACGAGCCGCTGCCGCTCGCGGCAATCGTCTGCAGGATCGCGTGCAGCGCGTCGCGCGCGTTGGCTTCGGGCAGTACGCATTGATGCTGCTGGAAGCCGCGCCGCCCGTAGAGGCGATTCCAGTTGCGGATGTTGTCGAGCGGGAAAAAGAAGCTTGCCGGATCCACGCGCGCGAGTTCGATGCCGCGCCGCTGCCGCCGGTAGTAAAGCGCATTGAACGCGCGCACCGTGACGCTGTTGATCGGCGAGAGCGGCGGCACGAAGGGCACGTCGCGCGTGCGTTGCACGGGCATCGAAAAGTCGCCGTCGTTCGCGTGGCTGCCGCAGGTGTAGATGCCGCGGCCGAGCGCGGCGCCACGCGCAAGACAGTCCACCCAGGCCACGCTGTATTCGTGTGTGGATTCGCGCCCGCGCGAGAGCGCGAGGAAATCGTCGAGATTGCCGTAACGCATGCGCGAGACATTCAGGTGGCTCGAACGCACCGCCATCAGCTGGATCTCGACCCATTCGATCACGCCGGTCAGGCCGAGCCCGCCGATGGTCGCGCGAAACAGGTTGGCCTCTTCGTCGGCGGTGCATTCGAGTGCGGGGCGATCCGAGCGCAGCAGCGAAAAGCGCCTTACGTGGCGCCCGAAGGTGCCGCGCACGTGATGGTTCTTGCCGTGCACATCGTTGGCCACCGCGCCGCCGAGTGTGGCGAACTGGGTGCCTGGCGCGACCGGCAGCATCCAGCCCTGCGGCAGCGTGATGGCGAGCAGTTCGCCGAGCGTCATGCCTGCTTCGGCGCGCACGACGCCGCTCTCCCAGTCCGCGTCGATGAAGCGCGCGAGGCCCCGCATCGGCAGCACATGGTCGGTGGCCGCGAGACAACTGTCGCCATAGCTGCGTCCATTGCCGAACGGGAGCGTGCTGCCCATACGCTCGCGCGCGTCGTCGAGGCGCGCACGCACGGTGTCGCGCCACACCAGCGGCTCATTCGACTGGGGCGCATTGGGATAGCGTCCCCACGATTGCAACTTCGACGCGCTCATGGACGGCCTGGAAGATGGGCAGCAGATGGACAACGGACGCACAGCACACGCACAGCACATGCACAACGGACGCACCGCGCACGCGCAACCGGTGGACAACGCCTCGCATCGTGGCAGAGTGCTGCACTGCAAACCGTTAGGCAGACCACAAACAAAATTCGCCGGGTGGCGCAGGCCTGCGCGCTTTGCCCTGGCCGTGCGTGGCGAATCGTGCGTCATCCAACAGACGTCGGCAGGCGCGATGCGCAGACTGAGTCGGTGTGATGGATGTTCGCGTCCCGCCTCGTCTCGCTGCGCGGCCACTCTGTGCCGCTTTCGCAAACCGCTGCCGCACGACCCTGCGGCAAACGACATCAAGCGCAATCGACATGGATACTGCTGTCGCCGCCCGCAGACCGGGCATGTGGATCGTCGTGCCCGCGTTGGCGATCGTGCTGCTCGCGATCGATACGCTGCCCTATGTGCCGCTGCAGGACTTCAACGATTGGGCCTACCAGGGCTACATCGTCGCGCAGATGATGCAGGGGCACCTCAACGACGCGTTCTTTTTCGCGCACTATCCGGTGCCCAACAGCACCGTGCAGGCGCTGCTGAGTCTGCTCAATCTCATCCTCTCGCCGATTCCGGCTTCGCGCGTCGTTGCCAGCTTTTATGTCATTGCGGCGGTGGCGCTCGCCTGGCAACTGGCAAGGAAGCTGTCGGCAACGCAGACCGTACGCTACTTCCTCGTGCTGCTCGTGTGCGTCTACTTCAATACGCCGTTCTGGAACGGCTATATGAACTATCAGTTCGGCATCCTGCTGTTTTCGTGGTGGCTGCTGCTCGAACGCCCGACGCGCGCGAAGCCGCTCTGGGTGCTGGCATTTACCGTTGGCGCCTTCTTTACGCATGCCGTGATCTGGGCGTCGATTCTTCTGATGATCGCGCTCGACGCGCTGCGCCGCCGCCGCTTCGCGCCTTGCCTGCCTGCGCTTGTCTCGCTGGGACTATTCGTCTGGTATGTGCTGTGCAAGCCCGCGCCCACCGTGCCCGATCCCGGCCACCACGCCGGACTCGCGCAGGCGCTCGGCTACAAGCTCTATACGCTGGCGAAACTTGGCCCTTACCACAACTTCATCTACGCGAACGGTGCGACCAGCACGCTGGAGTCGCTGGCGTACTACGTCGGCGTGAGTGCGAATTTCGCGGTCGCGGCGGGCCTGCTGTATCTGCTGGGGGCCGTCCTGTGGCGCTCGTTCAGCCGCCGTGTTGCGTGGCCTCATGTGTCTGACGAAACGCTCGGCGCGATGGTGCTGATGGTGCTGTTCGCGCTGATGCCGCAAGTCATGGCCGATGTCGTCAACCCGGGGGAGCGCATGCTGTATCCCGCGATCCTGCTCGTGTTGTTTGGCGTAGGGGAGTCGCGCGCGATGAAATGGCTCGCGTGTTCCGCGCTCGTGCTCGCATTCTGCGCGCTGGGTCTCGTCGCCAACAGCGCGCGCCTGACCTCCGATACGGCGCTTGCCGATGCCGGCCCAGGCGTGACGAAGCGCGTGATGTTCGGCAGCCGCCCCGACGAATTCGCCAATATCCTGCCGATTTCGCAGGGACGCTTGCCGATCCGCACGATCGGCTTCGAAACGAGCTTTCTCTTCAATACGCCCGGCGCGACCGGCGTCGTGCACTGAAACGCGTTGCACCCGTAAAAATCCCCGTAAAAGAGCCGTGTTTTGTGCGCTTGCCCACGTAGGCGCACGACTCGCGCATGGGCGCGCGGCCCGCCCGGCGAGGATCGCAAACCGTTGGTGGGGTTGCGCACGGAATGGCAGCGCCGCTGCCCGTAATTTGTCGATGTGGGCCTGGACATCAATCAATGGTGCCGGGATCCGGGGGCCGAGGACCAGCGTGAATAGCCCCCAGGCATGCTGCGCGAACAGAGGGATCTGCAAGCGGCATCAGGCGCAGGCGAAGAACGGGGTGTAGCGATACCTGTTCTGCGTTTGAACCCGATGGACGTTGCGGACGGCGCGACAGCATCGCACTTGAGAGAAGGGGGCTAACACTTTCACAGTTCACGCCACGTCTTGGGGTAGGCAAATGTCCGAGCTAGTCCATCGTGCGATCGATGTCGCACTTATCGTGCTAGGCGCGTTCGGCGCGCTGCATCTGAATCTGAATCTCCCCGACGTGGGCACGGCGCACCGTCTCGATCCCACGCTCGTCGCTTTCGTCGCCGCGCTCGCGCTGTCTGTGTTTCCCGCGTGCGGCACCTATCCGTCGCGCGGCAGCCGTTCGGTGATGAGCGTGGCGAGCCGCACCGCGTTTGCGTGGCTCGCCGTGCAGCTCTGCGGTCTCGCCCTGCTGTACGCGCTGCATCGCGACCATCTGGTGTCGATGCCGTGGTTCATCTACTGGACGCTGACCACGGGTCTCGCGCTGCTTGCTTCGCACACGTTGTTCGTCGGCTTTGGCGCGGCGCGTGGGGCAGGGGCAGGCGTGCGGACGGGTGGCGTGGGTGGCGTGGGTCGCGACGCGCTGGATGCGCTCGAATTGCCCTCGCGCACCGACGCGCTGCGTCACGCCGTCAAGCGTGCATTCGACGTGGTGGGTGGTCTCGTGCTGATCGTGCTGCTGCTGCCGACGCTCGTCACGATCGGCCTGATCGTGAAGCGCGACGGCGGCCCGGCGATCTACGGCCATACGCGCGTGGGCCGCAACGGCAAGAAGTTTCGTTGCCTGAAGTTCCGCTCGATGGTCGTGAACTCGGACGAGGTGCTCAAGCAGCTGCTCGCCACCGACCCGGTCGCGCGCGCTGAATGGGAACGCGAATTCAAGCTCAAGGACGACGTGCGGGTCACGCGCATCGGCCGCTTCCTGCGCCGCTCCAGTCTCGACGAGCTGCCGCAGCTCTGGAACGTGGTGCGCGGCGAGATGAGCCTCGTTGGCCCGCGTCCCATCATCGACCAGGAACTGGAGCGCTACGGCGCGAACAGCAAGTACTACCTGATGGCGACGCCCGGCATCACCGGCCTGTGGCAGGTGAGCGGTCGCTGCGAGACCGACTACGCGACGCGCGTGTCGCTCGACGTGACGTATGTGCAGAACTGGTCGCTGCATCGGGACATTGAGATTCTCTTCAAGACGCTCTTCGTGGTGATCCGGGGAACCGGCGCCTATTGAACCTGGCGAATCTGGCGTAACGAAACAAGAAAAACTGAAAACGGCGAAGGCCAATCAGGGCGGAGACGGCAGGAGACGGCAGGAGACGGCTTCAGGCAGCAAGCAACATCGAGCAGCAAGCAACACCGCAAAGAAAAACAACTACAGGCAGGGGAAGGCGAGCCGGATCGCTCCGCATGGAGCACCGGTCATCGGGTTTGCCGGCTGGAATCCGTGGCGCGCTGGACGCCACGGGACGGCCAAACGCAATTGGGGGTGGGACGATGTTAATCGGCAAAGCAGGTGGGGCGTGGGTGGGCGCATGCTTGGCCCGTGTGCGCAAGGCGCGCATACGGATGGGCTGGCAGCGCGTGCACGAAAGATTACCGATGGGGCTGGCGTCGGCGCTCGCGGCCGCGACGCTGGCCGGCTGCGCGTTGTCGCCAGGCATGTCGTTTAGCGGCATGCCGTCGGATGGGGGCGCGTATGGCAACGCTAACGCAAGCACTAACGCAGGCGCGATGGCGACCGGGCCGGGCGGCACGAGCGTCGCCGCGACCGCGCTCGCGAAGCAGGGTGTCGATGGCGCGCCGTCCGGCTCGCTCATCGAGATCACGCGCGAGCTGGTCGAGAAGGAGCGGGCCCTGCGGCCGACTGGCGTGCCGACCGACGTGACGCAGATGTTCGCCAAGGCCGCGCCGTACGAGGTCGGGCCCGGCGACATCCTGAGCATCGTGGTGTGGGATCACCCCGAGCTGAACATGCCCGGAGCGGCGGGCGGCGCGGGCCCGGATGCGTCGGGCGCCAATTCGATCGCGCAGGGCTACACCGTCGATACCAACGGCTACATCCAGTACGCCTACATCGGCCCGCTCAAGGTGCAGGGGCTCACCGAAATGGGCGTGCGCGACGCGCTCGCGGTGAAGCTCGCGAAATACGTGCGCCAGCCGCAGGTCACGGTGCGCATCCAGACCTATCGCAGCAAGCGCGTCTATCTGGACGGCGAGGTGAAGACGCCAGGCGTGCAGGTGCTCAACGACATGCCGATGACGCTGCCCGAAGCGATCAACCGCGCAGGCGGCTTCACCGACAAGGCCGATCGCTCGCAGGTCGCGGTCACGCGCGGCGACAACACCGTGGTGGTGGACATGCCCGACATGATCCGCAAGGGCGTGAATCCCGATCGCATCATCCTGCGCGACGGCGACCTCGTGCGCGTCTATTCGGGCGTGGACAGCAAGGTGTTCGTGATGGGCGAAGTGCAGAAGCCCGGCGGCGTGATGTTCAACAACGGGCGCATGTCGCTGAACCAGGCGCTCGGCGACGCGGGCGGCATCAGCCAGGTGTCGGGCGATGCTTCGCAGGTCTACGTGGTGCGCGGGCGCGACGCGGCGAAGCCGGTGGTCTATCACCTCGACGCCTCATCGGCCTCGGCGATGGCCACGGCCGACGCGTTCGAAATGAGGCCCAACGACGTGGTCTTCGTCGATGCGTCCGCGCTCGTGAAGTGGAGCCGCGTGATCGGGTTGATTCTGCCGGCCACCCAGGCCGCGGCTGCGGGCCGCGCGGTGGGCTACTAAGCGAATAACGGGAATTCAGGACGCCTTGCGCCTCGAATGGCAGCACCGGCGTCGATGGAGAGAACAGATGAACCAGCGTGATTACCTGCTCGACGGCCCCGCCGAACCCGGCTTGCCTGCACCGCCCGAGGGCGGTCATATCGGCGGCGTGCTCGACACCCTGTATCAGAGCCGCAAGACCATCGCCATCGTCACGGCGCTGTTCGGGATGGTGGGCGGCGCGTATGCGCTGCTTGCGCGCCCGGTCTATCAGTCCGACATCCTGATCCAGGTGGAGGACAGCCAGAACTCGGCCAAGAGCGCGCTCGCCGACCTGTCGTCGATGTTCGCGGTGAAGACGGCGGCCTCGGCGGAAATCGAGGTGCTGCGCTCGCGCATGATCGTCTCGCGCGCCGTCGAAGCCACCCAGCTTTATCTCGACGTCACGCCGCGCTACTTCCCGGTGGTCGGCCAGTGGATCGCGCAGCACCTGCATGTGTCGAACTGGTCGGGCTGGGGCGGCTACGCGTGGGGCGACGAGGGCATCGACATCGCGCGCTTCGACGTGCCCGACCGGCTGCACGGCGCCCGCTTCAGGCTGACTGCGAAAGAAGACGGCGAGTACACGCTCGAACACAACGGCGTCGAACTGACGGGCCATGTCGGCGTGCCGCTGCATGCGGCCGTGGCGGGCGGGGCGGTCGACCTGCTCGTGCGCGCCATCGATGCGCGTCCCGGCGTGAGCTTCCAGCTCGTGCGCAACTCGGAGCTTGCCGCGATCCAGGCGCTGCAGGCGGGCCTGCTGATCTCCGAAAAAGGTAAGGAATCCGACGTGATCGGCGTGGCGCTGGAAGGCGGCGACCCGGCCAAGACGAGCGCGATCCTCAACGCGATCGGCAGCGAATATGTGCGCCAGAACGCCCAGCGCACCCAGGAAGAGGCCGAAAAGCAGATCGCCTTCCTCGACAAGCAGTTGCCGGAACTGAAGACGCAGCTCGAAAAAGCCGAAAGCGAATTCAACGCGTTCCGCTCGGCGCACGGCGCGGTCGACCTGAGCGCCGAAGCCACGGCGCTGCTGCAAAGCTCGTCGCTCGCGCAGTCGCGCATCGCCGACCTGAAGCAGACGCGCGCGCAGTTGATGGCGCGCTTCACGCCCGACAATCCGGCCGTTATCGCCATCGACGGCCAGATCGACGAGGCGCAGAAGGCGCTCGCGCAACTGGCCGCGCAGACGCGTCAGCTGCCGCCGCTCGAACAGGGCGTGCTGCGCCTGCAGCGCGAGGTGCAGGTCGATACGAACATCTACACGAACCTGCTCAACAACCGCGAGCAGCTGCGCCTGCTCAAGGCCGGCAAGGTGTCGAACGTGCGCCTGATCGACACCGCGGCGACGCCTGAAAGCCCGATCCGGCCGAAGCGTCCGTTCATCGTTGTGGCGGCGCTGCTCACGGGGCTGTTCCTGAGCGTCGCGCTCTCGCTCGTCAAGCGCAAGCTCAATAGCGGCATTGCCGTGGCCGACGAAATCGAAGTGGGCACCGGCCTCACGGTCTACGCCGCCGTGCCGCGCAGCCGCGTGCAGCAGACGCTCACGCGCCGCCTGCCGGTGAGCGCGCAGGGTGCGAACACGGTGCTGGCGCATATGGCCTCGTTCGACGCGGCGGTGGAGAGCCTGCGCAGCTTCCGCAGCGCGCTGGAGTTCGCGCTGGAAGAAGCCACCAATCGCATCGTGCTGCTGGCGGGGCCGACGCCGGTGGTCGGCAAGTCGTTTGTCTCGGTGAACCTGGCGGCGCTGCTGGGCGCGTCGGGCAAGCGCGTGCTGCTGGTCGACGCCGACCTGCGGCGCGGCTCGCTCAATCGCCACGTGGGCGTGCCGTGCAGCCCCGGCATCACCGATATCGTCGAGCACGACGGCAACTACGACGGCGTGATCCATCGCCAGGTCATGCCGGGCGTGGACTTCGTCGCCAACGGCGGCTATGTGACCAACGCGAGCGAGCTGCTCAAGAGCCGCAGCTTCCAGCACTTCACGCAATGGGCCGACGGCGAATACGACGTTGTCCTGATCGATGCGCCGCCGATCCTGCCGGTGGCGGACTCGGGCATCGTCGCCAATCTCGCGGGCACGGTGTTCCTGATCGCGCGCTATGGCGTCACGAGCGTGTCGGAGCTGCGCGAGTCGGTGCGCCGCTTCGAGCAGATCGGCGTGCCGATCCGCGGCGTGATCTTCAACGATATGACCTCGCGGCCGGGCAGGTACGGCAGCGAATACGCGGCCTATGGCTATTCGAGCTACGGCGAACCGCAAGGCGGCATCGTCACCCGGAGCTGATCCCATGAAGGACATCACCGTTGTCATCGGCAATTACAACTATGCGCGCTTCCTGCGCGAAGCCATCGAGTCCGCGCTCGCCAACGCGAGCGAGCGCGTGCGCGTGCTGGTGATCGACGACGGTTCCACCGACGGTTCGCGCGCCATCATCGAAAGCTACGGCGATCGGCTGATGCCTGTGTTCAAGGAGAACCAGGGGCAGTCGTCGGTGTACAACCTCGGGCTCGAACTCGTGCAGACCGAGTACGTGCTGTTCCTCGATTCCGACGACGTGCTCTATCCGGGGGCGCTCGACGCGGTGCTGCGCGCCTTCGAGTCCGGCGAGTTCGCCAAGGTGCAGTTCCCGCTCGACGTCATCAACGAGGAGGGGGCGCGCACCGGCGTGCGCGTGCCGCATTCGACGCCGCCGCGCGATTGCGGCGCGTTGCTGCGCCAGGGCTGGCTCTATCCGTCGCCGCCCGCGTCGGGCAACGCGTATCGCGTGAGCGCGCTGCGATCGGTGTTTCCGATTCCGATGTCCACGCAGCACCGCAAGGCCGCCGACTTCTTTGCGATCTACGGCATCGCGCTCACGGGCGCGATCTGCGCGCTCGACGCGCCGTTCGGCGGCTATCGCGTGCATCGCAAGGCCGCGGACAGGAGCAGTGCGACGCGCGGCCACGCGAGTCTCGCGCTGGGCAACTGCGAGAACGTGAGCGAAGTCGAGCGCTCGTTTCCGTGGCGCTGGGAGACCCTGCGCTTCATGGTGCGCACGCGCCTGCACGAGGAGCTGCCCGCGCGCTTCATCGACTTCTCGTTCGAAAAGAACCGCCTGTGCGTGCGGCTCTACGATGCGCCGACGCTCGAACGCTGGCGCTGGCTGACGTTCGAATCGCGCCGGTACTTTGCCGCGCTCCTGCTCAATCCGTTCTGGGGGCCGGGCAAGAAAATCGCGGCGCTGGGCCTCACGCTGAGCTGCCTCGTGCCGTCGCGCGGGCTCAATCACTACGTGCTGCGTTACATCTCGAACCCGGCCGCGCGCGCGGCGGGCGGCGCCGCGCTGGACGCCGCCGATCCGCACCGCTCCGCGGCTGCGGGCGGTTGAGGAGCGGCGCGATGAACGTTCCTGTCCTGCCGATGCATCTGCAACGCCCGCTGGCGATCAATGGCCGCTTTCTGGGCCGCCGCGCCACCGGCGTCGACCGGTTCGCGTTCGAGACCGTGCGGGCGCTCGATGCGCTGATCGAGGCTGGCGCGCCGCAGGTCGCCGGACTGCGCGCCGAGATCGTGGTGCCGCAGGCGCTCGCGGATCTCGCCAATCCGTTTCGCCATGTCACGCTGCGCGCGAGCGGCAAGGGCGGCGGCCTGCGCTGGGAGCAGTTCGCGCTGCCGCAGGCGGCGGCCGGCCGGCTGCTGCTGAACCTGTGCAACTCGGGGCCGCTGCTGTACCGCAAGCAGGTGACCGTGCTGCACGACGCCGCGCCCGCGCGCGTGCCGGACAGCTACAGCCGGCCGTTCGTGGCGTGGTACCGGCTGATGGCGCCGAGCATCGGGCGCGTCGCGCGCCGCGTCATCACCGTGTCCGAATTCTCGCGGCGCGAACTGTGCGACGCGTACCGCATTCCGCTCGGCAAGATCGGCGTGGTGCAGGAAAGCGGCGAGCACATGCTGCGCGTGAACGAGGCGCAAGCAGCGCACGTGCCGTTCGCCGATGCAGGCGACCCCGCCAATGCACGCCCCTTCGTGCTCGCCGTGGGCAGCACGAACCGGCACAAGAACTTCCAGCTGGTCGCGCAGGCCGCGCAACTGATCCGCGATGCGCGTTTCGACATCGTGGTGGTGGGCGGCGGCGATGCGCGCGTGTATGGCGCATCGGGCGGCAAGCTGCCCGAGTTTGTCAGGCACCTGGGCTACGTGAGCGACGAGGAGCTCGTCTCGCTGTATCGCCGCGCGGCGTGCTTTGTTTATCCGTCCCGTTATGAAGGCTTCGGCCTGCCGCCCGTCGAGGCGCTGGCGCTCGGTTGCCCCGTGATCGCATCGCGTCTGCCCTCGGTGGTGGAAGCGTGCGGCGACGCGGTGCTCTACACCTCGCCCGACGATCCCGCGCAGCTTGCTGCGCTGCTCGAACGCGTCACCGCCGACGCCGCGCTGCGCGACACGCTGCGCGAACGCGGCGCGCAACGCACGGCCGCGCTCACGTGGCGCGCCACCGCTGTCAAGTTGATGGAGGAGATCTCGCCATGGCTCATGTAGTCCACGCCAACGCGGCTGCCAATGTGTTTGCGAATGCCGATGCAGCCGCAGACGATGTGCGCCGCTTCGGCAAGGTGGCCATTGTCCATGACTGGCTCGTCGCCTATGCCGGTTCGGAGAAGGTGCTCGAACAGATCATCCAGATGTTCCCCAATGCCGATCTTTTCAGCATCGTCGACTTCTTTCCCGAGCAGCTGCGCGGCGTGCTCGGCGGCAAGCGCGCGAAGACGTCGTTCATCCAGCGCCTGCCGCGCGCGAAGTCGAAGTTCCGCGCCTACCTGCCGCTCATGCCGCTGGCCGTCGAGCAGTTCGACCTGTCGAGCTACGACCTGGTGATCACGTCGAATCACGCCGTCGCCAAGGGCGTGCTGACCGGGCCGCATCAGGTGCATGTGAGCTACGTGCATTCGCCGATCCGCTACGCGTGGGATCTGCAGCACCAGTATCTCGCCGAAGCGGGCATTCAGCGCGGCGTCAAGAGCTGGCTCGCGCGCAGCCTGCTGCACTACATGCGCATCTGGGACCAGCGCACGGCGCACGGCGTGGATGCCTTCGTCGCCAATTCGGCGTTCGTGGGGCGGCGCATCCGCAAGGTGTACGGCTGCGAGGCCGAGGTGGTCTATCCGCCCGTCGATGTCGAGCGCTTCGGCTTGAGCGCGCATCACGAGGACTTCTACCTGATCGCCTCGCGCATGGTGCCGTACAAGCGCATTCCGCTGATCGTCGAAGCGTTCGCGGCCATGCCCGACAAGCGCCTCGTGGTGATCGGCGACGGCCCGGACTTCGAGCGCGCCAAGGCGCTCGCCACGCCCAACGTCACGCTGCTCGGCTTCCAGCCGGACAGCGCGCTGGTCGACTACATGCAGCGCGCGAAGGCGTTCGTGTTCGCGGCGGAAGAGGACTTCGGGATTTCGGTGGTGGAGGCGCAGGCCTGCGGCACGCCGGTGATCGCGTACGGGCGCGGCGGCGCGTGCGAAACCGTGATCGAGTCGCACGATCCCGAAGCCGCCACGGGGCTCTTTTTCGAGGAGCAAAGCGTGGAGTCGATCGTCGAGGCGGTCGCGCGTTTCGAGGCGCATGCGCCGTTTCGCGCGGACGTGTGCCGCCGCAACGCGCAGCGCTTTACCGCCGAGCGCTTCCGGCGCGATTTCCTCGACATCGTCGAGCGCGCCTTCGAAACGAGCCGCGGCGTGGCCAACGTGCCCGCATTGTTCCGGCGCTGGCGCTCGGCTTGAGCGAGGCGCGCGGCCTCAAGGCCATCAACAGCATTCGACAACCACGCAGTCAACAATATCGGGGTAACGCATGAAGAGGTACGTGATCGTCGCGACCAAAGGCCGGCCGGCCGAAACCGCAACGCTGCTCGATTATCTGTATGACCAGGAAGCGCGGCCGCACGGCGTCTATATCGTCGGCGCGAGTGCGGCCGACCTGCCGGAGGTGGAGGGGCACCCGTTGCTGGCCTGTGCCGACGTCAAGCTGCTGATCGCGCGCGGCTCCGGCCTCACGACGCAGCGCAACGCGGGTATCGACGCGCTGCTCAAGTTCGTCGGCGCGGGGCGGCACGGCGAGGCGACGGGCGAGCCGTGGTTCGTGAGTTTCTTCGACGACGATTTTCGCCCGCATCGCAGCTGGCTCAAGGCCTGCCAGGCGCTGTTCGAGGAGAACCCGGACGTGATCGGCATGACGGGCCAGGTGCTCGCCGATGGCGTGAAGGACGGCGGCCTGAATGAAGACGAGGCGCGTGCGTATCTCGCGGGCGAGCTGCCGCCGCAGGAGCACTGGGCCTCGGGCGCGCAGCGCCGCGAGCTTGGCTGCGCCTACGGCTGCAACATGGCGTTTGTCGACCGGGTGATGCGCGATTGCCGCTTCGACGAGGCGCTGCCGCTGTACGGCTGGCAGGAGGACTACGACTTTACGGTGCGTGCACGCGCGCATGGCACGGCGGTGTACGAACCGACTTGCCTGGGCGTGCATATGGGCGTGAAGAGCGGGCGCACGTCCGGTGTGCGGCTGGGCTATTCGCAGATCGCCAATCCGATCTATCTCGCGCGCAAGCACACCATGCATCCACGGCGCGCGTGCAGTTTCATCTCGCGCCATCTGTGCTCGAACCTCTATCACAGTGTGCGCGGCAATGGGCTGTTCGACTATCGCGGGCGGCTCAAGGGCAACGTGCTGGCGTTCGTGGATATCGTCAAAGGCATCATTCACCCGCAGCGGATTCTCGAACTTTGAGCGCGCACGTGGGGTAACGAACGGCGGCGGCGCGCCAGCCGCCGCAACATCATGCGACGAAGCGCGCTGCGGCGCGCGCACTCGCAGATGGGGGCAGAAGTGGGACTTACCGCATACGGCATCATCGTGTTCATCGCCGGGCTGCTGGCGCTCAATGCTTCGTATCGCTGGTCGATGTACGGGCTGGTGATCTTCAGCCTGCTCGCCTGCGCGTCGGCGCTCGTGCTCGGCGGCATCGGCATCATGCCGGCCAATCTGTTCCTGATTTTCTTCGCGATCCGCGCATTCAATCTGGGCGGCGGCAAGACCCTGCTGGAAGGCGTGTCGATCGGCAAGCCGGGCTTCTGGCTGCTGTGCACCTGCCTGTGGGGCGTGTTCGGCGCCATCGTGCTGCCGCGCGTGCTGGGCGGCAGCACGCTCGTATTCACGATCGACCGCAATGCCGATCCGAACTCAGCGGGGCTGTTGCAGCCGCTCGGGCCGGTCTCGGGCAATCTCTCGCAGGCGGTCTACTGTGTGGGCGATCTTGTGGTGTTCGCCTGCATGTACGTGTTCCTCAAGTGTCGCAATGCCTACGATGTGCTCGCCAAGGCCGTGCTCGCGCTGACCGCGCTCGATGTGCTTGCCGCCGTGGTCGATCTTGGCTCGCATATGGTGGGCATCGACGCGCTGGCCTTCGTCAAGACCGCGGACTTCGCGTATTTCAACGGCTCGGAGCTGGGCGGCATGCTGCGCATCAGCGGCACCTTCAGCGAGACGTCCGCGTTCGCCTATTTCACGCTCCAGCTGTTCGCGTTCTGCACGAGCCTCTGGCTGGTTGGCTATCGCCGCAAGACGGCGGGCGCGCTTGCGGCGATGACCGGCATGCTGCTGCTGATTTCCACTTCGGGCAGCGCTTACGTGGGCCTCGGCGGTTACCTGGCCGTGCTGTTCTTCAGCCGCCCGGGCCGCATTGCGAAGTCCGCCAATGCGCGCAAGGCGCGGATGTGGACGCTGATGGCGTGCCTGGGCGTGCTGGCCGCGCTCTATATCGTGCTGTTCATGCCGGGCGTGGTGCGCGCGCTCAGCGACTTCGCCGAGGCGACCGTGCTGAGCAAGGCCGACAGCCAGTCCGGCGTCGAGCGTTCGAGCTTCAATACCCAGGCGTTCACGAACTTTCTGGATACCTATGGCATTGGCGTGGGGCTGGGCAGCGTGCGCGTGTCGAGCTTCGTGATGGTCGTGCTCGCCTGCCTGGGCGTGGTCGGTTCGCTGTGCTATTCGATTTTCCTCGCGAAATGCACGCTCATGCCGATTCCGCGCGACTATCCGCTTGCCGATCGCGCCGTGAGTTATGCGGCCCGGCACGGTATGTATGCGGCGCTGATCGTGGCGTCGGTGTCGGCGTCGATCTTCGATCTGGGCGTGTGCTTTTACGTGCTGGCGGCAGCGGCGGGCGGTTTGCAGGTGCGTGCGCGCCGCCGCGCGAGTGTGCCGGTGCAGCGGCGCGCCAATGTCATCGACGATCCGGGGCTGGTGACGCCTGTGGTGCCTTTAACGTCTGTGACGCCTGTGACGCCGCAGGCTTCTGCGGCTGCGGTGGCCGCCGCTGGGCGTAAGCCTGGGCGCGGCACGGGTGGCACATTGCGGCGGGGGTTTTCGCGGGGGCGCATGGCGGCTCGTTAGCGCGTCGCGCTTGCAAGGATGAAGTGGGAAGGGCCGTCAGCATCTGGCGGCCCTTTTTCATGTCGACGGCTGCGGCTTAATCGGCGCCAGGGAAACGTCAAGCTTGAAGTCGATGCAGGCGGCTGGCTGGCGACGCGCTGTCGTGGTGGCGGTTCTTCGACGGCGCGTCAGGTGTGCGACCGGTTCAATCGGCTGAATCGGCTTTAATGGCCCAATCGGCCCAATCGGCCCAATCGGCCCAATCGGCCCAATCGGCCCGTCGCGCACACACACGCCTAGCGCGCGGCGGCTTCCGGCATCGGCGTGCCGTCTGCGCGCGCAGCATCGCGCGCTCGTGCGAGCCGTTTGCGAGTCCAGCGGATCGCGGGCCGCTCGACGCCGTGCCACGACAGCCAGGCACACGCGTAAATCACGGGCGCGGCGATCAGCAGCGCGCTCAGATGATCGAGCGAGGGCGCGAGATGCGCGACGCTTTGCTGGATCGGAAAGCCATAAATGTAGATGCCGAACGAGTAGTCGTTGCGCGGCGCGAAGCGATGCAGCAGCGGCGTCGTGCCGAACCACAGCACGCCATAGGCGAAGGCCAGATAGAACACGGGCTGCGCGAGCGGCGTGCCGCGCAGGCCCAGGTAAGCGGCGCACAACGCCGCCGCGCCCCAGCCATTGATGTCCACGCGCTCGCGCCACGCGTACAGCAGCATGCCGGCCATGAAGACCGGCTCCGGAAAGAACGCGTAGCCGCCGGGCTTGTCGGCGAGATTGCGCAGCGACACATAAAAGTGCGGCGCTAGATGCGGATGCACGAGAAACGGAATCATCCCGATCAGCACGGCCACGCACATGCCGCGCCGCGTGCGCAGCAGGCCGAGCATGCCGGTGACGAGCACGACGAAGTAGTAGCGCACTTCGATCGGCAGCGTCCAGAGCGGCTCGCAGATCGAGGTGAAGCGGTTGTGCTCGAACACGCCCGGCGCCTGGATGCGCTTGCCCAGTACGATGGTCGAGAAGGTGTCGAGATTGCCCCACGTCATCGGCGAGGAGAAGTAGCGATGCAAGGGCAGCGTCGTGAAGAGCGGCCCGAGCACGAACATCACGAATAGCGCACCGCCCGCGACGGCGGGCCAGATCCGCGAGGCGCGCAGTGCGAGAAAGCGCATCGGCGAGCGTTGCCGGTCGAAGCTCGCGGTCACGAGCATGCCGCTGAGCAGAAAGAACGCGAAGACGCCAAGGCTGCCCGAATAGTCGAAGCCGAGCAGGGCGGTCGCCAGGTCGGTATGGCCGTCCGGTTGCTGGAGCACGAACGAATGCCCGTACACGACCGCCGATGCGGCAAGCAGGCGAACCAGATCGAAGTTGTTGCGCTCGCGCGCGAGTGCATTCGACAGCAGGGACATACGGCGAGCTCCGGAAGGCGGGGGCAGGGATGCCGAAAACGCGGCTTGTGCCTTGCGCGTAGTGTGCGCGTGCAGCGCGCACGCGACTGTGCGTTGCGCCACGTGGCGCGCGAGCGCGCTTGCCTGCGCCGCCCGCGTGTGCTGCAGCGCACGCTGCGTGCGCAAGCCGCGGCGCGAAGGCGCCGCTTGCGTGAGGTAAGCAACAGTGCGCCAGCGCCACGTCGCTACGATGTGCGGCATTCCGTGGGGTATTCCCATGCAACGTCGATGGCGACGCAACGAGGCGAACGACAATGAGCGCACGACCCGCAACGCCAGCAGGCGCTTCCTCACCCCGCCCGGCTGGCAAGGCAGCGCAGAGCTACCGTCCCGATATCGACGGTTTGCGCGCGCTTGCGGTCGCCGCCGTGGTGGTCTTCCATGCGTTCCCGGATGCGCTCGCGGGCGGCTTCGTCGGCGTCGATATCTTCTTTGCGATCTCCGGTTATCTGATCTCGCAGCACATCATCGAGACGCTCGACCAGAATCGCTTCAGCCTGATCGACTTCTACTCGCGGCGGATCAAGCGCATCTATCCCGCGCTCATCATCGTGCTGATCGCGAGCCTCGCGGCCGGGCTCGTGCTGATGGCTTCGGGCGAACTCGCGCGGCTCGCGCGCGATGCGCTGGCGAGCGTGGCGTTCGTCGCCAACATCTACTTCTATACGACCCAGGACTACTTCACGCAGGGCGCGTCGGCGAGCGCGCTGCTGCATTTGTGGTCGCTCGGCGTCGAGGAGCAGTACTACATCGTCTGGCCAGTCGCGCTCCTTCTGCTGTGGAAATTCACGAGCCGGCGCGTGGCGACGCTGCTCATTCTCGCGGCAATCCTGCTCTCGCTCGCTAGCAGCGTCTACCTGAGCGCGACGCACGCAAGCGCCGCGTTTTATCTCCCCGTCACGCGTTTCTGGGAGTTGCTGTTCGGCTCGACGCTCGCATGGGTCGAGTTTCTTGCGGCGCATCGGCGCGTAGCGGGCCAGCAACCTGGCGCTGCGCACGCGGCGCTGCGCAACCTGGCTGCGCTTGCGGGCCTCGTGCTGATCGCGGCTAGCCTCGTGTTGTTCGATCCGAAGACGGTATTTCCGGGTTGGCGTGCGGCGCTGCCGGCTGGCGGCGCGACCCTCGTGATCGCGGCGGGCGCACAGGCGTGGCTCAACCGGCGCGTGCTGTCGCTGCGCCCGTTCGTCTATATCGGGCTGATCAGCTACCCGCTCTATTTGTGGCATTGGCCGATTCTCGTCTTCGTGCGACTGCTGAGCAGCGGCGCGCCGACGACCGCGATGCTGCTGATGGCCGTCGTGGGCGCCCTCGCGCTCTCGGCGATGACATTCAACTTCATCGAGGCGCCCGCGCGTTTCAGCACGCCCGCACGGCGCTATCCGCTGCGCGTGGCCAGTGCGCTGTTCGCGGTGATGATGGGCATTGGCCTGTCCAGCTATGCGATCTCGCGCGATAACGGTCTGCCCGACCGTTTCCCCGATGCCAGCTATGGCGCGCATCAGGAACACTGGACGTTCACGGATGCGTGCAAGCAGGCGTTCCCGGGCTCCGACTTCTGCATCCAGCCAGCACCGGGGCGTCGCAATGTGGTGGCGCTGCTGGGCGACAGCCACGCGAATCACTACTACGAAGGGCTTCAGAGCGCGCTTGCCGGTGTGGATGCCCACGCAGGCGTGCTTGCGGTCGGCAGCGGTAACTGCCCGCCGTTCTACGGCGTGGACATTCACCTGGGCGGCTACGTGAAGCACTGCGCCGCGCTGTTCGACGGCGTGCTCGACTATGTGGCGAAGTCGAACGATATCCATACGGTGATCCTGTCGAGCTATGCGATCTCTTCGATTACCGGCGGCTTCGACTACGACGCTGGCGGCTATATCAAGCTCGTCGCAACCAGTGCGGCTGCCGACGGGCAAGCTGCGCCGCCGTCGCGCGCCACTGCGAATCTCGACGTTTATCTGGCCGGGCTTGAGCGCACACTCGGCAAACTCACGGCGGCGGGCAAGAGCGTCGTGTTCGTCCTCGACACGCCGGAGCTGGACTTCGATCCGAACACCTGCGTGCGTCGGCCGGTGCAGATTTCGGTGCGCTCGCCCTGTGCGGTGCCGCGTGCGAAGGTCGAGCAACGGCTGGAGGCAACGCAGATGCGCATACGCGCGGTGCTCGCGAAGTTTCCCGCCGTGAAGGTGTTCAACCCGCTGCCGCTGCTGTGCGACGCCAGCAACTGCTACGCGCGCCAGGGCGCGGAGTTTTTTTACGCCGATCGCGACCATCTCTCGTCAGACGGCTCGCGCTATATCGGCAAGTGGCTGCTGCGCGATGTGGAGGCGAGGAACGGCACATGAGCGCTGCCCATGCGCGCAGCGCGCCGGAGCAGAAAGCCCGCAGCGATGCGGGCTTTTCTTTGTGGGCGCTACGGGGTTGGCGCGCGGCTTCCGGCGGCTGATGAAAGCTTTTTGGAAGGAATTTGCCGCGTGCGTTTGGGGAATTCCCTGGGGCGGCGATTTGACATGCTGTTACAAATTGCTGCTCCGGGGTTCGTGTTGATGCGCGCCCGATGAACAGGCTGGGGTGGCGAAGCGGTTATCGCCTAGTGCTTTGTTTTGTCTGGCTTTTTCTGCTTCGATCGTCCCCTCTCCAGGTCTCCCGGACGCCCCCGAACCCTGCTTCGGGGCCCGATCAGCACCCCAAAAAAACCCTTCTGGCCCGTTCTTGAATTTGTCACTACCCGTCCATATAATTAGCACTCACCGCATGAGAGTGCTAACAACGCTCGGTGCAAACATACCGCTGGCTGACGGTTATCGGCAGCCAGGTTTTCTTGAGTCTCTTCAAGTCCAAATCAAGAGAGGATCTATCCATGAACCTTCGTCCTTTGCATGATCGCGTGATCGTCAAGCGCCTGGATCAAGAAACCAAGACCGCTTCGGGCATCGTGATCCCGGACGCAGCGGCAGAAAAGCCGGATCAAGGTGAAGTCCTGGCCACGGGCCCGGGCAAGCGTGACGACAAGGGCTCCCTGATCGCACTCGACGTCAAGGTCGGCGATCGCGTCCTGTTCGGCAAGTACGCTGGCCAGACCGTCAAGGTCGATGGCAACGAACTGCTCGTGATGCGCGAAGAAGACATCATGGCCGTGGTGCAGAAGTAAGCTCAGCCCACCGCACATTCATCAAGAATTCAAGGAGTTAGAAGATGGCAGCTAAAGACGTCGTGTTCGGCGATTCCGCCCGTTCCAAGATGGTTGAAGGCGTGAACATTCTCGCCAACGCAGTGAAGGTCACGCTGGGCCCGAAGGGTCGCAACGTGGTGCTCGAGCGCTCGTTCGGCGGCCCGACGGTCACCAAGGACGGTGTCTCGGTCGCGAAGGAAATCGAGCTGAAAGACAAGCTCCAGAACATGGGCGCGCAAATGGTCAAGGAAGTTGCTTCCAAGACCAGCGACAACGCAGGCGACGGCACGACGACGGCAACCGTCCTCGCGCAATCGATCGTTCGCGAAGGCATGAAGTACGTCGCATCGGGCATGAACCCGATGGATCTGAAGCGCGGCATCGACAAGGCAGTGGCCGCTGCAATCGAAGAACTGCGCAAGCTGAGCAAGCCCTGCACGACCAACAAGGAAATCGCGCAAGTCGGCTCGATCTCGGCGAACAGCGATTCGTCGATCGGCGACCGTATCGCTGAAGCGATGGACAAGGTCGGCAAGGAAGGCGTCATCACCGTTGAAGACGGCAAGTCGCTGCAAGACGAACTCGAAGTCGTCGAAGGTATGCAGTTCGACCGCGGCTACCTGTCGCCGTACTTCATCAACAACCCGGACAAGCAAGTCGCCGTCCTGGACAACCCGTTTGTCCTGCTGTTCGACAAGAAGATCTCGAACATCCGCGATCTGCTGCCGGTTCTGGAACAAGTCGCGAAGGCTGGCCGTCCGCTGCTGATCATCGCTGAAGACGTCGAAGGCGAAGCTCTGGCTACGCTGGTCGTCAACAACATCCGCGGCATCCTGAAGACCGTTGCTGTCAAGGCTCCGGGCTTCGGCGACCGTCGCAAGGCGATGCTGGAAGACATCGCGATCCTGACCGGCGGTCAGGTCATCGCTGAAGAAACCGGCCTGACGCTCGAAAAGGCAACGCTGGCCGAACTCGGTCAAGCGAAGCGTATCGAAGTGGGCAAGGAAAACACGACGATCATCGACGGCGCAGGCGAAGCCGCAAGCATCGAAGCGCGCGTCAAGCAAATCCGCACGCAGATCGAAGAAGCGACGTCGGACTACGACCGTGAAAAGCTGCAAGAGCGCGTTGCCAAGCTGGCAGGCGGCGTTGCAGTGATCAAGGTCGGCGCTGCGACCGAAGTCGAAATGAAGGAAAAGAAGGCACGCGTGGAAGACGCGCTGCACGCAACCCGCGCTGCCGTTGAAGAAGGCATCGTCCCGGGCGGCGGCGTGGCACTGATCCGTGCTCGCGTTGCTGTGACGGGCCTGAAGGGCGCCAACGCAGACCAGGACGCAGGTATCAAGATCGTCCTGCGCGCAATGGAAGAGCCGCTGCGCCAGATCGTCACCAACGGTGGCGAAGAAGCGTCGGTCGTCGTGGCAGCAGTTGCTCAAGGTTCGGGCAACTACGGCTACAACGCAGCGACGGGCGAGTACGTCGACATGGTTGAAGCTGGCGTGGTCGACCCGACGAAGGTTACGCGCACCGCACTGCAAAACGCAGCGTCGGTCGCTGGCCTGCTCCTGACGACGGACGCAGCTGTTGCCGAAATCGCCAAGGAAGATGCACCGATGGCCGGCGGCATGCCTGGCGGCATGGGCGGCATGGGCATGGACATGTAAGCACAGGCTCACGCCTGATTACATCGAAGTGCAGGGGAGCGCATCGCAAGATGCACTCTCCGCCCAAACAAAAAACCCGCAGCGATGCGGGTTTTTTTATGCGCGCGAGAAATAGCCAGTTAGAGCCGGCTAGCGCGGTGCGCTTTTACTTCTCCTTCCCGTAGCGTCGGCGAATCACATAGAGCGGCCTGCGTTTCGATTCCAGATAGATCCGGCCGATGTATTCGCCGATCACGCCAATGCCGATCATCTGCACGCCGCTGAAAAACAGTAGCGACACGAAGATCGACGCATAGCCCGGCACGTCGATGCCGCGCACCAGCGTGCGCACGATCAGGTACGCCGCGTAGAGAAACGCCGTCACGGCCACGAGCAGGCCGAAATACGTCCACATGCGCAAGGGCACCGTGCTGAAGCTCGTAATGCCTTCGAGCGCGAAATTCCACAGCTTCCAGCCCGAAAACTTGGTCTCGCCCGCGACGCGCGAGTTGCGCACGTAGGTGACTTCGGCGGTACGAAAGCCGACCCATGCGAACAGGCCCTTCATGAAGCGGCGCGATTCCGGCAGCGCGTTGAGCGTGTCCACGACCTCGCGCGTCATCAGGCGAAAGTCGCCGACGTTTTCCGGGATCTTCACATCGGCGAGCTTGTTGTGCAGGCGATAGAAGCTCACCGCCGACTGGCGTTTCAGGTACGTGTCCGAGCTGCGATCCGAGCGTTTCGCGAGCACGACGTCATAGCCCTCGCGCCATTTGCTCACGAGCAGCGAGATGACTTCGGGCGGATCCTGCAAATCGGCGTCGAAGGGCACGACGATGTCGCCGCGCGATTCGGTCAGTCCGGCGGACAGCGCGGCTTCCTTGCCGAAGTTGCGCGAGAGATCGATCACGCGCACGCGCGCATCGGCATCGGCGGCGTCGACGAGCAGCGCCAGCGTGCGGTCTTTGCTGCCGTCGTTGACGCACACGATTTCGAAGTCGAGCTCGCTGGTCGCGCCGATGGCTTCGAGCGCCGGGACGACCTCGGCGAAGAAGGCCGGAATGGCGTCTTCTTCGTTATAGAAAGGTACGACCAGTGACAGGAGAGTGCGGGACATTGGTCTGCCGTGAGTAGGGGGTGCCCGTGCCGATCATGACGTGTTGTCTCGCAATTTGCTGCGAGTTTTTACGCGTCTGGGGTTACGCGGGCGGTTTTATCTTTATTTGGAGGCCGGCAGTATACCCCCTTGTAATTATCTGTAATTGCGATTCCCGGTTCCGTGGCGTGAGCCGCCATGCGGCGCAGCGCGGGCGTGACACCCGCATATCTACTCAACGCCGCGAGCCGCGTTGCGTTGCCTTAGTGCCGCGCCTCGCCAGCGGGCGGGGTCTTGCCCGGGCCATCGCCATCGTCGGTGGCGTCTTCGCTGTCCTCGTCGTCGTTGCTGCGCGCCCAGAAGAAGCGGTCGGGCACCCACGCGCCCATGCCGGGGCGGAATGCGCTCTGCATGGCCTGGTAGAGATACTCCTGCGCTTCGCGCACCGCTTCGGGCGGCTCCTGGCCGTTCGCGAGCAACGCCGCAATGGCTGTGCCGAGCGTGTCGGTCACGCCCATCATCGGCTGGTTCGTGCGATCCCAAAGATCCTGGCGGATCTGGCCTTCTTCGCTGTAGAGCGTGTTGACCACGCGATGCGAGCCCGTTTCCATCGACAGGATGTATTCGCAGCCGCTCGCGAGCAGTTGCGAGATCGCGGCGTCGATGCCGGGCGGCTCGGAATCGCCGTCCGGTTGCGCGAGTGCGAGCAGCACGGACACATCGGCGACGAGCAGCGTGGTTTGCGGCACCAGCAGGTCGGTGACGGTCTCGCGCAGTTCGTCGGCGGCCAGCACGTGTTCGTCGTCGAGCGTGAAGTCGGGGGCGAGCACGAGCGGCACTTCGTCGTAATCGGCGACGACTTCGGCGATCGCGCTGACGACTTCGGCACGCGCACCCGCGCCGACCTTGAAGGCCGCCACGGGCATGTCTTCGAGCAGCATGCGCGCCTGGCTCGCGACGGTCTCGGGATCGAGGCCGGTGACTTCGTCGCAACCGGCCGAGTCGCGCACGGTGTAACCCGTGAGCACGCTGACGCCGTGACAGCCCATGCTCGCGAGCGTGAGCAGGTCGGCTTGCAGGCCGCTGCCGCCGGTCGGATCGGAAAGGCCGAAGGAAAGGACGATGGGAGGGGTGTCGCCGGGCATGGACGTTGACGCGAAAAGAAGGGTTGGCTCGTTGCGGCTGCTTGGGTGTTGCTGTTGCGTGACTGGTCGCTTCAATTATGCCGTCTCGGGCGCGCAGCGGGGGACGGATGACCCGCTCGCGGCGAGGGATTTTTCCGCCTTGACCTCGCACCGGGCGAGCGCCATGCCCTTGTCACGGTTGCTAGGCATAAAAACGGCAACACGGTACCATCATGGGTCTTATTACCTGGCAGTTCCCCTGGCAGTTTTCCCGACCGTTCGCGTTCGCTCCACCGAGGGCAGGGCGCACGGTATTTTGGACTTTTCGACGCGGCATAAGAATGGAATATAGAAGCTGGATGTGCCTGATCTGCGGCTGGATCTACGATGAAGAAGCCGGTTTGCCAGACGAAGGCATTGCGCCGGGCACGCGCTGGGAGGATGTGCCGATCAACTGGACGTGCCCTGAGTGCGGCGCGCGCAAGGAAGACTTCGAGATGGTTCAGATCTGAGGCCAGCCTCGATTGCGCCGAAGCGTGGCGCGGTGGGCGTCTCGTGCGCCCCGCGCCTGCTGCTTGAGCTTCGGTTTGAGTGACGACCTTGCCGTGATCCTGCGGTGATGCCGGTGCCAGCCGGTGCATCGGTCAGTCGCTGCATGCGGTTTTCAAACCTCATGCGATGTGGCGTTCGGCGCAAGCGGTGCGCACGCGGCGCGCTAATTGCTATGCGCGTTCTGCATCGCGTGCAGGCGGGGCGGCTGGCCAGCCAGGCGCCTCGGTGATGGGAAATCTGTCATTGTCGGGCGTTGAAGTCACGTTGTCGTCCCCATTGCACAGGATCGTCTGCATCAGTTCGCAACCGTTTCCGGCGCTGCCTTTGTCTCATGACTCCTCATTCCTCGTCAGCTCCCTTCGAAGCGCTGCCTAATCCGCGTGGCGGCCATGTGCCGTTTGCTCATGCCGCGCTGGCGCAGGCCAGTCAGGCGCTCGACGAGCAGCGCGATGTTGCGCGACCCTTGCGCCAGGCGGTGCGTACGCTGCGCGACGCGGGCTGGCTGGCGGCGGCGCGTTTCGCCGATACCTTGCTGCTCGCCTCGCCGCTGGCGCTGGCGGCGAACGTGCCCACGCCGCCGCCGCCCGGCATGCCGCCGCGGCCCGCCCTGGAGCACGACGGCCCCGACGACAGCCGGATCCGCGAGGTGTTTCGCAACGCGTTGACCGACCTGGCGGCTGCGCTGGAGCGTCACAACCTGCGCGAACTGGCGTGTTCGCCGACGCTTTACGCACATCAGCGCACCCTGGTCGAGGCGCTGGCGGAACACGCGCCCGGCGTGTCGCTCGCGTTTGAGGATGTGGCGCTGCATGGCCGTCCCATCGCCGTCGCGACGCTGCACGCGCAGCCCACGCAGCGTCTCGCGCAGGCGCGCGCGCGCTTCGAAGCCGCGCTGCTGCCCGCGCTGAAGATGCGCCAGGGCAACGGCAACCGCACCGCCGATGCACTTGCCGAGGCGGCTTTCGGCGAAATGGACGCCTGTTTCGCCGAACTCACCACCGACGATCCCTACGACTTCTGGCGTCTTGCGTCTGCCTGTGCCCGCGTACTGCGGCGCGGCATGAACTTTTGGGGCGACCAGGATGTGCGCCGTTTCTACGCGCGCTGCAACCTGCTGATCGGTGAGCATGCGCGGGGTTTGCGCGTGGTTCCGCAGTCGTTCGTGCGCACGTCGCTCGCGCTGTTGTGGCGCGATTACGCGCTGTTTGGCGCGGCAGCGGAAGATACCGCCGATGTCGATTTGCTGCACGACTATGGCCTGACCGTGGACTGGCATGTCGCGGGCACGCAGGACTCCGAGGCGCTCTGGGAAGCCGAAAGCGCGCAGGCCGATGCGCTGGCCACGCGTGTCGCGCCGACGCGCGACCTGGGTGCGCTGGTCGTCAACGGCAACGCCTACGAAGATTTTCTGCAGACCGCCGATGCCGCGATGCTCGCGCTCGGCACCCAGGCGCGCGCGCTTTCGCTGCGCCCCGAAGGCACGCCCCCCGATCCGGCGGCGGCGCTGGTGGCGGCGGAATCGGCGTACCGGATCGGCGCTGCGGCCTGGGCGCTGGGGCTGGGCCACGTCGGGCTGCTGGCCGATGCGCTCGGGCTGGCGTGGCGCTGCACCGCGCACGCGGCCGTTGCGGGCAGCAAGCACGCGGGCTCCAATGCCGCGGCGGCCGAGCCGTCGAGCGCCCCCGATTTCGACGCCATCGACCAGGCCAACGAGGCCTTGCGCGCGATGCTGCACAAGGTCGCGGCGGGCGTCGCGCAGCCCGATGCGAGCGCCACGGTGCGCGCGCTCGGCGCCGCGATCGTCCATGGCGCCGGCGGCGCAGCCGGGGCGGCGGTAGCTGCGGCGCCACTCGCGGCGCGCTAGTTGAAAGCGTGGCGGCGATGCCGGCAAGGCGGTGCCCAATCCGCGTTGCAGGCCCGCCGCGCCAGCATGTTAGAGTGAGCCATTCCCCGCGCTACGGTAAGCCCCAGAGGCTGCCGGAAGGCCAGGCAGGCCACCGCCAATCCGTATCGTCTTTGCTAGAATTCAAACCATGTCCAAAAGTAACGATCGCATTAATCTGACCAATCAGTTCCTGATCGCCATGCCCAACATGGCGGATCCCACGTTTTCAGGAACGGTGGTCTACCTTTGCGATCATTCCGAGCGCGGCGCGCTTGGTCTCGTGATAAACCGTCCCACCGACATCGACCTCGAAGCGCTGTTCTCGCGCATCGACCTCAAGCTGGAAATCGAACCGCTGCTGCACGTGCCCGTCTACTTCGGCGGCCCGGTGCAGACCGAGCGCGGCTTCGTGCTGCACGCGCCCATGACGGGCACGAACTACACGTCGTCGATGTCGGTGCCGGGCGGGCTCGAAATGACCACTTCGAAGGACGTGCTCGAAGCGGTCGCCAGCGGCACCGGCCCCGACCAGTTCCTGCTCACGCTCGGCCATGCCGGCTGGGGCGCGGGCCAGCTAGAGGACGAAATCTCGAAGAACGGCTGGCTCACCGTCGAAGCCGACCCGAAGATCGTCTTCGAAGTGCCCGCCGAAGAGCGTTTCGAAGCGGCGCTCGCGCTGCTCGGCATTTCCTCGGCGATGCTCTCGGGCGAAGCGGGTCACGCATGAGCGTGGTGGGGCGCAACGCCGCCGAGGCGACCCTGCTGGCCTTCGATTACGGTGAAAAACGCATTGGCGTGGCGCTGGGCAACGTGCTCACGCGCAGCGCCCGCGCGCTCACTGTGATCCAGAACCGCAGCATCGATTCCCGTTTTGAAGCCGTGGCCGCGCTCTTGCGCGAATGGCAGCCCGACCGCCTCGTGGTCGGACTGCCGAGCCATCCGGACGGCACGCCGCACGTCATGACGAAGCAGGCGAAGCGCTTTGGCAACCAGCTCAATGGCCGCTTTCAGCTGCCCGTCGAGTGGGTGGACGAGCGCTATTCGTCGGTCGACGCCGAGTCGCGCCTGCGCGAGCGCGGCGAGCGTGCCGAGCACGTGGACGCCGAAGCCGCCTGCGTGATCCTCCAGCAATACCTCGACGAACTCCCTTCCGCCTGAGCGCAGTCAAGGTGATGTGTCTACCCCGCTTGACGCGCCGCGCCGCACACCTTTTGAGATTGACCCCGCAAGCCATTCGCGCAGGACTCCAGCAATGAATTCACAGCCCACGCCCGCACCGGCCGCAGCCGCACATGCCGCCGATGCCGCCGACAAGCGTTATCGCTACGGCTTCCTCAAAGGCAATCCGCAGCTCACGAAAAACGGCGAACTCAAGCATCTGCTTTCGATCGAGGGCCTGCCGCGCGCGATCCTCAACCAGGTGCTCGACACGGCCACGCAGTTCGTGAGCGCCACCGACGGGGACATCAAGAACGTGCCGCTGCTGCGCGGCAAGTCGGTGTTCAACCTGTTCTTCGAGAACTCGACGCGCACGCGCACGACCTTCGAGATCGCCGCCAAGCGCCTGTCGGCGGACGTGCTGAACCTGAACATCAACGCATCGTCGACGAGCAAGGGCGAATCGCTGCTCGACACCATCGGCAACCTCTCGGCGATGCATGCCGATATGTTCGTCGTGCGCCATGCGTCGAGCGGCGCGCCGTATCTGATCGCCGAGCATTGCGCGCCGCACGTGCACGTGATCAACGCCGGCGACGGCCGCCATGCGCACCCGACGCAGGGCCTGCTCGACATGTACACGATCCGCCACTACAAGCGCGATTTCACGAATCTGCGCGTGGCGATCGTCGGCGACATTCTGCATTCGCGCGTGGCGCGCTCGGACATTCATGCGCTGACGACGCTCGGCGTGCCGGAAGTGCGGGCAATCGGCCCGCGCACGCTGCTGCCGGGCGGTCTCGAACAGATGGGCGTGCGCGTGTTCCACAACCTCGACGAAGGGTTGAAGGGCGTGGACGTCATCATCATGCTGCGCCTGCAGAACGAACGCATGAGCGGTGCGCTGCTGCCTTCGGCGCAGGAGTATTTCAAGAGCTGGGGCCTCACGCCCGAGCGGCTCGCGCTCGCCGCGCCCGATGCGATCGTGATGCATCCGGGGCCGATGAATCGTGGCGTCGAAATCGACTCGCAGGTCGCGGACGGCCCGCAGTCGGTGATCCTCGATCAGGTGAGTTTCGGCATCGCGGTGCGCATGGCGGTCATGGGCATCGTCGCGGGCGAAAAGATGACTGGCGGCGCGAAAAGCGGCGCTGGTAGCAACACATAACGCGGGGCAGCATGAAGATTCATATTCAAGGCGGCACGCTGATCGACCCGGTCGCGGGCACCGAACAGCAGCAGGACGTTTTCATCGACGCGGGCATGATCGCCGCATTGGGCACGGCGCCCGCGGGTTTCATCGCGGACAGGACGATCGATGCGCGCGGTCTGATGGTCGCGCCCGGTTTCGTCGACCTGAGCGCGCGGCTGCGCGAGCCAGGCTACGAGCACAAGGCCACGCTCGATTCGGAAATGCACGCGGCGCTCGCGGGCGGCGTGACGACGCTCGTGTGCCCGCCGGACACCGATCCGGTGCTCGACGAAGCGGGCCTCGTCGAGATGCTCAAGTACCGCGCGGGCAAGCTCGAACGTGCGCACGTGCATCCGCTCGGCGCGCTGACGGTGGGCCTCAAGGGCGCGGTCATCACCGAGATGGTGTCGCTCACCGAAGCAGGCTGCATCGGCTTCACGCAGGTCGATTCGCCGATCGCCGATACCCAGGTGCTGCTGCGCGCGCTCCAGTACGCGAGCACGTATGGCTACCCGGTGTGGCTGCGCCCGCAGGATCCGTTTCTGTCGAAGGGCGGCGTGGCCGCGAGCGGCGCGCTGGCGTCGCGCCTGGGGCTGTCGGGCGTGCCGGTCAGCGCGGAAACCATCGCGCTCTTTACGCTGTTCGAGCTGATGCGCGTGACGGGCGCACGCGTGCACGTGCAGCACCTGTCGTCGGCGGCGGGCGTGGCGCTGGTGCGCTCGGCCAAGGCTGAAGGGCTGCCGCTGACCTGCGACGTCACCGCGAACCATCTGCACCTGACCGATACCGATATCGGCTACTTCGACGCGCAGTTCCGCCTCGATCCGCCGCTGCGCCAGCAGCGCGACCGCGACGCGCTGCGCGCGGGCGTGCTGGACGGCACCATCGACGCGATCTGCTCGCAGCACACGCCCGTGGACGACGACGAAAAGCTGCTGCCGTTCGCGGAAGCGACGCCGGGCGCAACGGGGTTGGAGCTGCTGCTGTCGCTGACACTCAAATGGGCGCAGGAAGAGAACGTGCCGCTCGCGAAGGCGCTGGCGAGCATCACGTCGGCGCCGTCTGCGGTCGTCGGCAAGGATGCGGGACGCCTGAGCGTGGGCGCGAGCGCCGACCTCTGCGTGTTCGACGCACACGCGCACTGGCAGGTCGAACCGCGCGCGCTGCGCAGCCAGGGGCACAATACGCCGTTCCTCGGCTACGAACTGCCCGCCGTGGTGCGTGCGACGGTGGTGGCGGGGCGCGTCGGTTTCGAGCGCAACGCAGCAGGCCACTGAGAACCCGCAAGCCGACCTCGACTTCGATATCGACCCAGCCATGAGTCTTTTCTTTCGCAAAGCCCGTCTGCTCGGCCATCTGCTGCGCGGCGCCTGGACTGTCGGCGTGCGCTTTCCGCGCGCCACGCCCGCGCAACGCCAGGCGCTGAACCGCGCCTGGTCGCTCAAGATGCTCGCCCTGTGCGGCATGAAGCTCGTTGTGCATAACGACTCGGCGCGGCTGGACGCGGGCGCGCTCGTCGTCAGCAACCATATTTCGTGGATCGACATTTACGTGATCAACGCGTGGCGGCCGACGCCGTTCGTCTCGAAGGCCGAAGTGCGCAGCTGGCCGCTGATCGGCTGGTTCGCGGCGAATCTCGATACCGTGTTCATCGAGCGCGAGAAGCGCAGCGAGGCGCGGCGCATCATGCACGAACTGTCGTCGCGGCTGGAGCGCGGCGAGCTGATGTGCGTGTTCCCCGAAGGCACGACCACCGACGGGCTCGCGCTCAAGCCGTTCCATTCGAATATGTTCCAGGCGCCGGTGTCGGCGGGGCGGCCGGTGCAGCCGGTCTGCATCATGTACGAGGATGCGCAGGGTCGCCAGTCGATCGCGCCGGCGTATATCGACGATCTGTCGCTCAAGGATTCGCTTGACGCGATGCTCAAGGCCGGGCCGATTACGGCGCACGTCTATGTGGGCGAAGCGCTGGAGCCGGGCGACGATCGGCGCAAGCTGGCGGCGCGGGCGCAGGAGTCGGTGGGCGCGGCGCTGGAGGCAATGCGCACCGAGGCGTCGGTGGGCGTCGGCCAGCGCGTCTGAGACGGCGCAGAGCGGCGTAGATCGACTTAGATCGACTTAGATCGACGTAGGGCGGCGCCAGGCCATCATCATCGGATCATCGAAAGCAGGACAGTCATCATGGATCGTACGGAACTCGGCGCGCTCATCGCGGCGCGTCTTGAATCGGAGCGCGCACGGCTGCGCGAGCAATGGACGCAGACGGCGCCCATCCAGCATTTCCATATCGACGATGTGTTGCCGGAATCGGTTGCCCGCGAGATTCGCGCGGGCTTCCCCGATGCGTCGAAGATGATGCTGCGCAAGAGCCTGCGCGAACTCAAGTACGTATCGGCGCAGATGGACGCGCACGCGCCGCTGCTCGAAGAGATCATCTTCGCGTTCCAGGCGCCGCGCGTCGTGGAACTCATCAAGGAGATCACGGGGCTGCGCTCGCTGTATCCGGACGAGCACCTGTACGCGGGCGGCATCTCGATGATGGGGCCGGGCCACTTCCTCAACCCGCACCTGGACAACTCGCACGACAAGGATCGCGAGCACTATCGTGTGCTCAATCTGCTCTACTACGTATCGCCGGACTGGTCGCAGGAGAAGGGCGGCAATCTGGAGGTGTGGCCGCAGGGCACCAAGGCGGAGCCGACCACCATCGTCAGCCGCTTCAACCGGCTCGCCGTGATGGTGACGAACCAGCACTCATGGCATTCGGTGTCGAAGAACGTGAGCGACGAGCAGCGTTGCTGCGTGTCGAATTACTACTTCTCCGATCATCCCGTTGGCGACGATGAGTACTTTCATCCGACGTCGTTTCGCGGCCGGCCCGAGCAGCCCGTGCGCGATGTGGTGCTGCAGGCCGATGCCGCGGCGCGCGGTTTCGTGCGCCGGGTCTTCCCCAAGGGCGTGAAGGCGACGACGCACGTGTACAACAAGAAGCGCTGAGGCGGCGCTTCAGGCGGCTTCAGGCCGATACCGCGCGGCAGTTCGGGCAGGCCACCTGGGTGAGGATGCGCTGATAAGGATCGCTGGCGAGACTCACCGCCGACAGCCGCTCGCCCCACACGCAGCCCGAATCCAGGCCGATGACGTTCTTGCGCAAGGTCAGCCCAAGCGCCGCCCAGTGCCCGAACACGACGGTGATGTCCGAGGTCTTGCGCCCCGGCACGTCGAACCACGGCATATAACCCGGCGGCGCGGAATCCAGTCCGCCACTCGTGCTGAAATCCATCGTGCCGTCTTCGCTGCAAAAGCGCATGCGCGTGAGCGCGCTGCAGGTCAGGCGCAGCCTGTCGATGCCCTTCAGTTCTTTCGACCAGCGATTCGGTTCGTTGCCGTAGAGGCCCGCGAGCGTCTCTTTCCAGTTGTCGCGGCGCAGCGCCTGTTGCAGTTCGTGCGCAAGCTCCAGCGTCAGGTCAAGGCTCCACTGCGGCAACACGCCCGCATGCACCATCAGCATGCCGCGCTCGTAGTGCGCGATCGGGCGATGACGCACCCAGTGCAGCAAATCCTCGGCATCGGGTGCAGCAAGAATGGCGTCGATGGTGTCGCCCTTTTTCGACTTGCGAATGCCCGCCGAAACCGACAGCAAATGCAGGTCGTGATTGCCGAGCACAGCCACGCCGCGATCGCCGAGCGCAATCACTTCGCGCAGCGTCTCAAGCGATGCGGGCCCGCGATTGATGAGGTCGCCCGCAAACCATAGCGGTGTATTGGAAGAGGGGGCGGCCTTGGCGAGCAACTCCCGGAACGGGGTCAGACAACCCTGAAGGTCGCCGAAAGCGAGAGGCGGCGGGAACGGCGCTTGCTTGGTCATTGAATCTGAATCAGTTGCAGTCAATTGCAATTCGATGGCGGAGGATGCCGGGGACAAGAGGGTGACGGTATCACAGGAAAACGATTGCCGCGTGATCGTGGATGACAATCAGAAAGCCAACGCGCGTCGCAGTCAATTGTCTGAAAAATATGGGCGAGAAAGAAAGCAAAGCCGCTTTGTCAAGCTGTTTCAAGATGTTAGAGGTATGGTTTTCGTTCGGTCTGTCCGTATAATTGTCACGATATAACCAGAGCGAAAAGCGTATGCTGCGCGGATAAAAGCGGCATTTCCCTCGCAATAAGTCCATTTTTACAGCATCCTTTCGTGCGTTTGGCTGCCGGGGGCCTTTGGGTTAGACGGCCAGGCGCATTACCATCACACGCCTAAAAAGGAATTCCATGATCCTGGTAACGGGCGGTGCCGGCTTTATCGGCGCCAACTTTGTGCTTGACTGGTTCCGTCAATCCGACGAAGCCGTTCTGAACGTAGACAAGCTGACCTACGCGGGCAATCTCGGCACGCTGCAATCGCTCCAGGGCAATCCGAATCACGTGTTCGCGCGCGTGGACATCTGCGATCGCGCCGCGCTTGACGCGCTGCTCGCCGAGCACAAGCCGCGCGCCGTGCTGCACTTCGCCGCGGAAAGCCACGTCGACCGATCGATCCACGGCCCGGCTGATTTTGTTCAGACCAATGTGGTCGGCACGTTCACGCTGCTCGAAGCCACCCGCCAGTACTGGAATACCTTGCCGGAAGCCGAAAAAGCGGCCTTCCGCTTCCTGCATGTCTCGACCGACGAAGTGTTCGGCTCGCTTTCCGCGACCGATCCGCAGTTCTCGGAAACCACGCCGTACGCGCCCAACAGCCCGTACTCGGCGACCAAGGCAGGTTCCGACCATCTCGTGCGTGCGTATCACCATACGTACGGCCTGCCGGTTCTCACGACCAACTGCTCGAACAACTACGGCCCGTACCAGTTCCCCGAAAAGCTCATCCCGCTGATGATCGCCAATGCGCTGTCGGGCAAGCCGCTGCCGGTCTACGGCGACGGTCAGAACGTGCGCGACTGGCTCTACGTGGGCGACCATTGCAGCGCGATCCGCGAAGTGCTCGCGCGCGGCCAGAGCGGCGAGACGTACAACGTCGGCGGCTGGAACGAGAAAAAGAACCTCGAAGTCGTGCACACGCTGTGCGACCTGCTCGACAAGCTGCGCCCGAAGGCCGCAGGCTCGTACCGCGACCAGATCACCTACGTGACGGATCGCCCCGGACATGACCGCCGCTACGCGATCGACGCGCGCAAGCTCGAACGCGAACTGGGCTGGAAGCCGGCCGAGACCTTCGAAACCGGTCTCGCGAAGACGGTGCAGTGGTACCTGGACAACCAGGCGTGGGCCGACGAAGTCGCTTCGGGCGAATATCGCAAGTGGGTCGAAACCAACTACGCGCAGCGTACGTAAAGGCAGGCGCACGACATGGCACGCAAAGGCATTATTCTCGCTGGCGGTTCCGGCACGCGGCTCTATCCGATCACCCACGCGGTGTCGAAACAGCTGTTGCCCGTGTACGACAAGCCGATGATCTACTACCCGCTGTCGACGCTGATGATCGCGGGTATTCGCGATGTGCTCATCATCTCGACGCCGCAGGACACGCCGCGCTTCGAGTCGATGCTCGGCGACGGCAGCCAGTGGGGCATGAACATCCAGTACGCGGTGCAGCCGTCCCCGGACGGTCTCGCGCAGGCGTTCATCATCGGCAAGGAGTTCGTCGGCAACGATCCGTCGGCGCTGATTCTTGGCGACAACATTTTCTACGGCCACGACCTCGCGAAGCAGCTCGAACGCGCCACGGCGCAGGAATCGGGCGCGACGGTGTTCGCCTATCACGTGCAGGATCCCGAGCGCTACGGCGTGGTCGAATTCGACAAGGGCTTCCGCGCGCTGTCGATCGAAGAAAAGCCCGCCAAGCCGCGTTCGAACTACGCGGTCACGGGCCTGTACTTCTACGACAACCGCGTGTGCGACATCGCGGCGGACATCAAGCCGTCGCCGCGCGGCGAACTGGAGATCACGGACGTGAACTCGCGCTATCTCGCCGATGGCGCGCTCAACGTCGAGATCATGGGCCGCGGCTTCGCGTGGCTCGACACCGGCACGCACGATTCGCTGATCGAAGCGGCGACCTTTATCGCCACGCTGCAAAAGCGTCAGGGCCTGGTGGTCGCGTGTCCGGAAGAGATTGCATATCGCCGGCAATGGATTGACGCAGAACAACTGCAGAAGCTCGCTGCGCCGCTCTCGAAGAACGGCTACGGCAAGTATTTGTTGAACATTCTTACGGACCAGGTCGCATGGCCATCACGGTAACGGCAACGGCACTGCCCGAAGTCAAGATCATCGAGCCGAAGGTGTTCGGCGACGCGCGCGGCTATTTCTACGAAAGTTTTAACGGCCGCGAATTCGCGGAACTCGTGGAGCCGGGCGTGGAGTTCGTGCAGGACAACCATTCGCGCTCGGCGAAGGGCGTGCTGCGCGGCCTGCACTACCAGATCCAGCATGCGCAGGGCAAGCTCGTGCGCGTGGTGGAAGGCGAAGTGTTCGACGTGGCCGTCGATATCCGCAGGAGCTCGCCGAATTTCGGCAAATGGGTGGGCGTGCATCTGTCGACGGAGAACCATCGGCAGTTGTGGGTGCCGCCGGGTTTCGCGCACGGCTTTGTCGTGCTGTCGGAGTCGGCGCAGTTCCTCTACAAGACGACCGACTACTGGTATCCGGAGCACGAGCGCAGCCTCGCGTGGAACGATCCGGCCATCGGCATCGAATGGCCGATCGACTTCGAGCCGCTGCTGGCCGCCAAGGACGCGGCGGGCAAGAAGCTGGCCGAAGCCGATGTCTTTGCGTGAGGACGTGATGGATCAGCAAGCCACCATTCTCGTCACGGGCGTCAACGGTCAGGTTGGCTATGAGTTGCTGCGCACGTTGCAGGGGCTCGGGCGCGTGGTCGGCCTCGACCGCGCCGCGCTCGACCTGAGCGACCTCGACCGCGTGCGCGCGGTCGTGCGCGAGCACAAGCCGTCGATCATCGTGAATCCGGCGGCCTACACAGCTGTGGACAAGGCCGAAACGGACGAAGCCACGGCGCGACGCCTGAACGCCGAAGCGCCCGCGGTGCTGGCGGAAGAAGCGGCGCGCTGCGGCGCGGCGCTGATCCACTATTCGACCGACTACGTGTTCGACGGCGCGAAGGACGGCGCCTATGTCGAAGACGACGCAACGAATCCGCAGAACGTCTACGGGCTGACCAAGCTCGAAGGCGAGCAGGCGATCGCGGCGAGCGGCTGCGCGCATCTGGTGCTGCGCACGAGCTGGGTGTATGGGCGTCGCGGCAAGAATTTTTTGCTGACGATGCTCAAGCTCGGCGCGGAGCGTCCGGAGCTGCGCGTCGTGGCCGACCAGATCGGCGCGCCGACGTGGTCGAATTCGATCGCGACGGTGACGGCGCATATCGTCGCGCAGGGTCTCGCGGCCCAGCGTGGCGGCGACGCCAACTGGTGGCGCGAGCGCTCGGGTGTCTATCACTTCAGCGCGACGGGCGAGACTTCGTGGCATGGCTTCGCCGAAGCGATTTTCGACGCTGCGATGGGTGAGAAGGCGCCGAAGGTGCTGCCGATTCCGGCCAGCGACTACCCGGTGCCTGCAAAGCGGCCTGCGAATTCGCGCATGGCGACCGACAAGCTTGCGCGCACGTTTGGCGTGCAATTGCCGTCATGGGACGAGGCGCTTCGCCTTTGCCTCGCGGATTGATGGACGCGACGGCGGGTGGCAGTGGCGCAGTCGGTACGGTCGTGGTGTTCTATCGGCCGGACGTGGACTGCGTTGTGCGGGCGAACCGTCTGGCGAGCTACGGCCCGTGCGTGGTTGTCGATAACAGCGAGGAACTGTGCGATGCGGCCTCCCTCGGGCTGGATCCGCGCGTTACGTACCTTCCCAACGGTGCAAATCTCGGCATTGCGACCGCGCTCAATCAGGGCGTCGAAGCACTGATCGCGCTGGGTTGCACGAGCGCGATCCTGTTCGATCAGGATAGCGAACCGTCTGAATCCTTGCTCCTTGAACTGCCGGCGCAACTTGCGCGAGCCAATGCAGCAGGCGAGCGCGTGGCCGTTGTTGGGCCCGCGTATGAAGATGCGCGTTTGCGCGGGGTCGCGCCGTTTGTCCGGTTTCAATGGTTCCAGTTTGGACGGATCGAGCCGGTGGGCGATGCGCCAATCGACGTCGATTTCCTGATTACCTCGGGTTCGTGCATCAACCTCAGGTACTGGTCGGCGATAGGCCCGATGGACGATGCGCTCTTTATCGATTTTGTCGATCTGGAGTGGTGCGTACGGGCGAAGCGAAAAGGCTATCGCGTGCTCGGGCTGCCCTGGGTACGCATGCGTCATGAACTCGGTGGCGAGCCTGTTCGCGTGCTGGGGCGTGCGTATCCGATGCACGGCCCGCTGCGTCACTACTACCAGTTCAGGAACGTAATCGCGCTGGTGAAACGCTCCTCGATGCCCGCGAAGTGGAAGAGCGCAGAGCTCATCAAGCTGCCCGTGCGTATCGTGGTCTATTGTTTCTTCCCCAACAAGCGCCGCGAGCATTTGCGCATGGTGTGGCGAGGCGTTCTGGATGGGCTGTCTGGCCGCCTCGGCGCGTATCGACGGCACTAGGCAGGCTGGCGCCGCTGGACGGCGCTTGCCATGACCGTGACCGTTTCAATCGGGTAGCTGCGTGCGCGGCGGCTCGGCGAGGCTGAACGGCAGAACCTGGGTGCTCAACGACAGGTTCGGATTGTAGGCCGGATCATTTTCGAGCTGGCCCTTCCAGCGCTGCTCCATCAAACGGACTTCGTTCGAAAAGCGCCGATATTTCTCCGGCGCCATGTCCGAGCCCCGGGTCGCGGACTCGTAGTGGTAAAGCTCCGCATGCGGCGTCCACACATTGCGGTAACCGGCTTCTCGCACACGCAGGCAAAAATCGACGTCGTTAAACGCGACCTGGAGCGCCTCATCGAGGCCGCCCACCTCGTCGTAGATTGATTTGCGGATGACGAGGCACGCGGCGGTGACCGCCGACAGATTCTGCGTGACCAATGCGCGATCGAAATAGCCCGCGTCGCCCTTCGCCAGCATGTGATGTACATGGCCGCCTACGCCGCCCAGGCCGATCAGGACGCCGCCGTGCTGAAGCCGGTCGTTCGGGTACCAGAGCGCCGCGCCAATGGCGCCATTGCCGGGCTGGCACGCCAGGCCGACCATTTCATCGAGCCAGTCCGGGGAGATGACCTCTGTGTCGTTATTGAGCAGGCACAGATATTCTCCGCTCGCCTGCGCCGCCGCCCGGTTATTGAGCGCGGAGAAGTTGAACGGCGAGTCATCCCTGAGCACGCGCACGTTCGGCAACTCGCTGATCTTTTCGAAATACTCAAGGGTTTCGCGAAGCTCGCTGCCGTTGTCGATGACGAGGATCTCGTAATTCGGATACGTCGTCTTTTCAAGCACGCTATCGATACATTGACGCAACAGGTCGACGCCGTCACGAGTCGGAATCAACAGCGAAACCCTGGGGGCAGGATTCGGGATCGCATAGCGCACCTGCAACACGGCCGGGCTGCCTGAAGTCAGCGACACCGTCGCCTCCACACCACGGCGTTCGAGATGTTCGGCGACCGCGCGAGTCATCTGTTCACCCGGACGTTTCAACGATGGCGGGGCAATCGAATCGGCCGATGGGCTGCGGCGGTGGCAGAGTACGTGTGCAATATGGATCACGCTTGCGTTGCCGACGCGTTCGACACCACGCAGTGCAAGATCGTGATAACGGCAATCCTCGAAACCAGGCCTGAAGCCGCCCATCTCGCGCACCAGCGCCGTGTCGTACACGGCCAGATGTGAACACGCATCCAATGCGAGAAACAGTTCCGGGTTCCAGTCGCTTTTGAAATGCGGCGCCGTGCGCTTGCGATCCGCGCTCAACTGGTCTTCATCGCTGTAGAAGATCCGGCCGTGCGGATACTGGTCGATGGATTGCGCAACCATGAACAAGGCGTGCTCGGGCAGCACGTCGTGCTCGTCGAGGAGAACAACGAAATCCCCGTGGGCAAGTTCCAGCGCGCTGTTATCGACTTCCCAGCCTGCGCGATTCTCTGGATGCACGATCGCCTTGATCCTGGCGTCACGCTGCGATTCGCCGTCAAGAAATGCTCGCACTTGTTCCGCGATGTCTGCGTTGGCGGCGATGCAGAACTCCCAGTTCGGGTAGATCTGCCCCTGAACCGACCGGATCATTTCGCGCAGGTTTTGCAGGTCACCGTCACGCACTGAGACAACGACCGAAAGCAGTGGCCGATGCGTCCAGGCCGACGTGCGCTTGCGCATCTCGTCCCTGATGGCAGGGGTAAGCGTGTCGTATTGGGCGATCCACTTCTGGTAGTCGCGTTGCGATGTCTGGCCGAATCCCGTGCCACTTGCCGCGACGCGGCGCAGTCTCTTCAGGAACCCCGTCAAACCTTCGTCTCGTACGACACGCACACCATAGGCCAGCAGGTTGCGCGGGCCGCCGTGCATGTGAATGAGCCGGCGGCCGGTCTCCACCAGCTTTTGTGGAATATTTTTCGGCGCTGCAGTCGGTGTATCCGGTACTTCGGATTCGGCCGCCGGCGCAGGCTGCTTCGGCGTGTCCACTTCGTACGACTGAGTATGACTGGAGGCTTTCGTGTTTGGATCGTTCGTCATAGTCGTCGTTGGGCGTGCGCCGTTACTGGGTTCAAGTCGCGCGACGCAAAAAGGATGTGTCACGCGTCGGCTCTCGCGCCTGGGGTGTCAAGCTCGGTACGGGCTCACGCCGTTGGCGGGCGCCGCCAGCGTGCGTTCCGGGCCAACGCGCACGTCACGTTTCCTCGATCACTTCCTGTGTGTAGAGTTTGACGTTCGCCATCGGAAGGCCAACGAGGCCGGTCGTGACGCTGGCCGTTTCCGATTTGATGATCAGGGCATCGTGCACGCAGTCCAGTACGACAGGCGTCTCGCCAGCCCTGTCTGCGACGAGGACAGTGATTGCGTAGTCGCCGGGCGGCAGAATCGGCATTTCGAAGAGAAATTCGGCGAAGAGCAGGTCGCTGGCCCCGTTTGCCACCTGGGTTTTGGTGAGCGAGGTATCGTCGCCAAAGAGAGGCTGGCCGAGTCGATCCTTGAGGAAGAAAGCAACGACCGGTGCGCCATGTGCGCCATGCCTCGTGCTGACGCGCAGCAGCACGCGTTCGCGACCGACGACCCAGGTGACTGCTCCGCCTTGCTCGTTGGTCAACTGCACCGACTCGATCAACGTCGTCGTGCGTTGCGTCCCGAGGTCGTGCGGATCGATGCAGAAGTTCGTGATCTTCGTCGCCGTTGCGTCGGGCGTTTTGAGGAATCGTTGTCGCTGATCTGCGCTTTGCGAGGAGGCCGCCGAGGTGGCTGCGATCAGGGAGGCTTGCATACGCTCCGCCGATTCGTCCTGGTCGTTCCGGGACGCGTTCGCTTGTCGCTCGTAGAAGGCCTCGAAATAGCGGGTGCAAACATCCTTTGCAGCACCCATGTCGCGGACGTCGCCGCGATCCAGCCAGATCACGCGTTTGCACAAGCTGCGCACAGCAGACGAGTCGTGGCTCACGAAAAGGACGGTTCCGTTCTGCTGGAAACGGCGCAGGAAGCGCATGCACTTTTGCGTGAAAAACGCGTCGCCTACCGCGAGCGCTTCGTCGATCACCAGAATGTCGGCATCGACGTGCGCGATGACCGCAAATGCCAGGCGCACGAACATTCCGCTCGAATACGTCTTGACCGGCTGATCGATAAAGCGGCCGATCTCGGCGAACTCGATGATCGTTTCAAGGCGTTCGTCGATCTGGTCGCGCGTCAGGCCATGCAATTGCCCGTTGATATAGATGTTTTCGCGGCCAGTGTATTCGGCGTCGAAGCCCGAGCCGAGTTCGAGCAGCGCAGCAATCCGGCCAGCCGTGTGTATCGTGCCCTCGGTAGGGGCGAGCGTGCCGCAAATGATCTGCAGCAGCGTGCTCTTGCCGGAGCCGTTGCGTCCGATGATGCCGACCGTTTCGCCTCGGGCAATCTCGAAGTCCACGCCTTTGAGCGCCCAGAATACGCGGACGCATTCTTGTGAGCGCCGCTGAAAGAAGCGTCGTAGCGGTGAGGCAGGTGCGAGCCTGCCGAGCAGCGCAAATACGCTGCGCTTCAGTCGATCGGAGGGCTTTTCGTAAGACTCGAAGCCCTTCTTGATCGAGTGCGCGCGGATTGCAATGTCAGATGACATCGGCAAATCCTCGTCGGGTCTTCTGGAAACAGGCGAAGCCGATCCAGGCAACCGAGATAGCGATAAGCGAATAGATGGCCCAGTGACCCCACATGATCGACTGGCCCCAGACGAGAACGTCGCGGCCCTGCTCGATCGGGTAGGTCAGCGGGTTCAAGTAGACGAACGGGCGGAAGCGTTCGGGCAACGACGACACCGGGAAGAAGATCGGCGACAGGAACATCAAGCCGGTAATCAGGATGCCGATCGTCTGGCCGATGTCGCGCAGATAGACGCCAGTGGCCGCGAGGATCCAGCTGAAGCCGAGAATGAACACACAAAGCGGTGCAAGCACGACCGGGAACAGGAATGCGGTCGGCGGGACGTGGCCCGCGATCAGCCACTCGGCCAGCAGCAGGATGAAGCCGCTGACACAGAGGTGAAAGAGCGCGGAAAGCAGCGCTACGCACGGCAGTATCTCAAGCGGGAAGACGATCTTCTTCACGAAGTTCGAATGCGAAAGGATCAGCGTCGGCGCCCGGCTGATGCACTCCGAGAAGAGGTTGAACATGATCATCCCGGAGAACAGGACGACGGCGAATTCGCCTTTGGACGCGGTCTGCGTGCCCGTGCCACCCCAACGCGAGTTGAACACTTCGCTGAACACGAAGGTGTAGATGCTCAGCATGAAGAGCGGGGTCGCGAGTGACCAGAAGATTCCGAGGAATGAACCCTTGTAGCGCCCTACGGCGTCGCGCCGCGCGAGATCCAGCATGAGGCGCCGATTCTTCACCAGCGATGCAGCGAGGCATCGCGGCGAAACGCTAAAGCTATGCATATATTGGTGATCGATTCAAGCGAAAGTAGCTACGGGGGAAGGGACACAACCTGATTGCGCGCCCGATGCGTAAGCCATTGATTTTTGACATGTTGGCCGATGCAGCCGGAATCAGACGCAGGCCCTGGGCCAGGCCCTGAACCGGGTCGCTGCGGCATGTGCGTCGTACGCTAGCCATTATCGATTATCTCATACGCTCCGACCGACTAGCCCCGTCTTCGCTGTGTTGTCAAAGTGTAACTCTTGCAATGAAATGCTGGCCCGCAAGGCCCGTCTGGCGCGGTCGTTTACGTTCGCGGGGCACCGTCCCGTGGGACTGAATCGGTCAATCGCAGGCGAATGGGCCCGTGCTCGATCGCGATGCGTCTCATATCGTGAAACGCTCGAATCGTTGTAAAATTATCGCTTTATGTACGCCGCCGCCGAGTGGCTGGTCAATCGCTCGCCAACGCACGCGATAGTGCGGGGGCTATGAAAAAAAGTGCGCCCGGCTGGGGAAAGTTTACATGTCTGAAAATTTGGTGATCGAAGCTTTGGGCGTCAGCAAAGGCTTCCATTCCTACGAGCAACCCGCCGACCGATTGCGGCGCGGCGTGCTGGGGATGGCGGCACGGCTGGCGCCGGGCGCTGCCGCGCGCCGCGCCGCGCTTCGCCGGGCCGATGCGCTGTCGAACACCTTCTGGGCGCTGCACGACGTGAGCTTTACGGTCGCCGAGGGCGAGACGGTCGGGATCATCGGTCGAAACGGCTCCGGCAAGAGCACGCTGCTCCAGATCGTGTGCGGAACACTCGCGCCGTCGGGCGGCACAGTAAACGTTCAAGGTCGCGTGGCGGCATTGCTCGAGCTGGGCTCGGGTTTCGACGTCGAGTACACGGGGCGTGAGAACATCTATCTCAACGCGCAGCTGTATGGCCTGACGCGTGCACAGATTGACGAGCGCTACGACGATATCGTCGCGTTCGCGGACATTGGGGACTTCATCGAACAGCCGGTGAAGACTTACTCGAGCGGCATGTTTGTCCGTCTCGCGTTTGCGGTGATCGCACACGTCGATGCGGATATCCTGGTGATCGACGAGGCGCTCGCCGTGGGCGACGCGTTCTTCAATCAGAAGTGCTTCCGGTTTTTGCATGAATTTCGTAAGCACGGAACGATCCTGTTCGTCAGCCACGATACCTCGACGATCAGAAAGCTCTGTTCGAAAGTGATCTGGATCGATCAGGGCCATGTCATGGCCTCGGGCAATCCCGATGAGGTCTGCGCCGCCTACCTCGAAGCCCGCTACACGGGCACCGGCACGCCGGAGGCTGCGGGGCCGCAGCTGACGTCGCAGCCTCGCGCCGCCGAACTCGACGAGCGCCGCGAACTGATCAATGCCTCCGCGCTGCGTAACGACATCGAGGTGATGGCGTTCAACAGCGATTCGCAGGCGTTCGGATCGGGCGGGGCGCAGATCGCCGACGTCGCGTTGCTCGACGAGGCGAAGCGCAGGCTCGATTGGGTCGTCGGTGGAGAGCCGGTTACGCTGCGGGTAGCGGTGGTGACGCGCGTGCCGCTGGTCTCGCCGATCGTCGGGTTCTACCTGAAGAACGATCGCGGCCAGGATCTGTTCGGCGAAAATACCTTCGTGACATTTGCGGACCAGCCGGTCGAGTGTGCTGCGAACGAGACTTTGTATGCGGAGTTCTCGTTTGTGATGCCCATGCTGCCGGTCGGAGACTTTTCGATCAACGTCGCGGTGGCGGAAGGTACGCAGTACAACCACATTCAACTTCATTGGGTCCACGACGCGCTCCCGCTAAGGGTACATGCGTCCCGGGTGGAGCACGCCCTGCTTGGGATCCCGATGCTTCACCTCGGCATGTCGGCGCAATAGCCGATGAATGGGGAGCTAGCCCGGCTGCGCGACGCGTGCCGGCAGCGAACACCACATGACTTTTGTGTAATCCACGTGCTTGATTCAAGCACCGTCAGCCTGTAGAGCGGAATTTACCTATGACCAAGCAAGTCCGAACGTTTCGGTTCAAGGGCGCGGAGAACGGTCACGAGTTTACCGGGGAGCGATATCTTCCTGGCGTGGCCGGCCCCATCCAGTACGAGCACTACCATCGCTATCTCTTTTCTGCCTTGCTCTGCGAGGGTAAGGAGGTGCTCGATATTGCTTCTGGCGAGGGCTATGGTTCGGCGGTGCTGGCGCAGTCGGCCAAATCGGTCGTCGGCGTGGATATTGACCCGAAAGCCGTCGAGAACGCCCGTGCACGCTATGGCGACCGCGCCAACCTGCGCTACGAGCATGGCAGCGCGACGGCGATCCCGCTCCCGGACGCTTCGGTCGATATTCTCAATTCTTTCGAGACGCTCGAACACTTCCACGAGCATGAAGCCTTCATGAAGGAGGCGCGGCGCGTACTTCGGCCAAACGGGTTGATGATCATTTCGACGCCGAATCGTCCGATTTATTCGCCTGCCGGATCGCCCCCCAACGAGTACCACGTTCGCGAGCTCGACCGGCAGGAGTTCGTCGACTGGCTCAAGACCGGATTCAAGAACTTCGTCCTCTACGAACAGAAGCCGACTGCCGGCTCGATGCTGTTCCGCGAGGGGCGCCAGGGCCCGCGCGAGGTGAGGTACTGGAACGAGACCAGCGTCGGCGAATATCAATCGGGCTCATCGTTGATCGATCCGGTGTATTTCGTCGCCATCGTGTCCGATGGGCCGCTGCCCGATCCCGACGACGATGTGCTCGAAGGCAGCTTCTCTTTCGCGCGCTACGACAACGAGCGTAACGCCCAGATCGGACGCCTGACGGTCGAGACGGTCAGGTTGACCAACGAAGTGCTCAAGCGCGATGACGAAGTCGGTCGACTGACGGTGGAAGCCGTTCGTCTGAACAATGAGATCATCGCCCGCAACGAAACGATTGCCGGGCTGTCGAGCGATCTCTCCAGCCGCAAAGACGAGATTGCCGACCTGAATGGCGAACTGGTCATCCGGAACAATCAGGTCGACGAGCTGAACAACGAGAAGACGCGCTTGAGCAACCTGCTTCATGAGCAGGGCGCAAAGGTCGATGCGATGCGCAGGCAGATGGACGAGATACTGCGTTCCGCGTCCTGGCGCGTGACGAAGCCGTTGCGGTTTGCGTCGCGTCGTCTGCGTCCGGTGCGACGCGGCGCGCCAGCGAGCGCCCAGGACGTGCGCGACAGTGGCAATGCGGCCCCGTCGGTGCGCATGCCGGCGATCCCCAGGTCGTCGGCGCCGTTCGAGCAGGCTGCTCACGCGCGTGCCACCATCGTGGTGGTCGCGTCCGGCGGCGCTGATGATCTGGATCGCTGTCTTGCGGCGTTGAGCGCTTATACGACGAAAATTCCCTATCGCGTCGTGGTCGTTGGCGCATCTCATCCGCAGATCGAAGCGCGCTACGGCGTGCAGGCCTTGTCGGATCGAGACGCAGACAAGTCGCTCGCCGCGCTTCGCGATGGCGTGGGCGCGATCGACAGCGAGTTCGTCGTGCTGCTGTCTGACGACCTGATTGCGCATCCGGACTGGCTCGCTGCGGTCGATGAAGCGTTTGTGCGCTTTCCCGATGCTGCTGCCGTTTCCGCGTTGATTCTCGACGAGTCCGGACGAGTCAAGGCAGCCGGTGCGTCGATCGGCGAAGATGCGCGTTTGCATCCGAACTGCGCCGGGTTGGAGCCGACCGATCCTAAGGTCAATGCGGTGATGCGTGTCGCGTGCTCGGCACCGGGCTTCGTTGCGCTTCGCAAGGCAGCCTGGGAGCGTATCTCGCCGGCCTTCGTCGCTGAAGCGCCGTTCCAGGCCGGGCTCGTCTCGATCGGCTTGCTGTTGGCGGATCTCAACGAGAACACCTATTCGCAGCCCTTTGCGCGCTTCACGCAACTGCCGGCTTCGCGTTCGACGGGTCTTGCCGCTCCGGACGCCTGGGATGAAGCTCATCAGCGCTGGGCATTGCGCCAGCGTTACGAAAGCAAGTTCGCCGGCTCCGGCGTCCATGGCGACGTGGTCACGCTGGCCCAGCGACCCAAGATCGTCATGGTCGACGCGTTCGTGCCGAAGCCCGATCAGGATTCGGGATCGGCGGACGTGTACTGGTATTTGCGGATTTTCCATGCGTTCGGCTTCCAGGTCAGCTTCATCGCTGCGTTCGAGCAGGCGCCGGTCGAGCATTACGCCGATGCGCTGCGGCGTTGGGGCGCTCGCGTGCAGTACGCGACGGATCTTGCTTCGCTCAATCGCCTCGTGATCGAGGAAGCGAAGGATGCCGCGGTCGTGCTGGTGCAACGCGTCATCGTCGCCCGGCACATCGTCGAGCCGCTGCGCACGCAGGCGCCCAACGCCAAGGTGATCTTCGGCACGGTGGATCTGCACTATCTGCGCGAAGAACGTGCGGCCATTCACGCGCGTTCGGCGCAGGCGCTCGACGATGCGCTGATGCTTCGTCGCGAGGAAATCCGCGCGGTGAACCTGTCCGACGCGACGATTGTGGTGAGCCGACTCGAAAGCGATATCGTCAAGAGCTTCGTGCCGTCCGCGAACGTGCATCGCATCCCGATTCCGCGCCTGCCGACGCGTTCGAGCGCCGGATTCGACGAGCGCCGCGGCGTCGTATTCGTCGGTGGTTTCGCGCATCTGCCGAACATCGATGCGGTCAACTTCCTCGTCAAGGAAATCTGGCCGTTGGTGAGAAAGCAGTTGCCCGATGCGGTGCTGACGGTCGTCGGCAGCAATGTCACCCCCGAAGTCAAGGCGCTCGACGATGCGAAGTCAGGCGTGAAGATCGTTGGCTTCGTCGAGAACCTCGACGATGTGCTGGGCACCGCGCGGCTGTCGATCGCCCCGTTGCGCTACGGCGCCGGTATCAAGGGCAAGGTGGTGTCGAGCTTGCTGCATGGACTGCCGTGCGTGCTGACGAAGATCGCGAGCGAAGGCATGGGCCTGGTTGACGGCGAAGAAGTGCTCGAAGGCGAGACGGCCGCCGAACTGGCGGATGCCATCGTCAGGCTTCATGAAGACGCACAGTTGTGGACGCGCATTGCCGATGCAGGTTTTGCTGCCGCCACCGCGGAATATTCGGTCGAGCGGGTGGCTGCGAAATTGTCGGAGCTGCTGGATTCAGTCGGCGTAACCGACAGTTCGCGCGTACTTCGTTCCGACGCCTTCAGTGTGCGTTGACCCTAATTACCCGGATCACCCGTAAAACTCATGTTTCAAACCGTACTGTCGCTTTTCAGGAAGTCACCGCCGCCTCGCACCGATGGCCGTCTGGGTGTCTTGATCGAACTCGCTTCTTTCGACAAAGGGGGGCTCGAGAAGGTCGTGCTCGACTCCGCCATCGCGTTTGACCGGAACCGCTTCGACGTGACCATCGTGACGCCTGGCACGGTCGGCCATCTCGGGGCGGTCGCGAGAAACGCCGGACTGCGGGTGATCGGTTTGCCTTCGCGTAACCCGCTGCCCGCGTACGAGCGCCTGCTCAAGGAATTGCACATCGATGTAGCGATGTCGCACTTCTCGCATACTGGCTATGAGCTGTTTGCGCGCCACCGGATTCCGAACATCACGTTCATCCACAACGTCTACGCGTTCTTCTCGAAAGAGCAGGCCGATGCGTTCGAACGCAACGACCGGTATGTCGACTGCTACATCTCGGTGTCGCAGAACGCAACGCGCTTCGCAGTCCAGAATCTGGGTGTGGATGCGCAAAAGGTCATCACGGTGCCGAACGGGCTCATCATTTCCGAGCACGAAGCGCGCGACAAGAAGCCGGTCAAGCTCACCCGCGCCGAACTCGGTCTTGCTGATACCGACTACGTGTTCGCGAACATCGCGTCGTACAACCTGCACAAGGGGCACTACGTGATGGCCGATGCCATGCGGCATCTGCTGCAGCGTCGCCGCGACGTGAAGATCCTGTGCGTCGGCAATGTTGTCTACCCGCCTCATGTCGAGGCGCTGCGAAACTATCTGGCGGAGCATGGGCTCGAGCAGCACATCCTGATGCCGGGCTATTTCCCGGACGTCGAGGACGTGCATCGCGTCACGGACGCGTTCCTGTTGCCTTCGTTCATTGAAGGGTGGAGTATCGCGATGAACGAGGCGATGTTCTACCAGAAGCCCATGATTCTCACGGATACGGGGGCTTCGGCAGAGGTCATCGAAGACAACGACATTGGCATTCTCGTGCAGAACGAGTACGGCGGCACACCGAACCTGAACTCGAAGCTGCTCGACGAACTGGCCTATGCGCCGCGCAGCTATGCGATCGCGCCTGTACTGGCCGACGCGATGGACAACATGGCGTCGAACCGCGACGCATGGCGTGAAAAGGCGGCCGCTGGACGCCGCAAGATCTACGAGCGATTTGACTTCTCGAATATCGTTAAGCGCTACGAAGAGATCATTGAGACCGTGGTCAAGAAAAGCAGTCGCTAATATTCAAGGGAACACATGCTCGAGCCAGTCAAGCGAGTCTATCGTTTTATCCGATGGCGTTTTAAGCCCGCTCTCTGCTTTTATCTTGGCAATCACCTGTTCATGAACTACATGCCGTACGGGATCAGGCATTGGTTTCTGCGGCGTTTTTGCCAGGTCAGGATCGGGAGTGATTCGAGCATCGCGATGGGGTGCTTCGTAACGGGTTACCACATCGCGATCGGCAACAATACCGTGATCAATCGCTATACCTATCTGGACGGGCGCGTGCCGTTGACGATCGGCAACAACGTCAATATTTCGCACTACACGCTCATTCAGACACTGACGCATGATCCGCAGAACCCGGATTTTGTCTGCCTGTGCAAGCCAGTGGTCATCGAAGACCACGTATGGGTTGGCGCTCGCGCGATCATCAGCCCGGGGGTGCGCATTGGCGAAGGTGCGGTGATCGGCGCGGGCTCTGTTGTCACGCGCGATGTCGAGCCCTACACGATCGTTGCTGGTAATCCCGCTCGTTTCATCAAGGAGCGTTCGCGTGATTTGCGCTACAAATCACGCTACTTTCCGTTCTTTGATACCGATATACAATAGCCGGCATCGGTTGCCCCGCATTCGAATTGCCGCTACCCATTTTTCCGAACATGCCGCTCTTCAAATCACGCCGCGCGTCGGCGCCGTTGACGACCCCATCCATTTCCGTGGTGGTGCCCCTCTATAACCATGCCCGTTATATCGAGGCTGCGCTCGACAGCGTACTGACGCAAACTTCGCCAGCGGACGAGATCATCCTGATCGACGACGGATCGTCGGACAATGGTTTCGAGCTCGCAGAACGGGTATTGGCGAAGGTGCCGAATGCAAAGGCTTACAAGCAGCAAAACGCGGGTGCGCACAACACCATCAATCGTGCGATTGGCATGTGCCGCGGCGACTATGTCGCCGTCCTGAATTCCGATGACGTGTTTGCGCCAACGAAGCTTGAGCGCTGCCGCGTGATCGCTGGCGAGCGGCCTGGAACCGGGCTCATTGCGGGCGCGCCCGGAATCATGGATGACAACAGCGTCAAGCAAAAGGGCGGTGTTGCAATCGACTGGCTCGGGCGTGCGCGACAATTCCTCGATGAAACAAAGCTGCCCCAGCTCGCGTTGCTGAACGAGAACTTTGTTGCGACGACATCGAACATGGTTTTCACGCGTGAACTGTGGGAGGCGGCGGGTGGGTTCCAGCCGCTGCGCTATTGCCACGACCTCGATTTCCTGATGTTTGCGTATGCGCATAGTTCGGTGTTCCTCGACAGCGAACATGAGCACATCGTCTATCGTGTGCACGAGAAGAACACGATCAAGGAAGACCTGAGTGGCGTGCGCGTCGAAATCGCAGCCGTGATTGCACAGGCACTTTACGCCTCCGGCCCCCGCATTTTTTCGGCTGGCCTTGGCGGGAACGATCTGGCGGCTTTTCAGACTTTCCTGCGGAACAAGCAGATGACGGAAATGCTGTGCTTTTTCCAGACCGTCCTGCCCGCGTTCGCGACGCGCGCTGCGTTTTATGAGTACGCGGCAGCCACTTCCAATGCACCGTCATTTCGGGCGGCCGTCACTAGCTGATCGTCGAGCGTCTGTCCGACCGCTGTTCTCCGACTCAATAGATCAATATCCTCATGAACTCGACCGTCCTACCTTCATCGCACGCCGCTGCGCGACCGACCGCCCAGATACCGCTCCAGGCGGTGATTCTTGCCGGTGGGTCGGGAACGCGCCTGTGGCCGCTGTCGCGGGAGCATTTCCCCAAGCAGCTCATCGAACTGCTCGGCGACGAATCGCTGCTCCAGTCGACGGCGCGTCGCCTGGATGCGCTCCAGAACAGCCGGCCAGTCGCAGATGAAGTGTTGGTCGTATGCGGTGAAGAACACCGGTTCACCACGGCGGAGCAGATGCGGCGTGTGGGACGGCAAAGCCGGATCATCCTTGAGCCGGTCGGCCGCAATACCGCTCCGGCGCTCACGTGTGCTGCGCTCGAACTCGTCGAGGGCGGCAAGGATGCGGTCATGGTGGTGATGCCCGCCGACCACGCCATCGTTGACGCAGCAGCGTTTGCTAAAACGGTCGCCGTCGCCGCCGACTACGCAGCAGAGGGCGCGGTCGTGACGATGGGCATTGTGCCGACGCGGCCGGATACCGGTTATGGCTACATCAAGGTCGGAGCAACGGCGGGCGAGCAGGGCGGTTACAGCCTCGAGGGTTTCGTCGAAAAGCCGGGCAAAGAGTTGGCGCAGACCTACGTGAGCTCGGGCGAATACCTGTGGAATAGCGGCATTTTTATCCTTCGGGCGTCCGTCTGGCTGAAGCTGATTGAGCATTTCCGCCCGTTGATCGCAGACGCCGCGCGACGCGCGTTTGCGGCGTCCAGTTCAGACCGCGACTTCCTTCGTCTGGGCCAGAGCGAATTTGTCGAGTGCCCATCCGAGTCGATCGACTTCGCCGTGATGGAGCATCTCGGCGAACTGTCATCTTCCGTCAGCGGCGTCGTGGTGCCTTTGCAGGCAGGCTGGTCGGATGTCGGTTCGTGGGACGCGATCTGGGATCTGCTGCCCAAGGATGCATCGGGTAACGTCGCGCGTGGCCGGGCCATGTTCGAAGGCGCAGTCAATACGTTGACCCACTCCGAAGGGGGCCGCCTGATCGCCTGCGTCGGCACGGAGGATCTCGTCGTGGTGGAAACGCCGGACGCCATTCTGGTCGCGAAGACTTCGGAAGTGCAGCGGGTCAAGAATATCGTGGCGCGCCTGAAGGCGGAAAATGCCGCCGAGGCGCACTACCACCGCAAGGTCTACCGGCCGTGGGGCTACTACGACTCGATCGACGGCGACCGCGGATTCCAGGTAAAGCGTATCGTCGTCAATCCCGGCGGCCGCCTGTCTTTGCAGATGCACCATCATCGAGCGGAGCATTGGATCGTTGTCAGCGGAACGGCGCTTGTCACGCGTGGCGACGAGTCTTTCCTGCTTTCCGAGAACGAGTCCACGTTCATTCCGCTGGGACAGACTCATCGGCTTGAAAATCCGGGCAAGATTCCGCTGTCGATGATCGAAGTCCAGTCGGGCAGCTATCTGGGCGAAGACGATATCGTGCGCTTCGACGATACCTACGGGCGCAAATAAAGCTATTTAAGGGCGCGTTAGACGCGCCCTTTTTTTACAGATAGCCAAAAGCGCTGAGCGCCTCAGCTGCGGTTGCCTCGCAGTGTTCCCTCAGGCGCGGCGCCAGCTCAGTTTGCCAGGAGGTGGTGCGCTCCTGGAGGAAAGGCTTGGCGAGATTGGTGTGGCTTTGGTCGTTGCGCAACATCGGCGCACGCTTGCTGTTGTCCAGCATCGCCTCTTCAAACTCCAGGCCAAGGAATTCCGACGTTTTCGCGAGCGAGTTGCGGGGATCCAGCACGAGATCTTCGTAGCGCACCAGAAGATAGTTAGGACGACCGACCATGGTCTTGTGCAGATGCAGATTCGTGTAATTCCACAAGCGCGGGAAATATTCTTCGATACCCGCCGGCGCCCACGACACTTGATCCAGTGACGAGAGCACACCGCGCACGTCGCGCACGATATGAACGAATTTAATGTCGGAATCAAGCAAGGAGACCTGTTCGAGCTTGCGGATCGACAGTAAGTCGTCCGGCGTCTTGTCGCCGCTGATCACTTTGCCCGCATTGCGCGCGATGCGGCCATAGATTGCATTCAATACGCCGGCCAGCGTCGGCGCTGCGGTTTCAAGCACCTCGCCGACTTCGATCTTGCTGATATAGGGTTCGAGGACTTCTGCGTAGTCGTCGGTCGACGTGATGATTTCAGCAATGAGGCGCCGAGCCAACGGCCAGTCGCTGATGCAGCCAATCACATGAGCGACCGGGCTGATAAAAGTCGTCTGGTTTGGGATAAAAATGCCGCTATGAAGGTTTAGGGATTCCTTGTATAGCGTCGTGCCCGAGCGCGGGGAGCCAAATAAAATGAACATAAAACTTACTCCCTAATAACCTGGCGTCAGGCGTTAAAAGGCGGATTCCGCGAATATGGATAGTGCAATCTATCACAGCGGGCTAGAGCATCGCAGAAGCCGCGGTCGATACGCCTATCAATCTGCTTTCATTTCCTTTCTGCCGCAGAGCGCGGCATTGCCCTGGCGGTGGGTGTTGGCCGCCGCGCGATACGCCTGGCGTGGTATCACGTCGAAACGGTAGCGAAACGGTAGCGAAACGTTACCGAAACGGTTCGTAATGCGCGAGATGGATGCATTGCATTTTATTGTCGAGCGTCGCATGGGCTGAACCTGCTGCCGGATATAATCCGCGGAACCAAGCGCCGAGGCTGATATTGAAAAAAGTTCAAGTCGTCAATGCCGCATTCCTGATTGCTGCTGTTCTCGCCATTGGCGTGTTCGGTGTTGCGACGTGGCTTGCTGTGCAATATGCCACGCAGCCGATCCTCGGATTTCATTCGTTCCGGCAAACGCAGACCGCGTTGACCGCCTGGTCGGCGTGTCGCGATGGGTGGTCGCTGGCATACGGAACGCCCGTCGCCGGCTATCCGTGGGCCATTCCGTTCGAGTTCCCGATCTATCAGTGGATCGTCGCAGGCATTGCCTGCCCGATGGGACTCGCGCTTGATCCTGTCGGGCGCCTCGTCAGCTACCTGTTCTGGGTTCTATGCCTTTGGCCCGCGTGGCTTGTTTGCCGCCGGCTGTTTGCAGCACGAGCGCCGCTCTACTTCTGTACGTTCACCGCGCTCTTCCTGTCTGCACCGCTCTACCTCTTCTGGGGGCGCTCCTTCCTGATGGAGACCGCCGCGTTGTTCTTTTCGCTGAGCTATCTGGCTTACGCGATTGAGATGATTGCCGGCGAGGATCGCTGGCGCGACGCAGTGATGACGTTCGTCTTCTTGACGCTCGCGCTTTTGCAGAAGTCGACAACGGTGCTCCCGCTCATGCTGGTGGGCTTCGTCTATCTGCGTAGCGCCTGGCCGTTGCGGTTGCGCTCCACGATGCTCTGGAAGGGGTTGCTTGCCTTTGGCCTGTCGTTCCTGATCGGTGTCGCGTGGGTGAAATTCTCTGATGCAGTCAAGATGCACAACGCGATGGGTTCGATGTTGACCTCATCGCAAACCACGCTCTGGAATTTTGGTCAGCTGAAGATGCGCTATTCGGCAGCGCTTTGGGGTGACGTGATCTGGAAGCGCGTAGCCAGTGAAAATATCGGCGGCTACGTGGGCGTGGCGGCAATCGCTATCGCGCTGCTCTTCTGCCGTGGGCGGCGCGCGATTATCCTGGTCGGGCTTGGGCTGTATCTGTTGTACTTCATGGTGTTCGAGAACCTCCTGTTCGTCCACGACTACTACCCGATGTCGAACACCGTCTATCTGGTGTTCGCACTGGCAGTGTCGATTGGCGCACTGATGGAGCGAGGAGGAGCAGGCAGTGTGCTCGGCGCGGCGATGCTCGCGGGAGTCGTTGTGATCGGGCTGGCAGGTTATTTCACCGGCCCGCGCTTCGAGGCGGAGCGCCATGTCTACAACGACGACGATCCCATTTTGTCAGTCGCAAAATTTCTTCGTGAGCACACGGCGCCTACCGATCCGATCCTGGTGTATGGCGACGACTGGAGCAGCGAGATTCCGTACTACGGTGAACGGCGCGGATTTGTCGTTCCGCGCTGGTTCCCCGGATATCTGGACACGATCAGGAATCCCGAGCGATATCTGGATCGCGGCCAGAGTGCGATTGTGCTCTGCGGCGCAGCGCGCAATGACGCGCGACTTGTCGGGCAGATGGCGTCGCTCTATGCGAGCTGGCCCAGGGCACATCTTGACCAGTGCGATGTGTATTTGCGTGCCGCGCCGGCGAAGTAGCGCGCAGACTGGCGACCTGCGTGAAGAGCCGCCTCCCGGCGGCCCAACGTCTAGTGCTTGAAGCTGAACTTGCTGTGCCCGATATAGCTGGAGAACACCGGCACGATGACCCCGATAAGGTGAGCGACATCGCGGTCGTGCCAGTGCATACCCAGTTTCGGGAAGACGTACCAGGCGAGTCCCACGCTGACCAGCCACGTTTGCGCCACCGCCACGAGATTGACGAGCGTGAAGAAGAACGCGGATCGATGCGTAGACTGGGTGCTTTCCTTGAAGACGAACAGTTTCGCGAGCACGAACGCCGTGATCATGCCCGTGATGTACGCCACCACGATGGCCGCCGAATACGGCATCCAGTGGTTGTAGAGGATGCGGCTGCTCCAGTTCACGGCAGCCGCGAAGCCGCCGGTCAGCAGGAATATCAGGAATTTCTGCGAAACAAAGCCGTTCCTGACCGGCGCTTGCACATGCGTCATACCATTTTCGCCATCTTGCGCGACAGCCCGATGCTTTCGGAGATGCCGCGGTCTTCCGGGTAGTAGTACGAGGTGTCCGCCACGAGCAGGCCCTTGACTGGCAACTGGATCGGCGGCAGGCGATCGAGATAGCCTGGCTCGCAGATCGGCTGCGCGAAACGATAGCGGCTCGCGCGCACGTCGATGAAGTCGTCCGGCGTGAGCGCGGGATTGATCTTCATGAGGTAGCGTTTCACCTTGTCGGTGAACGCGGAATCCGGTTCCTGATATTTCGGATGCTCGCCCGGCACGTAGAACGGCACGTAGACGATGTGGTGGTCGAGCGGGCGCAGGTTCGTATATTCGACGATACCGGGAATGTCCATCTCGGGGTCGTTCGTATTGAGCCAGAAGTTCTCGGTCACGCGCTTCTTGAGCTTGGCAATCACGCACACGACCGCGACGTTCTTCTTGCTGCTGAACGCGTTCAGGATGTCGGCGGGCAGGTCGGGCATCACGCGCGGCACGTAGGGCAGCGGAATCGTGCTGATAACCTTGTCGAACGCGTGGAACTCGCCGCCTGCCTCGATCCCCTTGACCGCGCCGTTTTCCATCACGACCTTCTGCACCGGCGTCCCGAGACGGAATTCGCCGCCGTTGGCTTCGATGTAGGCGCGCATGCCGTTGAGCAGCGTGTCCGAGCCGCCTTCGAGATAACCCAGCTTCTCGCGGAAGAGGTTGTAGCGCGAGCGCCCGATGCGTCGGATGCGGCTCCAGATCCATGCAGCGGAAAGATTATCGGCGTAGTCGTAGAACTTGTAGTCGAACAGACGCCGCCAGAGCACTTCCCAGGCTTCGTCGCCGATCCAGCGTCGAATCCAGCTCGTGGCTTCGACGTGATCGAGCGGCTTCCAGTCGTTGCGCTTGGTCGACAGGAACGCATGCAGACCGTAGCGGAACTTGGCCGCGAAACTCAGGCCTTTGAACTTGAGCAATGCGACGGGATTGCCCCAGGGCTGCACATGGCCCTGATAGAAGTAGCCCATCTTCGTTTCGCACCACTTCATCTTGTCTTCAATGCCGAGCTCGCGCAGCACTTCCAGGAATGCGTGATCCGAGATCGCATGGAAGTGGTAGTAGCGTTCGATCGACAGGCCGCCGAAATCGAAACACGCGGCCATGCCGCCTACGCGGTCGTCGGCCTCGAAAATAACCGGCTTGCGGCCGTCCTTGACCAACTGGTAGGCGGCCCCCAGGCCCATCGGCCCTGCGCCGAGGACGGCAATGCGATCTGCACTCATCTTTCTTCAGAACTCCAGCGCGATGTGGCTATAGGTGGGGTCATTGAACGTTTCGTCCATGGCGTTGGCGAACGGCGTCGCGCGAATGCCGAAGGTTCCTTCCCAGTCGATCACTTCGAACTCGTCGCCGGCTGTTAGCGCCTTGAGTTGATCGGCGGTGAACGGCGGGTTCTTGTCGAACAATGCGTAGACTTTTAGCAGCACGTAGAAGAGGCCATAAGGAATCTTCACGATCGCGCAGCGTGCCTTCGTTGCGCGCTTGATCTGGCGGATGATGTCGATGTAATCGACGCGCTCCAGGCCGCTGATGTTGTACGCCTGCCCCTTGATGCGCGAGTCGATGCTGCTGATGATCACGTTGCAGAAGTCGCCGACATAGAGCGGCTGGCGCATGTATTTTCCGCTGCCGGGAATGGGGAAGACCGGCACGCGCTGCATGAAGCGTGAGAGCCAGCCAAGGTGCTTGCGGTCGAACCAGCCGAACATCAGCGTCGGACGCAGCACGACGCAGTCGATACCCGACGCAACGACAATTTCTTCCTGTTCGCGCTTGGTTTCCGTGTACCAGTCGTCGCCCACGGAATTCACCACCGACGAGCTGATATGAACGGTGTAAGGAATCTTGTAGCGCTTGATGACATCGAGAATGTTGCGGGTCGACGTGATGTTGTTGCGCACGAAAGGCTCGTGTGTGGGCGCACCGATCTGCGCCTGCAGCATCACGACGACGTCCGCGCCTTCGAAGTGCTGTGCCCAGTCGCCCGGTTCGGCGAGGTCGGCGTAGATCGCCGTGACGTCCGGATGCACACTGCGCAGGATGTCGAGATTCGCCTTGAACTTGTCGATCACGACGAGATTGGTGTAGCCGCGCGCCTTGAGCCGGGCGACCAGGTTCTGGCCGACAAGGCCAGCACCGCCGGGAAGAAGAATGCGAGTCTGGTTCATGCGATTGCGGATAAATAGATGCGCTTCGTGAGATGCCGTGGGTGCGCTTAGAGCGACGCCCGCTTGAAGAGGAATTTTGGTACGGAACGGATGATCAGCATGATCAGCGACCAGAAACACGGCGTGTAGAGCACGTCCTTGCGCTTCTCGATGGCGCGCGTGATGTCGGCCGCGACCTTATCAGGCGTCGCAACGAGCGGGCCCGGCAGCGGCAGGCCTTCGGTCATCGGCGTCGCAACAAAGCCGGGCTTGATCGTCACCACGTGCGCTCCCGCCTTGAACAGGCGGGCATTCAGGCCTTCGCAGAAGGCTGAAAGTGCGGCCTTCGCGCTGCCATACAAATAGTTCGACGGACGGCCGCGATCGCCCGCCACCGACGAGATGACCGCAATCGTGCCGCTACGCTGTGCTTCGACCACGTTCGCGATCGGCGTCAGCAGGCCGATGATCGACGTGACATTGGTGTTGAACTCGCGCATGGCCACCGCAGCGTCGGCCTGGCACTGGGCCTGGTCGGGGAGCGTGCCCGGAGCGACGAGCACGATGTCGAGCGTGCCGAGTTCGGCTTTGCACTGATCGAGCATGGCGGCGTGGCGCTCGACGTCATTGACGTCGAGCTGGTAGCACGTCGCGAGCTTCGCGCCGCGCGAGTTGAGGTCGGCGGCGACCTGTTCGAGCCGTTCGCCGTTGCGTGCCACGAGGAAAAAGCGCGCACCTTGTGCGGCCCAGCGCCGCGCGCAAGCCGTCGCGATCGCCGAGGTTGCGCCAATGATCAGAATGTTCTTCATGTTCGAGTCGTTCTCTCCCAGAACCGCGACAGCATCGCGGGATCTCGCAGGTTCTCCAGTTGCTTCCATTGCGGATAGGCGGCCTGAAAATCGGCGCCGGACATGTGGGCGTCCTTGGCCGGATACAGGCGGCCACGTGCTGCGCGGACAATTGCATCGAGGCGCGTGAAAAGCCGCGCGTTCAGCGCATCGCGCTGCGGAAAATCGAGCGCGAGCGACGTGCCCTCGCGCGGAAACGACAGCAGCCCTGGCGAGCGGATATCCCCGCAGCGCTTGAGCACCGCCAGAAATGATCCGGTGCCGCTCGCGGCGATCGCGTCGAGAATCTCGCGCGTGGCCTCGCGTGCGGCCTCGGGCGGCACGACGCACTGATATTGCTGGAAGCCGCGTCGCCCGTAGATCCGGTTCCACTCAAGCAGGCTATCGAGCGGATAAAAGTACGCATCGTAGCTGACTTTGCTGCGCTTCTCGCCTTGTGGCTGGCGGTGATAGTACAAACCGTTGAAGCTGCGCAGCGTGAGCGGATTAAAGATGGAAACCGGTAGCGTCATGGGCACGGTGCGCTTCTTGCGGCGGTCGACTTCGAGCGGGCCGTCTTCAGCGTGATCGCCCACCATGAAGATACCGCGCCCGAGCGCCGCACCACGGCTCTGGCAATCCACCCATGCGACGCTGTATTCGTGCAGTGGGTCGAGTCGCTCCGAGAGCGCGAAGAATTCGTCGAGGTTCTGGAAGCGCAGCGTGGTGACGTCGATCTGGCTTGAGCGGATCGGCATGAGCTGGATCTCGGCCCACAGGATCAGGCCGGTGAGCCCCAGTCCGCCGATCGTGGCTGCGAAGAATTCGGCGTGTTCGTCAGGTGCGCACTCCAGCATGCTACCGTCGCTGCGGGCAAGCCCGAAGCGACGCACGTGGCGGCCAAATGTGCCGCGCACATGATGATTCTTGCCGTGGACGTCGTTTGCGATCGCGCCGCCGAGGGTTGCGTATTTGGTGCCGGGCGTGACCGGCAGCATCCAGCCGCGCGGTATCGCCACCTCCAGGATCTGTTCTAGCGTGACACCGGGTTCGGCCCGCAGGACGCCGGTAGTCCAGTCCGCTGATATCAGTCGATCGAGCGGCAATGTTTGCAACACGTGCCCGGAAGCCGCAAGACAGCTGTCGCCGTAGCTGCGTCCGTTGCCAAACACGAGCGTGCTGCCGTGCGCGTCGTGCAGTTCGCGCCATGCCGCGGCCGCCCGGTCGCGCCACGCCAGGGCGTGGGCTTGTTGTGCAAAAGCGGGGTAGCGACCCCAGGACATTACTTTGCTCATCGCTCAGGTCGCTGCCCAGAAGACGATGCCACAGAGCAGCACCACGGCGAGGCTCACGCGGTCGCGGGCTGCGAATACGATCGGATCGTCATGCATCAAGCCGCGGTGCGCAATGATCCACGTCCGGCTGACCCAGTAGAGCAGCAGCGGACAGGCGAGCCAGATGATCTGCGCGTGACGATACAGTTTGGCCGTATTGCCATCCTGGATGTACATGGCCAGCACGAGCACCGAAAGGTAGCCCGCACTGGTGCCCAGCGACGAGATGAGCGGCAGGTCGCTCGACACATAGCCGCGCCCGCGTGTTTTGACTAGCCCACGAGCCTGCATCGAATACAGTTCAGCGTAGCGTTTCACGAGCGCAAGGCTCAGGAAAATGAACATCGAGAACGCCAGGAGCCAGAACGTGAGATGTCCCCCGATGGCCGCCGTTCCTGCCACGATGCGAATGGTGTAGAGCATGGCCAGCACGACGACATCGACCATGACCTGACGTTTGAGGTACATCGAGTACGCGAGCGTCAAAGCGTAATAGCCCAGCAGTACGGCGCCGAACCGCCACGGAAGGAAGAGGGCGGTTAGCGCGAAGGCGCCCACGAGCAGGACAGGAAGTAGGGCGATCCCCCACGTGAGGGGCAGCGCGCCTGAGGCAAGCGGACGTTTGCGCTTGGTGGGGTGGTGCCGGTCGTCCTCAAGGTCGAGCAGGTCGTTGAGCAGGTACACGCTCGACGCGCACAGGCCGAACGCCAGGAATGCCACCAATGCCGCCGCGATGAGCGTGGGATGGGACAGTTTGTGAGCCGCAAGCAAAGGCAGGAAAATCAGCAGGTTTTTCAGCCATTGATGCAAGCGCAACGATTTGCTCCACGTCTTGAGCGTGGGCGGTCTCGACTCGATGACGCGCTCGACGTTGCCGATCTTGCGCGCGGCGCGCTCGACGCCGCTTGACGGGTTGACTACGTACGCACGGGCTGCTGATTGCCACACAGCAATGTCGTCATGCGAATTGCCGGCGTAGTCGAAGTTCTTTTCGCCGAATTCGGCGATCAGCTTGTCGCGTTTGCGATGCGCGGAGAGATTGACGCCGTTGGCGGTCGCGAAAGTCTGGTCAAACAGGCCGAGATGATCGGCAATTGCATGCGCATAGCGCTCGTGGCTGGCGGTGGCAAGCACAAGCGCACGGCCGGACTCCCGTTCTTCCCGTAGCCATGTCAGCACCTGCGGGTCATACGGCAAGACAGTCACATCAACATTGGTATTTTCTGCCAGCCCGGCTTTGAGGGCCGGTTTGCCGCCACGCGCGAGCCACAGCAGTGGACGATAAAAGCGATGCGGTGCCGATGTCAGGTAAGCAAAGCCCGATTCAACGAGTACATCGGAACGGATCAACGTTCCATCCAAATCAACAACGAGTGGTCTGTTGCTCATAGCGTCGGTCAGCGGGCAACTTCTAGATATAAATGGGTTGTTGGCAGGCGCGGTGGCGCCAACGTGCGCCCAGGTCGGAGCGGAACCTGCGGAATATACCCGCATCTTTCGGTCCCGTTACATTTGTATCAAGTTATTTGTCGATCACGCCAGATCCCGGGCGCAAAAAAAGTCTTACCAATTGCGACGCTGTTCCCTCGTATTTCGTTGGGGTTAAGCCCAGACAGGGAAGGCAGTCGCTGGAGTTTGCCACCCTTGCAATCAGGGGCCGGGCGCCAGACGTCGGGCTGTCGCGGCATCAAACGACTTGTTCATCGGTATGGCGCAGTAGCGCCCTGGTGCATTTTCGCCGAATGCCTGGATCGTGTCGCCCGAGGGGCGGTTGAAGAATCCGACCCAGCCGCCGTCGCGTTCCTGCGATCCAGTCAGCGCCTTCAGGTCAGGGCGTCGCGCCCCCGTGACGGCCGTTCCGAGCACGTGACCACTCAAGTCGGCGAGCACGATCGATTTGACATACTTGCTGGTTTGGGGATCGAACATCCAGCCTGTGGCGGCAAAGCGGTCAGGTGTATCCGTAGCGTTGATACTATCGATCGCTCCGATGCAGCTTGCGGTTGCAGAAACAGTCGAAGGCGGCACGGCAAAGTCGGTTTGTCCTGCTGAGAAAATCGACAAGCCGCTGGCTTCGGCGGGCATGGCCACCGATTTCAACCCTTGCGGATCCGGATAGAGCACTCGCGTATAGGCCCCGTCATAGACATGGGCGCGCAATGCCAGTCCAGCGATTTGCTTCGCATACCAAAGGTCATGCGACGAATGGAAAACCGTCCGCTGTGCGACTGCGACCATCGCAAAAGCGACCGCAAACGCGCCGGCAATCCACCTGCGCTTGAGGCGCTGTGTTTCGTTGAGCCACAGAAACGCGCCCAGAGCCGCCGTCATCAGCAGCGGCGCGGTGGTGTAACGCGACGATGTCGCCGTCTCGAGTCCGAAGCCGACACGTCCCGCCGCGGTGATTAGCGCGTTCCCGGCGACGAAAACGGCCATTGCAAGCAGGGCGGAGGCGGTCGCGGTACGACCGCGCAATGCCAGCCAGGCCCCGTAGCCGAGTCCGGCGATCAGCACGGCGCCCCAGACGAGGCCCGCAACCGTCCCAAGGCTTGCCCAGGTAGCGGGTGAGCCGACGTAGAGCAACCCATAGGTCAGGACGCCGGCTGGATGATGCAGCAGCGCGTCGCTAATCCCGCCATTCGGCGCAGACGAATGCCAATGCGTGAAGTACGCCAGCCAGATCGCCAGTGTCGCGAGCACAAGAGCCGCGCCACGGGCATACGTCGTGCGCAGATAGGCCGCCTGTGCGACGAGAACCGGCGCGGTAAGGACGCCGCTCGCCATCGACAGGGCCGACATGATCGATGCGCCGATGGCTGCTGCGAACCAGCCGCACGACGCCGTTGTCGCTCCGCGGTGGCGTGCCGTTTCGCTGAGATCCAGTGCGTGAAAGGCACACAGGGCGAAAAGGTAGACGGCGAACCATTGATTCTGGAAGCCCCAGGTAAAGTTCTCAGCCTGCATCCACGAAAAGCTGAAGGCGAGCGCACCGCCCGCGGCAATCATCTGAAACTGGCGCGATTGCCCGGCACGTCGCGTCGCGATGCGATAGAGCAGGAGCGCGAGCAGGGCCGCCAGTACGATATTCGCGGCGAGATCCAGCACATTACGTCCGCCGAAATAGCGCACGTCCGCGAAAAAGATCAGTCGAGAGAAGAACAGCCGGTGTTCGTTATGCAAGCCGAAGAATGCCGTCCATGGATGGTCGAACGCATCCATGTAGAAGCCGAGCGTGCCGTCCCATTGATCGCCGTAGGGAACGGGCGAAAAGTGCAGCACGACGCCGAGACAGGTCGTGATGAACGTGAGGGCGCCAAGCACGAGGACGACCTGCGGCCAGTAATTGCGCTTCTTCGATTTTTGCGATGCCACGGCAAGCTTGTAGTGAGTTATCAGGTTTGGGTTGATAGGCGTCCCAGCTCCCCCTGCGCGGGCCTTGGCGCATAAGGGGCGCGACCCGCAAGCTGCCCCGGGTCGGGCGCTACTCTACATTCGTCATACCGAGGGCACAACCATTCGTTGCGCGCAATGTTCCCGTGCTGTACTGTCCGACCCCGGTAACAAAAGGAAAGCCGGGTTGCCCGAAAGTGTCGTTTTCAAGCACACTAGCTAACTTTTAGCCGACCCCTTTTAAGGCGGATAACGCGCCAGTAGCGCCCAATCGTTGTATTTCCAGATGACAGTGAGTACGGTATCCAGCATGGATCACGGCGTGGTGTCCGTTTCAGTGGTTGTGTTTCATCCCAACCAGCAACTTCTAGCCAGAACGTTTGACAGTCTCGCCAAAGCTGGTGCCGCGTTGGTACGCGCCAGACCGGATCTGTCGATCTGTCTCTTTCTGGTCGATAACGGCGGCATGCCGGACGTGCGCGACAATCTCGCCGTCCTGTCGCAAGCGGGCATCGGCAGCACGGTGCTCAGTGGTCAAGGCAACGTTGGCTATGGTCGCGGGCACAATCGTGCGATCGAGCAGGTGGCGAGCCGCTATCACCTCGTGCTGAATCCCGACGTGGATCTCGAACCCGGCGCGTTGCTGGAGGCGATCGAGTTCATGGACGCCCATCCGGACGCAGGCCTGCTGACGCCTGCCATCGTCGACGACGAAGGTCACCTTCAATATCTTTGCCGCCAGTTCCCGACGATCATCGACTTGTTCGTGCGCGGATTCCTGCCGCGTGCAGCTCGCCGCCCATTCCAGGCGCGCCTCGCGCGTTACGAAATGCGCGCCCAGATCAATGAGCGCGACACGATCTGGGATCCGCCGATCGTCAGCGGCTGCTTCATGTTGTTCCGCACGGACGTGCTCAAGAAACTCATGGGTTTCGATGCACGCTACTTCCTCTATTTCGAGGACTACGACCTGAGTCTGCGTACGCACGATGTCGCACGCGTCGTCTATGCGCCTGCTGTGCGGGTGCTGCATCACGGCGGCGGGGCGTCCCGCAAGGGCATGGCGCATATCCGGATGTTTGCTGCGTCGGCGTTCAAGTTTTATAACCGGTTCGGATGGAAGTGGTTGTGAGCAGCATATTGGTGACAGGAGCGAATGGGCTGGTTGGGCGCGCGTTGTGCCGCGCGCTCGTACGCGAAGGTCACGAAGTGACCGCACTTGTGCGGCAGCGCGCAGCCGACCTGACTGGTGTGCGTGAATGGATCCACACTGGCGCGGATTTCGCAGGGCTTGAGCAAGCGTGGCCGCAGGGCTGCACGCCCGACTGCGTCGTTCACCTTGCAGCGCGCGTCCATGTAATGCGTGACGAGGCGCCGGATCCGCTCGCGGCGTTCGTCGCAACCAACGTCGACGGTACGCTGCGAGTGGCCCGAGCGGCGCTGGCGCGCGGCGCGCGGCGATTCGTATTCGTCAGCAGCATCAAGGCTGTCGCGGAGTCGGATGGCGGTGCGCCGTTGAGCGAATCGACGCCGCCCTTGCCGCTTGATCCCTATGGATGGTCGAAGCGCAACGCCGAAGAGGCGCTGTGGCAGTTGGGTCGCGACACCGGCATGGAGATTGTCGTGGTGCGGCCGCCTCTGGTCTATGGCCCCGGCGTGCGCGCCAATTTCCTGCAGATGATGAACGCAGTGGCGCGCGGCATACCGCTTCCGCTTGGTCTTGTCGATGCGCGTCGCAGCCTCGTCTATACCGATAATCTTGCCGATGCGCTGTTGCGTTGTGCAACTCACGAGCGCGCTGCCAACCTCTGCTTTCACGTGGCGGACGACGAAGACCTGTCTGTCGCCCAGTTGCTGCGCGCGCTGGGACGGCATCTCGCGAAGCCTGCCCGGCTGGTTCCAGTGCCGCCGCGCCTGCTACGCATGGCCGGCGCCCTGGCGGGTCGCTCCGCCCAGATCGAGCGGCTGACGACGAGTCTGCGGGTCGACGCCTCGCGTATTCGCGAGCAGCTCGGCTGGTATCCGCCTACGACACTTGAAGCGGGCCTTGAGGCGACCGTGCGCTGGTACCGTTCGACGCACGAAGTACGCGGAGAGCATAAATCTTGATAGCACATGCATCGAATTCGTTGCTGCTGACGCTGGGCGCGATCTGCCTCGTCTGCGCCACGCTCTGTGTGGTCATTCTTGCGTTCCTGCTCAAGAGCGGGTTGGCCTGGAAGCTTGCCACCGACATTCCCAACGAGCGCTCCCTGCACGTTCGGCCGACGCCGCGTGTGGGAGGGTGGGGCCTCGTCCCTGTGCTTGTCGTGGCGACGCTGCTCATGGCGCCCTCGCTGTGGCTGATCGCGCTCGGCGCGGTCTTTCTCGCAGCGGTCTCGCAAATAGACGACCGTCGCGGGCTGCCAGCGCGTGTGCGCTTCGCCGCCCACTTTCTTGCGGTCTTGATGGTCATTGTGATCTATCCCGCCCCGATTCCCTGGTGGTGCGCCGCGATCATCGCGTTCCTGATGCTATGGCTGGTCAATCTCTACAATTTCATGGACGGCGCAGATGGCCTCGCGGGCGGAATGGCGCTCTTTGGCTTCGGCGGTTACGCCATCGCAGCACTCGCCGGCCCGCATCCGGTCATCGCGCTGAGCTGGGCGAGTGTCGCAGTCGCTGGCGCGGCGCTGGGTTTTCTGATGTTGAACTTTCACCCCGCGAAGATTTTCCTCGGTGATGCAGGTTCGATACCGTTGGGTTTTTTGGCTGGCGCGCTTGGCTATTGGGGCTGGCGCCAGGGCGCCTGGCCTGTCTGGTTTCCGGCGCTGGTTTTCTCGCCCTTTATCGGCGATGCATCGGTGACCTTAATACGGCGGCTCGCGCGAGGGGAAAAATTTTGGCAGGCCCATCGCGAGCATTATTATCAACGCATGGTTCGCCTCGGGGAGAGTCACGCCGCAATGGCAGTGAAGTGGTATGTTGTGATGTTCATCGGCATAATAATTGCTCTTCTGGCTTTGGAGAGTTCCCCGGCCTTGCAGTGGGGAATCGTGGCGGGTTGGGCTGTCGTTCTAGCTCTGTTGGGCGCGGTGGTCGATGCGCGCTGGCGTAACTTTCAGTTCCTTACCAGACAATCTGAGGTCGACGCTGATGCTTCGCAATAAAGCCTCATGGCTCTCTTTCAGCGCCTTTCTGTTCGATGTCGGAGCAGTAGCGGCCGCCTGGCTTGTAGCGTATCTCTTGCGCTTTAACGCAGCCGTGCCTGCGGAGTTCTGGCGCGGCGCCGTCCATACCTTGATCTGGGTGTTGCCGGTTTACGCAGCAATGTTCCGTATCTTCGGCCTGTATCGTGGGATGTGGGTGTTCGCGAGCCTGCCGGATCTGATGCGTATTTCGAAGTCGATCCTGTCGGCGGCGTTGTTCGTGATGATCATATCGGTCATGTTGCAGCCCGCGCCGATCATTCCGCGCTCCGTTCTGATCGTCTCGCCGCTTCTGCTGTTTTTCGTGATGGGCGGCGCACGTGCGCTCTATCGTGCGACCAAGGAGTTCTATCTGTATGGCGGCCTTGTTGCGCAAGGCAAGCCGGTTATCGTCGTCGGTGCAGGGGGCGCTGGGGCGAGTCTCGCGCGCGAGCTCTCGCGTTCGGCCGAATGGCGACTCGTTGGCCTCCTCGACGATGATCCCGCAAAACAGGGCCGTGAGATCTATGGCTACAAGGTGCTGGGCGCCATCGGCGATATCGAGCACTGGGCAAGCACGTTGCGTTGTGAGTTCGCCATCATTGCCATTCCGTCGGCGTCGACCGAAGTGCAGCGCCGCGCTGCCACGCAATGCGTGCGCGCCGGCGTCAAGGCATTGCTGTTGCCGTCTTTGACGGAACTCACGCCGGGACAAGGTTTTTTGTCCCAGATTCGCAATATCGATCTCGAAGATTTGTTGGGACGTGAGGCGGTGAAGATCGACACGCCGCACGTTGAAGCGCTGCTCAGCGGCCGCGTCGTCATGGTGACCGGTGCGGGCGGCTCGATCGGGTCTGAGCTCTGCCGGCAGATTTTGCGTTTTGCTCCCGCACAACTCGTTGCGCTGGACTTGTCCGAATTTTCGATGTACCGGCTCACGGAAGAGATTCGCGAGCGTTTTCCAGAGTTATCGGTTGTGCCGATCATTGGCGATGCAAAGGACGCATTGCTGCTCGATCAGGTGATGGCGCGCTACACGCCGCACATCGTGTTCCATGCGGCGGCCTACAAGCATGTGCCACTGATGGAGGAGCTCAACGCCTGGCAGGCGATTCGCAATAACGTGCTCGGAACCTACCGGGTCGCGCGCGCGGCGATCAAGCATCAGGTGCGCCATTTCGTGCTGATCTCGACCGACAAGGCAGTCAACCCCACGAACGTGATGGGCGCGAGCAAGCGCCTGGCCGAAATGGCTTGCCAGGCACTCCAGCAGGCCAGCGAGCGTACGCAGTTTGAGACGGTGCGTTTTGGCAATGTGCTGGGCAGCGCGGGGAGCGTCATTCCCAAGTTTCAGCAACAGATTGCGAAGGGCGGCCCTGTCACGGTCACGCACCCGGAAATTACACGCTTCTTCATGACGATTCCGGAAGCCTCGCAGCTCGTGCTGCAGGCATCGAGCATGGGGCATGGCGGGGAGATTTTCATTCTCGACATGGGCAAGCCGGTCAAGATCGTCGATCTTGCGCGCGATTTGATCCGCTTGTATGGCTTCTCGGAAGAGCAGATTCGCGTGGTATTTACGGGTTTGCGGCCGGGCGAAAAGCTGTACGAAGAGCTCCTCGCCGACGATGAAACCACGACGCGCACGCCGCACCCGAAGCTACGCATCGCACGGGCACGCGAGGTGCCGGACAACCTTCTCGACGAGTTGTTGCCGTGGCTCATGCAACATCGCGTACCCAGCGACGACGAAGTGCGCCGCGACCTGCGACGTTGGGTGCCGGAGTATCAGCCGGCAGTCAAGCCGACGCTGCAAGCCGTCAGCGGCGGCTCGATCCGCGCAGTGAGCTGAATCGATGCGAGGGCAGCGCATGCCTGGCATGCGTGGCCCTCGTGGCCTGTCTTGTAGATTGGGAGAGGCGGGAGAGTGGGATAGCCGTTGCTCAGGCGACTCTCTGGTCGTCGTGGCTAGCGCTCATGTGATGGACGCGCGCGAGGTATTCGATGATGCCGTCGACGCAACTGTCGACAGACGCACGTTGCGTGTACAAGGTGATATCGGGGCGTTGCGGCGAGTGATAAGGCGAGCCAATGCCCGTGAATTGCGGGATTTCACCTCGACGCGCGCGCTTGTACAAGCCTTTCGGATCGCGCTTTTCGCACACGTCCAGCGGCGTATCGACAAACACTTCCACGAACCGGTTTTCGCCCACGATGCGGCGCGCATTCGCACGATGCTCGGGATCGGGCGATATCGTCGCGGTGACGGCGACAAATCCTTCCTGACAAAACAACGCCGCGACATGAGCGACGCGGCGTAGATTTTCAGTGCGTTCGGCTTCACTGAAACCGAGATCGGAATTGAGACCCAGGCGTAACACGTCGCCATCGAGCATCGTTGCGGGCACAGCAAACGTTTGCAGTCGATCGACAAGTGCGCGGGCAATGGTCGACTTGCCCGCACCGGACATGCCTGTGAACCAGACGACAACACCTGACGTACCGGTTTTCACGCTTTTGAGCCCCATTAAATAAAAATGCCTTAATGGAGCAATTTTAGCGTTGATGTCGTTGTTGTAACGTCGCCGTAATAAAACGCTACAAATTTCAAGGTGTGTAAATGTTTGTGACCCGAGTGACTGCGTAGGGGCTGGTCACTCAAACCCACGCGGATTATTTTCCTGCCAGCGCCAGTGGTCGACGCACATGCGCTCGATACCAAACTGCGCCTTCCAGCCAATCAGCTTTTCCGCCGTCGCGGGGTTCGCATAGCACTCGGCGATATCGCCGGGGCGGCGCGCCACGATCTCATACGGCACCGGCTTGCCCGAAGCCGCTTCGAACGCCTTCACCACTTCCAGCACGCTATAGCCGCGACCGGTGCCCAGGTTCACCGTGAAGCCCTCGTCGCGCGCAACCAGTGCATCGAGTGCCTTCAGATGGCCTTGCGCCAGATCGACCACATGGATGTAGTCGCGCACGCCCGTGCCGTCCGGTGTCGGGTAATCGCCGCCGAACACACGCAGCTTCTCCAGCTTGCCCACCGCGACCTGCGCGACGTACGGCATGAGGTTGTTCGGAATGCCGGCCGGATCTTCGCCGATCAAGCCGCTTTCGTGCGCACCCACCGGGTTGAAGTAGCGCAGCACGGCGATGCGCCACGACGGATCGGAAATCACCACGTCGCGCAGTACCTGCTCGGCGATCAGCTTGGACTGGCCGTACGGATTGGTCGCGGAAAGCGGGAACGTTTCGTCGATGGGCGAGCGCTCGGGCACGCCATATACCGTTGCCGACGAACTGAACACGAACTGCTTCACGCCATGCTGACGCATCACGTCGAGCACGACGAGCAGGCCGTCGAGATTGTTGCGGTAATACTCGATGGGCTTGGCGACCGACTCGCCCACGGCTTTCAGCGCGGCGAAGTGGATCACGCCCGTGATCTTGTGGGCTTCGAAGATGCGCGTGAGCGCCTGGGCGTCGCGCACATCGGCGTTATAGAACGCAACGGGCTTGCCGGTAATGCGCTTGACGCGCGCCAGCGACTCCTCACGGCTGTTGACGAGATTGTCGACGGCGACCACGTCGTAACCGCCGTTGAGCAGCTCAACGCAGGTGTGCGAGCCGATGAAGCCTGCGCCGCCCGTGACGAGGATCGTGCCTTTGGAGTGAGTCGCTGCCATGCTGTATTCCCTGTGCTCTCAATTTATCTAGTTAGAAAGTCGATCCGGTAATGTCCTGGATCAAGCCCCGGTAGCGTTGTACCACAACCCGTTCGTCGAATTCTTTCTCGATTTTTTTCCGTCCGCGCGTGGCCATTGACTCGCGTTCTGAAGGGGACATATCGAGCATTCTTGCCAGCGAGGCCGCGAGCGACGCCGCGTCGCGCGCCGCGCAGAGCAAGCCGTTTTCGCCATCGGCGACGACTTCGCGGCAGCCCGGCACATCGGTGGCCACGATCGGGCGGCCCATCGCGCTCGCCTCCATCAGCGTGCGCGGCACGCCTTCGCGATAAGAGGGCAGGACTACGCAATCGGCGTCGGCGATGTAGGGGCGCACGTCTGCCGTTTCGCCCAGATACTCGATCACGCCTTCGCGCTCCCATGCGGCGACTTCCTCGCGCGTGATCGCGCTGGGGTTGTCGACGCCAACCGGGCCGAGCAGTTTGAAACGCGCCTGCGGATAGCGCGCGCGCAACTGACGCGCGGCTTCGACGTACTCGCCCACGCCCTTGTCCCACAGCAGTCGGCCGATCAGCACGAATGCAAATTCGTTGCGCTGTGGCAGCGGCGCGAAGGCGAAATCTTCGAGATCGACGCCTTCTCCGTGCAGCAGCCGCGCGCGTTCGGGGTGCGCAAGCAGGTTCTCTTCGCGGAAGGCGGTTTCGTCGTCGCGATTCAGGAACCAGACTTCGCGCGGGAATCGAAACGCGAAACGATAAAGCCGCTTGGCGACCTGAGCGGCGCGGCTCTTCTGGATGAACACATAGCCCAGGCCCGTCGTGACCGCCAGCGATGGCACGCGTGCGAGCCAGGCCGCGACCGAGCCGTAGATATTCGGCTTGATCGTGTAGTGGAAGACGACGTCGGGTTTGAGCGCGCGATAGTGCTTGAAGAGCGCGAGGAGCGTGCGCAGATCGTGCAGCGGATTGGTGCCTTTCGAGGCGACCGGCAGGTCGATGCACTCGCAACCCATCTGCGCGAGCGGCTCGAAGGTGCGATCACGCGGCGCGATGATGCTCACCCGTGCGCCGCTTTGCGTCAGTGCGCGCAACAGTCCGCGTCGATAGGTGTAGATCGCCCACGCGGTGTTGCAGACGAGGGCGACGTGGAGACGTCGTGAGTCCGCTGGGATGCGAGCCGTGGTGGCCGTCGGTTTTGCGTTGGCTTGCAAGGGGGCTAGATAGAGAAATGTTGCTGAAAGGGGCGGGCGTGCCCGAACCGCTCATAGTTTACCGGGAAAGGAGCCTACCGCCCGCGAGCGACAGTGGACGCTGGGCGGCAGGCCGAAACGTCCCGCTATCGTCGCTCGATCGTGGAGTCTTCTTCAACGCTCCAATGCACGAAGGACTCGCTCCACGCATTCATCCACGGAGATGCCGTCCGCATTGAGAACCAGATCGGCTTGCTCGGGAGCTTCGTATGCGCTGCCGATTCCTGTGAGATTCGGCAACTGTCCGCTGCGTGACTTTTTGTAGAGACCCTTGGGGTCGCGCTGTTCACAGACGTCTAGCGGCGTGCTTACGTGGACTTCCACGAATCGATCTGCGCCAATCAGCTCACGCGCCATGGCGCGCTCACGACGGAAAGGGGAAATGAATGCAGTGAGCACGGTCAAGCCGGCATCCAGCATCAGTTTTGCGACCTCGGCGATGCGGCGAATGTTCTCTACGCGATCGGCGTCGTCGAAGCCGAGATTCTTGTTGAGCCCCTGACGGATATTGTCGCCGTCGAGAATGTATGTCCGCCGGCCTGCTGCGAACAGCTCCTGTTCAACCGCATTCGCAATCGTAGACTTGCCTGACCCGGACAGACCGGTGAACCAGATGACTTTGCCGGCATAGCCGTTCATTCGTTCGCGGTCTTCGCGCGTAATGCTGAGCGGCTGCCGATGAACATTCTGCGAGCGGCGCAGGCTAAATTGAATCATGCCGACCGCAACGGTGTTCTTCGTGAAGCTATCGACGAGAAGAAAACTGCCCAGCGTCCGCGATGATCCATAAGGTGCGAACGCAACAGGTTTGCCTGTGGCGATGTTGACGACAGCGACTTCATTCAATGCGATTTCGCGGGCCGATTCGGCGGCTTGCGTATCGACGTTGATGCGATGTTTGATCGTCGTAATGGATGCGCTTTGCCATTGACTTGCCAATTTCATCTCGTAATTGCGGCCTGTCAGTCCCGGCTCCTCATGCATCCAGATGATGGTCGCCTTGAAGTGGTCGCCAAGCTCGACAGGTTCCGACGCAAGCGATAGGACATCGCCGCGCGAAACGTCAGTCGCGCGATCCAGAACCAGCGTAATTGCATCGCCCGTGCGAGCCTCCTGTGCATCGCCGTTGAATGTCACGATTGCAGCGACCTTCGCGCACTGCCCCGACGCGGCGATGCGGACTTCGTCGCCACGTCGCACAACGCCCGACGCGACCGTGCCGGCCATGCCGCGAGCATCCGCGGTGGCGCGATTGATCCACTGAACCGGGAAGGCGAACGCAGCTTCGCATGGCGGTGCGGTGTCCAGGGTCTCCAGGCAACCGAGCAGTGTCGGCCCGCTATACCAGCGCATGCGGGTCGAACGCGTCGCAACGTTGTCGCCGTGCAGTGCTGCTAGCGGTATGCAGGCGACTTCCTCAATCCGCAGCGACTGCGCGATCTGCCGGAAATCCTGTTCCACGGCTTCAAACCGGCTGCGCTCGAAACCCACCAGATCCATTTTGTTGACGGCCAGCACCATACGGCGCACGCCGAGCAGCGAAGCGAGCAATACATGCCTGCGCGTTTGCGTCTGGACGCCGTGGCGCGCATCCACGAGCACGATGGCGACGTCGGCCGTTGAGGCCGCGGTCGCCATGTTGCGGGTGTACTTCTCGTGCCCTGGCGTGTCGGCAACGATGAACCTGCGGTGCCGGGTAGCGAAAAAGCGATAGGCGACGTCGATCGTCATGCCCTGTTCGCGTTCGGCCGAGAGGCCATCCACGAGAAGCGTAAAGTCGATGGCGTCACTCGGGCTCGCGCGCATCGCAGATTCAGTTTCAAGGCTTGCCAGCTGGTCGTCGAAAAGCTGTTGCGCATCCCATAGCAGCCGTCCGATGAGCGTGCTCTTGCCGTCTCCCATGCTGCCGCAGGTCATGAAGCGCAGCGTGTCCAACTGTGGCTGCTCGTCGAGCCACGTCTGAATGTCAGTCGTGGGTTCGCTCGCTCTGAGGGGGCGAAGCGGCGTAGTGCCGATTTTGCGTTGGCGAGCCATCAAAAATACCCTTGCTGCTTTTTTCTTTCCATACTGCCCGTCTTTTCCCCGTCGATCTCGCGGCCTTGATGTTCGGATTGCCTTGCGTTGACTAGCTCAAGCAGGACGTCGTCGACGGTGGCGGCGTCGGATTCGATTGCCCCCGTTAGTGGATAGCACCCGAGCGTGCGAAAGCGGATGTTGCGAATCTGGATTTCGTCGTCGGCCAGGATCTGACAGCGTTCGTCGTCGACCATCATGATCATGCCGTCGCGTATCACAACCGGCCGTGGCTTCGCAAAATAAAGCTGTACGACCGGAATGCTTTCTTCGCGGATGTACTGCCAGATGTCGAGCTCGCTCCAGTTCGACAATGGAAAAACCCGAATGCTTTCGCCTCGATTCTTGCGGGTGTTGTAGAGACTCCAGAATTCAGGGCGCTGATTCTTTGGATCCCACCGATGCGTCTCCGAGCGCAACGAAAACACGCGTTCTTTCGCGCGCGATCTTTCCTCATCGCGCCGTGCGCCACAGAACACGACGTCGAAATGGTTCTGCTCGAGTGCCTGTTTCAGGCCCTCGGTTTTCGTGATGTCGATGTAATGGGCCGTGCCGTGATCGAACGGGTTGATGTTCCTCGCTCTCGCTTCAGGATTGACATGCGTGAGCAGTCGCATTCCCGTGGTCTGCGCAACGCTGTCACGGAATTGATACATGGATTGGAACTTCCATTGCGTATCCACGTGCAGAAGCGGAAATGGCGGCGGTGCTGGGTAGAACGCTTTGCGGGCGAGATGCAGCATCACACTGCTGTCCTTGCCGGCCGAATAGAGCATGACCGGATTCTCCGCCTCCGCGACGGCCTCGCGCAGCATGAAGATGCTCTCGTTTTCGAGGCGTCGCAGGTGCGCGGAGAGCGCTCGACGCAGCGGCTTGTCGAGAGGTGGCGTATCGGGGGCCGGCCGGTAGATCTGCGGCACGAATTCGATGGAGGCGTCTGAGGGGGCGTCTCTGAGCAAGCCGGCGAGCGGCCCGGATGGCAGCACGGTGATGCTGCGCTGGATGTGCTGCTGGACGCGCTGCAACGCCTCGCGCGCGCCGCGCGCGTCCGGCTGCGAGGGCAGCGGCAGCCAATAGCGGGCGCCCCGCGCGTCGTTGGCGTGCAGACACGGCTGGCCGTCGGGAAGCGGAGCCAATTGTGCGAAGAGGATGAGGCGACGCTGCCTGCGCGCCTGTTCTACCGCCCAGGTCGCGAGTGGCCCAATTGCGGTTCGTCCCAATTCATCGACGAGGGCATGCGCGTCGAGCTCTGGCGGAAGGATGCGCAGGTCGTGCAGGCGCCGCTCTGCAGTCCGCTTGCTTTCCGTGCCCGTCAGCGTGCTCAGGTGATGAAAGGCGCTTTTTGTGGACCAGACTTGAGAGGCATTCAGGCCAGATAGGTCAATCATTGCTGCTTGTCGTAATGTGCAAAAAATGTACCGATCTGCTTTTTGTCGAACATTGTTTTGGGGATGATATTTTATTTTTTGGAAAATGTGCAAATTGCGTCACATAAAATTCACCGTGCATCTTGACTCGATCAAGTTTGTTGTCGGTGCGCGACGTGAGGAGCCTTTTCCCATGTTTTGCTTCTGATAAGATCTGGACAGTTGTGGTAAGCTTTGGAAAGTTTTGTAAATTCCGATTTTTGCGCGAAATACTTTAAATCGATGTTAAATCGTTCGATTTGTTGTGTCGTGTCAAAAAGACGAAGTTATAAATAATTAAAAGGCTGGCTGGATCTAGCTAAATACGATTTGTTCAAGCTGTTATGGAGCAAACGTCGGGGTCTTCATCTTCGAATTTCATCCTGTTCCCGGACACCTGGGTGCTCCGGGTGTGCAGCGCGACATGAATCCCCGGTATTGCCAATTCGGTTAAGGCTGCTCGCGCACGTTAATTTTTTAATGTTGCGTTTGATCTGTCGGAAAACGTGGTGAAGGTGTTCTTCTGATGCAACAGTTCTCGATTCATCCTCGTGAGCTTGCGGCCAGCCTTTGGCGGAATCGCACGCTTATCAGAGTGTCCGTGAGGCGCGAAGTACTGGGCCGGTACAGAGGGTCGTTTCTAGGCATCTTCTGGTCCTTCTTCAACCCGCTGCTCATGCTTGCCGTGTACACCGTCGTTTTCAGCGGGGTATTCAAGGCGCGCTGGAACTCCGCAAGCACGTCCAAGACCGAATTCGCGCTCGTGCTGTTCGCGGGGCTCATGCTGTTCAATCTCTTCTCAGAGTGTGTCAACCGTGCGCCGGGGCTCGTCATGAGCAACCCGAACTACGTGAAGAAGGTGGTGTTCCCGCTGGAAATACTCCCTTGGGTCAGTATGGGCGGGGCACTGTTTCACGGTGCAATCAGCCTGCTCGTCTGGTTGATCGCCTACTGCATCCTGTTTGGCATGCCGCACGCAACGGTGCTGCTGCTGCCGCTCGTAGTGATTCCCTTTTTGCTTCTCACAATGGGGTTGAGTTGGGCGCTTGCATCTCTTGGGGTGTATTTGCGTGATGTGTCCCAGGTCATCGGCATTGTGACGACCGTTTTAATGTTCCTGTCGCCGATTTTCTATCCGGCGTCTTCATTGCCGGAAGCGTATCGGACATTGATTTATATCAATCCTTTAACGTCGGCGATTGAATCGGTGCGCGATGTGCTGTATTGGGGAAAGCTTCCCGACCTCACGTCGCTCGGTATTTATCTGGTGATCGGGGCATTGAGCGCCTGGTTAGGCTTCGCCTGGTTTCAAAAGACACGTAAGGGATTTGCGGATGTCCTCTGATATCGCGATCAAGGTCGAGAATCTCAGCAAGCGCTATCAAATCTACGATCAGCCACGAGATCGCCTGAAGCAGTTCGTCCTCCCGCGCGTTCGAGGCATGCTAGGCGCGCCGGCGACACAGTATTTCCGCGAATTCTGGGCGCTGCGTGACGTTTCCTTCGAGGTCAAGCGCGGCGAGACCGTCGGCATCATCGGGCGTAACGGCAGTGGAAAGTCGACGCTCCTGCAGATGATCTGCGGCACGCTCAATCCGACCGAGGGCTCAGTGAAGGCGAGCGGCCGCATTGCGGCTCTGCTGGAGCTCGGTTCGGGCTTCAACCCTGAGTTCACCGGGCGCGAAAACGTCTTTCTGAATGCGGCGGTGCTCGGGCTGACGCATGAGGAAGTCGAGGCGTGTTTCGACGACATCGTCTCCTTTGCCGACATCGGCCATTTCCTCGATCAGCCTGTCAAGAACTATTCGAGCGGCATGGTCGTGCGCCTTGCGTTTGCCATTCAGGCGATGATCAACCCAGACATCTTTGTCGTGGACGAGGCGCTCGCAGTCGGTGACGAGAAGTTTCAGCGCAAGTGTTTCGCGCGTCTGGAGGATCTGAAAAGCCGTGGAACCTCGATTCTGTTCGTGTCGCATTCGGCAGCGAGCATCATCGAATTGTGTGAGCGGTCACTTCTCCTGGATTCCGGCCGGCGCATCATGTATGGCGCGGCGCCTCAGTCAGTGAGGGCTTATCAGAAGCTCCTCTATGCGCCGCGCGCCGAATACGAGAGCCTGATCGAGCACTATCTGGCAGCAGACCGCAGTGAGCAACGCGACTCGCAGCAGGTCAGCGAGCAGACGGTGGCGTCCGTTGCGGAAGCCGCAGTCCCCGCTCCCACGGAAAGTGTCGCGACGTTCGATCCGGGCCTTGTGCCCGACACGACGACCAGCTATCCGTCGCAGGGCGCCGAGATTCGTTCGATTGCTTTTCGTGACGCGAAGGGCCAAAAGGTCAATGTCCTGCAGCCCGGCGAAGCTTACGTTCTGGAGATGTCCGGCGCATTCATGCAGGACTTCGCAGGCGTGTACTTCGGCATCCATATTCGCAATATCCAGGGCGCCGTGATAACGGGGCAGAGGTTCCCGGAGGAAGGTCAGTACGTGACCGAGGCGCGCGCGGGCACGGAGTTCAAGGTGAACTTTACCTTCACGATGAACCTGATCCAGGGCGCCTATTTTGCTGGCGGCGGGATCTGGTCCATGGAGGAACCTTCGTGCGCGCATCGCGTCCTCGACGCCATCATGTTCCGTGTCGCTCCCACGGCCAAGCAGAAGTCCTTCGGCTACGTAGACCTTGCGGGAAGTGAGCCGACGCTGAATCTGATGGAGTCCTGCCCGGCATGAACAAGCATCTGGTCGGGCTAGGCGACTCGCATCTCGAAGCGCTTGCATTCGCGGCCGACCTCAACCTGTTGAACGTCGACAGTCGCCACTTCTCCATCGTGCCAGGCGCAACGGCCGTCGGGTTGAGAAATCCCAATTCCTTGACTAACGCGATCACGATATTCAAGGAAGCACTGCAGCGTCAGCCGAAGGATGCCTACATCGTCGTTCACCTCGGCGAGGTGGACTGCGGTTTCGTCATGTGGTGGCGTGCACAGCAGAACGGCGAGAGCGTAGAGGCGCAGTTCCGCGAATCATTGGCCGCCTATCGCGAGTTTCTCGTAGAAGTCCGTGACATGGGCTTCACGAGGCTGTGTGTGACCGGTGCGAGCCTGCCCACCATCGGCGACGGTGTGAACATGGGCGACGTCGCCAACAAGCGCAGCGAGATCTCGGTCAGTTTGCACGACCGCACAGCGTTGACGACTCGCTACAACAAAGCACTTGCGGAGCTCGCAGCCGAGCTCGATCTCCGTTATTTCGACGTCGCAGAGGCGACGCTTGATCGCTCAAGTGGTTTGGTACACGAATTTTTCAAGAATCCCGATCCGACTGATCACCATCTGGACAAGTCCAGGGTGGCCGGGATCTGGGCGCTGAGCTGCAACGCATTCGTCGCCGGATGCCCTTGAAAGTGACAATGTTTTGGGAAGGATTGAGGTACGGGATATGAGTGACGTTGTAGATGAAAAGCTGGCTGGGCAGGAGAAGTTATTCGAGTTCCTGCGTTGGAATAGCTATCGCTCTGAGCGCCGCAAGCTCCTGTATGTAGCGACACCCAAGGTCGCCTGCACCTCCCTGAAATGGTGGTTTGCCGCGCTCGAAGGCTACGCGCAGGCATTGCACGACATCAACGACAGTTCGGAATCCGATCCGGATCTCGTCGTCCACGAATCCCATAAGGTTGCTCCCCACGTCACGGGTCTGGTGAAAGAGCAGCTCATTGGAGCATTGACCTCCGATGAGTATTTCCGCTTTGCGCTCGTGAGAAATCCCTATAAACGGATCTTCTCAGCCTGGCAGTCAAAGCTGGTTCTGCAGGAGCCCCTGCAGGTCGGCCGCTATCTCAGCTTCGACTTTTTCCACTTGCCGATGAAATCGCGGCAGGACATCGCGCCTGCGTTTGAGGCGTTCCTCGAGCATCTCGCCGCTAACGAAGCGCCGTCGTTCTGGGATCATCACTGGGTGCCCCAGGTGTCCATCCTGAGGCCGGACGTCATCGACTACTCGCAGATCGCGAAAATCGAGGATTCGGCGCAATTCAGCAAGACTTTGCAGGGCTGGCTCGGCGATCACACGCCGGATCCCTTCGCGGTACACCGGGCCAACGAGAGCCTGATTCCTTTCCAGCCGGAGTTCCTGACTGCGCGCAGCGCCGAACTGCTGCGCGTCATGTATGCGAACGACTTCGAGGCGTTCGGCTATGACACGCGGGTGCCCGACGCGAAGGAGAGCTTCTCGGAGGCTGAAGCGACGGTCGCATTGAAGGCCGTTCATCTCCTTCGGGCAAGGCACACGCAATTGGGGCAGCGTCTTGGGCATATCGCCCGCCTCCAGGCTGAATCGCAGGATCGCGGGGCGAAAGTCGATTGGCTGCATCAGGCTGTTGCCGAACGCGACGCGCGGATCGGCGAGCTGAACAGCGCGGTTGGCGAGGAAGCCGGGCAGGTCGAAGCGTTACAGCGGTCTATCGCCGAGCGTGACGCGCAGATCGGTGATCTTCACGGCACGGTTGCCGCGCGTGACGCACAACTCGGCGCTGTCCAGGATGCCGCCGGAGAGCACCGCCAACAGATCGACCTGCTTCAGGACGTTGTTGCGCAGCACGTTGCGCATCTGGCGCAGCTCGCCGGGACAATCGCCGAACGTGAGAAGGTCAATCGCAACCTGAGCCGCGCGGTTACGGAGCGCGACGTGCAGGTTTCCAGCCTGAACCGGCAGGTCATCGAACGTAGCGCACAGGTCGTCTCGTTGAACAAGACCGTTGCCGCAGCAGAAAGCAGGATCGCATCGCTCACGCACGACGTGGCGCAAGGCGTTGCGCGTCTCGCAGAGCGCGAAGCGCATGGGGCGCACCTTGAACATGTCCTTCGCGAGCGCGAAGGACATGTTGCTGCCCTGACCGATCAACTGGACGCGAGCAACGCGCTGGTTGCCGCAGAGCGTGGCCGACTGCAGGAAGTTTTTGCTTCACGCACATGGCGACTGGCTGTTGGCATCCGCAAGGGGGCGACTGCTTATCGGCACGCGCTCGGCGCGCTGCCGGTGGCGCGTTTTCGTCGTACTTTGCAGACAAAAGCCGCTGCGCGCACGCTCCGCAACAGTCAACTGTTCGACAGTGCTTACTATGTCGAGCAGAACCCGGACGTGCGTACTGCCGGGATCGATCCGGTTCTGCACTATCTCGCTCACGGATGGCGCGAGCAGCGCAACCCATCGCCTCTTTTCAATACGGCACAGTATCTGGCGGACAGTCCCGATGTCGCGCAGGTCGGCATGGAGCCTCTGACGCACTACCTGCGTTTCGGTCAGGCGGAAGGCCGTAACGTGTGTCGCCTGCTGCCCGCCGAAGGCGAGGCGGACACTCGCACGCCGTCCGTCGAGCAAGAGGTGGCGCAACTGGAGGCCGTGCAGCTGGCTGCCGAGCCCGTTGCGCATGATCCGCATAGTGATCGCATCAACGACGAAGTCGCGGTCATCGAACAATCGGGTCTGTTCGACACGTCCTATTACGCATCGGTGAATCCGGATCTCGCCGGGCTGTCGCCGCAAGCACTGATCCGGCATTACTGCGAGCATGGTTGGCGCGAAGGCCGTAAGCCAGCCGACGATTTCGACACGCGGTACTACCTGCAGACCTACAAGGACATCCAGGCAGCGGGCATCAATCCGTTCTGGCACTACGCGATTGCCGGTGCGAAAGAGTGCCGGCACGCAGCGCCGCCGCTCAAGGATGTCCACGAAGATGAGATTCTCTTCGGCAAGATCGAGCCCGACGTCAAGCTGGTCGCCTTCTATAAGTCATTCGACTGGAGTGCAGTGCGCGCCGGGCGGCCGCTCTTCAAAGGCCACGTGCAGCCTGTTACGCCGAGTGACGTGCTGGGATTCTATGACCCGCAGGATCGCGACGTCATGTTGCGCCAAATGCGGATCGCGCGCGCCCACGGCATCCACGCTTTTTGCTTTGACCTTCGCGCGAGCGAAGACGGCATCGCGCAGGCTGAGCCCGTGGATGGATTCCTCGCAACCGACTGCGCCGATATTCGCTTCTGCGTGAACATCGAAGCCGACATGCCTGATCGCGCCTCGGTGCTGGCAAAGCGTCTTGCGCATGTCGTCGCCGATCGCCGCTACATGCGCTTCGGTGCGAAGCCCGTCGTTCTCGTCAGCATTCACTGCGAATCCCAGGACGCTGCAGCCTTCCTCGCGCGACTGCGCCTGGGGCTGGCAGAGCAGGGCGTACCCGTGCCGTATTTCATCGGTCGCTGGACATCGGCGCGCGATGAGGCTGCGCACGCTGCACTCGACGAAATTGTCGACGCAGCGCTGGATTTGCCCGCGGCGTCGGAGGTCGGGCAGTTCGTTGGGCGCAAGTTCAATGACGTGAACGTGGTTCCCTACAGCGTCGTCGCGGGTGCCGGAATTGCCCGCATCGCGCAATCGACGGGAGAGGTGCACGCGCGCTACCCGGTCGTCACGCTCGCGCGCGACAACACGGCTACGGCGCCGGCGAATGCGGTCGTCTATACCCGGTTCGACGTCAAGGACTATCGTCGCTGGCTTGACGCGGCAATTGAGGGAACCCGGACGTCGCATTCCGACGGTCAACGTGCCGTCTTCCTGGATGCCTGGAATGACTGGAACGAAGGTGTTGCCCTCGAACCCGACAGCAGGACGGGCTTTAGTTCCCTGAACGAGACGTCGCGCGCGCTTACCGGTATTGCGCCGGGCCAGGCTATGCCGAAAGTTTCGGTCATCGTGCCGAACTACAACCACGCCCCGTTCCTGAGGCGGCGGCTCGACAGTATTTACGGGCAGACCTACAAGAACATCGAAGTCCTGCTGCTGGACGATTGCTCTCCCGACGAAAGCCGCGCGGTGCTGGACGAATACGCCGCGGCTTATCCCGAGGTTACGCGTACCCTTTACAACACCACGAATTCCGGCGGTGTTTTCCGCCAGTGGGCGAAGGGGATTCAGGCAGCGAGCGGAAAGCTCGTGTGGGTTGCCGAGAGCGACGATTACTGCGACGAACATTTCCTCGAACGGCTCGTGCGCTGTTTTGACGACGAGGCGGTTCTGCTCGCCTATGGGTACTCGCAGTTCGTGGACCGCGACGAGGACCCTATCGAGGGCGACTTCCATTTGTACCTGAGCGACCTCGAAGGCGCGGACAAGTGGAAGGGCAACTATCTCGAGACTGCGCACAACGAAGTCAAGACGGCACTCGGCATCAAGAACACGATTCCGAACGCAAGCAGCGTGCTGTTCCGTCGACCGGTCGACCTGCCGCTGCTGCAGGACGAGTCGTGGCTGTCGATGCGCGTCGCCGGCGACTGGGTGTTCTATCTCCACGTGCTGCGCGGCGGCAAGATCGCCTATCGCAGCGACGCGATCAACTTCTTCCGGCGCTATCCCGGCAGCACGGCGGATACGACCTATAAGAAGGAAATCTTCTATCGCGAAGTGGGCCTGGCAAGTCGTACTGCTGCTGAACTCTACGATGTTCCGCTGGAAGTGCTCGAACGCTGCCGCAAAGGCTACGAAGACTTCTACTGGAAGATGGTTGGCCGCGATTACGAAGAATTTCTGCGCTGGTATGACTATCTGTCAGTGCTTCAGGCGCGGCAGCGTCGTGTTCCGAACATCATCGTCTCAACGATGGGCTTCAGCCCCGGCGGCGCAGAGATTCTGCCGATTCGCATCGCCAACGAACTCAAGCGCCAGGGACATTCGGTTCTGCTGCTCAACACGGGCCTGATGAGCTTTTTCGACCGGATCCGCGGCATGGTGCGCAACGACGTACCTGTGGTGGAGACGGCGGATCTCGGCGAGACGCGCGAGGTTATCCGGCAGTTCGGCATTGAGGCGCTCAACTCGCATCATTGGCACATCCAGAAGTACCCGTTCCAGGTGCCGGACGTGTTCGATGAACTGCGCGTTCATGTTGCATCGCTGCACGGCATGATTGAGCACGATGCGTTCGGCGTAACGGACGAACAGCTCTTGCAGGCGGATGAGAAGGTCACGAACTGGGTCTTCACGGCCAACAAGAACGTCGTCCCGTTTGCCGACGCAGGACTCTATGACGAGGCCTCCACGCGCTTCGTCAAGATCGCCAACGGCATGATGGCGCCGACGATCACGCCGGTGAGCCGTGCGCAAATGCAAATCCCGGACGATGCCTTTGTATTGTGTTGCGTGAGTCGCGCCATTGAGGACAAGGGCTGGGCCGAAGCCATTGAGGCGGTCGCACGTGCGCGCAAGCTGTCCAGTCGCGACATTCGCCTGGTTCTCGTCGGCAACGGTCCTGTCTACGACGAGTATTGCCAGACAGGTGTGGACGATTTCGTCTACCTGGCAGGCTTTTCGGAAAACTCCGTCGGCCATTATGCGTCTGCGGACGTGGGCATCATGCTCACCAAATTCAAGTCAGAGAGCTTCCCGCTGACGATCGTGGACTGTCTGTTCGCGGGCAAGCCCTATATCGCCTCGGACGTCGGCGATATCCGGAACATGCTGACACAGGGGCAGGACGTTGCCGGTGCAGTTGTCGAGCTTGAAGACTGGGAAGTGCCGGTCGATACGGTTGCGCAGATCATTGCCGCATTCGCCTCGGAGAAACAGAAATACCTGGACGCTTGCGCATTGGTGGGCGATGTCGCGAAGCGCTACAAGATCGATGTCGTGACGTCGAAATACGTCGATCTTTTCAATGCTGCGCGTCATGACGAACGGTTCGGCGCGCACCGCCGTCATCGCAAACTCGTGGTTGAAGGTAGCTGATTGAGTGGTCGGTAGCGTGTACTTCCTCTGCGTAGAGGCGAGGGAGCGTCTGTAACCTGGTTGGGGCGCGTCGGCATCCATGAGATGACGCCGGGCATTCACTCGATGGTAGAAAAACAATGAAGAACTACGTCGTTGCTAAGCAGTCCACGGTGCCCAGGCGATGTCTCGTTTTGGGTGGACGCGGTTTTATCGGTTCGCACCTGACGCGGGCTTTGCTTGCCCAGGGCCACGCAGTGCGTTGCTTCGGCCGGTATGGTTCTGGCGCCCTGGACGATGAGCTCGCGAACCACCCGAACTACGATCACTTCGAGGGCGATTTCAACTCGGCGGCGGATCTGGCGCGTGCGCTGGAAGGGATGGACACGTGTTTTCATCTGGTCTCCACCACGCTGCCGAAGTCGTCGAATGCCGACCCGCTCTTCGACGTGGAAAGCAACGTGCTCGGCACCGTGCGTCTGCTTACGCTCGCGGTGAAAGCGCGCTTGCGCAAGGTCGTTTTCGTCTCATCGGGCGGCACCGTTTACGGCATTCCCGAAAGCGTGCCGATTCACGAGACGCATCCGACCGATCCAGTTTGCTCCTATGGCATCGCCAAGCTGGCCATCGAGAAATACCTCGCGCTGTTTCACGCGCAGCACGGTCTCGACTATGCGGTTCTGAGGCTGGCCAACCCCTATGGAGAAGGTCAGCGTATCGAGTCCAGCCAGGGCGCCGTGGCAGTCTTCCTCGGCAAGATGCTGCGTGGCGAGCCCGTGGAGGTCTGGGGCGACGGCTCGGTGATTCGCGACTACATTCACATTGACGATGTCGTCGATGTGCTGCTGCCCATGTTGGAGTACCAGGGGCCGGAGCGCGTGTTCAACATCGGATCGGGGCGCGGTCACAGCATTAACCAGGTGCTCGACGCGCTGGAGCGTGCAGTGGGCAGCGATGTGGCGCGGCGGTATCGTCCTGGTCGTTCATTCGACGTGCCGGAGAGCGTGCTCAGTATTGAACGAGCGCGACGCGCGCTCGGCTGGTCGCCGAAAGTTGATTTCCAGCAAGGCGTCGAGCGTTTTGCGGCGTGGATGAAAACCCAGCTTGCTGAGCAATTGGAACAGGTGGAGCGAGCTTGAAGTGCAGTGCGTTTCCAGGCGCTGTCGGCATGCAAGATGGCAATTCGATATTGCACGTGATGCCACACCGCAGCGTAGCCTGCCTGCCGGATCCGAATCGATCCGCATGCGTCTGGAGCCGCGCGCGAAGCCGTAGTTAGAGGGGAGGCACGCTGCCGCGCGTGCAATGTTCCTGTAAACTTGGCGGCGCATCGCCAGCTTTCATGCTGCCTGCGCCCCTCGTCCAGCAACGCCCCCGACCATGCTCCGATCCCTTGCCGCCCTGCTGATTTTCCAGTGCCTCGGCGAGAGCGTTTCCTACGTTTTCTCGCTTCCCGTTCCCGGCCCCGTGATCGGCATGTTGCTGCTGTTCGCCTTTGCGATGATGCGGCCCGCCGCCGCCGCGGCGATCGAACCCACCGCGCTTGAACTGCTGCGCCATCTCTCGTTGCTCTTCATCCCGGCAGGCGTGGGCATCATGGTGTCGGCGCAGGCGGTGCGCGGCGAAGCGTTCGCCGTGATCGCGAGTCTCGTGCTCAGCACGACGCTCGGCATCGCCGTTACTGCGCTCGTCACGCGTGCATTGTTGCGTCGGCAACGAAGCCGCAACGTCGAGGAGGGCGCATCGTGAACGCGCATCTGCCGCTCGACAAGCTCGACGCTATCTGGGTTTATCTCGCCGCATCGCCGCTGCTTGGCCTCACGCTCACGCTGGTCGCGTATCTGATCGCGCTGAACGTCTACGCGCGCGCAAAGCACAATCCGCTTGCGAACCCCGTGCTGATCGCCGTGGCGATCGTGGTCGTCGCGCTCAAGCTCACCGATACGCCGTATCGCGTTTATTTCGGCGGCGCGCAGTTCGTGCACTTCCTGCTCGGGCCCGCGACGGTTGCGCTCGCGTTGCCGCTCTATCGGCAGTGGGACAAGTTGCGGCGCACTGCGCTGCCTTTGCTGTGCGGCCTCGTTGCCGGGTCGCTGACGGCGATTGTGTCAGCAGTTGGGATTGCTAAGTTACTGGGCGCGACGCCGCAGACATTGGCCTCGCTCGCGCCGAAGTCGGTGACCACGCCGATCGCGATGGCCGTCGCCGAAAAGGTCGGCGGGATTCCGTCGTTGACTGCGGTGCTGGTGATCTCGACGGGCGTGTTCGGCGCCGTGACGGCGCGCTGGATTCTCAACGCCGTGGGCGTGCGCGAAACCGAAGTGCGCGGCTTTGCAATTGGCGTTGCGTCGCACGGCATCGGCACCGCGCGCGCGTTTCAGGTGAGCGAGGAAATGGGCGCGTTCGCGGGCCTTGGGATGGGCCTGAACGGCGTGTTCACGGCGTTTGTCGTGCCGGTGCTGCTGCCGGTCTTGCTGCGCTGGATCTAGCCACGCGCAAACAGCGCGCGCTTTACCTTCTGCAAGGCGCCATAAGGCGTCACGAAATGCAGCAGGTTTTTAGCAAGGCCGGCCCAGTCGCGCCAGTTCAGCACGTTCAGATAACGCGCCTGCAAACGCAGGGTCGAAACGATCTGCTTGCGCCGCTTCGTCGCGCTGATGCCGCCTTCGTTGAGCTCGTAATAGAGCCCAAGCTCCGGCAGGTTCGCGCAGTCGTAGCGCTCCATCAGACGCAGGAACAGGTCGAGATCTTCGGCGGCCGGATATTGCAGGCGATAGTTGCCCACATCGAGCACCGCATCGATGCGCAACATCACCGACGGATGCACGAGCGGCGAGCGCAGCATGCGCGTCTTGCGCAGCGTGCGTGCGTCGGCGGCGGGGCGCAGCATGAACAGCGGCGCGCCCGCGCGACTGACCACCTGCGTCCACGTGCCAAGCGCTGCAACGCGAGGCTCCGCTTCCATGCGCACGCGCTGCTTCTCCAGCCGATGAGGTGCGGCAAGATCGCCCGCATCGATACGCGCCGCGTAACGAAACCCGCGCTCAGCCAGCGCATTGATACCGGCTTCGAGCGCGCGCTCGATGCCGCCGTTCTTCGCCATGCGCAGCACGTCGATCTGCATGCCCGGCACCTCGGGCGCGACGATGGGTGGCGTGCTGCCGTCATCGACGATCAGTGCATAAACCGGCGCGTCTTCCGCGAACGAGGCCAGCGTGCGCTCGACATCGGCCTGGCCGTTGTAGGCGGGCATGAGCACGGCGACGTCAGCCAGTGAGCCCATGCGGGCCAGGTTCGGAGCAGCGGGGGAGTTCGTCATGAAGCCAGCTTGAAACGGATGTAATAGAAGTTCACGCAGGCCGCCGCGAGATAGCCAATCGCCAGACCTACCAGCGCGCCATACGCGCCCATGCGCGGGATCGCCACGAGGTTCACGACGAACGCCACCGCGAGCGCGAGCAGCCATTTGGCGAGCAGAACGAACTTGGCCTGATATTTGAGCACGACGAGGTTGCCGATCGCCTCGATGCCGGCGGGCAGCGACAGCCACACGGCCCAGCGGAAGATGCCAACCGCCTGCGCGTAGTCCGGCCCGAACACGCGATGAATGATGAAGCCCGCGAGCGCGTCGAGCACGAGCGCGCCCGCCACCATCAGCGCGGCCGTCATCGCGAACAGGCGCACGAGATTGCGCTTGAGCTGCGCGGCCTCCTGCACGCGATAGACGAATGCCGGTGCGATGGTCTGCGAGAGCATCAGCGCGAGCGTGATCCAGTTTTCGTTGAGCTGCTGCGCGGCGGAATAGCGCCCGAGATCGGCGAAGGAAATCGTGCGCTCAAGCATCAGCCGGTCGAGCTTGAGGAACAGGTACATGCAGATCAGGCCGAGCCAGAACACCGTGCCCGCCGTCGCGAAATGCCTGAAAAGCGCGCGGTCGACGTGCCAGCCGAGCTTGCCGCCGTGGCGGCTGCGGTAATAGAGCACGAGCGCCGCGCCAATCGCTGCCGATTCAATCGCCCACAGCCAGCCGAAGCTGCCCGGCGTGAACGCCGCGCGCGCGAGCAGAAACACGAGCAGCGCCTTCACGACGGCGGTGCTCATGCTCGCAAGCAATTGCGGCTTGCTGTACGTCATGCTCTGCAGCCACGCATTGATGACGCCGACAAACGGCTCGCGAAACAGCATGGTGACGGCCAGGCCCGCGAGCATCGCACCGACCATCGGATCGGTCGCGCCCATCGCGATCCCGCCCCATGTCACCAGCAAAGCCACCGTCGATACGCCAATGCGCAGCGCAAACGCGCTGCCGAGCACCGTGCCGGTTTCCTCGCGCGGTTTGTTCACAATGGTGGGCACGAGGATTTCGGCGCCGCAGACCCAGGTGATGGGTGCGAGCACGAGCAGCAGCGTGTTGGCGTACTGCCATTTGCCGAACACGTCCGGGCCGAAATAGCGCGCCAGCACGCCGCTGATGACGATGGCCACGGCGATCTGCGTGATGCGTTCGAGGCCCAGCCAGATGATGTTGGCAAACGCGCGCGCGACGTCGGGATTGGCGAAGCGTTTGAGGCTCAGCATGTGGTGCGCGCGCCGTTGATCGACCGGGCACGCGGCGTGCGCGCGAGGAGCGCCGAACCGGTTTCCGATGCAATATGCAAATCGCGCAGAGCGGATCCCGGGGAGCCGGGAACAGCCGCCAGCGTGCGCGCGGATTTTGTCTTCTGGAAGAAACGGCGGGGCATTAAAATGGGTGCGTAACCTTCGGCGGACGCCGAAAACCCGCAATTATAGTTTGTAACGGATCCCTCTTTTCGTAACTGCCGGTGCCGTTCCGGTATCAAAACATGTTACGAATAGACCCCCGACTTTTCATCGCACGGTGAGCCTCATCATGATTTCTCAATCGATTTTCAAGGCCTATGACATTCGCGGCGTGATCGGCAAGACGCTCGACACGGATACGGCGCGCGCCATCGGCCAGGCGTTTGGCAGCGAGGTGCGTGCGCAGGGCGGCGACGCGGTGGTGATCGCGCGCGACGGCCGCCTGTCGGGCCCCGATCTTTCGGCGGCGCTCGCCGACGGCCTGCGCGCCGCGGGCGTCGACGTCGTCAACGTGGGCATGGTTCCCACGCCGGTCGGCTACTTCGCGGCCAGCGTGCCGCTGAACCTGCCCACGGGCGCGCGCAGCGTCGATTCGTGCATCGTCGTGACGGGCAGCCACAACCCGCCCGACTACAACGGCTTCAAGATGGTGCTGCGCGGCAAGGCCATCTATGGCGACCAGATCCAGGCGCTCTATCAGCGCATCGTCGACCAACGTTTCGAAACCGGCGCGGGCACCTATGCCGATTACGACATCGCCGATGAATACATCGCGCGCATCGTCGGCGACGTGAAGCTCGCCCGCCCGCTGAAGATCGTGGTCGACACCGGCAACGGCGTCGCGGGCGAACTCGCGCCGCGCCTGTTCAAGGCGATGGGCTGCGAACTCGTCGAACTGTTCACGGAAGTGGACGGCACCTTCCCGAACCACCACCCGGATCCGGCGCACCCGGAAAACCTCCAGGACGTGATTCGCGCGCTCAAGGAAACGGACGCCGAAATCGGCTTCGCATTCGATGGTGACGGCGATCGCCTGGGCGTGGTGACCAAGGACGGCCAGATCATTTATCCGGATCGCCAGCTGATGCTGTTCGCCGAGGAAGTGCTCTCGCGCAACCCGGGCAAGCAGATCATTTACGACGTCAAGTGCACGCGTAACCTGGCGAAGTGGGTCAAGGCCAAGGGCGGCGAGCCGCTGATGTGGAAGACCGGCCACTCGCTCGTGAAGGCGAAGCTGCGCGAAACCGGCGCGCCGCTGGCGGGCGAAATGAGCGGCCACGTGTTCTTCAAGGATCGCTGGTACGGCTTCGACGACGGTCTTTATACGGGCGCGCGTCTGCTGGAAATCCTCGCGCGCGTGCAGGATCCGAGCAAGCTGCTCAACGACCTGCCGAACTCGACGGCCACGCCGGAACTGCAACTGAAGCTCGAAGAAGGCGAAAACTTCGTGCTGATCGGCAAGCTCCAGCAAAACGCGAAGTTCACGGGCGCCGACGAAGTCATCACCATCGACGGCCTGCGCGTGGAGTATCCGGACGGTTTCGGTCTGGCGCGTTCGTCGAACACCACGCCGGTGGTCGTGATGCGCTTCGAAGCCGACAACGACGCCGCGCTTGCGCGCATCCAGGCCGACTTCAAGCGCGTGATCCTGGCCGAAAAGCCGGACGCGAAGCTGCCGTTCTAAGGTTTGTCAGGCGCACAAGCGTCTGATCTGAAGTCCCAGCGGCGCCGTGCGGTTTTCCCCGCCCGGCGCCGCGGCGTTTGGGGCAGCCGTTTTGTGGTGGCCACGAGCGCTTCGAAAGGGCAGGGAAGGCAGTTCTGGCGGTTATTTCCGCACTTTTCCCCTGCTTTTTCGCTCAACTTCCCGCGGCGCGCTAAAATTGCGCACCTTTTTTAACCCGTCCGCCGGAATCAACCCGAGTTTGCCTTGAGCGTGCAAAAGATCCTCATAGTGCGCGTGTCGTCGCTGGGCGACGTCGTCCACAACATGCCCGCCATCGCCGACATCCGGCGACGGTATCCCGACGCGCAGATCGACTGGCTCGTCGAGGAAAGTTTCCAGTCGCTCGTCGAGCTGGTGGACGGCGTGCGCCGCGCGATCCCGTTCTCGCTGCGCCGCTGGCGCAAGCGCCTGCTGTCCGGGGCCAACTGGCGCGAGATCGGCGCGTTTCGCCGGGCGCTGGCCGCCGAGAAATACGACCTCGTGATCGACTGCCAGGGGCTCATCAAGACCGCCTGGGTCGCGAGCTGGGCGCGCGGGCCGCTGGTCGGTCTGGGCAACCGCACGGACGGCGCGGGTTACGAATGGCCCGTGCGCTTCTTCTACGACCGCTCGATCCGCATCGAGCCGCGCACCCACGTGGTCGAGCGCACGCGTCAACTCGTGGCGGGCGCACTCGACCTGCCGCCGCCGTCGCCGCAGGACGACATCGAATTCGGTCTCGACACCTACCGCGCCGCGCAGGCGCTGGCGGCCCTCGGCCTGAACCTGCCGGTGCCCTATGTGGTGTTCGTGCACGCAACGTCCCGCGCCGACAAGCAATGGCCCGACGCGCACTGGATCGAACTGGGCCAGGCGCTGGTGCGCCGCGGCGCGTCGCTCGTGCTGCCGTGGGGCAGCGACGCCGAGCGCGCGACGAGCGAGCGCCTCGCGCGCGAATTCGGCGAAGCAGCCATCGTGCCGCCGAAGCTCTCGCTGCCCGCCGTGGTCGGCCTGATCGACGGCGCGGCGGCGACGGTGGGCGTCGATACCGGCCTCGTGCACATCGCGGCGGCGCTGAAGCGCCCGACCGTCGAGTTGTACAATTTCGCGACCGCCTGGCGCACCGGCGGCTACTGGTCGCCGAATGTCGTCAATATCGGCACCGCGGGGCAGCCGCCAACGCTCGCCCAGGTCAAGGGCGCGCTGGCAGGCTTCGGCCTGCTTTGAGGCAACGCAAGACAATGTGCGCCAGCAGGCGCGCGGCGGCGCGGGGTGCGGCAACGCGCTCCAGCTGCTTTGTCGGAAAAGCCTGACGGGCTGCGGCGCATCAAGGCGCGCCGGTCGGCCCGCGGGGTATAAGGATCGGCGCGCGCGCCGCCCAGCTTGTTCGACCTGCCGGGGCTGAGTAGATGAAGCCGCTACGAAGCCGCTGCGACGCGCACTTCGCGCCTCGGGCGCTACGAGCATAGCGAGCATTGCGAGCATCAAGCGCGCTGCCGCGCCGAATCCGCCCGCCAGGCATCCAGATCCATCGCTTCCAGGGGCGACCATGAACGAATCCCAGATCATCGAAATCACTTCCGCCGACTGGCAAGGGCAATCGCTGCCCATGCCGCGCGAGCAACTGCTCGACGCCGTCGAGCAGGGCAAGGTGCTGTACTTCCCCAAGCTGGAATTCGCGATCGAGGGCGGCGAGCGCGCGCTGCTCGATCCGGCCATCGCCGATCCCAAGCGCAAGAACATCAGCCTCGACCCGAACGGCGGCGCGCTGCATGGCGTGCTCGGCGACACGGTGCAGCAGTCGGCCGTGCGCGCACTGATCGCGCGTTACCAGTCGTGCGCGCGTTCGCTCGTCGACGGGCTCTTTCCGGAGTACATCGGCAAGCTGCGCGTGGCGCCCACCAGCCTGCGCCTGCACAAGGTCGAAACGCGCGAGACCTCGTGGCGCAAGGACGATTCGCGCCTGCATGTCGATGCGTTCCCGTCGCGCCCGAACTACGGCGAGCGCATCCTGCGCGTGTTCACCAACGTGAACCCCAACGGCGCGCCGCGCGTATGGCGCGTCGGCGAGCCGTTCGAAGACATGGCGAAGCGCTTCCTGCCCAACATCAAGCCGCAGATGCCAGGCTCGGCGTGGCTGCAGAACCTGCTGCACATCACCAAGTCGCCGCGCAGCGAGTACGACCACCTGATGCTCAACCTGCACGACGGCATGAAGGCCGACCTCGACTATCAGAAGATCTGCCCGCAGGAAACCATCAACTTCCCGCCGGGTTCGGTCTGGGTGTGTTTCTCGGATCACACCTCGCATGCGGTCATGTCCGGTCAGTTCATGATGGAACAGACCTTCTTCCTGCCCGCGAAAGACATGGTGCATCCGGAATGGGCGCCGCTGGGCATCCTGCAACGCCTCAAGGGCAAGGAACTGGTTTGATGCCGAGTTTGATGCCGATGATGAGCGAACGCACGCAAGCAGTAGCCGCGGAGGCCCGATGCTAAGGGCCATTTATCGTGCGCTCTGGTGGCTGATCGCGCCGCTCGCGGTGCTGCGTCTGATGATCCGGTCGCGGCGCGAGCGCGGATATCGCGAGCACGTCTGCGAGCGCTTCGGCCGCAGCGCCGGACGCCTGCCCGAGGACGACACACCGCTGATCTGGGTGCACGCGGTTTCCGTGGGCGAGACGCGCGCGGCGCAGCCGCTCGTCGATGCGTTGCTGGCGGCGCGCCCCGATGCGCGCATCCTGCTCACGCACATGACGCCGGGCGGGCGCGCGACCGGCGAGCAGCTGTTCGGCGACCGCGTGCTGCGCTGTTATCTGCCGTACGACATGCCGCATGCCGTGCGCCGTTTCCTGCGTGCGTGGCGTCCCTCGCTCGGCCTCGTGATGGAGACCGAGGTGTGGCCCACGCTCATCGACGAATGCAAGCGCGCCGACGTGCCGCTCGTGCTGACCAATGCGCGCATGTCGGCGCGTTCGTTCAAGCGCGCGGCGAAGTTCGGCGCAGCGGCGCGCGAGGTGTTCGGCGGTTTTACGCGCGTGCTGGCGCAAAGTCCGGCTGACGCGGAACGCCTGAGCACGCTGGGCGCGCGCAATGTCGCGGTGCTCGGCAACCTCAAGTTCGATATGGCGAGTCCGCCCGCGCTCGTCGCGCGTGGACGCGACTGGCACCGCGCGATTGGCACGCGGCCTGTGTGGGTCGCGGCGAGCACGCGCGAAGGCGAGGAAGAACTCGTGCTGGAAGCGTTTGCCGCGCTGAAGGTGCCTGACGCGCTGCTGATTCTCGTGCCGCGCCATCCGCAGCGTTTCGACGAAGTTGCGGCGCTGGTCGCGCGCAAGAACTTCAAGCTCGAACGGCGCTCGCAGTGGGCACCTACGGCACCTACGGCACCGGCTGCATCGCTGGAAGGGCACGCGAGCGTGGACGCGTTGCCGCAGGACGTGAACGTGCTGCTCGGCGATTCGATGGGCGAGATGGGGGCGTACTACGCGGCCGCCGATCTGGCCTTTATCGGCGGAAGCCTGTTGCCGCTGGGCGGCCAGAACCTGATCGAAGCGTGCGCCGTGGGCACGCCGGTACTGATCGGCCCGCACGTGTTCAACTTCACGCAGGCGACCGCCGATGCGGTGGCGGCGGGCGCGGCGCTGCAGGTGCAGGATCCCGCCGATCTCGCGCGCGCCTTGCGCGAACTGTTCGAGGACAAGTCGCGCCGCGTCACGATGGGCGCGGCGGCATCGGCTTTCGCGGCGCGTCACCGTGGCGCGACCGAGCGCACCGTGGACGTGCTCACCACGCTGCTGCCCGAGCGCGCTTCGGCGTCGCTCGATCTTTGAGCGGCGCGTTCACACGCCGCTTCAGCAGACCACTTCAGCCGACCAGCAGTCCCTTCTTTTCGATGAACGCAATCACCTGATCGAGGCCGTCGAGCGCCTTGAGATTGCACATCACGAAGGGACGCTCGCCGCGCATCTTCTTCGCATCCGATGCCATCACGTCCAGGTTCGCGCCCACCAGCGGCGCGAGATCGGTCTTGTTGATGACGAGCAGGTCGGACTTCGTGATGCCGGGGCCGCCCTTGCGCGGAATCTTCTCGCCGCCCGCCACGTCGATCACGTAGATCGTCAGGTCGGACAGCTCGGGGCTGAAGGTGGCCGCGAGATTGTCGCCGCCCGATTCGATGAAGACGATGTCCGCGTCGGGAAAGCGCGTGAGCATCTGGTCGACGGCTTCGAGGTTGATTGACGCGTCTTCGCGGATCGCGGTGTGCGGGCAGCCGCCCGTTTCCACGCCCATGATGCGCTCGGCGGGCAGGGCGCCCGCGACGGTCAGCAGGCGCTGGTCTTCCTTCGTGTAGATGTCGTTGGTGATGGCGACGAGGTCGTAGCGCTCGCGCATGGCCTTGCAGAGCATTTCGAGCAGCGTGGTCTTGCCGGAGCCGACCGGGCCGCCGACGCCGACGCGCAGCGGCGGCAATTTCTTCGTGCGTTTGTTGTTCATGAGTCGTGCGATGCAGGAGCGTGCGGATGAGTTCAGGAGCGGAATAAGCGCGAATACTGCGATTCGTGCCGCGCGGACAGAATGCCGAGTTGCGGCGCAAAGGTGTTGAGCGCGTCGGGCGGCGTAGCGAGCGCGCGCGCCACGGCGTCTTCGATTCTGGGCCGCAGCGCCACCACGATGCGCTGGCCCGCAAGCTGGCCGAGCGGCACGGCCTTGAGCGCCGCCGCCGTCTGGTTCTCGACCCAGCTAAAAGCGTAAGCGGCGAGCGTTGCTTCGGTCGAAGCATCGTGCGCCCACGCGGCGAAAGCGAAGGCGCTCGGCTGCGCAACCGGCGTCATGCGTTCGAGCGTGGCGCGCCGTTCGGCGTCGCCCCATTCAAGTTGCGCACACAACTGACGCAGCGACCAGCCCATCTGCGCAGTCTCGCGGCGCAGTTCCGCCGATTCGCGGCTCGCGATGAATTCCGCGTTCGCGTCGATCAGCGCCTGCGTATCGTGTGCGCGCCAGCGCTCCAGCTGATGCGCGATGAACGGCAATTCACCGGGCGCGAGCACGTTGGCCAGGCCGTTGGCAATCCAGTGTGCGGCGTCGTCGGCGCCGGTAATCATGCCGACGTCGATTGCGGCCTCCAGCCCCTGCGAATAGCTGAACGCACCGATCGGCAACGCGGGCGAGGCGAGATGCAGCAGCGCCGTGAGTTCAGCGATGTTCATGGCTGTGATCGTGAGCGTGGCCGTCGCAATGCGCGTGATCGTGGCCGCAGTCGTGATCGTGGTCATGCGAGTGGCCGTGACCGTGCGAATGTGGGTGCGAGTGCGAATCCGCGTGGCCGTGATGCTCGTCGAACACGCGCTGCGCGAGCGCATAGTCTTCGGCGAAAGTCTCGTCGTGGCCATGCCGGTGGCCGCCGCCGTACGCGCCCGATTCGGGCTCGAACGGCAGCTCGACACGCTCGACCTGCGCGCCCAGGCGCTTGAGCATGTCTTCGAGCACGGGATCGGCTTCAAGCTTCAGTTCGTCGACGCCCACTTCCACGGGCGTATGGCGATTGCCGAGGTGGTACGCGGCGCGCGTGAGCGTGAGGCGGTCGTGCGCGCGTACGCGCAGCACGCTTTGCGCCGCCGCGATCACGCGCACGAGGCCGCCGTCGTCGGCGACGAGCATGTCGCCTTCGCGCAGGATCGTGCCGCGCGGCAGCACCACGCCCACTTCCTCGCCGCTGTCGAGCGTGGCCGCGAAGCGGCTCTTGCAGCGCATGTCGTAGGGCAGCGTGAGCGTGGGCGCACGCTTGACCAGCACGCTGGCGAGCTTCGCGGTGAGTCGTTTGTCGATCGTACGCATATCAGTACTTCAATACTTGAAACAGAACTTAGAACAGGAAATAGCGCTGCGCCATCGGCAGAACCGTGGCGGGTTCGCAGGTGAGCAATTGTCCATCGGCGACGACCTGATAGGTCTCCGGATCGACGCTGATCGACGGCTGCCACGCGTTGTGGATCATGTCCGCTTTCGTGACGTTGCGGCAGTTACGTACGGCTACGATACGCTTTTGCAGGCCGTAGCGCTCGGGCATGCCCAGGTCGAGCGCAAGCTGCGAGACGAAGGTGAGCGACGTCTGCGTGAGCGCGCGGCCGCGCGTGCCGAACATCTCGCGATAGTGCACGGGCTGCGGCGTGGGAATCGAGGCGTTCGGGTCGCCCATCTGCGCAAGCGCGATCATGCCGCCCTTGAGGATCAGCGACGGCTTGATGCCGAAGAACGCCGGATCCCAGAACACCAGATCGGCCCATTTGCCCGGTTCGATCGAACCCACTTCATGCGAAATGCCATGCGTGAGCGCCGGATTGATCGTGTACTTGGCGACGTAGCGCTTGACGCGAAAGTTGTCGTTGCGCGACGAGTCTTGCGGCAGCGCGCCGCGTTGCACCTTCATCTTGTGCGCGGTCTGCCAGGTACGGATGATGACTTCGCCCACGCGACCCATTGCCTGGGAATCCGAAGAAAGCATCGACAGTGCGCCAAGGTCGTGGAGGATGTCTTCGGCGGCGATGGTTTCGCGGCGGATGCGCGACTCGGCGAAGGCGATATCTTCGGCAATCGACGGGTCGAGGTGATGGCAGACCATCAGCATGTCGAGGTGTTCGTCGAGCGTGTTGACGGTGTAGGGGCGCGTCGGATTGGTCGAGGAGGGCAGCACGTTGGCTTCGCCGCAGACCGCGATGATGTCGGGTGCGTGGCCGCCGCCCGCGCCTTCGGTGTGGTACGTGTGGATCGTGCGGCCCTTGAACGCGCCCACGGTCGCTTCCAGGAAGCCCGATTCGTTGAGCGTGTCGGTGTGGATCGCGACCTGCGTATCGGTTGCGTCCGCAACGGTGAGGCAGTTGTCGATGGCGGCGGGCGTCGAGCCCCAGTCCTCGTGCAGCTTCAGGCCGATCGCGCCGGCGGCGATCTGTTCCTCGGCGGGCTTGGGCAGGCTCACATTGCCCTTGCCGAGAAAGCCCAGGTTGATCGGCCAGCCGTCGGCGGCCTGCAACATGCGCTCCATGTGCCACGGCCCCGGCGTGCAGGTGGTCGCGTTGGTGCCCGTTGCCGGGCCCGTGCCGCCGCCCAGCATCGTCGTCACGCCGCTGGCGAGCGCTTCGTCGATCTGCTGCGGGCTGATGAAGTGGATGTGCGTGTCGATGCCGCCCGCCGTGACGATCTGGCCTTCGCCCGCGATCACTTCCGTCGACGCGCCAATCGGAATCGTCACGCCCGGTTGCACGTCCGGATTGCCGGCCTTGCCGATCTTCCAGATGCGCCCGTCCTTGATGCCGATGTCGGCCTTCACGATGCCCCAGTGGTCGAGGATCACGGCGTTGGTCACGACCGTGTCGGCGACTTCGGCATGCAGGCGCTGCGACTGGCCCATGCCGTCGCGAATCACCTTGCCGCCGCCGAACTTCACCTCGTCGCCATAGACGGTGTAGTCGCGCTCGATCTCGATGAGCAGGTCGGTGTCGGCGAGACGCACGCGGTCGCCGGTCGTGGGGCCGAACATCTCCGCATAGGCGCGGCGGCCGATCTTCAAGGTCATATCGGAATCCTGATGAATTCGAAAGGTGGCGCGGGCGTGCCGCTCAGAGCGGGCCCATCACCTTGCCGCTGAAGCCGTAGACGGCGCGGTCGCCCGCGAGCGCGACCAGCTCGACGGTGCGTTCCTGGCCGGGCTCGAAGCGCACGGCGGTGCCCGCCGCGATGTTCAGGCGGAAGCCGCGCGCGGTTTCGCGATCGAACGCCAGCGCGTCGTTGACTTCGTAGAAGTGAAAGTGCGAGCCGATCTGCACGGGGCGGTCGCCCGTGTTCGCGACCGTCACGGTCACGGTTTCGCGGCCCACGTTGAGTTCGATTTCGCCGTCATCGATGAGCATTTCGCCGGGGATCATGCGCGCAGCCTCAGGGAATCGGATGGTGGACGGTGACGAGCTTGGTGCCGTCGGGGAAGGTGGCTTCGACCTGGATGTCGGGGATCATCTCGGGCACGCCTTCCATCACGTCGTCGCGCGTGAGCAGCGTGGTGCCGTAGTGCATGACCTCGGCGACGGTCTTGCCGTCGCGGGCCGCTTCCATCAGCGCCGCGCTGATGAAGGCGACGGCCTCCGGGTAATTGAGCTTGAGGCCGCGGGCGCGGCGCCTTTCGGCGAGCAGCGCGGCGGTGAAGATCAGGAGCTTGTCTTTCTCGCGTGGCGTGAGCTTCATCGTTCTGGGTCTTGGGCGGAGTGCTGGGTGCGGGTGCGTGCGCGAGCCTGCAAGGCGATGCGAAGCGGATAAACGCGCACTCTTTGATTGCGCCAGATCAGCTTACGGTAGCGAGGTTACGCCCAGCTTGCAGCTTCGCACGCAACGCGCGCGTATCGGTGCAAGCTGACAGCAAGGGTTGTGCCAGTGAAGGGGACAGCGTGAATGCACCAGATGCGGTGCCGATATGCACCGCATTGGCGATTGGGTGAGGTGATGTTGTGCATCGGCGCGGGAAATGCGCCGTAGTGGTGCGCTGGCTTACGTCGTCCAGAGGCGCAGCGGCGCGGCAGGCACGCCGTGCACGAACGGCCGCAGCTGCGACCAGCATTGCGCCAGCGTGTTTTGCAGCGGCTCCATCGAGCGCGCCACCACGCGCACGAGCAGCACGCCCGGCGCGACGCAGCTTGCGCCCGAGCGCAGCGCATCGTCGAAGGGCAGCGTCGCGGCCATGTCCTGCGCGAGCGCGTCGTTGCACGCAGGCCCGATCGCCCACAGCACGCCGAACGCGGGATAGCCCGCGAGCCCTTGCGGCGCATCGCGCAGCGGATCGGTGGCGTCGATGAGCGCGCGCTCGAACCAGAGCAGTTGCTCTTCGGCGGGCTCGGCCGCGTCGGGCGTCGCCGCGCGGATCACGCGCGTGAGCGAGCGCACCATGCCGGTCGACCAGCGCTCGCCGGCTGCCTGGCGGCCCAGTTGCATGGCGTCCCAGCCGATGGCGGTAGCGCCTTCGGCGAGCGTGAGTGCAAAGTCCAGCTCGGCATGGGCGTGATCGAAGACCAGATTGTTCTGCGGCAGCCAGTCGAATTTCGCGCCCGCGCCCACGCGCACGTGGATGCGCTGGCGCGCGACGCGGCCGTTGGACTTGTACCACTTGGTCGCGCCCGGTGTCGTGATGACCGCGTGCGCGCCGTCGCCCACGTTCACGTCGATGTCGAGCCGGTCGCCGCCCGCGATGCCCGCTGGCGGGTGCACGATCACGGCGTGGCAGATCGCATCGCCTTCGGGGTAGAGCGGTCGTTGCACGCGCAACGGCCCGGAATGCAGGCGATGCGTAAGCGCCGTGCGCGCCTTCTGCAGCTCGAAGCCGAGTTCGAGCTTCGCGGCCCATTCGGGCGGTGCCGGGTTGCGAAGCGTGGTGTTGGCGAGCGCGGCGTGATCTTCGTGGAGCGACATGCGGTTTTCGAGCGGGCAGGGGCGGAACGTGGCGTGCAGGATAGCATGCGCCGATTATTGAGCCGCCGGCGCACCGTCCACGTAAGCCCCCTCAAACCGCAATCAGCTCCCTCACCCCGTCCGCATCCATCTGCGCGCCCGCGCCGCCTGCGACGATCTCGCCGCGGCTCATCACCCAGTAGCGATCCGCGATGGCTTTCGCGAAGTCGTAATACTGCTCGACCAGCAGCACCGTGAGGTTCATCTCCTCGACGAGCCTGCGCAGCGTGCGGCCGATATCCTGAATGATCGACGGCTGGATCCCTTCGGTGGGCTCATCGAGAATCAGCAGTTGCGGATCGCTCATCAGCGCGCGGCCAATCGCAAGCTGCTGTTGCTGGCCGCCCGAAAGATCGCCGCCGCGCCGCGCCTTCATGTCCTTGAGCACGGGGAAGAGCGCGTAGATATGTTCCGGCACGCCCTTGGGCATGCGCTTCTTGCTCGCCGCGCCCACCAGCAGGTTCTCTTCGACCGTGAGGCGCGGAAAGATATCGCGGCCTTGCGGCACATACGCGAGCCCCTGCGCCACGCGCGCATGCGTGGGCAGTTTCGTGAGCGCGTGCTCGCCCCAGGCGATCGTGCCGCTTTTGGTCGGCACCACGCCCATCAGGCAGCGCAGCAGCGTGGTCTTGCCCACGCCGTTGCGCCCGAGCAGCACGGTCAGCTCGCCTTGCGGCACCGTCATCGAGACATTGCGCAGGATGTGGCTGCCGCCGTAGTACTGGTTCAGCGATTCGATGTTCAGCATGGCTAAGGATGTCGATGGTCAGGCGATGAGGAACGGGATCAACGTCCCAGGTACGATTCGATCACGGTCTCGTCGCGCTTCACTTCGTCGAGCGTGCCGTGCGCGAGCACCCGGCCCTCGGCCATCACGGTGACGCGGCCGGTCTCGCCCGCGAGCGCGGCGACGAACTCCATGTCGTGCTCGACCACCATCATCGAGCAGCTGCCGCGCAGGCGGTTGAGCAGGGCGGCCAGCTCCATCGTCTCGTCGTCGGTCATGCCGGCGGCGGGTTCGTCGAGCAGCAGCAGTTGCGGCTTCTGCATCAGCAGCATGCCGATTTCGAGCCGCTGTTTCTGGCCGTGCGAAAGCTCGCCCGCCAGGCGCCGTGCATCGCTCTCAAGGCGAATGATTTCCAGCGTCTGCTCGATCTTCGCCTGCGCGTTGCGATCCAGGCGCGCGCGCAGCGTCGCGAACCAGCCCTTGTCGGCCTTCATCGCGAGTTCGAGGTTTTCCCACACGGGATGCTGCTCGAACACCGTGGGCTTCTGGAACTTGCGGCCGATGCCCGCGCGCGCGATCGACGGTTCGTTCATGCGCGTGAGGTCGAGCGTCTGGCCGAGAAACACCTTGCCCGAATCGGGCGCGGTCTTGCCGGTGATGACGTCCATCATCGTGGTCTTGCCCGCGCCGTTCGGGCCGATGATGCAGCGCAGCTCGCCGGCGTCGATGGCGAGCGACAGCTTGTTGAGCGCGCGAAAGCCGTCGAAGCTCACGGTCACGTCTTCCAGATAAAGGATCGTGCCGTGCGAGATGTCGATGGCGCCGGGCTCGACCACGTGACCCATGCTGGCGACGCCGGAGACCGTGAGCGTCTCGTCGTCGTCGAACGGGTTGTGATTGAGCGGATCGTTGAGGAGGATGTGTCCGTTCATGCGCGCTTGCCTCCAAGGCGTTTTACCGCGGCCTCGATCAGGCCCATGATGCCGTTAGGCAGCAACAGCGGCACGAGCACGAAGATGAGGCCGAGGAAGAACAGCCAGTATTCGGCGAAATAAGCCGTGAAAAAGCTCTTCGCGCCGTTGACGGCAAAGGCGCCGATGATCGGGCCGATCAGCGTGCCGCGTCCGCCCACGGCGACCCAGATCGCCATTTCGATCGAGTTGCCGGGCGACATCTCGCTCGGGTTGATGATGCCGACCTGCGGCACGTACAGCGCGCCCGCGATGCCGCACAGCACGGCCGACAGCGTCCAGATGAAGAGCTTGTAGCCAAGCGGGCTGTAGCCGAGGAACATGAGCCGCGTTTCGCCGTCGCGCACGGCCGTGACGACGCGCCCGAGCTTGGACGTGACGATGGCGCGCGCCGCCAGGAACGCCAGCACGAGCGTGGCGAACGTCATCAGGAACAGCACCGTGCGCGTGCCCGGATGCGTGATCGGCATGCCGGCGATGCGCTTGAAATCGGTGAAGCCGTTGTTGCCGCCGAAGCCCGTTTCGTTGCGATAGAACAGCAGCATCGCGGCGAAGGTCATGGCCTGCGTGATGATCGACAGGTACACGCCCTTCACGCGCGAGCGGAACGTGAAGAAGCCGAATACCCACGCGACCACGGCGGGCACCAGCACGACCAGCAGCAGCGCCACGCCCAGATGCTGCGTGCCCTGCCAGTACCATGGCAGCGAATGCCAGTCGAGGAACACCATGAAGTCGGGCAGGTCGCTGCCGTATTTGCCGTCGTGGCCGATCTCGCGCATCAGGTACATGCCGATGGCGTAGCCGCCCAGCGCGAAAAAGAGCCCGTGGCCGAGGCTCAGGATGCCGCAATAGCCCCATACGAGATCGAGCGCGAGCGCGGCGATCGCGTAGCACATCAGCTTGCCTGCGAGCGTCATCGTGTAGGCGGACAGATGCAGTGCGCTCGATTGCGGCAGCACCAGCGCGCACAGCGGCACGCCCACGCCCATCGCGATGATGAGCGCGATCAGCGCAATCCACGCGCGACGCGACAGCAGGGCGGGGCGCGCGGGCAGACCGAGTGCGAAGGTCTCGGCAGCGCTGTCGTGCGCACCGAGCGCATGACGCGGCGAAGTAGAAGAGGCGACGGTCATGTTCAAGCCTCCGCGCTACGGCCCTTGAGGGCGAACAGCCCCTGCGGACGCTTCTGGATGAAGAGGACGATCAGCACGAGCACGGCGATCTTTGCGAGCACGGCGCCCCAGAACGGCTCGATGGCCTTCGACACCAGCCCGAGACCGAAGCCGCCGATCACCGTGCCCGCGATCTGGCCCACGCCGCCCAGCACGACGGCCATGAACGAGTCGATGATGTAGCTCTGGCCGAGATCCGGCCCGACGTTGCCGATCTGCGAGAGTGCACAGCCGCCCAGACCCGCGATGCCCGCGCCGAACGCGAAGGCCCACGCATCGACGCGCGCGGTGCGCACGCCCACGCACGCGGCCATGCGGCGGTTCTGCGTCACGGCGCGCACGAACAGACCCAGGCGCGTTTTCGTCAGCACCGTCCACGCGATGCCCACGACGATCAGCGAGAACGCCAGGATCGCAAGGCGGTTGTACGGCAGGATCAGGTTCTGCATCACGGTCACGCCGCCGCTCATCCACGCGGGGTTTTCGACCTGTACGTTCTGTGCGCCGAACAGCATGCGCGTCGCCTGGATCAGGATCAGGCTGATGCCGAACGTAGTCAGCAGCGTCTCCAGCGGGCGGCCATAGAGATGGCGGATCACCAGGCGCTCGATCACCGCGCCGATCAGCGCAGCGGTGACGAACGAAGCCGGAATCGCCAGCAGCGGATACCAGTCGAATGCGCCGGGCGCATAGCGCTGGAACAGCGTCTGCACCACATACGTTGCGTACGCACCGATCATCAGGAATTCGCCGTGCGCCATGTTGATGACGCCGATCAGGCCATAGGTGATCGCCAGCCCGAGCGCGGCGAGCAGCAGCACGCTGCCCAGCGACAGCCCCGCGAACAGCGTGCCGAAGATCTGGCTGCGGCGCTGGATCGAATCGAGTGCGTCGATGCCTTGCTGCGCGGCGGCGCGCACGTCGGCGTCGGGTTCGTTGAAGGCGCCGCTCGCGTTCTTCGCGACGAGCGGGCGCAGCAGTTCGTACATGTCGAGGTCGTGACGCGCGGCGACGAGTTTCGTCGCTTCCAGGCGCGTCGCCGCGTTGGGATCGCGCAGCGCGCTCATGGCCCAGAGCGTGTCGAGACGGCGCTTGAGTGTGGGATCGGTTTCCTTCGCGCGGGCCGCGTCGATCATCGGCTTCATCGACGGATCGGGGTTCTTGAGCAACTCGGCGATGGCCGCGCCGCGCGCCTGCACATCGGGCGACGCGAGTTGCAGGCCCGACAGCGCGCCCGCGACTTTGGAGCGCAACTGGTTGTTCAGCGTGATTGGCTGGGCGCTGGATGCCACATTCGCAGCCACAGCTTTGCCGGTGGCGGCGTCGCGTGCATTGTCGCCGTCCTGGATCAGCACTTCGCCGGAATCGGTGGCCGTGACGTTGTCTTCGGACAAAGCTTTTAGGAGTGCGAGCGAAGCGGCGTCGTGCGTGGCAATGAGCTTGTCGATGGCGGCGGACTTCGCATCGAAGTCATCGGCGCCGAGCGGCGCGACATCGGCGGTGTCGAGCGCATATGCACTCGTGCCGAGCATCGCAAAGAGCGCAGCGGCGGCGAGCGCATGGCGCAGCCCCGTGCGGGCGAACCTCGAGAATGAGAGAGCCATGATGTCTTCTTCTTGATGCGGGGCGCGGCGCAAGGACGATGCGGTGCGCCCCGTTCGGGCAGATCGTGCGCGCGATGCGAACGCTGTCGCGTCGCGCGCCGGGTACTTCAGACGCGGCTCAACGACACCGCATCAAGCCGTGCGCGAGCGGCGCAGGAATTCGGGCAGCACGTCCTGCGTGACGACATCGGGCTTGCCTTCGTTGCCGGCGATGAACGGGCTCCACGGTTGCGCGCGGATCGCCGTCTTGGTCTTCCACACCACGTTGAACTGACCGTCGCCGCGAATTTCGCCGATCATGACGGGCTTGTGCAGATGGTGGTTGCCGTCCATCGTCAGCGTGAAGCCCGAGGGCGCGGGCACGCTCTGGCCGATCATCGCCACGCGAACCTTGTCGACGTCGGTGCTCTTTGCTTTTTCGACGGCCTGCTTCCACATGTGGATGCCCACGTAGGTCGCTTCCATCGGGTCATTGGTGACGCGCTTGCTGCCGCCCGGCAGGTTGTTGGTCGCGACCCATTGCTCGAACTGTTCCTTGAACTTCGTGTTGTTCGGGCCTTTCACCGACATGAAGTAGTTCCACGCCGCGAGGTGGCCGACGAGCGGCTTCGTGTCGATGCCGCGCAGTTCCTCTTCGCCCACCGAGAACGCGACGACGGGCACGTCCGTCGCCTTGATGCCCTGGTTGCCGAGCTCCTTGTAGAAGGGCACGTTCGAATCGCCGTTGATGGTCGAGACCACCGTGGTCTTGCCGCCCTGCGAGAAGGTCTTGATGTTCGCGACGATGGTCTGATAGTCGCTGTGGCCGAACGGCGTGTAGACCTCCTGAATATCGCTGTCCTTCACGCCCTTGGAGTGCAGGAAGGCGCGCAGGATCTTGTTGGTCGTACGCGGATACACATAGTCGGTGCCGAGCAGGAAGAAGCGCTTGGCGCCGCCGCCTTCGCTGCTCATCAGGTACTCCACCGCGGGAATTGCCTGCTGATTGGGCGCGGCACCCGTGTAGAACACGTTGCGCGACATCTCTTCGCCTTCGTACTGCACCGGGTAATAGAGCAGGCCGTTGAGTTCCTCGAACACCGGCAGCACCGACTTGCGCGACACCGACGTCCAGCAGCCGAACACGCACGCGACCTTGTCCTGGGTGAGCAGCTGGCGCGCCTTTTCGGCGAACAGCGGCCAGTTCGACGCCGGGTCGACCACCACCGGCTGGATCTGCCGGCCCATCACGCCACCGTTCTTGTTGATGTCGGCAATCGTCATCAACGCCGTGTCCTTGAGCGAGGTCTCCGAAATCGCCATCGTGCCCGAGAGCGAATGCAGGATGCCGACCTTGATGGGGCCGCTGCCCGTGTCGGCGTGCGCGAACTGCACGCGTCCTGCAAGTGCGAGTGCGCCCGACATCGTCCCGAATTTCAACAGACTGCGACGTTTCATTGCATTGCCCCTTTGGGTGAAGTCATGGTCGTGGCGCATGGGTCGTTGGGTGATGCGCCGGCTGTTCGTATCAGTCTTGCCGAACCATTACTGCAAGGGCTATGCCAGTGCACGCTTAAGTACGGAGATATGCGCGACGCGTGCAGCAGCAAGCTCCTGACGGTGTGCATGGCGCGTCGCGCGGCGCAACGCGCACACGAATGTGGTGCAATGCGACGCATGTTCGGGCGCGCTGCATCGTTGCAGTGCGAAAACGCTCGGGATCGCCGGACGATGCGGTGCATGACGCTGATCGCGGCCGCTATACAAGCGTGCGCAAGTGCAGGCGCGCTACTTCGTTGTGCATGCCATGCGCATGTGTCGGCCACTGCCTACACTGAATTTCCAGAGGCCTCTTTGCTTGTTGTTGTTCTTCGCTCAACCTTGAAAAGGAGATGCAGATGAATGCCAGCCTGCCCGATCTGTCCGCGTTCTGGATGCCCTTCACCGCAAACCGGCAGTTCAAGCGCGCGCCGCGTCTGCTTGTCGGCGCGAAGGGGATGCACTACACCTCGCACGACGGGCGGCAGATTCTCGACGGCACCGCGGGGCTGTGGTGCGTGAACGCCGGGCATTGCCGCGACGAGATCGTCGCCGCGGTGCAGGCGCAGGCAGCGGAAATGGACTTTGCGCCGACCTTCCAGATGGGCCACCCGGTCGCCTTCGAAGCTGCCGCGAAAATCGCAAAGCACACGCCCGGCGATCTCAAGCACATCTTCTTCACGAACTCGGGCTCGGAGGCCGTCGATACGGCGCTCAAGATCGCGCTGGCCTTTCATCGCGCGCACGGCGAAGGGCAGCGCACGCGTTTCATCGGGCGTGAACGCGGGTATCACGGCGTGGGTTTCGGCGGCATTTCGGTGGGCGGCATCGGGCCCAATCGCAAGGCCTATTCGGGGCAACTGCTGCCGTCGGTCGATCACCTGCCGCACACGCTCAATATCCACGAGGCCGGCTTTTCGAAGGGGCAGCCCACGTGGGGCGCGCATCTCGCCGACGATCTGGAGCGGCTGTGCACGCTGCACGATCCGTCGACGATCGCTGCCGTGATCGTCGAGCCGGTGGCGGGTTCGGCCGGCGTGCTAGTGCCGCCGCAAGGCTACCTGCAGCGCCTGCGCGAGATCTGCGACAAGCACGACATCCTGCTGATCTTCGACGAAGTCATCACGGGCTGGGGGCGGCTGGGCGCGCCGTTCGCGGCCAACTATTTCGGCGTCACGCCCGACCTGCTGACGATGGCCAAGGGCACCAACAATGCGGCCGCGCCGATGGGCGCCGTGGCCGCGAGCGCCCGCATTCACGACCAGATCGTGGGTGCTGCGCCCGGCGGGATCGAGCTGTTCCACGGCTATACGTATTCGGGCCATCCGATCGCGGCGGCGGCAGCCTGCGCGGCAATCGATCTGTACGAGAGTGAAGGCCTGTTCGGGCACGCGGCGCAGATGGCGCCGGTCTTCGAGCGCGAGATCCACAAGCTGCGCGGCGAGCCGCACGTGATCGACGTGCGCAATCTGGGCCTGGTGGGCGGGGTGGAGCTGGAGCCGCGCGAAGGCGCGCCTGGCGCGCGGGCGTATGAGACGTTCGTGCGCTGCTACCAGAAGGGCGTGCTGATCCGCTTTACGGGCGACATTCTGGCGTTCTCGCCGCCGTTGATTGCCGACGAAAAGCAGATCGAGGAGATTTTCTCGACCGTGGCGCTGGTGCTGCGCGAAATCGACTGACGTGAGCGATGCAACGAAAAAGGGCGCGGCCTTGTGAGGCTGCGCCCTTTTTTATCGGTGCGATCCGTGGATCGCGCGATCAGTACGTCGGCACCTTGGGGTCGACCTGACGCGACCAGGCGTCGATGCCGCCTTGCAGGTTGAAGACCTTCGTGAAGCCGCGCGACTGCAGGAACATCGCCACCTGGGCGCTGCGTGCGCCGTGATGGCAGATGCAGACGATTTCCGCTTCGTCGTCCAGTTCTTCGCTGCGGGCGGGGATCTGCGCCATCGGAATCGAGACGATGCCGTCGATCTTTGCCGTTTCGATTTCCCACGGTTCGCGCACGTCGAGCAGCACGGGAGCGGGGCGCGAGGAATCGGCGAGCCATTCGGCGAGGGCGGGAGCGGTCAGGATCTGCATGAAAGACTCAATCTGGAGAGTGAACCGGCCGGGCATGCTGCCCGGCTGCGGTGTTGAAGCTCAATGCTAAAGCTGGATTTTAGAACTTGAAGCGCGGCGGCTGCACGGCGTTTTCGAGCGCTTCGACCCAGGTTTCGAAGACGCTGGCGACGCGGTACTGCTTTTCGTCCATGCGCGTGATGATCTGGGCTTCCATGACCGGCGCGCTGCCGACAAACGCGGCCAGACGTCCGCCCACCTTCAGTTGTTCGAGCAGTTCCTGCGGCACGACGGGCAGGCCGCCCGAGACGCAGATGACGTCGTAGGGCGCATTTGCGGCCCAGCCACGCGACGCGTCGCCCTGCACGACTTCGGCGTTCAGCACGCCGTTCTTGACGAAGTTCGCGCGCGCGAATTCGGCGAGTTCCGTGTCGATTTCGACCGTCACGACCTTTTGCGCGCGGTGTGCGAGCAACGCCGCCATGTAACCCGAACCCGCGCCAATCTCCAGCACGCTTTCGTGCTTCTTCACCGCGAGCTCCTGGAGCACGCGCGCTTCGACGCGCGGATGCAGCATGTGCTGGCCATTGGGCAGCGGCAACTGGAGGTCGGCGAACGCGAGATCCGCGTAGGCGGCGGGGACGAAGTGCTCACGCTTGACGATCGAGAGCAGATTCAGCACGTCCTGGTCGAGCACCTCCCAGGGGCGGATTTGCTGTTCGATCATGTTGAAACGCGCTTGTTCGATGTTCATGGTGACTCGGCGTTGGGGTTCTTTCGGATTTTCTGGGCGGGCGGCCGTTTGCTGACGAGCTGTCAAAAACGGTGCCATGCAACCGCGAGATTGTACCAAAGGGCTTTCGCGCCGCGCCTTGCCGCCGACAGGGGGAAAACGCGCAGGTGCCGCGCGCAGGATTAGCCATTCGGATGAATTCCGCGGATCGCGAACGAAGGCGCGCTGCCGTTCGATTTCGCGGTCGATCCGGCCACGCACGACGCATGGTTTCGCGCGAAGGTGCGCGAGGCGCTGGAAGATCCGCGCCCCGCGATTGCCGATGAGGACGTGGAGGCACATTTTGCGAAGCGGCGAGCCGCCGTGACGAGCGAGGCGCCCGAGCCGCAAGCCGTCGGGTCGCAGCCTTCCGGTTCACGCAAGCGTAGAAGTTGAGGGTCGAATGGTCGCCGCTCGCGCTGGCCGACCGCGAGGCGATATTCGACTTCTCCCAGACCCGCAATCACCGTTCGCGCTGCTACCCGCGCCTGGCGCTGTGTTATTGCCCCAGATACACGAATTTCCCGCCGCGTATCGTGCCCATCACGCTCGCGCGCTGATCCAGGCCCACGTGGTCTTTTTCGCTCGTGTTGACCATGCCGTTGGGCACGACCACTTCGTGCGCGTGTTCAAGCTCACTGCGCAGCGCGACGCGAAACGCCTCGGTGCCCGGCTGCGCGGCCTTGAGCGCGCGCGACACGGCGTCCTGCAAACGCGGATACACGCCTGCCGCGTCGCCCGCGAACTGCGTGACCGTGCCGGGGCCGTACTTGGCCTCATACGCATCCACGAAGGCTAGAGCGGCTTTTTGCGCCGGTTGATCGGCGGGCAAGGTGCGCGCGACCACGACTGGCTGGGTCGGGAACAGGGTGCCTTCGACGTCCTTGCCGCCGAGTTTGATGAACTCAGGCGTGGCGATACCGTGAGTCTGGTAGATCGCGCCCTTATAACCGCGCTCGACGAGCGTGCGCTGCGGCAGAACCGTCGGCGTGCCAGCGCCCGCGATCAGCACGGCGTCGGGCTTCGCGGCGATCAGCTTGAGGATCTGGCCCGTGACGCTGGCGTCGGTGCGGTTGAAGCGCTCGGTCGCCACGACCTGGATGTTGCGTTCCTTCGCGAACTTCGTGAACTCGTTGAGCCAGCTGTCGCCGTAGCTGTCCGCGAAGCCGATGAAGCCCACCGTCTTCACGCCGTGCGCGGCCATGTAGCGCGTCATGACGTCGGCCATCGCCGCGTCGGTCTGCGCCATCTTGAACGCCCAGACGCGCGTGCCCTGCTGCGGCTCGACCACGGACGCCGAGCCCACCAGCGTGATCATCGGCGTCTTGCTTTCGGCGACGGGGTCGAGTGCGGCGAGGGCGGCGGGCGTGATGTTCGGCCCGACGATCACGTCGACGTGATCTTCGTTGATGAGCTTGCGGATATTGCGCACGGCCGCGCCCGGGTCTGAGCCGTCGTCGAGCACGATGTACTCGGCCTTTTGTCCCGCAATCGTCGGGGGCCACATCAGCATCGCGTTCTTGCTCGTGATGCCGATGGCGGCGGCCGGGCCGGTGCTCGACAGGTCGATGCCGACTTTCAGGTCGGCGTGCGCGGCGGGGGCGACCGCGCCCAGCGCGAAGGCGGCAGCCATGGCGAACGGACGCAGGGACGAACTCAGACGCAGATACGACTTCATGCAGCGGTCTCCAGGAAGGAAAAAAGCGAGAAGCGTTCTAGTTAGTGGTCGTGCTGGCGGCGCAGTCGTTGGCCCGGCGCCGCGCTTTTACAACTCGTAGGTCTCGTGTTCGCCCTTGAGTGCCTGTTCGATCAGCTTGCGGTTCAGGGTCGGCGAGAGCAGCTCGACCAGCGTGTAGACGTAGCTGCGCAGATACGCGCCCTGCTTGAGCGCCACCCGCGTCACGTTGCTGCCGAACAGATGACCCACCGGCACGGCGCGCAGATGGCGGTCGCGCTCGGCATTGAAGGCGATGTCGGCCATGATCCCCACGCCCAGACCCAGTTCCACGTAGGTCTTGATGACGTCGGCGTCGATCGCTTCGAGCACGATGTCCGGCGACAGGCCGCGCAGGCGGAACGCCTCGTTGATCTTGGTGCGGCCCGCGAACGCGTTGTCGTAGGTGATCAGCGGAAACTGGGCCAGATCGTCGAGCGACAGCGGCTTGCGCTCCAGCAACGGGTGATCGGGCAGCATCACGGCGACGTGGTGCCAGGTGAAGCAGGGCAGCGAGACCAGTTCCTTATAGTTGGAGATGGCTTCGGTCGCGATCGCCAGGTCGGCCTGGTCGTGCAGTACCATCTCGGCGACCTGGGTCGGGCTGCCTTGCAGGATCGACAGATGCACCTTCGGAAAGCGCCGCTTGAACTCGGCGATGGCCGCGGGCAGCGAGTAGCGCGCCTGGGTGTGGGTCGCCGCGATGACCAGGTTGCCTTGATCCTGGGCCGCATAGTCCTTACCTACGCGTTTGAGGCTCTCCACTTCCTGGAGGATGCGCTCCACCGACGCCAGGATGATGCGGCCCGGCTCCGTGAGCGAGCGCACGCGCTTGCCGTGGCGGGTGAAGATTTCGACCCCTAATTCGTCCTCGAGCTCGATAATCGCCTTCGAGACGCCGGGCTGGCTTGTATACAGTGCCTTCGCCGCTTCCGTGAGGTTGAAGTTCTGACGGACGGCCTCGCGGACGAAGCGGAACTGGTGGAGGTTCATATATAACCCCTTGGCATATCAACCTGATTTTTAGATCGTTTGAAATATAAGGCGAGTTTATTACCATTTCCCCAACTTTTCCAATATGGATATCTGTTTTGGTCATTAGCACATGACCGGCGATTTGAAGGCGCCGGCCAGTTGCGATGTAGCAGGGCCAGAACTAGCCAAGTCGAAGTCGGAGAACGTGGCGTAACCGGAACGCCGCGATTGATACAACCCTGGGGTCCCCGAATGTACCAATACGATCAGTACGACCAGACCATCGTCGACGAGCGCGTCGTGCAATACAGCGACCAGGTTCGCCGCCGCCTGTCGGGCGAATTGAGCGAAGAAGAGTTCCGCCCGCTGCGCCTGCAGAACGGTCTCTACTACCAGCGTCACGCCTATATGCTTCGCGTCGCGATTCCGTACGGCAATCTGCGTAGCGACCAACTGCGTATGCTCGGCCAGATCGCGCGCGAGCACGATCGCGAGTACGGCCATTTCTCGACGCGCTCGAACATCCAGTACAACTGGATCAAGCTCGAAGAAACGCCCGAAATCCTCGCCAAGCTCGCGTCCGTCCAGATGCATGGCATCCAGACCTCGGGCAACTGCATCCGTAACATCACCGCCGACCAGTTCGCGGGCGTGACGCCCGACGAAGTCGTGGATCCGCGCCCGTGGGCCGAGATCATGCGCCAATGGTCGACGTTCCACCCCGAATTCGCGTGGCTGCCGCGCAAGTTCAAGATCGCCGTCTCGGGTTCGAAGGAAGACCGCGCCGCCGTGCAGATCCACGATCTGGGCGTCTACCTCGAGCGCAACGAGCAGGGCGAAGTGGTCGCCAGCATCCTCGCGGGTGGTGGCCTTGGCCGCACGCCGATCATCGGCGCGATCATCAAGCGCAACCTGCCGTGGCAGCACCTGCTGACCTACTGCGAAGCCGTGCTGCGCGTGTACAACCGCTACGGCCGCCGCGACAACCTCTACAAGGCGCGTATCAAGATTCTCGTGAAGGCGCTCTCGCCCGAGAAGTTCGCGCAGCAAGTGGAAGAAGAGTGGCAGCACCTGAAGGACGGCCCGTCGACGCTCACGCAGGCGGAAGTCGATCGCGTGTCGCAGTATTTCGTGCCGCCGGCCTACGAAAAGCTCGCCGACACCGACACGTCGTACGAAAAGCACCTGCTGGAAAACCGCGCCTTCGCGCGCTGGGTCGAGCGCAATGCGCGCCCGCACCGCGTGCCGGGTTACGCGTCGGTCACGATCTCGCTCAAGCCGCGCAACATCGCGCCGGGCGACGCCACCGACAAGCAGATGGAAGCCGTGGCCGACTGGGCCGATGAATACTCGTTCGGCCAGATCCGCGTCTCGCACGAGCAGAACCTGATTCTCGCCGACGTCAAGAAGCGCGACCTGTTCGCACTGTGGGAAAAGGCGAAGGAACAAGGCTTCGCGACCGCGAACATCGGCCTGCTGACCGACATCATCGCGTGCCCGGGCGGCGACTTCTGCTCGCTTGCGAATGCGAAGTCGATTCCTATCGCGCTGGCAATCCAGGAGCGTTTCGACAACCTCGATTTCGTCTACGACCTGGGCGACCTGTCGTTCAACATCTCGGGCTGCATGAACTCGTGCGGTCACCACCACGTCGGCAACATCGGCGTGCTGGGCGTGGATAAGGACGGTTCGGAGTGGTATCAGGTGTCGCTCGGCGGCGAACAGGGCAACGGCGCCAACGGCGCGCGCCTTGGCCGCGTGATCGGCCCGTCGTTCTCGGCGGAAGAGATGCCCGACGTGGTGCAGAAGGTGATCGATACGTTCGTCGAGCAGCGCATCGACGGCGAACGTTTCATCGACACCTACGACCGCATCGGCATGGCGCCGTTCAAGGAGCGCGTGTACGCACAGCGCCAGGCCGCCCACGCCTGACACGCCCGCAACGAGATACGAGAGTTAAGCAATGGCATTGATCATCAAGAATCGCGAGATCGTTGAAGACAGCTGGCAGGTCGTGCGCGCCGCCGAAGACGGCGTGCTGCCCGATGTGGCCGCGCTGCCCGCGGGCAAGGTGCTGGTTCCGTTCGCGTACTTCCAGGCCAACCGCGAGGCGCTCGTCGCCGCGCGCGGCAAGGACGATCTGGGCGTGTGGCTCGCGCCGGACAGCGAACCGGCGGACGTGGTCGCCGATTTCGACCAGGTTGCGCTGATCGCCGTCGATTTCCCGGTGTTCCGCGATGGCCGCGGCTATTCGATCGCGCGTCTGCTGCGCGAGCGTTATGGCTACAAGGGCGAGATCCGCGCGATCGGCGACGTGCTGCGCGACCAGCTGCGTTTTTACGAGCGCTGCGGCTTCGACGCCTACGCGCTGCGCGCCGACAAGGACATCAACGACGCGCTGAAGGCGTTCACCGAATTCACGGTGCAGTACCAGGGCGCGTTCGACGAGCCGTCGCCGCTGTTCCGCCGCAAGGAAGGCCAGCGAGGCGTTGCAGCATGACGACCGCTTCTTCCACGCCAGCCAGCGAAATCACGGCTGACCTGCAAGCGAAGATCGAGCGCCTCGACGCACTGCTCGATTCGATCGCTGCACGTCATGCCGACGTGAAGCTAGCCAGCAGCCTCGCCGCCGAAGACATGCTGCTCACCCACGCGATCCTGTCGCGCGGCGTGAAGATCGGCATTTTTTCGCTCAACACGGGCCGCCTGCACGCGGAAACCGTCGGCATGATCGACACGGTGCGCGAGCGCTACGGCTACGAGATCGAGCAGTTCCGTCCGCAGCAGGACGCGATCGACGAATACGTCACGCAGCATGGGCTGAACGCGTTCTACGAGAGCGTCGATCTGCGCAAGCGCTGCTGCGAGATCCGCAAGGTCGAGCCGCTCAACCGCGCGCTGTCGGGCGTGTCGGCGTGGGTCACGGGCCAGCGCCGCGAGCAGTCGGTCACGCGTGCGGAGCTGCACGAGGAAGAACGCGACGAAGCCCGCAACATCGACAAGTTCAATCCGCTCGCGGACTGGACTGAAGCCGATGTCTGGGCGTACCTGCGCGGCTTCGACGTGCCGGTGAATCCGCTGCACGCACGCGGCTACCCGAGCATCGGCTGCGAACCCTGCACGCGTGCGATCCGTCCCGGCGAAGACAGCCGCGCGGGCCGCTGGTGGTGGGAATCGCGCGACACGAAGGAATGCGGGCTGCACATCACGTCGGTTTCCGCGATTCCGGTGGTCGAGGCGGCGGCGGAAGTTTCGCCTCTGGTTTCCGCGATTGGCCACGCGAGCTAAGATTGAAGTTTTCGCGCCGCTTTCAGCGTTATAGCGAACGGTAGCGAAGTCGAATACAGAGTAACGCGCCCTGATTTCCGGGACTTTCCGGCGACGGGGCGCGATCAGACGAAGGATTCCGAACATGAGCACGACGCTCGACTCCGCAGTGAACGCGCCGCTTCAGGTCACGGCGAACCGCATGGACCATCTCGATTGGCTCGAAGCCGAGTCGATCCACATCCTGCGCGAACTCGTCGCCGAGTGCAGCAAGCCCGCGCTGCTGTTTTCGGGCGGCAAGGATTCGGTGGTCGTGCTCGCGCTCGCGCTGAAGGCGTTTGGTCTGGGCGCGAACCGCAAGACCTCGCTGCCGTTCCCGCTCGTGCACATCGACACGGGTCACAACTACGAAGAAGTGATCGACTTCCGCGATCGCCGCGCAGCCGAAATCGGCGCGGAACTCGTGGTCGGTCACGTCGAAGATTCGATCAAGAAGGGCACGGTGCGCCTGCGCCGCGAAACCGATTCGCGCAACGCTGCGCAAGCGGTCACGCTGCTCGAAACCATCGAAGAATACGGCTATACCGCGATGATCGGCGGTGCGCGCCGCGACGAAGAGAAGGCCCGCGCGAAAGAGCGCATCTTCTCGTTCCGCGACGAATTCGGCCAGTGGGATCCGAAGGCCCAGCGCCCGGAACTCTGGAGCCTGTACAACGCGCGTCTGCATAACGGCGAACACCTGCGCGTGTTCCCGATCTCGAACTGGACGGAACTGGACGTGTGGCAATACATCGAGCGCGAAAAGCTCGAACTGCCGTCGATCTACTACGCGCACCAGCGCGAGATCGTGCGCCGTAACGGCCTGCTCGTGCCGGTCACGCCGCTCACGCCGATGAAGGAAGGCGAAGTCAGCGAAATGGCGCAGGTGCGTTTCCGCACGGTTGGCGACATCAGCTGCACCTGCCCGGTGGCGAGCGATGCCGACAACGTCGAGAAGATCATCGCCGAAACGGCCGTGACCGAAATCACGGAACGTGGTGCCACGCGCATGGACGACCAGGCGTCGGAAGCCGCGATGGAACAGCGCAAGAAGCAAGGTTATTTCTAAAGAGCACGCAGAGGAAGAATTGAACATGGTTACGACGCATCAACCTGAAGACCTCGGCGTGCTGCGCTTCATCACGGCCGGCAGCGTGGACGACGGCAAGAGCACGCTGATCGGCCGCCTGCTGTACGACAGCAAGGCAGTTTTGAGCGACCAGCTTTCGGCGCTCTCGCGTGCGAAGAACAAGCGCACCGTCGGCGACGAGATCGACCTGTCGCTGCTCACGGACGGCCTCGAAGCCGAGCGCGAGCAGGGCATCACGATCGACGTGGCGTACCGCTACTTCGCCACGGCCAAGCGCAAGTTCATCATCGCCGATACCCCGGGCCACGAGCAGTACACGCGCAACATGGTGACGGGCGCATCGACGGCGCACGCCGCGATCATCCTGATCGACCCCACGCGCGTGACGGTCGAAAACGGCGTCACGCAACTGCTGCCGCAAACGAAGCGCCACAGCGCCATCGTCAAGCTGCTCGGCCTGCAACACGTGATCGTCGCGATCAACAAGATGGATCTGGTCGATTACAGCGAAGCGACCTTCAACCTGATCCGCGAAGCTTACGTCGATCTCGCGCGCCAGCTCGGTCTGGAGAACGTGCGTTTCGTGCCGGTGTCGGCGCTCAAGGGCGACAACATCGTGACGCTGAGCGAGCGCATGCCCTGGTACGCGGGCGAGCCGCTGCTCGATCTGCTGGAGCAACTTCCGGTTGCGCAGGCAACGGGCGACGCGCTGCGCTTCCCGGTGCAATGGGTCGCGCGCCAGGACGGTTCGAGCGCCGATGACTTCCGCGGCTACATGGGCCGTATCGAAGCCGGCGAAGTGAAGGTTGGTGACGCCATCACGGTGCTGCCGGCAGGCCGCGCAGCCACGGTCGCGGAAATCATCGCGCCGGTGCCGGGCGGCACGGCGCAGGTCGATCGCGCCTTCGCGGGCCAGACCGTCACGATCCGCCTGACCGAAGACGTCGACGTCTCGCGCGGCGACACCTTCGTGCCGGCCAACGACGAGACGCAACCGGCGAAGAAGCTCGAAGCGGATCTCTGCTGGTTCGACGAAGAGCCGCTCTCGCCGCAGCGCAAGTACCTGCTCAAGCAGACCACCAGCACGGTGTTCGCGAAGATCGGCGCGATCAAGGAAGTGCTCGACGTGCATACGCTGTCGCACGCCGTGGATCGCCAGAACCTCGCCATGAACGACATCGGCCGCGTTTCGCTCACGCTGCAAAAGCCGCTGGTCGCAGACCTGTATGATGTGCACCCCGGCACCGGCGCGTTCGTCCTCATCGACGAGGCAACGCATCACACGGTGGCTGCGGGCATGATCCGCGCGCTGACTGCCTGACGGCTTGAATGGCAGTCCAGTCGCTACAGGCGCGCACGCTCGCTCCGGTCGATACAGGGTTCTGAAATATGGGTAAGGTCTATCTGATCGGCGCCGGGCCGGGCGCGGCGGATCTCATCACCGTGCGCGGCGCGCGCCTGCTTGGCCAGGCGCAGGTCGTGCTCCACGATGCGCTCGTCGAGCCCGCCATGCTGGACTACGCGCCGCAGGATGCGAAGTTCATCGCGGTCGGCAAGCGTTGCGGCCAGCGCTCGACGGCGCAGCAGTTCATCAACAAGCAACTGGTGGATGCGGCGCGCGAGCATGACATCGTCGTGCGCCTGAAGGGCGGCGATCCGATGCTGTTCGGCCGCGCCGACGAGGAAATGCGCGCGCTCGAAGCGGCGGGCATCGAATTCGAGGTCGTGCCGGGCATCACGGCGGCGCTCGCGAGTGCGGCGACGTTGCAGCGCTCGCTCACGCTGCGCGGCGTCTCGCGCAGTGTCGCGCTGGCAACGTATTCGCGCGCGGCGGGCAGCGACGAGATTCGCGAGCACGTGAACGCCGATTCGCTGGTGTTCTACATGGGCCGCGACAGCGCGCCCGATATCGCACAACAGCTGATCGACGCGGGCCGTCCGGGCACCACGCCGGTGGCGATCGTCGAGGCTTGCAGCACGGCGCGCGAGCGCATGCTCACGCTCACGCTGGCGGGTCTGGCGGCGGGCGACGCGCAGGACTGGCTCGACGCGGCGCAGCCGAGCCTGCTCATGATCGGCGAAGCGTTTGCCGAGCGGGCAGGGCAGGAATCGGATCTTGGCGACGACCGCCTGGCAGCAGCCTGAGGTCTTGCCATAAGAAAACAGAAGGGCCGCTGAAAAGCGGCCCTTCTGCGTTTACATCGGTTCTTTGATTGACCTGAATCAGGTGTCGCGTGTGAGGCAATACTGAACGATTGCGTCGAGCACGCCGTCGTCCTCGCCCACCGCCGTCGCGCAATCGATCTTCACGTCGGGATGCGCAGCCTGGCATTGCGCGATGAGTTCGGGCAGGTCGCGGCGGATATGACCGCCCTGGCCGAAGAACACCGGCACCACCGTAATCGCCGTGCAGCCCTGTGCGGCCTGCGCAGCGATGGCTTGCGGCAGGTCTGGCGTCATGAGTTCGAGAAACGCGAGGTCGACGGGGCCGCCCGCCCCGCCCGCGCTGCGTGCAGCGGCCAGCTTGGCGGCCAGACGCGTGAACGGCTCTTTCCAGCGCGCGTCGCGCGCGCCGTGGCCGAAGAGGATCATGCCGTGCGTAGCCATCGTTGCCATCCTGAAGCGCGTTGGTCGAGACGTCGAGACCCGGCGCTAGTGCCGGTCTACCCACTTCAAGCCCAACAGCCCAAGCGCCAGATAGATCAGCGCGGGTGTCGCCGCCGTGAGCGGCGCAGGCCAGGTATTCAGGTTGCCGATGTGCGAGAACAGCGTGTTGACGAGCTGGAAGCTCATGCCGAGCATGATCCCGCCGAACACCTTCACGCCCACCACGCCCGCACGCGTATGCAGATACGCGAACGGCAGCGACAGCACCAGCATCACGAACACCGCGAACGGGTAGAGCAGCTTGCGCCACAGCGCGATTTCATAGCGCTGCGTGTCCTGATGGTTCTCGGTCAAATGCTGGATGTAGCGGAACAGGTTGAACATCGACATGCGATCCGGCGACACCAGCAGCACCGACAGAATCTGCGGCGTCAGTTCCGAGCGCAGCGAGTATTCGGGCGTCGAGGTCTGCGTCGCGCGATAGATCGGCGCGAGCGCGTCGGTCGGCTGGTTCTGCGGCGGCGGCACGCTGATCAGTTCGGTGTCCGTCACGTCCTTGAGCAGCCAGTGGCCCGGCGGCTGGAACTTGCCGCTTTTCGCCACGCGCACGTTCGAAAGACGGAACTGCGAATCGAATTCGTAGATGCGCACATTCGTGATGGTCGCGTCCGGCTGCAACTCGCCGACGTTGACGAAGCGCGTGGCCTGCTCGCCGTCGGCGCGCTTGGTGAGCGTGTCCTTCACCCAGACGCCTGATTTGAAGTCGGTCGACACCGCGGAGCCGAGCGCTTCCAGACGCACCTTCTCGGAGAGCTGATCCGTGTACGGGCCGACGACTTCGCCGATCAGGTAGGTGAGCAGCACGAGCGGCACGCCGATCTTTAGCAGCGAGCGCAGCGCCTGGCCGGTCGCGAGACCCGAGACGCGGAAGATCGTGAATTCCGAGCTCGCCGCCATCTGCGCGAACACGTAGATCGCGGCGATCAGCGCGGCGACCGGAATGATTTCATAGAGCCGCGACGGCGCCTGGAGCGCCACGCGCAGCACCGCGTAGGTGAACTTGTAGTTGCCGTGGCCGACCGAGTTCAGCTCGTTGATCAGGTCGAAGAAGAAGAACAGGCCGGAGAAGGCGAACAGAATAAAGATGAACGTCAGATAGACCTGACGCGCAAAGTATTTCTCGTAAATGCGCATCGGTCAGTTCCCCTGCGACGCGCGGCTGAACATCGCGCGGGTAAAGAGCGGCCGGTTGCGCACACGCAGCCAGAAAATAAAGGCGACCAGCGCGAGCACGACGACGTGCAGGATCACGAGGCCGAGGCCGAACGACATCTTGCCCTGCTCGATCTGCGACTGCACGACGTTGAGCAGGTTCGAATAGGTGAGGTAGATCAGCACGGCCATCACGAGGTTGATCGTGCGGCTGCGGCGCGGATTCTGGTACGCGAGCGGGATCGCCAGCAGCATCAGGTTGATCGCGATGAGCGGCAGACCCATGCGCCAGGCGAATTCGCCCAGGTTGTCGTTGGTCGGATTGCGCAGCAGGTCGGGCGTCGAAGTCGTGCTCGACGTGGGCGTATTGACCACGGGCTGGCTCTGGATCTTCACGCCGTAGCGCTGGAACTCGGAGATGCGGAAGTCGGGATGACCCGGCTCGCCGTCATAGCGCCGGCCGTTCTCCAGCACGATGAAGCGGTCGCCGTCCTTGGTCGATTCCGTGTGGCCGGTCTTCGAGACGATTACGTTGACCTTGCCGTTTTCCGTGCTCGTGACGAACACGTTCTCCACGCGCCCTTGATCGGGGCTCATGCTTTCGATGAAGAACACGCGATGCGTGGTGGGCGATTCGCGGAACTGGCCGGGCGCGAGCAGCGACACTTCATCGCGCTGCTGGAAGCGCGCGCGGATGAGCTTGCTCTGGGCGTTCGACCACGGCCAGCCGATGAAGGCGAAGAACACGATCAAGAGGATGATCGGCGTGGAAAACACGGCGATCGGCTTGATGAGGCGCGTGAGGCTCACACCGGAGGCGAGCCAGACGACCATTTCGGAATCCTTGTACCAGCGCGTGAGCACGAACAGGATCGACACGAAGAGCGTGACAATGAGCATCACGGCCAGATAGCCGATCACGGTCAGGCCGATCAGGACCAGCACGTCGCGCGGGTCGATCTGGCCCGATGCTGCGAAGCCGACGATGCGGATCATCATCGTCGTCAGCATGATCGTGAGCAGAACCATGAACACGGCGCCGGCCGTGTACGCGAGTTCGCGCTGCAGGGAACGTTCGAAGATCATTCTAGATGGGCAGGGCGGGCGGCCTGCGCTGGGCGCCGCGCTGCTTGCGCTACTACCCAGGAGCCGCCGCGGGAAAAATAGCGGATAATTGCGGCTTTCATCCTAAGCCCTGATTTTATCCGAGGACAAGCGCGATGGACTTTAGCATAAAAGCCTGTGATTGGAGCAAAGGCGGGGAAGGCCCCTTCCTGACCGGCAAGTCGGATTGCGTCGTGGTCGGTGTCTTCGAAGCGCAGACTCTCTCCGGCCCGGCATTCGTGATCGACGGCGCACTCGGCGGCACCATCGCCCGCGTCGTCAAGGCCGGCGACATGGACGGCAAGCCCGGTTCGACCTTGTTCCTGCCGGAAGTCACCGGTATCGGCGCCTCGCGGGTGCTGCTGGTGGGCCTCGGCAAGCAGGATGCCTTTGGCCAGAAGGCCTATGGCGAAGCGGTTCGGGCCGCATGGCGCGCGATTCTCGGCACGCGCATCGCCCAGGTGACCTTCTCGCTCGCGCAACTGCCCATCAAGGAGCGCACCGGCGACTGGGGCGTGCGCGCCGCGATCCTCGCGCTGCGCAACGAGACCTACCGCTTCACGCAGATGAAGAGCAAGCCTGACGTGGCTCAACGCGCGCTCAAGCGCGTGGTCTTCAGCGTGGACGCCGCCGACGAAAAGCTCGCGAAGCTGGCTGCGAAGCAGGCCGTGGCGCTTGCCAACGGCATGGATCTCACGCGCGACCTCGGCAACCTGCCGGGCAACGTCTGCACGCCTACCTACCTCGCGGCCACGGCCAAGAAGCTCGCGCGCGACTGGAAGCTCAAGGCCGAAGTGCTGGGCCAGCGCCAGATCGAAGCGCTCAAGATGGGCTCGTTTCTTTCTGTAACAAAAGGTTCGGTCGAGCCGCCGCAGTTCATCGTCCTGCACTACCAGGGCGCCAGCGCCAAGGCCGCGCCGGTCGTGCTGGTCGGCAAGGGTATTACGTTCGACACGGGCGGCATCTCGCTCAAGCCCGGCGAGGGCATGGACGAGATGAAGTACGACATGTGCGGCGCCGGTTCGGTGCTGGGCACGATGCGTGCGGTCGCGGAAATGGGCCTGAAGCTCAATGTGATCGCGGTGATTCCGACCTGCGAGAACATGCCGGCCGGCAACGCCACGAAGCCGGGCGACATCGTCACGACGATGGCCGGCCTGACCGTCGAGATCCTCAACACGGACGCCGAAGGCCGCCTGATCCTGTGCGATGCGCTCACCTATGTCGAGCGCTTCAAGCCGGCTGCGGTCATCGACATCGCCACGCTGACGGGCGCTTGCGTGATTGCCCTCGGTCATCACAACAGCGGTTTGTTCTCGAAGGACGATGCGCTCGCGGGCGAACTGCTGGACGCCTCGCGCGAAGCGAACGACCCGGCGTGGCGCATGCCGCTCGACGACGAGTATCAGGATCAGCTCAAGTCGAACTTCGCGGACATCGCCAACATTGGCGGGCGTCCGGGCGGTGCGGTGACGGCTGCGTGCTTCCTGTCGCGCTTCACCGAAGCCTACCCGTGGGCGCACCTGGACATCGCGGGCACCGCGTGGAAGGGCGGCGCCGCGAAGGGGGCAACGGGCCGTCCGGTGCCGCTGCTCGCGCAGTTCCTCATCGACCGCGCGGCGCAATGACGTTAACAGTAGTAAACGAAGCAGGCGTAGGAGTTGCAGCATGACGCGCATCGACTTCCACACGAACGTGGGCGATGCGCTGCTGTACGCGTGCCGTCTCGTGCGCAAGGCGTATCTGGCCGACCAGCAGGTCGTTGTGCTGGCCGAGCCCGCGCGCCTGCGCACCTTCGACGAGCTGCTGTGGACGTACTCGCCGCTAGAGTTCGTGCCGCACTGCATGGCCGATAGCGCGCTCGCCGCGCAAACGCCCATCGTGCTGGCCGCCGATCTTGAGCGTGCGCCGCATCATCGCGTGCTGCTCAATCTGGGCGCGGCGGTGCCTCCGCAGTTCGCGCGCTTCGAGCGTCTGCTGGAGGTGGTCGGCGATGCACCCGAAGAACTCGCGTCGGGCCGCGAGCGTTATCGCTTCTATCGCGACCGCGGCTATACGCTGAACAACTACAAGCAGGGCGGTTGAGCGCGGCTCACGGCGGTCGCCTACCCGGCTTGATGATTTGATGTGCGAAATCGATATCCGAAGGAGGTGATCGTGACCGACCTGCATGAAATCGAAGAGGCGCCGATCCCGCTTTTGGGCGACATCCTCGTGCCGGGCAATCTGCTGCGTGCGCGCTCGCCGTTCGAGCGCGCGCCGTTGCCGGAGTCGGCCAGCGTGCCTGAGGGCGCGCCGGAGCCGGTGGCCACGCCCACGTCGCCTGAAACCATGGCCGCGGCGCATGCCGTGCCCGAGCCCACTCTGGGCCATGCGCCCGAACCCGCCGTGGCGCACGCTCCCCAGCCCGCGCCGCCGCGTGAAGACGCCTACGCGCTCTACGCCCAGGACGCCGACGCACTCGTCGAGCGTCTGCGCGGACGCGCCCTGAGCTGGCTGACCGGCGAAGGACGCGAGGTGATCGAGCAGCGTTGCAGCGCCGCGATGCAGGAGCATTCGCACTGGATCGTGGGTCAGGTGTCGCGCGAGATCGGCCTGGCGCTGGAAACCGAACTCAAAGGCTGGGTCAAGGCCGCCGTGCGCGAGGAACTCGCCGCGCGCGCGACGCATGGGACGACGCCTGGCGCGTAAGCGCGAGAATGTAGATGGGCATATGAGCGCCTCGCCCGAGGCGCTCGCTTATTTCAGCGTAAGAATCCAGCTCGCGAGCATGGCCGCCTGGCCGGGGCTTAATTGCGTGTTGGCGGGCATCGGCACCATGCCCCACACGCCCGCACTGCCTTCCATGATCTTGTGCGAGAGATAGGCCTGCGCTTCAGGTTTGGCGGCGTACTTCGACGCGACATCGCGCAGCGCCGGGCCCATGAAGGTGCGCGTCACCGAATGGCAACTCATGCAGTTCTGCTGTTGCGCGAGCGCAAGGCCGCTCGCGGTGTTGCTCGCACCGGCCTGCGCGTGGGCCGCGGGCGCAGCCAGTGAGCAGCACAGTGCAATGGCAGCCATGGCCAGTGCCAGCGGGGCAGCCGGCGTCGCTGTCTTGTTCTTCGCTTGCGACTTCAGTTTCATGCTGGTCTCCGCCAGCGTGGTCGCCGGCTGTGTCGTCGCATTATAGAAGCAAAGGGCGCCTCGTCTGACAGCGCGCCCTTTTGTCTATCCAGCGATGCCGACAACGCCGCGCTACGTGCTCATCCCGTTACCGCGCCCCGATTCGAAGGCCCCGCGAGCGCCGCGAACTTCGCCAGCACGCCGCGCGTATATCGCGGCGCAGGCTGCTTCCACGCGGCGCGGCGGCGCGCGAGTTCGGCGTCGTCGATGTTCAGTTGCAGCAGCAGCTGGTGGGCGTCGATGGTGATGGAGTCGCCGTCCTGCACGAGCGCAATCGTGCCGCCTTCAAAGGCTTCGGGCGCGACGTGCCCGACCACCATGCCCCACGTTCCGCCCGAAAAACGCCCGTCCGTAATGAGCCCGACCGACTCGCCCAGGCCCTTGCCGATGATCGCCGAAGTCGGCGCGAGCATCTCCGGCATGCCGGGGCCGCCCTTGGGGCCGAGGTAGCGCAGCACGACGATGTCGCCCGCCTTGATCTTGTCGGCGAGGATCGCTTCCATCGCGCTCTGCTCGTCGTCGAACACGCGCGCCGGGCCGGTGATGACGGGGTTCTTCAGGCCGGTGATCTTGGCGACCGCGCCGTCCGTGGCGAGATTGCCCTTCAGGATCGCCAGATGGCCTTCCTTGTACAGCGCCTGGTCGATCGGATAGATCACCTTCTGGTCGGCGCGCGGTTTCGAGGGCACGTCCTTGAGTTCTTCGGCGATCGTGCGGCCCGTGATCGTCATGCAGTCGCCGTGCAGCAGGCCCGCGTCGAGCAGGATCTTGAGCACCTGCGGAATGCCGCCCGCCGCGTGCAGATCGGTCGCCACGTATTGCCCCGAAGGCTTGAGGTCGCAGATCACCGGCACTTTCTTGCGCATGCGCTCGAAGTCGTCGATGTCCCATTCGATTTCGGCGGCGTGCGCGATCGCTAGATAGTGCAGCACGGCATTGGTCGAGCCGCCCGTCGCCATGATGAGCGCCACGGCGTTCTCGATCGACTTCTTTGTGATGATGTCGCGCGGCTTGAGGTCTTGCTTGACCGCCTCGACCAGCACGCGCGCCGACTCCGCCGCCGAATCGACTTTTTCCTGGTCGGGATTGGCCATCGTCGAGGAGTAGAGCAGCGACATGCCCAGCGCCTCGAACGACGAACTCATCGTGTTGGCCGTGTACATGCCGCCGCACGAGCCGGTCGACGGACAGGCGTTTTTCTCGACGCCTTCGAAGTCCTCTTCGCTCATGCGCCCGGCGGTGAACTCGCCCACGGCCTCGAACGCCGACACGATGGTCAGGTCGTGGCCCTTCCAGTGCCCCGGGCGGATCGTGCCGCCGTACACATAGATGCCCGGCACGTTGATGCGCGCGAGCGCGATCATGCCGCCCGGCATGTTCTTGTCGCAGCCGCCGATCACGACCACGCCGTCCATCCATTGCCCCTGCACGCAGGTCTCGATGCAGTCGGCGATCACTTCGCGCGAGACGAGCGAGTACTTCATGCCCTCGGTGCCCATCGACATGCCATCGGAGATCGTCGGCGTGCCGAAGGTCTGCGCATTGGCGTCGGCGAGCTTGACGGCGCCCACGGCCGCATCGGCCAGGCGCTGCAGGCCCGCGTTGCAGGGCGTGATGGTGGAGTGGCCGTTGGCAATGCCGATCATTGGCTTGTCGAAGTCGGCCTTCTCGTAGCCGAGCGCGTAAAACATCGAGCGGTTCGGCGAGCGCGCGACGCCTTGCGTGATGTGCTTCGAACGACGGTTGTAGGACATGGGGGACGCTCCGTTGGACTAAGTCTTGTGAGCCGGGCGAGGCAGGGTTATCGACTTGTTGGCGATGCGCCGGCACGTCGAAACAGAATGGTATTTCGCGAGCGCAATGTCCAATATATTATTCGTGGCTTATTGAGTCGTAAAAAGTATCAATGACGCTTCTCACTTCATCATGAGCACAGCGATTCCCGACCTGCGCCAGTTGCGCTATTTCGTGGCCGTCGCCGAGGAACAGCACTTCGGCCGCGCCGCTGCGCGCCTGTCGATGACGCAGCCGCCGCTGTCGCAGGCGATCCGCGCGCTGGAGGAGACGCTGGGCGTCGAGCTGTTCGCGCGCACGCGCCGCTCGGTCGAGCTGACCGCCGTGGGCGCCGACCTGCTGCCCGAGGTGCGCCGCCTGCTGGCGGCCGCCGAAGCGCTGCGTCCGCTCGCGCAAAGTCTCGCGCGCGGCGAGGCGGGCGTGCTGGCGCTGGCCTTCGTGTCGACCGCCGACTACGGCTTGCTGCCCGCGCTGCTGCGCGAGTTCGGCGTGCGTTATCCGCGCGTGCGCCTGCAACTGACTGAGGCGACCAGCGACGTGCAGGTCGAGGAACTGGTGGCGGGCCGCATCGACGCTGGTCTCGTGATCGCACCCGTGCCGCCGCGCCACGCGGCGCAGCTGGCGTATCTGAGCGTCGCGCGCGAGCCGCTGGTGATCGCCATGCCCACGGCGCTGGCGCAGCGCACCGGCAGCCCGACGGCGGACGGCTGGTGCGAGACGCCCGTGAGCCTGCGCGAGATCGCCGAAGCGCCGCTCGTGGTGTTTCCGCGCCATCTGGCCCCCGGCTTCTTCGACACGATCATGGACTGCTACGGCGCGGTCGGTCTCGCGCCGCGCGTGGGTCAGGAGGCGATCCAGATGCAGACGATCGTGAGCCTCGTTTCGGCGGGCATGGGCGTGGCGCTGGTGCCGCAATCGCTGCGCCATCTGCGGCGCACGGGCGTGGTCTATCGCCCGCTCGCCGAAGCGGTGCCGACGATCGAAACCGGCCTCGTCTGGCGCGCGGCGGAGGTGAGCCCGGTGCTGGCGGCGTTCATCGACATCGTGCGCACGCATGCCGCTTTCATATCCGGCCCTTAAAGTGGCCGATGGGGCGCTGAGGAAGGCAGAAATGTGCAAAATGGCTCGCGGCCCCTCGCGTCGGCGATAATGTCACGCTTCGGCGTCGCCACCCGCGGCGCATCCTGCAAACCGCTTTCAAAGCTCACCGCCGACAAGAACGCTTTCCACGATGCTCATTCACCCGAATTTCGACCCGGTCGCCATCCATCTGGGGCCGCTCGCCGTGCGCTGGTACGGCCTGATGTATCTCGTCGGCTTCATTCTCGCGATCGTGATTGGCCGCCTGCGCCTGCGCCTGCCGTTCGTGGCCGCGCAGGGCTGGACTGCCAAGGACATCGACGACATGCTGTTCTACGGCGTGCTCGGCACCATCCTGGGCGGGCGGCTGGGTTATGTGCTGTTCTATAAGGCGAGCTGGTATTTCGCGCATCCGCTCGACATCTTCAAGGTGTGGGAAGGCGGCATGTCGTTCCACGGCGGCTTTCTCGGCGTGACCTTTGCGATGGTGCTGTTCGCGTGGCAACGCGGGCGCACCTGGCTGCAAGTCACGGACTTCGTCGCGCCGATGGTGCCGACGGGGCTGGCCGCCGGACGCCTGGGCAACTTCATCAATGGCGAGCTGTGGGGCCGCGTGACCTCGCCCGATTCGCCGTGGGCGATGATGTTCCCCGGCGCTGCGAACGACGACGCCGCGTGGCTGCAAGCGCATCCCGCGCTGGCCGCGAAGTGGCATTTGAACGAAGTGTTCGCGCAGTATCACCTGCTGCCGCGCCATCCGTCCGAGCTGTACGAAATCGCGCTTGAAGGCATCGCACTGTTCATCGTGCTGATCCTGTTCTCGCGCAAGCCGCGTCCGGTTGGCGCGATCTCGGCGATGTTCCTGATCGGCTATGGTCTCGCACGCTTCACGGTGGAGTTCGCGCGTGAACCCGACGATTTCCTCGGCCTGCTCGCGCTCGGTTTGTCGATGGGCCAATGGCTCTCGCTGCCCATGATCATTGCGGGCGTGCTGCTGATGATCTGGGCGTATCGCCGCGCCAAACGCAATCCGGCTTCGCAGCCAGTTGGCGCAAAAAGCTGATAGGGCTGATAAGGCTGCCAAGGCCGATCAAGCTGATCGATAGCGCGCGTTGTTCCACTGACGCGCCTGTAAAAAAAGCCACGGTTTTCCGTGGCTTTTTTCATGGTGCGGCGCTTTGAGAGACTGCGTTACTTCATCTGCACCGAGCCCGACACGTTGACGGTCACCGTCGAGGTGCCGCCTTCGAGCGGCATCGGCGCCATCTTCGCATCGGCGCTCGCGGCGCGTGCGCTCATCATCATCATCGGACGCGGCGGCACGCCGTTGTGGCCGACGTTCACGTCGCGAATCGAGTAGTTGCTGTAGCCGAATGCACGCGCAGCCGCGCTGGCCTGCTCGCGGAACGAAGCGATCGCTTCGCCGGAGAGCTTCTGTTCGGCGGCGCGCTGCGCTTCGGGCGACAGCGAGAACTGCACGTTGCCCACCTGCATCACCGACGAGATGTCGCCCGCGAGTTTCGACGCCGCCGCGAAGTCATGCGATTCGAGCACGACCTCCGTGCGGCCACGCCACGCGGAGATGCGGCCATCGCGATCCGTGGACGGATAGATCGAGAACTGGCCCGAGCGCGCGGTGACGCCCGCGACACCCTTGGCCTTTTGCAACGCGATATCGGCGCGTTGATTGAGCGTGTTCGTGAGCGACGCGGGATCGCTCGCTTCCTGCTCGTAGAACAGCGTGATCGTGACGACGTCCTGCGGCACCTCGGCGCTTGCCTGCGAGGACAGCGAGAGCACGCCCGAGGGCTGGTAACGCGCTTCGCTTTGCGCGAATGCGGCACGCGGCGCGAGCGTCATGGCCAGCGGGACAGCAGCGGCAAAAGCGGCGGCGAGCGTGACGGCGGTTGTTCTCTTCATTTTGGGCTCCTTGCAGAACGGATTACGCAAGCGGCCGGCACACGTTCATGAGCCTCTGCACGGGCAGGGACAAACACACGAACAAACGCACGAACAAACACGAACGCGTGCCGCGCGAGCGCATGATTGTGCGCAAGTTTGGGCACGCATGTCGGCTGCGTGTGCAGGCTGAAACTGCGGAAGATGAAACGTGTGTGGCCGCGCGTGTTCTTGGAGCGATGCGCCGCGTGTGGGGTTCCCGCTGCGGGCAGGGCGTTTTGCAATCTTTGTAGATTGCGAAGCCGGTCGCCGGAGCGATTGCAGGGCGCCGTTGTCCGCGATGAAGCCGAAGTGCCTTACATCAGTCGCTTCGTGATGAAGTCCCACTCGGGCTTCGTGACGGGCGTGATCGAGAGGCGATTGCCTTTGGCGAGCACGCGCATCTCGGCGAGTTCGTCATGCTCGCGCAGCGTGGCGAGCGCAATCAGCGCGGACTTCTTCTTGAACACCACATCGACGAGCATCCAGCGCGGGTTCTCCTGCGTGGATTTCGCGTCGTAGTAGGGGCTCTTCGGATCGAATTGCGTGGGATCCGGATAGGGTGTCGACGACACTTGCGCAAGACCTGCAATGCCAGGCTCGGGGCAGCTCGAATGATAGAAGAGCACGCCATCGCCGACCTGCATGGTGTCGCGCATGAAGTTGCGCGCCTGATAGTTGCGCACGCCCGTCCACGGCAACGTGTGGTGCGGTGCGTTGGCGAGATCGTCGATGCTTGCTTCGTCGGGTTCGGACTTCATTAGCCAGTAGCGCATGAGTCGAAGAAGAACGTCGGAAGAGGAGGGAGGGCTGAGGGAGGCCGCAATGGAAAACGGCATCGGACACATGTCCGATGCCGTTCGAATAGGTCCCCGCCTTAGCCGCTAGGCCGGCATCCTGAACCGAGGGTTCAGAATTGGTCGCAGTTAGCAGCACTTCGGGTACATCAGACTAGTGACGCGCACACCCGTGCTACAAATTTCCGCAACCGTGCACATGGCATTGGTTCAAGGAATATATGACCTTGGCGAACCAGGCAGGGAAGCTGACTAAACCTGTTTCGAAACGTATTGTGTACGCTTCGATGAACTGCATTCTAGCGCATTACGTGCTGTCTTTTGTAACGAGGCAGATCGAATTCTGTGTTTCGAATACCGCGCTAATCGAGACCTTACTGCACACCGTACTGCTGGATGACTGCGCCGAGCTGTTCATTCATTTGGCGCATTGTACGACGGATTTCTTCGGCTGGGAATGCTTCGCCGTGTCGCACGCTGGTCTGCAGGCGCAGCAGTTCCGAGGCCAGCGAAAGCGCGGCCATCACGGCAATACGATCCTGGCCACGCACGTTACTGTGATTGCGGATCTTCGACATTTCCGCATCCACGCGCGCGACGGCTTCAAGCAATGCGGCTTCGGTTTCCGGCGAACAGGCGAGGCGATAGCTCTGGCCGAGAATCGTCGCTTCGATCTGTTTGGTCGTCATGCATTTTCTCCGTGGCGAGCGGCATTGTCGTCGGCGGCGTCTTGCGACGGGGCGAGCAGATCGAGCTGGTTCTCGCGGTCTGCGCCCGCGCGTGCGCGGGGCAGCTTTTCGAGGATCGCGTTCAGTCGAACCTGTGCGTCGTCGATCTTGGCGGAGAGACCGTCGCGCTCGGCTTGCAGCGCGTCGCGCTCTTCGCGCACCTGTTCGAGTTCGGCGCGGGTCGCTTCGCATTGCGCCTGCAATTGCGCGAGTTGCTCTTCGAGCGCCACGCGTGCTTCATGATGGCGCTGATTAATCTCGATCAGCCGCCCGATGTTTTGTGAGAGTGTTTCGAGTTCGTTGAGCATGTGCTGCGTCCTCTAAAGACAGGCATTCTAGCGCGGATTGTCGCGTATTCCGACATCCACGACGTTTCCAGACGTAACATCCCTACTTCTTGCCCGTATCTTGCAGTTTCGGGCCCGCAAAGCCGACTTGCTTCGACCGCTGGAATGCGTTTTGCCGGGCCGCAAAAGCGGCGTCTTTTTTACGGGGCAGTCCTCGCGCGGCGCAATAATGACGCTTTGTGAAGCTGTCGATCGGGCGTTTCTACACGGGCGCTCTGTAAAAACAGGGGCCAAGACGTTGGCGCATAGTGTGGATTCGCGTGGAGGCACGCGCGCTATTCACCTGAAACTTCACTCGCGTTTGACGGCCATTTCATTCCACGAGGCAAAAGAACGGACAATAGCGAGTCGCGTCATGCACTGCGCGTTGAACTGCGCCTTGAATCCGATTTCGCGATCCCCTGAATCCGACCACTGCCGACGATGCGAACCGCAAGCTCCGACGATCCGCGCCACGCCCATGCGCCGCCGCCAATGCGCTCGGCCGGGCGCGCGCGTCCCGCGATGCACGCGCGTCGCGCCGTGACGATCTGGTGCGTGCTCGCGGTGACGTCGTGCGCGGTGTTTTTCGCATCGCTCGTGACCGGCAGCGTGCCGGTGACGTTCGCGCAAGCGCTGCATGCGCTCTGGCCCGGCGCCGGGCCGCACGATCTCGCGAGCGACATCGTGCACACGCTGCGCTTGCCGCGCGCGCTCGGCGGCTTTGCGTGCGGTGCGTTGCTCGCGCTCGCGGGCGCGCTATTGCAGGTGCTGCTGCGCAATCCGCTCGCGGAGCCGTATGTGCTCGGCGTATCCGGTGGCGCGGCTGCATTCGCCCTCGTGGCGATGATCGCGGGCTTCGCTTGGTGGGGTGTGCAGGCGAGCGCCTGTGCGGGCGCGTTCATCTCGATCCTGCTCGTGCTCGGCCTGGCTCGCCGCGAACTCTGGCGCGGCGAGCCGCAGGACAGCTCGCCGCGCCTCCTGCTCACTGGCGCAGTGACGGCGGCGGGGTGGGGCGCGCTCATCACCTTGCTGCTAACGCTTGCGCCCGATGCACGCCTGCGCGGCATGCTGTTCTGGCTCACCGGCGATCTCGACGGCATTGGGACGGCCTGGCCTGCGTGGATCGCGCTGGTGCTCGTGCTGGGTTTCGGCTTGTGCGCCGCGCCGCGTTTGAACGTGCTGCTGCGCGGCGACGCTGCCGCGCAGGCGCTCGGCGTGCCGGTGCTGCGTCTGCGGCTGGGCGTCTATCTCGCGGCTTCGCTCGCGGCAGCGGCTGCCGTGACGACGGGCGGCACCATCGGCTTTGTCGGGCTGGTCGTGCCGCATCTGTTGCGGCTCGCGTTCGGCAACGACCAGCGCATGCTCGTGCCCGCCGCGGCGCTCGCGGGAGGCCTCGCCGTGATGGCCGCCGATCTCGCGGCGCGCACCGTGGCCGCGCCGACGCAATTGCCCGTAGGCGTCGTGACCGCGCTCGCGGGCGTGCCCGTGTTTCTGTGGATGTTGCTGCGCAGGCGCGCATCATGAAGACGGCCAACGCCTTGCTCGCCACACAAGCGCTCACGCTGCGCGCGGGCACGCGCACGCTCGTCGAAAACCTCACGCAATGCTTCGGCGCAGGCGAAATCTGGTGCGTGGCGGGCGCGAACGGCGCGGGCAAGACCACCTTGATCGCCACGCTCGCGGGCTTGCGTGCGCCCGCTGCGGGCCACGTCGAAATCGACGGCATGGCATTGCGCGACTGGAAACCCGTGCAGCTTGCGCAACGTCGCGCGCTCATGCCTCAGGACGTGCGCGACGCGTTCAGCGCGAGCGTGCTCGATATCGTGCTGCTCAACCGTTATCCGCATCTCGCGGGCTGGGGTTGGGACAGCGACGAAGACCGCGCCGCCGCGCACGCGGCGCTTGCGCAACTGGGCCTCGAAGCCTTCGCTGCGCGCGACGTGCTCTCGCTCTCGGGCGGCGAGCGCCAACGCGTCGCGCTGGCGGCCGTGCTGTGCCAGGCGGCGCCGCTGCTGCTGCTCGACGAACCGCTCGCGCATCTCGACCTGCATCACCAGATCGCGTGTCTCGAAGCGCTCAGGCAATGGGTGCGTGTGGATGCGCGCTCGGTCGTGTTGTCGTGCCACGATCTCAACCTCGCGCGCCGCTATGCGACCCACGCGTTGCTGCTCGATGGCCGTGGCGGCTGCTGGGCCGGCCCGGTGCGCGACGTGCTCACCGCCGAACGCGCGAGCGAAGCGTTCGGCCATCCCCTCACGCTGATTCGCGACGGCCCGCACGAGGCGCTCGTGCCCGCGCTGGGCCACGCCGCTTTCTCCCTGCATACCGATGCCGCGCACGAACGTTGAACCGACGTCGCGCGCAACCCGAACACAACGCCTACCAAGAACCGATATGAGCACCACGCTTTCCGACCTGATCACCGTCGAGCCGCTGGACACCTCGCTGCGCGACACGCTCCAGCATCTCATCGACACCAAGACCAAGCCGCCTGGCAGCCTTGGCCGCCTCGAAACGCTCGCGCGCCAGCTCGGCATGATCCAGCGCACGACGCAGCCGCGCGTCGAGCGCCCCGCGATGATCGTGTTCGCGGGCGATCACGGCATCGCGCACGAAGGCGTGAGCCCCTATCCGCAGGCCGTCACCGCGCAGATGGTCGCGAACTTCCTCGCGGGCGGCGCGGCCATCAACGCCTTTAGCGGCGTGGCCGGGCTCGAACTCGAAATCGTCGATGCGGGCGTGGCGACGCCGCTGCCGCCCGTCGATACCTCCAGGCTCGTTTCGGTTCCCATCGCGCAGGGCACGCGCAACTTCGCGCACGACACGGCCATGACGCGCGAGCAGGCCATCGCCGCGCTCGCGGCGGGCGCGGCGCGCGTGCGCCATCATGCGGCGCTTGGCACCAACGTGATCGGCTTCGGCGAAATGGGGATCGCGAATACCTCGGCAGCGGCGTGCCTGATGAGCCGCCTGTGCGGCGTGCCGATCGACGAATGCGTCGGGCGCGGCACGGGCCTCGACAATGCGGGCCTCGCGAAAAAGCGCAACGTGCTCGCGGCGGCGCTTGCGCGCCACGCGAACGCGCGCGATCCGATCGATGTGCTCGCAACCTTCGGCGGCTTCGAAATCGCAATGATGGCAGGCGCGTATCTCGAAGCGGCGCGTCAGCGCATGGCGATTCTCGTCGATGGCTTTATCGCGACTTCGGCGCTGGTGGTGGCCGATGCGCTCTCGCCGCACGTGCGCGATTACTGCGTGTTCGCGCACGCGTCGAACGAAGCGGGGCATCGTCGCATGCTCGATCATTTCGGCGCGCGCGAGCTGCTCACGCTCGACCTGCGGCTAGGCGAAGGCACGGGCGCGGCGCTGGCGGTGCCGCTGCTGCGTGCGGCCACGGCGTTCCTGAACGAAATGGCGAGCTTCGAATCCGCAGGCGTCGACGAGCGCAGCGAGCGTGGGCATTGAGCGACGCCGATGAACGCGCGGACGGGGCGAATGGCCGTGCGAGCGCCATGAATCCGCTCATGGAAGTGCGCTACTTCTTCACGGCGCTCGGCTATTTCACGCGCGTGCCGGTGCCGCGCTGGGTAGGCTTCGAGCCGCAGTGGCTCAACGCTGCGGCACGCTATTTCCCGCTCGTCGGCGTGTTGATCGGCGCGCTCGCGGCGCTGGTCTATCTGGCCGCGCTGCATGTGTTTCCTTCGAGCGTGGCCGTGCTGCTTTCCATGGCCGCGACGCTGCTGGTGACGGGCGCTTTCCACGAAGACGGTCTCGCCGATTGTCTTGATGCGTTCGGCGGCGGGTACAAGAAAGAGGACGTGCTGCGCATCATGCACGACTCGCGCGTTGGCGCGTTCGGTGCGATTGGCGTGGTGGTGGCGCTTGCGCTGAAGTGGCAGACGCTGGCGTCGCTGCCGCCGTTGCGCGCGGCCACGCTGATGATCGCGGGCCATGCGGCGAGCCGCGTGTTCGCGATCAGCTATCTGTCCTCGCTCGATTACGTGCGTCCCGAAGGCAAGGCGAAGCCCGTCGCGCAACGCTTGAGCGCGCTCGCACTGATGTGCGCAAGTGTGTTCGGCTTGCCGTGGCTTTTCTGGCCCGCGTGGCCGGACTGGCGCGCGGCGCTCGCGACGCTCGCCGTGCTCGGCGCGCTGCGCTTTTTGCTCGGGCGTTATTTCGTGCGGCGCATCGGCGGCTATACGGGCGACTGTCTCGGCTTCGCGCAGCAGATTTTCGAACTGGCGATTTACCTCATGGGGCTCGCATGGATCTCGTCCTGATCCGCCATCCGGCTGTGGCGCTCGAAGCGGGTATTTGCTACGGCCGCTCCGATGTCGCGCTGGCGGCCAACGCCGAAGCGGGCGCGGCATCCATTGCCGCGCGTCTGGCGGCGCTGGGCGTGCGGGCTCCCGCGCGTATCGAAACAAGTCCGCTCACGCGCTGCGCGAGCGTAGCGCGCGTGCTGGCGCGCGATCACGCTTCGGCTGAGTCGCTCGTGCCGCACGAAGATGCGCGACTCGCGGAAATGGATTTCGGCGCGTGGGAAATGCAGCGCTGGGATGGTATCGAGCGCGCGCAGATCGACGCATGGGCAGCCAATTTCCTGTACGCTCGCGATCATGGCGGCGAAAGCGTCGCGCAATTCGATGCACGCGTGACGTCGTGGTTCGAATCGCTCGACGCGAATCAAACCGGGGCGCGCGCCACGGTCTGGGCTGTCGCGCATGCGGGCGTGATCCGTACGGTGGCGGCGCGTGCGCTGGGCGTGCCGCTGGAGCGCTGCGTGCGCTGGCCGCTGGAAATGGCCGCAATCGTGGTGCTGCACCGCGAATCGTCGAGCGGCGAATGGCTGCTCTCGCGCTGGAACGCTTGACGCGCGATGGTCACGCTTGCGTCAATTATTCGGAATCCAGATCAATTCGTGCGTGCACGCTGCAAGTCTTCGCAGAGCCGTTGCGCACCTTGCGCGATGCGCGGGCCCGCACGCGAGAGCAGGTCGCCGTCGATGGCGTAGAGGTTGCCGTGCGCGACCGCCTTCATTTGAGGCCACGCGCGCCAGCGCTCCAGTGCGGGGAGCAGGCGATCCGGCGCGGTCGCGCCCGCCGAGGCCGTCACGATCGCATCGGGATTCGCGGCGATCACGGCTTCGGTCGACAGCGTCGGCACCTGCGGGCGCAGCGCGGCGAACACATTGCGCCCGCCGCATAGTGCGATCGCATCGGAAATCATCGACTCGCCGTTGATCGTCATGAGCGGCTGATCCCACACTTCGTAGAACACGCTGACCGGCGCGCGCTGTGCGTAGGTCGCGCGCAGTTGCGCGATCTGGCCGCGATATACGCGCGCTGCGTCCTGCGCGGTTGCGTCAGTGCCGAGCAGCGCGCCCAGCCGCGTGAGCGAAGTCGCCACGTCGTCCAGACGATGCGGCTCGCTGAAGAAGAGCGGAATGTGCAACTCGCGCAGACGGTCGAGCTGCTGCTGTGCGTTGCCATGACGCCAGACGACGATCAGGTCGGGCTTGAGCGCGGCGATGCGTTCGAGGTCGAGCGCGCGGTTGTCGCCCACGCGCGGCACGCTCTTCGCCTGCGGCGGGTAATCGCTGTAGCTCACCGCGCCGACCAGCTTCGCGCCGCCGCCTGCCGCGTAGACGAGTTCGGTGATGTGCGGTGCGAGGCTCACCACGCGCTGCGCGGGCCCGGCGAGCGTGATGGTGTCGCCGTTGTCGTCGACGGCGCTCACGGGCGCGGCGTACGCGACGCCGAGGGTGAATGCTGCCGCGAGTATCGGTGCGAGACGAACGAGCGCGCGCATCAGCCGATGGCCTCCACCGCGTGCGCGAGCGCCGCTGCGAAGCGCTGCCATTCGTCTTCCGACGCGGGCAGGCCGAAGCGCAGGCTCGCGGGCGCATCGAAGCGGCGCGTCCAGACCGCGCGCGCGGCGAGTGCGTCCTGCAACTGCGCGGCGCGCGCATCGGCGATCCAGGCGTAGAGCGGCGTGGCGTGCGGCGTGAAGCCATGCGCGCGGAGCAGGGCAGCGAGCCGCGCCCCCTCGGCGGCCAGGTGTTCGCGCATCGCGGCTTGCCAGGCGGTGTCTTCGAACGCGTGCGTGACGGCGTGGCGCGCGGGCCCGCTGACCGTCCACGCGCCCAGCCGCGCGCGCAAGGCCGCGAGCAGCGCGGGCTGCGCCAGCGCGAAGCCGCAGCGCGCGCCTGCCAGGCCGAAGAATTTCCCCGGCGAGCGCAGCACGACCAGACCTTCGCGATCGACGGCATTGGCCAGCGACGCCGCGCGCGCCGGAGCGTACGCATCGGCGAAAGCCTCGTCGACGATCAGCGTGCCGCCGCGGGCGGCCAGTTGCGCGTGCCAGCGCAGCAGCGTGTCACGGGCGACGAGCGTGGCGGTCGGATTGTTCGGGTTCACGACGACGGCGTGCGTGATGTCGTCGGGGAGCGTCCCGCAATCGATGTCGAACGGCACGACCGTGTGGCCCGCCTGCGCGAACGCGGGCGCGTACTCGCCGTAGGTGAGCGGCGCGATGGCCACGCGCGCGGGCGGCAGCAGCGCCGGCAGTGCGCGAATCGCCGCCTGGCTGCCGGCCACGGGCAGGACGTGGCAGGCCTCGGGCGCGCCGTAATAGCGGGCGGCGCAGGCCGCGAAGCCGTCGCCGTCTTCCGGCAGGCGTCGCCACGCCGAAGCGGGCACCGGCGGCACCGGATAGCCGTGCGGATTGATGCCGGTCGACAGGTCGATCCAGTCGTCCCAGCCAATGCCATAGCGCTGCGCGGCCTCGCGCAGATTGCCGCCGTGCGCGACCATGCGAAGGGTTTCAGACATGCGTCGCCACGCTCACAAAAGCCAGCGCGATCAGCGCGGCGAGCCAAAGGATGGTGGTGCGCTCGACGAGGCGCAGCGCGGCTTCCACGTCCTGCGCGCGCGGCGGCGAACCCGCGCCGAGCGGCGGGCGCTCCTCGACGGCGCCGTGATAGACGGCCGCGCCGCCCAGCAGCACGTTCAGGCTGCCCGCGCCCGCGGCCATCACCGGCCCGGCGTTCGGGCTTTCCCAGCGGCGCGCCTGCTCGCGCCAGCAGCGCAGCGCCACGCGCGTATCGCCGAGCAGCGCGTAGCTCGTGGCCGTCAGGCGCGCGGGAATCCAGTTGAGCACGTCGTCGATGCGCGCCGCCGCCCAGCCGAAGCGCAGGAAGCGCGGCGTGCGGTAGCCCCACATCGCGTCGAGCGTGTTGGCGAGGCGGAACGCCAGCGCGCCCGGGCCGCCCGCGATGGCGAACCAGAACAGCGCGCCGAAGATCGCGTCGTTGCCGTTTTCGAGCGCCGATTCGCAGGCCGCGCGCGAGAGCGCGGTGGCGTCGGCGTTGGCGGTGTCGCGCGAAACGATGCGCGCCGTGAGCGTGCGCGCTGCCGCGAGATCGCGTTCGGCGAGCGCGCGGGCGATGGGCGCAATATGTTCTTCGAGACTGCGTGCGCCGAGCGCGAACCACAGCAGCGCAACGTGCACCGCCCAGCCGAACGGCCAGGGCAGCGCAGCGCACAGGACGATCGCCATGACGACGGGCGGCGCGACGGCGAGCAACCACGCGAGCAGCCCGAGCGGACGGCCGCGCCGGCCGGTGTTCAGGCGTTTTTCGATACGGCCGGCGAGGGTGCCGAAGGCGACGAGCGGATGCGCGCGGCGCGGCTCGCCGAACCAGCGGTCGACGGCGACGCCGGCCACGGCGAGCGCGGCGGTGACGGGCAGGCTCAGCATGATGCGGGCGCCTTCAGCACGAGCGGCAGGCCCGCGGCCACGAGCGTCGCGCGGTCGGCGAGTGCGGCGATGCGCTGGTTCAGGCGGCCGAGCTCGTCGACGTAAAGACGCGTGGCTGCGCCCATCGGCACGACGCCCATGCCGATTTCGTTGCTCACGATCAGCACCGTGCCGCGCGCGCGCTCGCAGGCTGCGGCGAAGGCGTCGATGCGCTCGCGCCAGTCGGGACGCGGGCTGTCGGAATCGGGCGGGCAGAGCAGCGTGGCGAGCCAGAGCGTGAGGCAGTCGATCAGCACGCAGTGGCCTGCTGCTGCGGCGGCGTCGAGCGCGCCAGCGAGATCGAGCGACGCCTCGACGAGGCCCCAGTGCGCGGGCCGCCGCGCGCGGTGATGGCCGATGCGCGCCTGGAATTCGGCATCGGCATGTGCGCCTTCGGGCACGGCTGCGGTGGCGATATAGGTGACCGGCAGGCCGCTTTCGGCTGCCAGACGTTCGGCGTAGGCGCTCTTGCCCGAGCGCGCGCCGCCGACGATGAAGGTGAGATCGCGTGAAATCATCGCGTGATTGTAGCGGCTGTGTCAGGCGTAGCCGCGCGCCTCGCAGGGCCACGCGGCTGCGCGTGTAGGGGCGATGGGATAATGCGCATTCGTCCGAACGATCCAGCCACGATGTCTTCTACCCCGTCCACCCCTTCGCACGCCGTGCCGCGCGGCACGCTCATGATCCAGGGCACTACGTCCGATGCGGGCAAGAGCACGCTTGTTGCGGGCCTGTGCCGCCTCGCGCGGCGCGCGGGCGTGCGCGTGGCGCCGTTCAAGCCGCAGAACATGGCGCTCAACAGCGCCGTGACCGCCGATGGCGGCGAGATCGGCCGGGCCCAGGCGCTCCAGGCGATCGCCGCGGGCATCGCCCCGCACACCGACCTCAACCCGGTGCTGCTCAAACCCAATAGCGACATGGGCTCGCAGGTCATCATCCACGGCCGTGCGCGCATGAACCTCAATGCGCGCGCGTACCAGAGCTACAAGCCGATTGCCCGCGAGGCCGTGCTGGAATCGTACGGGCGGCTGCGCGCGGGCTACGACACCGTGTTCGTCGAAGGCGCGGGCAGTCCCGCCGAGATCAACCTGCGCGCCAACGACATCGCCAACATGGGGTTCGCGGAGGCCGTCGATTGCCCGGTCGTGCTGGTCGCCGATATCGACCGCGGCGGCGTGTTCGCGCACCTGATCGGCACGCTCGCGTGTCTGTCGGACAGCGAGCGCGCGCGCGTAAAGGGCTTCATCATCAACCGTTTTCGCGGCGATCCGTCGCTGCTCAAGCCAGGCCTCGACTGGCTGGAGGCGCAGACCGGCAAGCCGGTGCTGGGCGTGGTGCCGTATCTGCACGGTCTTACGCTCGACGCCGAGGACATGCTGCCGGGCGCCGCGCACACCCACGCCCAGACTGGCGGGCAGGCGCTGCGCGTGGTCGTGCCGGCGCTGCCGCACATCAGCAATCACACGGATTTCGACGCGCTGCGCGTGCATCCCCAGGTCGAATTCAGCTACGTGCGCGCGGGCAATGCGCCGCCCGCTGCCGATCTGGTGATCCTGCCGGGTTCGAAGAACGTGCGCGACGACCTCGCGTGGCTGCGCGCGCAGGGCTGGGACAAGGCGCTGGAGCGGCATCTGCGCTATGGCGGCCGCGTGATCGGCATTTGCGGCGGGATGCAGATGCTAGGGCGCACGATTGCCGATCCGCATGGCGTGGAAGGCGAGCCGGGCGCGACGGCGGGCCTGGGCTGGCTCGACTACGAAACCGAGCTTACGCGCGAGAAGGCGCTGCGCAATGTGACGGGGCGGCTTGTGCTGGGCGGCGCTGACGCTGACGGTGAGGACATGGCGGGCGCGCCGGTGCGCGGCTACGAGATCCACATGGGTGTGACGACGGGCGCGGCGCTGGCCTCGCCCGCGCTGTGCATCGATTCGGTTGAAGGCGAGGCGGAAGATGCGCGCGGCACGGTGCGCGTGGACGGCGCGCAATCGGCGGACGGGCAGATTTTGGCGACCTATCTGCACGGCTTGTTCGACACGCCGCAAGCGTGTGCCGCGCTGCTGGACTGGGCGGGGCTGACAGCGGCCCAGCAGGTGGACTATCCGGCGCTGCGCGAGGCTTCGCTGGAGCGGCTCGCCGATACGCTCGCGGCGAGCCTCGACCTGCCGCGCCTCTATGCCGCGATGAGTTGAAGCGTCAGTACAGCACCATCTGCGTGCAGCGGAACAGGGCAGTGGTCTTGCCATCCGGGCCGGTGACGGTGGCGTCCCAGATCTGCGTGCTGCGGCCCAGGTGCACGCCGGTCGCCACGACGCTCAAGCGCCCCTCGCGCGCGGTGCCGAGGAAGTTGCTCTTGAGCTCGATGGTCGTGAAGTTCTTCGCGCTGGGCGGCAGGTGTGCGAGGCAGCCGTAGCCGCAGGCCGTATCGGCCAGACAGACGACGGTGGCCGCGTGAAGAAAGCCGTTGGGCGCGAGCAGTTCGCTGCGGATATCGAGTTCCGCGCGCAGGATGCCCTGTTCGAGCGCGACGGCGCGAAAGCCGATCAGGTCGGGCAGGCAGCCGCGCTGGCGCTCGCGAAGGAAGTCGAGGGTGATGTCGGGGCGCAGCGTGCTCATGGTGCGACGGTCTCCGTAGGTTCGATTTGATCGGGAATTGATCGGAATACGATCGAAATTTGCGCGGGAGTTTGCAAACCGGAGCTTCGGCCCCGCAGCATTTGCCGATATTATCGGACGGTTGCGCAATCGGCTCGGCCCGACTCCGCATTAAGAACAAGCAACAAAGGATTGGCAGAATCGGCAAACCGGCTGGCCCACGCGCCAGCCATCCTGACGGGAGCATTCATGACGGTGATCGTGGTGGCGAACCCCAAGGGCGGCGTCGGCAAGAGCACGCTGTCCACCAATCTGGCCGGCTATTTCGCGGCGCAAGGCGAGTGGGTCGCGCTCGCCGACCTCGACCGGCAGCAGTCGGCGCACGCCTGGCTCGACCTGCGGCCCGCGGCGCTGCCGGCCATCGAAAGCTGGCAGGTCGACCTCGACCATCCGGCCAAGCCGCCCAAGGGCCTGGAGCACGCGGTGATCGACACGCCCGCGGGCCTGCACGGCAACCGCCTGAACGCGATCGTCGAGCTGGCGGACAAGGTGATCGTGCCGCTGCAGCCGTCGATGTTCGACATTCTCGCGACCAAGGACTTCCTCGACCGGCTTGCCAGGGAAAAGGCGGTGCGCAAGGGCGCCATCAAGGTCGGCGTGGTGGGCATGCGGGTGGACGCGCGCACGCGCTCGGCGGAGCAACTGCAGCGTTTCGTGGAAGGGCTGGAACTGCCCGTGCTGGGCTACCTGCGCGACACGCAGAACTACGTGCAGCTGGCGGCGCACGGGCTCACGATCTGGGACGTCGCGAAGAGCCGCGTGGAGAAAGACCTCGACCAGTGGCAGTCGATTCTGGCCTGGGTGAACGAGAAATAAGGCGCGGGACGTGAAGCGTGAGAACTAAAAAGGGAGCCCGGTGGCTCCCTTTTTTACGACTGGAATGGCTTAAACGCTCAGGCGCTCAAGTCCAGTTCTGGGTCGGCACGTGGTCGCGGCTGCCCTTGATGCGGTTGTTTTCGTCGACGAACACGAGGTCGGGCTTCCAGCCAGCCTTGAGTTCCGCTTCGTCGACGTTCGCGAAGGCGGCGATGATCACCAGGTCGCCCAGTTGCGCGCGGCGCGCGGCCGATCCGTTCAGCGAAATCATGCCGCTGCCGCGCTCGCCCTTGATCGCGTAGGTCGAGAAACGCTCGCCGTTATTGATGTTCCAGATGTCGATGCGCTCGTTTTCGACGATGTTGGCCGCTTCGAGCAGGTTTTCGTCGATTGCGCACGAGCCTTCGTAGTGCAGCTCGCAGTGCGTGACGGCGACGCGGTGGATCTTCGACTTGAGCATGTGGCGTTGCATGGAATGTCTCCTTCAGGCGAGCGGGCGCAAGGCCCGCCGCGGCAATGTCGGTGAAAGCGTGAGCGAGGGCGGCGCGAGAGCCGCGCTCAGATCTCGAGGTTGTCGATCAGGCGCGTGGGGCCGAGCTTGGCGGCGGCCAGCACGACGAGCGGCGCTTCGGCGTCCGCCGCGACGCCCGGCGCCGGCGGCAGCAGGTTCGAGCGCTTGCGGATCGCGATGTAATCGGGCTTCCAGCCGCGCGCGGCAAGCTTCGCCATGGCGTCGAGTTCAAGCTGCTGGAAGTCGCGGCGGCCTGCCAGCACCGACTCGCGGATGCCTTGCAGGGCGGCGGCCAGTTGCGGCGCTTCGGCGCGCTCGCCGTCCGAAAGATAGCGGTTGCGCGAGCTGAGCGCGAGGCCGTCCTGGTCGCGCACGGTTTCGGCGGCGATCACTTCGGTCGGCAGCGCGAACTGCTGGCACATCGCGCGCACGATCATCAGCTGCTGGTAATCCTTCTTGCCGAACACGGCCACGCGCGGCTGCACGCACGACATCAGCTTCATGACGACGGTGCAGACGCCTTCGAAGAAGCCCGGACGGAACTCGCCTTCGAGGATGTCGCCCAGATCGTGCGGCGGGCGCACGCGATATTCCTGCGGCTGCGGGTAGAGGTCGCGCTCGGTGGGCGCGAACAGCACGTAGACGTTTTCCTTCTGCAGCTTCTCGATGTCGGCTTCGAGCGTGCGCGGATACTTGTCGAAATCCTCGTTCGGGCCGAACTGCAGACGGTTGACGAAGATGCTCGCCACGACCGGGTCGCCGTGCTGGCGCGCGAGGCGCATCAGCGAGAGGTGACCTTCGTGCAGATTGCCCATGGTCGGGACGAACGCGGTGCGGTTTTGGCCGCGCAACTGGTCGCGCAGTTCCTGAATCGAGCTGATGACTTTCATGATCGGATGCGTTATGCCTCGCGCGGGGCAAGACGGATTTGCAGCACCCGGCAGGCCCGCTGGGCGTCCGGCCGGATGGCGTGCCCGGCCCTCAGGGGCAGGCGCGGGCGATTGTAGAGGATTTGTGCGTGCCGCGCAGCCGCTCCGGATGGGGGATTATCCTGGACTGTGGTGATGGGGCCGGAGCATGCGCCGCTGCCGCGGAAGCGGCGAAAACGGGGCCATGGCAGGCTGGGCGGGGCGTGCGCCCGATATAAGCCTGCTTAAGCAGGCAACTCGGGTTGGGGCTCAGGTGGGCGCTCAGGCAGTCGCTCAGGTGGGCGAATAAGCAAGGCGCACGTAAATCGGCGCGAACGGTTCGGCCTGGGTGATTTCGAGCAGCGACTCGCGCGCCAGTTCAAGCATGGCGATGAAGTTGACCACGACCACGGGCACGCCGCGCGTCGTATCGAAGAGTTCCGAGAACTCCATGAAGCGCTGGCCTTGCAGCTTGCGCAGGATCACGCTCATGTGCTCGCGCACGGACAGTTCCTCGCGCGAGATCTTGTGGTGCTGCACCAGCTTCGCGCGCTTGATGACGTCCGCCCACGCGGCGCGCAGGTCGTTGCTGTCGACATCGGGAAAGCGCGGCGTGATGCTCTGCTCGATATAGACCTCGGCGCGCAGGAAGTCGCGGCCCAGTTGCGGCAGCTTGTCCAGACGCTGCGCGGCCAGCTTCATCTGCTCGTATTCGAGCAGGCGGCGCACGAGTTCGGCGCGCGGGTCTTCGGCTTCCTCGCCGGTATCGGCCTTCTTGACCGGCAGCAGCATGCGCGACTTGATCTCGATGAGCATGGCCGCCATCAGCAGATATTCGGCGGCGAGTTCGAGATTGGTCTTGCGCAGTTGCTCGACATAGCCGAGGTACTGCGTGGTGACGTCCGCCATCGGGATGTCGAGCACGTTGAAGTTCTGCTTGCGGATCAGGTACAGCAACAGATCGAGCGGGCCTTCGAACGTTTCGAGGAAAACCTCAAGTGCGTCGGGCGGAATGTAGAGGTCTTGCGGGAGCTTGAAGAGCGGCTCGCCGTACAGGCGCGCGAAAGCGACGCCGTCGACCGTGTCGGGCGTCGAATCGGTGGCGGGGGCGGCCAGGGCCTCGTCGGCGCTGGCGGGGGCGGGCGGCGCGCTCGGGTGCGCGTGGGCGCCTGCTTCACCGCCGGTTGGCTCCGCGGCCATCTCGGGCCGTTCGGCGCCGTCGGCTTCGGCCATCAGAAGTTCTGGTAGTAGACGTAGGGCGTCTGCTTGACGCGCGAAGCCTGCTGGCGCTCGCGTTCGTCGAGGTCGATCGGCTGCTTGTCCCACAGCAGCGAGCGGCCCTTGCGCTGCTGCTCTTCGAGTTGCGGCTTCTGCTCTTTGAGCTGGTTCAGGAACTGGGTGATGTCCGACTGATACATGGCTGACGTCCGTCGAGTGGGGCGGCCCGTGCCGTTCAGTCCAGTTGTGGTGTGACTGCTGGCGGCCGCCGGGGATGCCGGGTGATTCCGGTGTTTCTTGTCGGCGGCAATTTTACCGCATGCGCCGCGTGCGGAACATCCAGTCGGGCGACGCGTCGAAGCCGCTTTGGCGCCCGGGGCGGGGACATATCGGCGGGCGCAGGTTGCGTCCGGTTGCAATCTCTTGCACACGTTTGCGCCGCCTCCTGGGGTTTTCACGCGCTGATGTGGTGAAATAACGCGTTTGCGCCCGCCCGGCTCGTCAAGAGCGCAGCAGCGGCAGGCGGCGCGCCCGGTTACCACGAAAGCTGGAGGTTCTGTTTGGCGGGAAGGCGGATTGAAGCAGCACGCGTAGGGCCATGTTTGCGGCAGTCCCGGACGCCGTGGCCGGGCCACGCCGCACGCCTGCTCGCAAGCTTGTCCCGTTCGTCTGCCTCCTTGCGCTGGCGCCTGGCGCTCTGGCTGGCCGCCGGGCTCGCCTTCAGCCTGCTCGGTGCGCAGCCCGCCCGCGCCGCGCTCACCGACCTGCTGCCGTGGTCGCACGGCAAGACCTACTACGACGTCGATATCCAGGCTTCGCCGCGCGAGTTGCGCAAGCTGCTCGAATCCCACCTCGACATCGCGCGCTTCGCCAAACGCGAAGACATCAGCGACGACCAGTTCGAATTCCTCGTTACGGCCACGCCGCAGCAGGTGCGCGACCTGGCGTCCACGGACGGCTACTTCACGCCGGTCGTGCGCACCGACGTCCATACCGACGAAAATGGCCGCCGCGTCGTGCACGTGATGGTGGATCCCGGCCCGCGCACGAAGATCTCGGCGGTGTCGCTGGCCTTCACCGGCCCGGTGCTGACCGAGGATCACGCGCAGGAGAACGCCACGCGCTTCGCTTTTTCGCTGCACGAGGGCGACGCCTTCACGCAGTCCGACTGGGACGGCGCCAAGAACGCGGCGCTGCGCGCGCTGCAATCGCGCCGTTATCTGGGCGCGAAAATCGTCCACTCGGAAGCGCGCGTCGATCCGCTCAAGCACGACGCGAAGCTTTCCGTGACATTCGACAGCGGCCCGACCTTCACGATGGGCGATCTCGACATTTCCGGGCCGCGCCGTTACCCGGAAAAAATCGTCAGCAACGTGAATCCGCTTTCGCCGGGTGAGATCTACGACGTCAACCGCGTGACCGAACTCCAGCGCCAGTTGCAGAACACGCCGTACTACGCGAGCGTGGCGATCGACGTCGACGACAACCTGCAGAAGCCGCTGAATACGCCCGTGCACGTGAAGGTGAGCGAGTACCCCTACAACAATTTCCGTGGCGGCGTGGGTTACTCGACCGATACCGGCGCGCACGTGCAGGGCTCGTACACGTATCTGGACACCTTCGGCGCGGCGTGGCCTTTCCAGGTGTCGGGGCGTCTCGACCAGATCCAGCAGTACGGCCAGATCCAGTTGTCGATGCCGCCCGGGCCGCGCGCGTGGACGAATAGCGCGCTGGTGTCCTACACGACGACGGATGTGTCCGACACCAATATCTACAGCCTGCGCATGGGCGTGCAGCGCACGCGCACCTCGCAGAACATCGATTACGCGTACTCGCTGCTCTACTACCAGGATCGCCTCACGCAAAACGCGGCCGGGCCCACCACGAGCCGTGCGCTGGTGCCCTCGTGGTCGTGGACGCGCCGCAACGTGGACGATCCGCTGTTCCCGCGCTCGGGCAACCTGATCCGCGTCGAGGCGGGTTTTGCGGTCAAGGGCGCGGCCTCGGACGCCACCTTCGTGCGCGGCTACATGCGCGGCCAGCAATACCTGCCGATCGGGCGCAGCGACCTCGTGCTGTTCCGTGCGGAAATGGGCGGCGTATTCACGTCGAGCAGCTCGTCCGACGTGCCTGCGTCGCTGCTGTTCCGCGCCGGCGGCTCGAACTCGGTGCGCGGCTACGGTTTCCAGAGCATCGGTAACGATGTCGACGGCTCGATCCTGCCCGCCAAGTATCTCGTCACGGGATCGGCGGAATACCAGCACTGGTTCAGCCACGACTGGGGTGGCGCGGCCTTCTTCGACGTGGGCACCGCCACCGACACCTGGGGCGAAAAAGTCTTCTATCCGGGCGCGGGGCTTGGCGCACGCTGGCGCAGCCCCGTCGGCCCGGTCAACCTCGATCTGGCCTATGGCTTTCGCGAACGCAGAGTGCGGCCCTATCTGACGCTGGGGATCGCTTTCTGATGACGATGTACGCCACGTTCCTCCGATTCGCGCCGATGGTGCCATTGGTGCCGCTGCCAGCCGCAAGGGGGCGGGCATGAGCGTGCGCGACTGGCTGCGCGGGTGCGTCTTGCCGCCGGCGATGTTCGCCGTGCCGCCGCGTGATGGCGAGGGCGCGACATCGGGCAAGGACGATGGCGGGGGGGATGTCGATGGTGACGGTACGCAGGCAAAGCCGCCCGCGCCAAAGCGCCGTGGCCGCGCGCTGCTGAAAGCGTTCGCGTGGATCTTTGCGACGTTCGCGCTGATTGTCGCCCTCGTGGTGGGGGCGCTTTATGGCGCGCTGACGACCGAGCGCGGCACTGCCTGGGCGTGGCGCGCGGCCGTCAAGGCGCTGGGCGGGCAACTGGCAGGCACGCTCGAAGGCGGTGCGCTGGCGACCGGCGTGCGTCTGCGCAACGTGAGCTGGCATGGCGCTGACGGCACGACCGCCAGCGTCGACCGCGCAAGCGGCCAGTGGAAACTGGAGATCCACAAGAACCGCCCGTGGCGCTTCGTCCTGAGCTATCTGCACGTCGGCGACATCGACTTGCGCATCGTGTCGTCCGGCGAAACGTCCTCTTCGCCGCTGACGCTGCCGAAGGATCTGCGCCTGCCGCTCGCGCTCGATATCCGCGACATTCACGTCGACAGGCTCACGCTGCATCAGGGCGCGAGCGCCACCGAGTTCTCGAACTTCTCTTTCCGTGGCCGTACGGACGGGCAGCATCACGAAGCCGCCATCGAACAGCTCGACACGCCTTACGGCGCGGTGAGCGCGCAGGCGAAGCTCGACGGCGTGCGGCCGTTCGCGCTCTCGGGCACGCTCGGCTACTCGGGCAAGGTCAATAACGAGGACGTGCAGGTGAATGCGAACCTTGGCGGTTCGCTGGAAGCGCTGGGCGCGGATGTGACGGCGAGCGGCATGAAGCTCACCGGCAAGGCTCACCTGGAGGCCGCGCCGTTCGCGGCGGTGCCGCTCAAGCGCGCGACGCTCGCATTCGATCACGTCAATCCGCAGGCGTTCGCGCCGGGTGCGCCGTTCGCCGATCTCGCGCTGCGTGCCGATCTGCAACCGGCAAAAGCGCCGGTCAAGCCGTTTGTGCCTGAGCCGCACGCCATTGCGGCATCAGCGGCATCAGCGGCATCAGCGGCTTCAGCGGCATCGGCTGCGTCCGCGGCTTCGGCTGCGAAGGCGCATGGCGCGTCGGCTGGCGCGCGTGCCGATGCGCTCGCACCTGCCGCATCGGGCGCCAAAGCCACCAGCACCACCAGCACCACGGCCGTCAACGACAACCCCAACGCAGCGGGCTTCACGGTCGCGGGCAGCGTGTCCATCGTCAACGCGAAGCCCGGCGCCATCGACGCGCAATTGCTGCCGCTCATCGACGCGCGCACCGACGTCGTGCTCGACGCCCACACGCAGCGGCTCTCGAACCTCAACGTGCGCGTCGTCAAGAACGCGACGGTCACGGGCGGCGGCGTCATCAGCGGGCGCAATGGCCGCTTCGACCTGAAGGTCGCGAACCTCGATCTCAACGCGATCGAGGCCAGCGTGCGCCCGACCCAGCTAGGCGGCCCGGTCACGGTGCGTCTGGCCGACGACGTGCAGAGCATCACGCTCGACCTGGCCGATCCGAAGGCCGCGCTGCGCGCCCAGGGCAAGGTCACGCTGGATCCGGCCCGCATCTCCTTCAACGATGTGCGCGTGAGCGCGGGCGCGGGCCGCATCGACCTGTCGGGCGCGCTCAAGCATGACGCGAAGTCCAGCTATACGCTCAAGGCAACGCTGACCGATTTCGATCCGCTCTCGCTGCTCTCGCAGGCGCCGGGCAAGAGCGCGGAACACCGCCCGTCCAGCGTGACGCCGCCACCGTCGGGGCCGACCGAGGCACAGCGCAGCGCGCAAAAGAACGCGCTCGACCCCAAACGCAGTCTCGCGCTCAATCCGGCGGCGAACCCCGCGCTCAATCCCGCGCAGTCTAGCGAGCAGGCCGCCGCGCAGAACGTCAAGCGCAATACCGTCCAGACGCCGGCGCTGGCGGCAACCGCGCCCAGGCCCGCCGCCGCGAAGCCCGCGCGCAAACCGGCCACAACGGCCCCGGCACGCCGCATCGAAGCGCGCGTGAACGGCACGCTCACGGCCACCGGCACGCTCGCACCCGAACTGACGGCCAAGGCCGAATTCAAGCTCGGCCCGAGCACCTACGACAATCTCCCACTCAGCGGCGAAGGCCTGGTCCAGCTCGCCGGAATGCGCCTCTTGCCCAGCCGCGCGAATCTTTCGGTGGCGGGCAATACCGTCGATCTGCAAGGCAGTTTCGGCGCGCGCGGCGACCGCCTGCGCTTCAAGGTCGACGCGCCGCAGCTCGACCGGCTGGGCTTTGGCGTGGCGGGTCAGGTCGCGGCAAACGGCGACCTGACCGGCACGATCGCGCATCCCGATGTCGCGCTCGACTACAAGGCCGATCATGTTGTGTTCGGCGACAACCGCCTGGGCCACGCCGAAGGGCACGCGGAACTCCACGACGGCGCGAACGGCGCGCTTGCCTTCAGCGCGGACGCGAGCGGCATCGCGGCAGGCGGCGTCGAGATCGCGACGCTCACCGCCCGCCTCACGGGCACGCGCGCGAAACACGCGCTCACCGCGAGCGCGAAGGGCAAGGTGCAGGGGCAGAGCATCGACGTGCAGCTGGCGGCCAATGGCAAGCTTTCCGAGACGCGCGAAGGCACGCGCTGGGACGGCACCGTCACGCAGTTGCAGAACCGCGGCGCGCCCGACATCGACCTGAAAGCGCCCCTGACCGTCAGCGCGGGGCCGGGCAAGGTGACACTCGGTGCGACGCACCTGACGGCGCTGGGCGCGACGCTCGATCTCAAGGCCTTCGACCTCGACCATGGCCGCATCCGCTCGGCGGGCTCGCTCACGACGGTGTCGCTCGCACGCATCATGCAGTTCCAGCAGCAGCTCACGGGCCAGCCGTCGAATCTCAAGACCGATCTCGTGTTCGACGGCGACTGGGACTTTTCTGTCGGCCCGAGCGCGAGCGGCTATATCCAGCTCAAGCGCCGCTCGGGCGATATCACGGCGGAAATCGGGCGGGGCCTGGCTTCGGTCGGCATCGGCGACCTGAGTGCGCGCGCGGCCTTCAGCGGCGGCAATCGCCTGACCGTCACGGCGCACGCGCAGGCGAGCCGCGTGGGTGTGCTCGACGTCGACGCAAACACGCTGCTCACGCCGCGCGACGGCATGCTCACGATCGGCGAGGACGCGCCGCTGGGCGGCACCATCAAGGCCGATGTGCCTTCGCTGAAAACCACCGGCGGGCTGCTCGGGCCGAGCTACCTGCTCGACGGCCACTTCGCGCTGCAGCTCGCGCTGGGCGGCACGGTCGCGAAGCCGAACCTGTCGGGTTCGCTGATCGGCGACGCTCTGTCGGCCACCCTCGTCGATCAGGGCCTGCAACTGAAGGACGGCGTGGTGCGCGTGATGCTGTCGAAGAACCTCGTCGACTTCCAGCAGGTCGAGTTCCACGGCGGCGACGGCACGCTGCGCGCGAAGGGGCAGGTGCGCCTCGACAGCGAGGAGCCCGATCTCACTGCGAGCATCGTCGCCGACAAGCTCGAACTGTTCGCCGCGCCCGACCGCCATCTTTCGCTCTCGGGCAGCGCGAGCATCGCCAATGGCGGGCACCTGGGCGGCATGATGATCGACGGCAAGTTCACGGTCGATCGCGCGCTGTTCGACATGCCCGAATCGGCCGCGCCGGAACTGGGCGACGACGTCGTGATCGTGCGCCCGGACGGCACCACGCGCGGCGGCACGCCGCCGCCCGCCGTGCAGGCGCAGCAGGCCTCGGACAAGCCCGCGCCGCGTTTCGCGCCGCGCGCCAATATCGACATCAACCTGGGCCGCAACTTCCGCTTCCGCGGCATGGGCGCGGATCTTGGACTGGCCGGCACGATCACGGCGATGAGCGCGCCCGACGTGCCGCTGCGCGCCGTGGGCAACGTGCGCGTGACCGAAGGCTCGACCTACACCGCGTTCGGCCGCAAGCTCAACATCGAGAACGGCTTCTTCACCTTCAACGGGCCGGTGGCGAACCCAGGCATCAACATCCTCGCGATGCGCCGCAACCAGCAGGTCGAGGCGGGCGTGCAGGTGACCGGCACCGTGCAGGCGCCGAATGCGAAGCTCATCTCCGAGCCCAACGTGCCTGATAACGAAAAACTCTCGTGGCTGCTGTTCGGCCACGGCACGGACCAGGGCAATAACGTCGGCCAGCAGAGCGCGATGACGACGGCGCTGGCGCTGCTCGGCAGTGCGAGCGGCAAGCGCATCGCCCAGGAAGTGGGCCTCGACGAGTTCTCGATTGGCCGCAGCGAAGTGGGCCTCACAGATCCGCAGGTCGTGATGCTCGCGAAGGCGATCAACGAATGGCTCGTGATCGGCTACGAGCAGGGCCTGCAGTCGGCCTCGAACGCGGTCAAGGCGACACTCAATCTCACGCGCTACTGGTCGGTGACCGCGTACGGCGGCACGTTCTATGGCGCCGACATTCTCTACACCCGGCGCTTCGACCGGATTCGCTGGTAGGGTTGAAAAGGGGCCGCGCAATGCGGCCCCTGGCACATCAGGCGTGCCAGTGTGTGCTCGCTTCTCCCGCATGCGGGCAGCCGTTTCCGGCAATCCAGCTTGGCCGTGCTCGCGAGCATAGCCTGTCGGAGTTCGCCCTATATTCTTATATTCAAATGTGAATTTTAAGTAAATTCGCAGTGTTTATTTTTATTTTAAGACTTTTCCGATCCTTTATCGCGTACGGGGTTTGCACAATGGACTTTCCCTCGCCTTCAAGGAGGCGCTATGTCGCGACAGTTCATGGCGTCGACGGCGGGGTGGGGTAAGAGTGGACGGCGGCGCACGCAGAAGGCGGTGCGATCAGGCTGATTCTCAATATGGTTTGGTCACCTTGGTGACGCGTTTGGAGCACACATGAAAAAAATCGCACTTCCTCTGATCGCTGCAGTGATGGGCCTGACGGCCGCCGCCGCTCACGCGGCAGGCCCGGTCAGCAACGGTGGCGTGCTGACCATCAATGGCACATTGGTGGCGAATACCTGCACGGTCAGCGGCAACGGTCAGGGCAATAACTTCACGGTCACGCTGCCGAGCATTTCGGCGAGCGAGCTGTCGTCGGCTGGCGCCGTCGCGGGCGCAACGGGCTTCAACATCGCCCTGAGCAACTGCACGCCGGCAACGGGCAACGTGCGCACGTTCTGGGAATACGGCACGAACACGCTGGCTGACGGCAACCTGCTGAACAACGGCACGGCGACCAAGGTGGAAGTCCAGTTGCTCGACTACAACGGTGGCGTAAAGACCATCGAAGTGAGCAAGGCCGACGGCGCGCAGAACTCGCAAGTCGTCGCGATCACCGGCGGCAACGCCAGCCTGCAATACGCAGCGCAATACATTTCGCCGCTTGGCAGCGCGACCGCCGGTAGCGTGACGACCAACGTCACGTACTCGATGTCGTATCAATAAGGCCTTGAAGGCGCAGTAGCGGCCTTCTGGCTGGCTGTTTCGAACCTTATGAATGGACGCTGATGCGCCCGTTCATAAGGATTCTTAAGAATTTGTTTGTCGCGGCTGCGGCTGGCACGCGTCTGTGCAGGGCACGGTGGCCACGAACTCCGCCTTCTGGTTGAGCGTCATGAATATCCGCAAAATCGTTTCTCACGCCGTGGCCGCCGGTCTGCTGGCCGTGGGCGCGTGGCTGCCGTGCGTATCGCAGGCATCGGTGGTGATCGCCGGTACGCGCATCGTCTATAACGCGACGGATAGCGAAGTGACGCTCAAGCTGTCGAACGTCGGCAAGTCGCCGGCGCTCACCCAGGTGTGGCTCGACAAGGGCGATCCCAAGGCCGACCCCAGCACGCTCGATCTGCCGTTCGTGCTCACGCCCCCCCTTGCGCGCATCGACCCCGACAAGTCGCAGACCATCCGCATTGCGTACACGGGCGAGGCGCTGCCCAAGGATCGCGAAACGCTGTTCTGGTTCAACTTGCTCGAAGTGCCGCCCAAGCCGAAAGCCGGCGAGGTGGGCCAGAACTTCGTGCAACTGGCGTTTCGTTCGCGCCTGAAGTTCTTTTTTCGCCCGGCCGGATTGCCGGGCAATGCCGACGATGCGCCGGGCAAGCTGAACTGGCATCTCGGTACCCTCAATGGCAAGCCGGTGCTGGAGGTTGCGAACCCCACGGCCTATCACGTGACGATCATCGAGGCGCATGTCGGCGAGGGCGAGCATGCGCCGAAGTTCGAGGAAGGCAACATGGTGGCGCCGGGCGGCCAGGCGAGCCTGCCGCTCACCGGCGCGCCTGCGGCGAGCGGCAAGGTTTCGTTCACCACGCTCAACGACTATGGTGGGCCGGTCAAGCACGAGTCCGCGCTGAAATAGGCTTCGGTGGCGCGGCCCGGTCACTGCCCTGTGTTTTGAGATTACTTCGTGCTGCGAATGAGTTTTGGCTTGATCGTGGCTGTCGGATACCTGCTTTCCCGTCGAGGTAGTAAGCCCGTTACTGATGACGCAGCGCATCGGTAGGGGCGAACCTACCCCGGAATTCGGCTCAACATGGACAAGTACAAATCTAGATCGTCTTCCAGGTTCCCCCATGCCGATTCGCTGGCCCTGAGCCAGGCCAGCGTCGCTGTGCTGCTCGCCTTCATGGCGTCGCATGCGAAGGCAGATGGCGCGGCGGAACTGGCTGCCGCACAGTCGGGACTGACGCTGGCGCAAGAGCCTGCGCAGGAAGTCCTGCCGGCGCCCTCGTCGGTGGCGCCAACCCGCAACGCCGAGTCCGCGTCGAACGTCGCGGTCGGCAATGTCGCGCTGTCCGCTTCCGGCAACGCACTCACGCCGACCGCGCCCATCGGGCTCCTGCCGTTGAGCGTGACCGGGCCGTTGCCAGCCGCGCCGGAGCCGGCAACCAAAGTCGAACCTGCCGCCGTCGAACCCACCGCCGTCGAATTCAACTCGCAATTCCTGAGCGGATCGGGCGCGTCGAAAATCGACATCAGCCGTTTCGACAAGGGCAACGTAGCGGCGGCGGGGCAGTATCGCACCGCGCTCTACGTGAACGGCGTGTGGATCGGCATGACCGACGTGACCTTGCGCGAGGCCGGTGGTGCCGGCCATGGCGCGCAGCCGTTGTTCGATGGCGATTTGTTGCAGCGCGCGGGCGTGGACGTGATGCGTCTTCCCGATGCAGCGCGCGCAAAGCTCGATGCGGCGAATCACGCCGGTGCGTTCCTGTCCGACCTGATCCCGCAGGCGAGCGCCACCTTCGACATGGGTGAACAGCGCCTCGACCTGAGCATCCCGCAGGCGGCGCTGAGCCGCAACGCGCGTGGCTGGGTCGATCCGAAGTTCTGGGACGACGGCGTGCCGGCGGCCACGTTCCAGTACAACGCCAATGTCTACCACACGGAAGGCAGCGGGTTGTCGACCACCCAGGGCTATCTGGGCATGATCGCGGGCGCGAACCTGGGCGCATGGCGCTTTCGCTACAACGGCAACGTCACCACTTCGAACGGCGGCGGTACGCACTTGCAGAGCATGCAGACGTATCTGCAGCGCTCGTTCACGCCGATCAAGAGCCAGCTGACGCTGGGCGATTCCTATACCGACGGCGCGGTCTTCGATTCGTTCGGCGTGCGCGGCGGCCAGATCGCCACCGACGACCGTATGTATCCGGATTCGCAGCGCGGTTACGCGCCGACCGTCCGCGGCATCGCGAACAGCAACGCGCATGTGGTGGTGCGCCAGAACGGCAACATCATCTACGAGACCACGGTTGCACCGGGGCCGTTCGAGTTCAACGATCTCTATCCGACGGGCTATGGCGGCGACCTTCAGGTGGTCGTGACCGAAGCTGACGGCAGCCAGCACGTTTCGGTGGTGCCGTATGCCGCGCCGGTGAATGCGCTGCGTGCGGGCCGCTGGCGCTACAACATCGCGGCGGGCCAGTACCGCAATACGAGCCTCAACAGCCATCCGTTCGTGTTCGAGGCCAGCGTACAGCACGGCCTGAACAACCTGATCACGCTATACGGCGGCACGATCGCGGGGCAGGACTATTTTTCCGCGGCGGCGGGCGCGGCGCTCAATACGCCGATCGGCGCGTTCTCGGCGGACGTGACCCAGGCCAACAGCAATATTCCCCATGCACCGAGCCGCAACGGCCAGAGCCTGCGGCTGTCGTACTCGCGCCTGATTGAGCCGACCAACACCAATCTCACGCTGGCGGCGTATCGCTATTCGACGAGCGGCTTCCTGAGCTATGCGGACGCCATGGCGTTGCGGGACGCCGGGCTGAATGGCACGGCGTTCGTCAACAACAGCGTGCAGAAGGGCCGTTTGCAGCTCACGGTGAACCAGAGCCTGGGCGACTGGGGCTCGCTCTATGCATCGGGCTTCACGCAGAACTACTGGAACAAGGGCGGGCGCGACACCTCGTACCAGGTGGGCTACAACACGAATATTCGCCGTGTTGGCGTGGGCGTGTCGGCTTCGCGCGAAATCGACGTGGGCACCGCGCGCTGGGACAACCGCGTGATGCTGAACCTGAATATCCCGCTGGATATCGGCTCGAAGACCCTGAACACGACGACGAGCTACACCCACGATTCGCTCAATCGCACCGACCAGGTCCAGGAAACCTTCACGGGTACGGCGGGCAAGGACAACGCCTTCAACTACGGCGTCACCGCGGGCTACACGAGCAACACCAGCAATGGCGCAAGCATCAATGCCAACGCGGGCTATCTCGCGCCGTTCACGCAGCTTCGCGCCAACGCGGGCACGGGCAACGGCTACACCCAGGCGGGTGCGGGCATCGCCGGCACGGTCATCGCCTTCCCCGGCGGGGTCGCGCTCACGTCGCAGACGGGCGACACGTTCGCGGTCATCGACGCGAAGGATGCCGTGGGGGCGCGCGTGGCGACTTCGCCTGGCGTGCGCGTCGATACGCAAGGTCATGCGGCGATCGCGGGCATGCGTCCCTACACGCTGAACAACGTGGAAATCGACACGATGGGCCTGCCGATGGGCGTGCAACTCAAGAGCACCGAGCAGCATTTCGCGCCGACGGCGGGCGCCGTGGTGAAGGTGAAGTTCGACACCGTGAATCGCGGCCAGGCCGTGGTGATGCGCGTGCGCCGTCTGGGCGGCGACGCCGTGCCGTTCGGTGCGGACGTGCTCGATGCGCAGGGCAACAACGTTGGCACGGTGAGTCAGGGCAGCCGCGCGATGTTCTACAGCAAGTCGGCGGGCGGCGATCTCACGGTGAAGTGGGGCGAGGGTGTCGGGCAGAGCTGCAAGCTGCGCTATTCGCTGCCCGTCGCGGTCAAGGGCAAGCCGGCGGAGACGGTGTTTGCCGACGCGGCGTGTCAGTGAACCCAGAGGTAAAGCAAATAGACGTCGGCAACGCATGCGAATGCACATGCCAGCTGCCGGCGGAATATCAATGCGGACGTTCAATACTATGTTTTCTACCAGACCCAATCCGAACCGGCATATGAGCCTGCTGCTGCTCTGCCTGGTCCAGGTGCTATCGCTGCTTTTGTGCGGGCGTGCATTTGCCGGGTGTTCTTCAGGTGGCGGGCAAAGCTTTACGTTGACGCTACCCGCCAGCGTTTCCGTGCCCAGGGATGCGCCCGTTGGATCGCTGCTGACGAATTGGGTTACTTCTCCGGCATCGTCGAATCTCTGGAACTGCTCATCGTCCGGGGGGATCCTGGGCGTGGGGATTCAGCTGGGGCCGAATGTTGGCGCGTCTACCGGGCTGACCTACACCTACACCGTCTACAAAACGAATGTCGCCGGCGTCGGGATCGTCGTCGCGGGCAGGACATATACCGCGAACGCCGGCTGGTACGGATGGTTCGGGCCGTATGGCGGCAAGGCCTATACAGGCATGACCGCCACATGGTCGATGGGCGCCCAGGTACAGGTCGCACTCGTCAAGTCGGGCACGGTCTCGGTGGGCGGCACGGTTTCGGGGGGCGTCGTCGCCCAGGCTTTTCCGAACTCGGACGGCCCGTTATATAACCTGATCGATTCCTACGTGATTACGCCGGTCAATATCGTGCCGCTGACCTGCACGACGCCTGACGTCAGTATCCCGATGGGCACGTTCGTGCCGGCGGACTTCCCCGCAGTGGGTTCGCTTTCACCGCGGCCGGCGTCGTTTAACGTCCAGATCCTCAACTGTCCGGCAGGCACGGCCGTTTCGGGCACGCAGGCGGGCCAACTGCATAGCATCCAGTATCGGATCGACCCGACGGGCGGCACTGTGGCGACGAATGTTGCCGCGCTGAACGGGAGTCCTTCGGCGAGCGGCGTCGGCATCCAGTTGTTCAATGCATCGGGCGGTGTATTTCCGCTTGCGTCGCTGCAGACGCTGAGCGGCTTTAGCCCCACGGCTGGCGGAGACTACACGGTGCCGCTCACGGCGCGCTATTACCGGACGGGCACGATCACGCCCGGCCCCGCCAACGCAACGATGACGCTGACGGTCTCGTATCAGTAAGCCGGCCACCCGTGACGCATCTACAAGGGAACGACATTCACCATGCACAAGCTCACAACAGCCGTGGCCATCCTCGCGTCGGTGGCGACGACAGGGGCATTCGCCGCGGACGCCACGCTGACTTTCAGCGGTACGATCCTGCCGGCGTCATGTACGATCGACAGCACGACGGCCAACCAGACCATCAATCTCGGCTCGGCATCGGTTGCTGACTTTCCCGCCGTCGGCGCGACGAAGAACCCCCAGGCGTTCAATATGCAATTGACCGATTGCACGACGAGCGCCAAGGTGTCGATGAACGTGGCTGGCACGATGGACACTGTGGCAAGCGTGCTCAAGAACACCGGCACGGCGACGCAGATAGGCGTGCAGCTGCTGCAGGCCAGCGCCGTCGGCGCGACGACGGGCACGCCGATTACGCTCAATAGCGCGATCAATCTCGGCACGGTGGACGCGACCAATTCAATGACGATTCCGATGGTCGCGCAGTTGTACCGGATCGGCGCGATGACGGCCGGCTCGATTACGACGACCGCCACGGTGAATTTCACGTACAACTGATGCACAAAAAAAAGCACACCGCGTGGTGTGCTTTTTTGTTGCTGATGTCGCCTTGCTGCCTTAGCGCACGCGCATGCCCGGCTTCGCGCCGCTGTGCGGTTCAAGGATGTAGAGGCCCGGTTCGGCCTTCTCGTCCTTAGCCGATGCCGCGAGCACCATGCCTTCCGACATGCCGAACTTCATCTTGCGCGGCGCGAGGTTCGCGACCATCACCGTGAGCTTGCCCTTGAGGTCTTCCGGCTTGTAGGCCGAACGGATGCCCGAGAACACGTTGCGGGTCTTTTCCTCGCCCACGTCGAGCGTGAGTTGCAGCAGCTTGTCCGAGCCTTCGACGATATTGCAGTCGACGATCAGCGCCACGCGCAGGTCGATCTTCGCGAAGTCGTCGATGGAGATGACTTCGGGCGTTTCAGGCTCTGCGGCGGCCTTCTTCGCTTCCTTCGAGGCCTTCGACTTCTTGTTCGCATCGGCTGCGGCAGCGGCGCCCGCATCGGTCGCCTGCAGCGAATCGCGGTTGGCGGCCAGCAGCGCTTCGATCTGCTTCGGATCGACGCGCGTCATCAGGTGCTTGTACGCATTGATCGGCTGTTGCGACGAGAGCGCGCGGCCCGCATCGGCCCACGTGAGCGGCGCGATGGCGAGGAACTGCTCGACGCCTTCGGCCAGTTGCGGCAGCACCGGCTTGAGCGCGAGCGAGAGCAGACGGAATGCTTCCAGGCTCACGCTGCACGTCTCATGCAGCGCGACGGCGTTGGCCGGATCCTTGGCCTGTTCCCACGGCTTGGCCGTATCGACGTAGCCATTGACCGCATCGGCGAGTTCCATCGTCTGGCGCAGCGCGCGGCTGTACTCGCGGGCTTCGTAGTGCGCGGCGATCTGCGGGATCGCGGCGCGCATCTGCTCCAGCAGCGGATGGTTCATCGCGCTGTCCTGCACGCGGCCTTCGAAGCGCTTGATCAGGAAGCCCGCTGCACGGCTGGCGATGTTGATGTACTTGCCGACGAGGTCGCTGTTCACGCGCGCCTGGAAGTCGTCGAGGCTCAGGTCGAGGTCTTCCATCGTGCTGTTGAGCTTCGCGGCGAAGTAGTAGCGCAGCCACTCGGGGTTCAGGCCCGTCGTGACGTAGCTTTCCGCCGTGATGAAGGTGCCGCGCGACTTCGACATCTTCGCGCCGTCCACCGTGAGGAAGCCGTGCGCGAACACGTTGGTCGGCGTGCGATGGCCCGAGAATTCGAGCATCGCCGGCCAGAACAGCGTGTGGAAGTACAGGATGTCCTTGCCGATGAAGTGGTACTGCTCGGTCTTCGAGCCGGGCTTCACCCAGGCGTCGAAGTCGATGCCGCGCTTTTCGGCGAGGTTCTTGAAGCTCGCGTAGTAGCCCACCGGCGCGTCCAGCCACACATAGAAGTACTTGCCCGGCGCGCCCGGGATCTCAAAGCCGAAGTAGGGCGCATCGCGCGAGATGTCCCAGTCGGCGAGCTTCGATTCGCCCGCGTCGCCGAGCCACTCGCGCATCTTGTTGGTCGCTTCCGGCTGTGCGAGGCCTGCCACCCAGCCGCGCAGGAACTGCTCGCAGCGCGGGTCGGAAAGGCGGAAGAAGTGGTGCGTCGAGGTCTTGCGGATCGGCGTCGCGCCCGAGACCACCGAGTACGGGTTCTTCAGGTCGGTGGGGGCGTAGGTCGCGCCGCACACTTCGCAGTTGTCGCCGTACTGGTCTTTCGCGCCGCACTTCGGGCATTCGCCCTTGATGAAGCGATCCGGCAGGAACATGTTCTTGACCGGATCGTAGGCCTGCTCGATGTCGCGCGTCTCAATCAGGCCCGCTTCCTTGAGCGCCAGGTACACCGATTCCGAGAGCACGCGGTTCTCGTCCGAATCGGTCGAATAGTAGTTGTCGAAGGAAATGCCGAAGCTGTCGAAGTCGCGCTTATGCTCCTGCCAGACGCGCGCGATCAGTTGCTGCGGCGTAAGGCCTTCCTTCTCGGCGCGCAACATGATGGGCGTGCCGTGGGTATCGTCGGCACCGACGTAGTAGACCTCGTGGCCATGCATTCGCAGCGCGCGAACCCAGATGTCCGTCTGGATGTATTCGACCAGATGACCAATGTGGATCTGGCCGTTCGCATACGGCAGGGCAGACGTGACGAGAATCTGGCGGCCGCTCTGAACGCTGGAGGCGCCGGCGGCGAGGTCGGTGGCGGGTGCTGACATAAGTGGTTGGACGTCCGATGTTGCGGGGGGAAACGGCGATTTTAGCAGGGCGGGGGCGCGACGCGTCCGGGCCCCGGCGCGCCGTGGCGACGGCGCAGGGCAATGCCTGCTGGATCGAAATGCGATTGCGGCGCGGCTTTCACGCTGGATTCGCACGCGATTCCCACGAGAGGCGCGCAAATCGCGGGCAAAAAAAACCGGGGCAGGATGGCCCCGGAGCAACAACGACAAGAGGAGAATGGTGACGCGGCGGCATGACCGCACACGTACCGTAAAGACAGACCGCGCCATTTCACGAGAGTTCGAAATTTTTTTCGATTCCCGGCGAAGGCCATGCGGCAAGGCGTTGAAGAACGATGCGGCACGCTTCAAATGCCAACTTCAAACGCAAACGGGACGGCGTTGCAGCCGTCCCGTTTGTTCTGTCTGTCCTGTCGCTGTTTTATCCGGTGCCTGCATTGGCAGGCGACCGGATATCGCCGCGCTTACTGCTGATGCTGCGAGGTTGCGCGCAGGTAGATTTCCACGCGGCGGTTGGCGGTGCGGCCCGCTTCCGTGCTGTTGTCGGCGATCGGCTGGGTGTCGCCACGGCCTTCGGCTGCCATGCGCTGCATCGGGATGCCGCGGCCGGCCAGGTAGTTGACCACGCTCTGTGCGCGGTTGACCGACAGCGTCTGGTTGTACGCCGGCTGGCCGGTGTTATCCGTATGGCCGACCACTTGCGCGACGACTTCCGGGTTCTGCTGCAGCGTCTGCGCGACCTGGTCGAGCACCGGCGCGAACGACGGCTTGATCGCGTAGCTGTTGGTGTCGAAGGTCACGTTGCTCGGGATGTTGAGCTTGAGCGAGCCGTCCGGCTGCTCGGTGATCTGCGTGCCGGTGCCCTTGGTGGCGCCCGACAGCTTGTTGTGGATCGCCTGCCAGTTGTAGCCGGTGATGCCGCCGACCAGCGCGCCTGCACCAGCGCCGATCGCCGCGCCCTTGCCGCCGCCGAAGATCGCGCCGATCGCGGCGCCCGTACCTGCACCGACGCCGGTGCCGACGGCCGTGTTCGTGCCTTGCTGGGTCGCGCAGCCTGCAACGAGCGCGCCTGCTACGGCGAAGACGGAAAGGCGGGTCAAGATTCTTGTGTTCATTTTCAATCCTCTCTTGAGTGAAACGGGAAGGCTGCGTTGTGCCGTTCGGCGGCCCCGACTGGGTTCAGGGTCATAGGACGGCGCACGGCGGCAGCTACTACAATGACGGCTTGAGCGCCTCGAAAAGGCGCCGGCCTGGCGCGAAAAAGCTGTTGCCGCGAAGCGTGCCCTGCCGCAGGAATTTGCGCAATCCAGCTTAACAATTTCTTTCGATTTACGGCGTCTAGGCGGCACCTCATGGGCCGCCCGCAACGCCGGGTCGTTTATCCCCACGGAGTTTCAATGAGCATTGATCGGGCATTGGTGGACGCCGCGCTGGCGGCCCTCACGGATCCGAACACCGGCCGTCCCTACACGAACGCCAAGGGCGTGCGCAACGTCGCGATCGACGGCGAAACGGTTGACGTCGAGATCGTGCTCGGCTACCCGGCAAAGAGCCAGTACGACGCGATTCGCACGCAGGTCGAGGCCGCGCTTGCCGCGGTGCCCGGCGTGAAGGCGAGCCGTGTGAACGTGCGCTTCGAGGTCACCGCGCATACGGTGCAGCGCGGCGTGAAACTGCTGCCGAACGTAAAGAACATCGTCGCCGTGGCTTCGGGCAAGGGCGGCGTCGGCAAGAGCACGACGGCGGTGAACCTGGCGCTCGCGCTGGCGGCCGAAGGCGCGTCGGTGGGCGTGCTCGACGCCGATATCTACGGCCCGTCGCTGCCGATGATGCTGGGCATCGAGGGTCGCCCCGAATCCCCCGACGGCCAGTCGATGAACCCGCTCGAAGGCCACGGCGTGCAGGCCAACTCGATCGGCTTCCTGGTCGACCAGGACAACCCGATGGTCTGGCGCGGCCCGATGGCGACCTCCGCGCTCGAACAGCTGCTGCGGCAGACGAACTGGCGCGAACTCGACTATCTGGTGGTCGACATGCCGCCGGGCACGGGCGACATCCAGCTCACGCTCTCGCAGCGCGTGCCGGTGACGGGCGCCGTGATCGTGACGACGCCGCAGGACATTGCGCTGCTCGACGCGAAGAAGGGCCTCAAGATGTTCGAGAAGGTGGGCATCCCGATTCTCGGCATCGTCGAGAACATGGCCGTGCACGTCTGCACGAACTGCGGTCACGCCGAACATATCTTCGGCGCGGGCGGCGGCGAGCGCATGGGCAAGGAGTATGGCGTCGAGGTGCTCGGCAGCCTGCCGCTCGATATCTCGATTCGCGAGCAGGCCGATTCGGGCGCGCCGACGGTCGTGGCCGCACCCGACAGCGCCGTGGCGAACACCTACAAGGCCATCGCACGCCGCGTGGCGATCCAGATTGCCGAGCGCTCGCGCGACATGAGCTCGAAATTCCCGACCATCGTCGTGCAGAACACCTGAGTCTCGCCGGCCTGCGTTTTACCGCCCGTTACGCGGTTTGGGTGGCATGCCGCGTGCGCCTTGCATGTCAAGGCTCGCGGCGTGCGCGTTTGCGCGCATAACGGGGCCACACAAGGCCCGCGAGGGCGCGCCTGCGCGGTATCATGTGGGATTGATGGGTTCGGATCGACAGCCGCACGGGGCGGCTGCTCGCCGGCAAGAGGAACGCATGGTTAAAGGAAACGACAGGCAGGCGGGAAACGCAGTCCTGGTGGCCGTGGCTACGTGCATGCTGCTGGGTGGCTGCACGAGCTTCATGGGCCAGCAGGACAAGCGTGCGGGCACGCAGTTGCAGCCCACCGTCGGCAATCAGGTGCGCGGCACCGTGTCGTTCGTCGAGCATTCGGACGGCGTCCAGGTGAGCTACAACCTCGCCGGTCTGCCGCCCGATTCCGACCATGCCTTGCAGGTGCACGAGCGCGGCGATTGCAACGCGACCGACGCGTCCAGCGCGGGCGCGGTCTTCGCACCCGCGGCCGAACGTCTGAAGCCCGGCGCGCGGGTCGCGGGCGACCTCGGCAATATTCATGCGGATTCCAATGGCGTGGCCACCGGCTTTCTCGTCGCGACGGACGTGTCGCTCGACGGCGTGCGCTCGGTGCTGCAGCGCGCGGTGATCGTGCATCACGACGCGATCGACCCGTACGCCTACCCGCAGCGCGGCACCGGCGCCGCGCTCGCGTGTGGCGTGATCAAGGTGCAATAGGTATCGCGGGCTGGGCGTCACTGCACAGCAGGAAGTCCCGTAAGCCGCCTGCAACAGGGCGTTAACGTGGCCGAAAGCCACGCTAACGCGTCATGGAATCGCATTCGAAGCGCACTTCCAGGCAGACCGACTCACATCGCGTAAAATAGTCGCCTTTCGCAAGGCAACGCCCCGGCCCACGGGCTGCTGGCGGGCTTCGCGAACATTTTTCTTTTTCGTTCCCCGTTTTTTTACTGGACCGCAGCGAGCAACATGGCAATCAAATCCGACAAGTGGATCCGGCGCATGGCCGAAGAGCAGAACATGATCGAGCCGTTCGCGCGCGACCAGGTCCGCATGTCGGAAGATGGCCGCAAGATCGTGAGCTACGGCACGTCCAGCTACGGCTACGACATCCGCTGCGCCGACGAATTCAAGATCTTCACGAACATCAACTCGACCATCGTCGATCCGAAGAACTTCGACGAAAAGTCGTTCGTGGACTTCAAGGGCGACGTCTGCATCATTCCGCCCAATTCGTTCGCCCTCGCGCGCACGGTCGAGTATTTCCGCATCCCGCGCAGCGTCCTGACGGTGTGTCTGGGCAAGTCCACCTATGCGCGCTGCGGCATCATCGTGAACGTCACGCCGTTCGAACCCGAGTGGGAAGGCTACGTGACGCTCGAATTCTCGAATACGACACCTTTGCCTGCCAAAATCTACGCGAACGAAGGCGTAGCCCAGGTCCTCTTCTTCGAGAGCGACGAGGTCTGCGAAGTGTCTTACGCGGATCGCGGCGGCAAGTATCAAGGCCAGCACGGCGTCACGCTGCCGAAGACCTGACGTTCGAGCGCACTTAACCCACTGGTTACACGACATACGGGGGCCGCTGCGCGTTACATGCAGCGGTCGTTTCTTTTGGAGAATCGCCCCATGAAGTTTCGTTTTCCCGTCGTCATCATCGACGAAGACTTTCGCTCCGAGAACATCTCGGGTTCCGGCATCCGGGCACTGGCCGAAGCCATCGAGAAAGAGGGCGCGGAAGTCCTCGGGCTGACGAGCTACGGCGACCTGACGTCGTTCGCGCAGCAGTCGAGCCGCGCCGCGTGTTTCATCCTGTCGATCGACGACGATGAGCTGCTGCCCTACGTGGAAGGCGCGGACGGCGAAGCGCCGGAGCACGCGCCCGCGATCGTCGCGCTGCGCGCGTTCATGGAAGCGGTGCGCAAGCGCAACGCCGACATCCCCATCTTCCTGTACGGCGAAACGCGCACCTCGCGCCACCTGCCCAACGACATCCTGCGCGAGCTGCACGGCTTCATCCACATGTTCGAGGACACGCCGGAGTTCGTGGCGCGCCACGTCATCCGTGAAGCGAAGGTGTACCTCGACGCGCTGTCGCCGCCGTTCTTCAAGGAACTCGTCAAGTACGCCGACGAAGGTTCGTACTCGTGGCATTGCCCGGGTCACTCGGGCGGCGTCGCGTTCCTGAAGAACCCGCTGGGCCAGATGTTCCACCAGTTCTTCGGCGAGAACATGCTGCGCGCCGACGTCTGCAACGCCGTGGAAGAACTCGGCCAGCTGCTCGATCACACCGGCCCGGTCGCGGCGTCGGAGCGCAACGCCGCGCGCATTTTCAGCGCCGACCACGTGTTCTTCGTGACCAACGGCACGTCCACGTCGAACAAGATCGTCTGGCACGCCACGGTTGCGCCGGGCGACATCGTGCTGGTCGACCGCAACTGCCACAAGTCGATCCTGCACGCGATCACGATGACGGGCGCGATTCCCGTGTTCCTCACGCCGACGCGCAACAACTTCGGCATCATCGGCCCGATCCCGCGCGACGAGTTCAAGCCGGAAAACATCCGCAAGAAGATCGAGGCGAACCCGTTCGCCCGTGAAGCGCTCGCGAAGAACCCGAACGTCAAGCCGCGCATCCTGACGATCACGCAGAGCACCTACGACGGCGTGGTCTACAACGTCGAGATGATCAAGGATCTGCTCGGCGACATGCTCGACACGCTGCACTTCGACGAAGCCTGGCTGCCGCACGCCGAGTTCCACGAGTTCTACCAGGACATGCACGCGATCGGCGCGGGCCGTCCGCGCACCAAGGCGCTCGTGTTCGCGACGCACTCGACGCACAAGCTGCTCGCCGGCATTTCGCAGGCTTCGCAGATCGTCGTGCAGGACTCCGAAGACAGCGCCTTCGACCGCCATCGTTTCAACGAGGCGTACCTGATGCACACGTCCACGAGCCCGCAATACGCGATCATCGCGTCGTGCGACGTGGCCGCCGCGATGATGGAAGCGCCGGGCGGCCCGGCGCTGGTGGAAGAGTCGATCGCCGAAGCGCTCGACTTCCGCCGCGCCATGCGCAAGGTCGACGCCGAATACGGCGACGACTGGTTCTTCCAGGTCTGGGGCCCGGATGATCTGGCCGAAGAAGGCATCGGTTCGCGCGAGGACTGGATCCTGCGCCCGAACGACCACTGGCACGGTTTCGGCAATCTCGCCGAAGGCTTCAACATGCTCGACCCGATCAAGGCGACCATCGTCACGCCGGGTCTGGACGTGGACGGCGAGTTCGGCGAGACCGGCATTCCGGCCGCAATCGTCACGAAGTACCTGGCCGAGCACGGCATCATCGTCGAGAAGACCGGCCTGTATTCGTTCTTCATCATGTTCACGATCGGCATCACGAAGGGCCGCTGGAACTCGATGGTGACCGAGCTGCAGCAGTTCAAGGACGACTACGACAACAACCAGCCGCTATGGCGCGTGCTGCCCGAGTTCGTCGCGCAGCATCCGATGTACGAGCGCGTGGGCCTGCGCGACCTGTGCCAGCAGATCCACAGCGTCTACCGCGCCAACGACATCGCGCGCCTGACGACCGAGATGTACCTGTCGACGATGGAACCGGCGATGAAGCCGTCCGACGCGTTCGCCAAGCTTGCGCACCGCGAGATCGATCGCGTGGCCATCGACGAACTCGAAGGCCGCGTCACGTCGATCCTGCTCACGCCTTACCCGCCGGGCATTCCGCTGCTGATTCCGGGCGAGCGCTTCAACAAGACGATCGTGAACTACCTCAAGTTCGCGCGCGAATTCAACGAGCGCTTCCCGGGCTTCCACACCGACATCCACGGACTCGTGGGCGAGACCATCAACGGCCGCATCGAGTACTTCGTGGATTGCGTGCGCGCCTGAACGCGGAGGCAGGCGGCATGACGGTGCAGGTTTTGCGAGGATCCGTGCGGGCGTTTGCGGCCGCTGCGCTGCTGGCGGCGCAGTGCCTCGTCACGCCGCTCGTGCCGTCCGCGCACGCCGAAGTCTCGGCGGCCGATCCGATCGACGCGGGCATGCGTGCGTGTCTTGCGCGCGCGGATCGGTCGTCGACGCCGGGGCAGGTGCAGTGCATGGACGATGCGCGCACGGCCTGGCGCGCGGCCGCCGACGCCGCGCTCGCGCAGTTGTTGTCGAAGGTGCCACCCGCGCAGCAGCGTCGCTGGCGCACGAGCCAGCAGAAGTGGGTGGCCTGGCGCGACGCCGAGGACACGATGCTCGGTGCTGCGTTCGCGACGTCCAGCGGCTCGTCGTACCAGCTTTACGAAGCCGATATGCGCCTGCAACCGGTGCGCGACCGCGCGCTCGCGCTGCGCGGCGAGCTGGCGACGGCGACGGGCAAGCCGGTGCGCGCACGCCCCTGTAGCGCCGACGCGCGCTGCGAGCACGTGAGCTACGACCTCGACCGCTACTACCGTCAGCTCTACGCACGTATGCCGAAACATGCGCGGCCTTCGGTGGCGCGTGCGCAGGCCGCGTGGCGCGGGTATCGCGATGCGACTACGCCGCTCGTCGATGAACATGCGCGGCTTGACCTGCTGGGTGCGCGTCTCGCGACGCTCAAGCGCCTGTCGGAGACGGTCAATAACCGCTAGTCACTGTTATCCGCTGCTGCGAAACCCCCATGAAAAACAGGCGTGAATCTCTGCGATTCACGCCTGTTTTGTTTTGCGCTTCAGATGGCCGGGCCGCGCCTCAATCGATGACGAAATCCTCGGGCATGTGCACGGGCAGCGTCGTCGGATCGCCGAGCAGGTCGTGCAATGCGGCCTCGATATAGGTGGACATCGCGCTCAAGGCGAGGTCGTTGTCCTCGGTGCCGAACGGATCTTCGATCTGCGAGGCGATCGCTTCGTGCGCCATGAAGGCATACGCGACGAACACCGCGAATATCGGCGTGAGCGCGCCGATGCTGTCCACCAGGCCGAACGGCAGCAGTGCGCAGAAGAAGTAGACCGTGCGGTGGATCATCACCGTGTAGGCGAACGGCAGCGGCGTCGTGGCGATGCGCTCGCAACCGCCGATCACATCGGAAAGGCCGTTCAGGTTGCGCTCGAACGCGAGCACCGCGTAGCCGTCGATGCGGCCTTCGCGCGTCTCGTTGCGCACCCATTCGGAGGCGCACAGCAGCAAGGTCATGGGCCGGAACCGCGAGGCCATCACGCGCGCGAGCAGGGCAGGCGGCAGGATCCGTTCGAGATCGGTTTGCGGGTCGGTGTGGCGCAGTTGATGGCGCAGGGCGTGCGGCAGGGCGCCAAGCACGGTGACGAGTTCGCGCGCCCGCGTGACGGCGTCGTTGCGCTCGCCTGCGTGCGGCAGCGTCAGCGCCTCGCGCGTGAGCGAGCGCGTTTCGTTGAGCAGTTGCCCCCACAGCTTGCGGCCTTCCCAGTAGCGGTCGTAGCTGGCGTTGTTGCGAAAGCCGAGAAAAACCGCGAGCGCAATGCCGATCAGTGAAAACGGCACGGTGCTCAGGTTCACCGTCACGCGCAGGATGTGATCGTGCGCCGCAACGGCAACGAACGACAGGCACAGCACGATAAAGAGGCGCGGCAGCAGTTGCGGCAGCACGGAGCCGCGCCACGCCAGCAGCATGCGGAACCATTGGAGGTGAGGGCGGACGATCATGTGTGCGTGCAGAGGGTTTGCAAGGGGCACGTCGGTGCGCGACGGGCAACCCTTTAACAATACGATGACAGAGTCGGCTTCTGCAAAAGATGATAGTCGCCTGGCCCCGTGCGGCGGGCACACACTTCGCACAATTTGGGGCGGGTACAGCGGGCAGGTAGATCGTGCGGATACAGCGCGCCTCGCGACGCGCGGATAAAAAAACGGGGCGCGCGACGATGAAACGTCGCGCGCCCCGTTTCGGGATGCAGCTTGCCGGTTGGCTTACTTCAGCGCAGCACGCGCGGCCGCCACTGCTGCACGAACCTGCTCCGGTGCGGTGCCGCCCGGATGGTTACGCGCGGACACCGAGCCTTCGAGCGTCAGCACTTCGAATACGTCGTCGGCGAGCAGGTGCGCGACTGCGGGCAGTTCGCTGCGCATTTCGTCGAGCGTGAGGTCGGCCAGGTCGCAGTTGCGGTCTACGCAGATACGCACGGCGTGCGCCACGGCTTCGTGTGCGTCGCGGAACGGCAGGCCCTTCTTCACGAGGTAGTCGGCCAGGTCGGTGGCCGTCGAGAAGCCTTGCAGGGCGGCTGCGCGCATCGCATCGGCCTTGACCGTGATGCCCGCGACCATTTCCGCGAAGATGCGCAGCGTGTCCGCGACCGTATCGACGGTATCGAACAGCGGCTCCTTGTCTTCCTGGTTGTCCTTGTTGTACGCGAGCGGCTGGCCCTTCATCAGCGTGAGCAGGCCCATCAGGTGGCCGTTCACGCGGCCAGTCTTGCCGCGTGCGAGTTCCGGCACGTCCGGGTTCTTCTTCTGCGGCATGATCGACGAGCCGGTGCAGAAGCGGTCGGCGATGTCGATGAAGCCCACGCGCGGGCTCATCCACAGCACCAGTTCTTCCGAGAAGCGCGACACGTGCGTCATGACGAGCGCCGCCGCTGCCGTGAATTCGATCGCGAAGTCGCGGTCGGACACGGCGTCGAGCGAGTTCGCGCAGATGCCGTCGAAGCCCAGCGTCTTCGCCACGGCGTGACGGTCGATCGGGTAGCTCGTGCCCGCGAGTGCGGCCGCGCCCAGCGGCAGGCGGTTCACGCGCTTGCGGCAGTCGACCATGCGCTCGGCGTCGCGCGAGAACATTTCCACGTAGGCGAGCAGGTGATGGCCGAAGGTGACCGGCTGCGCCACTTGCAGGTGGGTGAAGCCGGGCATGATCGTGCCCGAGTGCTGTTCAGCCAGGTCAAGCAGCGCGCCGCGCAGGTCGCCCAGCAGGCCGCCGATACGGTCGATTTCGCCGCGCAGCCACAGGCGGATGTCGGTCGCGACCTGGTCGTTGCGCGAGCGGCCCGTGTGCAGGCGCTTGCCCGCGTCGCCGATCAGCGCGGTCAGGCGCGCTTCGATGTTCAGGTGCACGTCTTCGAGGTCGAGCTTCCACTCGAACTCGCCGCGCTCGATCTCGCCCTTGATTTGCGCCATGCCTTTCTCAATCGCGGCGAGGTCGTCGGCGGAGATGATCTTCTGCGCAGCCAGCATCGACGCGTGCGCGAGCGAGCCCTCGATATCGACGAGGCCGAGGCGCTTGTCGAAGAAGACCGACGACGTATAGCGTTTGACCAGCTCCGACATGGGCTCGGAGAAGCGAGCCGACCAGGCTTCGCCTTTTTTGTGCAGTTGGGACGTCATGGTGATGGGGCGTGAACGAGCGGTGAAAAAGCGTGCCGCGCGACAGGGCGCTCAAGCGAACGCAAAAGCGCCGCGCGCAGCGGGAAAGTTATCGATTTTACCATTGGCGCGCGCCGCTTCCCGGGGCAGCCGGCGCGGCGCGCGTGCTCAGAGCCGCACCAGGACGACCAGCTTGAGGTCTTCGCGGTGCGCGGGCTTGAGCGTGATCTGGTCGTAGGCGACGCGGCCTTGGCGAGGATGGTTGAACTCGCGCCGTCCGCCCTCGCGCTCGAACACGTCCTGCGAGGCCCAGTAGCGCGCGAATTCGTCGCTCGTGGCCAGCAGCGAATCGATCAGCGCGCGCGTGGGCGCGTCGTTCAGGTGGCGGATCGAATCGGCGCGGAACTCGGCGGCGAGGCGGCGCGCACGCGTTTCCCAGTCGACGATCAGCTCGCGCCCGAGCGGCTGCGTGAAGGTGAAACGCAGCAGATTGCGGTCGTGCTCGCCGTCGAGCCAGCCCGTGAACAGATCGGCGGCGTGGGCGTTCCACGCGAGCGCGTTCCACTGGCGATCGAGCACATAGGCCGGAGCGTCTACCAGCTGCACGGTTTGCAGCAGCGTTTCGGGCGCGGCGCCCGCGCCGGGGGTGTCGGGTTCGGCGGGATCGCGCTGGGCAGCCAGTTCGAACAGATAGGCGCGTTCGGCGCGCGACAGGCGCAGCGCGACGGCGATGCGCGCGAGTGCGTCCGCCGACGCCGACACCTGGCGGCCCTGCTCGATCCACGTGTACCAGGTGGGGCTCACGCCGCACAGCTGCGCGACTTCCTCGCGGCGCAGGCCGGGGGTGCGGCGGCGCGGGCCGGGCGGCAGGCCGACTTCCTCGGGCGAGAGCCGCTCGCGATGGGCGCGGATGAATTCGCCAAGCGCGCGCGCGGGCGTGGCGTCGAGAGTCTTGTTGGCGCTGGCGTCGTGCGACGGCGCGGGGGTATCGGTGCTCATGTCACGGGGGAGGTGCTGTTGATACCAGAATAAATGCTTAACTTGTACTGGTACAGATGGGGCTCTATTGTAGCGGCAGATGGGGCGCACATCCTCCCCGATTGCCCCCAATCGCCCCCGATCCCCCGCAAACAGGAGCATGCGATGAAGCATCACGATCAGGTCGCCGACGCCTTCGGCTCGACCGCCGCCGCCTATCTCACGAGCCAGGTCCATGCGAGTGGCGCCGACCTGGACAACCTCGCCGCCACCTTCGCGGCGACTTGCGGCAACGCGACGGTGCTGGACATGGGCTGCGGCGCCGGTCACGCGAGCTTTGCGGTTGCGCCGCATGTGCGCGAAGTGGTGGCGTACGACATCGCGCCGCAGATGCTCGCGACCGTCGAAGCCGCCGCGCAAGAGCGTGGCTTGAGCAGCGTACGCACCCAGCAGGGCGCCGCCGAGACGCTGCCGTTCGAGGACGCCCGCTTCAACTGGGCGATCAGCCGCATGAGCGCGCACCACTGGCGCGACGTGCCGCGCGCGCTCGCTGAAGTGCATCGCGTGCTCAAGCCGGGCGGGCGCCTCAAGTTCATCGATATCGCGGGTATCGACGATCCGCTGTTCGACACGTATATCCAGGCCGTGGAAGTGCTGCGCGACGCCTCGCACATCCGCGACTATCGCGCCGACGAGTGGGTCGCGATGTTCGATCGCGCGGGCTTCGACGTGACGGTGAGCGAGCGCTGGCGTATCGATATCGACTTCGATACGTGGGTGGCGCGCATGCGCACGCCGCCGGAGCGCGTGGCGGCGATCCGCTCGATGTGGACGAGCGCGCCCGACGAGGTGAAGCAGTACTTCGCGGTGAAGGCCGACGGCTCGTTCAAGCTCGATGCGTTGATGATCGAGGGCGTGCGGCGCGACTGAAAACGCGTTGCATCAGTCCGGCGCGGCATCGGGTGCGAAGGCCACCTGGTAGCCGCGCTCCAGCAGCACGTTGACGATCTGGGCCTCGCCGAACGTCTGCATTGCCGCTTGCTGCGTGATCGCGTAGCTCACCGTGGGCGGATCGAGATGCGTCAGCGCGCGCATGCGGCTATGCAGGCCGAACACCGAGCGCAGGTTCATCCCCGCATGCAGCGGCCCCGCATGTTCGAGCGCGAAGCGCCGCGCTACGTCGGGCGGTGCGAAGCGCAGGCCCACGGCTTCGAGCGCATCGCGCAGCAGCACGCTCAGCTGTACGTCCTCGTTGAACGTGTCGCCCAGCCAGTGCATGCGCAAAGGCGTGCCGTCAATGAAGTCCGGCGGCGCGATTGCCACGCGAATCTGCGGATTGTCGATCAGGGCGCGCATCATGCGGCGGCTGCGCAGGCTGAAGCCGCCGTTGTACACCGGCATGATCCGGTCATCGTGCGCGTGCGGCCCGGCGCACCAGCGAAAACCGTCGAGCCACTGCTGGCCGTGCGGGCCATCGATGCGCGCGAGGTGCGTTGGCGCGCCGATGTAGTCGTATTGAAGAAACCCGGCGTCCCAATTCTCGGGGCCCAGAACCCAGCCGTCGTCCTGCACCACGAGCGCGAATGCTGTCTCCACGACCCGCCAGAGCGCGAACAGCATGAAGAGGCTGTATTCGTGATAGTTCATCGGCGCGATGGCGCGATGTTCGATATGCGGCGGCAGTCCATCGGGCCGCACCGGCGAGCACAGCAGCGCACGGGCGCCGGGCAGGGCGCGCTGGCTCATGACCAGGGCGCGCGCGGCGCCATGCGCGTCGGCGACGCCGGTGACGGCGACCAGCGTGACGGACTCAAGGTTCGGATCGGCGGGCATGGCGCTGAAGGCAGAGCGGCGGGGCGCTCATGGTAACCATGCGCAGGCGCTGGGGAAGTCGCGAGGCCGCGTCGCCGTGATTTAGGTCATGGCGAGCGGGATGTCGCTCGATACGACGGGTTCAATGCATGGGCGAGGCGTACGCCACGTCGAAGCGTCCGGCGAGCGCAAAGAGCCGCTTATCGAGCGTCCAAAGTTGCGAGCCCGGCGTGATCAACACAGAGCCCAGCAACATTAGGTCGATAAGGCCGCAACCCAATCCGTATAGCTTTTCCCGGTCGATGAAGGCGACGACCTCTTGCAGGCTGATCTGATTGGCAGCTTGCAGGAGGCCTATGTCGCTGAGCGTGCGCTCGCGCGGCGCGGGCGGAGTGCCGCACGCCAGTTCCGCGACGACGAGCGGGTGACTCAGTGCGCGATCCCACGCCATGAGTTCAACCAGCGTCGCGTTGCAGTGCCGGAAGTGATCAACCCATACCGATGAATCGACGAGCACGTTCATGGTGTGTGCGGCTCGTCGCGTCGACGCGGGATATCCGCCATCTCAGGCAGGCTGCCGCCTAACGCGGCGAGCCGCTTGGCCGCCTGAACCCGCACGAAGGTCTTGATGGCTTCGCGAAAGAGATCGGACTTGTCCATGCCAGGGTCGGCCATTTCCAGCGCCTTCTCATAGAGCGCGTCGTCCAGCGTAACGGTCGTTCGCATGATGTCCTCCGTGATTCACTATTTGATGCGATTTTGCATCAAAATCAACCATCTCGTTATTGCCCCAAAACAAAAAAGCCCCGCGGATCGACACTCCGCGAGGCTTTTCGCTCAATCAGAACAACAACGCTCAACCCGTATTGCGCAACCCCGCCGCAATCCCGTTGATCGTCAGGTGAATCCCGCGCCGCACGCGCGGGCTCGGGTCGCCGGCGCGGTAGCGCTTGATCAGCTCGACCTGCAAGTGATTGAGCGGATCGAGGTACGGGAAGCGGTTCTTGATCGAGCGCGCGAGCAGCGGGTTATCGGCCAGACGCCCGCTCGAACCCGTGATCTCGTCGAGCACCTTCGTCGTGCGTTCCCACTCGGCGACGATGCGCTCGAACACGTGCTTGCGTAGCTTCTTGTCGGCGACGAGTTGCGCATAGCGCGACGCCACTGCGAGATCGGTCTTCGCGAGCGTCATGTCCATGTTGGAGAGCAGGTTCGAGAAGAACGGCCAGCTCTTGTACATCTTCTTGAACATCGCCAGGCGGCGCGTGCGTTCGGCGTCGCTACCGGCCTCGTCGAGATACGTCGACACCGCGCTGCCGAAGCCGTACCAGCCCGTCAGCAGCAAGCGGCATTGGCCCCACGAGAAGCCCCACGGAATTGCGCGCAGGTCGTCGATCTTGCGGTTCTTCGGATCCTGCAGCTTGCGCGAGGCCGGGCGGCTGCCGATGTTGAGTTCGGCGATTTCCGTGATCGGCGTCGAGGCGAAGAAGTAGTCGGTGAAGCCCGGCGTCTCGTAGACGAGCGAACGGTACGCGGCCATTGCATCGTCGGAGAGCTTTTGCATCGCTTCTTCGAACGCGGGCAGTTGATCCGGCGCGTTGCTGCCCGCGTGCTTGCCCATCGGCAGCAGCGTGGCTTCGAGCGTCGCGGCGATCACCGTTTCCAGGTTGCGGCGGCCGATCTCCGGATTGCCGAACTTTGACGCGATCACTTCGCCCTGTTCGGTCAGGCGGATCTGGCCTTCGACCGTGCCCGGCGGCTGCGAGAGGATGGCGTTGTAGGTCGGGCCGCCTCCGCGACCGACCGTGCCCCCACGGCCATGGAACAGGCGCAGCGTGATGCCGCGCTGCTTGTAGAGCGCGACGAGCGCGAGTTCGGCGCGGTACAGCTCCCAGTTCGAGGTGAGGAAGCCGCCGTCCTTGTTGCTGTCCGAATAGCCGAGCATGATTTCCTGCTCGTTGCCCCAGTGCTCGACGATGCCGTCGATGCCCGGCAGCGCGAGCAGGTCGCGCATGATGCCCGAGGCGTGGCGCAAGTCGGGAATGGTCTCGAACAGCGGAATCACCATCAGCGCGGCCTTCGCGGGATCGTCCGCGTGGCCAAGGCGACCGCTCAGCAAGCCGGTTTCCTTTTGCAGCAGCATCACTTCCAGCAGGTCGGAAACCGTTTCGGTGTGCGAGATGATGTAGTTGCGCACCGCGCGCGCGCCGAACTTGTCGCGCGTCACGCGCGCCATTTCGAGCACGCCCAGCTCGCTCTTCACGAGATCGGAATAGTCGAGATACGGCGAGCGCAGCGTGCGCGGATCGGCCAGTTGCGCGATCAGCAGGCTTTGCTTGGCTTCTTCGGAGAGTGCGGCGTAATCGGCTTCGACGCCCGCGCGCGCGAGCAGCTCAGCGATCACGGCTTCGTGAATGTCCGAGCTTTGGCGCAGGTCGATCGACGCCAGGTGGAAGCCGAACACTTCGACCGCGCGCAGCAGCGGCGCAAGACGCGGCGTGGCGAGCGAGGCGCCGTGATGCTCGGCGAGCGAATCCATCAGGATGCGCAGGTCGCGCGAGAACTCGGCGGCATCGGCGTACGGCTGCGCACGCACGGGCGCGGCGTTGCGGCCCGCGCTGCGCACGGCCACCACGCCTTCGCCCAGACGCACGCGGGCGCTGGCCGCAAGACGCGTGTAGACGCCGATCAGCGCACGGCGATACGGCTCGTCGACGCGATGCGGCGACTGGTCGGGCGAGGCGTCGGCCAGCGCTTTCAGTTCGTCGCTCGCGCCCGCGAGCAGGTCGGATACGGACAGTTCCGCGCCCAGCTTGTGCACTTCGTCCAGGTAGTGCTGGAGGATCACCTGCGCCTGGCGCTCGCTGGCATCTTCGAGCGTGGCCGCCGTGACGTTCGGATTGCCGTCGCGGTCGCCGCCGATCCAGCTGCCCATCTGCAGGAAGGCGGGCAGGCGTGCGGCGAGACCATGTTCCTTGAGCTGCGTTTCGATCTCGCCGTACAGCGCGGGAATCTCGCTCAGGAAGGTCGTGTGGTAGTACGACAGCGCGTTCTCGATTTCATCGCCGACGGTCAGGCGCGAGTCGCGCAGCATGCGCGTCTGCCACAGCGAGGTCACGCGCGCGCGCAGCAATGCTTCGTTCTGCTCAAGTTCGCGGTGCGTGAGCGGCTGGTCGCGTTCGGCGAGCAGGCGGGCGACGTCGTGCTGCGAATCGAGCGTGCTCTTGCGCTGCACTTCCGTGGGGTGCGCGGTGAGCACGGGCACGATCAGCGCATCGTTGAAAAACTGCTGGAGCACGGGCGTTGCCGCTGCGCCGGCCTGGGCGAGGCGTTCGAGCGAATGCGCGATGGTGCCCGCCTGCGGCGCCGAGCCGGCCAGGTCGTGGATGCGGCGGCGACGGTTGCGATGGCGGTCTTCGGCGATGTTCGCGAGATGCGAGAAATAGCTGAAGGCGCGCACGACGCTCACGGTCTGCTCGGGCGAGAGCGCGCGAAGCTGCTTCTCCAGCGCGAGCGCCGCGGTGTTGTCGTCTTCGCGGCGAAAGCGCACCGCGGTCTGGCGGATCGTTTCCACCACGTCGAACACGGCGTCGCCTTCCTGTTCGCGCAGCACGTCGCCGAGCAGGCGGCCCAGGTAACGGATGTCTTCGAACAGCGGCTGGTCTTTGTCGTCGCGCGCGCGGCCATTGCGCGCGGTGCTGGCGGGCTTCGCAGGCTTGAGCGCCTTCGGCTCCTTCACGGCCTTCGCAGGCTTGGCGGCCTTGGCGGCTTTTTCGGCCTTCACCGCCCTGGACGCCTTCGCGGCCTTCGGCGCGCTGGCCGACTCGGCCGCGCTGCGCGTGGTGCTCTGCGTCGTGGCTTGCGCTGTCTTCGTGGTCTTCGTGCCTGTGGATTTTTCCGCCTGCGCGTCGGCGGCGGAAGTTGCGTTCTGCGATGCGTTGTTGCGGCGCTCTGCGCGCGCCGATCCGGAAGACTTCACGATGTTTTCCTTAAGACTAGCCAGCAATTGCCCTCTTGGGCCTCATTCGGGCGCGTACGTCCCAACTCAGGCCCACGGGGATGGACAGATTTTTTGTTTGGGGACTGCCAACTGCATGGCCGCGGCTGGAACCGCGACTCAGGTACTACTTCGGGTGCAACCTGGAGCGCAAAACGCGCGGGGTGATGCTGAAGACCAATCAAGCGACAGCGCAGGAGCAGGCCTGGCTGGGCAGCGTCGCCGTGCCGGCTGTGCACGCACGCCGGGCCGGCGAACGGAAAGGGAGAGAATGGAGCAACGCGCGCGTCATGGCAATGCCATGCAGGCGTCGTGCGCGCGAATTACGCGCATATGGCACGACTCATGTATGAGCCTGGTCTCTTCCTTGCCGCCGCACGCGCCTTGTGGCTTTTCGCCGCCCAAACCCGCCTTGCGGGCAAGCGGAAAAAGGGGCGCGTGCTAACATTGCCTGTTATCCGATTCTGTTTTTCGAACCCGTCATTCGATGTGCTTGCCATGAATTCCGAGACGTTATCCGCGCCTGATCCGTCCACACCGCCAGCCACACCGCGCACGCTGGTCATTGCTTCGCGCGAGAGCCGCCTTGCGATGTGGCAGGCCGAACATGTTCAAGCTGCGCTGCACAAATTATATCCATCCTGCGACGTGAAGATCGTCGGAATGACGACCCGTGGCGATCAAATTCTCGATCGCACGCTGTCGAAAGTCGGCGGTAAGGGTCTGTTCGTCAAGGAACTGGAGCAGGCGCTGGCCGACGGGCATGCCGATCTCGCCGTCCACTCGCTCAAGGACGTGCCGATGGAGCTGCCCGAGGGCTTCGCGCTCACGGCCATCATGGAGCGCGAGGATCCGCGCGATGCCTTCGTTTCCAACGACTACGACTCGCTCGCGGCGCTGCCGCCGGGCGCCGTGGTCGGCACGTCCAGCCTGCGCCGCGAGTCGATGATCCGCGCGCGCTATCCGCATCTCGACGTGAAGCCGCTGCGCGGCAACCTCGACACGCGCCTGTCCAAGCTCGACCGCGGCGACTACGCGGCGATCATCCTGGCGGCGGCGGGCCTCAAGCGCCTGGGGCTGGGCTCGCGCATCCGCGCGCTGCTCTCGCCCGAGGACAGCCTGCCGGCAGCGGGGCAGGGCGCGCTTGGCATCGAGATCCGCGCCGACCGCGCCGATGTCGCCGCATGGCTCGCGCCGCTGCACCACGACGCCACCGCAAGGGCCGTCGAGGCCGAACGCATGGTGTCGCGCGCACTGGGCGGCAGCTGCTCGGTGCCGCTCGCGGCCTACGCGCAGTGGCAGGACGGCAAGCTCGCGCTGCGTGGCACCATCGCCACGCCCAACGCGAGCCAGGTGCTGGCCGCCGAGGAAGCCGCCGCGCCCGCCACGGTAGAGGAAGCCATCGCACTGGGCCGCAAGGTCGCCGACGACCTGATCGCACAAGGCGCGCTGGAGATCGTGCGTGCGCTTGCCGAAGCCGGCCCCGCCGAGCAGCACGTGCCGAATCTGGCGCCCTCGACGCGCGCTTCAGGCAACCCCGAAAGCGGTGCGGGCGGACGATGACGAGCCCCTGGCAGCCGCGCCGCGACGGCACGCCCGGTTCGGCCCAGCCCGATGAGTGGGGCGGCCCGGCCGACGGCGCGAGCGCTGCCGAGGCAACGCCGTCGGCGCACCACGCCGCCGAGCCGTTCACGGTCGTGATCACCCGTCCGGCCGGTCAGTCGGACGCGCTTGCCGCGCAGCTCGCCGCACGCGGCCTCAAGCCGCTCGATTTCCCGCTCATCGCCATCGCCCCCGTGCGCGACGACGCGCCGTTGCGCGAAGCGCTCGGCGCGCTCGAACGTTATGCGCTCGTGGTGTTCGTTTCGCCCAACGCCATCGACCGCGCGTTCGAGTGCTACCAGTCGCTCCCGTTGAGTTCGTCGATCTGGCCGCATGCGCTGCCCATCGGCGTGGTCGGCCCGGCCAGCGTCGCCGCGCTCGCGCGCCACGGCGTCAAGGCGCCCGACCATCGCGTCATCAGCCCCGCAGGCGCGGCCGACGAAGAACCCGCGCGCTTCGACTCCGAATCGCTGTACGCCGCGCTCGAAACCACGCTGGGCGAGAACGCCTTTGCCGGCAAACGCGTGCTGATCGTGCGCGGCGACGGCGGGCGCGAATGGCTCGCCGACCGCCTGCGCGAAGCCGGCGCCGAAGTCGAGGCCGTCGCCGCCTATCGCCGCATCGTCCCGGAGCCGCCGATCGGTGCGTGGGCGTCGGTGCATGCGCTGCTCGAAGGCGCGCCGCACGCCTGGCTCGTGACCAGCTCCGAGGGCGTGCGCAACCTCGACGAACTCGCGCGCGAACACCTCACGGCGGGAGAAATCGTCGAGCTGCGCCACGCGCACCTGGTCGCGCCGCACCCACGGATCGCGGAGACGGCGCGCTCATTGGGTTTTGATAGGATGACGGTGTCCGGCGCGGGCGACGAGCGCATCGTCGAAACGCTCGTTGGGCTCGCCGGGCTCGCATCGTCCCAGTCGGCCGCCTCGATTTCCGCAGAGGGTTCTTCAGCCGCGCAGTCCGCGGCTCAACCGGTTCAGAACATCCCGGCCTCGCCGCCGGTACAACCACGCATGACTGATCAGAACGATTCCAGCCACGTTCCCCATTCAGGCGCCACGTCCGCTTCGTCGTCCGCCGTGACGCAGAGCGCCGCGGCTTCGTCTTCGTCCTCCACGTCGTCCCAGAACACCGCGCGCCCCGCATCGGCGTATGCGTCGGCGCCGCCGCCCTCCAGCGCCAACGCGCGCCGCAGCGGCGCAGGCTCCGCGATCCTCTGGCTCGTGGTGGTGCTGGTCGCCGCAGGTGCGGGCGCGGGCGGTTATGCGCTCAACCGCAAGCTCGACCGCATGGATGCGGCGCTCGCGCAGCGCCAGCAGGCCGCCGACCAGCAGACTTCCGCACTGCGCGCTCGCGCCGACCAGGCCGTGACGAGCGCGCAGCAGATCGACAAGCAGATGGCGCAGCTCGAAGGCAAGATCGCCGACGCGCAGACCTCGCAACAGGCGCTCGCGCAGCAATACGCCGATCTTGCCAAGAACCGCGACGACTGGACGCTCGCCGAAGTCGGCCAGATGCTCTCCAGCGCCAGCGAACAACTGCAGCTGACCGGCAACACGCAGCTCGCGCTCTTCGCGCTGCAAAGCGCGGACACGCGCCTCGCCGCTTTGGACAGTCCGCAGGCGCTTGCGGTGCGCAAGGCCATCGCCCAGGACACCGACAAGCTCAAGGCCGCGCCGTCCACCGATCTCGCGGGCATGGCGATCAAGCTCGACACGGCGCTCGCCGCCATCGACAAGCTGCCGCTCGCAGGCGAAGCGCTCGTCGCGCACACGAAGCCCGAAGCGGCCACGCCCACGGACGTCGACAAGGTCGCCGCCGCGACCGGCGCGCCGCGCTGGAAGGCCTGGCTCGACACCTTCGTCAGCGGGATCGGCCAGCAGATCGCCAGCCTCGTGCAGGTGCGCCGCATCGATAACGCCGATGCGATGCTCGCCTCGCCCGATCAAGGCTATTTCGTGCGCGAAAACGTGAAGCTGCGCCTGCTGTCGGCGCGCCTTTCGCTGCTCTCGCGCAACGAGCCGACGCTCAAGTCCGATCTCGCCGCCGCCGACGCCGCGCTCGCGAAGTACTTCGACAGCGCGTCGAAGGAAACGCAGAACGTGCGCGACCTGCTCAAGCAGGTGGATGCGGGCTCGGCAGCGGTCGCGCTGCCCACGCTCGACGAAAGCCTGAAGGCCGTCCAGCAATACAAGAGCCGGGGGTAAGACATGGCGATCCGTGGACTCCTCTGGCTCGCGCTCCTCTTCGCAGTGGCGGTTGCGCTCGCCACCGTCGGGCGCTTCGACGCGGGGCAGGTGCTGCTCGTCTATCCGCCGTATCGCGTCGATGTTTCGCTGAACCTGTTCGTGGTCGGCATCGTCGTGGCGTTCCTGCTGCTCTACGCGATCCTGCGCTTCGTGCGCAACGTCGTGACCATGCCGCGCCGCGTGGCCGCGTATCGTGCGCGCGCTCGCAAGGAAAAGGCGAACTCCGCGCTGCGCGATGCGGTGGGCAATCTCTACGCAGGGCGTTTCTCGCGTGCCGAAAAAGCCGCGCGCGATTCGCTCGCTGATGAGAAGAACAAGGGCGCGGCGGGGCTGATCGCCGCGAACGCCGCGCATCGTCTGCACGAGTACGCGCGCCGCGACGACTGGCTTACCCAGGTCGAAGATCCTGAGCTCCAGGAAGCGCGCCTGATGGCCACTGCCGACATGCGCGCCGATGGCCGCGACGCCGACGGCGCGCTTGCCGCGCTCACCGAAATGCGCAGCCAGGGCGGCCGCCGCATCCACGCGCAGCAGATCGCGCTGCGCGCGCAGCAGCAGCTCAAGAACTGGAGCGAAGTGCTCAAGCTCGTCAAGACGCTGGAAAAGCGCGAGGCGCTGCATCCGGCCGTGGCGGTTCGCCTGCGTCAGCTGGCGGCGGAAAACCTGCTGCGCGACCGTCGCCACAATGCCGATGCGCTGCTCGAACTGTGGCACGCGCTGACGCCGGTCGAGCGTCATTCGCCGCGTCTGGCCGATTGCGCCGCCGAACTGCTGATCGCGCTGGAACGCCAGAGCGACGCGCGCAAGATTGTCGAGGAAGCGCTCGCGCAAAATTGGGACGCGCGTTTGCTGCGCCGCTATCCGGATACCGCCGGCAGCGACGCGCTGCCGCTGATCCAGAAGGCCGAAGCGTGGCGCAAGGAGCGTCCGGAGGACGGCGACCTGCTGTTCGCGCTGGGCCGTCTGTGCCTGAAGCAGCAGCTCTGGGGCAAGGCGCAATCGTTCCTCGAAGCCGCGCTCAAGTCGGCCAACGTGGTGCACAACGAACCGCTCAAGATCCGCTCGCATCGCGCGCTCGCGCGTCTGCACGAGGAACTGGGCGACGCAGGCAAGGCCGCGACGCACTATCGCGAAAGCGCACTGGCGATGAACGTCGTTTGATGAAGCGCTCGTCGATGCCGTGATGAAAAAAGGCCGCTGAAAAGCGGCCTTTTTCTTTGCGCGGGCGCGAGGCCCATGCCGCTCAGCGATTCACCAGTTTCGCCGGCGCGCACAGCGCAAGCAGTCCGCCCACGATCATGCACGCCGCGAGCAGATACATGCCCGAGTCGTTGGCCGAGGTCGCCTGCTTGAGCCAGCCCACGGCATAGGGGCTCAGAAAGCCCGCCAGGTTGCCGATCGAATTGATGAGCGCGATGCCCGCCGCCGCGCCGGTGCCCGCGAGCCAGGCGGTCGGCAGGCTCCAGAACAGCGGCAAGGTCGTGAGGATGCCGAAGGTCGCGAGCGTGAGCGCCGCCATCGCCAGCACCGTGTCGTGCGCCCACGCGACCGACAGCACGAGGCCAAGCGCGCCCGCCGCCGCCGGAATCGCGATATGCCAGCGCCGCTCGCGCAGACGGTCGGCGCTGCGGGCGACCAGCACCATGCCGACGACCGCTGCTGCAAATGGAATCGCCGACAGCAGCCCGATCGCGAGTGGATCCTTCACGCCCGTCGCCTTGATGATGGTCGGCAGCCAGAAGCTCACGCCGTACAGCCCCATCACGAACGAGAAGTAGGTGAGGCTCATCAGCAGCACGCGCGGGCTCGTGAGCACGGTGCGCAGGGGCAGGTCTTCCTTGGTGGCGTCCTCGGCGGCGATATTGCGTTCGAGCAGCGCGCGCTCCTCGGGCGTGAGCCATTTGGCCTTGCCGATGCGGTCGTCCAGCACGAAAAACACCAGCACGCCGACCAGCACCGACGGCAGCCCTTCGAGCAGGAACAGCCACTGCCAGCCCGCCCAGCCGTGCGCGCCGTCAAAGGACTTGAGGATCCAGCCCGACACTGGCCCGCCGATCACGCCCGACAGCGCGATGGCCGTCATGAACCACGTCGTCATGCGGCCGCGCCGATGGGCCGGATACCAGTACGTCAGGTAAAGAATGATGCCAGGAAAGAAGCCCGCTTCGCACAGGCCGAGCAGGAAGCGCATCACGTAGAACATCGTCGGCGTGGTGACGAACATCGTGAAGATCGAGACGAGGCCCCACGTCACCATGATGCGGGCGATCCACACGCGCGCGCCGACGCGATGCAGGATCACATTGCTTGGCACTTCGAACAGAAAATAGCCGATGAAGAAAATGCCTGCGCCGAAGCCGTAGACCGCATCGGAGAGATTGAGCGCCGCGCTCATCTGCAACTTCGCGAAGCCGACGTTCACGCGGTCGAGATACGCGACCACATAGCAGAGCATGAGAAGCGGGATCAGGCGCCACGCGACCTTGCGGTAGGTGGCTTCCTCGAAGGCTGGCAGGGGTGCGCCCGCGCCCGCGTGCGGCAGGTGATTCGCTGGACTGGCCATGGTGTCTCCGTGCGGGCCGCTGGCGCGGCCGGCTTGTATTGCCGCCTTGTTATGGCGGCTATTCGTGGACAAAGCACGACCATTCTATACGCGCCGCCAGGGCCGGGCGGCGCGGGAAAACACCGATGCGTCAAGGACTTAGGGCAACCCTGCCGATGGCTAGACGCAGCGCCCGCCATCCACCTCGATACACGTGCCGGTGATGAACGCGGCTTCGTCGGAGGCCAGATAGAGGCAGGCATTGGCCACATCTTGCGGCGTGGAAAAACGCCCGAGCGGAATCGTCGCGATAAAGCGCTGGCGGTTCTCGGGCGTATCGGGCACGCCCATGAACTCGGCGGTCAGGCCCGTGTCGCCGATCACCGGATTCACGCAGTTCACGCGAATGCGGTCGGGGCCCAGTTCGGCGGCAAGCGCCTTGCTGGCGACGATCATCGCGCCCTTGCTGCCGTTGTACCAGACGAGTCCGGGGCGCGGCCGGATGCCGGCCGTCGAGGCGATGTTGACGAACGCGCCGCCGCCGCGCTCGCGAAAGTGCGGCACGAACGCGCGCACGCTCCAGTAGAGGCCTTTCACGTTGACGGCGTAGACGCGGTCGAATTCGGCTTCGCTCACGTCCATCACCGGCTTGTTGCGATGCGTCGTGCCCGCGTTGTTGACGACGATTTCCACGCTGCCGAAGTCGTCGACGGCGGCATCGCGCAGCGCGTGCCAGTCGGCCTCGCGCGTGATGTCGCCTTGTACGGCGATGGCCTTGCCGCCCGCGAGTGCGATTTCGCTTGCGACGCGTTGCGCCGCTTCAGCGTTGAGATCGTTGATGACGACGTTCGCGCCCTCGCGCGCGAAGGTTTTGGCGATGCCTTCGCCGAAGCCCGAGCCGGCGCCCGTGACCACGGCTGTCTTGCCTTTGAGTCGCATGGTGTCTCCGTTGTTGTGATGTCGGATGAAACGTGCGTGAACGGCGTGCCTAGCCGTGGCGGATCGCAATGGTCTTCAGCACGGTGAAACCGTAGAGCGCTTCGAAGCCTTTTTCGCGGCCGTGGCCCGACTGGCGCGTGCCGCCGAACGGCAACTCGACGCCGCCGCCCGCGCCATAGTTGTTGACGAACACCTGGCCTGCACGCACGCGCCGTGCGATGCGCAACTGGCGTGCTCCGTCGCGCGTCCACACGCCCGCGACCAGCCCGTAAGGCGTGCCGTTGGCGAGCGCAAGCGCCTGTGCTTCATCGTCGAATGGCATAGCGGCGAGCACCGGCCCGAACACTTCCTCCTGCGCGAGACGGCTGTGCGGCGGGACATCGCGCAGCAGAGCCGGGGTTTCGTAGAAACCGCCGTCGGGTGCGCTGGCGTCGAGCTTGCCGCGCGCGGCCACGGCGATGCGCTCGCGCTGCGCCTCGTCGAGGAAGTCGCGCACGCGCCGCCGCTGCTTCTCGCTGATGAGCGGGCCACAGTCGAGATCGGCGCTCGCGGGCCCGACGCGCAACGCGTCGAACGCCGCCGCGAGCCGTTCGAGCAGCGGCTCGTAGGCGCTGCGCTCGATCAGCACGCGGCTGCCCGCCGAGCAGGTCTGCCCGGCGTTCTGCACGATCGCGGCGACCAGCACGGGCAGCGCCGCATCGAAATCGGCATCGGCGAAGACGATTTGCGGCGACTTGCCGCCCAGCTCCAGCGTGACCGGAACGTGATGCTCAGCGGCCATCTGCGCGACGAGCTTGCCCGTGAGCGGCGAGCCAGTGAAGGAAATGTGGTCGATGCCGGGATGGGCGGCGAGCGCCGCGCCCGCCTCATGGCCCAGGCCCGTCACGATGTTGAGCGCACCCGGCGGCAAGCCTGCCTCGCGCGCGAGCGCGGCGACGTGCAGCAGCGAGACGCAGGCGTCCTCGGCGGGCTTCACCACGCAGGCGTTGCCCGTCGCGAGCGCCGCGCCGACGCTGCGCCCGAAAATCTGCATCGGATAGTTCCACGGCACGATGTGGCCCGTGACGCCGTGCGGCTCGCGGATCGTGAGCACGGTGTAGCCGGTCTGGTACGGCAGGGTCTCGCCGTGCAGCTTGTCGGCGGCGCCCGCGTAGAACTCGAAGTAGCGCGCGAGCGCGGCGGCGTCGGCGCGCGCCTGCTTGAGCGGCTTGCCGGTGTCCTGCGCTTCTAGCTGCGCGAGGATTTCCTTGTCGCGCGTCACGAGGCCCGCGAGCGCGAACAGCAGGCGGCCGCGCTCCGCCGGGGACAGGGCGCCCCATGGGCCTTCGTAGGCGCGGCGCGCGGCCTGGACGGCGGTGTCGATGTCGGCGGCGTTGCCGCGCGCCAGCTGGGCGAAAGGTTGGCCGGTGGAGGGATCGAGGGCGGGGAGGGTCTCGCCGCTGGCGGGCGGGCACCACTCGCCGCCGATGAAATGCTTCGCTGCTTCCATGCATGCGCCTCGCTAGGTGGGGAGGGAAACGCTGGACGGGAAAGAAGGAAAGCCAGACAAAAACGCAGACAGCGGCTTCATTATCGCGCCATTCGCGGCGCGGCCGGGCCGGAATTCAGGAGCCGCTTCATTGTGGCAGTGGCGCAACCGGCAGCCCCACTAGGGATCGCCCTGGCCGATTGGCTATAATGGCCGACAACCTCCAACGTCCGGTTTCGCGCCGGCGCGCCGTGCCGGGTCTGCCTCGCGCGCGCCGCTGTGCCGTGTAACCGTCGCTTTTTTCCCTTTTCAACAGAGAGCGCTCATGAGCTTCGCAAACGTGCCCGCCGGCAAGGATCTGCCGCAAGACTTCAACGTCATCATCGAGATTCCGGCGCAAAGCGACCCGGTCAAGTACGAAGCCGATAAGGAAATGGGCGTGCTCGTCGTCGACCGTTTCGTCGGCACCGGCATGCGCTACCCGGTCAACTACGGTTTCATCCCGCAGACGCTGTCGGGCGACGGCGACCCCGTCGACGTGCTCGTGATCACGCCGTTCCCGCTGCTGGCAGGTTCGGTCGTGCGCTCGCGCGCGCTGGGCATGCTGCAGATGACCGACGAGTCGGGCGTCGACGCCAAGCTGATCGCCGTGCCGCACGACAAGGTTTGCCCGATGACGGCCAACATCAAGTCGCTGGACGACGTGCCCGAGTACCTGAAAGACCAGATCAAGCACTTCTTCGAGCAATACAAGGCGCTCGAAAAGGGCAAGTGGGTCAAGGTCGACGGCTGGGCAGGCATCGAAGCCGCTCACAAGGAAATCACGGAAGGCGTCGCTAACGCGAAGAAGTGAGCGCTCGCGCTTATCCGCGTTTTTCGCCGATAAAAAACCGCACGCGCCGAAAGGCCGTGCGGTTTTTTTATGCGCGTGCGGATCCGGATTGGGGTTCGGCGCTTTCGGCGGGTTCGTTGGCTTCGTCGATTTCTGGTGGGGCAGGCGGCGGTGGCAGAACCGAATCCAGCGCCCGCTCGCCCGCCGCAAGCGCGCGCTTTTCAGCGGGACGCAGCCGCTTGACCCAGTATTCGGCGCTCGATGCGCTGGAGCGGTTGGCGAATTCGAACTGCGCGAGCACCTGCACCGGCTTGCGCGCGCGCGTGTAGCGCGCGCCCGTGCCGTTCGCGTGCTGCTCGAAACGCGCTTGAACGTCGATGGCGATGCCCGTATACACGCTGCCGTCGGCGCATTCGAGCAGATAGAGGAACCACGGCATGATCAGCTTCGAAAGGGATTGTGCTCGTTCAACTCGTGCACATAAGCGTGGATCTGGTTGGTCTCGCTTTCCAGGAAGCGCGCGACCGCGTCCGAGAACGCCGGATGCGCGAGCCAGTGCGCCGAGCGCGTGACCGTCGGCATGAAGCCGCGCGCCATCTTGTGCTCGCCCTGCGCGCCGCCTTCGAACACGGCGAGCTTTTCCTCGATGCAGAATTCCAGGGGCTGATAGTACGCGGTCTCGAAGTGCAGGCAGGGCACATGTTCGAGTGCGCCCCAGTAGCGGCCGTAAAGCGTGCCGCCCGTGCCGTCGGCGTCACGCTGATAGACCACGAGCGAGCTGGCGATCGGCTTGCCTTCGTATTCGGCGATCACGAGCAGCAGGTTCTCCGGCATGCTCGCGCCGATCATGCGGAAAAAGTCGAGATTCAGGTACGGCGACGAGAAATGCTCGCGGTACGTCTGCCGGTAGCAGCGGCTGAAAAAGCGCCAGTCCTCGTCGCGAATGTCCTCGCCGCGAATGCGCCGGAGCGTCACGCCCGCGTCGCGCACCTTGCGGCGCTCGGCGCGAATGTTCTTGCGCTTCTTCTGTTCGAGCGTCGACAGAAACTCGTCGAAGTCGCGATAGCCGTCGTTGAGCCAGTGAAACTGCACGCCTTCGCGCTGCATCATGCCCAGGGCGGTCAGCGCCGATGCGTCTTCTTCGGTCGGAAACAGCACGTGCAACGACGACACGTCGGTCTGCTCCGCGAACGCAACCAGCGTGGCGGCCAGGTGGCGGCGCGCGGTTTCGTCGGCGGCGATCAGGCGCGTGCCCTGAACCGGCGTGAACGGCACCGCGCACAGCAGCTTCGGGTAGTACTCCAGGCCGTTACGCTTGTAGGCGTCGGCCCAGGCCCAGTCGAACACGTACTCGCCGTACGAGTGGCCCTTGAGGTAGACCGGCGCGGCGGCGGCGAGCTTGCCCGTGCGCGCATCGGTCAGCGTGACGAACTGCGGCGCCCAGCCCGCGTCGGGCGTGGCGCAGCGCGTGGCGTCGAGTGCCGCGAGAAATTCATGGCGCAGGAACGGCGTCGGCTGCGCCTGGCGCGCGAGCAGGGCGTTCCATTCGGCGGCGTCGAGCTCGGACGGTGAGCCGATAATGCCCGTGCGATAATCGAAATGTTCCTTGTCCAACTGGTGTGCCCGTGCTTGCCTGATGTGGCCTGGGGGTTTTGCCTGCTGTTCCCAGGCTTTGCGGATCGCGCGCCGCACGTCGATCGAAGCGGTTTTCGACCTTCGCGGCGCTGCGGCAAGCGGTCATGGTAAAGCAAACGACCCGAACGGGTGAGGGTCGCGCATCGTTGTCCCGCCGCGCACGCTCGTGCCGCCATGTCTTCTGGCTATCGCGTCATCGCTTATCGGTTATCGAAATGAAAGAGCGCTTCTTCAATCTCTACTCGCACGGTTTCGCGCGCGTGGCCGTGGGCGTGCCGCGTTGCCGCGTGGCCGATCCGGCCTTCAACGCCGCACAGACGCTGACCCTCGCGCGCGAAGCCGCAGCCAAAGGCGCGGCGCTGGTCGCGTTCCCGGAGCTCGGACTGTCGGCGTATAGCTGCGACGACCTGTTCCATCAGCAGGCGCTGCTCGATGCCTGCGAACAGGCGCTCGCGCAGATCGTCGAAGCTTCGGCGCAACTGCCGCTCGTGATGATCGTGGGCCTGCCGGTGCGCGTGGGCCATGCGCTCTTCAACTGCGCGGCGGTGGTCTCGGGCGGCCGCGTCGCGGGCATCGTGCCGAAGAGTTTCCTGCCGAATTACGGCGAGTTCTACGAGCCGCGCCAGTTCAGCGCCGCCGATAGCGCGAGCACGGACACCGTGCGCATCGCGGGCATGGACGTGCCGTTCGGCGCGTCGCTGCTGTTCGACGCGGTGCAGATTCCGGGCTTGCGCTTTCACGTCGAAATCTGCGAGGACGTCTGGGTGCCGATTCCGCCGTCGTCGTTCGCGGCGCTCGCGGGCGCGTCGGTGCTGGTGAATCTCTCGGCATCGAACGTGGTGGTGGGCAAGGCCGGTTACCGGCAGCAACTGGTGTCGCAGCAATCGGCGCGCTGCCTGGCGGCGTATCTCTATACCTCGGCGGGCCAAGGCGAATCGACCACCGACATGGCCTGGGACGGCCAGGCGCTGGTCTGCGAAAACGGCGAAATGCTCGCGCAGTCCGGGCGTTTTCTCGACGACTCGCACCTGATTTTCGCCGATGTCGATCTCGAACGTCTCCAGCAGGAGCGCATCCGCCAGACCACCTTCGGCGATTCGATCCGCCGCCATGCCGACGAAGTCGCGAAGTTCCGGGTGATCCGCTGCGAGCTGGCGGGCGAGGGGCAAGCCCAGGGCGCGTGGACGCGCGAGACGCTCGCGCTCGAACGCCGCGTCGAACGCTTCCCGTACGTGCCGGCCGACCCGAAGCGCCGCGACGAGCGCTGCAACGAGGTCTACAACATTCAGGTGCAGGCGCTTGTGCAGCGTTTGCAGCAGGCGGGCATCAAGAAAGTGGTGATCGGCGTGTCGGGTGGCCTGGATTCCACGCACGCGCTGCTGGTCTGCGCGAAGGCGATGGATCGCCTCGGCCTGCCGCGCGCCAATATCCTGGCATACACTATGCCGGGCTTCGCGACCAGCGAGCGCACGCTGCGCCAGGCGCGCGAGCTGATGAACCTGGTCGGCTGCACGGCACGCGAAATCGATATCCGCCAGAGCTGCATGCAGATGCTCGAAGACCTCGGCCATCCGTATTCCGAAGGCAAGGAAAGCTACGACATCACCTTCGAAAACGTGCAAGCGGGCGAGCGCACGAACCACCTGTTCCGCCTTGCCAACTTCAATCACGCGATCGTGATTGGCACGGGCGACCTCTCCGAGCTGGCGCTCGGCTGGTGCACCTACGGCGTGGGCGATCACATGTCGCACTACAACGTGAACGCCAGCGTGCCGAAGACGCTGATAACGCACCTCGTGCGCTGGGTCGCGGAAACCGGTCAGATCGGCCAGAACGGCGAGAGCGGCACGGATGTGCTCGAAGCGATTCTCGCCACCGACATCAGCCCGGAACTCATCCCCGGCAAGACCGATGGCGCGCCCGAGCAGAAGACCGAAAGCACCATCGGGCCGTACGAGCTGCAGGACTTCAATCTTTACTACACGCTGCGCTTCGGTTTTGCGCCCACCAAGGTCGCGTTTCTCGCGCGCCACGCGTGGGGCGATCGCGAGGCCGGTGCGTGGCCCGAGAACGCGAAGGTCGCGCGCAACGCGTACGACCTCGCGGCGATCAAGCGCAATCTGCGCATCTTCCTCGACCGCTTTTTCCGCACCAGCCAGTTCAAGCGCACCTGCATTCCGAACGCGCCGAAGGTCGGCTCGGGCGGCTCGCTGTCGCCGCGCGGCGACTGGCGTGCGCCGAGCGATTCGGAAAGCGCGGTGTGGCTCGCGGATCTCGAACGCGTGCCCACGCACGAGCCCAAGGCTTGAGCTGCCAGCGTGCAGCGTAGAATTGCAGGATGGATGCAGGTTTAGCGTGACGCGATAGCGTCATCGTAGCGTCACCGATTAATGTCCGACTAACGTCAATCACCGCCAGATAACCCGATACGAGGCCGCCATGAAACGCATTACCGCCGTCATCAAACCGTTCAAGCTCGACGAAGTGCGCGAGGCGCTCGCCGAAGTGGGCCTCACGGGCCTGACCGTCACCGAAGTCAAGGGCTTTGGCCGCCAGAAGGGCCACACGGAGCTGTACCGCGGCGCCGAGTACGTGGTGGACTTCCTGCCGAAGGTGAAGATCGAAGTGGTGGTCGCCAACGACCAGAGCGACCAGGTGATCGACGCGATCATCGGCGCGGCGCGCACCGGCAAGATCGGCGACGGCAAGATTTTCGTGACCGACGTCGAACGCGTGATCCGTATTCGCACCGGCGAAGAAAACGAAGCCGCGGTTTAAGTCCGCAACTTTGTCTGGCAGCACAAAAGAAGAAAGGGGACGGCGCCGCAGTCACACCGACGCGGCCCGTCCCCACAATAAAAAACGGTGCGATACCCTTTCGGACACCGCACCGATACGCGCCTCTCGCAGCAGCGTGAAAACTTCGATGTAGCTGTTCTGTCTACACCCGTTTTAAAGCGTCAGAGAAACTCAGACGCTTAGAACGAGTGCTGGATGCCCGCGTACACGCCGGTCTGGCTGTGGCCGATCAGCGGGTTGCCCGTGGCTGCCGACGTACCGTAGTTGTTCGCGTTCAGGCCGAAGTTGGCCGACTTGCTGTTCTGCACCGTGGCTGCCTGGATGTCGAGCAGCGTGCGCTTGGACAGGTTGTACGAGCCGCCGATCGTGTACATCGTGGCGTTGCCGCCGCCGTTGTTCGCGTTCACGTGGTAGACCGCCGCGATCAGCGCGGCTGCCGGCGTGGCTTGCCACGTCACACCGCCCCATTCGTGGTCGAGCGTGCTCGGCTGGCCGATTGCCAGGCCCGTCATGCCCGACGAACGGATGGCTTCGTAGCCGCCCTGAACCTTGAACGGCCCGAGGAACACGTTGACCATCGCCATGTAGTCACGCGAGAAGGCGAACACGCCCTGGCCCGTGTTGGCCGAGTTCACGCCGGTCGGATCGTATGCGCCGCCGAGCGTACCGTTGTTCGGGTTGCGGATTTCGTCGTACAGGCCGCGGATCTGGAACAGCGAGTTCGTGTACGTCAGTTGCAGACCGTCTTCACGACCTTGCGTGGTCGTACCGTTGCCGTTCCAGCTCGTTGCGTTCGAGAACGAGTACTGGCCGTACACGTCGAAGCCGTAGAACTTCGGCGACTGGTACGAAACGTTGTTGCTCGACTGCGGCCAGTTGCGGCCACGCACGAGCGACGCCGACGACCAGTTCGACTGACCGAACGGGTCGAAGTCCCAAATGCCGTTCGAGATGAACAGTTCGCGGCCCAGCAGCAGGGTACCGAACTGGTCGTTCGACATACCGACCGTTGCCCAACGATTGAAGAGACCGCCGTTGCCCGGGCCTTGACCCGTGGTCGTGCTGAAGCTGCCTTCCAACTGGAAGAGTGCCTTGTTGCCGCCACCGAGGTCTTCAACGCCCTTCATGCCCCAGAGGCTGGTGCCCCAGTAGCCGCTTTCGAGCTGAACCTGGCTCTTGCCGCTGGTAGCTGCGCCCGTGCCGCCGCCAGTACCGACGCCATTCATGTATGCGACACCCGCGTCGAGGCGGCCGTAGAGCGTCACGCTGCTTTGCGCATGCGCGAGGACGCCAGCCGACATCAGTGCTGCGGCGAGCAATGCTTTCTTCATCTTCTCCTCCATACCCTGTCAAAGAGTCAACCTTAGTACTGCGAAAGACGTCCGCGCGCCTTCGGGGTGCTGCGGACAGAAATAGTCGCGTAAAGGGAGTGTGACCCGAGGGATCGGCGTTACGGAACGATGCGAGCAGGACAACCTGTTCGAGTCGTCATGCAGATCCCCTGGTTGACTGGCATCTCCCGTTCTTATTTGAAGTGAAACTACTTTTAATGAACTTTGTTTTGCTACTTTGGTTACTAATTTAGCAAAAAAGGTCGGCGCTGGCGAACGAAATCGCGCGCGGCTGGCGGGGTGTCGTCAAATTGCCATATGTGCTTCCTGGATGGTGGTCAGGCGATTCCGAAAAGTATGCCTAAATCCTTGTAGGACAAGGCACACACGGATTTCTCCGGGGCCTCTTCAGGATTGCCACTATTGACGGGCGAAACACTCAGGAGTAGTGCGAAAAGTGCGCTTTTTACCGAAAAAACCGGCGTTCGAGCGGATCGGAGAAGGCAAAAAGAAAAGGCGCTGAAAGCGCCTTGAAATACTACTTTTACTACATCGCAAGATTGGTGATGTAGTCGACTACATCGCGTAGTCCTTAGCGCCCCATCACTTGAGGCTGCCCGACAGGAACTGGCGCAGACGCTCGCTGCTGGGGTTGGCGAACACCTCGGACGGCACGCCTTCCTCTTCCACGCGGCCCTGGTGCAGGAACATCACGTGGTTCGACACGTTGCGCGCGAAACCCATTTCGTGCGTGACGACGATCATGGTGCGGCCTTCCTCGGCGAGCTTCTGCATGACCTTGAGCACTTCGCCGACCAGTTCGGGGTCGAGCGCGGACGTCGGCTCATCGAACAGCATCACGTCGGGGTTCATGGTCAGCGCGCGGGCGATCGCCACGCGCTGCTGCTGGCCGCCCGACAGGTGCGACGGATACTGCGTCTCCACGCGCGGCGCGAGGCCGACCTTCTCCAGGTAGACGCGCGCGCGGTCTTCGGCTTCCTTGCGCGAGAGGCCGAGCACGTGCACCGGCGCCTCGATCACGTTCTCCAGCACCGTCATGTGCGACCACAGGTTGAAGTGCTGGAACACCATCGCGAGCTTGGTGCGCACGCGCTGCAACTGCTTGACGTCGGCCACCACGAGCGCGCCGGTGCGCTTGTCGGTCTTCGTGACGAGTTCCTCGCCATCGACGACGATGCGGCCGGAATTCGGCTGTTCGAGGAAGTTGATACAGCGCAGCATCGTGCTCTTGCCCGAGCCGGACGAGCCAATCACGCTGATCACGTCGCCGGCGTTCGCCTTGAGCGACACGCCCTTGAGGACTTCATGGTCGCCGTACTTCTTGTGGATGGAGTCGACGAAAAGTTTCTGCTTCTGGGAATTCATCTATGACCTCGATGGCTCACTTGCCTTGCGGTCGCAGGTATGCGAGCCAGCGGCGCTCGGCCTGGCGGAACAGCCACACGAGCGTGAAAGAAATGATCAGGTACAGCACGGCGGCGATGCCGAAAGCGCCAAACGACTGATAAGTCGCCGAATTGACGTCGCGTGCGATCTTGAGGATGTCGGGCACGGTCGCCGTGAACGCCACGGTCGTCGCGTGCAACATCAGGATGACTTCGTTGCTGTAGTAGGGCAGCGCGCGGCGCAGCGCCGACGGCAGGATCACGCGGCGATACAGCGTGAACGGGCTCATCCCGTAGGCGCGCGCGGCTTCGATCTCGCCGTAGGGCGTGGCCTTGATGGCGCCCGCGAAGATCTCGGTCGTGTACGCGCAGGTGTTGAGCGTGAAGGCGAGCAGCGTGCAGTTCATGCCGCTGCGGAAGAACGCGCTCGTCAGCTCGTGGTTGCGGATGATGTCGAGGCTGTAGAGGCCCGTGTAGCACAGCAGCAGCTGCACGTAGAGCGGCGTGCCGCGGAAGATATACGTGTACAGCCATACGAGAAACGACAGCCACTTTTTCTTCGAGACGCGCGCCACGGCTAGCGGCACCGACAGACAGAAGCCGAGGCCAATCGAAATCACCAGCAGCCATGCCGTGATGGCGACGCCCGTGAAGTGATAGCCGTCGGTGTAGAGGTAGTTGCGCCAGTATTGCTGGATCAGCTCGATCAGGTCTTGCATTGTCGTTGGCCTTGTCCTGTGCCTGAGTCGCTTTAGAGATCCGCTTTGCGCACGCCGGTGGAGTAGCGCTTGTCGAGATACATGAGCACGAAGTTCGAGACGGTCGTGATGACGAGATAGATCGCGCCCGCGAGCAGCGTGAAGAAGAAGAACCGCAGCGTGCCCTTGCCGGCGTCCTGGCTGGCCTTCACGACATCGGCGAGACCGATGATGGAGACGAGCGCGGTCGACTTCACCAGCACCTGCCAGTTGTTGCCGATGCCGGGCAGCGCGAAGCGCATCATCTGCGGGAACATCACGCGCGTGAACACCTGCCAGTTGGTCATGCCGTAGGCGTGGCCCGCTTCGAGCTGGCCCCGCGGCACGGACAGAAACGCGCCGCGGAAGGTCTCGGTGAAATACGCGCCGTAGATGAAGCCCAGCACGATCACGCCGGCGAGGAACGGATCAATGTCGATCTGATCCATGCCGAAGTGGTCGGTGACCATGTTCAGCCAGATCTGGATGCTGTAGAACAGCAGCAGCATCAGCACGAGATCGGGTACGCCGCGAATGATCGTGGTGTAGGCCGTGCCCGCGCCGTGGACGATGCGATTTTTTGACAGCTTGGCCGCTGCGCCCAGCAGGCCGAGCACGAACGACAGCACGAGCGAGAGGACGGCTAGCTTGACGGTCTGCCAGGTGCCGGCGAGGATCAGCGGGCCGTAGCCTTGAAGAAACATAGGTGAGTCCCTGACGGGGCGCCCTCGACTTGCGTGGGGCGCGTCCCGCGAAAGACGCGGCAGTCGCTGCCGCGGTTCAATTGCCGTTCATGCGCGGCCGGCGTGGCTGGCCGCGTTCCCGTTGGTGCGATGGTTCGTTGTTCTGCCTGCGGCCCGAAACCGGAGCGCGCCGGGCAGCATGGCTGTCGCTGCGAAGTTGCCACACTGTATACGAAGGCCCCGCGCGGTCTATCGGGGCGGGCCCCCGGACACGCGGCCCGCGAGCTCACTGACCTTGCTTACTTGCCTTTGTAGATATCGAAGTCGAAGTACTGCTTCGCGATCTTGTCGAAGGTGCCGTCCTTGTGCAACGACGCAAGCGCCGCGTTGAATTTCGCCTTCAGGTCAGCGTCTTCCTTGCGCAGGCCGATGGCGGTGCCGTCGCCGATCGTCGCGAGGTCTTCCACTTCCGGGCCGGCCCAGCCGAAGCCCTTGCCGCGCGGCGTCTTCAGGAAGCCGTAGTCGGCCTGCACTTCATCTTGCAGCGTGGCGTCCAGGCGCCCCGACATCAGGTCTTGATAGACCTGATCCTGGTTCGCATACGACACCACGTTCACGCCCTTCGACGACCAGTGCGCCTTGGCGTAGGCTTCCTGGGTCGAGCCCTGCTCGACGCCGACGTTCTTGCCCTTGAGCGAAGCGGGCGTCGGCAGCAGCGGCGAGCCGGTGCGCGCGATCATGCGTGCGGGCGCATCGAACATCTTGTCGGAGTAGTCGATCTGCTGGGCGCGCTGCGGCGTGATCGTCAGCGACGAGATGATCGCGTCGAACTTGCGGGCCTTGAGCGCGGGGATGATGCCGTCGAGGTCGTTTTCGACCCAGACGCACTTCACGTTCATGCGCGCGCACAGCGCCCTGGTCAAGTCGACGTCGAAACCGGTGATCTGGCCGTTGGCGGCCTTGGACTCAAACGGCGGATAGCTCGCATCGACGCCGATACGCACGGTTTTCCAATCCTTGGCCGCGGCGCTTCCTGCAACGAGGGCGAGCGCGACGCACACTGCGAACTTCTTCATCTTTCTCCTGATACACGGGCGCGGCTCGTCGCGTGGATGTCGCGAGGAGCCGTTTGATCGACGCCGCGGCGCGGGCCGCGCGTCTGCGGGCCGGCTCATGACCGGGCGCCGCCATTCTAGGCGATCAAAAATGCGGGCCGGACGCGCGATGCGTCCCCAACCGGCGCGAACCGGCAGGGACGCCCGGGTGTCCGGCCGTGCGAAGGCGCGGACGGTGGCGCCGGCCGAAAAGGGCGGTATTTTACCCGAAGCGCACGCCCGCGCGGATCGTTCCCGGTGCGGCTGTGGCTTGGGCCTGACAGAGCGTGGCGCCAGATGAAGCTAATCGGCGTCGTTGCCAGGTCGATTGAGGTTGCTGGTGAAACGATCCGGTGCGCCGCTGCGGATTGTCCTGGCGGGCTTTCGGCCCTATCTTCCGTTATCGACACGACTTACCGGAGAAACCCATGCTTGCTATCCGACGCTCCGCCGAACGCGGCCACGCCAACCACGGCTGGCTCGACTCGTATCACAGCTTCTCGTTCGCGGACTATTTCGACGACGAACATGTGCACTACGGCGCGCTGCGGGTGCTCAACGACGACCGCATTGCGGGCGGCAAGGGCTTCGGCGCGCATGGCCACCGCGATATGGAGATCGTCACCTATGTGCTCTCGGGCGCGCTCGCGCACCGCGACAGCATGGGCAACGGCTCGACGATCCGGCCCGGCGACGTGCAGCGCATGAGCGCGGGCACGGGCGTGATGCACAGCGAATTCAACGCGTCGAGCGACGAAGAAGCCCATTTGCTGCAGATCTGGCTGCTGCCGAGCGAGCGCGGCGGGGCGCCGGGCTACGAGGAAAAGCGCTTCGACGACGCCGACAAGCGCGGCCGCCTGCGCGTGATCGCCTCGCCCGACGGGCGCGACGGATCGGTGACGGTGCAGACCGACGCGTCGATCCACGCCGCGCTGATCGATGGCGACGAGCGCACGGAGTACGCGTTGCCGGCGGGACGCCGTGCTTATGTGCATGTCGCGCGCGGCGCGCTGGAGGTGAACGGCCAGCGCCTGGAAGCGGGCGACGCGGCGATGATCGAAGCCGAAGCGGCGGTCACGCTGTCGCACGGCGATCAGGCCGAAGTGCTGCTTTTCGAGGTTGCATAAGCCGCCGCTCAGGCGTCCGACGCCGACAAGAAAAACGCCGCGGGATGCAAATCCCGCGGCGTTTTTCTTTGCGGCGAGCGCGTCAGAGCAACCGCAGCCCGCCGGATCAGACGCTTATTGCCCAGCCGGAGCCGAAGCCGCGCCCTTGCGATGCTCCCAGTGCTCGCGCATTTTCTCGTGGCGCTGCTCCATCTTCGCGAAGTGTTCCTTGAGCGCCGAGCTCACGGTGGTCTTCTGCTGGTCGTTCAGGCCGTTGTAGAACGTGAGCCACGCCTGCGCGGTCTGCTCGCGCAGTTGCGCGTCCTGCTGGTCGATCTGCTGATGCGTGTTGTGCATCGCGTTCAGGTCGAGGATCGGCTGGTTCTTCTGGGCGTCGAACTGCTGCTTGAGCTGCTCGTGGTTCTTGTGCATCGCCTGACCGTTCTGCTTCATGGTGTCGACGGCGGCTTGCCACTGCTTTTCCTGCGCGGCGCTCAGGTTCAGCTTGTCGTGCAGCTTTTTGGCGGCCATCATGAAGTCGCCGTGGTGCATGCCCGGGCCGCCATGGCCATGCATCATCATGCCGGGGCCGCCTGCGGGCGGCGGGGGCGTCTGGGCCTGGGCAGCAGTTGCGCCGAGGGTGAGTGCGAGAGAGGCAGCGGCGATCGCGAGAAGGCGCGAAGGGGTCTTGTACATGGTGAAGCTCCTGACGAATCCTTGAAGGTTTGGTCCGGTATGGCACGGCGCCCTGCGAAAGATGCGGGTGTCCGCAACCGGTGTCCCTAGCGTATAGACCGGTCGTGCCCCTCGTGTTACCGCTCAACCCGCTGTCATTACGCGACATTACGGCGGCCTTTCGCGGTAACTTCTCGTAACCCAAAGCGCCTCCGTGTAAGCAAACGGCTCACACGCGCGCGTTAAACTTCGTCCCATGGCTACTCAAATTCTGGTCGTCGATGACGACGTCGAACTGCGCGATCTGTTGCGCGACTATCTGGCGCGGCAAGGCATGGAAGTGTCGGTGCTGCACGATGCGGGCTCGCTTGAGCGCCGCCTCGAGCGCGAGCGCCCCGATCTGATCGTGCTCGATCTGATGATGCCGGGCGTGGACGGCCTCACGGCGCTGCGCAAGCTGCGCGCGTCGGGCGACGACATCCCGGTGATCATGTTGACGGCGCGCGCGGACGACGTGGATCGCATCGTCGGTCTCGAACTCGGCGCCGACGACTATCTCGGCAAGCCCTTCAATCCGCGCGAGCTGCTCGCCCGCGTGCAGGCGGTGCTGCGCCGCCGCCGCACGGTGCCGTCCGCGGCGGCGCCGGAACAGCGCGAACCGTTTTCGTTCGGCCGCTTCACGCTCGATTTCCAGTCGCGCACGCTCCAGCAGGAAGGCAAGCCCATCATGCTGTCGGGCAGCGAATTCGCGCTCCTGAAGATTTTCGTCAATCACCCGATGCGCACGCTCACGCGCGAGCGCCTGCTCGAATTGCTGCACGGCCCCGAATACGACGGCACCGACCGTGGCATCGACGTGCAGGTGTGGCGCCTGCGCCGTATTCTCGAATCCGACCCGTCCACGCCGCGTTTCATCCAGACCGTGCGCGGCCGCGGCTATGTGTTCGTGCCGGACGGTGAACAGGGTAGCCATGCGCCGGCCGGTTGATTCGCTGTTCGGGCGGCTTGCGCTGCTCTTCGTCGGCGTCCTGCTTTTCTCGCACGTCGCGTGGTTCGCGCTCATGCGGCTCGAACGCGATCAGTTGCAGACGCGTTACGCCGTCGAAGAGGCGATGTTCCTCGTCGACGCCGTGCGCCAGCACGTCGAGCGCGAGCCCGACCAGCCGCTGCCGTCGCGCGTGCGCGTGATCGCGCCCGACAGTCCCGAAGTGCCGCCGCTGCGCAGCGACTATCCCGAGCCGCTGCGCCGCTTTATCGACGACATGCGCGATCGCATGCCGCCCGGCACCGAGGTGCGCGCGGGCCTGCCCGGCCATCCTCCCACGCTGTGGGTAAAAGGGCCGACCGACAAGCAATGGATCGTCGTGCCTGGGCAGCCGCTGCGCATCATGCGGCCGATCGACAAGGCGCCGTGGTTCATCATCATTTTCTCGGCGGCCCTGGTGGCGGCACTGGTCGCGGCGTGGATGGTGCAAAAGCCGCTGCGCGCGCTTGCGCATGCGGTCGCGCGCTTCGGGCGCGGCCAGCCGGTACCGCCGCTCGCCGAACGCGGGCCGCGCGAGTTGCGTCAGCTCACGCGCGGTTTCAACCAGATGGTCAAGGAAGTCGAGCGCACCGACAAAGACCGCGCCGTGATGCTTGCGGGCGTCGCGCACGACCTGAAGACGCCGCTTGCGCGCCTGCGCCTGCGCGCCGAAATGATGGACGAGCAGAAGATGCGTGACGGCGTGGTGCGCGATGTCGAGTCGATGGCGCATATCGTCGATCAGTTTCTGGTGTTTGCGCACGACGGGGCGGATCGCAGCGAACCGCTCGAAGTGGACGACCAGTGCGAGCGCATCGCGCGCAATTACCGCACGGTAGGCGGCGAGTCGCTCATGATCGAGCGACGGCTGAAGGCCGGGCCGGATTTCCGTCTGCCTGCGGCCACGCTCGACCGCGTGGTGTCGAACCTGCTCGACAACGCGCACGCCTATGGCGCGCCTCCCGTGGTGATCGAAACCTCGCGTGGTGCGGACGGCTTCACGCTGTGCGTGCGCGATCACGGCAAGGGTATTGCCGATCAAGACCTCACGCAGGCGAGCCGGCCGTTCGTGCGGCTTGATCCGGCGCGCGGCGGCAACGGCCATAGCGGGCTGGGTCTCGCGATCGTGGAGCGTCTCGTGCGGCGTGCGGGTGGCGAAATCGCCATCGGCAACGGCGAAAGCGGCGGCCTCGCGGTGCGCATGACGTTTCCGTTCGAGGTGGTCGAGCGTACCGTCGCCGAGGCGGCGCAAATCTGGTGAGCGCCTCGCGGCGCTGACTGGATGGAGAAGTGGAAGTTGGCTTCGGAGGGCGCGCCCGCATCGGTAGTGCACGGGCGCTGAATCAAGCCAGGTTCAGGCAGTTATAGACGCGAGATCGACCTGAGATCGACGCGCAGCGATCAAACAGAAAACAGCGTGTCCAGAGCGGCGGCGGCTTCGTTGTCGACGGTGTTGTAGGTCACGCTGCCCGCCTCGAAGATGTAATGCGTCGTGTACTTGCCGAGGCGGGCAAGAATCTCTTCCTGCACCAGCTCAGGCGCGGCCTCGAGCTTCAGGTACCACGCGGTCGATGACAGGCGCGTTTGAAACGCCCCGTATTCGACCATCAACTGGTCGAACGCGAGAGCATCCTGATCGCGACAGACGATGACCAGATTTCCCTTCATGCATGCCTCCTCAATGTGCTGTGACTACGGTGCGTAGCACGCGCACGCCCTGACGGGCGCAGCACGTTTTCACGCACCCCGTTTAACCGATGATACCGCGTTGGAGGCCAAAGCCCTGGCCGAGCCTTGCAGCGCACCATCCGTGCGGCTTTCCGTCTGTTACCGGAATCACCATGTTTCGGCGGCCGTGCGCGGCGGCACGGCGCCATCGGCGGTCATCGCCTCGCAGCGATCTCGTCCGCCTGCCTTGGCCATATAGAGCGCGAGGTCGGCGCGGCTCATCAGGCGCTCGGGCTGATCCTGGGACGGCGCGAGTTCGGTGATGCCGATGCTCACGCTCAGGTTGGCCTCCGCGGGCAATCCGGCGGCGTGGCTCGCCTTCACTTCGCGGCGCAGCCGTTCGATCACGTCGTGGCCGGTCGATAGCGACGTCGAGGGCAGCAGGATGCCGAACTCCTCGCCGCCCAGCCGTCCTACCGCGTCATCCGAGCGCAGTTCGGCGCGGCAGGTTTCGACGAAATGCTGCAGGGCGCGGTCGCCCGCCGGATGGCCAAAGCGGTCGTTGATCTGCTTGAAGTGATCGAGGTCGGCGATCGCCATGCACAGCGGCTGGCCGTGCGCATAGGCGCTGTCGATCTCGCGGCGCAGCAGGTCGAGGAAGTAGCGGCGCGACAGCGCGCCCGTGAGCGCATCGTGGCGCGCCTCGGCGGCGAGCAGTGCGTTGGCGGCCTGCAACTGGCCGGTCAGGTCGCGGCTCGCGCGGTGCAGGCGCCGCTCGCGCACCCACGCTATCGAAATCACGGCGGCGAGCGCCGCTGACCCGGCCAGCGTCAGAAAAATCAGCAGCCGGTCGCGCCGATGATTGGCGAGCAGTTCAGGCCACGAAACGAGCGGATCGACCAGATGCGCCGATAACCCCGAATTGAGCCCGCCGCGTTCCTCGTAAAGCGCGGGCGCCTGGCGGCCCGGCAGATCGACGAGCGCGTTCGCGTCGGCCTCCGGCATCCATGGCGCCTGGGAACTCGCGGCGCGCGCGGCGCTTTGCAGGGAAATTTCGCTGAACCGTTCGCGCAGGTAGGTGTTCACGCGATCGACGGCGTTCATCTCCTCGACGTGCGAGCCTGGCATGGCCAGGCCTTCGAGACTGCTGTCGTGCGCCATCACGATCACGCCATTGCTGTCGGAGACGAAGGTGCCCGGGTGCGTGACCCAGTGCCGCAGCCGCGCGATGCTGACCTTGGCGACCACCGCGCCCACCAGCAGGCCGTTGTCGTAGGCGGGCGCGGCCACGAAAATGCCGGGCTCGCCGCTCGACGTTCCTACGCCGTAGGTTTCGGAGAATGCGCCGAGCAGCGTGTCGGTGAGGTAGGCGCGTGGGCGCATGTCCACGCCGACGTAGGAGATCTTGTCCATCGCGTTGCTCGACGCGATGCAGATGCCGTTGGCGTTGACGAGCCAGATCGCGTCGAGCCCCGAGAAGCCCTGGGCGTCGTGCAGGAAGCGGTTGACGCCCGTGAGTGCGCTCACGTGCTGGAGTTCCTCGCGCCGCGCCAGTTCCGTCGAGCTGTGCGAGGCGGCATAATGCGCGGCCGTGGAAAGCGCGTTCTGGACGATGTGGGTCTCGGCCATGGTCGCGGGGATGGCGCGCGACATCGACAGGTCGCTTGCGATGACCTCGGCCATGTTGTCGACGACCGAGCGCGTCATCTGGCGCTGCGAGGTGAGCGCGGCGTCGAGCTCCTGGCGCACCATGCGGTCGGCGAGCCAGCCGGCGCCCAGCCAGCAGACGAGCGCGACCACCACGACCCCGATGGGTCCGGCAGCCTGACGCAAGAGTCTCCTGTTCATCGGCCTTCTGGTTCGTGAGTGCGAGGGTGGGCGCTCGGGTAACCGGGCGGATTGGCACGGCATCCTTTGGTGCATCTGGTGCATGCAGGACGTTCGGCGAGCCTTGCCGTGTCGCGATTTTAACTCTCGATTGGCGGGGGAGAAGGCGCAAAAGGTGCGCATATGACGGTCATACCGACACAAAACCTGCGCAAGCGGCCTGGATAGCGCCAGGTTGATGCGGTTCGCATTGCAGGGCGGCGCGGGAGCGAACCTTGAGGCGCGCTGTCGGAGTGACCTGCGCAACTGTGCCGACCGCCGCTGGAAGGTCGCCGGAATGCCTCCGAAAGCAGCCCGAAAGCCCCGCCGGACGGGACTTTGCGACGGATCGTCGAGATCGGGCGCAAGGTTGAATCTGTCACGGTTGTTGGTGTAGTGTCGTGCCGTTTCCGGGCAAGGCCGTTTCACGCCGCTCACGCCAATCCACGCTATTGAAAGACCGAGTCCATGCCGCTTGCCGTTGTCGATTGCTTTCCCGGGTTTTCCTTCGGCTGTACTGAGCTGAACCTCGCTTGCTGTGCCGCAGTGAGTCGTATTCATCTACCGCAACGCGGGGAGGGCGTCTGAATGGACTTTAGCTTCAACCTGAACCGCACGGCCAACGCTTCGGCGTGGCGCGTGCTGCCCAATCGCTGGGACTTCGTCGCGTTCCCGCTCATCATCTGCCTGATCGCGATGGCGGCCGTCGGTTTCCACGAAACCCTGGCGCCCATCGCCGTGCTCAAGACCCAGGCGATCTCGCTCGACCCGGCCAATCTGCCGGAGTACGCGATGCGCACGACGCTGCGCATGCTGGCGGCGATGGTCGCCTCGCTGATCTTCACGCTGGTCTACGGCACGCTCGCGGCCAAGAGCCGCCGCGCGGGCCAGGTGCTGGTGCCGATTCTCGACATTCTTCAGTCGGTGCCGGTGCTGGGTTATATCTCCTTCACGGTCACGTTCTTCCTCGCGCTGTTCCCGTCTCGCGTGCTGGGCGCCGAGCTTGCGGCGATCTTCGCGATCTTCACGAGTCAGGCCTGGAACATGACCTTCAGCTTCTACCAGTCGCTGCGCACGGTGCCGCGCGACCTGGACGAAGTGTCGAAGGGCTTCCACCTGACCGGCTGGCAGCGCTTCTGGAAGCTGGAAGTGCCGTTCTCGATGCCGGGCCTCATCTGGAACATGATGATGTCGATGTCGGGAGGCTGGTTCTTCGTGGTGGCGTCCGAAGCCATCACGGTGGGCAACAACACGATCACGCTGCCGGGCGTCGGCGCGTATCTGGCCCAGGCGATCACTGAAAAGAACATGCATGCCATCGGCTGGGTGATCCTGGCGATGACGGTCGTGATCCTGGCTTACGACCAGTTGCTGTTCCGCCCGCTCGTCGCCTGGGCCGACAAGTTCCGCATGGAGAACACGAGTTCCGGCGACGCGCCTGAATCGTGGCTGCTCAACCTGTTCCGCCGCACGCATCTGATCCATCAACTGATGGTGCCGCTCGGCTGGTTCTTCGCCAAGGCCGCGCGCGTGCCGTTCCGTCTGCCGTTCGCGCTGCCGTCGTTCCCTGTGGTGCAGCGCGCCGCGCCTGCGAAGGCGGGCAGCAGCGGTCTGCGCGGGAAACTGGGCGATGCGATCTGGGCCGTGTTTGTGATCGCGCTGACCGTCTACGTCGTGTGGCGCGTGGTCGCGTACGTGCGCACGGGTGTCACGCTCGACGAAGTGGGGCACGTGCTCGTGCTCGGCGTCATCACGCTGCTGCGCGTGGTGCTGCTGATTGCGATTGCCTCGGTGATCTGGGTGCCGCTCGGCGTGCTGATCGGCCTGCGCCCGGCGCTTGCCGAAAAGATCCAGCCGCTCGCCCAGTTTCTCGCGGCGTTCCCCGCGAACCTGCTGTTCCCGGTGTTCGTCATCGTGATCGTGCGCTTTCACCTCAATCCAGACATCTGGCTCTCGCCGCTGATCGTGCTGGGGACGCAGTGGTATATCCTGTTCAACGTGATCGCGGGCGCGAGCGCCTATCCGAACGACTACCGCGAGGCCGCGAAGAATTTCCATATCCGCGGTTCGCAATGGTGGCGTCAGGCGATGCTGCCGGGCATCTTCCCGTACTACATCACAGGCGCGATCACGGCGTCGGGCGGCGCGTGGAACGCGAGCATCGTCGCCGAGTTCGTGCAATGGGGCGACACCAAGGTCGCGGCGCACGGCCTCGGCGCGTATATCGCGCAGACGACCGCCGCCGGCGACTATCCGAAGATCATCCTCGGCATCGCTGTGATGTCGTTGTTCGTCACGCTGTTCAACCGCGTGCTCTGGCGTCCGCTCTACACCTACGCCGAGTCGCGCCTGCGGCTGGACTGATCGTGACTGATCGTGACTGATCGCAACTGACCGAATATTCGAACGCTCGAAGGCAAAGCGATGCAAAACCCCAAGACCCTCAGCACCCCGCACGGCGACGTGCAGACGGCTCCGAATCCGCCGCGCATTGGCGAAGAACTCCTGCGCGTGCAGAACGTGTGCCGGGGCTTCAACAAGAACCAGGGCGAGCTGCTCGTGCTCGACGACGCCAACCTGTCGCTGCGTGAAGGCGAGATCGTCGGCCTGCTGGGCCGTTCCGGCTCGGGCAAGTCGACGCTCCTGCGCATCATCGCCGGCCTGATCGAGCCGACGGCGGGCGAAGTGACGTGGCGCGGCAAGCCGCTCGACGGCCCGGCCAAAGGCGTGGCGATGGTGTTCCAGACCTTCGCGCTGTTCCCGTGGCTCACCGTGCTGCAAAACGTGGAAGCGGGTCTGGAAGCGCAGGGCGTGGGCGCGCGCGAGCGCCGCGAACGCGCGCTGGCCGCCATCGACCTGATCGGTCTGGACGGCTTCGAAAACGCTTACCCGCGCGAGTTGTCGGGCGGCATGCGCCAGCGCGTGGGCTTCGCGCGCGCGCTGGTGGTCGATCCGAACCTGATGCTGATGGACGAGCCGTTTTCGGCGCTCGACGTGCTGACGGCCGAAACGCTGCGTACCGACCTGCTCGACCTGTGGACGCAAGGCCGCCTGCCGATCAAATCGATCCTGATCGTCACGCACAACATCGAAGAAGCGGTGTTCATGTGCGACCGCATCCTCGTGCTGTCGTCGAATCCGGGCCGCGTGGTCGCCGAAATCAAGGTGCCGTTCAAGCACCCGCGCAACCGCCTCGACCCGGCGTTCCGCAAGCTCGTGGACGACATCTACGCGAAGATGACCGCGCGCCAGACCGATGAATCGACGAAGAAGGGGCTGGAGCTGGGCAGCTGGCTGCCGCGCGTGTCCACCAACCTGATGGCGGGTCTGATCGAAACGCTGGCGGCGGCGCCGTATCACGGCCGCGCCGACATGCCGGAAATCGCGCGCTCGCTGCATCTGGAGGTCGACGACCTGTTCCCGATCGCGGAAGTGCTCCAGTACCTCGGTTTCGCGGATGTGCGCGAAGGCGATGTGCTGCTCACGCCGCCCGCGCGCGTGTTCGCCGAATTCGGCACCCAGGAGCGCAAGATGATGTTCGCGGAACATCTGCTGCGCCATGTGCCGCTTGCCGCGCGAATCAAGAAGGTGCTCAACGAACGTCCGGGCCATCGCGCGCCGCGCGTGCGTTTCGAGCAGGAGCTGGAAGATTTCCTCTCCGATGGCGCGGCGGAAGAGACGCTCGACACCGTGATCGACTGGGGCCGTTACGGCGAGATCTTCTCGTACAACGACCAGTCGGAAATCTTCAGCCTGGAAGACGTGGAGTCCTGATCTTTTCGGTGCTTCCCGCTCGCGCATGGCGCAAATGAAAAACGGTCGCTTCGGCGACCGTTTTTTTACGTGTGGCAGGGCGTGAGTGCCGTTATTGCAGCGCACCCCAGCGCTCCACAGCGGGTTCGGCGGTGGCCCATTTCCAGCCGCTGTCGTCGTGGCAGGCGCTGGCCGTGTACCACTGCTGCGGCGAGTCGGGCTTGTCGCCGTCCTGCACCGAGAACACGAAGTCCTTGCACAGCGCGAGCGCCGATGCGAACGCGCGCGTCACGCGCACCTCGCCGTGGCCGTTCTCGACCGGCAACTTGTGCTTGATGCGCCAGCTGTCGCTGCCGCCTACCGGCAGGCGTCCGGCGGTCTCGGCGATCATTTCCTGCTGGTCGGCGTGCATGTTCTTCATGAAGCGGTTGACGGCTTCGTCGGTGGCGGCCTGCACGGCAATGCCCACGCCCACGCCGATGGCGGGATTGGCCGTGACGATGCCGGTGGCGGCGGCCGCCGCCGCGCCGCTGGCTGCGCCAATCGACCCGCAGCCGCTCACGCCGAACGCGACGCCCGCGCACAACGCCGCGAGCGTCAAGAGACGCGCGGCGGGCAGGGCGATAGGTGTCAAGCGGTGCACGCCGCTCATTGCAGCGCGCCCCAGCGATCGGTGGCGGGTTCGGCGGACGCCCATTTCCACGTTTCGCCGTCGCGGCACACCGAGGCCACGTAAAACGCGCTCGTCGCGGCCTTGTCCTTGGTCGCGTCCTGATCGACGGAGAACACGATTTCCTTGCAGTCGAGCGCGCCCGTGCTGATCGCGCGGCTCACGGTGACGCGGCCATGCGCGTCTTCTTCGATCGGGAACGAATGGACGATCGACCACGGCGCGACGCCGCCTACATCGAGCGGCCCGGCAGCCTTTGCGATGCTGTCCTGGGTGTTGCGGTGGACGACGCGTTCGGAGTACTGCACGCCGGCCTTGGCGGCGGCGAGCGCCCCCAGACCGATGCCGGTCGCGACCGCGGCGTTATTGGTGACCTTCGCAGCAACTGCTGCGCCCGCGATGCCGGCGCCCGTTTGCGCGCCTTCGGAGTAAAGCGAGCTGCACGCGGAGCAGGCGAGACTCGCGGCCGCCGCGAGCAGCGTGAGCGAGGCGCTGCGTCGCCAGCCTGCTGCCGCTGTCGCGAGCGAGGAGAAAAGTCGGGGCCGCGCGGCGTCATCGCCTGACGTATTGCGCGGTGCCGTCGATGGCGCGTTGCACGCCCAGGCACGTCGTTCTTGCATGTTCATTCCCTGCCGCTGGCGGCTGGACGTCGCCCAGCGCAACGTTCCAGCACGTATTGATGCACCTTTGAATGAGAACAGGGTGCTATTTCGTGCTGCGGATTGTGCAGGATGACAATTGCAAAAGGGATAGGGAAAATGCAAGAAATTGAAAAAGGTCGTGCGCCGCTTGATATTGCATGGTTGCGTGCACGACCTTTTTGTGCGTTTTAGCGTGGCCTCGCGAAGGAGGCCGCTTAGCCTGCGTCGCGTGCCTCGTCGTCGTTTTCGCCATCGTCGGCGAGCGGCGCATCGCCATCTTCCGCGCCATAACTGCCCAGCCGGTTGTACAGCGTCTTCAGGCTCACGCCGAGCGTGCGCGCCGCAAGTCGCTTGTCGCCGCCGCAGTATTTGAGCGTGCCCAGGATGATCTGCTTCTGCGCATCGGCGAGCGGCGTGCCGATCCACACGCTCATCGCATCGCCCTGCGTGACGGGCTTCTTCACCTTCGGCACGAGTTGCGGATGGGCGATCTCGACCTGCTTTTCCGCAAGGATGAACGCGCGGTACACGGCGTTCTTCAGCTCGCGCACGTTGCCCGGCCACGACCAGTTGCGCACGGTTTCGAGCGCGCGCTTGCTGAACACCTTCTGCGTGCCGCTCTGCTCGTTGAGCTCGGTGAGAAAGAGCTGGGCGAGCAGTTCGCGGTCGCGCTCGCGCTCGCGCAGCGGCGGCGCGCGCAGCGGAAACACGGCAAGGCGATACATCAAGTCCTCGCGCAGCGCGTTGTCCTTCACGGCCACGACGGGGTCGCGATTGGTCGCGGCGATGATGCGCACGTCGCCGCGAATCGTCTCGTTGCTGCCCACCGGACGGTAGTCGCCGGTTTCGAGCGCGCGCAGCAGCTTGACCTGGTGGAGCAGCGACATCTCGGTGACTTCGTCGAGGAACAGCGTGCCGCCGCGCGCGTGCTCGAAGTGGCCGTCGCGCGCCTGCACCGCGCCGGTGAAGCTGCCTTTCTCATGGCCGAACAGTTCGGCTTCGATCAGCTCGTCGGGGATCGCGCCGCAGTTCACGGCGATGAACGGGCCGTCGCGACGCTCGCTGCGATCGTGAATCGTGCGCGCGACCAGTTCCTTGCCGGTGCCCGATTCGCCGACGATCAGCGCGGTGGCGTCGGTGACCGACACGCGTTCGATCTGCGCATACAAGTCCTGCATGATCGCCGATGAACCGTAGAGCAGACCGTACGACTGCAGGCCGGGGACGCGCGCCTGCGCGCCTTCGGCGGGCTGGGCCGATTCCCTGGCCGGTTTGCGACCTTGTTCGTTGCCTTTTTCGTTGCGGCGCGCTTCGCGTTCGACACGCGTGGCGCGCGGTTCATCTCGTTCGGCGGCGGGCGAGCCCGGCTCGATTGACGCCATAGGGTATTCGTCCTGCAAAGTTGGTAAGTGGCCCGAGGCCGGTATGCACTGGCTGCCCTCGCGCGGTGTGCCGCTTGAGTGCAGTCGCAGGGCGTGTTGCGCGCATGCGCTTTCACCGTGCTGCGTGAGCTTGCGCGTGGCTGCGCGCGCTGGCTTCGGACGGGCGGCGGCCGGGCAGGACTGACGCGAACGATGTCGTGCCGGCGGCCGCAGAGTTTCCATCTCGTAAACATTTAACCACTGCGACGCCTCGCAGGGCAATGGACGTGCCCGGATTGCACGCGCCATTGGCGCTTGCGGGCAAGCGTCTGGCGGTTGTCAGCCGGTGCTCATTGCAATTTTTTCGCGATTTTTTACCATTTTTGAAGGATCTGGCACGCCTCGTGCTGCGCAACTCCCATGGCGCGTACGCGTCGAACCGGATAGCCGCGCGCGCGAGCGGGATTGCGAGTCGTTTGCGTGTCGCTTGCGCGCCGTTTGTGCGCCGTTTGCGTGTCGCGCGGCGAAGATTTTGGGAGAGTCGATATGCCAAAGAACAAGCCTGGACTGTTCGGAACCCTGTTTGCAGTCGGCGCGCTGGGCGCGACCGCCGGCATGCTGGCGCTGCGCTGGTCGCAGCGTCATCGCATGCAGCGGCAACATCTGCACGGCGACCTGAGCCGCTGGGAGGACGAGGGCGGGTCGCTGTCCGAAACCGCCAGCAATGCGCTCAACGCCGCGGCTGCCAGAACGTCGCCATCGTCGGCGATGTCCGCATCGTCGGCGCCGACCCACGAGCGCGACATGACGCAGGACGACGCGAGCGCGGCCTGGCCGTTTCCGACCAGCGATGCGGATTCCGCCACGCGGCATTGATGTTGTTTTTTGACGCCCGGAGCGCCCGCGTGCATCGTGCGGGCGCTCCGGGCGCTTTGTAGCAGCGGGAAGGTCGCGCGCCCTGGATCGCGACGCTCGTGTCTGGAGCGTCCTGAGCGTCCCGTAGCGCGCGCCGAGCTATCTCGAATCTGTCTATAATGGTGATATCTACAACAATCGAGGTTCGGGTTGCGCGCTGTTGGCAGTATTGTTGCGCTTTGTCGCTACAGTGCAGCTAAAGCCGCGCGTTTGCCGTCTAGAACGCGCCCGACCGTTTCGCACTCCATTGCAGCGCAACGCACGCGCCACGAGGCTTTCGGCGCCGGTCGAGGTTGTCCGGCGTATCCGTCGTGCTCGCGGCGTGGTATGTATCGCGCATGGGAACCACTCACCTTTCAGGGCTGACGAGACGCGATGCCACATGTATTGATTGTCGATGACGACGCAGAAACCCGCGAAGCGCTCGCCGCCGTGGTGGGCGAAGACGGCCTCACCACCGCCCAGGCGGGCGACCTGCGCGAGGCGCGCATCCAGCTGATCCGGCAGATGCCCGACGTCGTCTTCACCGACCTGAAGCTGCCCGATGGCAGCGGCACCGATCTGTTCCAGGATCTCGATCCGCGCTCCGGCGTGGAGCTTGTCGTGATCACGGGCCACGCGACCGTCGAGACGGCTGTCGACGCGCTCAAGAACGGCGCGATCGACTATCTCGTGAAGCCGATCAACCTGCAGCGCGTGAAGGCGATCCTGAACCGCCTGCCGCGCGCGGGCGACCTCAAGGCCGAAATCGGCACGCTGCGCGGCGAACTGCGCCGCATGGGCCGCTTCGGCCTGATGCTCGGCAATTCGCCGGCGATGCAGGATGTCTACGACCAGATCAGCCGCGTCGCGGTCACGCCTGCGTCGGTCATGCTGGTGGGCGAGTCGGGCACCGGCAAGGAAGTCGCCGCGCAGACGATTCACCAGCTGAGCCTGCGCCGCAAGCACGAATTCCTCGCGGTGAACTGCGGCGCGATCTCGCCGAACCTGATCGAGTCGGAAATGTTCGGCCACGAACGCGGCTCGTTCACGGGCGCGGATCGCCAGCACAAGGGCTATTTCGAGCGCGCGAACGGCGGCACGCTGTTCCTCGACGAAATCACCGAAATGCCGATAGAGCTGCAGGTCAAGCTGCTGCGCGTGCTCGAAACCGGCATGTTCATGCGCGTGGGCACGACCAAGGAAATCGAGACCGACGTGCGCCTGATCGCGGCGACCAACCGCGATCCGGAGCAGGCCGTCGCCGAGGGCAAGCTGCGTCTTGACCTCTATCACCGCCTGAACGTGTTCCCGATCAACCTGCCACCGCTGCGCGAACGCGGCAAGGATGTGGAGCTGCTCGCACAGGCTTTCCTCGACGAGCTTAACGAGCGACACGGCACGAAGAAGCAGTTCCCGGCGGCCGTGCGCGAGATGCTGGCGACCTATCCGTGGCCCGGCAACGTGCGCGAGCTGAAGAACTACGTGCAGCGCGCGCACATCATGGCGGGCAACGAAGGCGATCTCACAGCGGCCGTGCCGTTGCAGATTTCGCTGTCCAAGCCGGTCGCGGGCACGGCGGTGACGATTCCGTTCGGCACGTCGCTCGCCGACGCCGACCGGCAGCTGATTCTGGCGACGCTGGAGCAATGTGGCGGCGTGAAAACACGCGCGGCGGAAATCCTCGGCATCAGCCTGAAGACGCTCTACAACCGCCTCGTCGAGTACGGTAACGAGACGGGCGGCGGTGGCGGCGGCAAGAACGAAGCGCCCGCGCGCGCCGCAACCTGAATGTTCTCCTGAGCAGGCTCGCGCCCATGTTGCGGCGCTTGCCTGCAAGCGATGTAATTCGCACCTTCCTGCCGTTTCCCGTTGACCACAGCCTGCCCGCCATGCGCCTCGCGCGCACGGCAGGGTATGGTGTTGCGTGTCTTTCCCTGGTTTTGTGCGGCTTCCGGCGCGCTGGTATGTGGCTTGCAACCCGCTCGATAGACCCTTTCGAGGAGCGAGCGATGCCAAGCTGCAGACAATCCGATCCCTTCCGCGTGAAGCCCTGGCTCGCGCACACTCCGCAACCCGACGATCCTCCGCCCGATCAGCCCGGCACGCCCGATGTGCCGCCGGTCGGCGATCCACCGCCGCAACCCGCCGAGGTGCCGCGCTCGATCGATCCGCGTCTTTATCCGGCGATGCGCGTTGCACCGACTGCCGATAAGCGCGCGAACCGGTCGGACGAGCTGGCTCACGAGCAACAGGCGCATGTCGCGCGCATCGCCCAGCGCGCGGGCCGCGCCGCCTGGGCGAGGTGGGCGCGCTGGGCGGGCTGGATCTGTCACGTCGAATTGGGGACGCGGCAAACCGCCGAAGTCCCAGCCGATAGCGATGCCCGCGTGCAGTCACGCGGCGGCGCAGCATGCGGCCCTCGCATGTCGCGCGCCTGCTGACGATGCGTTTTATGTACTAGTTACAAAAGCCTCGCCATATTTACCGGCAATTTCACGCGGCGATTCCTAGACTATAAAAATGCGACCGCCGTGTGACGGCCTGACCGCTGGAGGCATCGACATGAGACATCCCGCATTGCGCCGGTCTGCACGTCACTCGGGCAAGCGTGGCCCGCGCGACGCCGATCAGAAGGTGGGCAACCCCGCCGGAGCCGGTGCCTCCGGTTTCCCCGATCCGTCGGCCAGCAACCATCCGGATCCCGCGAACCAGAATCGCCCGGCGCCCGGCGTGCCGCCGGATGGCGAGCACAACCAGGGCGGCGCGCGTGCCGAAGGGATCGACTATCAGCGCGATCTCGGTTCCGAGCAGGACGCCTGAATTTGTCACTGCGCTGCGTGTTCTCGCAGCGCATCGAAGCCTGAATGTTGCGACGCGATCGAACCGGTTCCAGCCGGTTTTCGCGGCGTCTTTGCTCGCCCGCGCCGGGCGCTAGAACCGGCGCAGAAAGTCCATGGAAAGCCAGAAAAGCAGCCAATAAGGCGCCGGATCACGACGGCACGGCATGCAACTTGCGTGATAGTGCAGTGCACCGTCCCCGGACCCAACGAAACAGGAGGTATAGCCGCAATGGGCAGACTGATCGTGGTATCGAATCGCGTTGCACCGACCCAGGAAGGGCGTCCCGCCGCTGGCGGCCTTGCGGTCGGCGTGCTGGATGCGCTCAAGGAAACCGGTGGCGTATGGTTTGGCTGGAGCGGCGAAACCGTCGCGGAACCGACTGAACCGGTCATCGAACAACAGGGCAGCGTCACTTACGCGACGGTCGGTCTGACCCGGCGTGACTATGACCAGTACTACAAGGGCTTCTCGAATACGACGCTCTGGCCGACGTTCCACTACCGCAACGACCTCGCGCGCTACGAGCGCCAGGAATACGGCGGCTACCTGCGCGTGAACGTCACGCTTGCGCGTCAGCTCAAGCCGCTGATCCAGCCCGACGACATCATCTGGGTTCACGACTATCACCTGATTCCGTTCGCGCGCTGCCTGCGCGACCTCGGCGTGAAGAATCCGATCGGCTTCTTCCTGCACATTCCGCTGCCGGTGCCCGAAGTCATGCGCTCGGTGCCGCCGCACGAAGAACTGATGAAGTTCATGTGCCACTACGACGTGGTGGGCTTCCAGACCGACGCCGATCGCCAGGCGTTCCTCGATTACGTCGAGCGCGGCGGCCACGGCACGTCGAGTGACGACGGCATGGTTCACGCCTGGGATCGCTTCCTGAAAGTGGGGGCGTACCCGATCGGCATTTATCCGGACGCCATTGAAAAGGCCGCGACGCAGTTCACCGACCGCAAGCCGGTGCGCAGCCTGCGCGACGCAATGCGCGGGCGCAAGCTCATTATGAGCGTCGACCGTCTCGATTATTCGAAGGGACTTGCCGAGCGCTTCCAGGCTTTCGAGCGCATGTTGCAGAACGGGCCCGGCTGGCATGGGCGCGTCTCGCTGCTGCAAATCGCGCCGCCGACGCGCTCCGACGTGCAGACCTATCAGACGATCCGCCGCAATCTGGAAGGCGAGGCTGGGCGCATCAACGGCCGCTTCGCGCAGCTCGACTGGACGCCGATCCAGTACCTGAACCGCAAATACGAGCGCAATCTGCTGATGGCGCTGTTCCGCCAGGCTCAGGTGGGTTACGTCGCGCCGCTGCGTGACGGCATGAACCTGGTCGCGAAGGAGTACGTGGCTTCGCAGAATCCCGAAGACCCGGGCGTGCTGGTGCTCTCGCAGTTCGCGGGCGCGGCGGAGCAGATGCCTGGCGCACTGGTTGTGAATCCTTACGACCTGAACCAGACCGCCGAGGCGCTGGAGCGCGCGCTGTCGATGCCGCACGCGGAGCGCCAGTCGCGCTATCAGGACATGATGGCGGCGCTGCGCGAGAACAACCTCTCAGTGTGGCGCGACACGTTCCTTGCCGATCTGCGCAGTGTGGCGACGGCGGCTTCTGTAACGGAGCGCGCGCGCAGCGCCGCGCCGGCTGCAAAGGCGCAGGCGGACAAGGCCGCAAGTTCCACGAGCAAGGCGAGTTAAGCGCGATGCCTTAACGGGCAGAAGAACTCGTACGTGCCAAGCGCACGGCACGCACGCACCCACCCACGGCGACTGTCGAGTCGCCGTTTTTATTGCGCCGCAACTTCAGCCAACCTCAGCGGCGCGTCAGGCTCGCTGCACTCCGGCTTCGGCGTAGGGATGCGGCGCTTCGGTCGGATCGAAGTCCGCCCAGTGGCCCGCGTGCCATTGGCCCGTGGCGCGCTCGACTTCGGCGGCGCCTGCTTCGCGCAGGATATCGGCGGCCATCGCCTGATTGTCGGCGCTCACATGTACCGTGAGCAGCACGCCCGACTGGCGCGTTTCGTGATGCACGCGCTCCTCGTGTTCGGTGGGTCGCTGCCAGCCGCCGCCGATGCGCGAGCCGATCCACGCGCCCACGCCCGCGGCAATCAGCACCGAAGGCAACGAAGCGGACAGCAGTGCACCGAACAACGCGACGCCCACGACGGCGCCCGCAACCGCGCCCATAGTGAGATTGCGGATGCGATGCGGCGGCGCGGCGGCGAGATGAACCGGATGCGGTGTATGACGCGCATGCTGCCCGCGCGGATTGACAAAAAAGAGGTTGACGTCTTCCTCGACGAAGCCGCGCGAGAACAGCTTTTCGGCGACGGATTCGGCGGCGGGGAAGGTCGTGAACCGGCCAGCGACGATCAGAGACATGGGAATCCCCCTAAATGAAGGTTGACTCGCCAGAAGGACAGGACTGCGGCGCGTTGTGCGCCGTAAGTCCATGGTAGTGCGTGCTGGCCGCAAAAACGAGGCGGCCTTATTGGCTGAAGAATCACAGCGGGATCGCGGAAGAGTCGCCGAAAAGTCGCCGCAGGATCAGCCGCGCGCTTGCGCCGCCCGGCCCGGCACCAGCCGCATCATGCTCACGACGGCTGCCACTGCCGCAAACGCGGTCGCGACATAGAGCGCGAGCGTCGGCCCGTGCTGGGGCGCGACGCCGAAGATCAGCGCGACCAGCGCAGCGCCGAGCGTCTGCCCCGTGAGCCGCGCCGTGCCGAGCATGCCGCTTGCGCCGCCGCTGCGCTCGCGCGGCGCGGACGACAGGATCTGCCGGTTGTTTGGCGACTGGAAAATGCCGAAGCCCGCGCCGCACAGCGCCATGCGCCAGGCGATTTCCACGTCGGTGGGATGCGCTTGCAGCGTCGCCAGCGACAGCAGCCCAAGCGCGAACAGCGCCAGCCCGACGCCGCCGAGCATGCCCGCCGGATAACGGTCGGACAGCGCGCCCGCGACCGGCGCGGCGACGATGATGACGAGCGGCCAGGGCGTCATCAGCAGGCCGGTCTGCACCTGCGAAAAGCCATAGACGTCCTGCAGCATGAACGGCAGCGCGACGAACGCCAGCATCTGCGCGCAGAACGAACAGACCGACGTGCTGATCGACAGCGCGAACAGCGGATTGGCGAGCAGATCGACCGGCAACAGCGGCGCGGGCTGGTTGAGCTGGCGGCGCACGAAGAACCAGCCGATCACGATGGCGCCCGCGAATTCAGCCGCGATCAGGCCGGGGTTTTCGCCGTGGCCAAGGCCATCGACGGCAAAGATCAGCAGTCCGAACACCAGTGCGTTGAAGAGCGCGCTCAGATAGTCGTAGGGCGCCGGATGGCGCGCGTTGGTGGGCAGCGCGCGCAGGCCCAGCGTGAACGCAGCAATGCCGATCGGCACGTTGATCGCGAACAGCCACGGCCACGAGGCAATCGACAGCACGCCGGATGCGAGCGTCGGCCCGATCGCCGAGGCGATGGCCACGACCATCGCATTGATAGCGACGCCGCGCCCGAGCTGCGTGCGCGGATAGATCATGCGCACGAGCGCGGTGTTCACGCTCATCACGCCCGCGCCGCCGAAACCCTGCACCATGCGCGCGATGGCGAGCGCGGGCAGCGAGGTCGCGAGCGCGCAGCCAAACGACGCCACCGTGAAGAGCGCGAGCCCCCACAGGTACACGCGCCGATAGCCGATGCGGTCGCCGAGCGACGACAGCGGCAGCAGCGCAATCGTCACCGAAAGCTGGTACGCGTTGACGATCCAGATGGAGTTGGCGGCGCTTGCGTGCAGATGGTGCGCGATGGTCGGCAGCGCGACGTTGGCGATCACGCCGTCGAGCACGGCCAGCGTGATGCCGAGCGCGACCACAAGGATCGCGTAATAGCGTTGCGGGAAGGGCAGGCCGCTCTCGGGGTCGGGCGCGTTGCCCGAAAGCGCGGCGTTGGGCGGGTCGTATTGCGTGCGTGTGGACATTGATGAAGAGGACGGCGCGCGCGAAGCGGCACACGCTGTCTGGCAGATCGATTCCTGATGGTGTCTTGGGTCGTGGCGCGGCGCAGGGCGCGCCGCGCAAACCGCGTGAAGATTTATTTGAGTTCGTACAGCCCGACGTACGTGGTCGAGTCCAGTTCGTTCAGGTGCGTCATGAAGCGCGCGACCGCGTTGGTGGTCTCGGGCGTCACGGGCAGTTGTGGCGCCTTGAGCGCGTGGATGCGGAAAATATAGCGATGCGGCTTGTCCCCGCGCGGCGGTGCAGCGCCGCCGAACCCCACCGTGCCGTAGTCGTTGCGCACCTGCACGGCGCCGGGCGGCAACAGGCTGCCATCGGCCCTGCCAGCGTTGCGCGCGAGCGCGCGCACGTCGGGCGCGATGTTGACGACCACCCAATGCCAGAAGCCGCTGCCCGTGGGCGCGTCCGGATCGTAGACGGTCAGGGCGAAGCTTTGCGTGTCGGCAGGCGGCGCATCCCATTGCAGCGCCGGCGAGAGATTGTCGCCTTCGACGCCAAAGGCCCGATCGTCGAATTCCTGCGCCTTCGGCATGAAGCCGTTACTCGGAAAATCGTCGGACCAGAGTCGGAAATCAGCCATCGCTTGCCTCCTTTCTCATGAGTTCTGACATGAATGCGTCATGCGCGGAAACAGCACGCCGGGCGCTGATTATCTAATCGAGTTTAGCACCGCGATGGGTACGGTTCAGGCAACGCAGCAGGGCGCGCGCCGTGCCGGCTTAGGGCGATTCCTGCTGCGCCGCACGCGCTTCGAACCAGCTCTGCGTGTCGTCGCGAAGCCAGGCCGCAAGACGTTCGGCGACCGCTTCCGGGTCTTGCGTCGCGCCGCGCAGCGCACATTCCCAGATCACGGCGACACGCCAGCCCTGCGCGGTGAGCGCGGCCAGCGTCCGGGCGTCGTTGGTGCGGTTGCGGCCGATCTTGGCGCGCCAGAACTCGGGGCGCGTCGACGGCCACTTGAAGAGCGCGCAGTGGTGGCCATGCCAGAAGCAGCCGTGCACCAGCACGACGGCGCGATAGCGCGGCAACACGATATCGGGGCGCCCCGGCAGGTCGCGCACGTCGAGCCGGAAGCGAAAGCCGCGCCGATGCAGCAGGCTGCGGATCAGGATCTCAGGTCGCGTGTTGCGAGCGCGAATGCCGGACATCATCCGGCTGCGGGTCGCGCTGTCGACGACGTCGACCATCGGATGTCAGGCGGCCAGCGCCGCTTCGCCTTTCGACGCTTTGGCGCTGCTCGCGCGTTTCTTCGCGCCCGCTTTGGCCTTCGCTTTCGCGGGGGCCGCTTCGCGCGCAAGCGCCGCGTCGAGGTGCGGCATCATCGTGCGCGCCACCTCGCGCATCACCGGCATCACCACGCTGTTGCCGAACTGGCGGTAGGCCTGGGTATCGCTCACCGGGATGCGGAAGGTGTCGGGAAAGCCCATCAGGCGCGCGCACTCGCGCGGCGTGAGGCGGCGCGGGCGCAGCCCTTCGCCCTGGTGCACGAGGATTTCGCTGCCGTCCTTGTGATAGCGCGCCGACAGCGTGCGCGTGACGCTATGCGGGAACGCCAGGCCGTAGCCGAAGCCGTTGCCGGCCGCGCGGTGTTTCTCGGCGTATTGCTGGAGGTAGGCCCAGAGACCGGGTGTGAGCGTGTACTTCGGCTGCACGCGGCGCGCGGCGTGATCGAAGAAGCGCTCGCCGTCCCACGGCAGCAGCGGCTCGCTGCCGTCGGTGCGATGCAGCACCGAGGTAAGGCGCGGGCCTTCTTCCGGCAGCGTGAGCGAGTCCCACGTGAACGGCGTCGGCTCGCGAAAGCCGACGATGATGATGCGCTCGCGATGCTGCGGCGTGAAATGCCGCCCGTCGATCACGCGGTAATGCACGTCGTAGCCCAGTTCGTCGCGCAGCACTTGCAGGATCACGTCGAAGGTGCGGCCGTGATCGTGCGACAGCAGGTTCTTGACGTTCTCCAGCAGGAACGCGGCGGGCCGCTTCTCGGCGATGATGCGCGCGACGTCGAAGAACAGCGTGCCTTGCGTGCTGCACTCGAAGCCGTGCGGGCGGCCCATTGCGTTCTTCTTCGACACGCCTGCGATCGAGAACGGCTGGCACGGGAAGCCCGCGAGCAGCACGTCGTGATCGGGCACCCCGGCGGCTGGAAATTCGACGATATCGCCCACGTAGGCGTGGCCTTCGCCGTCCTTCGGGCCGTAGTTCTCCAGATAGGTCTTCTTCGAGAACGGGTTCCACTCGCTGGTCATCACACAGGCGCCGCCGTGCGCCTCGAAGCCCATGCGAATGCCGCCGATCCCTGCGAACAGGTCGACAAAGCGAAAGCGCGCGGGCGCGTCATGGGCGTGGGCCGTCGCGGCGGAAGCGGGCTCGGTGCTGCGCAGCAGTTCGCGCAGCGCGGCGTCGAGCATGGCGGGGCACGGCGTCTCGCCTTTTTCCCAACGGCGCACGGTCTTGACGTCCTTGCCGACGTGGGTGGCAATCTGCTGCTGCGTGAAACGCTGACGTGCCTGCGCAAGCAGGTCTCGCGGGTTGGCCGGATGCACGAAGTCCTCTCTGGGTATTTTGGCGGACATTATGACCGATGCTTGACCCGCCGCACCAGGAATTCCGGGCGGGATCGCACAAAGCGCGTGCATTCGGTGGGCATTCGGCGTGCATTTGACGTGCACAAGCCCGCCTGCGCGAGTGAGCCGCGCTGGCAAACCAGAGAAGAAACCGTGTGAAAGCCGGTGTGAAACCGCGTGCTGCTAGTGACTCGCGATCTGAGCGCTGGCGGCCTGCTTCGCGAGGTTCGCGGCCATCGAGGCGGCGTTCAGCTCGTGCAGGTCGATCTGCACCAGCAGGCTGTCGATGTCGGCAAGCTGGCCTTTATTGATATGGCCAGTGTCGAGCAGCCGGTGCAGGCGCGCGCGCCAGTAATTCGCGGAGAGGATCGGCCCGCCGAGATCGCCCGTGAGGGAGAGCGGCATGACGCGACGGATGTGGGCAATATCCTGATCGATCAGATTCGACATCAGGTAGCCGGGCGGGAGGGGACGGAGCGTGTCCATGTAGGGAGATTACGACAGTTCCGACCCTACCTTTAATGCTTTTGCTCTCCACGTTTACCCTGGTCAGTCAATCTGACCGATCCGACGGGGTGATCCGGCGCAAGGGCGATTGAGGACTTCGCGCCTGCCTCAGCCCAGCAACAGCATCGTGAGCGACGAATAAATGACGGCCGTAAGCGCAGCGATAAGGGCGAAAACATAGGGCGAGGTCATGGCGGGGGTCTCCGATGGTCTCCGGCTTTGCTCCGGCGTGCTGGAAACCATCGTAGGCGATGCGCGCTCGCGTGAAGGTTAACAATTGACAAACCCGGGTGCGCAAGCTGGCGCAACCCGGAATGCAACCTTCTCGTGGTGTGGCTTGCTTACTCCTGCGGCGCGTCGGACGCGGCGGGTGCGGGTGCCGGGCCTTGCGCCGCGCCTTCGAGGAAGCGGCGCGTCGCTTCGAACGATTGCAGCATCTGCTCGGGCCACGGCGTTTGCAGCATCACCGCCTGATGGTTTTCGAATGCCGACGACAGCAGCTTGATCAGCTCCGGCGAGCTCAGGTGACGCAGCAGCACGCTCACGGCGATCGCGGTCGCCTGGCTCGCGCCGGCGGTCTGCAGTTCGGAATGGGTGAGGGCGGCGACTTGCTTGTTGATGTCCATGGTGGATCTGCCTCGAAAGAGCGCGGCGGCGCGCGTGGAAATTCAGACGCAACTCAAACTCGACGGGAGTTCAGGAGCGAAACTGAAGCGAAACGCGTGCCGCGCAGCACTGGGAAAAATGGAAAGCGGGAACTGGAATCCGGGATGGCCGCGCCGAAGCAACAACAGGAGCAACGGCGTGGGCGACGGAGGAAACAGGAAACGGGCGACGAAAGTCGGGATCGGATCGGGCGTGAATCTGGTCCCCCTGGCAGGAATCGAACCTGCATCTAGCGCTTAGGAGGCACTTGTTCTATCCATTGAACTACAGGGAGCGCTCAGTACTGCTGCGGGGAGCAGAAGGCCCGACTCCGTCCAGCTGCCATGTTTCCCAAGTCACCCGTCATGGCGCGGAGTCCGCGCGAGGACGTTGCCTGCGCAGGCGCAAGAGTATAGCAAAGGCGATGCGGCTGGAAAATGTCGCCCGGCTCTTGTTTTTCAAGCTCACTAAAGCGGCTTCGCGGGCCGCTTCAGGCTCAGAACTCGACGACGGCGAATTCGGCCTTGCCTACATCGCACAGCGGGCAGCGCCAGTCTTCGGGGATGTCCGCGAAGCGCGTGCCTGCGGCAATGCCTTCGTCCGGCAAGCCTTCTTCTTCGTTATAGATCCAGCCGCAGATCAGGCAGACCCAGCTCTTGTATTCGATGACTTCGCTCACAACACACCTTTTTCAATGCAGTTCGCAGCACCCGGCTGCGCAAGAACCCTTTCATATGGCCCCGTTTAGTCGGGCCGAGGGCGACCCGCGATGTTACCGGAAAACGGTAGAGACACCTTCGGCTTGACGTTTGCCGGGCGTTTCAGAGGCATGTCAGGTGCGCGGCGTAGCGTCATCGCTGCGGTGTATGCTGGGTCACGGGCGGGAGCTGGAACCTCGCAATCTGGCAACCTTCAATCGAGAGGAGCGAACAATGAAGAAGAGAACCTGGCTGGCTGGCATGACCTTCGCGGTATGTCTGGTCGCAAGCGGTGTCGCGCATGCTGAAGGCGTCTACTTCGTCGAGCCGAAGGACGGCGCGACGGTGAGCAACCCGGTGCACGTGAAATTCGGCATCGACGGCATGACGGTCGCGCCCGCGGGCACGGTCACGCCCAACACGGGCCACCATCATCTGTTGATTGACGGCGAGCCGCTCCCGCAAGGCACGGTTGTGCCGGTCAACGACAAGTCGATTCACTACGGCAAAGGCCAGACCGAAGCCGATATCACGCTGCCGCCGGGCGACCACACGCTCACCGCGCAGTTCGCCAACGGCGCGCACCAGTCCTACGGCCCCGAGTGGAGCAAGACGATCACGGTGCATGTGAAGTAACGCGGCAGCATTCACGCAAGACCTGGCGCCTGAGCGAGCCGGGTCTTGCGGCCCGGTACAATACGCGCTTGCTCTTCAACGCAGGCCACGGTTTCCATCCATGTCGCTTTATTCCATCTCCGGCGCGCAACTCGCGTTCGGCCACGTCGCGCTGCTCGATCACGCGGACTTTTCGCTCGAAGCCGGCGAGCGCGTCGGGCTGATCGGCCGTAACGGCGCAGGCAAGTCGTCGCTGCTCACGATCGTCGCCGATCTCGCCCGTCCCGACGACGGCCTCGTCACGCGCCAGCAGGATCTCACGACCGTCTACGTGCCGCAGGAGCCGGATTTCGACGCCGACGCCACGGTGTTCGACACGGTCGGCTCGGGCCTCGCGCACGTGCGCGCGCTGCTCGACGAATACGACACCGTCGCGCACCAGCTCGCGGAAACGCCCGAAGGCGCCGAACACGATGCGCTGCTCGCGCGCATGAACACGCTGCAATCGTCGCTCGATACGGCCGATGGCTGGAACTGGCGCACGCGCGTCGCCACGACGCTCGCGCAGATCGGCCTGGAAGGCGAGGCGCGCGTGGGCGCACTCTCGGGCGGCATGCAAAAGCGCGTGGCGCTGGCGCGCGCGCTCGTGCTGCAGCCCGACGTGCTGCTGCTCGACGAACCGACCAACCACCTGGACTTCGACGGTATCCGCTGGCTTGAGGAGCTGCTGGTTTCGCAGCGTTCGAGCCTGCTGTTCATCACCCACGACCGCGCGTTCCTCGACCGCGTGGCGACGCGCATCGTCGAACTCGATCGCGGCAAGCTGCTCTCGTATCCGGGCAATTTTTCGCAGTATCAGGAGCGCAAGGCGCTGCAGCTTGAAGTCGAGCGCGTCGAAAACGAGAAGTTCGACAAGCTGCTCGCGCAGGAAGAAGTGTGGATCCGCAAGGGCGTCGAAGCGCGCCGCACGCGCAGCGTGGGCCGCATCTCGCGCCTCGTGCAGATGCGCAGCGAGCGCGCCGAGCGCCGCAACGTGCAGGGCAATGTGAAGCTCGACGTCGCGCAGGGGGACAAGTCCGGCAAGATCGTCGCGGAACTCACGGACGTCGTGAAAAGCTACGGCGGGCGCACGATCGTCGACCGCTTCACGGGCACGGTCATGCGCGGCGACAAGATTGGTTTTGTCGGCCCGAACGGCGCGGGCAAGACCACGCTGCTCAAGCTGATCCTGGGCGAACTCAAGCCCGATGAAGGCACGGTGCGCGTGGGCACGAACCTCCAGGTCGCGTACTTCGACCAGATGCGCGCGCAGCTCGACCTCGAAAAGACGCTCGCCGATACCATCAGCCCGGGCAGCGACTGGGTCGAGATCAACGGCGCGAAGAAGCACGTCATGAGCTATCTGGGCGACTTCCTGTTCGCGCCGGAACGCGCGCGTTCACCCGTCAAATCGCTTTCGGGCGGCGAGCGCAACCGTCTGCTGCTCGCGCGCCTCTTTGCGCGGCCCGCGAACGTGCTGGTGCTCGACGAGCCGACCAACGACCTCGACATCCCGACGCTCGAACTGCTCGAAGAACTGCTCGCCGATTACGACGGCACCGTGCTGCTGGTGTCGCACGATCGCGCGTTCCTCGACAACGTGGTGACGTCGGTGATCGCGTCGGAAGGCGAAGGGCGCTGGCGCGAGTACGTGGGCGGCTTCACCGACTGGCAGACGCAGAGCGCGCGCTCGCAGGAAATCGCCGAAGCGCGTGCGCCGAAGGATGCCGCGCCCGCTGCGGCTGCGCCGAAGGACAGCGCGGCGGGCCGCAACGCGCAGCGCAGCGTGAAGCTGTCGTTCAAGGAACAGCGCGAGCTGGAAGAACTGCCGAAGAAGATCGAAGCGCTGGAAACGGAGCAGAAGACCATTGGCGCGCAGATCGAGGACGGTTCGATTTTCGCGAAGGATGGCAAGGAAGCCACCCGGCTGACGGAGCGCTACGCGCAGATCGACGAGGAACTGCTCGTCGCGCTGGAGCGGTGGGAAGAGCTGGAAGCGAAGCGGAAGTAACGCGGGACGTAGCGCGCGAAGTAACGCAGAAGTCGCGCGCGAAATGATGTGATGCGAGAAAAGCGGCCTGTGAGGGCCGCTTTTTTTATCGGCGGTCGTCGATGCGTTCACGACGCAAACCACGCAACGAACGGTTGGCCCAATCGCCGCGCCCAAGGGCCGACTCGCGCGCACCAAACCCCCTGCCACAAGCGGCCCATCCTGCGCGAGTCCCGTTGCGCAACGCCCCCTGGCCGAACGGCCGACCCCCAAGCAAATTGCCGCGCGGGCCCAAATCAGTACAATACCTCGCGAATACGGCCGACCGGGCTGGCGCGCCGCGCCTGGCGCATTGGCGAGCAGTCGGTCCATGCCATTGTTTCGTCACGGTTTTTTTGAACACTCAACGCGTTTTCCCCGCAGATGTCCACAGCCTCTGTGGACAAGCGTGCGGACAACTCCCTGCGGATCACCATGTCAACGAAGAAGTCAAACGCTGCAAACGCTGGATATAGCGAAGCGTCGATCAAGGTGCTCAAGGGCCTCGAGCCCGTCCGGCAACGGCCGGGCATGTACACGCGCACCGAGAATCCGCTGCACATCATCCAGGAAGTCATCGACAACGCTTCGGACGAAGCGCTCGGTGGCTTCGGCCGTCGCATCACCGTCACGCTGCACGCAGACCAGTCGGTCTCCGTCGAGGACGACGGGCGCGGCATTCCGTTCGGCCTGCACCCCGAAGAAAAGGTGCCGGTCGTCGAAATCGTCTACACGCGCCTGCACGCGGGCGGCAAGTTCGACAAGGCCGCTGGCGGCGCCTACACGTTCTCGGGCGGCCTGCACGGCGTGGGCGTGTCGGTCACCAATGCGCTGTCGAAGCGCCTCGACGTGACCGTCTGGCGCGACGGCAAGGTCGCCGAACTCGGCTTCTCGAACGGCGACGTCGTCAAGCCGCTGACCGTGCGCAACGCCGCGCGCGACGAAAAGAAGACCGGCACGCGCGTGACCGCGTGGGCCGATCCGAAGTATTTCGATTCGCCCAATCTGCCGCTTGGCGAACTGCAACGCCTGCTGCGCTCGAAGGCCGTGCTGCTGCCCGGCGTCGAAGTCGAACTGATCAACGAAAAAACCGGCGAGCGCCTCAGCTGGAAGTACGAAGACGGCCTGCGCGGCTACCTGCTCGAAGGCATGGGCGGCGCCGACCTGCTGATTCCGCTCTTTGAAGGCGAGCGCTACGCCGACGGCCGCACCAACGACGACACCTTCGCCGAAGGCGAAGGCGCCGCATGGGTCGTGGCGTGGTGCGAAGAAGGCCCGCTCACGCGCGAGTCCTACGTCAACCTGATCCCCACGCCTGCTGGCGGCACGCACGAAAGCGGCCTGCGCGACGGCCTGTTCCAGGCGGTCAAGAGCTTTGTCGAGCTGCACAATCTTCAGCCCAAAGGCGTGAAGCTGCTGCCCGAAGACGTGTTCGCGCGCGTTTCGTTCGTGCTGTCGGCCAAGGTGCTCGATCCGCAGTTCCAGGGGCAGATCAAGGAACGCCTGAACAGCCGCGACGCCGTCAAGCTGGTGTCGTCGTTCACGCGCCCGGCGCTCGAACTGTGGCTCAACCAGCACGTCGAGCACGGCAAGAAGCTCGCCGATCTCGTCATCAAGCAGGCCCAGGCGCGCACGCGCGCAGGCCAGAAGGTCGAGAAGCGCAAGAGCTCGGGCGTGGCCGTGCTGCCGGGCAAGCTGACCGACTGCGAAGCGACCGACATCGCGCGCAACGAACTGTTCCTCGTCGAGGGCGATTCGGCGGGCGGCTCCGCGAAGATGGGCCGCGACAAGGAATATCAGGCAATCCTGCCGCTGCGCGGCAAGGTGCTCAACACCTGGGAAACGGAGCGCGACCGCCTGTTCGCCAACAACGAAGTGCATGACATTTCGGTGGCGATCGGCGTTGATCCGCACAGCCCGGACGACACCGTCGATCTCTCGAACCTGCGCTACGGCAAGATCTGCATTCTCTCGGACGCGGACGTCGACGGTTCGCACATCCAGGTATTGCTGCTCACGCTGTTCTTCAAGCATTTCCCGCAGCTGATCGAGCGCGGCCACGTGTACGTGGCGCGCCCGCCGCTGTTCCGCGTCGACGCGCCCGCGCGCGGCAAGAAGCCCGCGCAGAAGCTCTACGCGCTGGACGAAGGCGAGCTCGAAGCGATTCTCGACAAGCTGCGCAAGGACGGCGTGCGCGACACGCAGTGGTCGATCAGCCGCTTCAAGGGCCTCGGCGAAATGAGCGCCGAACAGCTCTGGGACACGACGATGAACCCGGATACGCGCCGCCTGTCGCCCATCCTGCTCGGCGACCTCGATTACGAGGCCACCGTCGCGCGCATGACGATGCTGATGGGCAAGGGCGAAGCGGCTTCGCGCCGTTCGTGGCTCGAAGAAAAGGGCAACGAAGTCGAAGCGGATATCTGATCCGCTTTTACGTGAATACGCCCACACAGATTACGGACTGACTGAAAAACATGGACGATCTTTTTGTTGAAGCGAATGGCGCGGCCGACGGCGGCGACACGCTCACGCTCGGCCACTACGCGGAGCGCGCGTATCTCGACTACGCGGTGAGCGTGGTCAAGGGCCGTGCGCTGCCCGACGTCTGCGACGGCCAGAAGCCGGTGCAACGCCGCATTCTCTACGCGATGAACGAAATGGGGCTCGGCGACAACGCCAAGCCCGTGAAGTCGGCGCGCGTGGTCGGCGATGTGCTCGGCAAGTACCACCCGCACGGCGACCAGTCGGCCTACGACGCGCTCGTGCGTCTGGCCCAGGACTTCTCGATGCGCTATCCGCTCATCGACGGTCAGGGCAACTTCGGTTCGCGCGACGGCGACGGCGCGGCGGCGATGCGTTACACGGAAGCGCGCCTCACGCCCATCGCCAAGCTGCTGCTCGACGAAATCAACATGGGCACCGTCGACTTCATGGCGAACTACGACGGTTCGTTCCAGGAGCCGAAGACGCTGCCCGCGCGCCTGCCGATGCTGCTGCTCAACGGCGCATCCGGTATCGCGGTCGGTCTGGCTACCGAAATCCCTTCGCACAACCTGCGCGAAGTGGCGACGGCGGCTGTGGCGATGATCAAGAATCCGAAGCTTTCGCACGCGGAGATCATGGAGCGCCTGCCGGGGCCCGATTTCCCGGGCGGCGGCCAGATCATTTCGAGCGAAACGGAAATCGCGGCGGCGTATGAGTCGGGCCGCGGCAGCCTGAAGGTGCGTGCGCGCTGGAAGATCGAGGATCTCGCGCGCGGCCAGTGGCAACTGGTCGTCACCGAACTGCCGCCGAATACCTCGGGCCAGAAGGTGCTCGAAGAGATCGAGGAGCTGACCAACCCGAAGCTCAAGCTCGGCAAGAAGACGCTCACGCCCGAGCAGCTGCAGAACAAGCAGACCATGCTCGGCCTGCTGGACGCCGTGCGCGACGAGTCGGGCAAGGACGCGCCCGTGCGCCTCGTGTTCGAGCCGAAGACGAGCAAGATCGACCAGGGCGAGTTCGTCAATTCGCTGCTCGCCAACACGAGCCTTGAATCGAACGCGTCGCTCAATCTGGTGATGATCGGCGCCGATGGCCGTCCGCGCCAGAAGGGCATCAGCGAGATCCTGGGCGAGTGGATCGGTTTCCGTTTCGCGACGGTCACGCGCCGTACGCAGCATCGCCTGACCAAGGTCGACGACCGCATCCACATCCTTGAAGGCCGGATGATCGTCTTCCTCAATATCGACGAAGTCATCCGCATCATCCGCGAGTCGGACGAGCCGAAGTCGGCGCTGATGAGCGCGTTCGGCCTGTCCGAGCGCCAGGCCGAGGACATCCTCGAAATCCGTCTGCGTCAGTTGGCGCGGCTGGAAAAGATCAAGATCGAGAAGGAACTCGCTGAGTTGCGCGACGAGAAGGCGAAGCTCGAAGAACTGCTCGCCAACGAATCGTCGATGAAGCGCCTCATCGTCAAGGAAATCGAAGCCGACGCCAAGCTGTACGGCGACGATCGCCGCACGCTGATCCAGCAGGAAAAGCGCGCGACCTTCGAAGTGCGCGTGGTGGACGATCCGGTCACGGTGGTCGTGTCGCAGAAGGGCTGGGTGCGTGCGCTCAAGGGCCACGGCCTCGACCAGCAAGGCTTCACGTTCAAGGCCGGCGACGGCCTGTACGCGGCGTTCCAGTGCCGCACGCCCGACACGCTGATTGCGTGGGGCAGCAACGGCCGCGTGTATTCGGTGTCCGTCGCGCAACTGCCGGGCGGCCGTGGCGACGGCGTGCCGGTCACGTCGCTGATCGAGCTCGAATCGGGTTCGCATCTGCTGCATTACTTCGCGGCGGGCGCGGAACAGCCGCTGCTGCTGGCGTCGAGCAACGGCTTCGGCTTCATCGCGAAGATCGGCGACATGATCAGCCGCGTGAAGGCGGGCAAGGCCTTCATGACGATCGACGAAGGCTGCGTGCCGCTCACGCCGATGCCGATGGTGCCGGACGCGATCCAGGTGGCGTGTCTGTCGTCGGGCGGGCGCCTGCTGGTGTTCGGCCTCGACGAGATGAAGACGCTTTCGGGCGGCGGCCGCGGCGTCACGCTGATGCAGCTCGAAGACAAGGAAACCTTGTTGCAGGCGCTGGCGATCAGTGCGGCGGGCGTGGTGCTCGACGGTACGGGACGCGGCCAGAAGCCGGGCGAAGACCTGATGGCCGGGCCGGTGCTCGCGCCGCAAGTCGGCAAGCGCGCACGCAAGGGCCGCGCGCCGGACTCGAAGCTCAAGGTCATCACGGGCATGCGCCCGGTGCTGCCGCGCCAATAAGCGTGTATTGAGCGCCTGAAGCGTCGCTGCCGCAGTACGCAGCCAGCCAGAGCAGCCCGTGTCCTTTGAAAGAAGGGCAGGGCCGTTCGCTTTGCCAGCCAGCGCACGCCCCTGGCGGTGTGCACACATCCGGCACGCAGCTTCCTGCGCCATGAAATAATGCCGCGCGCCAATCGTATGGAAATGTCCGTGCGATGCGGGCATGAGCGCATGGGCGCTCGCGCCGGATACTTTTACGTACGAGGAATTACCAGCATGGGTCACGCGATCGAACTCGCGCTGTTTGTGCATCTGCTGAGCGTCGCCGTGTGGGTCGGCGGCATGGTCTTCGCGCATTTCTGCCTGCGCCCCGCGCTTGAAGATCTTTCGCCGCAACTCCGGCTGCCGCTCATCGAGTCGGTGTTCGGCCGCTTCTTCAACTGGGTGGGCATCGCGATCATCGCGATCCTGCTGAGCGGCGGCTTCCTGCTGATGCAGTTCGGCGGCGGCCATGCCACCTGGCAACTGCACGCGATGGCGGGCCTGGGCGTCATCATGATGCTGCTGTTCGGCCATATCCGCTTTGCGCTCTTTCCGCGCATCCGTCGCGCGGTGCAGGCGCAGAAGTGGCCCGACGGCGCGCGCGCGGTCGGCTCGATGCGCCGCCTCGTGGTCGTCAACCTCGTGCTGGGCATCGTGACGATCGGCGTCGCGGTGCTGGCGCGCGGGTATTAAGCGCAGCTCTCAAGCTCGGCTTTTAACCGCGGCTTTTGACCGCGTCGTTTCACCGAAGTCGTTGTTGGAACAACGTTCGCGCGGCGTCCTTTAAAGGCGCTGCGCGAGCGCATAACGCTGCATGCAGCGCTCCATCGCGTCGAAGAACGCTTCTTCGGCCGCATTCATCTTGCGTTCGCGATGCCACAGCAAGTGGATATCGACGTCCGCGAGACCTTCCTCCGGCGGCAACTGCCACAGGCGCTGCCGCGCCAGATCGTCCCGCACCGTGTGTTCCGGCAGGCAGCCGATGCCATAGCCCGCGAAGATCAGCCGTCGCACTTCGTCCAGGCTCGGCGACGACGCCACGATGCGCCCCGTGAAGCCGCGCTGGTCGCGAAACACCGTCAGCGGCGAGAGGCTGTCGCCAATCTGGTCGCTCGTGAACGACACGAAGTTCTCGGCTAGCAGGTCTTCCATCGTCAGTTGCGACAGGCCGAACAGCCGATGATGGCGGCCGCAGAAAATCGCGTAACGCTGGCGCAGGAAGCAGCGCATCTCCAGCTTGTCGACGGGCGTGCGGCACAGGCTCAGGCCCGCCGTCGCCGTCTTTTGCAGCAGTGACGAGATGATGTCGGTCGAGCGCATCACTTCGATCTGCAAATCGATGCGCGGATACGCGACGTGGAATTCCGCGAGAAATTCGTCGTAGACGCGCGACTCGATGCGGCTCACCGTGAGCAGGCGAATCGAGCCGGTGATGTCGGCCGTGCGCTCGTCCAGTTCCGTTTCCAGCCGCGAGATGTTGCCGTAGATGTCGTTGGCGATCCGGTAGACCTCTTCGCCCGCCTGGGTCGGCACGAAATGCGGGCCGCGCCGCTCGATCAGCTTGCGGCCGAGCGTGTCCTCCAGTCGCTTGAGCGCCTGGCTCACGGCTGGCTGCGTCACGTAGAGGCGCGCGGCGGCGCGGCTCAGGCTGCGCTCCTGCATGATCGCCAGATAGGTGCGCAACAGGTTCCAGTCGAGCCGGTCGTTGAGAAAGCGGGTGGTGTCGGTGCGCATGCGGGATCTCCAGAACGCCGGATGGACGCGCGTGCGCCCGAGGTATTAGTCAAATTTATGCGCAGAATAATAACTCGAAATTTGACTAATATTTTATGGCTGGCGATAAAGGATGCATGGCGAATGCGCTCTCGAACGCGCTTTCAACTGACTTCCCAGACGCGTTCGCCATGAATTAAAGCCAGACCAAATACCGCACGCGCCCGAAGGAGACTCACCCATGGCCAGCCCCCAACCCCACGCTACCGCCCGGCAGCCCGTACGCGCCGCCGCCGCGGCGTTCATCGGCACGATGATCGAGTGGTATGACTTCTACATTTACGCCACGGCCGCCGCGCTCGTATTCGGCGAACTGTATTTCCCGTCGGAAGACCGCTTCGTCAGCACGATGGCCTCGTTCGCCACGTTCGCGGTGGGCTTTTTCGCGCGGCCGCTCGGCGGCGTGATCTTCGGCCATCTGGGCGACCGCATCGGCCGCAAGAAGGCGCTGATGACCACGCTCATGATGATGGGCGTGGCGACCGTGTGCGTCGGGCTGCTGCCGTCGTACGCAAAGGTAGGCGCGCTCGCGCCCGTGCTGCTGGTGCTGCTGCGCGTGGTGCAGGGCATCGCCGTGGGCGGCGAGTGGGGCGGCGCCGTGCTGATGGCCGGCGAACACGCGCCCGAAGGCCGCCGCACTTTCTTCGCTTCGTTCGCGCAACTGGGCTCGCCTGCGGGCCTGATCCTGTCGCTGCTGGCGTTCCGCTCGGTCACCTCGCTCGACAAGGCTGATTTCCTCTCGTGGGGCTGGCGCCTGCCGTTCCTCGTTTCCGCCGTGCTGTTGATCGTCGGCATCATGATTCGACTTGGCGTGAACGAGTCGCCCGAGTTCGAGCAGCTCAAGGATCAGCGCCGCACCGCCAAGCTGCCGATTGCCGAAGTGTTCAGCTCGTCCTGGGGACTCGTGCTGCTGTGCATCGGCGCGAACACCATCGGCATCGCGGGCGTGTACTTCACCAACACTTTCATGATCGCGTACACGACGCAGTACGTCGGCATCACGCGCTCGATGATTCTCGACTGCCTGTTCGTCGTCGCCTTCATCCAGTTCTTCTCGCAGCCGCTTGCAGCGTGGCTCGCCGAGCGTCTGGGCGGCGCGCGCTTCCTCAAGCTCGCGGCCATTGGCGCGATGCTTTCGCCGTATCCGATGTTCGTGCTCGTGCAAAGCGGCCATGTCGTGCCGATGGTGGTGGGCATCGCCATCGCCGTGGTCTGCATGGCGAGCTACTACTCGGTGATCGCGGGCTTTGTGTCGGGCGTGTTCCCCACGCGGGTGCGCTATTCCGCGATCTCGCTGTCGTACCAGGTGTGCGGCGCGATTGCGGGCGGCCTGACCCCGCTCGTCGGCACCTGGCTCGCGCATCGCTACGCGGGGCAGTGGTGGCCGCTCGCCGTGTTCTACACGTGCCTCGCGGCGATCTCGCTGCTGTGCATCGTCGCGCTCGACGCGCGCCGCAGCCAGCACGCGCACGACGAAGCCGCGACCCGGGCGCTGAGCTCGCACTGAATCTGCGTGCCTGCACGCAACCCATGATTCGATCTAAACGGAACAACCGATGAAAGACCTCTTGCAAATCGACGGCCCGCGTCTGTGGGTGAGCCTCACGGAAATGGCGCGCATCGGCGCGACGGCGGGCGGCGGCGTGCGCCGCCTCGCGCTCACCGAAGAAGACCGTCAGGGCCGCGAACTATTCGCGCGCTGGTGCCGCGAAGCGGGCATGACGGTGTGGACGGACGCCGTGGGCAACCTGTTCGCGCGGCGCGCGGGCACCGATGCCAACGCCGCGCCCGTGCTGATGGGCAGCCACCTCGACACGCAACCGGAAGGCGGGCGCTTCGATGGCGTCTACGGCGTGCTGGCGGCGCTGGAAGTGGTGCGCGCGCTCAACGACGTCAACGCGACCACGGAAAAGCCCATCGAAATCTGCTCGTGGACGAACGAGGAGGGCGCGCGCTTCACGCCTGCGATGCTGGGCTCGGCGGTGTTCGCGGGCGCGATGACGCTGGACGACGCCCTCGCGCGCGAAGACGCCGATGGCGTGACGCTCGGCGCAGCGCTCGATACGTGCGGCGCGCGCGGCACGAAGCCGGTACAAGGCGTGGCCGTCGACAGCTACTTCGAAGCGCATATCGAACAAGGCCCGATCCTCGAAGCCAACGGCACGACGATCGGCGTGGTCACGGGCGGCCAGGCGATCCGCTGGTTCGACGTCAACGTGACGGGCGTGGCGGCGCACGCGGGCACGACGCCGATGCGCTATCGCAAGGACGCCTTCTTCGGCGCGGCGCAGATGGCGCTGGAAATCGAGCGCGTGATGGCGCGTTACGCACCGCTTGGTCTTGTGACGATCGGCCAGATGCAGATTGCGAATTCGTCGCGCAACACCATCGCCGCGAACCTGACCTTCACGGTCGACCTGCGCCATCCCGACGATGCCCAGCTCGATGCGATGGAGCGTGACCTGCGCGCGGTGTGCGCGGCCGTGGGCGGCACGCGCGGGCTCGGCACGAGCATCGCGCATTGCTGGACGAGCCCGGCGACGCCGTTCGATCCGGCCTGCGTCGCGCTGGTCGCCGATGCGGTCGAGCGTCTCGGTTACTCGAACGAGCGCATCGTGAGCGGTGCGGGCCACGACGCGATTCACCTCGCGCGCTATTGCCCGACGGCAATGGTCTTTATCCCGTGCGTCGACGGCCTCTCGCACAACGAAGCGGAAGACGCGCTGCCCGAAGACGTGACGGCGGGCACCAACGTGCTGCTCAACGCGGTCGCCGCGCGCGCGGGCGTGCGCGTGCCGCAGGCCGTGGCTGCCTGATTGCGGCCTGATTGCGGCCTGATTGCGGCCCGAGTGCTGCCAGAAAAACGCAAGGAGAACAAACTATGAAGACGTGGTTCCATCCCGAACAGCTGCTGCACCACCCGCGCACCTATCTCTCGCGCGGCCAGATGCGCGAGCCGCAGGAAGTGCCCGAGCGCGCCACGCGCCTCGTTGCGGCGGCGCGCTCGCTCGACTTCGACGTGCGCGAGCCGGCCGACTTCGGCACGGCGCCGCTCGCGGCCGTGCACGACATGAACTACCTGCGCTTCCTGGAAGAGGCGCACGCGGACTGGAAGCGCATGCCCGACGATTGGGGCGACGAAGTGATGTCGAACATCTTCGTGCGCGAGCCGAACCCGCTGCGCGGCGTGCTGGCCCAGGCGGCGCGCTACCTCGCCGATGGCAGCTGCCCGGTCGGCGCGAACACGTGGCGCGCGGCGTACTGGTCGGCGCAAAGCGCGCTGGCGGCGGCTAATTGCGTGAACGAAGGCGCACGCGAGAGCTATGCGATCAGCCGCCCGCCCGGCCACCATGCGCGCGCCGACGCGGCAGGCGGCTTCTGCTACCTGAACAATGCGGCGATTGCGGCGCAGTCGTTGCGCAGCCGCTTCAAGCGCGTGGCGATCCTCGACACCGACATGCACCACGGCCAGGGCGTGCAGGAGATCTTCTACGGCCGCGACGACGTGCTCTATATCTCGATCCACGGCGACCCGACCAACTTCTATCCGGTCGTCGCGGGTTACGAGGAAGAACGCGGCGCGGGCGAGGGCGAAGGCTACAACGTCAACTTGCCGATGCCGCACGGTGCGAGCGAGGCGCAGTTCTTCGACCAGGTGGACGCGGCGCTGCGCGTGCTCAAGCGCTTCCAGCCCGATGCGCTGGTGCTCGCGCTCGGCTTCGACATCTACAAGGATGATCCGCAGTCGAAGGTGGCGGTGAGCACCGAAGGCTTCGGCAAGCTGGGGCAGGCGATTGGCGCGCTCGATCTGCCGTCGGTGATCGTGCAGGAGGGCGGCTACCACCTCGAAAGCCTCGAAGACAACGCGCGTGCGTTCTTCGGCGGCTTTATGGGGGGAAGGTCGCGATAAGCGTTATCGATAGCGACAGGGCAGCGCGGCGCGCTGCCCTTTTTAACGCGATTGCTGCGCGTCGCTCAGGCGTTCGTTGCGCTGCTCGCCGGCGTCGTCGGGCGACGCGCCGCACACGCCAAAGCGCTCGATCAGCGCGGGCACGCCTTCCACCGGCACGGGGCGCGAGAACAGGAAGCCTTGCGCCTCGATTGGGCCCAGCGCCGCGAGCCACGCGATCTGTTCCTCGGTCTCGGTGCCTTCCACCACGACGGTCAGGCCCAGCGAGCGCGCCAGGTTGACGATCGCCGACACCATCACGCACACGCTGCGATCGGCGGGAATCGCCTGCACGAACGAGCGATCCACCTTGAGCGTGTCCACCGCGAAGCGATTCAGGTAGGACAACGACGAATATCCCGTGCCGAAGTCGTCGAGCGCCACGCGCACGCCCAGGCGCTTCAAGGCGAAGATCTTTTCGGAGACCAGTTCCGGGTACTCCATCATCGCGGTCTCGGTGATTTCGAGTTCGAGCTTGTGCGCGGCGATGCCGGTTTCCTCGATGGCGTGCGAGATCGTTTCGTAGAGGTCGCCACGCCAGAATTGCACCGCCGAAATATTGATCGCCAGCGAAAGCGTCTCGAAGCCTTGCTGCTGCCACAGCGCCAGTTGCGCGCAGGCGGTGCGGATCACGAAGTCGCCCACCGGCACGATCAGGCCCGTCGATTCGGCCACCGGAATGAATTCGCTGGCGGGAATCAGGCCGTATTGCGGATGGTTCCAGCGCACCAGCGCCTCGAAGCCGGTAATGCAGCGGCGGCGCAGATCGATTTTCGGCTGATAGGCGAGGAACAGTTGCCCTTCGGCCAGCGCCACGCGCAGTTGCTGCTCCCACTTCATCAGATGATCGGCGCGATGCGCGAGCTGCGGCGAGTAGAAGCGGAAGCAGTTGCGGCCCGCTTCCTTGGCGGCGTACATCGCGAGATCGGCTTTTTTCAGCAGGTCGATTTCGCTTTCGTGCGCCACGGCGAACAGCGCAATGCCGGTGCTCGCGTGCAGCACGAAGGCGCTGCCGCGCACGTCGAACGGATGCGTGAAGGCAGCGTTGGTGGTTTCCGCGAGCGTGCTCGCGCGCTTCTCGATCTCGTCGCCCTTGACGATCACCACGAACTCGTCGCCGCCGATGCGCGCGAGCGTGCCCGCGCCGCCCACGGCATCGGCGAGTCGCGCGGCGCTCATCTGCAGCACGATGTCGCCCGCGTTGTGGCCGAGCGTGTCGTTGACGGTCTTGAAGTTGTCGAGGTCGATAAAGAGAATCGCGAGCTTGCCGAGGTTGCCCGGCTGCGAGACTTCGTGGCGCAGCCGCTGCAAGGTGGCGTAGCGGTTGGGCAGGCCGGTGAGCAGGTCGTACTGCACGAGTTGCGACATCTCGCGCTCGCGCCCGAGCAGCTTGCCGATCAGGCCCGTCGCCACCGCGAAGAACGATAGCATGGCGAGCGAGATGAACGTCGCCATCATCAGGTAGACGTCGCGCGTGTGGTTGTAGTCGGCGAATTCTTCGGCCTGCGAAAGACCGACCAGCACTGCAAGCGGATAGCCGTCGATATGACGATAGGAAACGATGCGCGTCACGTGATCGATCGGATCGACGTAGGTGCCCGACACATGCTCCGAGATCGGGTAGCTGCCGCTGGCGGAGAACGCGCCCGCTGCGCGGTCGGCGTTGCCGGTGCGGCGCGCGAGCACGGCGCCGGTGTCCGAGATCACGGCGATCACGCCGTCACGGCCAATCGCCGCGTTGTTGTAGAAGTCGCTCGTGAAATAGCCGGGATCTTCCGAGACCACCACCACGCCCGCGAACGAGCCGTCCTGATGGTTGAGGCGGCGCGTCATCTGCAAAGTCCAGTGGCCCGACACGCGGCCAAGCACGGGCTTGCTGATGAAGAGCTGGTCGTCGTTCTCGTGCTCGTGCACCTTGAAGTGCTCGCGATCGGAGAGGTCGATGGGCTTGGGATTGGGGTCGGCGGTGTTGGCGACCAGCCTGCCGTGCTCGTCGATGATCGACACCTGCACGAGCGAGTCGCTCTGCACCACGCCTTTTTCAACCGTGGTGGCGAGATTGAAATGATCGGGCGACTTCTCGAACTCGTACTTTACGAAGCGCGTGATCTGGTCGACCTGGTGGATCGCCTTGACGGTGTGCTGTTCGAGCGCCGCAGACAGGATGGCAGCAGAGGCGGTCGCCTCGCGCAGCGTGGCTTCTTTTTCGACCGAGAGGCGCGTGAAGATCACGGCCCACAGCAGCACCAGCACCAGTACGCCCAGCAGCGGGATCGCCAGCAGCGTGCGCGGGCGCGTGTAGGCGGGCCCGGGCGCGCCGCGCAGGCTGGGGTCGCGCGTGAAGGGGCGCCAGTTCGTGCTCATCTGGCCAGCCGCGCGTGCGGGTTGCCGCGCCGCAGATGCGGCGGCCGGGACGACAATAAGGCGCTCGGTTGGATCGGCGGCATCGGATGCGAAACGGCTACGGAAGGAGCGCGAGACGCGCGGAAATAAAGTCACGGCGGACGCCTGTTTTGCGTCCGATGTTTTGATCTTAATGGTTGAGGAATGATTAAGGAAGCGGTCCCCCCTCGGGTATACGCGAGTCGCGGGACGCGGTATGTCGGCGCTTGATGTGCCGGGCATAGATGCGAGAGACGGCATAGCGCCGCCCCCGTAGGGACGCGGGCGGCGGCGCATCGCGCAATGCGCGTGCCCGGGCGCGCCGCCGGCCGAATGTTAAATCGTGTGGCGGCGACGCGTCAGTTTATGCCTGGATGTAGCGTTCGCTGCGCGCCAATTCATGCGAGCTGGATAGAACCGTCGACGACGGTGAGCGCCGCGCCGCCAATCCAGATCTTCCCGGCCGCGTCGTCGTAGCTCACCGAGACGCGTCCATCGCGGCCCATGACGGTGCCCTGGCGCACGGTGTAGCGATCGCCGGGGCGTCGATTCTGCTGCGCGAGCAACAGTGCGATGGCGGCGTTGGCGCTGCCAGTCACCGGATCTTCGCCCTTGCCCAGGCCCGTCATCAGGCAGCGCACTTCGAACGTGGCGGGGCCGTCGGCGGCGTGCGGGCCGTAAGCCGCCAGACCGTGCCCGCCGACGCTCGCCGCAACCTTGGCTAGCGCTTCGTAGTCGATGTCGAGTGCCAGCACGTCCTGCGCGCTGGCCATGCGCACGACGATCCACGGCGCGCCGTTATCGACGCCGCACGGTTGAGCCTCGAAGTCGATGGCGTCCGAACGTAGCGCCGCGCGCAGGGCGTCGTATTGCGTGGCGGGCAGCGGCGTGACCTTGGCGGGCGGCGCGGCGAATGCCCATTGCTCCACAACGCCTTCGCCCGCCGCGACCTGCTGCGCGAGTTCGACGAGACCCGCGCCGCATTGCTGCACGAGACGGCCCGGCGTCTTCGGCGTGCGGCCGCTGTCGCGGAAAGCATGCGCCGACCCAATCGTCGGATGGCCTGCAAACGGCAACTCGCCCTGGGTCGTGAAGATGCGCACGCGGTAGTCCGCACGCTCGTCGGTGGGGGCGAGCAGGAACGCGGTCTCGGACAGATTCGTCCAGCGCGCGATGGCCTGCATCTGCGCGGTGTCGAGTGCATCGGCGTCGAACACCACGGCCAGCGGATTGCCCTTGAAGGGCTGCGACGTGAACACGTCGACCTGTTTGAAGCGAACGCTGCGAAGAGTCATGGTCGGCAATATCGAGATGGAAAAACCAGAACGAAAAAAAGCCGCACCTTGCGGCGCGGCCCCGGATCACTGCGAAGCGAGAAAAAAGCGAGGGACGCTTATTCGACTTCGGCGATCAGTTCGATTTCGACGCAAGCGCCAAGCGGGATCTGCGCGACGCCGAACGCCGAGCGCGCATGCTTGCCCTTTTCGCCGAAGATGTCGGCGACCAGTTCCGACGCGCCGTTCGTGACGATGTGCTGTTCCGTGAAGTCGGGCGTCGAGTTCACGAGGCTCATCAGCTTCACGATGCGCTTGACCTTGTTCAGGTCGCCGGTGTGTGCGTGCAGCGTGGCGATCAGGTCGATCGCGATGGAGCGCGCAGCCGCCTTGCCTTCTTCGGTCGACAGCGTGTCGCCGAGCTTGCCGGCCCACACCTTGCCGTCCTTCTTCGCGATGTGACCCGACAGGTACACCGTGTTGCCGCTCTGGGCGCTCATCACGTAGGCAGCAGCGGGCGCGCCGGCCTGCGGCAGTTCGATGCCGAGCTGTTCGAGACGGTCGTAGATGTTGATGTCAGCCATGTTCAGGAGTCCTTGTACAGGTTGGTCGTCAATTCGTTGTGCGGGTTGTGCACGTTGCGCGTGAGGCGCGAGGCCTTACATGCGCGCGCGGATCAGCTTGGCCAGCTTTGCCACGCCTTCCTCGATCTTCGCCGGCGGCACCGTGACGAACGAGAGGCGCAGCTTGTTCAGTTGCGGCTCGCGCGCGAAGAACGGCGCGCCGGGCACGAAGGCCACGTTCTGCGCGACGGCTTCTTCCAGCAACTTCATACTGTCGATCTGTTGCGGCAGCGTGACCCAGATGAACATGCCGCCTTCCGGGCGGTTCCAGCTCACGCCTTCGGGCATGTTGCGCGTGAGCGAGTCGAGCATCGCTTCGCACTGGTCGCGATAGAGCGCGCGCACCTTCGGGATATGCGTGTCGAGGAAGCCGTTCTTCACGACTTCGTGGACGATGCGCTGGGTGAAGCTCGGCGTGTGCAGGTCGGTGGCCTGCTTGGCCTGCACGAGCTTGAAGTGCAGTTCTTCGGGCGCGATGATGTAGCCCACGCGCAGGCCCGGAGCCAGCACCTTCGAGAACGAACCCAGATGCACGACGTGATCCGGCGCCATCGAGTGCACCGTCGGCAGCGGCTCGCCCGCGTAGAGGAGCGCGCCGTAGGGATCGTCCTCGATCACCGGGAACGGCGCCGTCTGCGCGAAGGCCGCGAGCGCCTGACGGCGTTCGAGCGGCAGGCGGCGGCCCGTCGGGTTCTGGAAGTTGGGGATGGCGTAGAGCAGGCGCGCGCCGGCCGTCATTTCAGGCGTGAGGCCTTCGATCACGAGACCTTTTTCGTCGGTCGGAACCTGTACGTAGTTCGGCTCGTAAAGCGAGAACGACTGCAATGCGCCCAGGTACGTGGGCGTTTCCACCAGCACGGGGCTATCCGGCGAGACCAGCACCTTGCCGATCAGGTCGAGCGCCTGCTGCGAGCCCGTGGTGATGAGCACCTGCGACGGGCGCACCTTCGCGCCGCCTACCGAGTGGCGCTCGGCGACCCATTCGCGCAGCGGCATGTAGCCTTCGGTCGCGCTGTACTGCAGCGCGCCCGACGGATCGTCGCGCAGGATGCGGTCGGCGGCGGCGCGCATTTCCTCGGCCGGGAAGCTGGCCGGGGCGGGCAGGCCGCCGGCGAACGAGATGACTTCGGGCCGTTCGGTGACCTTCAGGATTTCGCGAATCGCCGAGCTGGTCAGCTTGATTGCGCGCTCGGACAGTTGCCACGCGGGGGCGGCTTTGAGATCGCTTTGGTCCATGGGGTCTCCTTTTTAGGGTCGGGCGAGTGAATCCGGGTGTATCTGGGTGTATCTACTAGCGGTCGCAGGCTAGACCTGCGACCACCGAAACCTTCGATTATGACGCGAAAACCGCTCAAGCGCGCGCCGGTACGGGCGCGGTGCGGATCGCGGCGCGGCGGCCCACGACGACCGTCGCGATCACGGCGGCGGCGTAGAGCCATGCCGAGGGCGCGACCTGCTCGCCGAACACGAGCGCCGAGAACGCCATCGTGAAGAAAATCTGCAGCAGCTGAACCTGGCCCACGCGCGCCGTGCCGCCCATGGCGAGGCCCGCATACCAGGCGAAGAAGCCGATGAACTGCGAGAACAGCGTGACGTAGCCGAAGGCCAGCCATGTCTTGAGCGCGACCGGTTCCGGATGCGCGACGTGATGCGCCCACGCGAGCCAGCCGACCGGCAGCACGAGGAACGGCGCAGACAGCACCAGCGCCCAGCAGATCACCTGCCAGCCGCCCAGCTGGCGGGCGAGACGCGCGCCTTCGGCATAACCGAGCGCGCCGATGCCCACCGCCACCAGCATCCACGCGTCGCCCGCGTGCAGCGCGCCGCCGCCCGCCTGAAGCGCGAACGCCACCACCAGCGCGCTGCCGATCAGCGCGCTGACCCAGAACGCCTTCGACGGGCGTTCGTGCGAGAGCCACGCGGCGTAGATCGCCACGGCGAGCGGTTGCAGGCCGTTGACGATGGCGCCGTGCGAGGCGGGCACGCTCTTCATCGCCCACGCGGAAAACACCGGGTAGGCAACGATCACGCCCAGCGAGACGACCGCGAGGCTCTTGACCTGCGCCCGGTTGGGCCACTTTTCGCGGCGGATAAACAGCAGCAGCGCGGCGGGCACGGCGGCGGCGAGCGCGCGCCCGAGGCCGTTGAGCAGCGGGTGGAATTCGAGGACGACGATGCGCGTCATCGGCAGGGTCAGGCTGAAGATCATGACGCCGACGAGGCCGAGCAGCATGCCCTGGGTTTCACGTGCTTTCATGGTGTGGTGATTCGCGCTCGTCAGACCAGAGTGCGGGGCGCGCCGAGCGATCGCGTTCCCGACGGGGTTTCGAACTGCGCGACGAGCGCAGGACTCAAGGATTCTTCGACGTGGATCAGATGCGCCGCGCCCAGCCACTCCAGCTGCTCGCGCAGCGCCTGCGCTTGCGGGTGATACGCGGTGAGGGCGCGCAGCGCGATACCGGTGTCGGCGAGCGTTTGCGACGGATGGCGCGGCGTGTCCCACTGGATCAGCGAGGGCAGCATGCCGTCGCCCGCGCCTTGCCACTGCGGGAACGACCCGTCGAGCGGCACGCTGAGCTGCCAGCTGAGGTCGCCGCGCGTCATCGGCACGAGTTCGGGGATGCGTTGCGGATACTGCGCGCGCCAGCGGGCGAGATCCTTAGGCGGCTCGACGCGCGCGACCCAGTGCGACAGATAAGGCCCTTTTTCGAGACTGGCCTGCACATGCGGATCGTCGAGTGCGAACAGGCGCGCGCGGCCGGACTGTCCGGGCGTTTGCGCCGAGGCCGCGCCGCGCGCGTTGGGGTCTGCCGCGATCACTTCCAGGTACGCGCCGCCCCACAGACCGAGCAGGCGATTGTGGGTGCGCATCAACGGATGCGCACCGCCGCCCGTGGGCGTCGCGCCCAGCTTGTCGGCGACATACTGGACGCCTTCTTCCAGCGTGCGGGCGCAGACAACGAGATGATCGAGGCGAAGCGGCGTGGCGGTCATGGGGCAGGGCAGGGAAGTCGGTGGAACCGGAAAGCATACCGGTACGCATGCGATCAAATGTACCGGTATGGTCGCGGACAGTAACGGTACAATCGGCCCGATAGTGTTCGGTACAGTTGGAGCCGCCATGTCGTCCGTCCCGCTTGACCAGATTCCCGCCCCGCACGACGCAGCCACCGTCACGCTGGTCGACCAGCTCGTGCAGTGGGGCCGCCGCCGCATCGAGGAGCGTGTGTTCCGCCCCGGCATGCGCATGCCGTCGATCCGCAAGCTCGCGCTCGACAAGGGCGTGTCGCGCTTTACCGTGGTCGAAGCCTATGAGCGTCTCGTCGCCCAGGGTTACCTGGATTCGCGGCGCGGTTCGGGTTTTTTCGTGCGCGAACGGCTGGCCGCCGTCGCCTCCGTGACGCCGATGGATCGCCGCGCCGCGGCGGCCGCCGATGGCGTCGCCGCCGTCGAGGCGCACCAGCCGCCGACCATCGACGTCGTCTGGCTGCTGCGCAACATGCTCCACCAGTCGACGCATCCCGAAAAAGGGCCGGGACTGGGCTATCTGCCCGCGCGCTGGCTCGATGGCGAACTGCTTGCGGGCGCGATGCGCTCGCTGGGGCGCCAGAGCGGCTCGCAGCTGCTCGGCTTCGGCTCGCCGCAAGGGTTTTTGCCGCTGCGCCAGCAGTTGCAGACGCGCATGGCCGAAATGGAGATCGGCGCGACGCCCGAGCAGATCGTGCTGGTGTCGGGCATCACCCAGGCGATCGACCTGCTCGCGCGCATCTACGTGCAGCCCGGCGACACAGTGATCGTCGGCGATCCGGCCTGGTTCCAGATGTTCGGGCGCTTCGCCTCGCAGGGCGCGCGCCTCGTGGGCGTGCCGTATACGCCCGATGGCCCCGACCTCGACGCGCTCGAAGCGCTGGTCGAGACCTGGCGGCCGAAGATGCTCGTCATCAACTCCGTGCTGCAAAACCCCACGGGGACTTCGCTGACGGCGGCCCAGGCGTTCCGCATCTTGCGGCTGGCGGAGCAGTACGACTTCATCGTCGTCGAAGACGATATCTACGGCGATCTGTGCCCGTCGGGCTATCCGGCGACGCGCCTCGCGAGCCTCGACCAGCTGCGCCGCGTGATCTACCTCGGCAGCTTTTCGAAGACGCTCGCGCCCAACCTGCGCGTGGGTTACATCGCCTGCGCGAACGACGTGGCGCAGGCGGTCGCCGACCAGAAAATGCTGGTCGGCATGACGAGCCCCGAGCTCAACGAGCGCGTGTTGTTTCGGGTGCTCACCGAAGGCCACTACCGGCGCCACGTCGAGCGCCTGCGCGCCCGCCTGGACGCCGTGCGCGACAAGGCCGCGCGGATGCTGGAGCGCACCGGCTGCAAGCTCTTCGCGGCGCCGGGCGCGGGCATGTTCCTGTGGGCCGACACCGGCGTGGACGCCGATGCCCTCACGGCGGCGGGCCACGAAGCGGGTTTCCTGCTGACGCCGGGCAGCCTGTTCTCGCCGCATCAGTCGCCTACGACCTGGATGCGCTTTAACATCGCGAACTGCGCCGATCCGGCGCTGCCGGGCTTTCTCAGCGGCTATCTGGACGGCGTGGCGCGACGCGGCTGAAATCCCGCCGGAATCCGCGCTGTAATTCCTACTTGAAAAGACACCGCCCGCCCCCAAATGGGCGGGCAATGCGTCGAGCGCGGGCAGGCAACGTCCTTCCCGCGCGCGACCTGAAAATCGACTGATCTGCACTGCAACTGCAACGAAAGAGGACAACCGGGCATGGCACAAGAAACCAGGAGCTTTCAGGCCGAAGTGAAACAGCTTCTGCACCTGATGATCCATTCGCTGTACAGCAACAAGGAAATTTTCCTGCGCGAACTCGTCTCGAACGCCTCGGACGCGGCCGACAAGCTGCGCTTCGAAGCGCTCGAAAACAACGCGCTCTATGAGAACGATCCGAACCTGCGCATTCGCGTGGGCTTCGACAAGGCGGCGCGCACCGTCACGATCGAGGACAACGGCATCGGCATGAGCCACGATGAAGCCGTCGCGAACCTCGGCACGATCGCGCGCTCGGGCACCAAGGAATTCTTCGGCAAGCTCTCGGGCGACCAGCAGAAGGACGCCGCGCTGATCGGCCAGTTCGGCGTGGGCTTCTACTCGGGCTTCATCGTCGCGGACAAAATCACGGTCGAAAGCCGCCGCGCCGGCCTGCCGACGAGCGAAGGCGTGCGCTGGGAAAGCGCGGGCGAAGGCGAGTTCTCGGTCGACACGATCGAGCGCGCGCAACGCGGCACCACCATCACGCTGCATCTGCGCGAAGGCGAAGACGAACTGCTCTCGTCGTACAAGCTCAAGTCGATCATCCAGAAGTATTCGGATCACGTCGGCCTGCCGATCGAAATGAAGGCCGAAGAATGGGACGCCGAAAAGAGCGAGATGGTCACGAAGGACGAATTCGAGACCATCAACCAGGCGAGCGCCCTGTGGACGCGTTCGAAGAGCGAGATCAGCGACGAGCAGTACCAGCAGTTCTATCAGCACCTCGCGCACGATCACCAGAACCCGCTCGCCTGGACGCATAACCGCGTCGAAGGCCGCAGCGAATACACGCAGCTGCTCTACGTGCCGGCGCACGCGCCGTTCGACATGTGGAACCGCGACCACAAGAGCGGCCTGAAGCTCTACGTGAAGCGCGTCTTCATCATGGACGACGCCGAGCAGCTGCTGCCGAACTACCTGCGCTTCGTGAAGGGCGTGGTCGATTCGGCCGATCTGCCGCTGAACGTGTCGCGCGAAATCCTGCAGGAAAGCCGCGACGTGAAGGCGATCCGCGACGGCGTGACCAAGCGCGCGCTGTCGATGCTGGAAGAGCTGGCGTCGGCGCAAACCGATGCCGAAGCGTCGGACGAAGACAAGGCGAAGTTCGCGACCTTCTGGGGCGAGTTCGGCCAGGTGCTCAAGGAAGGCGTCGGCGAAGATCACGCCAACAAGGATCGCATCGCGAAGCTGCTGCGTTTTGCCTCGACGCATAACGACACGGCGCAGCAGAACGTGTCGCTCGCCGACTACGTCGCGCGCATGAAGCCCGAGCAGTCGAAGATCTACTACGTGACGGCCGACACCTGGCTGGCCGCGACCCACAGCCCGCACCTGGAAGTGTTCCGCAAGAAGGGCGTGGAAGTGCTGCTGCTGACGGATCGCGTTGACGAATGGATGCTGTCGTTCCTCAACGAATTCGACGGCAAGCCGCTCGCGAGCGTGGCGCGCGGCGACCTGGACCTGGGTGCGCTCGACGACGCCGAAAAGGCCGAGCAGGAAAAGGTGGGCGAAGAGTTCAAGCCGCTCGTCGAGCAGATGAAGGAAGCGCTCAAGGACAAGGCGAAGGACGTGCGCCTGACGTTCCGCCTGACCGACTCGCCGTCGTGCCTCGTGGCCGACGAAGGCGACATGAGCGGCTATCTGCAACGTATGCTCAAGGCAGCGGGGCAGTCGGCGCCGGACATGCAGCCGATCCTGGAAGTGAACCCCGAGCATCCGCTGGTGAAGGCGCTGCATACGGATAGCGCGAACTTCGGCGACTGGTGCCATCTGCTGTTCGACCAGGCGCTGCTCGCGGAAGGCGGCGCGCTCGAAGATCCGGCGAGCTTCGTGAAGCGCACGAATGCGTTGTTGCTGGCGAAGGCGGGTTGATTCGTCTATCGCCTGAGCGCTTGCGCTGACGCAGAACCCCTCGCGGCCTCGTGCCCCGAGGGGTTTTTCTTTTGGGCGTCGGCTTGTGTCCCGGCCTGGCTGGCAGCGAATCGAAACCCGCACCTTCTATAATGCCCGCCATGCCCAACCGATTCGATGCCGCCGACGCGCACTGGCGTGTCGCGCCCCTGGCGGCCTTCAGCGCCGATCAAAAAGACTGGCTCACGCGCGGCGGTTCGCTCACGGCGCATCTGCGCGCGCTGGGCGAAGTCGTTGTGCGCGTGACGCGCGAAGCCGTCGCCATGCCCTGGCCCGACGAATGCGCCGCGCTCGGTCTCGCGCCGCGCGAGCGGGCCTGGGTGCGCGAGATCGTGCTGGCCGTCGATGGCGTGCCGTACGTCGCCGCGCATAGCGCGACGCCGCTCGCCGCGAGTCACGGCGTCTGGCAGGCCATGCGCCGTCTGCGCACCCGGCCGCTGGCGGAACTGCTTTACACCGATAGCGGCGTGTCGCGCTCGGCGCTGGTGTCGCGCCGCGTGAGCGCGCGGCATCCGCTGCACGCGCTCGCTGCGCGCGAGACGGCCGCAGTGGCGCCGCATGCGTTCGTCGCGCGCCGTTCGGTCTTCGAGCGGCACGGCGAGCCGCTACTCGTCACCGAATGCATGCTGCCCGCACTGTGGGCGCATCTCGACCGCGACGCGCAACCGGCGCTGCCCGCGCATTCCGCACGCGAGCGCGGGCCGCTCGGCCACACCGCATCGCGCGCGCAACCGTCGTCCCATCACCTCGCGCGCTGAGAGGGCCGTCTCGTGACGAGTTTCAAGCGCTGCTTTCCGCCCGTTGTCGATGCGCATACGCGTGTGCTCATTCTCGGCAGCCTGCCCGGCGAGGCGTCGCTCGCGCATCAGCAGTATTACGCGCACAAGCAGAACAAGTTCTGGCATCTGGTCGGCGACGTCATCGGCGTCGATCTGCCCGCGCTCGACTATGACGCGCGTTTGCAGGCGCTGCGGGAGCATCGCGTCGGGCTGTGGGACGTGGTGGCTGAGGCTCGACGGGACGGTAGTCTCGACAGCAATATCCGCGATCACGCGGGCAACGATCTCGTCGCGCTGATCGACGGCTTGCCTGTGCTCGAAGCGATCGCGTTCAACGGCGGCACGGCCGCGCGTCTCGGCGAACGCATTCTTGGCGTGCATGCGCAGCGCTTTCGTTTGCTGAACCTGCCGTCCAGTAGTCCTGCCTATGCGTCGATGAACTTCGCCGCGAAGCTCGTGGCGTGGCGTGCATTGAGCGACTTCGCAGGCGCAACGAAGCGCATCGAGCCGTAAGCGCTTCGCAAACTCTTCGCGCTAGCATGGTCTCGCGCACGCCGAGGTGCGCGCCCTGCATCGACGGGACACGAGACCACAATGAAAAACAACCGCCGGCTCCTGATCGTCTTTCCTTTGCTGCTCGCACTGCTTGCACTGAACGGCTGCGCATCCGATGACCCGGCGTCCGCGGGGCCGCACGTTCGCGCTACGCCCGCACAGGTCATGCAACGCTGCCTGAACACAGTGGCGCCGCCAGGTTTCGCGTCGCCCACCGAGGCGACCCTTAGTGCTTCGCAGTGGCGGCGTTACGTCAGCTGCAAACTGGGCGGCAATATGTTTGCCAACCAGAAGCGCGTGCCGCTGGACAGCGAGGCGGTTGTGTCCATTCGATTGGCTGGCGACGGTTCGATCGTCTCCGTGAAACTGCTGCATTCGAGTGGCAACGACGAACTCGACGATGACGTCCAGCGTGCGATCGATGCGGCTTCGCCGTTGCCTCCTGCGCCGCCGGCCTTGCATCTCGCACGCGTCGACCTGCACTTTCGTCCGGTGCGCGTGAACCTGGCTGCGCTGCAAGGCGGCACGCCTGCCATCGGCGGCACGAATGCAGGCGTTGGCATCGTCGACGAAACACATTGGCGCGTGAAAAATTGCACCACTGCGCATGGCGTGAGCGAGTGCGATTGAGCGAGGTCGCGTGGATTTGCTGCGCTGAGTTGTCCCGGAATACGAGGCCGATGCGTCACGAATGCTATGCTCTCGTTCGCCCGCGCAGATGCGTTCCGTTCGCATGTATTTCTCGCGGCTGAAACAGCACCGTAAACGCAGCGCAAAACGCGCATCTGCACCTGCTCCTCACAAGCAAGACATCTTTACATGACGACTCTCATCAAGCGCGCTTCGGCCGAGGCGCGCGCATTTAACAAGACGCCCGCCACGACGACCGCCGAAGCCGCAGCGCCTGAACAGGCTGCTCAAGACGCGCAGGTCGCGCAGGTCGAAACGGCAGCAGCGGCTGCACCGCAAGTCGAAGCGCAAGCCGACGCACCCGCAGCGAAGGCGCCGGTCAAGCGCGTGCGCAAAGCTGCTGCGAAGGCAGAAGCGAAGCCTGCTGCGAAGGCAGAAGCGAAGCCTGCTGCGAAGGCAGAAGCGAAGCCTGCTGCAAAGGCAGAAGCGAAGCCTGCTGCGAAGGCAGAAGCGAAGCCTGCTGCGAAGGCAGAAGCGAAGCCTGCTGCAAAGGCAGAAGCGAAGCCGGCTGCAAAGGCAGAAGCGAAGCCTGCTGCGAAGGCAGAAGCAAAGCCTGCTGCGAAGCGCGCGGTGAAGGCCGCGGCAAAGCCGGCTGCGAAGAAAGTCGTGGAGGAAGCCGTGAAAGAAATCGTGAAGGAAGCCGCACCGGCCAAGCCCGCACGCGCCAAGCGTGTGAACGCGAAGGCTGCGAAGGCCGCACAAGCCGAAGCCGCACCGAAGGTCGAAAAGATGACGAAGCGTCCGCGTCGCGCCGCCGCTGCGGCTGACGACCTCGAGCACGCACCCGTCATCGAAGCGCCGCGCAAGCCGCGTTTCGCGCCGGTCACGTTCTCGGAAGAGAGCGGCGTGCGTTACCTGCACTTCGGCACCGAATGGGTGCAAGGCGCGATGCGTCTGTCGAAGCCGCAACACATCGAACTCGAATACGCGCAGCAGATGATGTCCTGGCTGCTGTTCCTCGCCACGCCCGCGCGCATCGTGCAACTGGGCCTGGGCGCCGCGGCGCTGACCAAGTTCGCGCACCGCTACCTGCGCCCGGCCAAGGTCGAGGCCATCGAGCTGAACCCGGCTGTCGTGGTCGCCGCTCGCACGATGTTCGACCTGCCGCACGACGACGCACGCCTGAACGTGCGCGAACTCGACGCGTGGGACTTCGTGCAGGATCGCTCGAACCACGGCACGATCGGCGCGTTGCAGATCGACATTTACGATGCGACCGCACGCGGCCCGGTGCTCGACAGCGTCGCGTTCTACCGCGCCGTGCGCGCGTGTCTCGCGGACGCGGGCGTCGCGACCATCAACCTGTTCGGCGACCATCCGAGCTACGTGCGCAACATGAAGCGCCTGAAAGAAGCCTTCGATGGCCGCGTGATCGCACTGCCGGAAGTGCACGACGGCAACCGCGTCGCGCTGGCGTTCTCGGGCCCGGCACTCGACGTGAGCTGGACGGCGCTCGACAAGCGCGCGCGTCTGCTCGAAAGCAAGCTCGGCCTGCCCGCGAACCAGTGGGTCAAGGCGCTGCGCGCAGCGTGCAAGGAAGTCGGCAAGGAAGGCCAGACTTTCGCGATCTAAGGCTCGCGATCCACGGATCGCGATTCAAGCCGTGCCATCTGACGCTTTTTAGCGCCCGATAACGCGCAGCATCCAACCGGCCCCGTCTCGCACGGGGTCGGTTTTTTTTCGCCTGTTTTTTGCCTGTCATATGTCCGTGGGTTCGGATCACTGACAGTTTCCGATCCGAACTGTTGGGGTCGGCCCCGGTTGACCCGCCGTCATGGCGTCGGTACGCTTTTTAGCGCTTTCGGGGACCTTGCGAGGCACGAGCTCGCGGGCCTGCAACGGCCAGAATGAGGCCGCATAACAACATAAGTCGCGAGGAGGAGACGTCATGGCTCACGACGCCGACGCCGCAAAGGCCAGCAAGCACTGGCTCTGGCTGTTGCTCTTGCCCTGGATCGCCATGATCTGGGTGCCGTCGTACAACAAGGTCGAACCCACGTTGTGGGACTTTCCGTTCTTCTACTGGTATCAACTGGCCTGGGTGCTGATCAGCGCCGTTATTACCGCGCTCGTCTACCTCAAGACCAAGGATCGCTCGAAGGGCGGCAAAGCGGGAGGTGCGCGATGAATGCCACCGCAACCTTCGTCTTCATCCTGTTCTTCATCGGCGTGACGATCGTCGGCTTCCTGGCCGCGCACTGGCGCAAGGGCGACCTCGGGCATCTGGAGGAGTGGGGCCTGGGCGGGCGGCGCTTCGGCACCGTCGTCACCTGGTTCCTGCTGGGCGGCGACCTCTATACCGCGTACACGTTCGTGGCGGTTCCTGCGCTGGTGTTCGGCGCGGGCGCAACGGGTTTCTTCGCGCTGCCGTACACCATCCTGATCTATCCGTTCGCCTTCGTGGTGTTCCCCAAGCTCTGGGCCATCGCCAAGCGTCACCAGTACGTGACGTCCGCCGACTTCGTGAGCGCGCGCTACGGCAGCCGCATGCTGGCGCTCGCGATCGCCGTGACGGGCATTGTCGCGACCATGCCGTACATCGCGTTGCAACTGGTGGGGATCGAAGTGGTGATCGGCGCGCTCGGCTTCGACACCACGGGCTTCGTCGGCGACCTGCCGCTCATCATCGCGTTCGCGATTCTCGCGGCCTACACCTACACCTCGGGTCTGCGCGCGCCGGCCATGATCGCCGTGGTGAAGGATGTGCTCATCTACATCACCATCGCCGTGGCGATCATCGTGATTCCGGCCCAGATGGGCGGCTTCGGCCATATCTTCGCGTCGGTGCCGCCGGCCAAGCTGCTGCTCAAGGCGCCCGATGCGTCGAGCCTGAACGGCTATAGCGCCTACGCGACGCTCGCGGTGGGATCGGCGCTCGCGCTGTTCCTGTATCCGCACTCGGTCACGGCGATTTTGTCGTCGTCGTCGGGCAACACCATCCGCCGCAACATGGCGATGCTGCCCGCGTACTCGCTCGTGCTCGGCCTGCTGGCGCTGCTCGGCTACATGGCGCTGGCTTCGGGCGTGAAGGACATGCCGGAGTACGCGCCGTACTTCAAGGCCTTCGGCCCGAACTTTGCGGTGCCCGCGCTGTTCCTGCACTTCTTCCCGTCGTGGTTCGTGGGCGTGGCGTTTGCGGCCATCGGCATCGGCGCGCTGGTGCCCGCGGCGATCATGTCGATCGCGGCCGCCAATCTCTACACGCGCAATATCCACAAGGAGTTCATCAACCGCAACATGACCAACGAGCAGGAGACCAATATCGCCAAGATGGTCTCGCTGATCGTGAAGGTCGGGGCGGTGGCGTTCATCCTGGGCCTGCCGCTGACGTACGCGATCCAGCTTCAGTTGCTGGGCGGCATCTGGATCATCCAGACGCTGCCGGCCATCGTGCTGGGTCTCTACACGCGCATGCTCGACTGGCGCGGCTTGTTGATCGGCTGGGCCGTGGGTATCGCTACGGGCACGTGGATGGCGATTTCGCTGCACCTGAAGGGCTCGATCTTCGTCGTGCATCTGTTCGGCATGGACGTGCCGGGTTACGCGGCGGTGTGGTCGCTGATCGTGAACCTGGTGGTGTCGGTGGTGGTGTCCGCACTGGTGCATATGGTCGGCATGCAGAAGGGTCACGATCGCACCCGCCCCGAGGACTATCGCGACGTGCTCGAAAGCTGATCCGGTTTTGCGCCCCACGCGCGATGAAAGCCCGCAACTTCACGGTTGCGGGCTTTTGTTTTTCTGGTGCACGATGTTTGCCGTAGTCGCAACTTTCTTCGCGCCATGGCCTTGACCGATCCCGCTCCCGATCCTGAAAACGATATCGACATTCATCGCACCGCGCGCCCCGCACGCCGGCGCTCGCGCGCGGCGCGCATGTGGCGTGCGCTCACCTCGCCGTTCTATCGCTACCGCAACGCCGGCGTCATCCACGCGGTGCGCGTGGGGCTGGCAATGCTCGTGTCGATCCTCGCGACCACGGGCATCGATATTCCGCACGGCATCTGGTCGTCGGTCACGCTGCTGGTGGTGATCGGCGGTCTCCAGCATCACGGCAACATCCGCAAGAAGGCCACCGAGCGCGCGCTCGGCACGCTGCTCGGCGCGTTGATCGGGCTTACGCTGATCGTCGTGCAGGCCGTGACCGGCTCGACGTGGCTCACGTATGCGCTGATGTCGATTGTCGCGGCCGTGTGCAGTTACTACGCGATCGGCAAGCCGGGCTATGTGGCGCTGCTCACGGCCATCACGATGTGCATCGTCGCGGGGCACGGCGACAACCATATCGACACGGGCCTGTGGCGCACGCTCAACGTGATGATCGGCATTGTGATCGCGCTGGCGTTCTCGTTCGCGCTGCCGCTGCATGCGACGTACTCGTGGCGCTATCGACTCGCCGACAACCTGCGCGAGTGCGCGCGCGTCTACGCGCAGATCGTGTGCGGCGTGCATGTCGATGCCGAAACCCAGGTCGCGCAGTTTCGCCGCCTCAATACGCGGCTCGTGCAGTTGCGCGCGCTGATGCCCTCCGTGGCAAAGGAAATCGACGTGCCGGTGGCGCGGCTCGAACAGGTGCAGCGGCTGCATCGCTCGATTCTGAGTTCGCTGGAGATGATGGCGACGGGGCTTGGGCATTACGAGCAGCAACTTGTGCGCGTGGCCTTCGCGCAGCGCAGCGCGTGCGTGCGCGAGGCGCTGCTGACGACGGCGCGGGCGCTGCGCTTTGGCGGCGCGCGCCATCCGGAAGCGGCGGCGCGGGCCTTGCGTTCAAGCCCGCTCGACCAGGGCGCGAGCCCGCCTGACGAGCGCGCGATGGCGTCCACGGCCGCGCCGCTTGCACCGGAAATGCAGGGGCCTTACTGGCTCGAACAGCGTTTCGAGGAGCAGGTGGGGCAACTGCGTGCCTTGCTCCTCGAAACCGAACCAAGATGGAATATCGAGCGCGCGCATCTGCATCGCATGGTGTGACGCGCGCGCATCGGGGCCGTTGCGAAACCCTTACGGCGAGGGACTTTCGAGCGGCGGCGCGGTGACCATCCACGGCACGCCGAACTTGTCGGTCAGCATGCCGAAGCCGGGCGACCAGAAGGTCTTCTGGAACGGCATGCCGATCTGCGCGCCTTGCGAGAGCGCGTCGAAATAGCGTTGAGCCGTGGCGGCATCGGGCGCGGTCAGCGACACACTGAAGCCGGTGAAGGTGTCGTGCTGGGTCATGCAGCCGCCATCGGACATCATCAGCTGCGCATCGCCGACCTGGATCGTCGCGTGCATGATCTTGTCGGCCAGCTCGGGCGGCATCGGGCGCTGCGGATCGGGCGGGCCGTCCTTGAAGCGCATCTTGAACAGCTCCGTGGCGCCGAGCGCTTCGCGATAGAACGCGATCGCTTCCTCGCAGGTGCCGTTGTAGAACAGATAGGGCTGAATTTGCATCGTCATCTTCCTTGCGGACTGGACGTTTGGCCGGCCCCTTGAGCCGCGTTCATGCGTGAGCATGTGCGGCGCGTCGTAACGCGTCTGTGGGGTGACGTCGCCAACATCGGGGGCCGGAATCGTGCGGCTCGTGGGCCGCTGCCCTGATTCTAGGCGCGCGCATGCACGGTTCGGGGACACATGTCGCCAGGGTTTGCGAGAGCGCAGACGGGAATGGAGGTTGCAGGCTGACGCGCCATGCAAAAAGGGCCGCCCATGCTGGATGGCGCGGCCCTTCGGATCATGCCCGCGCCTGGTCGCCAGGCGCGTGATGACGACTTAACGTGGCGCTTACTTCGCGCGCAGTTCCTCGACCATCTTGTCGAGCTTCACTGCATCGGCGGCGAAGGCGCGAATGCCTTCGGCGAGCTTTTCGGTCGCCATCGCGTCTTCGTTGAGCAGGAAGCGGAAGGTCGGCTCGTCCACGCCAATGCGCTCGATCTGCTCGTTCGCGAACGCTTCGGGCGAGAGCTTGCGGTCGATCTTTTCGCTGCTGTCTTGCAGCTTTTGCAGCAGGTCGGGGCTGATCGTGAGCAGGTCGCAGCCCGCGAGTTCGACGATCTGGCTCGTGTTGCGGAAGCTCGCGCCCATCACTTCGGTCTTGTAGCCGAACTTCTTGTAGTACGCGTAGATCTTGCGCACCGACTGCACGCCCGGATCGTTGGCGCCGCCGTCCTTCGCGTCGTCCCAGTCCGCGCCCTTGGCCTTCTTGTACCAGTCATAGATGCGGCCGACGAACGGCGAGATCAGCTGCGCGCCCGCTTCGGCGCAGGCCGCGGCCTGGGCGAGCGAGAACAGCAGCGTCATGTTGCAGCGGATGCCTTCCTTCTGCAGCACTTCGGCGGCGCGGATGCCTTCCCACGTCGAGGCAAGCTTGATCAGCACGCGCTCTTTCTCGATGCCGGCCTGCTTGTAGAGGTCGATGATGTGATGGGCCTTGTCGATCGACTTCTGCGTGTCGAACGACAGACGCGCGTCGACTTCGGTCGAGACGCGGCCCGGGATGATCTTGAGGATTTCGGTGCCGAAAGCGATCAGCAGGTGGTCGATGATCGCTTCGACCGACTCGCTCGCGTGATCGCGCACGGTTTTTTCGAGCAGCGGGCGGTATTCCGCCTTCTGCACGGCCTTGAGGATCAGCGACGGGTTGGTGGTCGCGTCCTGCGGCTTGTACTGGACGAATTGCTGGAAGTCGCCCGTGTCGGCGACGACGGTGGTGTACTGCTTGAGCTGATCGAGTGCGGTAGTCATGTCTGGCCTTGTGGGCGCATGCGCGCCGGCGTCGGGGAAAGTTGAACAGCCTGTGCGCCCGGGCGGCTGGCCTGGGTGCGCAGGGCGGAACGCTAAACGCTATACGCCTGTACGCGAAAGGGCGGTGCCGCGCCGATGGGATCGACCCAGATCCGGCCTGGGAAGGTTCGGACGGATCGGACAGATCGGCGCGGCTCTCACTACGTTATTTTATGGCGGATCGGGAGGCGGTGCGATGACGCGGGCGTCCCGAACAAAAATTGGCGCAAATCCGGTGCCGGGGCTTTCGATTGGCTGGCGTCACGCCCGTCGTGGTCGTCGACCCATTACGCCTTGCGTGCGCTGAGCACGACCTGCGTGACGACGCCCGCCACCAGCCCCCAGAACGCCGCGCCGATGGACAGCAGCGTGAGGCCCGAGGCCGTCACCATGAAGGTCACGAGCGCGGCCTCGCGCTCTTTGGGGTTCTGCATCGCGTTGGTGAGGCCGCTCATGATCGAGCCGAACAGCGCGAGCGCCGCGATCGACACCACCAGCGCCTGCGGAAACGCCGCGAACAGCGCCGCGATGGTCGCGCCGAAGGTGCCCGCAATCAGGTAGAAGATGCCGCACCAGACCGCCGCCATGTAGCGCTTGGTGCGGTCTTCGTGCGCGTGCGGGCCGGTGCAGATCGCCGCCGTGATCGCCGCGAGGTTGATGCCGTGCGAGCCGAACGGCGCGAGCACGAGCGAGGCGAGGCCCGTGGTGGCGATCAGCGGCGAGGAGGGCGTGTCGTAGCCATCGGCGCGGATCACGGCGATGCCGGGCACGTTCTGCGAGGCCATCGCCACGACGAACAACGGAATGCCGATGCTGACGATCGCCTGCACCGAGAATGCGGGCATGGTGAACACGGGTTTCGCCACGGCCACGTGGAAATGGCTGAAATCGAGCAGCCCGAGCGCCGCCGCCGCCGCGATCCCGACGACCAGCGTGCCGACGATCGCATAGCGCGGCACGAAGCGCTTCATCAGCAGGTAGGCGAAGAACATCGTGAGCACGAGCGGCGTCTGCACCTGGGCGGCGTGAAAGATCTCGATGCCGATTTCGAACAGGATGCCCGCGAGCAGCGCCGCCGCGATGCCGGCGGGAATGCGCTTCATCAGCGTGTCGAACCAGCCGGTGAGGCCCACGGCGGTGAGCAGCACGGCGCAGACGATATACGCGCCGATGGCCTCGGCGTACGGCACGTGCGGCAGCGAGCTGATGAGCAGCGCCGCGCCCGGTGTCGACCATGCCACCACGGTGGGCGCGCGAAACCACAGCGACAGGCCGATGGTGGTCACGGCCATGCCAATCGAAAGCGCCCAGATCCACGAGGAAATCTGCGCGTCGGTGAGGTGCGCGGCCTGGCCGGCCTGGAACATCAGCACCAGCGAACTGGTGTAGCCCGTCATCATCGCGACGAAACCGGCCACGATCGTGGCAACCGACGTATCGGCGAGCGGCCGCAGCGGTCCCGGCCGGGCGCTTGCCGGCAGGTCGGGGGATGAAGGCGCGGTCATGCTGAAACTCTCCTCGTATTTATTGTGTGAGGTTGTGCGCGCAACCGTCTGGTCGAACGGCTGGCTAGCGTGAAGGGGTGTGCAGCGGCGCGGCGGGCTGATCGATGCCTTATTTGCTCAGCACGCGCATGGCGGTTTCCAGTCCCGCGACGGTCAGCGGATACATGCGATGCCCGAGAATCTCGCGGATCACCGACACCGACTGGCGGTATTCCCAGAGCCGCTCGGGCTCGGGATTGAGCCACGCGAAATGCGGGAACTGGTCGGCCAGACGCCGCAGCCAGACAGCGCCCGCTTCGGGGTTGTTGTACTCGACCGAGCCGCCCGGTTGCAGCACTTCATAGGGGCTCATGGTCGCGTCGCCGACGAAGATGAGCTTGTAGTCGGGCGTGAACTTGTGCAGCAGATCCCAGGTGGGCGTGCGCTCGGCGTGACGGCGGCGGTTGTTCTTCCACAGATAGTCGTAGACGCAGTTGTGGAAGTAGTAGAACTCCAGGTGCTTGAACTCGGCCTTGGCGGCGGAGAACAGCTCTTCGGTGCGCTTGATGTGATCGTCCATCGAGCCACCCACGTCGAGCAGCATCAGCACTTTCACGTTGTTGTGGCGCTCCGGCACCATCTTGAGATCGAGCCAGCCCGCGTTGGCGGCGGTGCTGCGGATCGTGCCGTCGAGATCGAGTTCCTCGACCGCGCCTTCGCGCGCGAAACGGCGCAGGCGTCGCAAGGCCACCTTGATGTTGCGCGTGCCGATCTCGACCTGGTCGTCGTAATCGCGAAACGCGCGCGCATCCCACACCTTCACGGCGCTGCGCTGGCCGCCTTCGCCGCCGATGCGAATGCCTTCGGGGTTATAGCCGCCGTTGCCGAACGGCGAAGTGCCGCCCGTGCCGATCCACTTGCTGCCGCCCTCGTGGCGCTCCTTTTGCTCCTCGAACAGCTCTTTGAGGCGCTCCATGAGCTTGTCGAGGCCGCCCATCGCTTCGATCTGCGCGCGCTGCTCGGGCGTGAAATCGCGTTCGAGCTTCTTCTTGAGCCAGTCCTCGGGAATCTCGAAAGCCTGTTCGGACTTCTTCTCGATGCCGCGAAAATATGCGCCGAACGCCTGGTCGAAACGGTCGAAATACTGCTCGTCCTTCACGAGCGTCATGCGCGCGAGGTAGTAGAAGTCGTCGAGCGACGGCGCGATCACGCGCTCCTTGAGCGCTTCCACGAGCGTGAGGTATTCCTTCACGGAGACGGGCAGCTTCGCGTCGCGCAGCGTGTAGAAGAAGTCGATCAGCATGCGGGTTCTCCGTGCTTCGGGTGCCTGTCGCGTGCGCGGCTCAGCGGTTGTGGCGGTTCATGTAGATGAGCCGCTCGAACAGCGTCATGTCCTGTTCGTTCTTGAGCAGCGCGCCTGCGAGCGGCGGCATCGACTTCGAGCCGTCCGCCGCGCGCAACGCTTCGGGCGGAATGTCTTCGGCGAGCAGCAGCTTGAGCCAGTCGAGCAGTTCGGACGTCGAAGGTTTTTTCTTCAGGCCCGCGACATTACGCAGCTCGAAGAAGCTTTCCATCGCGGCGTTGAGCAGCTCGCGGCGGATACCGGGGTAGTGCACCTCGACGATGCGCTGCATCGTGGCCGGATCGGGGAAGCTGATGTAGTGGAAGAAGCAGCGGCGCAGGAATGCGTCCGGCAGTTCCTTCTCGTTGTTCGACGTGATGATGACGAGCGGGCGCTGCTTTGCCTTGATGAGCTCGCGCGTCTCGTAGACGTAGAACTCCATGCGGTCGAGTTCGCGCAGCAGGTCGTTGGGGAACTCGATATCGGCCTTGTCGATCTCGTCGATCAGCAGCACGCTTTGCTGCTCCGACTCGAACGCCTGCCACAGCACGCCCTTGACGATGTAGTTGCGGATGTCCTTGACGCGCTCGTCGCCCAGCTGCGAATCGCGCAGGCGCGACACCGCGTCGTATTCGTAGAGGCCTTGCTGCGCCTTCGTGGTGGACTTGATGTGCCATTGCATCAGCGGCATGTCCAGCGCGGCGGCGACTTCCTCGGCCAGCATGGTCTTGCCGGTGCCGGGCTCGCCCTTGATGAGCAGCGGGCGCTTCAGTGTGATGGCGGCGTTGACCGCGAGCTTGAGATCGTCGGTGGCGACGTACTGCGAAGAGCCTTCGAAACGCGTGGCGCGCATGATGAACCGCTCGCTGAAAAAAATCCCAGTATAAGTCAGATGGGGTGTTGCTTCAGAGGGGGCTCGCGTATCGTTGGCTCCGCCCGATGCGGTACTCATTGAGCACCGCATCGCCAGTGTTTCCGAACCGAACCGTCAGCGTTTTATCCATCGTTGCGTGCGGCATGCATGTCGCGTGCAGCGCATCAGGGATGACCCGCACGACCCGCCGCCCGGGCCGCCCACACAACGCCCAAGCCCCGTCTGGCGGGCCTGAGCGGGCGCGCGGCGGGCGGCAGCCCCGTGGACGGGCTGCGCGGCGTCGCGGTATACTCAGACCGATTTTTTTCGGCCTGCACGGCGACCCAAAAGTAAAACAGCAGTAATGCGGCGCAGGCCGTGGCCTGCGGTTCGGGCGTTCGAATCCCCTCAAGCCAGGTTGGATGCTATGAAAAAAATTGTCGGCAAGCGCGTCATGCTCGGCGTTGTGACCGTGCTGGCGGGCTTCGCGGCCACGGCACACGCGGATGTCGTGGGCGACGCGAAGGCAGGTCAAGGCAAGGTTGCCATGTGTATCGGCTGTCATGGTATTCCCGACTACCGCACCGCCTATCCCGAGGTCTATCACGTGCCCATTCTGGGCGGCCAGAACGCGCAGTACATCCAGAACGCGCTGCACGGCTACAAGAAGGGCGATCGGCACTTCGAAACGATGCACGCCATCGCGACTACGCTGAGTGACCAGGATATCGCCGACATCGCGGCTTATTACGCGTCGCAGACGGCTACGTCCAAGAACAACCCCGAGAAGTAACCGGCACGGGAGACAAGAATCCATGAACAAGCCCTTTACGGCCGTGCGTGCCGGTGCGCGCGCCAATACGCGTGCATCGCTGTTTAAAGCTGCAGTGCTGGGCTCAGCCGCCGCTGCGCTGGCCGCGACGCTCGCGCTGCATCCGGCGCATGCCGCCGACGCCTCCAACGGCAAGGTGCTCGCCGACAGCCACAACTGCGCGGCCTGCCACGGCGTGAACCTGAACAAGCCAGTGAGCCCGGAGTATCCGAAGCTCGCGGGCCAGCACGCCGACTACATCTACTGGGCGCTGCGCCAGTACCAGATGGGCAACGGCAACCCGCATCTCGGCCGCAGCAATCCGATCATGCAGGCGCAGGTGCAGAGCCTGTCGCAGAGCGACATGAAGGATCTCGCCGCCTACATCGAATCGCTCAAGGGCGACCTGATCGACAAGAAGTAATCTCGATGCGCGCTGCATCAGGCGCGCTAGAAACGAAGACACCCCGCTTGCCGCGCTGGAAATCGCGCGGCAAGCGGGGTGTTTTTATTGGCGTTGCGTGTGCCTTCTAGCGCTCAGTCGCTCAGTCGCGCGTGGCGCGGCGCTCGATGCGCTGGAGATAGGCGTCGGTGTCGGGCGGCGTGCCGGTGCGCTGCGCTTCCCAGATCGTCTCGCCCAGGCACTCCATGATCGCGTGCTGCGCGTCGTGGGTGGAACCCATGCGCGCCGCGAGCCGGTCGTGCGCCGCGCGGATGCCCGGCGGCTGGTCGATCGACAGTTGTTCGCTGATCGCCAGATGCATCGACAGGTGCAGGAAGGGGTTGGTCTGGCCGCGCTCGGGCGAATAGTCCTGGGCGGCGGCCTGGTCGGCGTCGGCGAGTTCCGCGTGGTATTCGGGATGCTCGACGATCCAGTCGGCGGCAATCGCTTCGAGCGGCGTGAGGATTTCGCCTGCGCGCTGCTTGCGCCAGGTCTCGGTGAAAAAGCGGCGGACTTCGTCGCGGCTGGGATTGAACATCGTGAATCGTGGGGTGGTGTGTTTGATACGGGGCCAGAAGCCACTGGAAAGAGCGTCGGCGTCCGGGAAATCCATTCTACGACGCCGGGCGCGGTTGCGCTGTCAGAGCTCGGGCGGCGGGGTTTTCGGCTTGAATTCGCACAGCGGCTCGATCACGCAGTGCCAGCACTCGGGGCGGCGCGCCTTGCAGACGTAGCGCCCGTGCAGGATCAGCCAATGGTGCGCATCCTGCAGGAACTCCCTGGGCGTGAACTTTTCCAGCGCGGTCTCGACGGCCTTCACGTCCTTGCCTGGCGCGAGTCCCGTGCGGTTGGCGACGCGGAAAATATGCGTGTCCACGGCGATGGTCGGATGACCGAAGGCCGTGTTGAGCACCACGTTCGCCGTCTTGCGGCCTACGCCCGGCAGGCTTTCGAGCGCCTCGCGCGTCTGCGGCACCTCGCTGCCGTACTGCTCGACGAGGATCCGGCAGGTGGCGATCACGTTTTTCGCCTTGGTGCGGTACAGGCCGATCGTCTTGATGTAGTCCGCCACGCCTTCTTCGCCTAGCGCGAGCACGGTGGCGGGCGTGTTGGCGACTGGAAACATCTTGCGCATGGCCTTGTTCACCGAGACATCGGTGGCCTGCGCGGACAGCAGCACGGCGATCAGGAGTTCGAACGGCGTCGAAAACTCCAGCTCGGTCGTGGGGTTCGGGTTGAGGCTTTGCAGCGTTTCGTAGATGGCGCGGCGCTTGGTGGCGTTCATGGCTCGTATGGGGGCCGTGGGTTCTTATGCGGGCTTGTCGTCTTTTTTGGGGGCGTCCGGGGCGGGCCCGTCCTGCGGCGATGCCATCCCGAGACGCTTGCGGCGCGCTTCGGCGGCGTCGATCTGCGCCTGCACGTCGGCGCTCACGTGCTCGGTGTTGCGCGGGCCTGCGCCGCTTGCGGCCAGTTCGGCCTTCTTCTGGCGCGCGCGTTCGAGTGCGGCCTGGATGATGGCCTTTTTCTTCGCTTCGGCGTCGTCGGCTGCGGGTGCCGAGGGCGCGGCCGATGTGCTGGCGCCTGGCGTTGCCGTGGCGGGCGTCGCTGCCGCAGGTGCGGCCGCAGCGGCGCGACGTGCGGCGGCGCGGGCTT
>NZ_BAYA01000007.1 GCF_000685015.1 Paraburkholderia bannensis NBRC 103871 | reverse complement strand
CAGTCCACCACGCGCTCATGATCGGAGTGGTGACTGGGCAGCGCTCGCTTCTCGCGCCGTACAACAGAGTGGTGACGCCCGCACATCCCGTTGCTCGCTGCGCTCGCAACGGAAGGGTCTGCATGGGAAACCGATGGTTCTGATCGCCTCAGCGAGAGCGAAAATGCCTGCAAACCAAGGGTTTTTGTTATGCCCAACGGGGCGCTTGCGCCCCCGGATGTGCGGGTGCCGCCTATCCGTTATACGGGTCGTGATGCGAGCAATGCCCAGTCACCACTCCCCTGGTGGGCGAGTGGTGAACTGCGTCACACTGGCGGTGTGAGCGGCTTTCTTTGCCTACTTTCTTTGCCGCCGCAAAGAAAGTAGGTGCCGCCCCGCACAGGGGCAACGCTAATAGACCGACACGAACTCAAGGAAATGCCAAGAAAAATCCAGCAAAGAAAACCCAGCAAAGCAAACCCGAATCAAAGCCGAATCAAAACCGCCCCAAAACTAACCAGCACACAAGCAGCCAGACGCCGAGCGTTAATATGCTCCTTCATAAAGAGCCACCCAATAACCACAGCAAAAATAGAGGACAACTCACGCAACGCAGAAACGGTAGCAATGGGCAGAAACCTGAACGCCTCGATAACAAGACAATAAGCACAAAGCGCGAGCACGCCAGCGATCATCCCCCGCACCGCATTACCCTTCGACGTAAACATCTGCCCAAACCCACCTCGCAACTTGCAGACCACAAAAAACTGCGGCACGTTCCAGAGCAGATAAACCCACATGATGTAGCTAAGCGGATTCCCAGAGACACGCGCACCGATCCCATCGACAAGCGAATAGACCGCGATAAAAAGGCCGGTAAGGAGAGCCCAAGGCACGCTTTCCCCAGAAAACCGCATGCCGCGCCTAAACGCCAGCGACATAATGCCGACCGAAACGAGCATTACCCCGGCAGCCGCAAGCGCATGCAATTGTTCGTGTGCAAATACCAGTGCGCCCACAGAAATGAGCAACGGAGAGAGCCCACGCGCGATTGGATAGATCTGCCCGAAGTCTCCGCTACGATAAGCACGAACCAGCGTAAAACAATAAGCAAACTCCAGCACCGCCGAAGCAACGATAAAAGGCCAGGCCTCGTGCGCAGGCAGCGGCAGCACACATACGCCGACAGCGCTCACCAGCACATAAGGAATCGAAAACATGCCGAGCAGCCAGACGCGGTCGCCTGAAAGATGAAGGAAGGCATTCCAGCTCGCGTGCATGAGTGCCGAGAGCAAAACCAGCAGGACGACGAAACTTGCCATCAGGAGGAAGAGAAGGGGAGTACGAAGCCGCACACATAAAAGCTGCGGCCACAAGCGTATGGAAGCGACCGATTATTCCAGCGAACGCACGGCGCCGCCATCAATGAAGCCGATGCTGACCAAAAAACGACAATGCGCGAACCACACGGCATGAGCCATGCAATTCGCGCATCGCGAGTGAACCAGCTTGAATCGGCTTGAACCAGCTTGAAAAATCAGGTCACACGCGCACGCAAACGCGCGGAAACCAGGTCGATCGCAGTCACGACGGCAATCACCATGATGAGCACCGCACAAGTCTGCGCATAATCGAACGAGCGGATTTCCTCGTACAGCACGACGCCAATTCCACCCGCGCCCACCATGCCCACCACCATCGCGGATCGCACATTCGATTCGAAGCGATACAGCGCATACGAGATCCACAGCGGCATCACCTGAGGCAGCACGCCGTAAATGATTTCATCGAGCGGAGTCGCGCCTGTCGCCCGCACGCCCTCGGCGGGACGCGGATCGATGGCTTCGACGGCTTCGGCAAAGAGCTTCGCGAGTACGCCTGTCGTATGCACCCACAGCGCCAGCACGCCCGCGAACGGCCCGAGCCCCACCGCCACGATGAACAGCATCGCAAACACCATCTCGTTGATCGCACGGCACGCGTCCATCAGGCGGCGCACCGGATGTAGCACCCACGCCGGCGCGAGATTGTGCGCGGACATCAGCCCGAACGGCACCGCACAGACGATCGCGAGCACCGTGCCCCACAGCGCGACCGCCACCGTTACCCACATTTCGTGGGCGTAGGTGCGCCATTCGGTGAAGTCGGGCGGAAAGAAGCCGCGCGCAAACGTGCCCATGTTCGACGAATCGGCGAGCAGGTCGAGCGGGCGCATGTCCGCGCCCTGCCAGGCTGCGCCGAGCAGTACGAACACGATCGCCCAGAGCGCCAGCGACGACCAGCTGCGTTTGCCCTGCGCAGCAGCAGCGGAGAGCGTGGGCGCCGTCTTTGCCTCGAATTCCATCGAGCTCATCACTGTTTGGCGGCGGCGTCGAGCGCACCGATCTTCGCGTCGATCGCCGCGATCTGGCTCTTGCGGTCGTCGTCGGACAGATGCGTGTCGGCTGTGATCTTCTGCTTTTGCTGGAACAGGGCGACCTGGCGGATCGGCAGCAACTGCGCGTCGGTGGCGGGCGCGAAGCCGGCGTAGCCGGTAATTGCCGCCATCACGGCCTTCTCGCGCGGGTCGGTCTTGGCGTAGTGATAGAAGAAGTCGCGCAGTTTCTGCTTGGTGGCTTCGGGCAAGTCCTTGCGCCACACGAGCGGATCGGACGCAATCAGCGGCGACGTCCACAGCACGCGCACCTGCGCAAAACGATCCGGATGCTTCTTTTGCAGCGTGGAAAGTTCGATGGTGTTATTCGTCGCGATATCGACCTTGTTGTTGACCACAGCGAGCAGGTTCGCTTCGTGGCTCGACGGCAGCACCGTCTTGAAGGTCGTGGCGTTCACGGAAATGCCGTGCTGCGCGAACAGATAGTAGCCCGGAATCAGCGTGCCCGAGGTCGAGTTAGGATCGCCCCAGCCCAGCGTCAGATCCTTAGGATTCTTGAAGACGTCGTCGATCGTCTTCACGCGGCTGTTGACGTTGGTGATGAGCACCGATTTGTAGCCGGCGTCGCCGTTGGCGTAGAGCACTTTCGCGAAGATCTCGCCGTTCGAGCGGTCTACGGCTTCCATCGCCGATGCATTGCCGAAATAGCCGATCTGCACCTTGTTGAAACGCATCGCCTCGATGATGCCGGAATAGTCGGTCGCGAAGAATGCGTTGATGTGCAGGCCGGTCTGGCGGTTCAGGTCGTCGATAAAGGGTTGCCAGCGCTGCTTGAGCACCGCCGACGAATCGGTCGAGATGATGCCGAAGTTCAGGTCTTCCGCGTGAGCGGCCGTTGCGCCGAGCGAGGCGAACGCAACAGCGCCGGCGGCGCACCAGGACAGCATGGAACGGAGCAGTTTCATGTGAGAGGCAATCCGGTTCGTGGGAAAGGGAAAACGTTTGCTTGAACGTAACGGTGAATGCGGCGTTTCAGGCAGCGCGCGGCTGCGCGCCGAAGCGTTGCGTCGCCGCGTGGGCAGCTTCGGGTTCGAGCAGCTCGCGCGCGGCGCTGCCGTAAAGCTGTTGTAAAAGCGCGGGCGTGAGCGCGGCGGAAGGGCCGTCGTACACCACGCGGCCATCGCGCAACGCAACCGTGCGCGGGCAATACTGCATGGCGATATCGACCTGATGCAGCGACACGACCACGGTGAGGCCGTGATTGCGGTTGAGCATGCGCAGCATGTCCATCACACGGCGCGACGATTCGGGGTCGAGCGAGGCGATCGGTTCGTCGGCGAGGATCAGGCGCGCGCGTTGCACCAGCGCGCGGGCGAGCGCGGCGCGCTGCTGCTGGCCACCCGAGAGATTCGCTGCGCGTTCCGCCGCCTTGTCGCCGATGCCCACTTCCGCGAGCGCTGCCGCCGACAGTTCGCGCTCGCTGCGCGGAAAGCGGCCGGTCAGGCGGCGCCACAGTGGCAGGCGAGCGAGTGCGCCGATCAGCACGTTGGTCTCGACGCTCAGGCGATGCACGAGATTGAACTGCTGGAACACGAAGCCGATGTCGCGACGGATGCGGCGCACTTCGCGCACGATGCGGCCGTTCTGCTGGATCGGCCGGCCCAATATTTCGATCTGCGAAGGTTGTGGGTCGGAGGCCACGAAACCGGCGATATGACGCAGCAACGTGGACTTGCCCGAGCCCGATGCGCCGATCAGCGCGACCATTTCGCCCGTACCCACGCGCAGGTTGATTTCATCGAGCGCCTTGCGGCCAGCAGCGGATGCGCCCCCGTTAAAGGTCTTCGAGAGGCGTTCTATACGTATCGCGTCCATCGTGGCGTCCATTCCGATTCGTCATATGAGTCGGGCATGGCGCCGCGAGTCACGGTTGATTCGGTGCCATTCTAGGAAGCGTCTGTGACGGTTGAGTGAAGATGTCGATACGTCTAGATGACTACATATGTTGAAACGCATCGATGCCATGCGGGAAGCCTGTGGATCGACAGAAAAATGTCGTTGAGATGACACCTTTCCTTCCAGATGCATGACATCTGTGTGACGTCGCACACGTGTCACGCCCAATGCACGGCGAAGCGGATATATTGTGGAGCTGACGCGACACAAAACACCCACGAACCGCGCCGCCATGCAGGCATTGAGCTTCCTACCCGACAGCTTCGCGGAATACGAGGACCTGAAAACGCTCCTCGATGCTGGCGCACGCTGGTTCGATATTCGCAGCGCGGGCGATGTCGAGGTGCGTGGGCGGCCGTTCTCGCTTTACGTGGCGTCCGTGGGCTCGCGCGATCCGGCAGCGCCCGCGATCGGTTTCTTCGGCGGGATTCACGGGCTCGAACGCATCGGCTCGCAACTCGTGCTCGATTACATGCGTGCGCTGGTGGGCCGTCTCTCCTGGGACGAACTGCTGATGCGCCAGCTCGAATCGGTGCGGCTCGTGATGATGCCGATCGTCAACCCAGGCGGCATGTGGCTTGCTACCCGCGCCAACCCGAACGGCGTCGACCTCATGCGCAATGCCCCGCAGGACGCCGACGAACGCGTGCCGTTCCTTGCCGGAGGGCAGCGGGTCGGCTCGTGGCTGCCCTGGTATCGCGGGCGGCGCGGCGCGGCGATGGAGACCGAGGCGAGCGCGCTGCTCAGGATCGTCGACGAGGAGCTCGCGCATCGGCCGCTCTCGTTTGCGCTCGATTGCCACTCGGGCTACGGCTGGCGCGACAGCATCTGGTTCCCCTACGCCCGCACGCGACAGCTCATGCGCAACCTGCCCGAGATGTACGTGCTCAAGACCATGTTCGAGCGCGCGCATCCCCATCACGGCTACGCCTTCGAGCCGCAGAGCCATCAATACCTGCTGCACGGCGACCTCTGGGACTGCGCTTACGACCGCGCGCCCGCGAACAATGTGTTCCTGCCGCTCACGCTCGAACTGGGCTCGTGGCTGTGGATCAAGAAGAATCCGCGCCAGTTGTTCTCGCGCCAGGGCATGTTCAACCCGGTGATGCAGCACCGCACGGCGCGCGTGCTGCGTCGCCACGCGAACCTGTTCGATTTCCTCACCCGCGCGGCGTTTTCCTCGGCGCGCTGGCTGCCTGAGGGCATCGCGCGCCAGCAGGTGCTGCAAAGCGCGATCGGGCATTGGTACCAGAACCCACGCGCGCCCGGCTCATGAGTGCGCCATGGATCCTGCTGCGCGGCCTCACGCGCGAGTCGCGCCACTGGGGTGAATTCGCGCCGCTGCTCGCTGAGCGTTGCGGCCAGGTGCTGCCGGTCGATCTGCCGGGCAACGGCACGCTCGCGCCCATACGCTCGCCGCTGGCCGTCGAGGAATACGTGGACGCGGTGCGCGCCGAAGTACAGCGGCTCGGCGCGCGGGCGCCGTACAAGGTGCTGGCGATGTCGCTGGGCGGCATGGTCGCGACGGCCTGGGCGCAGCGCTTTCCCGACGAGCTTGCACAACTCGTGCTCATCAACACGAGCATGCGGCCCTATAGCCGCTTCTACGAGCGCCTGCGGCCGGCTGCATGGCCCGCGCTGCTGCGCGCCGCCTGGCATTGGCAAGCGCGCGCCGGGAACGTGGTTGCCGAGGCCGCCATTCATCGCCGCACCTGCGCGCGCCGCGACACGCTCGCCGCCGATCTGGACGCCTGGCGTGCGATCCGCGCGAGCGCGCCGGTGAGCCGCGCCAACGCCATACGCCAGTTGCTGGCCGCTGCGCGTTACACCGCGACGGGCGTGCCGCGCTGCCCGACCCTCGTGTTGTCGTCGACCAGCGACCGGCTCGTGAATCCGGTGTGCTCGGCGCGTCTCGCGCAAGCATGGGGCGCGCCGCATGCCGTGCATGGCTGGGCGGGGCACGACTTGCCGCACGACGATCCGCACTGGCTGCTCGACGCAATTTGCGAGATGCCGCACGCGAAGGCGTCCATCGACTGATCTGCCTGGTCAGGATGCCTCTCTTTATTTCCGCCTCAATTGAATTCCTGAATGGCGTTTCCTGAATCGAAGTTATCCGATTCAGGAAACGAAGCCCACTCGTGACAATGCTCAGGCCTGAGGGGGAGTCGGCAGTCGCGGAGCGACAGGGAGGTTTCGTGTCGCGAGAAAACGTCTGAACTGGCCGTGCCGTAATTTTCGAAAGATTCCGATATCAACGGTTCGAGCGCCTGACTACGATTCCGGTTGAAGTGTCGATCCGTTAAATACTTGCCAATTCGCCTGCTGGATTGAATGGGTGAAGCTGGAGAGCAGCAGGATCCACTTCAACAAGGCCTATCTTTTTTATCAATCTCATTGAAAACCTGCCTCAGGAAAGGAGGTGGTGTTTCAAGCACTTAATATTAATACGGACAACGAATGAAACTGAATCGACGCGAGATGCAGAACCAGGTCGCACGGCACCGCAAGTCGGCGCGCGCGAGTAAGGCGAATGCCCTGAAGGCCGCGCTGCTGCCGCTCGGCATTGCCCTGGGTTGGCTCGCTACGCCTGGCGTTGCAACGGCTGCGGGCGTCTGCATGACCAATACCAACGGCACCACCTTTGTCGACAACGTCAGCGCGAGCGGGGCCTCGGGCTGCAGCGGCCCGGGCTGGCTCGATGGAACGGTTCAGGGTTCGCAGAACGCCACGCAGATCTATGCGGGCGGCACGCAGATCGACCTTAACGCGAACAAGGGCACCATCACGATGTCTCCGGATGGCGTCGCGGCGCTCACCATGAAGGCAGTGAGCGGCAACGTCCTGCTGTCCGGCGTCGCACCGGGTGCGGTCAACGTTTCCAGTGTGCAGGCGATCAACGGCTCGCAGCTTTACAGCCTCGCCAGCTCGACCGCGAGCGCACTGGGCGGCGGTTCGTCGGTGAACGCAGACGGTTCGGTTTCGGCGCCGCAATACGCGGTGGGTGGCCAGACGTTCAGCAACGCCGGTGACGCGTTCTCGAACCTCGACGGCCGCACGACGGCCAATACGGACGCGATCAGCAACCTGCAAGGCCAGATGGCCGATGCCGTGCTGTACGACTCGTCGGCGCATGATTCGGTCACGTTCGGGGGTGTCGGCGCGACCACGCCGGTCGCCCTGCATAACGTGGCAGCGGGCGTCCTGAGCGCCGTCAGCACCGACGCCGTGAATGGTTCGCAGCTCTACGCAACGAACCAGCAAGTCGCGCAAAACACGAGCGATATCGCTGACCTGCAGACCAACGTCTCGAATCTCGGCGGCCAGATGGCCAATGCGGTTTCGTACGATTCGTCGGCGCACGATTCGGTCACGCTGGGTGGCGTGGGCGCGACCACGCCAGTCGCGTTGCACAACGTGGCGGCCGGCACGGCCGACACCGACGCTGTCAACGTCGGCCAGATGAACGACGCCATCGCGGCTGTTTCGCAGGAGGCCGCCAACGCGGCCAACCCGTTCCTTGCCGCCAACGGCGACCGTGCGACGGAAGGCGCGGTGGCCAGCGGCACGCACGCAACGGCCGTGGGCCCGAACGCCGTGGCGAGCGGCAACCAGGCGACGGCACTGGGCGCCAATGCCAGCGCGAGCGGCGCGAACTCGGTTGCGCTGGGCGCAGGCTCGGTCGCCGATCGCGACAACACGGTGTCGGTGGGCGCGGCTGGCAGCGAGCGCCAGGTCACCAACGTGGCCGCCGGCACGGCCGGCACCGATGCGGTGAACGTCGACCAGCTCAACGCGGCGACGTCGCAATCGCAGGGCTACGTGGACTCGCGTATCGCGGGCGTGCAGAAGCAGGTCAGCGACGTCCAGAAGGCCGCGTTCGGTGCTGCTGCGGCGGCCATGGCGGTGGCGGGCCTGCCGCAGCCGACGCAGCCGGGCAAGACGATGGTCGCCGCTGGCGCCTCGCGTATCGGTGGCCAGACCGGCGCGGCGCTCGGCGTCTCCTATGTCACCGAGAACAACAAGTGGGTCGGCAAGCTCGCTGCGAGCTCCAGCTCGCAGGGCAACACCGGCGTCACCGTGGGAGCGGGCTATCAGTGGTAATGCTACGGGGGTAGCTGAAGGGCGCTGGATCGCCAGTGCCTTTCGTTTGGGGGCCCGGCAGTCGGAAGACTGCCGGGCTCTTTTTCATGGGCCCTGCGCGAGCCTGCGCAGCGGGCGGCCGACCCGCGCCCACTGCGATTCGCCCAATGGGCGATTGCTCCATAATAGGGGACGTTTTTTTCAGCCAGCCCTACCAGGGCACTCTCCCGATACCGCTATGAACGACAGTTCCCCCACTGGCGCCGCCGTGCCGCGCCTCACGAGCCTCTCGCACGGCGGCGGCTGCGGCTGCAAGATCGCGCCGGGTGTGCTGTCCGCGCTGCTCGCGCGCACCACGCCGCTCACTGCCGCCTTCCCGAACCTGCTGGTCGGCACCGAGACTGCCGACGACGCCGCCGTCTACAAGCTCAACGACGAGCAGGCCATCGTCGCGACCACTGACTTCTTCATGCCGATCGTCGACGACCCGTACGACTTCGGCCGCATCGCCGCCACCAACGCGCTCTCGGACGTCTACGCGATGGGCGGCAAGCCCATCCTCGCCCTCGCGCTGGTCGGCATGCCGATCAACGTGCTGCCGCACGACGTGATCGCGCAGGTGCTGCGCGGCGGCGAGGACGTCTGCGCGGCGGCCGGCATTCCCGTCGCGGGCGGCCACTCGATCGACTCGGTCGAGCCGATCTACGGCCTGGCGGCGCTGGGCATCGTGCATCCCGAACGCGTCAAGCGCAACGCCTCCGCACGCGCGGGCGACGTGCTCGTGCTCGGCAAGCCGCTGGGCGTGGGCGTGCTGTCCGCCGCGCTCAAGAAAGACCTGCTCGACGCCGCGGGCTATCAGGCGATGGTCGATGCCGCCACGATGCTCAACAAGCCGGGCGCGCCGCTGGGCGAGCGCGATGGCGTGCACGCGATGACCGACGTGACCGGCTTCGGCCTGCTGGGCCATACGCTCGAAATCGCACGCGGTGCGGGCCTCACGGCGCGCGTGCATTACGCCGACCTGCCCTGGCTGCCGGGCGTGGAAGCCTTCGTCGAGCAGGGGGTCTACACCGGCGCGTCGGGCCGCAACTGGGCTTCGTATGGCAACGGCGTGACGCTTGCGCCGCATCTGCCAGAAACGGCGCGCACGCTGCTGACCGACCCGCAAACGTCGGGTGGCCTGCTGGTCGCCTGTGCGCCGGAAGAGGTCGATGCCGTGCTCGCGCTGTTCCAGGCCGACGGTTTCACGTCGGCATGCGTGATCGGCGAGCTCGTCGAAGGCCCCGCGCGCGTCGAGGTCGTATGAGCGGAGAATCCCCGAAAGCGATTTTTTACGCCCTCGCAGCCAACGCCGGCATTGCGGTCTGCAAATTCGCGGCGGCGGCGTTCACGGGTTCCGGCTCGATGTTCGCCGAGGCGATCCACTCCACCGCCGACTGCGGCAATCAATTGCTGCTGCTGTTCGGCCTGCGCGAGTCGCGCGAGGCGCCCACGCCGCTGCACCCGATGGGCACGGGCCGCGCGATCAACTTCTATTCGCTGCTGGTGGCGCTGCTGTTGTTTTTCGTGGGCGGCGCGTTTTCGGTGTACGAGGGCATTCATCGGCTGATCCTGCGCGAGCCGCTGCAATACGTGTACGTCGCGCTGGGCGTGCTGGGGATTTCCGTGGCGCTCGAAGCGTTTTCGCTTTACGGCGCGATGAAGGAAATCCGCAAGGGCTCGCCGACCAAGTCCCTGTGGCGCTGGGCGCGCGAGACACGCGACTCCGACCTGCTGGTCGTGGCGGGCGAAGATATCGCCGCGCTGGCAGGCCTTGCGATCGCCTTTGCCGCGGTGCTGCTCACGGTGATCACGGGCAATCCCGTGTGGGACGCGTGCGGCTCCATCGCGATCGGCGTGCTGCTCATGCTGATCGCCTGGTTCATCGCGCGCGAAGTGCAGTCGATGATCGTGGGCGAATCCGCGAGCCCGGAAATGCGCCGCGCTATCGAGGCCTATTTGCGCGCGCGTCCCGAGATTCGCAGCATCATCAGCCTCATTACCCTGCAATGGGGCAAGGAGGTGATGGTGGCGGTGCAGTGCGAAATGCTCGACTACGAGCACAGCCGCACGATGGTCGAAGCGATCAACGAGATCGAAGCCGATTTGCAGGCTCGCTTTCCCGTGGTGCGCTGGGTGTTTTTCGAGCCGGACTTCGTGAACCGCTGAAATTTCGCGCGATCCGCGCATGACGACAAGGCCCGGCAGTCGCGAGACTGCCGGGCCTTGTCAATTGCTGGCGCTTAATGGCGGAACGGCGTCCACACCGGCGTGGTGTTGTCCCAGTTGTCGAGTTCAGACGATTGCGGAATCATGATTTGGCATCCTTATCGAAGTGATTGATGAAACTGATTGGGCGCGGCGCTGTTATTCGCCGGCGCGCGCAATGCGCGTCGTGTCGTTGGCGCGGCTTTCCTGCAGCGCGATGCGTTGCGCCTGCGTGCGGCCAATCAGGCTTTGATCGGGGTAGCTGGTCTTGTTGAGCGCGGGCAGCGTGCCGTTGCGATACGCTTCGACGATTTCCGCCTTCACCTGCGCACGCGTCTTCGGTGCACTGTTGTCGACGGCTTGCACACTTTCGACTTGCGCCGTGGTTTGCGCGGCGGCTTGCGTGTCGCTTTGCGGCCCATACGTCCCAGCGCGTCCAATGCCGCCTGCGAAGGCCGATGCGCTGGCAGCGAGCGTGACGATTAGCGTGGCGCCGAGGGTGCTTGCGAGAGTGCGTTTCATGATCTGCTCCTGTGTTGTAGTGCCGCGAGCGCTGGTGCTTGAATCGGGCGTCGTGGCGACAGGTGCAAATGTAGGCAAATGGGCGCGCGCGATAAACGGCTGGAACACGAAAGGAATTGTCGAAATTCCGGAACAATCGGCTTTCAAGCGCTGCGCCAAAGAAAATCGCGCGCCAGCAAGTCCTTGCCCGGCGCGCGATCCAGCGGGGCCAGAACCCCGCGATAAGCTTCGAAACAGACGAAAACCGCTTTAAGCCGCCCACTCCGTAATCACCGGCGTTTCCAGGTTCGGCGCGGATTCGCGCTCTTCCAGCGTGCGCAGCGTGCAGGTCTTGTCGAGCGACCCGCGGCCCGAAAGCAGCGGGCAACGGTCGAACACTTCCGCGATCCAGTCCACGAATACGCGCACTTTCGGCGACAGATGGCGGCTATGCGGATACACCGCCGAAATCGGCATCGGCAGCGGCTTGAAGTCGGGCAGCACCTCGACGAGTTCGCCCGATTTCAGGTGCGGCAGCACCATGTAGCGCGGCGCCTGAATCAGGCCGAAACCTTCGACGCCGCAGGTCACATAGGCGTCCGCATCATTCACGGACACCATGCTCTTGAGCTTGACCTCGACTTCCTTGCCATCGACGAGGAACGCCCAGTCGATCACGCGGCCCGTGCGGCTGGAGAAGTAATTCACGGCGCGATGCTCGGCCAGTTCTTCAAGCGTGCCCGGCGTACCGTGACGCTCCAGATACGCGGGCGACGCGCACGAGACGCCTTCGAACAGGCCAATGCGGCGCGCGACCAGCGACGAATCCTGCAGCGCGCCCACTCGCACCACGCAATCCACGCCTTCCTGCAGCAGGTCGACGGGGCGGTCGGTCAAACCCAGTTGCAAATCGATATCCGGGTAGCGCGTGTGGAATTCGCACAGCGACGGAATCACGATCAGCCGCCCGATCGAACCGGGCATGTCGATACGCAGCTTGCCGTGCGGCTTGCGGTTGCGGTCCTGGAATGTGGTCTCGGTTTCTTCGACGTCCGCAAGAATGCGCACGCAGCGCTCGTAATACGCCGCACCGTCCGGCGTGAGCGAGAGGCGACGCGTCGTGCGGTGCATGAGGCGCACGCCAAGAAACGCTTCGAGATTCTGGATGATCGTCGTGACCGACGCGCGCGGCATGTCGAGCGTTTCCGCGGCGCGGGTGAAGCTGTTGGTGTCCACGACGCGGGTGAACACCTGCATGGCCTGAAGGCGGTCCATTGCCACTCTCCGAAAGACTTCGGGCGCACGCCGCGCGGCGCTCACTGAAGCGCGGCGGGCGACTAAAGGAAACACATTGTTCAGGTGCGCCGAATTGTGTTGCCGGATTATAGGCATTTATTTGCAAGTCTGCCGAACCCACAATTCGCACCATTCGAATTTACTTTCGCGCTTTGCGCCGTTTCGATATGGATGCATTTAAACGTTCGACGCAGTGGAATCTTGCCGATCTGGCTTTGCCGGAGGTCGCGGCCGATGCTGCGCCCGCAGTTGCCCCGGCGGTTGTTCCGGCAGTTGTTCCCGACGCCACGCCCGAAGCCGCGCCAGCCGCGCGCCGTCTGGCCGCCGCGCCTGCGCCGAAGGCCCGCGCCAAGGCGGCGATCGACGTGAATGAGGTGACGATCGAAGGCCACGCGCAGGACATCGTATTGCGGCTTTATCGTCCGCAGGGCGCGACCAATCTGCCGGTGTTGCTTTATTTTCATGGCGGCGGCTTTGTGCGCGGCACGCTCGACGACGCCGAATCGGCCAGCCGCTATTTCGCAGAACGCTTACCGGCGCTGGTCGTTTCCGTCGGCTATTCGCTCGCACCGCAGTTTCCATTTCCGGCTGCGCCTGAAGACGCACATCGCGCGGCGCTCTGGGTGCTCACCCGCGCGCGCGCTTTTGGCGGCAGTACGAAGCGCATTGTCGCGGCAGGGCACGACGCGGGCGGCCAGATCGCCAATGTGCTCGCATTTATCGGACGCGATCGCGGCGACGTAAAACTCGCGGCGCAAGCATTGTTCGCGCCGATGCTCGACCCGAGCCTCACGCGCCTGGGCGACGAAGCGCGCCTCGCTTCCGATATTTCCGCGAGCGAATGCGCGGCCTGCTATCGCGCGTACCTGCCCGAAGCGGCGCAGCGCATGCACCCTTATGCCGCGCCGCTGGAATGCACGCGTCTGGCGGGACTGCCGCCCACGTTCATCGTCACCGCACAAAACGACGTACTGCATATCGAAGCGGAAAAGTACGCCACGCGCCTGATCGAAGCCGGTGTACGCACCCATGTGGTGCGTTACCCCAGCGTCTCGCACGCGCAGATTGGCGCGCATCCGGAAGCGCTTGCCGAAGCCGTGCGCTTTTTCCGCTGCTGTTTCGAAGCCGGCACGCCTGCCTAGCGGATGCCGCGCGCGCCCAAGATCGACATTAACAAACAAAAACCACTCACTATTCTGGAGCCCGCCATGTCACTCAACTCGCAATCCCGTACGCGCATAGCGCTATCGGTGGCCGCTGTACTCGTCGTCGCGGGCCTCGGCACCGTGGGCGCGATGCGCCTGGACACCCACACCGCCGTGGCCGCCGAAGCGCCGCCCGCGCCCGAAGTCGATGTCGCTGCCGTCGTGAAGCGCAATATCACCGACTGGCAGTCCTACTCGGGCCGTCTCGCGGCTGTCGAAAAGGTCGATGTGCGCCCGCAGGTGTCGGGCACGATCGTCTCGGTGAATTTCCGCGACGGCGCACTCGTGAAGAAGGGCGACACGCTGTTCGTGATCGATCCGCGCCCGTATCAGGCCGCGGTCGACCAGGCCGCCGCGCAACTGGCCGCCGCGCAGGCGCGCACGGGTTACGCGACGAGCGACTGGGAGCGCGCACAGCGCCTGATCGGCGATAACGCCATTGCCAAACGCGATTACGACGAGAAGCAGAACGCCGCGCGCGAAGCGAGCGCGAACCTGAAGGCCGCGCAAGCCGCGCTCGAAGCCGCGCAGATCAACCTGGGCTTCACGCGCATCGTCGCGCCCGTTTCGGGCCGCGTGTCGCGCGCCGAGATCACCGTCGGCAACGTGGTGTCCGCGGGCGCAAGCGCGCCGCCGCTCACGACGCTGGTGTCCGTGTCGCCGATCTACGCGGAATTCGACGCCGACGAACAGACCTACCTCGACTACATCAGCCGCATGAAGGATGGCTCAAAGGTACCGGTGGACCTGGGTCTCGCGAACGAAACGGGTTACTCGCGCCAGGGCACGATCGAATCGGTCGATAACCGGCTCGATACCTCGTCGGGCACGATCCGCGTGCGTGCGCGCTTCGATAACGCTGACGGCGCGCTGGTGCCGGGCCTCTACGCGCGTATCAAGGTGAGCGGCAGCGCGCCCCATCCGGCGCTGCTGGTCGACGAAGCGGCCATCGGCACCGACCAGGACAAGAAGTACGTCTATGTGGTCGACGGCGCGGGCAAGGTGGCGTATCGCAATGTGCAGATCGCGGGCCAGCAGGGCAACCTGCGCGTGATCGTGGACGGCCTGCAGGCGGGCGACCACGTCGTGGTGAACGGCACGCAGCGCGTGCGTCCGGGCGAGGCCGTGCGCTCGCATATGGTGCCGATGAACGGCGACCCCGACGGCAACGCCGCGTCGGCCATGGCGACGCAGCCTCAGGCCAAGGACGCAAAGACTTCCTGAAGCGCGGCGTTTCGCAGGCAGCGTAGTCGCAGGGCGAAGTGCGCAGCCTGCGCGATCCTCGCATCCAGTTAGTCATCCGAATCAAAGAGCGACCCATGAACATATCGAAATTCTTCATCGACCGGCCGATCTTCGCGGGCGTGCTGTCCGTGCTGATCCTGCTGGCCGGCGTGATCGCGCTGTTCCAGTTGCCGATCTCCGAGTACCCCGAGGTCGTGCCGCCCTCGGTGGTCGTCCACGCGCAATATCCTGGCGCGAACCCGAAGGTGATCGCCGAAGCGGTGGCCGCGCCGCTCGAAGAGCAGATCAACGGCGTCGAGAACATGCTGTACATGCAGTCGCAGGCCAATAGCGACGGCAATCTCACGCTCACCGTCACGTTCCGTCTGGGCACCGACCCGGACAAGGCCACGCAGCTCGTGCAGAACCGCGTGAACCAGGCGTTGCCGCGTCTGCCAGAAGACGTGCAGCGTCTGGGCATCACGACCATCAAGAGCTCGCCGACGCTCACGATGGTGGTGCACCTGATCTCGCCGAACAATCAGTACGACATGACGTATCTGCGCAACTATGCGCTGCTCAACGTCAAGGATCGCCTGTCCAACATCCAGGGCGTGGGCGAGGTGCAGTTGTGGGGTTCGGGCGACTACGCCATGCGCGTATGGCTCGACCCGCAGAAAGTGGCGCAGCGCAATCTCACCGCGCAGGACGTGGTCAACGCGATTCGCGAGCAGAACGTGCAGGTGGCGGCCGGTGTGATCGGCGCATCGCCTAGCGTGCCTGGCACGCCGTTGCAGCTGAACGTGAACGCGCGCGGCCGTCTGCGTACGGAAAGCGAATTCGGCGACATCATCGTCAAGACCAATGCCGACGGCGGCGTGACCTACCTGCGCGATATCGCGCGGATCGAACTCGCGGCTTCGGAATATGGCCTGCGTTCGCTGCTCGATAACAAGCCCGCCGTGGCGCTCGCGATCAACCAGGCGCCGGGTGCGAACTCGCTCGCGATCTCGGAGCAGGTTCGCGCGGCGATGAAAGACCTCAAGCAGGACATGCCCGCAGGCGTGGACTACAAGATCGTCTATGACCCGACGCAGTTCGTGCGCTCCAGTATCGAGGCGGTGATTCACACGCTGCTCGAAGCGATTGCACTGGTCGTGATCGTGGTGATCGTGTTCCTGCAAACGTGGCGCGCGTCGATCATTCCGCTGATCGCTGTGCCGGTGTCGATCGTCGGGACGTTCTCGCTGTTGCTGGCGTTCGGGTTCTCGATCAATGCGCTGTCGCTGTTCGGCATGGTGCTCGCAATCGGCATCGTGGTGGACGATGCGATCGTGGTGGTGGAAAACGTCGAGCGCAATATCGCAAGCGGTTTGTCCGCGCGCGATGCGACGTATAAAGCCATGCAGGAAGTGAGCGGGCCGATTATCGCCATCGCGCTCACGCTCGTGGCCGTGTTCGTGCCGCTCGCGTTCATGAGCGGCCTCACGGGTCAGTTCTACAAGCAGTTCGCCATGACCATCGCCATTTCGACGGTGATCTCGGCGTTCAATTCGCTCACGCTTTCGCCTGCCTTGTCGGCGCTCTTGCTGCGCGGTCACGATGCGAAGGAGGACTGGCTCACGCGTGGCATGAACCGTGTGCTGGGCGGCTTTTTCAAGCGCTTCAACAAGGTCTTCCACCGCGGCTCGGAAAGCTACGGGCGCGGCGTGAACGGCGTGCTGCGCCGCAAGGGCGCAATGCTCGTGGTCTATGTCGTGCTGCTGGGCGCGACGGTGTTGATGGGGCGCATCGTGCCGGGCGGCTTCGTGCCCGCGCAGGACAAGGAGTATCTGATCGCCTTCACGCAGTTGCCCAACGGCGCATCGCTCGACCGCACGGAAACCGTGATCCGCGAGATGAGCGCGATCGCGCTCAAGCAGCCTGGCGTGGAAAGCGCCGTGGCGTTCCCGGGTCTTTCGGTGAACGGCTTCACGAATAGTTCGAGCGCGGGCATTGTGTTCGTCACGCTCAAGCCGTTCAAGGAGCGCAAGGGCAAGGCGCTGTCGGCGGGAGCGATTGCGGGCGCGCTGAACCAGCAGTACGGCGCGATCAAGGACTCGTTTATCGCCGTGTTCCCGCCGCCGCCGGTGCTCGGTCTCGGTACGCTCGGCGGCTTCAAGATGCAACTGGAGGATCACGGTGCGCTCGGCTACGAGGAGCTCAACCGCGCGACCCAGGACTTCGTGAAGCGCGCGTCGCAGACGAAGGAACTGGGGCCGACGTTCTCGAACTATCAGATCAACGTGCCGCAGCTCAATGTCGATCTCGACCGCACCAAGGCCAAGCAGCTTGGCGTGCCGGTGACGGACGTGTTCGACACGATGCAGATTTACCTCGGCTCGCTCTATGTGAACGACTTCAACCGCTTCGGGCGCGTCTACCAGGTGCGCGTGCAGGCCGATGCGCCGTTCCGCCAGAAGGCCGACGACATCCTGCAATTGAAGACGCGCAACGCTGCAGGCGACATGGTGCCGCTCTCGTCGCTCGTGACGGTCTCGCCCACGTACGGCCCCGAAATGGTGGTGCGTTACAACGGCTACACCGCAGCCGACATCAACGGCGGCCCCGCACCGGGTTACTCGTCGGGCCAGGCGCAGGCGGCGGCGGAACGTATCGCGGCTGAAGTGCTGCCGCGCGGCGTGAAGTTCGAATGGACTGACCTCACGTATCAGCAGGTGCTCGCGGGCAATGCCGGCGTGTGGGTGTTCCCGATCAGCGTGTTGCTGGTGTTCCTCGTGCTGGCTGCGCTGTACGAAAGCCTGACGCTGCCGCTCGCGGTGATCCTGATCGTGCCGATGAGCGTGCTGTGCGCGCTGACCGGCGTGTGGCTCACGCAGGGCGACAACAACATCTTCACGCAGATCGGCTTGATGGTGCTGGTGGGGCTGGCTTCCAAGAACGCCATCCTGATCGTGGAATTCGCGCGTGAACTGGAGCATGACGGCCATACGCCGCTGTCGGCGGCGATCGAGGCGAGCCGTCTGCGTCTGCGTCCGATTCTGATGACGTCGATCGCCTTCATCATGGGTGTGGTGCCGCTCGTGCTGTCGTCGGGCGCGGGTTCGGAAATGCGTCACGCGATGGGCATTGCGGTGTTCTTCGGCATGCTGGGCGTGACCGCATTCGGCCTGCTGCTCACGCCGGTGTTCTACGTGGTGCTGCGCACGCTCGCGGGCGGCAAGATCCACGTCGCGCAGAAGAACAATGCACGTCATCCGGCAAGCACGGTGGATGCGTAAGAAGGGATGATCAAGATGACTAACTATTCATTCTCGCAAAGCATGAACAGCCCGTTGTGGCGGCGCACGCGTCTCGCGCTGGGCGTGGCGCTGTTCGCATGGCTCGCGGCGTGCTCGGTCGAGCCGACCTACAAGGTGCCCGACGCGGGCGTGCCGAAGGCCTACAAGGAAGCGCCCCTGCAAACGCAGGGCCAGACGTCGGGCCAGGCACAGGCCGACCAGCCGCTCGGCCCGCACGACACCGGTTCGTGGACGGCCGCGCAGCCCGCCGACGACGCGCACCGCGGCCAGTGGTGGACGGTGTTCGGCGACCCGACGCTCAATCAGCTCGAAGATCAGGCGCAGGCCGCCAACCAGGACCTGAAGGCGGCCGCCGCGCGCGTGCAGCAGGCGCGCGCCGTGACGCAGGCGGCGCGTGCGTCGTGGTTCCCGTCGATCGATGCGGGCTTTGGGCCGACCTACGAGCACGCTTCGCCGGCTTCGCAGTATCTGCCGCAGAACACCCAGGTGCCGACGCAGACGCTCTGGCGTGCGCAGGGCACGGCGAGCTACGAGGCGGATCTGTTCGGCCGTGTCAGCTCGAACGTGAATGCGGCGCGTTCGGACGCGCAGCAAAGCGAAGCGCTGTTCCGTTCCGTGCAGTTGTCGCTTCAGGCCGATGTCGCGCAGAACTACTTCCAGTTGCGCCAGTTCGATAGCGATATCGATTTGTACCGCCGCACTGTGACGCTGCGCGAGGACGCGCTCAAGCTCGTCGAGCGCCGCTTCAAGGAAGGCGATATCAGCGAGCTGGACGTTTCCCAGGCGCGCAACGAACTCGCGAGTGCGCGCGCCGATGCCGTGGGCGTGGCGCGTCAGCGCGCGGCTTCGGAACATAGCCTGGCGATCCTGCTCGGCAAGGCGCCTGCGGACTTTACGTTCGCGCAGACGCCGCTCGTGCCGGTGACGGCGCGCGTGCCGGCAGGTCTGCCGTCGACACTGCTCGAACGCCGCCCCGACATCGCCGCCGCCGAGCGCGCGATGGCCGCCGCGAACGCGCGCGTGGGTCTCGCGAAATCGGCGTTCTTCCCGAAGCTCGATATCACGGGCGCGTTCGGCTACGAGTCGACGACCCTGGGCGACCTGTTCATGTGGTCGAGCCGCGCGTTCTTCCTCGGGCCGCTCGCGGGCACGGCGCTCACGGTGCCGCTGTTCGACGGCGGCCGCCGCAAGGCCAACCTCGCCCAGGCGCGTGCGAAGTACGACGAGGATGTCGCGCAGTATCGCCAGCAGGTGCTGGTGGCGTTCCGCGAAGTCGAGGACAACCTCTCCGATCTGCGCCTGCTCGACGACCAGATCCGCGAGCAGAACGATGCCGTGAACGCGTCGCAGCGCGCGGCGCATCTCTCGCGCACGCAGTACGAGGAGGGCGAGGTGAGCTACCTGAACGTGATCGATAGCGAACGCTCGGTGCTGGTCTCGCAGTTGCAGGCAAGCCACCTGGAAGGCTCGCAGGCCGTGGCGACGGTCAACCTGATCCGCGCGCTGGGCGGCGGCTGGGGCGATGCGAAGCCCGCCGCGCAGCCGGACGGCGCGCCGCCGCCTGCACCGCTCGCGTCGCGGTAAGTGCGATAAGCGATCGCTAATCGCTGCGTTGCTGTGCCTTCGCGGCTGGCCGGTATGCCATTGCATATCGCCAGCCGCGATTTCATTTGCGTAAACGATTCGTAGCCTGCCCGCACGCGCGCCACTATCATCGTTCGATCGAAGCTGGAGCGGATAGCGCGTTTGCACCGCGCCGCCCCGGCACCGCGCAACTCATTCGGGAACGCAGGCATGAACGATCCACGGCCGCCGCAGGCGCACCTTCCATCGACGACACACACGACGCAGGCGACGCGGGAAACCCGCGATGCGCCTCTCGCGACGCTGATCGAGGCCTTGCGCGCGAGCGCCGCGCGCCGCGACCTGGCAGGCGGCCACGCCGCCGCCGAAAAACAGTGGATCGCCGACGCGGGGCTGCTTGCGCTCGCGGTGCCGCACGAGTTCGGCGGCCGCTTCGGCAAGGACGGCACGCGCTGGGGCACGCTCTACGAGACGATCCGCACGATCGCCCGCGTCGATAGCGCGCTGGCGCATCTGCTCGGCTTCCAGTTCCTGCAGGTCGCGACGGTCGATCTCTGGGGCAACGCCGCGCAGCGCGCGAACTGGCTGCAAGGCACCGTCGAGCATCGGTGGTGGTGGGGCAATGCCGTCAATCCGCTCGATACGCGTCTCATTGCGCAGGCCGACGATGCGCAAGGCAAGGGTGGCTGGCGATTGCACGGCAAGAAAGGCTTCTGCTCGGGCACCACGGGCTCGCAGATGATGACCGTGAGCGGGCACGACCCTGCCACCGGCAACCCCGTGTTCGCGGTCGTGCCGACCACGCGTGCGGGCATCACCGTGCATGACGACTGGGATCCGATCGGCCAGCGCCAGACCGATAGCGGCACGGTCTCGTTCGACGCCGTCGAAGTGCATCCCGCCGAAGTGCTGCATCGCCCCGATACGCCGCGTGCGTCGCTGCGCACGCTGGTGTCGCAACTCGTGCTGACGAACCTGTTCGTCGGCATTGCGCAAGGCGCGCTGGAAGAGGCGCGCGAGTATGTGCTGGCCAATGGCCGGCCGTGGGTCAATTCGGGCGTGCAGCGCGCGGCCGATGATCCTTACCTCCAGCAGCGTTTCGGCGAAATGCGCATCAAGGCGCTTTCTGCGGCCGTGCTGGCCGATCGCGCCGCCGCGATTCTCGACGCCGCCTGGGAGCAGGGCGATGCGCTCGACGCCGCGACGCGCGCCGAAGTTTCGCTCGCGGTGTCCGAAGCGAAGATCGTGGCGCATCGCGCGGCGCTCGACGCGGGTGAGCAACTCTTCGACGCCTGCGGGGCGCGCGCCACCAACGCCGCGCTCGCGCTCGACCGCTTCTGGCGCAACGCGCGCGTGCATACGCTGCACGATCCGCTCGACTACCGGCTACGCGACGTGGGGCGCTTTACGCTCTTGAGAGAGCTGCCGCAGCCGACGCTGTACACTTAAGGGATCGATCGCGCGCGCGCTTTAAATCGACGTTAATCGGCTTCAGTCCGCTTTAGTCCGTTTCGAATTGCTGTAAACGCCACCTCGCCGCGCGCATTTCACCCCTTCGAGGATCGCACCGTTGGAGTTCCGCTTACCGACCACGGCGACGGCGCCGTTTTGTCCTTCCGAAGTACAAGGCAGCGTGGCGGTGTCGCCGCGCGCGCCGTTCTGGAAGAAGCTCCTGCAATTCGCCGGGCCGGGCCTGCTGGTCTCGATCGGTTACATGGATCCCGGCAACTGGGCCACCGATATCGAGGCGGGTTCGAAGTACGGTTACAACCTGCTGTTCGTCGTCGTGCTGTCGAGCCTCGCGGCGATGGCGCTGCAATGCCTGGCGATGCGCCTTGGCATCGTCACGGGCCGCGATCTCGCCGAACTGTCGCGCGAGCGCTACAGCAAACCCGTCGTGCTGGGCCAATGGGCGCTGGCCGAACTCGCGATCATCGCCTGCGATCTCGCCGAAGTGCTGGGCGGCGCGCTCGCGTTTCATTTGCTGCTGGGCTGCTCGCTGATGTGGGGCATTGCGCTCACGGCGTTTGACACGATCATCGTGCTCGGCCTGAAGGGCAAGAACTTCCGCACGCTCGAAGCAATCATGGCGGGCCTGATCGCCACCATCGGGCTGGGTTACGTGATCGAGCTGGCGCTCGTGAAGCCGCACTGGCCCTCGGTGTTCGCGGGCGCGCTGCCGTCGTGGCACGCGCTTGCCGGGCAGGAGCCGCTGTATCTGGCCATCGGCATCCTGGGCGCGACGGTCATGCCGCACAACCTCTATCTGCATTCGTCGATCGTGCAGACGCGCGCCGTGAAGCGCGACGATGCGGGCATCGGCCAGGCGATCGGGCTATCGCGCATCGACACCATCGTTTCGCTGGTGCTCGCGCTGCTCATCAATGCGGCGATCCTGATTCTTGCCGCTGCGGCGTTTCACGCGACGGGCCACACGGGCGTGACCGAAATCGAGGATGCCTACAAGCTGCTCGCTCCCATCGTCGGCAGCGGCGCGGCGGCCGTGCTGTTTGCGGTGACGCTGCTGGCTTCGGGGCAAAGCTCCACGTTCACGGGCACAGTGGCGGGCCAGGTCGTCATGGAAGGCTTCCTGCGCATGAAGATCCCCTGCTACCAGCGGCGCCTCATCACGCGCGTACTGGCGCTGATTCCGGCTTTCATCGGCGTGTGGTGGCTGGGCAACGGCGCGGTGGGCAAACTGCTGGTCGCAAGCCAGGTGGTGCTGAGCCTGCAACTGCCGTTCGCGCTCTGGCCGCTGATCCGCATGACGAACGATCATGCCCTGATGGGCAAGTTCGTGAACCGGCTGCCGACGCGGCTGATCGCATGGCTGCTGTTCGCCGTGATCACGGCGGCGAACCTGTGGCTGGTCTGGCAGACCTTCCTGGGGAACTGATGCGGGAATGGAAACAGGCGGGATGGTGAAGCGCGGGCGGTACTGAATGCGCTTCGCCGTCCGGCCCTCTGTGGAGCGCCGGACGGCTTCGCGTCTAGGTCTCTTTGCTGCTGCGTCCGGTTGACCGGATCTTGGCTCTCCTACGCTTACGCAGCCTCGGCAATGCCGTCCGGCGTTTCCACCGGAAGGTTGCTCTCGGTCTGCTCTGCGCCCCGTCGCGCTGCAGCCGCCTTCTTCGTCTTGCCGGCGCGCGAAGGCGGCTGGCATGCACCACACACGACGTTGTGCTGCAGGTCGTGTTTGTGCGCGACGAACTTACCGCCACAACGGCAGCAAGGCGTCATCTGCAGAATCTCCGCATCGAAAAAGCGCACCAGGGTCCACGCACGCGTGAGGTCGAGCACCGGCTCGGTCCCGCTGTGGCGGCAGTGTTCCAGATACAGCCGGAACCCCTTGGTGAGCGCGTCGAGATGCGAGCAACGCGCTTCGTTCTTGAGGAACAGGTACGTGTTGTAGAACAACGAGGCGTGGATGTTGGCCAGCCACGTCATGTACCAGTCCGCCGAGAACGGCAACATACCCTTGGGCGGCGATACGCCGCGGATCTCGCGGTACAGACGGATCATGCGGTCGCGCGAAAGCGAAAGCTCGCTCTCCAGCACCTGCATCCGTGCACCCAGCTCGATCAACGCGATCGCGCGAAAAACTTCCTGCGCGTCTTCGGTGAGGCTGCGGCGGTTCGTCGTCATGACCCGTCCCTCAGGCGAATTGCACAGCCGGCTGACCTGCAAGCAGGATCGCCGCGTGAGTGGCCGCCACGTCGGCATGCCGGGTCGTCTGCGTCAGAGCGGACAACATGGCATGGTCGTCGAAGCGGAAAAGACAAAGAAGCTGGTCGGAAGCAGCCAGCTTGACGATCTGTGCGAGTGACAGACCAGCAAGCAAATCAGCCAGTTCCGACGACAGGCCCAGGCGGAACATCCCGACCGGCTTGTCCTCGCGCAGCATGCGCTGTGCGAGCATCAGGTACGACAAATTAATTTCGCGGATTGAATCCAGCGTCTCGCTGCTACGGTCCATTTCTCTCTTTTCCGAAGCCCCGATTAACCCCCCGGCATTTGCTGCCGTTGTAACTTTTTTGGCTCTTGCGTCGGTCCACTCATTCACGGTGGCGCCTGACTCTTTGATACAACGTGTTACAACTCGTAACACGTTGGAGCGAATTGTATGAGGACTAATCTCAGAAATCAATCCCTTCGCAAAAAAATAATGCCGCTGTTACAAATAATTTCGGTAACTTTTTCTGCGGATTCAAGACGCTTCTGTGACAGTCGACAGCAAAGCCTTACGGGTCGGGGTGTTTGCCGAAAAAGCCCATGAAATCAGGGTTTTCGGGGTGTTGTCGATGCATGCGCAACGGGTCGGAAAAGACTGCTGCGCCAGGATATGCCGATTAAACGGTTTGAAAGGAATTACGTTGACAGGTAAGAAGTACCCAGTGTTTTGTTAATACATATGAGGATTAATCTGTAACTAACGTTTCGACCCCGTGTAACTGGCTTTGTCAAGTTGTGACAAAGCAGATACATCTGCGGTGTGTTGACGCGCTTTTTACCGGTGCTCGTTTACGCGTATATGTAATTGGCATGAAAACAACAGTACGGGCGGGCAAATTCGCCGTCTTTTTTGTATCGCAACGTGATATGAAGTGGCCGGGATCCGCGCCGTGTCTGAGGGAGCGCGTCCTGCCGGTTGCCGGGAGCACTTTGTAACAGTGCGGACGGGCTCCGCGTGTTGCTGGCGCCCTTGAGCATTAATCCCGCGTGAGGCGCAATGCTTCGGCGGTTTGCGTATCGGCGGGGAAGAATGCTTCGATGGCCAGTTCGGAAAGCGTGATATCCACCGGCGTGCCGAATACCGTCGTGGTGCTGTAGAACGACAGATCACCGCTGGCGGTGCGCACACGCAGCGGCACCGCAATGTGGTGCCGCATGGGCTCCACCTTGGCGGCCTCGGCACCGGGCGGCGCGGGGTAGGCCGCGAGTTCGTCATGAAGCTCGATGAGCGTGCGATCTGCGCTCGCCTCGATCTGGCGCTGCAGTCTCGCAAGCAGATGCGCGCGCCAGGCGTGCCAGTTGAGGATGCGCGGCGCGATCCCCTCGGGATGCAGCGAAAGGCGCAGCGCGTTGACAGGCGCGCTCAGCAGCGCAGGCGAAACGTCGCCGATCAGCGGCGCGAGCGCGCCGTTCGACGCAACGATATTCCAGTGCCGGTCTACGGCAAGCGCGGGGTAAGGTTCGTGGCCACGCAACACGAGTTCGACTGCCTCGCGCGCTGCCGTCAATTGGGGATCGTCCAGCGCGCGCTCGCGATAGAGCGGCGCGTAGCCCGCCGCGACCAGCAACGCGTTGCGTTCGCGTAACGGCACGTCGAGGCGTTCGGCCAGGTGCATCACCATTTCGCGGCTGGGCGTGGCCCGGCCCGATTCGACGAAGCTCAGGTGGCGTGTCGAGATTTCGGCTTCGGTTGCGAGCAGCAACTGGCTCATGCGCCGACGCATGCGCCATTCACGCAACAACTCGCCGACGCTGCGCCGGCTGTCACTGGCGGCCAGCGCGATGGCGGCAAACGGCGTGGGAGTGAGTGTGCTCATGTCGCCGATTCTAGCGAAACCGTGCGCTGGATCCATTACCCCGGACGTCATGTGCGTTGCACCACAGACGCCTTGGATGCAGGCGCTTAGCGTCGCGCAGCGCAGTCATGTCGGCATTCGTACGGATATAACAAAACCGTGCAAAAGAACGCTAAAGACGATTGCGCAAGCTGCTTACCGGTCGACTTTTGATCGCCTAGAATCTAATCCTCACACTCTGTCTGGCGGCTTGGCGAAGGAGACGGCCATGAGGGAAACGGTTGCTGCTTATCTGCTGGGCCCGGCCGTGATGGTGCTGGTGTGCGCGGTATCGTGGGCCATTTCGCGTCGCAGCCGGGGCGCGATCGAGCAGCGTGTGACGCGTTGGCTCGATGGCCGCCGTCCACACGGCATGCGCCACAAGCATTGAGCGTGCCTGGGTTCCATTTATATGTAGAAAGTAGCCGGCGCGGGTAAACGCGCAGCCAAAGCGTGGCCACATTGACCGTTCGATGTCGCGCCATATATGTCGTAGTGCGAAGCAATATGCCTTGCGCCAGGCGCGGCATGTTCGCGCCAGGTTCCTCCTTTGCCGATTCTTTCTTGCTCAGGTAATCCACTACGCCGGGGAACTGTGGGGCGCGTCCACGGTCATTGCGTAATTGCAAACCGGAGCCCTTCATGACCCGTCCCGCCGATTCCCTCATTATCTTCATCGCCCGACTCGCGCTCGCGATACTGTTTCTCTGGGGCGGCGCCATGAAGCTTTTGGGGTACGCGGGGTTTGTCGGCTACCTGCACGCGCATAACGTGCCCTATGCGCAGGTCGCTGCGCCTGTCGCCACCGCCGTCGAATTGCTTGGTGGTCTCGCGCTCGTGTTTGGCGTACGCACGCGTTTCGTCGCTTTCGTGCTGGCCGTGTACGCTGTCGTGACGGCGGTACTTGGGCACGATTTCTGGAACGTCACCCAGGCCGCCCTGCAGCAGGATGCCGTCGTGCACTTCTGGAAGAACGTCGCGATCGCCGGTGGTTTCCTGCTGCTGACGGTAACGGGCGCGGGACGTGCTTCTATCGATGGACTGCGCGCGCCGCGCGGCGGTTTCGGCGGCTGAAACCCCGGTTCGTCGCGCAGGTCGATCACAGACACGATCCATTGAATCCACACGAAACAGGGAGCCGGCTTTGATACAAAATTTCGACTTCAACGTGGGCGGCAAGACGGGGCAGTTCTGCGCGAGTCTCGCCGAAGACGGCACGCGCCGCGTGCTGATCAGCACCGCCGATACGGCGACGACGCTGGTGATCCTCGATGCCACGGGCCTGCTTGGCACGCTCAAGGCGGAACTGGAGGAGCCGGACAAGTTGATCGCTCACGCTATCCGCAAGGCGCAGAACGACGGACTCATCGAGCGTGCCTTGAGCACCGGTGCGATTCAGGAGACGTCGCTTTAAGCAGGCAATGCGCGTAGTTTTAGAAGAAAAAATGGCTCCGCAAGGAGCCATTTTCGTTTTCGTCAGAGGAGAGGCGGTGTACTGCATGGGGCGCTGCTTTACATCAGCGTGACGTCTTCATGCGCGGTTCAGCCGCCGGGCTTGGCGACGAATGTGCAATATCGGCGCGCATCGTCCACGCGAGACACGCGGCGACGAACAGGAGCGCAGCGGAAATCGCTGCATCGGCATGCAGGCCGCCGACTACCTCGGCTGCCGCGCCGCCGCCCGTGAGTGCGCCGAACGCCGCCACGCCCACCGCGCCGCCCGCCTGGCGCGCCGTGTTCAAGAGCGCCGATGCGGTGCCCGCGCGGGCGGGCTCGACCGAACTGAGCACCGTGGTCGTCATGGCGGGCACTGCGAGCCCCATGCCGCTCGGGATCAGCAGAAAGGCGGCCAGTAAGGCGACGAGCGGCGTGCCCGCATCGACGGGAATCAGCAGCGCGTAACCCAGCCCCGCTACCAGCGCGCCGCCGATCATCGGCAGGCGCGTGCCGAAGCGCGCCACGACGTGGCCGCTGGCGATATTGGAGAGCAGGAAGCCGCCCGTGAGCGGGATGAACGTGAGGCCCGCCTGCAAGGCCGTCTGGCCGCGTGCGTGCTGGAGAAACAGCGCGAGCACGAACACGGTGCCGTAATAAGTCAGGTTCACGCAGATGCCGAACACGACCGCCGCGCTGAAGGTGTGATTGCGCAGCATGCCGAGCGGCAGCATCGGGTCTGCCGTGCGGGCTTCCTGTGCGACAAAAGCCACGCCCGCGACTATGGCGAGCAGCAGGCCGCCCCAGATCGCCCAATGCGAGAAGCCGAGCGGCCGCCATTCGATCACCGCGCCCGTGAAGGCCGTGAGTGCGACCACGGCGAGCAATTGGCCGCGCACGTCCAGGCTGCGCGGGCGCTGGGGCGCGGGAGCCGTTACAGCAGCCTTGTTGGCGTTGCCGGTGTTGGACGACTTCGCCGGAATCCACGCGAGCGTCGCGGCCAGTCCCAGCGCGCACAGCGGCAGGTTCACGAGAAAAATGCTGCGCCAGCCGAATGCCGCGATCAGCAACCCGCCCGCGACCGGCCCGGCCGCAATCGAGATTGCGCCCGCTGCTGTCCAGAAGCCCACGGCGCGGGCGCGTAGCGAGCGTTCGTGACGGCAGGCGTCGTTGAGCAGGGCGAGTGAATTCGGCAGCATCGCGGCCGCGCCTGCGCCTTGCAGCGCGCGGGCGGCGATCAGCAGCGCGGGATTTGGCGCGAGCCCGCAGGCCAGCGACGCCAATGCAAACACGACGAGGCCGATCGCGTACATGCGCCGCGCGCCATAGCGGTCGCCAAGCACGCCGCCCGAAAGCATCAGCACCGCGAAGGCGAGCGTATAGGCATCGACGATCCATTGCAGGCGCGCGACGCTCGCGTGCAGATCGGCGGCGATGCGCGCGAGCGCGATATTGACGATGGTGACGTCGAGTTGGGTGACGACAAAGCCCACGCTGACCGTCCCGACGATGCGCATGAGCGCAGGCGTGAACGGGACGTGCTGGAGCGGTGGGGCGGCGGGCGGAGTGGGGTGTGCGGGGTTCATGCGTCTTATGTTAGGACGCGGGTTGCGGCGACGTTTCGGCCTGGCGTGAAAGGTGGAATCGTGGATCCGGCGGCGCGAACAAAAAACGGCGCCGGATCGTTGATCGGGCGCCGTTTTCAGGCCGACGAGAACGCGCTAACGGATCAGGCTTCCCGCACCGGATCCTTGAAGAACAGCGTGGTCAGCGCGCCCAGCACGCAGATCGCGGCGACGTAGTACGTCGGCGCGAGCGGCTGCGATTTCATCATCAGCGCGACGACGATCGGCGTGAGGCCGCCGAACACCGCGTAGGCGACGTTGTACGAGAACGAGATGCCCGAGAAGCGCACCACCGGCGGGAACGCGTTGACCAGCACGAAGGGCACCGCGCCGATCGTGCCCACCAGCAAACCGGCCAGGGCGTAGAGCGGCACCAGCATCGAACTATCGACGGCCATCTGGCGGAACAGCACGTAGTACGAGATCGCGAGCGCCACGCCGCCGATCGACAGGACGCGCCGCGCGCCGAAGCGGTCGGATAGCGCGCCTGAGCTGATGCAGCCCACGGTCAGGAACACCGTGGCGACGCAGTTGGCGAGCAGCGACGTGGTGGCGTCCAGATGGAACTGCTTTTGCAGCAGCGGCGGCGTCATCAGGATCACGACGACGATGGCGGCGGAGAGCATCCACGTGAGCAGCATCGACACGATCACGGCGCGGCCATGGTCGCGCAGGACGGCCTTGAGCGGAATTTCATCGGCGAGCGACTTGCGCGCCTGCATTTCCGCGAAAACCGGCGTTTCGTGCAGCCAGCGGCGCAAATACACCGAAAACAGGCCGAAAACGCCGCCAATCAGGAAAGGTATGCGCCACGCATACGAGGCGATTTCCGTCGGCGCGAAGTGATGATTGACCGCCGCCGCGATCAGTGAACCCAGCAGGATGCCGAACGTGAGGCCCGCCGTCAGCGTGCCGCAGGCGTAGCCGGTGTGACGGCGCGGCACGTGTTCGGAGACGAACACCCACGCGCCCGGCACCTCGCCGCCCACGGCCGCGCCTTGCAGCACGCGCAGCGCGAGCAGCAGGACGGGCGCGAGCGCGCCGAGCGTCGCGTAGGTGGGCAGGCAGCCCATCGCGAGCGTGGGCAGCGCCATCAGCAGCACGGAGAGCGTGAACATGCGCTTGCGGCCCAGCAGGTCGCCGAAGTGCGCCATGACGATGCCGCCGAGCGGGCGCGCAAGGTAGCCCGCGGCAAAGATGCCGAAGGTCTGCAACTGGCGCAGCCAGTCGGGAATCGCGGCCGGGAAGAACAACTGGCCGATCGCCGGAGCGAAGAACACGAAGATGATGAAGTCGTAGAACTCAAGCGCACCGCCGAGAGCGGCGAGGCCGAGCGTCTTGTAGTCGCCGCGCGTGAGCGCGCGCGCCGGGGCGCTCGCGCGAGCGCCCAGATCCGTTGCCTGCATTTCCGAAATATCCGAAGACCGTGAAATTGTTATCGATGTCGATTTGAAGCCGGATTGAAGCCCGTCAGGACGGGGTCAGGGCCGGATCAAAGTCGATTGGCGTCACGCGGGCGCTCGCGCGGATTGCGCGTCGGGCGGCGGCGGTCGGAAGGCGGGCGCGGGTGGGCACGGGGAACGACGCACGCGGGGCCGGGTAGGCCGAGGTAGGGGCGCGCGTCGATGACTTCTAGCCAGCCGGCGATTTTACAGGAAGCCGACGACGCGCCAGGCGAGGCGAGACTTTCGCCACGCGTGCCGGCTCATTGACGCAAACGCGTGAATCCGATTCGGGGTGCGGCAATTCAGACTCCTCTGATGGGCGGCCTTTGCACTTCTCCACAGAATTGCATGCTCCTTACATGGGAGGTTTCTTTATGCGTATCGCGATTCTTCAGCGCGACGCCACCCAGCGCGGCCAGATCGAACGTGCGCTTGCCCAGAGCGGGCACGCGTGCTTGCCGTTCAGCGACGGCATCATGCTGGCCAAGGCGCTGGCCGCTTCCACGGTCGACATGCTTGTGCTCGACTGGCAGGGCACGCGCTTTTCGGGCGTAGACCTGCTCAAGACGGTGCGAGCCGTGAACGGCAACCGGATTCCGGTGCTGTTTGCATCAGAGGACGCCTCCGACGACAGCGTGGTGCGCGCGTTTTCCGTCGGCGCCGACGACTACGTGAGCCTGCCCATCGGCGCGACGGTGCTGCGCGCGCGCGTGAACGCGCTGCTGCGCCGCGCCTTCCCCGAGCGCTACGACGTGCCGATGCTCGACGCTGGGCCTTATCACTTCGATATGTCTCACCAGTCGCAAACCCATGCTGGACGCGGGCTGTTTATCACTTGTTCAAAATTCGTTCAAAACCTGTCAGCTTAATCAAGACCGCCAATCGTCCGAATGTCATAGAATCGTCGACGGTATGAGTCAGCCAAACAAAGAGAAACGGGGGATTGGAATGCCAGAGATCGAGACTGTTGCAGAAGGAAGTGCGTCGCCGACGTGTGGGATCATCATGCCTCTATCTGCGATCGATGGATGCTCGCCAAGCCATTGGGGGGACGTACAGGCAATCATTAAAGAAAGTGTTGAAGTTATTGCGAATCCAAAATTTTCCGCTCGGATGGTCAGCGATGCGGATGATGTTGGTGTCATTCAGAAGCGCATCGTTTCAAACATTTATTTGAGCGACGTCGTGGTTTGTGACGTTAGCGGCAAAAACCCTAACGTGATGTTCGAACTTGGGATGCGATTGGCGTTTGATCGACCTGCGGTGATCATCAAAGATGATAAGACTTCGTATTCTTTCGACACTGGTGTTATCGAGCATCTCACCTATCCGAGAGACTTGCGATACACGACGATGCAGTCATTCAAGCAGCAACTTGCAGACAAAGTCGTTTCGACCTATCAGAAGTCTAAGGACGATCCTGCACATAGCACGTTTCTAAAAAACTTCGGCACTTTCAAAGTGGCCAACTTGCACACCGAGGAAGTTCGTTCGGACGAGTTGTTGATGTCTACGATGGAGCAGATACAAGCTCAAATGCAGCGGCTAACAAATAAGGTTGACCGCATTGGATTTGGGGGTTCAGAAAGCGTTCTTTCTGCAGCTAGGCGCCTGATCAAGCGCGAAAGAGAGACTATGGGAGAAGACAGTTGGCTGCGCGCTCGTTCGGACGAGAGTTTCGCAAAGTATATTGCAGAGAATCTTCGCAGGGAGTACCCACAGCGGGATGTTGACGCAGTTGTCGATAGAGCGATGCGTATGGTGGCCGAGCAATAAGAAGTATTCAGGTGATCGGTGGCCCAATCTTGGGCCCCGCGAAGTGTTAGCTCTGTGTGATGACGATGAGCGCCATGATTTGTTCGTTAGCCGTTTTCGATACGCACCTTCAGCGGCTCCAGTCCTCTGGAATTGGCATACAGATCGGCGCTGGCGTCGGTCAGATGGCCGAGCAATGTCTTGGTATCGACGCCGCCTTGCTCAAGATAAAGGCGTTTTGAGAGGCTACGGATTTCGTGAAACGTCGGCGCGTTGTTGTCCGGTATGCCGGCAAGGCGCCGCGCGTCGGTGAATTTCTCCGAGATCGTTTTGAGCTTGATGGGACTTCCCTTGGGCGCTGCCGGGTTACCCCGAATGTGGTGGATGAGGTATTTGCTCACGACCCCCGAGGCGCGACAGCGCGCGATCACATCGGCCAGCGACATGCCGATTGCATTCATGCGCAGTTCGTTCGGGATCGCGATGCGCACGCCGGTCTTTGCGCGCGTCAGCACAGACTCGCTACCGGTGCTGAACGATCGCTCCCAGCGCCCGATCGTGGATCGATCCTGCCCGGAGACGAGCGCGAGCAGCATGGCGTTCTGCAGCCAGAGCGCCACGTCAGGTGCCTTCGCGAAAATTGCGTTGAATGCTTCGAGCGACAGGCGCTGCCGCTGCACCTTCACCTCTGGGCGCTCGGTGGGATCGGCCGGGTTCTTGTCCATCCAGCCGAGTGCCATGCCTTTTCGGCAAACAGCGCGAACTCGGCTGCGCACCTGGAGCGCCATGCGCATTGCACCGCGCGCCTCGATCGCTGTGAGCATTTCAGCAACGTGCTTCGTCGTCAGTGCTTCGCAACGGATTTCGCCGAGCGCTTCACGAATCGCCTTGTCGAGATACTTTCGCGCCTGCACAGTGTTTGCTTTCTTTCCGACAGGCATGCGCGCGAGCAGATCAGTGATGGTCTCGCTGTGCATTGAGATCCTTTCGGCCAAGCGTTTTGACGGTTCTAACTCCTTGAGTTTCGCGTTGGTCTCGACCACCTCAAAGATGGCCTGTTCCAACGGCATGCGTCCAAGCGCTGTCGACTTGCCGCTGCGCGGGTCGCGCCAGACGTAGTAGCCTGGGCGCGGCTCGTGCAGATTCTCGGGCCAGTTGGCCCGACGTCGGATCCTTGGCCTAGCTGCCATAACCGAATACCTTGTGAACGAGTCGTGAAGTCGGCACGCCATTGCGGAATACCGCTTTGTCGTCGACGTAGTACGAACGGCCAACCTTTTCAGGTGCCGGAAAGATCTTGCGGTCTTTAATCCACTGGCGCGCCGTGCGGATGGCGGGCGGCGGATCGAATTCGCGCTTAAGCCACTCGTCAAGTCGGATCTTCATTGCTCGATACCCCTTCCTTGTTGCGTGTTGCCTTGTTGGTGCACATCTATGGGGGCGCGGTTACCAATCCGGGCCCAATCCTTGCGGGCCGCCAAGGCTCGAATCTTGCGTGCTATTGGGTGTCTAAATTCACACCCAGCGTTTTGTGGGGCAGGTTTCGAACCATGGCTAACCGAACACTTCACTTTGGCAAGCAAGAATTTAAGATCACTGCGGTTTCGAGCGGCCTCGGTCGCTGGATCGCTCAAATTGAGCACTTCGACCACTCTGTTGGAAATGCAGCCGTCCACATTGGAGAGATCCAATCGGAATTCGGGACGGTCGCGGAAACACTGGACGCTGGCGCGCGCGTTTGCACTGACATCGCAACGCGCTTCCAACTTCACTGAACGCGCTGTGCGGATCACGATTCACCTCCAGCGTTCGCTTCGGCGCGAGCCGCTTCTTTGCGCTTGAGGTAGTCGTCGAGCTGGGCGAGATACTCGTCGTGCGTCGGGCCGTCGGCCACGGTGAGCCAGTGCTCGAATCCAGAGCCATAGCCGCCTGATACCGAGTGTGTCGACAGATCGTCTGCAGCAACCCGGTTCGACAGGTTGAACAGCACGTCCGACAGCTCGCGCATGCTGTCGGCCTGAACATCAAGGTGGAACACGATGGCGCGCTGCGGCGCATCGGATGCGCGGTCGCGCGCCGCACGCAATTCAGCGATCAGCGCGAGCACGGTGGCGGGCTGCATGGCTTCGAGATATGCCTCGACGCCGTTTCCAAAGATCAGATCCGGCCACTTATCCTTCGGGTGATTGGTCGGCTCGATCACGCGCACCGTGTTGCCCTTGTCGCGCGCCATCACCCGACGCCAGCTATTGCTGGTGTGGATCTTCCATTCGCCTTGCGGCGCGGCTTTGGCGAGCGCTTCAAGCTTGTCCAGATCGGTCATTGCCCAACTCCGTATATTGTTGTGTGCTCAAGTTTTTGAATCTGATGCCGATAGGTGCGGACATGACTACGACACTGACAAAGGCTCAAGCCGAAGCCATCCTCGACACTGCGACGAAGCTTTTTGACCTCGTCGTGGAAGCCAGGCAGATCGCTGAGGGGTCTCCGGAGGCTCAGGAGATCTACACGAGGATCGTTCACGGCGCGCTCGGTGATGCTGCGCCGACGGCCACCGTGAAGGACATCCTTACCCTGCTCGGTGCACGCGGGCTTTACGACTAGCGGCACACCTCACCTCCCGAACGGTCGATACGCTCGATCTCTGCGAGGATCAGCGCGCCTGCCTTCACCAGATCGCGGCGCGGCGTGGTCGGCTTCCACCATGCGCGGGCCCAGTCGCACGGCCAATGGGGCGGCGGTACATCGATCCGCGTCCAGCGATGCGTAATTGCGTAGCAGGCTGCGGCGGATGCCAATTGCCCGAGGTCGTTTCGATCGTCGTGCGTGGCCGTTCGGCCTTCTTCGATGGCTTGCCGAACACGCTCGGCGAGCACGTCGCGCGCGGCGGCGCTCATCGGCGCGCCGAGTTGCATCGCGCGCGGCGTTTCGCGCAACACCTTCAGGTAGCCTTCGCGCGATTCGACGCCCTCGCGCAGCCCTTCGTTGTCGTCCATCTGGCCGAGCGAGAAGCCAGCCTGCAGACCGCGGCTATAGTGCATATCGCAGAGTGCGTCCGAACGATCTTCGCTGACAACGCGCGCTGCTTCAGGCAGCGGCGAATGCTTCGGCTTGGCCGCCTGCTTGGCGCTGATCTTCGCGACCGTTTCCGGCACGCTGATGCGCGCGAGTTCCGTCTCGCCGTCGGCGTGCATGTCCAGGCTGTTCGCGAGGCACAGCGCGGCAAGCGTGACCATGACGCCGCCGACTTCCTGATGCGGCTCGCCGACCGGGCGGCCGAACGCGTAGTCGACCAGCTGGTGCGCTTCGCTCGCGGTCATGCCGCATGCCTGCACCAGCTCGGTCGCCTCTTCGAAGAAGCGATGATTGCGCTCGGCGCGATCCGCCGAGATCTCGGCGCCGAAGCATTCCATCATCCACGGCTGCACGCGGGCCTGAAACGGCGCACCTGCATCAGTCGTCAAGCTGGGCGCGGGTCGCGCGGCGATGAGATCGAAGAATTGCTCGTCCACCATCTGCGAAACGTCCGCGTCGATGCTCTTCTGGTTTTCAATGAACTCTGCAATTCCTGGGAGGCCGTTTTTCTTGGCTAGATCAATTCCCTGAGACGAGGCAGAGCCGCCGATATTCGCTTGCCCTGCGCTTCCAGCGACGGATTGCGGGGTGGTGCGTATCGCAGCGACAAATTCGAGAATTTCGGCATCGTCCACGCGGGTGGTAAAGATGCGGTCGGCGATTTCAAAAATTTCTTCGCACACCGCACGATCGTCGAGCTGCGTGTTTTCGTTGCTCATTGTGCGGCTCCCTTATCTGCCTGGCGTTGCTGGATGCGCGCGCTGAGTTCACGCATGCGCTGGCGCTTCAAAGCGTTCTCAGCTTCGTACTGGTCACGACCGAACATCGCGCAAGGGCCGTCTTCGGTGTCGTAGATTCCCAGCAGAAGCCAGCCTTCTCCGGCGGGCGCCGTAGGCGTCCATTCGGAGCAATTCGAGAGCCCTTCCTCGTGATAGCGCTCCGAAAAATCGGGCAGATCGCTCTCCATCGAACGGAACCACGTCTCGATTCCGAACGCACTGAGAAACGCATCGGCGTTCGTGCCTTCGTCGCAAATCGGATAGTCCGGGTGCGAGAGCCAGCCGTTCTCGTCGCGCAAAATCTTGCGCGGAGTCAGCAATTTTTTGCGCAGGCCTTCGAGGTTGATCGGTGCTGCCGTAGCAGGGGCAACGCAAGCAGCGTAAATCGGCACGACCGCGCGCGATGGCGGGTTTGCCGCGTGCCAGAGCGAGACATTCGATTCAGCCTCGTTTGCGAATTGGGGATCGCTCAGCTTCTCCAGCGCAGTTTGCTCGACGTAGCCGATCGGCGACGGCGACGCGTCGACGCATTCTTCCTTCGCGGCGGCGCGGATGTTCGCCATGCGCTCAGCTGCCGTGAGATAGCCTTCGTGCAGCCCTGCGGTGAGCGTCCATGCTTCGCCGCGCTCGTTCTCCATGCGGACGCGCGACAGGCCCAACAGATCGCGCTCCAGCGGGCCAGCGAAGCGGAGCTTGGAGCCAGATTGCGGATCTGTCAGAAGCCAATCGGTAAGTTGCGCTGCATCGCGGCTGAGGGAAGGCGCGCCCACATCGGCTGAGGCAGCCTTCACCGTCTTGAGCGCGGCGTGCGCACGCCGCAGTGCAGCGCGCGAGCGCGGGCCGCAATTGCCTTCGTCAATCAGCCACGCGAGTTCGAGCACGAGATCCGTCTCGGCACCCGGAATCTCATCATCGGCTGCCGAAGCAGGCGCGACGGGAGCGGCGTAGATCGGAAGGTAGTTGCTCCCAGTGCGCACTGATACCTGCTTGGCAGTGAGTTCGTCGTCCGTCCAGTAATTGCCGCCAAGCACATAGCCATACGGCTTCTTAGGCGCTTCCGCTGCATCGGAAAGGAGAGCGGCGCGCGCCGTCTTTACTGCGCTGTCCAGCGTGTCGATGAGCGAGTCATCGAGCGCGGCCGCGCGATCGGCGGATACCACGTTGTCTGCCGCATCGAGGGCGGCGGTCAGTGCTTTTGCATCCATGGTTCAATCCTCGTGAGTGTGTCAGGCGGCAGTCCAGAGCGATTTCTGGCCGCGTAGCAGTTCGTCGGTGTCGACGCGCGGGCGCGCCGGTGTGTTCCAGTTGCCGCCGCCGCGCTGACCGATGAGCTTCCAGCCAGCTGCGTGCAGGCTTGCGCCACCTTCAGACGGCAGCGTGTAGGTGATGAGGCGTGCGTAGCCCATCGCTTTCGCAGCGCGCCACGCCGCGCCGTAGAGCATCGAGCAGGCGTTTTTCGTGCCGTCGGTGCAGCAGCGGTTGACTTCAAGCGTCCAGCCGTCGTCGTTGCCGCGCGCGACCGGTCGCCCGATGATCGCGACGCCGCAGACGCCGGTTGTCTCGTAGGAGCCCATCAGCATGTTGTCGGCAACCGCGATGCTGAATTTGTGGCCGACGACTGGCTTGTGGTGCCGGTGATGCACAGCCACGAAGGCATTCGCCTCTGCCAGTTCGATCGGAACAATCACCAAGCTCATATGCGTCTCTGCTTTAGTGGTGAGTCATCGCTTCGTCGGCGCATTCGATGAAGATTGCGGCTTGGCGCGCGTTGATCGCGTTGCCGTAGCCGCGGGCGCGGCATCGTTCCACTGCAATGGAAGGCTCATCGCCAGACAGTAGGCCGCTGTAATCACCTGCCATGAGTGCCCGGAGTCGAGCAGCCGCGTTGCGAGACTCGGCGAATGGCGCTTGCGCTGCGAGAGAAACGCGTTCGATCGGCTGATGTCTTTGCCGTCCCGTGCGCATGGAGTTGGCAACGAAGTAAAGTCGGTTTCGGATGTGATCCGCGCCCGCGCCAGCTGCACTGGTAATTGCCGCTGCGCAGGCGTAGCTCTCCGATTCCAGGTGATCGAAAACGCTGTCGAGCCATGTGAGGCCATCGCGGCTTCCAACCTGCTCACCAAAGCAAACGACAGGTCGGCACTCGCGGATGAGATCGAACCAGGTCGGGAAGAGATGGCGGGAGTCGTCGAAGCCAGCTCGCTCGTGCGCGACGGCTGCAATGCTGAACGGCTGGCAGGGGCAAGATCCCGTCCAAACAGGTCGAGAGTCGTCCCAACCGGCCATGCGTAGGGCGAATGACCAGACGCCGATTCCGGCGAAGAAATGGCACTGCGTGTAGCCTCGCAGATCATCAGGTCGGACATCTTCAATGCTCCTTTCGTCAACGTCGCCGGCGGCGATGTGCCCGGCGGAAATCAGGTTGCGCAGCCACTGCGCGGCGTATGGGTCGATCTCGTTGTAGTACGCGGCCACGGCGTCTCTGCTTTAGTGGTGGGTCAGGCGGTACGCGGCGAGACGCGGGCGCCCAGCGTCGTCGACCAGGTGCTCTGGCACCTCATCGCGCATGCACATCGGAACGTCTTTGGATGGCTGCCCGCATGTAAAGCAGGTTGCGCCAGTGCAAGCCGCGCTTTGCGGAAAGCCGTTCGTGCAAATCTGCCCACGCCTGAAAGCGGAGCACCACTTCGATCGTTGCATGCTCGTCTCACTCAATCGGTTGGGGTTCACGCGTGCCGCGCACCAGTGCAAGGAGTTCGGGCGCGACATCGAAGAAGCCGAGTGCGCCCTTGCACGGGACGAACTGCGTCGGCTTGGCGTCGGCGATCTGGAAGCCGAACGAGCCCTCGATGTGCCACGGCGACCTAGCGCTCGCCGGCGGCACGCAGTCGGTGATCGTGGCGATGCCGACGATCCCGCCGCGCTGAAGCTCGTTGCGGTCGGGCATCTCAAAGAAGAGCTCGGGCGGGATTCCTTCACCGCCGAATACGAAATCCTTGGCGAAGTCGTACTCGTCGCGCGTCATGCCCTTGCCGGCATGGATGAGCACCGGGCCGCGAAACTTCGTCGCCCAAGTGCGGTTCTCGATGTCCTTGTGGCCGTTGGCGACGAGCCACGCCCATGGTTGGCGGATCGACAGTGCTTTCATGTTCGTCTCAGGTTTGCGGTTCAAGCTGCTTGCGGACTGCTGCGGCGCGTGACTGCGAGCAGCCAAGAAACTTGCGGATCTCGTTCACGGTCGCGCGCACCTGCCCGGCCTTGATCGCGTCCTTGACTCGGGTAACGTCGTCACGCTGCTCCATGACGGGCAGGCTCAGCAGTTCGGCGGGCGCGGGCACTACAGGCTGCGCGACCGGCGCGGCGGCGGCCGGTGCGGCAGTCACGACTACCGGCACGTCGATACTCTCGGGCGTGACTGGCGTTACCGTTACTGCGTTACTCCCTTGCTGGGCGGGCGTTACCGGCGATTCAGTCACGACGCTAGTCACGGTCGCGGGGCGCAGCGCGAGCAGCCAGGCGAAGCACGCGACAGCCTCAAGCACGCCCGCGAACGCCAGCCCGGCGATCAGGTCGGCGCGCGCGGCGGGCAGGCCGAACGCGGTCATGGCGCCCGTTACCGGGTCAGCGAGGGCGGCGGCGCGGGCAGCGGTGGCTCGGTCTTGCGCGGCCTCGGCGCGGCGCGCTTCGTCGCGCTCGACGTCGAGGGCATCGACGCGGGCCGCGGCGGCGGCGCGCTCTGCAATCAGGTTCGGGCACGTGGCGACGCAGCGACGCGCATTGGTGCGGGCCAGTCGCGTTACTGCGTCTGCACGGTCACGTGCGATCTCGGCCAGTCCGCGTCCCTTTGCCGTGACTGCCGGCACCGCGGCGGCGCGCAGTTCACCCGCATGCTTCTGCGCCATCAGAAAGAAGACGGCATGGCCGTAACACGTTGCGGCGATGCAGCCAATCCAGAGCAGTGCGCCGACGGCGCGCACGCCGCGACCGTGGGCGCGCACCAGCGCGGGCAGCAGGTGGGCGGCCACGACGAGCACGACGCCGACGGCGATCCACAGCACGCGCTCGGCGAGGAGCCCGCCACGCTGCCAGCCAGCCATGATCGAGAGGCAAGCTGCAGTCGCGGTCGCCGCGACTGCGAGTAATGCCGGGAGAGTGCGCATCGGCATGGTCATGCCTTAGGAAAGTCGTCATGCGTGCGGCCGTCGAGATGGCGGCCAGCCTTTTTCTTGCCACACCGATACAGAACGGGCTCATCGTCGTAATGAATGCTCTCCGAGCCTTTTGGCGTGAGTTCGCCGAACATCCATTTGCCGTCCCACCAGTCCGCAGTGCGCTCTGTGCGCGTCAACGGGCCACCGCAGCTTTCACCGGGCGCCCACTCGCCCCACTGCTTGAAAAGGAACGGCACGCCGACTGCCTCGCACTGGTCACGAATATCGCGGGCCCAATCTGGATGCATCGGACGCGCACCGGGGCCGCTTTCACCGCCGACGATCACCCAATCGATCTCGGGCGAGCTGTAGCCGGATCCGTCCTCGGCGTATTCCGTGGTTGGGCCGTGAATCCAAGGCGCGTCGGCGGGGCAGTTCTCGCACGACTGCATTTCCTGCATGCAGCAATTGCCAGTGGGATCGAACCACGCCAGGAGATCGACTGGGCCAAGCAGCGGCTCAATGGAAAGGAACCGGCGGCGCGCCGGGGTCATCAGCAGCTTTTCGATGTCGCGATCGGCCTCTTCCTGATTGACGATCGTCGCGCCGAGCCAGACGTTGTCGGGCAGATGACCAGGAATCACCGAGACCATCATGGGCACGTTGCCAATGCGCTTCGTCAGCAGAAGCCAGTCCAGATTCGGCGTTTCGTTGATCAGCTTGAAAAGCTCCTCGCGCCACGCTGGATCGATGGCGTTATCGAAGACATCCGCGAGTGATGCGCAAAACACGCGTTGACGACGACCATGCGCAGCGAAGAACTCGGCATGCGCCGCGTTCCACGCGCGCGGCTTGCGCCAGTTGGCTTCCGACGTGCGACGGCGCGGTGCGCCCGGCCCCCAGTTGATAGCGGTGCCGCCGGCATAGCGCGCATTGCGCGTCTCGGCATAGCAGTTATCGCAACCCGGGCCGACCTTCTGGCAGCCTTCCCACGGATTGAACGTGTGGTCAGTCCACTCGATTTTGCTGTTCTCGCTCATGCTCTTCTCGTGATTGGATGGCTGGTGCCGTCAGGCGGCTGCGGACGCTGTTTGTGCGGCTGCAATCGCTTCTGCAGCGTTAGCGAAGCGACAGCGGGCCAGGAAAGCGTCGTCACGCGAGCTGGGCAACGGCTCGTATTCCCAGTCGCCGTCCTTGTTCAGGACGTCGCTGCCGCGCTTCGCCTTCCACAGATAGCTGCCGTCCATCTGCGACGTGCGCTCAATCGTGATCTGGCAGTAGGGCGCGCCAATCTCGATCGCATAGCTGGCAACTGCGACACCGGTCATTGCCTCTTGCGCAGCAAGAGCGGCGGCGATGCGCGGGTGCAGTTCGATCACGTCCTTCGTCAGATCGATCAGCTGGTTCGAAGGGTTGCTCAGCGTCGAGTAGCCGCCGATCACGCGCCAGATCGCGCCAGAGTTCTCGGCGATCTTCTTGAGGCGCTTGTGCAGCGCTTTCAGGTGGTCGATGTCGTCTTCGTCGAACCAGTCGGGCACTTCCGCATCGTCGTCGGTGGCCGGGTGGTCGCCGCGGCTGATGGCATCTACGAGCCCGGCGAGTTCATAGGTCACTTCCATGTCGGCGGCGTCGGCGCGCGCCATCTTCATCTTGACGGTCGTGTTCATGCTGCCACCCGTTCTGCGCTGACTGCAGGGACGACAACGTTCGGCGCGTCGTGCCAGTTGCGGGCCTCATGCGCGGTGAACTTGCCTGCCTTCGATCGATCAGTGGTGTATCCCCGGAAGTTCGTGCAGTGATACGCCTGATGCTCCATGTGCCAGACCAGGAACAGTTCGGGGCTGCCGGGGAAGGTGATGTCTCGCAACTTCGCCGCGCGTTCGAAATCCATCTTCTCGATCGCACGCGACATCTCGCGCTCAAGGCGGCTACGACGCAGTTCACCGTTGCGCTTGATGCGCAGATTGGACGGCGACACCGTGAATAGCTCGAAGTCGGCAAGATTCTGATAGTCGTACTTCCCGCTGACGACCCACCACATATTTCCGGTGTTGTAGTACGCGGTGCCTTCGCAGATTCGGCCCTTGCGGTCGCAGAACCAAACCCGTTGGCCGTGTTCGAGCATCGCACCGTTCGCAGACTTGCGGTTGTAGTTCAGCGACCCGCCCAGCCTTTCAGCGTATGCATCCCAATCACCCTTGAAGTGGGAGCTTTCGGCGTAGAGCATACGGAGCGCGTCCAGCGCCGTCACATCAAGCGGCTTACGGCGGCGGCCGCGCTGATCATCGTCGAAGCTGTAGCCGTCGAGCGCGTTGCAGAGGTAGTCGCGAATTCGGCGTCGCGTGCGCTCCATTTCGAGGCGCATCATGTACGGCATGAGCGATTCTTGGTCGAACTCGTAGCGGCCACCGTGATCCGGGCGATTGGGCGCATTCACGTTCTGGAACATGTCGAACTCGATGCGGCCGCCACTCATCTTCAGGTCGGCGCGCAAATCTCCCTTGCGGGCATAGCGATTGTTGTTGCCCGTGAAGATGTGAGTGTTAGGGCCGACAGTCCATCCAAGGCGGCGCAGCGTCTGGACGATGCGCGCGAACACGTCTCGCTTGAACTCACGCTCAAGGCGCAATTGTTCCGCCCAGACGCGTGAATGAACGCCGTCCTCGCGCACAAACAAACTTGCATCGCCGAACCGAATGACGCCTGTGCGTTTGATCGGTGCTTTGGTCAATGGCATGATTGATCTCGAAAAAGAAGGGCCGGTACTGCGCCCTCAAAGCCGCAGCTCGGTGGAGCCGCCGGAGCGATTAGGCGGCGGCCGGCAGGCCGTCGTAGTTGCGATCCGCGAAATCCGGATCACCGGGAAAGCGTTGCGTGCCATCGGCGCGCTGCCAGCAGAACAGCGAGCCCTGGCGGTGCGGAAACCAGTAGCCTTCGCACGTGCACGTCATGCGTGTCGTGTTGCGGCGATTCATCCAGCGGTCTACGCGGTATTCGCGCTTGCCGCAGACATCGCAGGCGGGCAGTCGCAAGTACTCGGACAGCTTTCGCTTCAGGCATCGGCGCGTCGTGCAGTGGCGACAGCGAACGTGGCAGCGCATCGCAACTACTCCCACGCGCGCGGGTAGGGCTCCGCGTCGTGCATAAAGGGGCTGCTGACGAACTTCAGCGACTGGCGCTCGCGCTTGAGCAACTTCGCCGCGCCGAGTGCAACGGCAGCGCCAACGATCAAACCAATTGGGACTGCTACGCAAATAACTTCAATCAGTACCATCGGTGAGCCTTTACAGGATCAGGTGCAGCGATGAACGTTGCAGGCCTTCGGCGCGTTCAGTTCGTGCAGCTCAGCTTGAGCAGCCAAGAGAGCGAGCAGGACAGGAATCGCGATCGAGAGGCGCATGCAGAGCTTGAGCGTATCCATCACGCACCAGCACCAGCGCGCAGCGCGACGATCAGATACCAGCCCAGGCCGACGCCAGCGAAGAGGCCAAATGCAGCAATGCGCGTGACCTTGCTGTAAAGCGCATCGCACTGGAGCAGCAGGGCGTTGTCAGCGACGGAGCGGTTCATGCGTCGCCTCGTGTTGCGATCATCATGTCGGCGAAGTACCAGCGCCACGCAAAGAATTCCGCGACTCGCTGTTCGGCGTCCCACGCCTCGACTGCTGCAATCGCGTGGCGATACTTCGCGTCGAATCCCTTCACGTTCGCGCCGACATCGCTTTCGTCGAGCCAATCGCCGAGTCCCTCCCATTCCCTGTACTGCTCTTCGCTCAATTCTTCGCGCGGTACAGGGACGATGGGGCGCGGCGTCGCGGGCTTGTGCTTAAACCACTTCGGGATCTCGCTCGGCGCGCTGGTTGCGAACGAGTCGCGCAATGAAATGAGGCTCATATCTCAAGCTCCGGTATCTATCGCAGCACTGAGCGGGGTGCGTCTCGTCCTAGTTCACATGCGGAGATCGCTACGGGCTATTTTTGGGAAGTCGCCTCGACGAACTTCGAGACGCCCCCGCTCAGTGCTTCGTTGTGTTCGGTAGTGCGTGGAAATGATTATGGCAAATGCACTAGATGATTTCAAGTGCAATAGCAATAATTCGATGCACTCACGCAAATCGTTTGCCAACGTTTACGGAGCGAACACCACAGGTGTCGGCAAATAGGAGGGTAAATAGCGGAAAACCGTAAAGTTTTGTTGCGGGGATGCAACGCACTTTATGCCAAAAGCATTCGCTATTTGTATTCGTATGAAGAAAAAAGCCCCGCTCAATGGCGGGGCTCATTTGCACTAGGCGAGGGGATGTTTATAGCTTCGAGGCGTTTTCCGTACTGGTTTGCTCGTCGGCCTTCGCGCGAGCCTCCCAGTACGCCCTATCGCTGATCATGACTTGCGCAGTATCGACTTGTCCGGAGCGCTTCTCGGCGGTGATCGTGACGTGCTTGCCGACCCATTGCAGCGTTTCGTTATCGAACTCAGCGCCAGCTTTCGATTGCACCTTGCCGACGGTGTCCTTGCTAGGCTTTCCGTAACGCTGAATCAGGACTTTCGCGAGCGCAGTGAAGTTGTCGCTGGAAGTCCCGAGGACAAACGAGTTGGGCACGCTATTGTCGAGCATGACGTTCACGCGGTAGCCGAAACCGAGGTCGGGAAGTCCCAGCAAAGATCCGTATGTCGACCGGCTGTCGCCGTCGTAGCAAAGATAGCCTGGTCGTGGGTTGGCGACGTGCGCGACGAGCATCGGACAATCCGGCAGCGTCTGCGCGTCTGGAATCGACTGGCCAAACTTGATGCCTAAGAAACCGTCAGGTTCCTGCGCCCACTCGGGCTGGTGCTGGGGCTTTTCCTGTTTCGCTGGCGCCTTTGCGTGCGCCAATGGCAAGCCAATCGCTGCTGTTAAAGCCAGCAGCGCTCCAATTTTTCTCACGTTTTTCCCCGGTATCTCAGTGTGTAGCGAACCCGGAACCTGATCGATACACGCATTCTCCAACGATGTGGACGCTATCCATATCCTCGGGCCCTACCTCGACATCTGGGTAGGATGGGTTGAACGAGTGCAGCACCAGGCGGCCGCCGGGTTTCTTGAATATTTGCTTTACGAGAGGCTCGTCTTCGAAATAGACCGCATAGATCTTTCCGTCTTTGAGGGCACGCTTGCTTTCGTCGATCATGAAGACGTCCCGGTCGAACAGGAACGGCTCCATGCTGTCGCCACGCACGCATACCAGCTTGCAGTCTTTCGGACGCGCCCCGATCGCCTTGAAGAACGACTCGTTAAACGGGAGGGCCTGCTTTTCCCGCACTTCCCATTGAATCAAACCTTCGCCCGCCGAAAAGTGGTAGTCATAGCGATCGATCCAGACGCGATTATCCCCGCGCAGGTCTTCTTCGCTGCCCCAGACGGCCACATTGCCCTTGTCCTGAGGAATGCGGTAGCGCTCCTCAGGCGATGCCTCGATCGGTGTTTCGACGCTCTTCGGCCCCTTGCCCGAATTCAGCCACTCAACGCGTATCGCAAGTGCTTCGGCAATCTGGACTAAGTGCTTACTTCCTTGATTCCGTCCACTTTCGATATTAGCAACTGTCGACTGGCTTACGCCAGCGCGCTTTGCGAGGGCAGTTTGCGATAGACCGGCGTCTTCCCGGCAGGATTTGAGGCGTTCAGCGAGTGTTCTCATAGTGCAATCGTAATAGATCGGCCTACCCCTTTTGCCTTCACTTCAATTCGTTATGCACTTGCAAGGTAAGTGCAAATGCCATAAAGTGTCGCTCATGGACGCCAAAACCCTCATCGACGAACTAACAGCAGCCGGTCTGACGCAGATGGAAATTGAGCGTCGGAGCGGCGTTGACCAGTCCACCATTTCCGGAATCAAGACCGGGAAGCGGGGAAAGCGTCCGACATATCAAACGGTGGACGCGCTGAAGCGACTGCGTGACACGGTTGTCCGCGCGGCTAAGCGAAGAGGGCAACTGGCCACCCACCCGGAGGCAGCCTGAAATGAAGAACCTGTATGCGCGATTCGTGCTGTTCCTGATCCGCCCGGCAGTGCAGCGCGCCCTGCACGAAGGATTGAAGCAGGGCGGCAAGCATTTACCCAATCGAGTCATTGTCAGCGGATGGTCTGCGGACGATTCGCGGCTGACCGAAAAGATCAGCCTTTCGGTACGAGCCGCAGTTGCGGAGCGGGAGCGCGCAGGCGCTTGATCGCTAGCTCGAAGGCAGCGCGGTCTAAGTCCGTTCGCTCGCGTTGATCCGACAGCGATTCGAGTGCGCTGGCCAAGATTTCGCTTACGCCAGGCTCCATTGCATCGAGATACGCGAGCAGTGCGGTTATCACAAAGTAATTCGCTCGGCACTGGACATCTAGTCTCGACTCCAAATCCGCTTCTGGATTGCCGTTTTCCATGAGGTTCCTTTGTAGACAGGGTTGTGTGAGAGCTGCCAAGTCTACCGGCGAAAGCCAGGAACCTCACCCTAATAACCACGGAGCATATATGCACCTTCCGCAACACCAAGAAATGCTGCGCAACGCGGCGAAACACGGTGGCCTGCCGGCCGTCATGCAGATCATCCGCGAAGAAAACCCCGGTGCGCTCCACACGGAAGTCACGCTCAGCCAGCGCCGTTTCTTTCATCAACCCGCGCGCGACATTCCGCTTGCGGGCTTCGAAAAGCACGTTGACTGGGTAAAGGTCGCCGAGGCGACGCGACTCGCTCACCGACACAGCAGCGGTGCCAGCGCTGCGAGCAAGAGCAGCGAGGCAACCGATGAGATTGCTGCGTTGGCTTGAGGCAGTGCGAGAGTTCGCCCAACTCCATAGAGCGGAGCGGGCGAGGGAGAGGCGAAGCGATTCCCCGCGCGTCGCGTTGAAGCAGTACCGACGGTAACCGTCAGCATCGTTTTCATTTTTCTTATCCCCGATTTGTTGCGTCTTGAATGGACTTTAGTAGTCCTGACGTCAATAAAAAACGTCTATTTGGAGTTGCGATTGAACGTGACCGATACCGCGCACGCAGTGGCGCATGAATACAAGGGCGGCTGCGAATCGCTCGCGCCGCGTATGGGCTTGTCCGGAAACATCCTTCGCAACAAGGTCGATCCGCGCAAAGACAGCCACAAGCTCTCGCTCGACGAAGCCGTGCGCATGACCGACCTGACGGATGACGACCGAATCCTCGAAGCGTGGGCGCGTCAGCGTGGCTACACGCTTACCAAGCTGCCGGACATCGAAGGCTGCAACGACGCGGCGATCGTTGAACTGATGGCGGAGGCATGGTCTACGCACGGCCTGGTGGGCAAGGAAATCGTCAAGACGCTCGAAGACGGCCGCGTCGAGCACAGCGAGGTCGAGCGCGTCGAGAAGTGCATCTTCACGCACGCGCAGGTGCTGTTCAACATCACCGCGCGTCTGCGCGGCATGGCGGAGTGACCCACATGCGATCCACGCATACACAGCGCGCGGCATACGACGCGCTCGACGGCGGCGCGCGCCGCACGCAGAAGCAGATGATCCTCGACCTGTTCTACAGCCCGCACCAGACGCTCACACGGCAGGAGATCGCTGACCGCACGAACATGCGCCTCGGCAGTGTCTGCGGTCGCGTGCGCGAGCTGATCGAGGACGCGAAGCTGGCCGTTCGCGGCACGCAGAAATGCGCGGCGACGGGGCAGCTGAACGAAACGCTCGGCCTGGTGGCGGCGGGCTGAGCGAGGCGACGATGAGCAACATTCTCGTGAAGCGCGCGTGGCGCACGCAATTGCCGAGCACCCAGAAGCTGCTGCTTCTTGCGCTCGCCGAGCAGGCGGGCGACAGCGGCGACGCAATGCACGCTTGCTGGCCGACCATCGACCGCCTCGCGGAAGTCTGCGGCGTCACGCGCATGACGATCTCCGTCGCGCTCAATGCGCTGGAGGCGCGCGGGCTCGTGACGCGCCAGCGCCGCGCTCAATCGTCGTCGATCTACCGCCTTCACCTTGAGGCGGAGGCCGCGTGAGCATCAAGGTCATGGACAAGGTCTGGGATCGCTACCCCGAAGGCGGTGGCGAACTGAACCTCGCGCTCAAGCTCGCCGACTACGCCGACGACGACGGCACGCACATCTTCCCGAGCATCGAGACGATGGCGGTCAAGACGCGTCAATCCGAGCGGGCGGTGCAATACCAGATCAAACGCATGCTCAAACGCGGCTGGCTGATTCTGGTCGCTAATGAAGGCGGTGGGCGTGGCCGTGCCCGCGAATACCGAATCAGTGCTGATTGGCTGAACGGTGCAGATCTTGCACCCATTCAGTCTGGCCCAAAGGGTGAAGAAATTGCACCCAATGGAAAGGGTGCAAACGACGACGTAAAGGGTGCAACTGGCGACAGAAAGGGTGCAATTCAGAGCGCTAAAGGGTGCAAAGCTTTTGCACCCGACTCGTCAGGAACCACCAAAGAACCGTCAGAGAACCGTCAAGGCGCGCGGCAAGCGCCGCGAATTGCGTTGCATGCCGAACTTCGAGCCATCGAATTGCCTGCCTGGCTGCCCGCCGAATCGTGGCTCGACTGGTGCGAACACCGTGAGGCGAAAGAGAAGAAAGCCGACGTTCCCTGGACGCGTCCCGCAGCGAAGGTCACGTTGAAGAAGCTCGCGAAGCTTCACGAGCTGGGCCGCGATGTCGTGACGGCAATCGACGAATCGGTGTTGCGCGGCTGGACGGGCATCTGGGAAGCGAAGGATGAAGCGACTGGCGACACGACCACTGGCGGCGCGCCGGACGGTTGGTGGCTGGGCGAGGCGGGTTGGCGCGAACAGGGCAAGCGTCACGCCATTGACCCGGCGCGCTTCCAGTACTTCGAGCAGTTCAAGGCGAAGGTCTGCAAGGTGCTCGGCCCGGGCCCTTGGATGGAATACCTGCTCGCCGCAGTCAGCCGAGAGAGCGAAGAGCGCGGCGAAGCGCTGTACGCCTACCTCAACGATGTTCGCCGCGAGCAAAGCGACCAGCAGGACGCAGGTTGAGCGGGCAACGAAGCAGAGGCGATTTAAGCGGTTGGCGGTGCGTGGGTATACCGAGGCATTGCCAAGGTGTCACGAAAGGAATGGCGGTACGTGCCCACAAGCCGCAGGCGGTGTGGCGGGTCGGATCAACTACATGGAAAACCAGAAATGAGCCTGGATCTTTCGAGACTTCTGAAAAACGTCACTTTCGACGCGCTGCTCGCGGCGTGTTTCTACCTGTACTTGGTGTACGGCATCACGGGCGCGAAGTTTTTCATCGACGTGTTGATCTGGTTCGCGTGCGTCTGCTCTTGGATCATGGTTTTGAGCGGACGGGCTCGGGAGGTTGATCGGCCCGCCCCATTGAACGCTGCCTACGAGTGGGTTTCGTCGCTCGCCTTTGTGCTTGCGCTGATCTGGGTCGGAGAGCTGTTGTTGCCCGCGGCGTATTGCGTGGGATCTCTCTTGTACGCCAGCCTGCGCGGGGGCAAGCAGTCGGCGCAACAGCCGGAGGGCGCATGAGCAACGACAAGGTGATCGAAGAGCATTTCGCCTTCGTAAGTTCGGCCTACAACGAAGGCTTCCGTGTGCGGTTGATGATCGACGGCGGCGTGCGCGGTGTGGCGGCGCTGGAAAGCCTGAATCGCGATCTCGACAAGCCGTTTGGCGAAGTGGCGCTTGCTTCGCGGGCACTCGCATTCGCACTGTGGCAGGACGGCTGGCCGATCGAATGGCGTCGTGAGGATTGTCCGGGCGACTGGCGCGAATGTTCGCCGTCATGGGAAGGCGAATTGTGCTACCGCGTGTTGCCGAAGCCCGAAGAGCTTGTGCTGCCGTCGATCGACTGGAGTCACGTCGCTGCCGAGTATCGCTGGTTGGTGCAGGACGGAAGCGGCAGTGCGTACCTCTCGCCCAAGGAGCCTGCGGTCTTTGACGCGCAGGGCGGCGGTTGGGCCGCATTCTGGCTGGTCAAGGATGCGACACACTTTTCCTCGTTCAAGCCAGGCAAAGGCGACTGGCGAAAGCTGATCGTGCAACGACCCGAGGGCGCGTGACCATGAATCTCTTCGACCCGAAGCCGTTTTACCTCGTCTGGTCGCCGACCGGCCAAACGCCACCGACGTTCAAGCACCAGTCGCGGCAGAGCGCAGTGATGGAGGCGGAGCGGCTCGCGCGGGCGCACCGCGGGCAGAAGTTCTTCGTGCTGGCGACGACTGACAGCCGCATTGTCGACGACATGGTGCGCTCAACGTTCACCGCTGAACCGGACATCCCTTTCTGAGCATGGGCAAACGCAACGTATGGCCGATGCGTCTCGAAGAGGGCGCAACCAGCATCGGCACGGCAAAGATCAGCGGCTCCGAGCCGCGCACGTGGCCCGCGCCGCACCCGGTAAGCAAGCCGGAAGCGGCGGGCACCGCTGCGAAGAAGGCGATGCAGGCGCTGGGACGGCTGAAGCTCGGCGAGCTCAACCAGACCGAGCAGCGATACGCGCAGCACCTCGAAGAGCGCAAGCAGGCGGGCGAGATCGCGTGGTTCGGCTTCGAGGCGTGGAAGTTTCGCCTGGCAGACAACACGTTCTACACGCCCGATTTCGCGGTAATGCTGGCCGACGGTCGGCTCGAATGCCACGAGGTCAAGGGACACTGGACAGACGATGCGCGCGTGAAGATCAAGGTGGCCGCGTATCAGCACCCGGTGAAGTTCATCGCCGTTACGGCGAAACCCAAGAAGGCCGGCGGCGGCTGGCAGGTGGAGGAATTCTGATGACTGGGATCTACAGGGGAATGCCGCGCGCTCCGGAATGGAGCCCGGAAGAGGATGCGCTGCTGCGCAAGGTCTGGGATGAGCCGGCAGCACTGAAGACCGTTGTGCATTTGTTTCCGCTTCGCACTGAGGCCGCGCTCACGGCGCGCGGGCGCGATCTGGAGCTTGCGGATCGCCGCCGCGCGATTCCGGCGAAGCGGGCGGCCCAAAGCAGCGGTGCGCGTATGAGGGCGATCCTCGAATCGCGCAGCGCGACTGCCGCGGAACTCGCGGAGCTTGCCGTGTGCTCTGAGCCGACAGTGCGGCGCTTCATCGGCGCGAATCGTGCCGAAATGCACATCACGCGCTACTTGCCTACGTGTGGCGACGGCGCGCCGACGGCTGTGTGGGTCTGGGGTGCCGGTCGCGACGCAAAGCGACCCACGCCGAAGTCTAGGCAGGAGCTGAGCAAGCGCTACTACCGGAAGCTCAAGCGCGAGCGCATCGACAAGTTCGACGAGATCCGCGCGCAGCAGCGCAAGCGTGCCGCAGAGAAGCGGGGCACCTTTGTTCGCCGTGATCCGCTGGTCGCGGCTCTTTTCGGGGCAGCAAACGCATGAAGCTTTATATCGCCGGCCCGATGACGGGCTACGCCGAACTCAACTTCCCGGCGTTCCACGCCGAGGCACGACGCCTTCGCGAACTGGGCTTCGAGATCGTCAACCCGGCTGAGATCAATACGGACAAGTCGGCCGAATGGCTCGACTGCATGCGGGCGGACATCAAGCAGCTCGTCGATTGTGACGGTATCGCCCTGTTGCCCGGTTGGGAGCAGTCGCGCGGTGCCTCGCTCGAATGCCATATCGCCCGATCACTCGGCTTGCGCGTGTTCACCGCGACGTATCTGGTCGGCCTTGCGGGCGAAATGCCCGTGATTTCGCAGGCAGCAGTCACTGCGCAGCTGGAGGCGGCATGACAGCTAAGCCATCGAACCCGAAAGACCTGGTGGGTGTGCGCAAGGCGCCGATGTCGACTGTCTCCGCTGCGGTCATGGCTGAAGTGGGCGTCGCAATGCTCGAAGGCGCTGCGAAATACGGGCGTCACAACTATCGCGCCGTCGGCGTGCGTGCGTCGGTCTACTACGACGCAACGATTCGACATCTGTTCTCGTGGTGGGAAGGCGAGGACATCGACCCGGATTCCGGCATGTCGCACATCACGAAGGCGATCACGTCGCTGGTCGTGCTTCGCGACGCCATGATCCAGAACATGATGACCGACGACCGCGCGCCCAGCTCGAAAGACTTCTACGCGGCGCTCAACGCGGCGGCGGGCGCGATCCTCGACAAGCATGCGGACAAGAACCCGCGCCATTTCACGATCGAGGATTCGGTGCGGGAGGCGGATTGAAGCTCTGTATCAATTGCCGCTTCTACGGGGGGGCGTGTGGCAGCCATCGAAGGGCGGCCAATTATTCCGCCGGCAGTCGAGAGCAGCGCGTGCACGCATCCGTTGGCCGGTCGGATCAGCCCTGTGGATGGCAAGCCAAACTTCTTTGCGCCAGCCGCGCGCGCCAGCGTACAGCGACAGTATCCGCATTGGTTCGCCGTCGTCACAGGGCATTGCGGCAAGCGGGGCCGGCTGTTCGAGGCGAAGGGGGCGGATTGAAGCGATCGGGATTCGGCCCGCGTAAGAAGCCGATGTCGCGTGGCTCCTGGAAGTCCTCACCTTCGGCGGCCACGCTGAAGCAGCGCTCGACGATGAAGCGCCGGGTGAAGAAGCCGACGGTGGCGGAAGGATCGAAGTATCTGGCGGCGTGCCGCGACGAGCCGTGCTACCTGCGCGTGCCGGGCATCTGCCGCCGCAACCCGAACGACGAAACGGTCGTGCCGTGCCATGAGAACAGTTTGGCCGCCGGCAAGGGAATGGGATTGAAGTCGAATCACGCGCGCACGGTGCCGGGCTGCTTCTGGTGCCATAGCTGGTTGGATCAGGGAAGCGCGACACGCGAGAAAAAGCAGGTGACGTTCAGCCAGGCGTTTCTTGAGTGGGCACCGATCCGCGCGCGAAAGATGGGTATTACGGAGGAAGCTGAGTGCAGCCAGTGAAAGTCGAGATCAGCCTGCCGATTCCGGCGGCGCCAGTGAAGCGTTGGTGCGGCAGTCGTTACAAAGTCGATCGCATTCAGAGGTCGGTGCATGCGATGGCCTATGGCTTTCGCCGGTACCGGAAGAAAGACCTGGGCGGCAACGAGTACATCGTGCGGGTGCTAGCGCTGATCCCGAGCGGCTATCGGATCTTCGTGAAGCGCTGGCAGTGGGCGACTGCCGAACTGGCGTGGGTGGACGCGCTTATCGCGCTCAACGGCAACACGTTCCAGCCGTTTCTCGCGAGCGGCGATGAAGAATGGCGCGCCGAGGTGCCTGCATGAAGCCGATCCGCCTACAGGTTCAGATGCCGGTGATCGGTATGTTCAGCATCGGCGGGCGGTCGGGCGTCGGGGAGGTCGAGCAGCTCGTCGAGACGACCGTAACCAGACTACGCCGGAGCGAGCACAACGGCGTGCAGGTCGAGGGCAGTGCGATGGCGCTCGCGTTCGTGCCCGAGCAGTTCCGTCGCTATCTGCGCGAAAAGCGTCGACTGGTCGGCGAAGAGCATGCGTGGCTCGCGGTGAAGATTGCGGACAACAAGAAGTCGCTGGCGCCGTTCATGGCTAGCGGTGATCGTGAATGGGGGAGGGAGGCTGTACCGATGAAGGTTGCGGAGTTGGTTGGCGGGGAACTCGACTTCTGGGTCGCGCGCGCTCGCGGTGTATCGGTGGAGCTGAAAAACGGCGCGGCGATCGTCGAGCGGGTGCGCGTTGGTGTGCTCGATGGCGTCGCCGACCCGGCAAATACCTTCGTCGCGCATGGTCTGTATCAGCCGTCTACGGACTGGATGGACGGCGGCGCGCTGATCGAGCAAGAGCGTATCGCGCTTTTTCCCGCAGCAGGCGACGCCAATTTCTGGATGGCGCAGACGCAAAGCGGCCACTGTTCGCAATTCGGTGAGACCGCGCTGATTGCCGCAATGCGCACGCACGTGATGAGCAAGTTCGGCGACGAAGTATAGGCGCGAGCAACAATACAAACGACAGGGCAGATATGAACGCACGACACGAAGGCATTTTCCGCAGCGCCGAAGAGGCGATCACTTTCGCCTGCAACTATTCGAGCCAGCAATACGCGATGTCGCCCATGGCGAAGCTGCTGCAAGGGCCGTCGCGCGGTAGCGGGCGCGGGCTGACCGGCCTCGACGGCGCGGGCCAGTCGGGCATGGTGTTTCGCGAACTGGAGGGCCTCGACTATTGGCAGATGCTCGCGCTGGTGGCGGGTAAGGCCATCCGCAGCGAAAGCTGCAACTGCTTGAGCCCGTGCTGCCGCGGTTGGCGGATGACCGAACTGTTCCGCGAGTCGGTGTCGCAGCTTGCCGATCAGGTTGCGCGCGAGGCGCGCGATGTGTTGCCGGTGAAGGCGTTCCGTGTCGCGGTGCTGCGCAAGCACTTCGGCGACAAGATCCACGTTCTCGACGAGGCGGAAAAGCTCGGCATCGACGAGCACCCGGCGAACCGCCACGCAACGACGATCCGCAAATGGATTCGCGAGCTGGAGAAGAAGGGGTTGACCGCGCTGAGCGAGCGCCTCGACGAAGTCGGTATGCTGATGAGGACTGCTTGACGTGCGAGAAATCCTCGCATAAACTCCATTTTCATATACCGTACGAATGGTGCGAACACGAAGCCCGCAAGCGAAAGCAAGCGGGCTTTTTTGTTTCTTAGATCAGATCGAATACCCGGATACCCCGATCTGCCAAGCGGAATCATCCAGAATTTCGAGCGCCAGAGTTCTCGATACGCCGATATTCACCTCCACGACTCCTTCTGGGCCGTGCAGAGCAACTGGCGAAGAGTCGCCACTGAATCGGTAAAGTAGCGCCTTCCCTTCAGCTGTATAGCAAGCGAACTTAATCTTCACGGATTTTGCGTTCGGGGGAATGTGGCCATTCAGGTCAATGTTGTCGATTCTTTTTGCCATTGTTCTCTCGATGATGGTTAGTGGAACGACGCCCTCGAAGTTCCGCCTAGATGGTATCTCAATGACTGGGTCGACCATGAACATCAAAGCCATCATTCAGAAGATCGTCTCGTGGTTCAAAACCGAGGCGAAATCTGTGGAAGCCGCTTCCGCAGTAGATGTGACTGCGCTCAGTTCGATGCTGTCTGCACGAATCAGTCAACTCGAAGCGCACGCCAACGCGAACAGTGTCGCTATCGCAACCGAGCAAGCCGCGCGGCATGCAGTCGATGCTGCGCTCGCTGCGCCCATCGACATTGTTGGTGGGCAATCGACCGTTGAAGGTGCGCTCGCGTATCTCAACAGACTCATCCCGAAGACGCAACTCGGCGCCGATGTGCTCGCCGCCATTCCTGAATCAACTACCGAAGGACTCGCCATGAACGCAAGCAACGTCAACGTCGCAATCCAGATCGCTCTCACCCTGAAGGCGAACGACCCGAGCCTGACCGATGCAGCCGTGCAGGCTGCAACCAATGCCGCGCTCGCTGCCGCGTACCCGGCGCCCGCGCCGACGCCGGCCGCCTGATGCCAGCGCGGCCAATGCGGCCGTGCAAGCATCGCGGCTGCCGCACGCTGGTCGCGGGCGGCAAGACATGGTGCGAGGCGCACGCCTCCGAAGAGGTTAAGTGGGCGCCCGACTCAAAGCGGGGAAATCGCCACGCGCGCGGTTACGGCAACGCCTGGGTCAGGCTGCGCGAGCGAATCCTCGCGCGCGACTGCGGGTTGTGTCAGACGTGCAAGAGTGCTGGTCGCGTGACGATCGCGACCGAAGTTGACCACATCGTCCCTAAGGCGCGTGGCGGCACCGACGACGACTCGAACCTGCAATCTATCTGCCACCCCTGCCACGCCTCGAAGACCGGCAGGGAGAGCGGCTGAGCGGCTTGCGCGGGCATCGTCAGCTGCTCGGCTGGGGGTAGGGGGTGTGCAATCTCTGGGGCCGAATCGCTCCGGTACCGACCGTTCCGTCGAAAAAACACGCCCGCGAAAAATGAAATTTAAAGGTTGAGAAAATATGCCCGGAGTCGCGGGCCGCTCCGGACGTCGCCCGAAGCCCGTCGCTAACAAGGAGGCCGCCGGCAATCCGGGTAAGCGGCAACTCAATACACAGGAACCAGATTTCGGTCTGGCCACGAACATCGACCCGCCCGAATGGCTCGACGTCGATGCGGCCGAGATGTGGAAGCGCGTCGCGCCGCTCCTCTGCAAGCAAAAGATCTTGCAGCTGACGGATCTCCACAACCTGGAGATTTTCTGCTCGGCGTACGGGAACTGGCGGCGCGCGCAGGACGAACTTGTGCGGCATGGACCGGTAGTCTCGGGCGCGCAGGGCGGCCCGGTGAAAAACCCGGCCGCGACTGTCGTCAAAGAGGCGGCGGGCCAGATGGCGACGTTCGGCGCGATGCTCGGGCTCGACCCTTCGAGCCGTCAACGCCTGATGGGGCCGAAGAAAAAGAACGAGGGCAATCCGTTTGCCGCACTGTTGGGCTAGAGCATGCCGAAAGAATCCTTTCCGCTGGTCGCGAAGGCGAACCAGTTTGCGCGCGACGTCGTGCGCGGAAAGTTTCCGGCATGCCGGTGGGTAATTCTCGCGTGCCAGCGGCACCTTGACGACCTGGTTGCGAGCAAGACGGCGGCGTTCAAATACAAGTTCGATCCGGCGAAGGCCGAGAAGAAGCTGCGGCTCATTCAGTTGATGCCGCACACGAAGGGCGAGTGGGCATTTAAGCGGCAGCTCGTGACCCTTGAGCCGTGGCAAGTCTTCGGGCTTGCGTGCACGTTCGGCTGGGTCAAGAAAAAGACCGGCTTCCGGCGTTTCCGGGAGTCGTATTGGGAGGTGCCGCGCAAGAACGGAAAGAGCGTGATCGCCGCAGGCGTCGGCATTGCCATGTTCACCGCTGACGACGAGTTCGGCGCCGAGGTCTATTGCGGCGCGACGACTGAGCGGCAGGCCTGGGAGGTTTTCCGGCCTGCGCGCCTTATGGTCAAGCGATCGCCGATGTTGGTTGATCACCTCGGCATCGAGGTCAACGCGCAAAACCTGAGTCGTCCGGAAGACGGCAGCCGCTTCGAGCCGATCATCGGAAATCCAGGCGACGGCGCATCGCCGTCGTGTGCGATCGAAGACGAGTATCACGAGCACGACACCAACGCGCAGTACGAAACGATGCTCACCGGCATGGGCGCGCGCCGGCAGCCGCTGATGTTCGTCATCACAACGGCGGGCGCGAACATCGAAGGCCCGTGCTACGACAAGCGGCGGCAGGTCATTGAAATGCTTGAGGGCACAGTGCCCGACGACGAGCTCTTCGGCTGGATCTGGACGATCGACGAGGGCGATGACTGGACTGACCCGAAGACTCTGGCCAAGGCCAACCCGAACATCGGTATTTCGGTCTATCAGGAGTATCTGGAGAGCCAGCAGCAGCGTGCGATCAAGTCGGCGCGCTTCACAAACACGTTCAAGACAAAGCACCTCAACGTCTGGACGTCAGCCAAGACGGGCTACTTCAACCTCGAAGACTGGAAGGCGTGCGAAGACCCAACGCTATCGCTCGAACAGTTCGAGGGGCAGTCGTGCGTTCTGGCGTTCGACCTTGCGCGCAAGCTCGACTTGAACAGCATGCCGCGCATCTTCTGGCGCGACATCGACGGTCGCCGTCATTATTTTTGCGTGGCGCCCCGCTTCTGGGTGCCTGAAGACACGGTGCGCAACACCGAAAATCGCCGGATGGCGGAGCGCTATCAGAAGTGGGTCAATCAAGGCTTCCTCGTAGAGACCGATGGCGCCGAGATCGACTATCGCGTGATCCTCGAAGAAGCGAAGGACGCCAATCGGCTTTGCCCGGTGCAGTGCTCGCCGATCGACCCGCACGGTGCGACCAACCTGTCGCACCAACTCGATGACGAAGGGCTAACGCCCGTCACGATCGTGCAGAACTACACGAACATGTCGGATCCGATGAAGGAGCTGGAGGCCGCCATTACGTCGGGCCGGTTCCATCACGACGGCAATCCGCTCATGACGTGGTGTATCAGCAATGTGATCGGGAAGAATCTACCGGGTAACGACGACGTCGTGCGCCCGGTAAAGCAGGGCAACGACAACAAGATCGACGGCGCCGTGGCGCTCATCATGGCGATCGGTCGCGCGATGCTGGCCGATCGCGTCGACTCGGAGTCGATCTACGATCAAGGGGTGGGTGTTTGAATTCAATTGGCGTCGCTGCATGGGTGGCCGGGCTGCTCGGGTTTGCGCTGTTGGTCACTGGCGTGGCGCTCATCAGCCTGCCGGCTGGCCTGATCGTCGCGGGCGTCCTGATGCTGCTGTGGGCATTCCTCGCCGACGTGGCCGCTGCGCGCGCAGCGCGGGCCGCAAAGCCGAAGGAGTGACCCATGTTCTTTAGCAAACAGTTGCTCGCCGAGGGCGGCACGACGCAGATGGGGCCGGGCGGCTGGCTCTCGTCGTTTCTGGGTAGTTCGCGCTCGGATTCCGGGCAAGTCGTTTCACCGGCAAGCGCGCTCTCGCTGACGGTTCTGCAGAACTGCATTACGTTGCTTGCCGAAAGCATTGCGCAGTTGCCGATCGAGCTTTATCGGCGCGTGGGTGATGACCGAAAGCCAGCGACCGACCATCCGCTGTATCCGATCCTGAAGTACGCGCCGAATCCATGGCAGACGCCGTTCGAATATCAGGAGCAGTCGCAGGTAGCCGTAGGCCTCCGCGGCAACAGCTACAGCTACATCGACCGTGACTCGGACGGTGTTATCCAGGGCCTGTATCCACTGTGTAATGAGTCTGTGACGGTGATGAGGGGCGGTGATCTGATGCCCTTCTATCGCGTCTACGGCTCAGATCCGATGCCGCAGCGTCTCGTGCACCACGTGCGCTGGATGTCGATTAACGGCTACACCGGCCTGTCGCCGATCATGCTGCATGCGAACGCTATCGGGCACGCGCAGGCAATGCAGCAGTACGCCGGGAAGTCGTTCCTGAACGGCACCGCGCTCTCGGGCGTCATCGAGCGCCCCGGCACGCCGCTCAAGGATCAGGCGAGCGTCGATCGCATCACTGACTCATGGAATGCGAAGTTCGGTGGCTCCGGCAACGCAAAGAAGGTTGCGATGCTTCAGGAGGGCATGACCTTCAAGCCGTTGTCGATGACCAACGTCGATGCGGCGCTGATCGACGCCCTGAAGCTTTCGACGCTCGACATTGCGCGCATCTACAAGATTCCGGCGCACATGGTGAACGAGCTGGAGCGCGCGACGTTCAGCAACATCGAGAATCAGTCTCTGCAGTACGTGATCTACACGCTGCTGCCGTGGGTGAAGCGGCACGAGCAGGCGAAGGCGCGCGATCTGCTGCTCCCGTCGGAGCGTAACGAGTACTTCATCGAATACAACCTCGCGGGTCTCCTGCGGGGCGATCAGGCGTCGCGCTACGCCGCGTATGCGGTCGGGCGCCAGTGGGGCTGGCTGTCGATCAACGACATTCGCCGCCTCGAAAACATGCCTCCCGTCCAAGGCGGCGATGTCTACCTGCAGCCGCTGAACATGGTGGACGCGTCGAAACCTCTTCCGCTACCAGTTTCGGCTGGCAAGAGTGAGCCGACCAAGGCGGAAATCGAAGACGTTCAAAGGATCCTATCTTGAGACCACACCTCCGGCTCGCGAGCCTGCTCTTCAACCAGCCGCAGCTTGTGACTGACCACATGATGGATCTCGCAATGCAGTGGGCGAGTCAGTCGCTGCACCTGAACATCGTCAACCTGAGTGTGAATGGCGTGCAGCCGCAGATCATGGACGACGACGGGCCGTACGGTGGCCCGGAAATGCGGCCCAGCGCGTCAGAGCGCCGGGCTGCGGTTGTCGCCGATACCGGGCTGGACATCATCCCGGTGTCGGGCATCCTCGTGTCGCGCTCGGCGCACATGAACGCGTGCGAGCCGATGACCAGCTACGAGGGCCTGCGAGGGTCGGTCAACCAGGCCGCTGCGGATCCTATGGTCGAGCACATCATCCTTGACATCGACACGAACGGTGGTAGCGCCACCGGCGCCTTCGAGCTTGCGAACGACATTCGCGCCGCCTCGCAGGTGAAACCGATCACGGCGATCGTCAACTTTTCTGCCTTCTCAGGCGGCTATCTGATCGCCGCCGCTGCTTCGAACATCATCGTCAGCCAGACGTCGGGCGTCGGCTCCATCGGCGTCATTGCGAAACACGTCGATGTCTCGAAACGTGACGAGCAGCAGGGCGTCAAGGTGACGTCAGTGTTTGCGGGTGACCACAAAAACGACCTCACGCCGCACGAGCCGCTGAGCGATCAGTCGCTGCAGTTCCTGCAAGGCATGGTGCAGAACAGCTACGAGCAGTTCGTCGATGCCATCGCCAACTTCCGTGGGCTCAGCACGCAAGCAGTGAAGGACACGCAAGCCGGTATCTACTTCGGCAAGCAGGGCATCGACGCGAAGCTCGCGGACAGCATGGAAACGCCACAAGCGGCAGTGAACCGCATCGCAGCGGAAGTGCGCGCCTCGCGCTCATCGCGCCAGCCGACGTCGCGTCGCAGCGTGGCCGCGCAGGCCGCGGCCATGAACATGCTCGCGCGCTGCTGAAACACCAGTTGTTTTGACCCGCCAAATTCTCGTGTGAGCGCGTTCGCGCCACAGTGAAGTGTCGCCGCCTCCGGGCGGCATTTTTTTTGGAGATGACTTTGAACCTCAATGAACTTCGCCGCGAACGCGCCAACATCAACCAGCAGGTTCAGGCGCTCGCGGCAATCGAAGCCGGCGGCGTTGCGTTGACGGCCGAGCAGCACACCGAATTCGCGAACCTCTCCACGAAATTCGGCGAAATCGCCGCGCAGATCGAGCGTGCCGAAGCCGCCGAGCGGATGGCCGCGGCTGCAGCAGTTCCCGTCGACCCGACGCCGGCTGCGGTGACCGCGCCTGCGGGCAGCCCGGCGGCGAGTGTGCCGGCTCAGCCGAAGATGCCGGAAGTGAAGGGCGCCAAGATGGCGCGCATGGTTCGCGCTCTCGCTGCTGCCGGCGGCGACGCGAAGCTTGCCTCGCAGCTCGCGATCGATCGTGGTTTCGGTGAAGAGGTCGCGATGTCGCTGAACACGCTCAGCTCGAGTGCGGGCGGCATCCTCGTGCCGGCAAATCTGTCGAGCGAAGTGATCGAGTTGCTGCGCCCCAAGTCGGTCGTTCGCAACCTCGGTGCGCGCACGCTTCCGATCTCGAACGGCAACATCACCATTCCGCGCTTGAAGGGTGGTGCGGTCGTCGGCTACATCGGCGCCGACAGCGACATGCCCGCGACCGAGCAACAGTTCGACGATCTGCAACTGACGGCGAAGAAGCTCGCCGCGCTGGTGCCGATTGCGAACGATCTGATCAAGTACGCAGGTGTCAACCCGAACGTCGATCAGCTCGTCGTCTCGGATCTGACGAGCGCGATCGGCGCCCGCGAAGACAAAGCGTTCATTCGTGACGACGGCACGGCCAACACGCCGAAGGGCCTGCGCTTCTGGGCGCTCGGTGGCAACCTGATCCCGGCGAGCGACGGCTCAACTCTGCAGAAGGTCGATACCGACCTCAACAAGGCGATCCTCGCGCTGGAAAGTGCCGACGCCAACATGACTCAGCCCGGCTGGATCATGGCGCCGCGCGTCTTCCGCTTCCTCACGAGCCTGCGCGACGGCAATGGCAACAAGGTCTATCCGGAACTCGACAACGGCATGCTGAAGGGCTATCCGGTCGGCAAGACCACGCAGGTTCCGGTCAACCTGGGTGCTGGCACGAACGAGTCGGAAATCTACTTCGCTGACTTCGGTGACGTGTTCATCGGCGAAGAAGAAACGCTCGAAATCGACTACAGCAAGGAAGCCACCTACAAGGACTCCGAAGGCAACGTCGTCAGCGCATTCCAGCGCGACCAGACGCTGATTCGCGTGATCGCGAAGAACGACTTCGGCCCGCGCCACGTCGAATCGATCGCCGTTCTGACCGCCGTGACCTGGGGCGCGTAAGCCTGTCCTGTGAGCCTGCGGCCCGCGCCTGTGCGTGCGGGCCGCCAATCGGAGAAAGAGCATGAAGCTGGTCAAAATCAAGCGCCATCACCGGCAATACACGCCCGGTGATGTCACCGGTTTCGAGGATGAGCGCGCGGATAAGCTCATCGAAATGGGCATCGCGGAAGAGCACGAGGCGGACGCCAAGGATGCTAAGCCCGCGGCGAAGGGCGACGCGGCGAAGGCTGCTGCGGCTAAGGGCTAACGCACTATGGCCGCCGTTCTCGTCGCATACATAGACGACGCGGAGCCGCTCACCTTCGAGGATGTCGACTCGCAGTGCCGTATTGACGACGAAGACGAGCGGCAATACGTCGAAGACGTCGTGATCCCCGGCGCGCGCCAGGCAGCAGAATCGCAGGCCGGCGCGGCAATCCGAAAAGCGCGCTACGTCGAGCGCTTGCCCGGCTTTCCGCAGGGCGAGTTTCCGCTGTCGCTTGGGCAGGTGCTGAGCATCGAGAGCGTCGAGTATCGCGACACGAAGGGCGTCGCGCAAACGCTCGATCCCAGCGCGTACGAGCTTGTGCAGTATGGCAAGGAGTCGGCCCTCTCGCCGACCAGCATCGCGCCGTGGCCATGGCCGCACGCGCGCACTGTGACCATCACGTATCAAGCGGGCACCGATCTCGCCAAGTTTCCTTCTGTTCGATCGTGGATGCTGCTTGCGGCCGCATTGGCGTACGAACAGCGCGAGCTTTTCGCTGTTGGCCAGTCGCGGCAAGCCATCGTGGAAATACCGGATGGTTATGCGGCCTATCTGCTGGCACCAATCACTGTCCCGCCGAGGTTCTGATGGAAGCAGGGAAGCTAAACCGCCGTGTTCGGATTGAGCGCCGCGCAGGAGACGACGATCGCGACCCGGATACCGGACAGCCGCTCGACACTTGGGTCGAGGTCATGACCGTTCGCTGCAACGTCAAGATGCTCACGGGCAAGGAAACGCTCCGGGCGGACAGCGATGTTGGCGAGGCGACGGCGAGCATCCGCATCCGCTTTCGAACCGGCATTGACAACGGTATGCGGGCGGTCGTTGTGCGAACGGTTGGTGGTCTGGAGGTAATCGACGGGGTCTTCAATATTCTGAAGGCCTTGCCCGATTTCGACACACGGGATCACACGGATCTTGCGTGTACGGAGGGCGCCAACGATGGCTAGCGCTGAATCTGTGACCTATAGCGCGATCAAGGCGCTGGCGAGCGGTCGGGTCTACCCAGACGTCGCGCCCGCGACTGTCGTCAAGCCGTACATCGTCTATCAGGGTGCCGGCGGCGTCGATGAAACCACGTTCGACGGCGCAGACACGCTTCAAAACTGCCGCATGCAGGTGACCGTATGGGCGACCACGCGTGCCGAAGCGGCGACCCTCATTCAGCAGGTGCGGGCGGCTATGACTTCTGCGCCTGTGTTTGGCACGCCGATCGGTGCGTCCGTCCCGGATTACGAGGACGAAACGAAGCTTTTCGGCAGTCGGCAGGACTATTCAATCTGGTATCAGGAGTGAAACCATGACCAGCACCGCAGTCAGTTCGCAGGGCACAAAGCTCGCGAAAAACACCGGCACGACGCAGGCGCCGGTGTGGTCGGCGATCAAGAACATGTCGAACCTCAACGGCTTCGCAGGTTCCGCGAGTGACATCGACGTGACGGATTTCGACAGTACGGCGAAGGAGTATCGCCAAGGTTTGCAGGACTGGGACACCGTCTCGTTCGACATCAATATCAATATGAAGGAGGCGAGCCACGCTGCTCTGCTCGCCGACAAGAAGACGGGCGTCATCGCGTCGTATCAGGCCACGCTCAGCGACGGCACGACCATCGAGTTCGAGGCCTATGTGAAGAGCTTCCCGATCACCTCGGCAGTCGACAACGTCGTGAAGGGCACGGTCGTCATCAAAATCACCGGCGACATCGAAGTCACGCCGGCAGCCGCTTAAGGGAGTGCGATGAGCCTTATCACTAAGGAGCAGTTTCTGGAGCTGGCCGAGCCGGCGACGCAGGTCGTGCCGATCGAGGGCGTCGGCGACGTGCGGATCAAGGTCATGGACGGCTTCGCGCGCGATGCCTTGCAGAAGGCTCTGCTGGATCTCGGCACGAGCGACAGCGTCTACTTCTCCGCAGTCGTCATTGCGACGGTGGTCGACGAGCAAGGCGAGCCGCTGTTCACGGCTGAAGAACTGAGCGTGTTGCGCGCCAAGGACGCGGCGTTTATCCGGAAGGTCGGCCTCGTTTGCGTGCGTGTGAACGCGCTCGGCGATGCGCAAACGAAGGAAGCGGAAAAAAACTCCGAAGCCATCCAGAGCGACTCTTCTGGCACCGCCTAGCGCTCGCGCTCGGCATGTCGGTTTCGCGCGCGCAGCGCGAGATCGACAGCGTGGAGTTCGCGCACTGGATGGCGTACTACAACATCGAGCCGTTTGGCACGCCGATCGAGAACCTTCGTATGGGGATCGTCGCGTCAACCATGGCGAACATTCATCGCGACCCGAAGCGGCCGGCCTTTGCGCCGGCCGATTTCATTCCGGGCGGACGCAAGCCAGATCCAGTGCTGTTTGACGATCCGAAAGACCAGGCTCGGTTCGTCGCGCTCTCGGTGTTCGGCGTAGACCTGTCTCAGGCAAAAGGTCGCAAGAAGTTCAAGGTCAAGCGGAGGGCGAGTGGCTAACCGCATCACGATCGAGAATCCAACCGCGCTGACTGACTATCTGGATCGGCTGGAAACCGTCGCGAGCGAAGAGGTTTTGAGGCAAGCGGCGGTCGCTGGCGCACGCGTCATTCATGCGGAGGTGAAGTTGCGCGCGCCTGTGGGGAATGCATACGAGCGCAAGGGGACGAAGCACGTTCCGGGCACGCTGAAGCGTTCGGTGCTGATCGCCTACGACGACGAGGAATCGGTCGCGGGGCACCTCGCTATCTACCTCGTCACGTGGTCGAAGGACGCGTTCTACGGGCGCTTCGTGGAATTTGGCACCTCGCGCGCGGCAGCCAAGCCGTTCCTGAGACCCGGCTACGACGCAAAGAAGCAGCAAGCGGCAGAGGCCGTGATCGAAGTGATCCAGAAGAAGGCTGAGGAGGCCGCGCGTGGCAAATGAAACCGTCGTCAAGGTAGGTGCCGACGCATCTGGCTATACCTCCGAGCTGGAGCGTGCGCGCAAGTCCGCAAACTCGTTCATCTCGACGCAATCCGAGATGGCGAAGCGCACGCAGGTCGCGCAGGATGCGATTGCCGAGGCGGCGCAAAGCGGTTCCGACGCGAGCGCGCGCGCCGTAAAGAGCTTCACGGACGCATTGCTGAAGAACGCCTCGACGGCGGGCAAGACGCGCGCTGAAGTCCTCGCGATGCGGGCGGCCAATCTCGGGCTCAGCGATTCGGTTAAGCCATATATCGACCAGATCGCGAAGGCGACCGCGCATACGCATAGCTTCAGTCTTGAGTCGTCGCAGGCGAAGCGCGAACTGCTCGTGCTTGGGCACGAGCTCTCGCAGGGCAACATCAAACAGTTCGCAGGCTCGCTGCTGGTTATGGCGGAGGCGACCGGCGCATTCAACATGCTGCTGAATCCGGTCGTGCTGGGCGTAGGTGCGCTCGTGGGCGTGCTGGCCATCGCCGCGCATTCGACCTTTTCCGCGCGCGAGCAGTTGGCGACCTACGGCGAGACTGTCGAGAAGATCTCGAAGCAGACCGGCGTGTCGACGGACGACGTCCAAAAGTTCGGCTTTGCGGCGAAGACGGTTGGCGTCGAGATGAAGGACGCCGCCGATGCGCTGTCGGACTTGACGAAGGCGCAGAACGAGGCGCAGCACGGCAATAAAGATGCTGCAGCGGCGTTCTCCGCTGTTGGGATCTCGCTGAAGACTCTAAAGACCGCGACACCCCAGGATCTTCTGGCGCGCGTGTCCGATGCATTTGCGAAAAGTGCCGACGGCGCGAGCAAGGCGGCCATCGCGAACGAGCTTTTCGGCACGGCGGGTAAAAGCCTGATTCCGCTGCTTGACCAGGGAAGTGCGAAGCTGAACGCGCTCGGCGTCACGGCTGGTGAGGTTGGCGCCGTGATGTCGAGCAGCACGATCGCGCAGCTTTCGGCGCTGCAGGAGCAGCTTGAGCTGTCGCACGCGAAAATGGACGCGCTGACGATGGCGGCCAAGACCGCGTTGCTGCCGACGATCATCAATCTGACGGACGCTTTGAGCGACAACGTCGCGCTGAAGCCGTTGCTTAACGATTTCTACTCTGGCGTAGCGCTCATCATGAAAACCGCGGCGAGCGCGGTTGCAACGCTCGTGATCGGCTTCGAACAAACGTCGGAAGTTGTCGCGACGCTGGCGACCGTCGTTGGCTATGGACTGACGGGGCAGTTCAAGCTTGCGTCTGCGGCAGCTCAGGTCGGATATGGCAACCTCAAGAAAGAGGGGCAAGGTTACGCCGACTTCATGTCGAGGTTGTGGGGCGATACCGTTCCTCACGGCGACAGTCATACGCAGGTCGGCACCGGACAGCTCTCGTTTTCGAAGGGCGACAACTCGACGAAGGCGTATCAGGAATCGCGCGCTGACACGCTGATGGATCAGGCGAAGCAGGCGCAGGCCACGCTTGAGGGCTCGCTAAGCGGGCAGGAGAAGCTGACCGGATGGGCTGCGAAGGAGGCCGAGCTTCGTGCCGAAATCGATAGCTACGCTGGCAAGACGCTGACGAAGGCGCAACAAAGCGTTGTCGCGCACCAGTCGGAATTGCTCGCGCAATACAGCCTCAACGCCTCGCTTGAAAAGCAACTCGATCTGCGCACGCGCAGCGCGAAGCTGAATCAGGAAGCCTATGAGACGAACATCAAGATCGTCGACCAGAATGATGCGCTCGCGAATCAGCACAAGATCGAGCTGGAAACGCTCGGCCTCGGGACGAAGGAGCGGCAGCGGCAAATTGAACTGCTGAATATCGAGACGGAGCGTCAGAAGGAGCTGGCCGAGTGGCAGAAAAAAGCCGTCGCCAAAAACCTTGACGGCTCGCCTCAAGACGTCGATGAGCGTGCGTCCATCAACAAGCGCTTCGACGCGCGCCGTGATGAGACCAAGTCGTATTTCGAAGCGTCCGACGTCGCCAATGGCGATTGGGTAAAGGGTGCGAAGGGCGGTCTTCAGGACATCATCGACAAGACGAGCGATCTCGCATCTGTGGCGAATAACACCGCGCAGAGCGCGATCAGCAATCTCGGCGACCAACTTACCGAGCTGGCTGTCGATGGCCGGTTCCAGATGGGCGACTTCGTAAAGAGCATCGTCGGCGGGTTCATCAAGATCACGTCAGAAGCGCTTATCGCAAAGGCGGCGCTCTCAGCGTTCAGCTTCTTCGGTGGAGATTCATCTGCCGTCAGCGTGATTGGCCACGCGACAGGCGGTCTGATCACTGGGCCAGGCACGGGCACGAGCGACAGCATTCCGGCACGCCTCAGCAATGGCGAGTTCGTTATGACTGCCGAGACGGTGAAGCGTATCGGCGCGTCGAACCTCTCCGCCATGAATAACGGTGCGAGCGTGCACGGCGTGGCGCGCTTCGCGACGGGCGGTCTGGTCGGCGCATCTTCCAGTGTCACGCCAGCAGCGCGTGGCGGCGATACGCACGTGCAGGTGGGCGTGACGTCGAGCGGCGGCGCATCGTTCGACCAGAACGACGCAAACTGGCTGCAGGCCCAGGTGCAGAAGCTGGTCGATAGCCGCATGGCCCAGAAGATGAAGGGGCAGGGTGGCTATCTCTGGCAGAACCAGTACGGGAAGGTCTGACGATGGCCGACACTTTCACCTGGGTGCCTACTGTAGCGAACACGTCGGGCACCGACACCGCGACCGTGCGCAAAGCACAGTTCGGCGATGGCTACGCGCAGCGCGCGCCCGACGGTCTGAACAATGTCGCGGCGTCGTTCGATCTGCAGTTCATCGGCGACGCCGCGAAGATCTCAGCGATCCGTGCATTCCTCATCGCGCACGGAGGCGCAACGTCTTTTCTCTGGACGCCGCCTCTCGAAGCCGCACCTCTGCTTTTCGTTTGCGAGACGTGGAGCCGCCCATCGAAAGACGGCGGCGTCTACACCATGACCGCAACGTTCGAACAAACTTTCGCTCCGTAACAACATGACCGCACTCCAAAGCGTAAATCTCGGTACGGCGCCGGCCGGTAAAGACGGCGACACCGTGCGTTCCGCAAACGTGAAGGCGAACGCGAACGTTGTAGTTCTAAGCACGCAGGCCACGCTCACCAGCTCTTCGCCGAACGCAGTCCGCGACCTGACTGCCACCGACATGGGCAAGCGCGTGAATTTCACGCCTACTGCTGCATCGACGGTGCGCTTCCCGGCTGCTAACACGACCGGTGTCGACCAGATCGTGTCGGTGCACAACCTATCTGGGAGCTACGACATCACGATGGCAGTTGCAACGGGCAGCGGCGATACGCCGCCCGGCCTCGTCGTTGTAAAGCCGGGTGAGCGGCTGACGTGGGAGACGGATGGCGTTTCGCTTTGGCGCACGATTGGGCGAAAGAAGGGGCTCGACGAAACGGTACAGGGAAAGCTGACGGTTCTTGGCGCAGCCACCTTCACCGGCGGCGTCGCTGGAAATATCGCGGCAACTGGCTCGCTCTCGGGCACTTCGCTCATCACGACCAATGCGTCGATCTCAGCAGCGGGCGCGTTCTCTGGCGTGAGCGGCGCATATTCCGGCAACGTATCGTCGGCCACGCTGAGCGTCAGCGGAGCGGCCACCCTTGGGTCGTCAAAGGTTGGCACCGCCGCCGCGTGGACGGGCGCAGTCCTCGACGTAAGCAGCAATCAGGCCGCGACCGGCGCGACGGTTGCCGCATCCTTCGGAAACGGTGTGGCCAGCGGGCCGCGCCTGCAGGTCATTCCGAATACGGGTGGGGCGTACTTCAATCCGATCGTTGGATCTGGCGACGTCCTGTTGCTTGCGACGTCCGGGGCTGGCGTCGGCGCGAATCTGTCGATTTGCCCGAACGGAACGACTGCGGGCGGCCTGCGCATCACCGCGGACGGGAATGTCTCAGTGGGGGCGGTGAACATCGCCGGGCTCTATAACGGCACGGCATCGGCGGACGGCGTTGGATTTGGCGTCGATCACGGCCTGTACGTGCAGCGCAAGCAGGCAGCGGGGATCTGGGTATCGAAGAACGGCAATGCGTCTGGCACGTGGGATTCCGGTCTCATTCAGTTCTATTGCAACGGCGCACAGATCGGCGGCATCTCGACGCCGAGCGGCACATCGGTTTCGTACAACACCACATCGGACTATCGGATCAAGACGGTCGTTGGGATGTCGCTCGATGCGCTGGAACGCGTGTGCGCAGTGCCGGTGTATCGCGGCTACTACACGGCTGACGGCGAGGGCGCCGAGCATGATCTCGCGCTCGCGCACGAAATCGCGGCGCAGTTTCCTCACGTGGTGACGGGCGAGAAGGATGCGGTTTCAATCCATCCTGTCTACCGGGACGACTGCGATCCTGCGGACGTGCAACCGGAAGACGTGCTCGAACTTCGAGAGGCGATCGTTCCGCAACAGGTGGACTATTCGCGCCTCGTGATGCCGCTGTTTGCAGCGGTGCAGAAGCTCAAGGCGATGCTCGACGCTGCCACCGCGCGCATTGAAAAGCTGGAGGCGGCTCAGTGACGATCACGGCAGACATTCAACAGCTAGAGCCGGGGCGGCTGATCGAACTTTTCGAGGTGGATTGCACTGCCATCGGCGGGGACATGATGCGCTTCCACCAGCACCTACAAGCTGGGTCGATCTGGTGGCAGGGCAATGAGTACAAGCCCTGGCCGATTCAGGCGACCGGCTTCAAGCGCACGACTGACTCTCAGCAGCCGACGCCTACGCTGACAGTGAGCGACGTCAACAGCACGATCTCCGCGCTGTGCGTGTATCTCGCTGATCTGGTGGGCGCAACGGTGCGTCGGCGGAGGACGCTCGTTAAGTATCTCGACGCGGTCAATTTCTCGGGCGGCAATCCGACGGCAGATCCGACCGAGGAAATGGCGCCTGAAATTTGGCGTGTTGAGCAGAAGAGCAACGAGCAACCCGGCCTGTCGGTCGAGTTCACGCTTGCGTCACCGCTTGACTTCGGCGGCCAGCAATTGCCGGCGCGACAGATCGTGAGCATCTGCCAGTGGAAGTATCGCGATGCGAACTGCGGATACACCGGCGTTGCGTACTTTGATGTGGATGGAAACTCGGTGACCGATCCCGCGCTTGACCGTTGCAGCATGAAAATCGCCACCGGTTGCCAATGCCGCTTTGGCGTCAACAATGAACTCCCGTTCGGCGGGTTCCTCAGCGACACACTTTCCTGAATGAATGAATCGATCAAAGCCGCGATTGCAGCGCATGCGATCGCGGAGTATCCGCGCGAGGCGGTTGGATTCGTCACGTCTGTGGCTGGCGTCGAAACGTACATGCCGTGCGCGAACTGGGCGGCCACACCGACGGAGCACTTTGTGATCGCTGCCGAGGACTACGCGCGCGCCGAGGACGCAGGAGAGATCGTCGCGCTTGTGCATTCTCACCCTGGCGCGCCAGCGCGGCCCAGCGCTGCCGACAAGGCGATGTGTGAGCAAAGCGGCATCGAACTCTGGGTGATCGTCTCGCTTGGCATGCAGGCCAACGGCTCGATCGCAGTGGATGACTGGTGCGAACTTGTCCCGAGCGGGTTCGTCGCGCCGCTCATCGGGCGGCAGTTCGCGCACGGCATTCACGACTGCTACGCCATCGTGCGCGACTGGTATCGCCTAGAGCGCGACGTCGTCCTGCGCGATTTCGAGCGGCGTGACGATTGGTGGGACGACGGTCATTCATCTCTCTATCTCGAAAACTACCGCGCCGCGGGCTTCGACGACATGGGTGCGGAGGCGGAACTCGAAATCGGCGACGTGCTGCTCATGCAGATCCGCAGCCGAAACGGGGTGCCGAATCACGCGGGCGTCTATATCGGCGATGGCCATTTCCTGCACCACATGCACGGGCGGCTCTCGGGGCGCGCCGTATGGGGCGGTATGTGGAAGCAGTGCCTGCGGACAGTGCTTCGATTCAATGGAGGGATAAGCGATGGTGCGCAAGGTTGAGATGGTTGGTCGCCGGTTTGGTCGTTTACGTGTGACGCGACAAGCACAAAACATCGGGCGTGACGTCGCATGGTCGTGTGTATGCGACTGCGGCGAAGCGCTGAATGTGCGCGGTGCTGCCCTGCGTCGTGGGAACACCAGTTCTTGTGGGTGCTTGCATCGCGAGCAGTTGATTGCGCGAAATCAGCTTGCGCTCGCGCGAACGACCAAAACTCATGGCATGTCGAGTACTCGCACTTTCAGGATTTGGGTCGGAATGCGTAGAAGGTGCGCTGATCCAAGAATCAAATGCTTTCGTAACTATGGCGGCAGAGGGGTCAGAGTTTGCGAACGGTGGGCGTCATTCGAGAATTTTCTTGCCGACATGGGTGAGGCTCCAGCCCACATGTCGATTGATCGGATTGACGTAAATGGCAACTACGAGCCCGGCAATTGCAGATGGGCTACGCCAGCAATTCAAAGTCGGAATAAGCGCGACAACTTCGTGATTGCGTTCGGCGGGACTACTCAGTGTCTGACTGATTGGGCCGCAGATATTGGCGTGAGCGTGCAAACGCTGCACAGCCGTTTGCGTGACGGCTGGTCTGTCGAGCAGGCGCTTTCTTTGCCTGTGAGAAAGGGCGTGCCACTCAAAGCCAGGGGGGCGCATGTCTGAAAAGCTTCGAACAATTCGCCTTTATGGCCCACTGTCCAAGTTCGGTCGCGTGCACCGTCTCGCAGTTAAGTCGGCCGCTGAGGCAATGCGAGCCCTGTGTGTCGTCATTCCCGGTTTTCGGCAATTTTTGGCGCGCTCGCGCGAGCGTGGTTTGACGTTCGCAGTATTCATCGGAAAGCAGAACCTCGCGCTCGACGAGCTCGAATACCCAGCTGGCGCGGACGAGATCCGCATTGCTCCCATGCTGGTCGGCAGCAAACGCGGTGGCCTCTTCCAGACGATCCTGGGCGCGGCGCTAGTTGCCGTCGGCGTGTTCACGCAAATGCCCACGCTGATAGGTCTGGGTGCGTCGATGGCGCTAGGCGGTGTTGTGCAGATGTTGAGCCCGCAGACGGCGGGGCTTGCCGGTGTCGCCGACAACGGCACTTCGTACTACTTCAACGGCCCCGTCAACAGCGCTGCGCAAGGCGAGCCCGTGCCGATTGTGTACGGGCGAATGGTGGTGGGCTCGAAGGTTATCAGCTCCGGCATCTATGCAGAGGATCAGGCCTGATATGCGAATTTCTGGGGCAAAGGGCAGTGGCAGCAGCACGTCGGCAGAGTCGCCGGATAGCCTGCATTCGATCGCCTATGCGAAGCAGCTCCACGTTGTTTCAGAAGGCCCGATCTATGGGCTAGTCAACGGGCTGCAATCAGTTCTGCTCGACGGCACGCCGATCCTGAATGGCGACGGATCGAGCAACTTCGAAAACTACTCTGTCGACACCCGCGTCGGCACGCAGGATCAGGCCTATCTCTCGGGGTTCCCGTCCGTCGAGAACGAGACCGCTGTCGGCCTGGCTCTCACGTCGGACTCGCCGTGGGTGCATCAGATCGAGAACACGCAGCTTTCCGCTGTGCGTCTCAGGTTCGGCCTGCCTCAGTTTCAGCAATCGAATGCGTCGACAGGCGACGTAACGGGTTATCGGGTCGAGTACGCGATTGATCTCGCTCCGGTGGGTGGCTCGTTTTCGCAGGTGGTGAGTGGCGCATTTGACGGCAAGACCACGTCGCTGTACGAGCGCAGTGTTCGCGTGGATCTGCCTATGTCATCGACTGGCTGGGTGGTGCGCGTTCGCCGCGTCACGCCGAATGCACATAGCTCGCTGATCGCCGACACGGTCAATATCGAGGCGATCACTGAGGTGATCGACAGCAAGCTGCGCTACCCGATGAGCGCGCTCGTCGGGATGACCTTCGATGCACGTTCGTTCAGCTCAGTGCCGACGTGCTCGTTTGACATCATGGGACGCATCATCAGCGTGCCGTCGAACTATGACCCGGTGCAGCGTACGTACTCGGGCGTGTGGGACGGCACATTCAAGCAGGCATGGACAAACTGCCCGCCGTGGGTGATGTACGACCTGGTGCTGAATGATCGCTACGGCGCAGGCAAGTTCGTTGACGCTTCGTCGCTCGACAAGTGGGCGCTGTACGAAATCGCGCAGTACTGCGATGTGATGGTTCCGGATGGCAAAGGCGGCACCGAGCCGCGCTTCACGTGCAACTGCGTGATCCAGTCGCAATCCGACGCGTTCAAGGTGCTGCAGGACATCGCAGGCATCTTCCGCGGGCAAGCATATTGGGGTGCCGGGCAAGTCCTCGTCACGGCAGACATGCCGTTTGAGGGCCCATACGTCTATACGCAGGCCAACGTCGTCGAAGGCAAGTTTTCCTATGCCGGGTCGGAGCGAAAGTCGCGTTACACGGTCGCGCAGATCAGCTGGAACGATCCGGCTAACCAGTACAAGCAGGCCGTCGAGTACGTCTCCGATGATGATGGCCTCGCGCGGTACGGCGTCGTAAAGGCGCAGATCACGGCATTCGGCACGACCTCGCAGGGGCAGGCGCATCGGCTTGGCCTTTGGACGCTGCTCACGAGCCGCTACGAAACGAACACTGTTACGTTCCAGGTCGGCCTGGACGCCCAGCTCTGCGCGCCGGGCGAAGTGATTGCGGTCGCGGATACAAACAAGGCTGGGCGGCGCATGGGCGGCCGCATTCGCTCGATGAATGGTCGGGCGGTCGTGCTCGACAAGGCGCCGGCTACGGCGGCGGGCGACAAGCTCACCGTGATCATGCCGTCGGGCATTGCGCAGTCGCGCACGGTGCAATCGCTGGACGGCAACACGATCACTGTATCGGATGCCTTCGACGACAACGCTGTTCCCAGCGCGGTCTGGATGCTGGAGAGCGCGGATCTGGTGGCGCAGTTGTTCCGTGTCACGAGCATCGAAGAAAACGACGACAACGGCCAGATCACCTACACGATCACCGCGGCACAGCATGAGCCCGGCAAGTATGCAGCGATCGATACTGGCGCGCAGATCCAGCAGCGGCCTACGACTGTCGTGCCGCCGTCGGCGCAGGTGCCACCGACGAACGTGCGCGTTTCGACGTACTCGTACACGGATCAGGGCATCGCCAAGACGAACATGGTGATCGCGTGGGACTCGGCGTCGAGCGCGGTGAATTACATCCCTGAGTGGCGCAAGGATAACGGCGATTGGGTGCCGGCGAATCAAACCGGCGGCCTGCAGGTGGAGGTGGCGGGCATCTATCAGGGTACCTATCTGGCCCGCGTGCGCGCCGAGAACGCGATGGGCGTCACGTCGATCCCGGCGTATAGCACCAACACCGTGCTCACTGGCAAGACGAGTCCGCCGCCGGCACTCGCAACGCTTACGACTACGACGCAGGTGTTCGCGATTCAGCTCGACTGGACGTTCCCGGCTGACGGTTCGGCAAACGACACACAGTATGTCGACATCTGGTACGGCAAGACGAACGACCGTAGCGCGGCGACGCGCCTGTCGCTGTATCCATATCCGCAGGCGCGCGCCGTGCTGTTGGGACTCGCTGCGGGGCAGTCATTCTTTTTCTGGGGGCGGCTCGTCGACACCTCGGGGAACATCGGCCCGTGGTATCCGGCTGGCGCGGGCGTGAATGGCCAGAGTAGCAGTGACGCCGACGAGATTCTGTCGTACCTCACCGGCCAGATCACAAAGACGCAGCTCGCTGGAGATCTTCTCGCGCCGATCAATGCGATTCCTGGTCTTCAGAAAAGCGTGCAAACGAATGCTGCCGCGATCTCAACAGAGCAGCAGGCGAGACTGGATGGTGATACAGCGCTTTCCCAGCGTATCGACACTGTTAGCGCGCAGGTGGTCGTTCCTGACATGGCTGGCGACGACGGCGGCTATGCGGGTTCGACGGAGGTCTATGCGGGCGTCTGGTCTGAGCAGTCCGCGCGCGCCGAAGGCGACATGGCGACCGCGAAGAATCTGGAGACAGTCACCGCACAAATGAGCTCGACGAAGGCAACGCTGCTTGCGGCGGTGCAAACGGAAACTCAGGCGCGCGTGGACGGCGACAGCGCGCTCGCGACGCAGATCACGACAGTGCAGGCGCAGGCGGACGCAAACACGGCTGCTGTTCAAACCGTGGCGAGTTCTTATGCAGACCTCAACGGGCGCGTCGCAGCGTCGTACCAGATCAAGACGCAGATCACGTCGAATGGCCGAACCTACATCGCAGGAATTGGTGTGGGCGTGGACAACAGCAGTGGCGTCGTCGAATCGACCGTGTTGCTTTCTGCGAGTCGCGTTGCGATTCTCGACCCGAACGGGAGTGCCGTTACGTCGCCGTTCGTCGTGCAAGGCGGGCAAGTCTTCATTTCGCAGGCGCTTATCGGAACGGGCTGGATCACGAACCTGATGATCGGCGACGTGATCCAGTCGACCGCCGTGGGCGCGAACGGTCAGCCACGCTGGAAGCTCGACAAGAACGGAACCCTGACGCTCAACGGCGCCAACGGTGGCAGCGGGTACATGACGCTGACCGACTCGACGCTGCTGGTCTACGACAACAACAACGTGCTGCGCGTGCGTTTGGGGCTTTGGTCATGAGTGCCGGACTTCAAATCTGGGACGCGAGCGGAAACATCGTTCTCGATGCAACGTATCGCATCATGCGCATCATCGGCACGCGCTCGATAGGTGGCGGGGTTGGCGGAAGTGTGGTCGATGATGCCTTCACGCAAGGCGGCTGGGTGTCGTTCCAGCCAGGTGTAATGGTCGGAGAGGGATACCTGTCCGGTGGCGTCATCGTTCCACGCTTCTCGCTCTCGGGAAACACTGTCAGCTGGTCGTACGCTGCGAAGAACAGCACACAGTACGACATTTATCAGGACGGAATCTTGTACTACGGGGCATTCTGATGACCGCTGGATTTCAGGCATGGACGGACAGCGGGCTAGTCCAGATTGATGGCATGAGGCAGACGTACGCACTGAGTCAAGTGCTGAACGTTACAACTGGCGCCGGCACGATGAACGCCGGTAGGTCGAATGCAGGCGTCCAATACACGTTCAATGCCAATGTTGCCACTTTCTCGTTTAGCGCCAGCGAGCCGCTAATCGCGCTATACAGCCCGAACGCTTACGTGGCGATCCTGAAGTGCACGAGCAGCAACGGCACATGGACGGTGCAGATCTGGTCGAGCGCAGCGGCGAGCGTTACGGTCTACATCTTCGACCAAGCTCAAGCTGCCGCGCCCAGTGGCGCAGGGTTCGGCCTTCAGGTTTTCGACGAGAGCGGAAATCTCGTCGCTGACGCGCGTCAGCGCCTCGCGCGCGTGCTCGACACGCAAAGCGGCAACATCATGGGTGCTGGGCCCGGCTGGGGGCAGTGGGCGCAGGTCGACTCTCGCGCCTATTCGTGGTCGTACTCGGGTGCTTCGAAAGTTGGCGTGGCAGCGCTCGGCACCGCATGCGTATTCAGTCCAACCGGCGGCGGCGTCAATAGCACCGGCTGGTACAACATGAGCGGCCTTCAAACGTCGGGCAATACCGTCAATTTTCTCTACCAGTACTACCAGGTGGGGAGCGCGTCGCACCCATCAAACAACGTCGCTTTCGGATCGCAGTTCGACTGGCGATTCATGGCGATCGATCTTAGCAATCTCTAAATGGAGCAGGATGCATGGCAATTCAAAAGGATTACGAAACGCCCGCCACTGGTGCAATCGCAAGCTATCACGTTGCTACGATGGTCACGCTCGACGCAATTTCGAAGGCGACGTCTGTAACTGTCCAATCGTTCCTAAGCGCAGATGCGCGCGCTGCGGGCAAGTCGCCGATGTACCAGCAGCAGATCATGATAGCGGCGCTCCCCGCCGCTGGCGTGGATGCCTTTGCGTTCGCCGATGCGCAGCTCGTGGCCGCTCCGTCGAGCGACGATGCAGCGTCGCGCAATCCGACGCGCTACACATTCGCCGGAGCGACGATCGTTGCTTAAACGGTCGCACTACAGAATGCAACGCCGCCCTTGAGGCGGCTTTTTTATTTCCGGGGGATGGATGGAAGGCCACACGCAGATCGTGCAAGCAATCGACGGATTGCGGAAGGACATCGCGCAGCGGCATAGCGAGAACGTGACGTCGCTGGAGGTCACGGAAAGAAAAGTGGACGAAGTGATACGTCGCGTCGACGACTTGCATAAGGCGTTTCCTGGTGGCGATCCGGACGGTCATCGTCGCTACCACGAGACGCTGATCGAGCGGGCTGAGGCGCGCACGAAGTTCTACAACGACCTGCGAGCGGAACTCGCGAAGAAGGGGCTGTGGGCGCTGCTTGCGCTGATCGGCATTGCAGTCTGGCAGTACTTCAAATCGAAGGTGATCGCTTGAAACCTGTTTCGTACTGGCGCAAGGCGCACCGGCGCAACTCGGTGCGCGCGCTTTTCCTGTCGATGGCCGTCTCGTTCGTTGGTGGCGTCTGGTCGGCGCTGCCCGACGCATGGGTCGATCGACTGCCGACTTGGGTCGCGCTGTCGGTTCCGTGTGTGATCAGCGCCGTTGGCCTAGCGCTGGCCTATCTGCATCAGCCGTCCTTGGAGGATTGATGGCAAATCGAGTCGGAAAGAAAAGCCTCGCGGCCGTCGTTGGCGCAGGGGCGGCAGCAATCCTGATGTCCGTGGTGCCGAAATTCGAGGGCGTCGTGACGCGCGGATACCTTGATCCCGTCGGCATTCCGACGAAGTGCATGGGCGATACGCACAACGTCGTCGTCGGTAAGCAATACAGCGAGGCCGAATGCCGCGAATCGCTCGAGTCTCAGCTGATCGCGCACGCAGAGCCAGTGCTGAAATGCACGCCGTCTCTAGCTGGTCACACATACCAGCTCGCGGCGGCGGTCAGCTTTGCCTACAACATCGGCGGCAGCGCGTACTGCGCCAGCTCGACGGCGCGCCGCTTCAATGCCGGCGACTGGCGCGGCGCATGTCGGTCAATGAACGAGTCGGACGCGGGCCGCGCGCAGTGGGTGACGTCGCGCGGGAAGGTGCTGCCCGGACTGGTGAAACGGCGCGCCGATGAGCGCGCGATTTGTGAGAGGGGGCTTTGATGCTGGCATTCCTGAAATTGACGTGGCCGTACGTGCTTGCTGCGCTGATCGGCGCATCGATCGGCTTCGGCGCAGAGCACATGATCGCTGGGCACCAACTCGCAGCCGAGCAGGCGGCGCACGCGCAGGACAACGAGAAGGCCGCGAACGACATGCTCAACGTCTCGCGCGCGGCGCTCAACGGCGAGCAACGCGCGATCGACGCGCACAACTTGGCCGCTTCGGCGGTCGCCGCGGCGGATGCCGCAATCACGCAGGAGAAGGACGCACATGAGACTGATAACCGCAACTATCGCAGTGCTCTCGCTGCTGGCACTGAGCGCGTGCGCGTCGCAGTGCGCAACTGTGCTGCAACCGGTAGCGACGCCGCCGCTGGATCTCCCGGCGCCGCCGGCTTGGGCAATGGCAGCGCCGCCGTCGCAGACCTCGACCCAGCGGTTGCAGAGCGCGTTTTCGGGGTCGCTGGAGACGACCAGCACGAAATCGATAAGGTAAAGGCGCTGCAGGCATACGTCTGCGCGGTGCGCCCGAAGACGCCAGGTTGTTCGTAGGCTGATCGTAAACACGTGTAAACTTTTGGGGCGGTTTGAGAGGGCCGCCCCAACAAAACTTAGATCCGGGGAACAAGAATGAAAAAGATGCTTTTGGCCGTCTGTTTCTTTGCGCTTGGGCTGGCCGCGTGCGGTGGTGGAGGCGGGGATAGTGGCAGCAGCAGCGCGCAACCTGCTGCGAAGTTGCTGAAGATCTCGATGTACGGCAAGCCGATTGTGTCGGCCTCGTCGACCGCGGTGGCGCATGCGCAATTCAGCCTGATCTCTGCCGCGGTGGCCGCCGATGCGCCGAACGCCGCATCGGACGCGCAGACTACCGCGAAATCGCTGACTGACGCACTCGCGGCGCGCGGCGTGCCGGCGAGCATCACGACACAGGTGATCGACGGCACGGCGCTACACCAGATCGTAACTACCGAGTACAACGGCAAGTCGCCGACGCCTGATCAGTTTAAGACCGATCCCAGCGAGATGATCGTCGTCAATTTTCAGCTTGACGACATGGTGACGCCGTCCACTGACCCGGCGCAGGAAGCGGCGATGAAACAGTTTGCGGCAGACCTATTGGTCTTCGCGCAGTGGGCTGCCGTGGCGGGCAAGTATGTTCTAGTCGTCGCGCCAATACAGACGTGTGATACGCAATACTCGGCGGCCTCCGGGTTGCAGTGGGCACTTTATGAGGCATTCGGGAACGGCGCCCCGCTGCACTTTGCTGGCGCAGTGCCTGATGGCTTTGGCTTTGACACGAATGGAAAGCCGATTCCGGACGTCGGAACCGATCTTTCGCACTATGGAGCTGACTGCCGCTCGCCGGACGCCTATCTGCAAAATGCATTGCTCGATTCCGTCGCGAAGGACATCGCGGCTATCTACAAGGAGTCGAATGGCGCAAGTGCGGCGAGCGACGCAACTCCGGTATCCACACCACCCACGGTGTCAGCGACGTCCCGTGCTCAGCAAAGACAGTTGTCCTGACAACAAAGCCAACTGCAGCGACGCCGGTTCGTGCTGTCGGTATTGAGCTAAGAATTGCAGTCTGCAGTGCTCTGGCATTTCACACTGCGCCCGCTCCACTATGCGTCTCGGCATGGCAATCGATCGGCACGTCGATCCGGCTACGCAGGTATATAAGAAGTAGATGCGAAAAAAAGCCGCTGTCTAAACTTAGGCAGCGGCAGCGCGAATACGCACCGGTCGCGCCTGGGGGGTGCGCGACCGCCAAATAATTTATCATTTTGCGGCGCCATTGACTAGTTATTCTTAGCGCATAGGCTTACTAAGCTATGGAATTCTGTCGCTTTTCTGGAGCCCCTTTAGCGACCTACGGCTGTCAATCTGATCGGTTGGATAGGTGTTGCCAAATCTCGCCACAACTACACTCTGATTGCCTCATCGGGTATTGGAGATGAGGTCTAAGATCGGTAATTCGATTGAAAGGTAATCGTATTACCTTAATATCAGGGAGCCTAAAATGAGCATCATAATTCTTAACCGACTCGACCGACAGATTCAAGCCTCCGTTTCTACTTGGGGGAGCGGCGACCCGGGTTGGTTTCCCTTGACGCCAGCAGCCGAGCCGAGCGGTAGCAATACCTGGGGACGCGACGATGACCGTGGCTTCGTAGTCAGCATCCGGGACGGCGGAAGCACGAAGGAATATTTCGTCCATTCAAATTCCACGGTCACCATTGACGAAAACGGCGTTCGCGCCGACCGTCATTTGATTCATTCGCTGACTAACCGGTGATCATTGGTTTGAAGGTGAGGACAGGCAGCCAGGCGCAGATGCTTTCCATGTCAGCGTCCATCGAGCGCGAACGGTGATCGCGGTGAGATTCCCACTTGGCAGCAAGTCGCCCTTTTTCGCCATATAAAAAAGCCGCTGTCTCTATAGAGGCAGCGGCAGCGCGAATACACCACGATTACGCTGATTGAGGAAGCGTGATCGGCGGAAAATTTATCACGACATTCCCGTGCCGTCCATGGGAACAATTTGCTTTGTTCGCATCAGCTTTTCATTCTCCCTGGGCTTCCGCTGCGCCGCTGAGTGAGGGGCAATTGCACAGATCGCTAAAGAGCCTGCATACACGGAGAGGCGAAAAAAAGCCACTGCCCAAAAAGGACAGCGGCTGCAAATGGGTTACGCCTGCTGAACGCGCACCCACCTCTCAAAATATGTGTTGTGGGCAAAGGCGTCAACCGTCCGCGACCGACCGATGTGCTATCTTGATCTTGATGCGTGCTCTGAATAGAATTCTTTTCGGTCAGAAACTTTACCAAAAACGATGGCCCACGATCATGAGCCTTCTCCGCCCATTATCTTGCTCGGTAACCCGTCTGAGGTAGATGGTTTTATCGCCGCGCAGCTTCGCACAAGTCCGGATGCGCAGCCTCCGGAACACGTAGTCGTCAATTGGATTCGCCTTCTCAAAGCGCGAGGCACTGACTTTGCTTCGCACGTTGCAGCGTGCCACTATTGGCTATACGAGCGGCGATCAGGCTACAACCACGAAACGATCTTCCTCCCGGTTCGCGGCAAGAAAGGGTGGCTTACGCCGGCCCTCAGTCGCAAACGGCCGAAGCCTAAGGCTGAGGGGTGACGTGACTTCCGTTTAGCCCCGGCAACGCATCGAGACTACATAGTGACAATGTTGGCGTGCCAGGGTAGCCGCCATCCGCACGTATATGAACGCCCCGTATAAGCAAGTGGTGCTGGGTTTGGAAAGCCGACGGAATCGACACCTTCCTGTCCATGAGCACACGGACGCTACGAGCGGAGTAGGTCATCGATGATGCGCTGACCCGCACCATAACCGCCCATTAGAGCATCCTCTTCGCATAGGAAAGGCTTACCCTGTGACTCCCCAAAACGTAACGGAGTAAACACGGATACTGCGTCGCCAGCCTTGCAGATCTTCACTACCGCGAGGTATCGCACTTGGCCCGGGGCAGCACGTCCCAGCTTCCGCTTGAAATCCGTCTCAACGGCGACTTTGACGTCGAATCCTTGGTAGTGGTAAGTGTGGTTCATGGGGGCATACCTCTGGTTTGCTTTGGCACCCACCCTAAAACGGTCTGATCTGCGGCGGCCAGGTGGCCACAGAGTAGTTCAACGATTCCACGGGTCGGAACACTTGTAGAGAGCGTTGCGATTTTAACTGGCGCAAACCATTTGCATTGGACAATCTCGTTACTAGGCTGGGCGATCGAGTGGTGCGCGACATTGGCGAGGAATACATGGTGCAACGTGTTGAATCCTCTGAACTGAAGCATGTAGGAAAGTTCGGCCGCGATGAGGGTCGTTTCCTCTTGCAGCTCACGTAGCGCCGCTTCATGAGGCGTTTCCCCACGGCGGATTCGGCCACCCGGAAGCGCCCATCGAGACCTTAACCTCGCAACCAGCAGGATACGGTTGTCCCGGACACATAAAACGGTTGCCCTCTCTTTCTTTGTTGTCTGTCCGTTCGATCGCACGGCTCGCGGCAGCCTCGATGAAAAATTGAATCATTGAAGACGTCTTTTTATCCGCGTAACCTTCCTGAAGGCTAATCAAAGGCAGCGTTCGCAGACTGCAGCCACCAAAAAATATCGGTGCATGACGAGAGAGTATAGCTATGAAAATGTCTCACAACCTGGGGCGGACTGATACGGCGGGCCCAATTTGGGGGCTCATCTTTGGCCTGCTCTTGACGGCTATCGGCGTGGGCATGTGGTTTTATGCGACCTCGTCGGTTCCGCCCGGATGGCAAGATGAATCGTTCGCGGTTGGGGCCGTGCTTGTCGGTGTGTTTGTGGTTGTCTTTGCGGGGCGAGAGCTTCTCGATAAGCACCGGTAGGTTGCACGTTCGGCCGATGGACTTTGTTGATAGACAACTCCGCGGAGATGCCAGCGTGCGCAAACTTTCTCTCTGGCAGGCGAAGTGGGGCATTCGACCTTCAGGCGCGCTGGACTCACCGGTAGTTCGATTCATGCGATACGCGCTGCGCATCTCGTGCACCGATCGATTTCGATTGAGCATTTCGAAATCTGAAACAAAGAGGCCGCTAACCTTACGGAATAGCGGCCATCAAACTCCGAAGTTGCGCCGTTTGCACGCAACCCGAGGCAAAAATATCATCTGCTTCCCTTTTCGTCTACCTTTTGACGCTCGCGGCTTCTCAGGATTTCGTCGACTGCTGCTTGGTGCCTCGACGTTAAGTCGACTGTCTAGTTGAGCCGAATTTTCTGCGGTTCATTGGACTTCCAGCACATGATTGATTGCATCGCGCAGCCGCACCAGCTGTTCGCGCGTCATGAGCGTGTCAGCGTCGTGCGGTAGATGTCAATGCTGTTGCGAGATCCGTAGCAAAGGATCTGCACTCGTCGTTTCGAAGTGGCCACGCTCACTCCTCTGGTATGCCAACTGCTTAGTGCGTCAGCCGTTGCCCGCACTCAGCTGCGCGTCTGCGAGTCACTCTTGCTGACCTTACTCATCATTCTATTGCGCTAGCACGAACGCAAGAATTCTGACGCCGGCCGGTCTGGTCGGATATACGCGAGGCGCGTCCGCGAAGCTCAGATCACCGATTATTGCAGCGCTATGCAAGAATACTGGTTGATCAGAAACGCCTTTACGCCATGCGCAAGAGTCTCGACTATGGATTGTTGCACGCTATGCACGCCTTCGTTCAGGTCGTGGAAGCGGGCAGCTTCACTGGTGCCGCAGAGCACATGGCGTTGTCGATGGGACAGGTGCGGCGGGTCGTTACGGAGCTTGAGAATCGTCTGCAAACCAAATTGCTCAAACGGACGACGCGCCGGCTCACGCTCACCAGTGCAGGAGAGCGTTATGTTAGCCAGTGCCGTACGATCCTCGCACTGGTATCAGACGCGGAAAGCGAAGCGAGCGGCGCGCGTATCCAGGCCACTGGCCGACTTCGTGTGCTATGCATGACGAGCTTCGGAGATCGTTACGTGATGCCGCTCATCACGCGTTACTGCGCGCTGAATCCGGCTGTATCCGTCGAGTACAGTGCCTCGCAATATGTACCAGATCTGCTAGCCGAGGGCCTGGATGTCAGCGTTTATCTCGCGCGACGCATGCCGGATTCGAACTTGGCTGCAGAGCGTCTGGGTGCCGTTTATAGCGTGCTGTGTGCTGCGCCCGAGTATCTGGAGAAGCACGAATCCCCGCAGTGTGTTGCAGCGCTGTCCGGCCACGCATGCCTGCGACTCGTCAACCCTTCGGCCACCCAGCACTGGGAGTTGACCGATGGGAATACGACCCACGTGTTCGAGCCCGCGGGTCAATTGAGCGCCGATCACCCCGAAGCTGTGTTACAGGCGGCGCGTGCTGGACAGGGGATCGCGATGCTACCAGGGTTTCTGGCGCTGGAAGCACTGGAGCGTGGTGAACTCGTGCGTGTGCTACCACAGTGGCGCTCGCCGGATGTCGATGTCTACGTGCTCGTCCCGTCGAGAGAATTTCTTGAGGCGAAGACCGTCGCGTGGGTGGAGCTGCTTAGAGCGGAACTGCCCATCGCACTTCAGCGCGACATCGAACGGCTTTACGCTGGCGCCAAGTCTGCCGAGCCGAAACGTCAAGCAAGGCGTGCAGCAAAGCAGCGTTGAACCTCGTATGAAGCGGGGCATTGATTTCCCCGATGATTGGAAATGAAGGCTGGCTCGCGAGCAAGTCGATGGACGAAGCGCGCAGCTTCCTAAATCTCTTCCCTGCCTCGCGGATGCACGCTGAACCCTTCCCGGCACCACTGCGGCAAGCAAAAGCAAAGGCATAGGCCGAGCAGAGAGGTAGCGGTCTAGGCGCTTTCCGTGGGGATGATGTCGCGCGCTTCGGGCTCGACGACAACATTCACGAACGGCTGAGCCATTTCAACGAGCTTCGACCTTGCCCTGCGCCCCGAGCTTTTTCCTGCGATCAACTGGCAGATGTCTGCGTGCGCTCGGTTAGCATCGAGCGCGGTGTCATAGACGCCAAAGTGACGCGCCTCGCCATCACACAATGAACGCACCTCGCTCACCTTGAGTTTTGCGATGCCGTGCAATTTTCGTGGCGTCGAGCCCTCTTTGGCGTTTGCGACTGCAGCACGCGCATGACCAGCTTGAACACTTGCGTGCTCCACTTGATGGTCAACGCGGTCGACAGATAACCCTTTATCACTGGCGTCGTCGAATGCCGTCGGCTTCAGCGCACCGGTATCCTGCTCGACATGTAACGGACTGAAAACTTGTCGTAGAACCTCTTCGGCGTCGCCAACAATACACGGTGACAATCGAGACGCGGTCAAGCCTTCGAATGCCGTCAGTCTCGGCTGCTCTCGTAAAAGCTTGACCTTTTGATTGTTTCCTGAGTTTGCCTCAAAGAAAGTGAGGCACGGATTCTCATCCGTTGCTGCATCCAGCTCTGCCATCGCTTATGCCACCAGAACGGACAAGTACTGGGTAAGCGAGTCTCGATCGAGCGAGTTCAACTTCAATCCATCGAAGAAGTTTTCACTGTCGCCGTTTGCCTTATCTCGGGCGTAGATCGAAAGCAGGGCATCGTCTTCAAATGCGATGTCGACGTATGCTTTCGCAGAATTCCAGTAAAGCCCGATCTCGCCCGAAGAAGAGATCATCGAACGTGGAACAGGAATGCCAGCGGGAAGCAGCATGGTGAATTGGATGGCATCCGCTACGCTTTCAGCGGTCGGAGCCTTGCTGCCCTCCCCATCCCATCCGTCTGCCAGAAAACTGTACCCGTTGATCTCAGAGCGTAAGGATCCAATTTTCGTTTCATTGGGCGGCAGTTCAGTAATGCCCTGTTGATGAGTACTCTGTTGAGTTAAAGCAAAGATATTCATCTCAGTGCGCGATCTGGGCGACGCAATTCTGCCGACAGCATCCGGCGACGACCATTCGGACAACTGCGTTTGCGGAGCAGCTTGCGCAAGCCCAACAAGTACGATCACAGTCGCTGTGGAGAGCATGGTCAGTTAGCCTCTTGTTCAGCAAACAATTTAATCTTTTTTTGGACTGCTGATGCGAGCATGTCACGCAAGATCTGCTTGTTGCGGTCATGCAGTTCAGCCATTACCGACGCCATCAGCTCAAGCGCTTGCTCCGATTTCCATACAGGGGCATCAAACGTGGCCTTGTGGCTTGTGACGATCGCGACCGAGCGCATTAGGGACACGGGGTCTTCGTTCACGTTTACATTCACGTTCTCTAGCAGCTTGTAACCGGCATCCTGTGCAACTTCGGCGAAGTACCCATGGTGAGAATGCCAAAGCCCATCGCAAGCCAACGCGTTTTTCGGTATGTAGGTTGAATCCGCAGAAAACAAGATGTCCCCTCTGAATTCCTTTGGATCACCTCGCCATTCAAATGCATCCGTGTACTGAAGCGCTGCAGCAGTTAACGGCCGCGCTCCGGTCAAAACGTGTGGGAGGATGATTTCTAGCCATTCCGATACTTCCGTCCAGATCTGAGCCCAACGAGTGTAGTCGTTGACAACAACCACGCAGTTTTGAGGATTGATTTGAATACTTGCCGACACAACACTGCCGGTAGCAGTTGCTCGGCTCCGCGACATAATCAATCCGACCCCAAATTGAGGGGAAGGGGGCGTGGCTACGTTACCTGGGTGGAAATTAAAGGTCAGCACCTGCGGCGTGTCAACGACCGGAAACGCCGATTGCAGGTGGTTATGATGAGCTTCGCGTAGTGACGCTATCTCCTCCTGACCGAGAAGCGATGGCCATTCCAGAACGAATGCGACGTTCTGGATTGCGTGATTCCCGCCTGCCGGGTAGAGCGCGTTCAGGTCCATTTTTTTTGTGTTGTGGCCAAGCTGTACGAAGTGTCCAGCGTCATATTCTATCTCGCCTTTCGCTGGCAAAAACGACGATTTGACGGCCATTTCAATGCCGATTCCATGTTTTCAGAAGATCGCGGTGATGATTTTGACCTACGACGCGCCGGCCGCACCGATTTGGGGCGCCGCGTTTAAGCGTTACGTGCGGCGTGGATGATGGCGCTCAGCGCCACCGCCGCAGAGGCGAAGCCTGCAGTGGGCAATGCCTGGTAGGGTTGGCGTGATGCTCAGCAAGGCCGCCGGCTCTCGCGGACTAGCGTGTCGATTTATCTCCCGCCGAGCGGCGGCCATTGCCCCTCAAATACGGCTGCTGGCGCTCTATCAGCGGGTCGGTCAAACAGGGCTCGGCATCGAGTTCGCGATTGAAGCAATCCCATACCGCATTCGGCAGCGCGCCGCCTCGAAAAATCCGCTGTTCAAAACCCTTATGTAAGTGACTGATTTTATTGAGTCGCATATGTAGGTATTTGCATGCAAATTTAGCGGAAATTCCCATCGTAACCATTTGATTAATATGGGTAATTCGTAAAAATAAGGGCTCTACCACTTCGATATGCGCCGCCAGGTCGTCACGGTGCGCGGCAATGCCGTCGAGCTGTCTAGCACGCAGTATCGGCTGGCTTCGCTGTTTTTCGCCAACGTGGGCCGCGTGCTGTCGCGTGACCATATCTACGCGATGGTCTGGGGCCGTGAGTTGCACACGCTCACGCGCACGATCGACAGCCACGTTTCGCGCCTGCGCGTGCTGCTCGACATCGAGGAACACAACGGTTTTCGCTTGCAGCCGGTTTATAAGAGCGGCTACCGGCTGCTGCGCCTGGAGGATGAGTCGCCGCTGGAGCGCAAGGCGGCTTGAGGGGGCAACGCAGGATACATCCCGTAATCAGTCGAAGTGCGAAAGACGAGGTCAAACATGGAATTCCCCATCGCGATCCATAAGGACGAGGGGAGCGTCTACGGCGTCACCGTTCCGGATATTCCGGGCGTCCACGCCTGGGGCGACACCATCGACGATGCACTCAGGAACGCCAAAGAGGCGATCACCGGTCATGTCATGACGTTGGTCGAACCCGGTGAAGTGCTCAGTTTCAAGAGTTCGCCGATTGAAAAACTGGCCACGAAGAATGAGTACGCTGGCGCCATCTGGGCATTGGTCGACGTCGACTTGACGAAGCTGGACAGCAAGCCGGAGAGGATCAACATTAGCCTGCCTCGTTTCGTCCTGCACAAGATCGACGCCTACGTGTCGCAGCGCCATGAAACGAGAAGCGGGTTCCTGGCGCGCGCCGCCCTGGAAGCGCTTGCACACGATTGACCTGCATTCGCCGCAGAGCGAAGCGAGGTGCAATCGATAAAAAAACGGCGGCACGCCAATGCGTGCCGCCGTTTTTCAATTCGTGCCGACCGTGGGCGCTCCACGCGTCGCGATCAATCCATCAACGTGCGAGGCCCAGCCCCTGCAACACCGCGTTGCCTTCCGGCGTGAGGCGGATCTGCGTGGCGCCCGCGACGACGTCGCCGGGCACCTGCTCGACAAGACCCGCTTCCTGGAGCGACGAGATCTCCGGCTTCGCGTGGGCGTCGATGGGGGCGTGCAGCAGCACCAGCAGCGTGGCCAGTTCGTGATGGCTCAGCAGGCGGCGCAGGATCGTGCGCTTTGCCGGCTTGGCGGCCTGCTCGCTGCTTGCTGTCTTTGTTGCCGGTTGCTTCGAACCTGTCCAGTACACGGGCACCTCCTGCTGCGTTTCTTTTGGGTGACGCGATGATGCGGACGAAGACTTAAACGATTCTTAAAACCCGCTCGCGAAAATGTGTCGCCGTACTACATGGCGTTACGACGCGTAAGTCGATGTAATCGGGCTTGTGCCGCCGCACCTTTCGCATGGCGCAACGCCTTGATTACAAGCGACAAACAGCATGGGGAAACGCCAGCAAAATGACGCCCCGGTCAGGGTGCGCAGGTCTTGCTCGCGCCTTCGATCCAGAGGTTCGAGGCGTGACGCTTGCCGGCGTAGAAGCGATAGGTGGTGGTGCCGTTGTCCGCGCGCACCTTGATGACGTTCGAGTCGCCGAAGTCGAGCATTTCGCCTTGCGGCAGCGACGTCGTGCCAAAGCTGGCGTTATGCCGCGTGGCTTCCACGGTCAGGCAGGAGATCACGTCGCGAACCGACCGGTTGGTCGTGGAATCGATGACGGGCTGGCCGGAATCCGGATTGCTTTGAAACCAGGCGCAGGCGCCGAGGGTGAGCGAAAAGGCAAGGGGCACGACTAGCTTCTTCATATTGCTCCTGATGCGTTGGCCGCCGCGCGGCCGGGGGACTGAAGATTATATCGGCAGCACGTCGCATGCCGGCGTGGGGTCGCCCACATTGGCGCGGCTGTAAACCCGCATCGGGCGGCGAAGCGCTGACAGATGGCGCTTACAGGCGAATGCAAACCGGATAAGGCGGGCACGCCTGTTGCGAGCATGCGACTGTTGTACTCGACGCGCGTCGCGGGCGCACACGAACGCACCAGGCGAGATAGACTATCTTCCAGAGGTGTACTCCGCGATCTGACGCGACGTCAGGGAGAATAACCATGAGCCGCCCGTCGGTCCGTATTCCTGTTCGCGCCACCGGTGCCGGTTCGATCTGGCGGTGGGTCAAATGGGGTTTCATCGTCGCGTTTCTGGCTGCCATAGTCATATTGGCGCGCATCGTCCAGATCGAGATCGATACCTCACGGCTCCAGGCGCGCTATCTCTCCGAGCTCACGCGCGACATCGGCTTTACGGTCGAAAGCGGGCCAAGTCACAACGTCCAGTTCCCTACCACCAACGGCCCTTACGACGTGCGGCTCGGTTATGCGCAGCTGCCGTCGTTCACCGATCGGCTCACGCAGCGCGGCTTCACGATCGCGGCGCAGGCGCGTGACTCGGAACGCATGATCCAGCTCGCCCAGGAAGGCCTTTTCCTGCCCTACGAGGAAAAAGACCAGGCTGGCATCGTGCTGCGCGACGCTAACGGCGGGACGCTGTTCCACACGCGCTATCCGCAGCGCGTCTATGAAAGCTTCGACGCCGTGCCGCCGCTCGTGCGCGACTCGCTGCTCTTCATCGAAGACAAATACCTGCTGGCCGCCGATCAACCGAACCGCAATCCCGCCATCGACTGGGGCCGTTTTAGCCGCGCGCTCGTCGATCAGGGCGCGCGGATCGTCAACCGCCATCAGCAGACGCCGGGCGGCAGCACGCTGGCCACGCAGATCGAGAAGTTCCGTCACTCGGCGGGCGGGCGCACCGCCACGCCGCCCGAGAAGCTGCGCCAGATCGCATCGGCGTCCGTGCGCGCGTATCTCGACGGCCCGCAGACGATGCCCGCGCGCCAGCAGATCCTGGTGCACTACCTGAACTCCGTGCCGCTTTCGGCGAAGGCGGGGATCGGCGAAGTGAGCGGCATTGGCGACGGTCTCGCGGCCTGGTACGGGCGCGATTTCCGCGACGTGAACCGTATCCTGCGCGAACCGGTGTCGAGCGCGACGCTCGACGAGCAGGCGCTCGCGTTCCGCCAGGTGCTCTCGTTGCTGATCGCGCAGCGTGCGCCCTCGTATTTCCTGCAAAAGAACAACGAAGCGCTCGCCAAACTCACCGACAGTTATCTGCGTCTGCTCGGCAACAACCACGTGATTTCGCCGGCGTTGCGCGATGCCGCGCTGGCGACCCAGTTGACGCTCGACCGCACGAAGCCCGCGCAGCGCGCACCGGCTTCTTATGTCGATCGCAAGGCGGTGCTGACGCTGCGCACGCAACTGATGCAGGCGCTGGGCCTGAAGACCCTCTACGATCTCGACCGCCTCGACCTCACGGCGACGGCCACGCTCGACGATGCCGTGCAGCAGGCCGTGAGCGACCGGCTCGCCGATGCCGCCACCAAGGACGGCGCGCGCGAAGCAGGGCTGGTCGGTTTCGAGATGCTGCGTCCATCGGACGATCCATCGAAGATCGCGTATAGCTTCACGCTGTTCGAGCGCAGCAACGGCGAAAACCTCGTGCGTGTGCAGACCGACAGCGTGAACCAGCCGTTCGACATCAACTCGGGCGCGCGCCTGAACCTGGGGTCGACGGCGAAGCTGCGCACGATCATCACGTATTTGCAGATCGTCACCGCGCTGCACGACAAGTACGCAAACGAAGACGCGAAGACGCTGCGCGCGATGCTGCCGCAGGTTGACCCGAGCGACGCGCTCACGCGCTGGGCGATCGACTATCTGTCGAAGACCGATGACCGGTCGATCGACGCGATGCTCGAAGAAGCCGTTCAGCGCAAGTACTCCGCGAATCCGGGCGAAACGTTCTATACCGGCGGCGGCGCGCAGAGCTTCAATAACTTCGAGTCGAGCGACAACGGACAGATTCTCACGCTGCAGCGCGCCTTCCAGCACTCGGTGAATCTCGTGTTCGTGCGCCTCATGCGCGATATCGTGCACTACGAAATGATCCAGACGTCCGGGCCGCCTTCGGCGTGGCTCGACGATCCGGCCACGCGCAACCGTTATCTCACGCAGTTCGTCGATGGCGAGAGCCAGGTGTATATGAAGCGCTTCTACACGCGCTATCAGGGCAAGACCAACGACGAGGCAATGGCGCTGCTGCTGCAGCACACCCGCAAGGGCCCGGCGCGCATTGCGACGGTGCTGCGCAGCGTGGATCCGGACATCAAGCCCGTGCAATTCAACGCGCTGATGCGCGCGCAGTTGAAGAACACCAAGTTCCAGTGGCTCGACGACGAAGATCTCGCGAAGTACTACGACAAGTACGCGATCGACAAATTCAACCTCAACGATCGCGGCTATATCTCGGGCATTCACCCGCTTGAACTGTGGCTGCTCAATTACATGCGCGCACATCCCGATGCGACGCTTGCGCAGGTTCAGCAGCAAAGCCGCGATGTGCGCCTCTACACGTACAAATGGCTGTTCAAGACGCGCTATCACGCGACCCAGGATCGCCGCATTCGCCGCATGGTCGAGTTGCAGGCCTATGACAAGATCGGCAAGTCCTGGCGTGCGCTGGGCTATCCGTTCGACAGCATCACGCCTTCGTATGGCGCGGCGATTGGTGCGTCGGGCGACCGTCCGGCGGCGCTTGCTTACCTGATCGGCCTCGTGTCGAGCGACGGCCAGAAGCTGCCGACACACAGCTTCGAATCGCTCGATTTCGCGCGCGGCACGCCGTACGAAACGCGCTTCGTGCACGCAGCCACGCCGCCGCAGCCGCTGATTTCGCCGCAGATCGCCAAGGTGACGCGCGAATTGCTGAGCTCGGTGGTGGAGGGCGGCACGGCCAAGCGTCTCGCCGACGGCATGCCGATGCCTGACGGCAAGATGCTGCCGGTCTACGGCAAGACGGGGACGGGCGACCAGCGCTTCAACGTCTACGCGCCGGGCGCGCGCCTGATCGAGTCGCGCAAGGTGAATCGCAGCGCGACGTTCGTGTTCGTGATCGGCAATCGCTTCTATGGCACGCTGACTGCGTGGGTGCATGAGCCGTACGCGGCGCGTTACACCTTCACGAGTGCGCTTTCGGTTCAGTTGTTGAAGTCGCTCGCGCCGGTGTTGCAGCCGCTGCTGGAGGACAGTAACGCGCCGGGCGGCAAGCAGAAGACGGCGGCCAAAGCACCGCAAGTCACGCTGATCGACACCGAAACGGGCGCGACGCAGCAGGTCAGCTGGACGCAGCTCACGCGCGCCACGACGCCTGGCTGGAGCAGCACGATGCCCGGATTTTATTCGGATGCCGATGCATCGACGAAGGTGTCGATGGGAAAGTAAAGATCTTCCAGGCGGATTGAGCGCCGCTAAAGCAAAAGGCCTGAACGCACGATTGCGGTTCAGGCCTTTTCATTAGTATGCGCCAGCAGGCGGCGGGGGCGGCGAGCCCGGCGGCGGAGGCGGCAGATAGCGCTGTTGCGGCTGGTAGGTCTGGTACGGCTGCGCCTGCATGCGGCCGGCGACGGGAATGCGGTTGCCGTTGGCGTACATGCACTGGAGGTACGCGTTGTCGTAGTTGCGCTGCACGTCCCACGCCGAGCCCTGGGCGTTGCCCATGCCGACGGCGCTACCGGCGAGCAGGCCTGCGCCCGCGCCGATGGCCGCACCCTGGCCGCCGCCGAACGCAGCGCCCGCTGCCGCGCCGAGCGCCGTGCCCACCACGGCGCTGCCCACTGCCGAGTTGGTGGCAGCCTGGTTGGTCGACACGCCGCCCGATTGCTGGAAGGCGAACTGGCGGCAGTTGTAGTCGTCGTTGCGGAACTGGTCGTAGCTCTTGCCGGTGCCCGGCAGGGCCATCACGCTCGGCCCGGTCGGCACCACGGCGCATGCGCTCAGGAGGCCCGCCGCGGCGAGCAGCGCGAAATAAGTCGTTTTCATGTGCGGCTCGATCTCGTCAAATCAGTTTGAAGGCGCCGTTTGGGCGGGCACGGAGCGCCAGCCCGACGAGCACTGCTTCACGTACGGGTAATAGGTTTTCGATGCGTCGCAGTAGTACCAGGTGTCGCTGTTGTCGCCGGCGTCGGCGGGGCCTTGCTGGTAGTTGCCTTGAGCGCTGCCCTGGTAGTTGCCGGCCGCCGCTTGCGGCTGGCCCTGCTCGATATATTCGGGCGCATCGGGCGGCGGCGCGACGATCACGGGCGGCGGCCCCCAGTAATACGGCGCGGGGGCGACCGGGTAGTAGTAAGGCACGCCGCCGCCAATGAAGACGCCGACCCGCGCGGCCTGCGCCGCCCCGCTCGCACAGGCGACGGCGGCGACCGCAGCCCCAAGTATCAATTTCGACCTTCTCACAACGATCTCCAGAACGGATGGATTCGGGCAGCGCGGCTGGCGGGATGATTCCCGCACGGTCGTGCCCCTGCATCTTCCAACGCTAAGTCATCGTAGTGCGCAAGGCAATTACGGGAGTTGCGCCGTTTTTTCGAGTTGTTACAACGGAAAGGCCGATTGGTTGCGCGAACGCTTCGTTACGCGCCGATCGGCGCGCAAGCTACGGCTTTGTGGCGCGATCCCTCGCCTTTTGTGCGCATGGCTGGCCGAAGCGGCCCCCGTCCGGGGCGTCGTGTCTTGTAATAATTGGACATACCCCGTCTCTACGAAGACTCCGAATTTTGCTGTTTTTCCGACAGAGCAAGAGCAGTCGATCAGATAAGCGCCAATTGAGCGTTTCCCAGCCGCCGTCTTTCCATTCAGCGATCCCCTTCAATTCGCGCCGAAGCCGCTCCCAACGGACGCTCCAGAAGTCTCGCGCATATCGCCTGCGCGGTCGCGAAAAATTCGAAAAGTCATTTCGAATCACAGTGCTCGGCGCGGCCGGTACGCCCACTTAGACTCAGGCCGAGCTTCTCGCGAAGCGAGCATCCCGCAATACACCTCCCATCAGACTACTAAGGACTACAACATGAAGGGGATCCTGATAGCAGGTCTCGCGGTCGCGCTAGGGTGCGCCGCGCTGCCCGCCTGCGCAGCGCTGGGCGGCACGCCCAGTTGGCCTGACACGCAACACACGCCCGGCACGCGCCTCATGGCTGCTGCTAGCAACGCCGCGTCTTTCAGCGTCACGACTGCCACGCTCGACAACGACACGGTGATTCACGAATACCTCGATGCGCGCGGCACGGTGTTCGCAGTTTCGTGGCGCGGCCCGCGCATTGGCTCGCTCGATGTGCTGCTGGGCAGCTATTTTCCCGCATGGCAAAAGGGGCTCGCGACGATGCAGGCGTCGCGTGGCGGCGGGTATGGGCCGGTCGCGTTGCGCCAGGGCGATCTGGTCGTCGAGACCGGTGGCCATATGGGCGCGCTCAATGGGCGTGCATGGTTGCCGCAAGCGTTGCCGCAGGGCTTCGATACGCGGCAGATTCAATGAGGGAGCGCGCAATGCACAAGATCATTCTGGCCTGCGCGTTCAGCGCAAGTGTGCTGCTGGCGGCGTGCGGCGGCGGTGGGGGCGGCGACAGCAGTCCGGCCAGTAACGCGGCGGCGTCCAATGGCGCGGTCAGCGGGGCGGCGACGGGAAGCTCCGGTTCCAGCTCGAACTCCACGAATACCGGCAACTCGGGAGGCACTGGCAACGCAGGTGGCGCGACAGGCAATACCAGCGGCAACAACTCAGGGACGTCGAGCCCGAATTCGGGCGGTGGCACAGCTGCGAACGGTTCAGGCTCTGGCTCGGCATCCTCGGGCTCGGGCGGTTCATCGAGCGATTCAGGTTCCGGCACGGCAGGTTCGGGCACGTCCGGATCAGGAACTTCAGGCTCAGGAACGTCGGGCTCAGGGAGCGATGCGGGAGGCTCCGGCACCTCCGGCAACGGCGGCGCTGCGGACATCGGCAACACGATCCCCGTGCGCGTTTCCGCAGCCAGCGCCGTGCGCAACTTTCCGCTCGTGAGCGTGACGATCTGCCGTCCCGGTAGCGGTGGCGCTGCCAGCTGTGCGACGATCGACAACGTCCTGCTCGACACCGGCTCGTTCGGCCTGCGCCTGTTCGCCTCGACGATTCCCGCTGCGACGCTTGCCGCGCTGCCGTTGCAGACCGACGCTACGAGCGGCCGCAACGTCGCGGCTTGCGGGGCTTTCGGATCGGGTTATACGTGGGGCAGCTTGCGTAGCGCCGACGTGAAGATGTCCGCAGAAGTTGCGCCGTCCGTGCCCATCCAGGTAATCGGCGATACGGCCATCGGCTCAGCGGCCCCCGCGTCCTGCATCTGGAACACGGCGCTCTCAAGCGCTGCCGTGCTGGGCGCGAACGGCATTCTGGGCGTGGGCGTCGCGCGCTACGATTGCGGCGCGGCGTGCGCGCGCAGTACGCCCGCGACGGGCTACTACTACGCGGACGCCGCCGTCGCCACGCCGATCTCCATGCCGCTCGCGCGCCAGATCACGAATCCGGTGGCGCTGTTCCCCGTCGACAATAACGGCGTGATCGTCGATATGCCGACCGTCAGCGCGAACGGCGCGCCGACAGCGAGCGGCACGCTCACGTTCGGCATCGGCACCCAGTCGAACAACACGTTGGCGAGTGCTGGCGCCACGGTCATGGCGACGGATCGCTGGGGCAATTTCACCGGCAGTCTGGGCGGCGCCAGCGCGATCCAGTCCTTCGTCGATTCAGGCTCGAACGCGCTGAACTTCGAGGACTACGCGATCGTGCAGGACGGTGGCTTCTACGTACCGTCGTCGCCGGTCAACCGCACGGTCGCATTCACCGACGCACGCGGCACGAGCGCAACGGCAGACCTCGCTATCGGCAACGCCAACGCACTGTTCGCGACCTACAACTTCGCCTTCAGCAACCTCGGCGCGTTCCTCGCGCAGACGGTCGACCTGGGCATGCCGTTCTTCTACGGCAAGCGCGTCTACTACGGAATCGACGCATCGGCGGCTGGCGGCACAGCGGCTCCCTATGTCGCCTGGCTTACGTCCTGATTTCAGGAGTTACAACATTGAACGCGCGCCACCAAATGGCGCGCGTTTTTTATTGAAACTACAGCAGAATAATTTCAACGCCAACATACAAATAATTGCAACGCGAGATATTTTGTGTCCCCATAATTTCATGGTGTGGCATTTTCAGGAAAGTCTTTGAAAGATAATAAAAATCACTCCGTATCAGGGCCCATAAATACGGGGATGCAAACGTTTGCATTAGCGAAAACCCCTGGTCAAGCTCAGGACTATATGGCCGTTATAGCGCTGGTAGGGAAAGCCGGTTTACCGGTGAAAGTTCTATTTCTGATTTAAATGATTCGGCCAGGCCGAACATTATTAAATATATTACAAAAGTTACTGAGAGAGCGCCTGCTGGATAAGTATTAGTCCGCAGGCCTTACGCATGAATGCGCCTGGAAAGCCCGTTCTTGCGAACCACAAAACTACGAGGGAAAACGATGGAACATTCGACGCCGGACCGTGAGCTCGAACTGGTCGAGCTGAGCGCGGTGAGCGCCGCACTGAACCGGGTGCAGGCCGTAATCGAGTTCGATCTTCAGGGCATCATCCTGCATGCCAACGACAATTTCCTGAAGACGCTCGGCTATACGCTGGATGAAGTGCGCGGCAAGCACCACCGGATGTTCTGTGATCCTGAATATGCGTGTAGCGAAACGTACCGCTTGTTCTGGGAGCGTCTTGGTCGCGGCGAATTCGATCGTGGCGAGTACCGGCGCGTGGCGCGCGACGGCCGCGAAGTCTGGATCAACGCTTCTTATAACCCGGTGCTCGACAAGGAAGGCCGTCCCTACAAGGTCATCAAGTTCGCGACCGATATCACGCAGGCCAAGTACGAGCACGCTGAATCCGCTGGCCGCCTGCGCGCCATCGACAAGGCCCAGGCGGTGATCGAATTCGACACCACGGGCATTGTGTTGCAGGCGAACCAGAATTTCCTCGACACGCTCGGATATCGTCTCGACGAAATCCAGGGCAAGCATCACCGCATGTTCTGCGAAGAAGCGTATGCGGCTTCGCCCGACTATCGCGAGTTCTGGGCCAAGCTCAATCGCGGCGAATACGACATGGGCCGCTATAAGCGCATCGGCAAGGGCGGGCGCGTGGTGTGGATCCAGGCGACCTATAACCCGATCTTCGACGTCAACGGCCGTCTCTACAAGGTCGTGAAATTCGCCAACGACGTGACCGCGCAGGTCGAGCTGGAAGAGAGCGTGAAGCGTCGTGCCGAAGACGATCAACGCAAGGTCGAAAAGCTGCTGGAAACGGTGCGCAAGGCAGCAAGCGGCGACCTGAGCGGCGAGGTGGACGTACAGGGCGACGAGCCGATCGATCAGCTCGCGGCCGGCATCAAGAGCATGATGAGCGACCTGGCGGGCGTGATCGGCAAGGTGGTGGAGTCGGCGGGCACGTTCAAGGACTCGTCGCAGGACATCGCGGCGCGCGCGGATACCGTTGCGGGCGGCGCGCAATTGCTCGGTGCGACCGTCGAGGAAATGAACGCGTCGATCGAGGAACTGACCGCATCGATCAACTCGATCGCCGATAACTCGCGCGGCGCGGATCAGCTCGCCAAGGACACGCAGCAGGAAGCGGAACGCGGCTCGAAGGCCGTCACGCGCTCGATCGAGGCGATGGAGCTGATCAACCGTTCGTCGGAGGACATCGGCGAGATCATCAAGGTGATCGGCGAGATCGCGAGCCAGACCAACCTGCTCGCATTCAATGCGGCGATCGAAGCGGCGCGTGCGGGCGAGCATGGCCTGGGCTTCTCGGTCGTCGCCGACGAAGTGCGCAAGCTCGCGGAACGCTCCTCGCAGGCGACCAAGGAAATTTCCAAGCTCATCAACGAGTCGGTCAAGCGCGTGGCGCAAGGCAGCGAAATTTCGAAGCAGGCCGGCGAAGCGTTCGAGCGCATCCTGAGCGGCGTGAGCCGCACGACCCAGGCGATTTCCGAAATTTCCTGTGGCGCGGACGAGCAATTGATCGCCGCGCGCGAAGTGGCCGCTGCGATCCAGCAGGTGGCCGAGGAAACCGAGAAGTCCGCAGGCGCCTGCGACACCATTGCCCGTGCGGCCGCTACCCTGAAGGGCGGCGCCGAAGGCCTCGACAAGACGGTTGCGCGCTTTGTCGTTTGACGCGCGGGGAGCACGGCAATGGATATCGATAAGGATGTCGAACCATCGGTGCAGCGTGCACTGATCGAACAGGTGCGCCGTCATACGGGCATCGCCATGAACGAGCGCAAGTGGACGATGCTCAAGGGCCGCTTGCGCCGCCGCGTGATGGCGCTCGGGCTGCCGGACTACAGCGACTATCTTCAGGTGCTCGATACCAGCACCGAAGAAGTGCGCGACTTCATCGACCTCGTGACGACGAACGAGACCTCGTTCTTTCGCACGCCGCGCATCTGGGAATACCTCGCGCAGACGTTCTTGCCGCAATGGCACGCGGCGCACGCGGGCACGCCGTTGCGCATCTGGTCGGCGGCGGCGTCGAGCGGTGAAGAGGCGTGGACGACGGCGATGCTGTGCGAAGAGTTCCGCGTCAGCGAACCGGCGTTTCGCTACGCCATCGTCGGTACGGACATTTCAGACGGCATTCTGGCGAATGCGCGCGCGGGCAGCTATCAGGGCCGCAGTGTCGAAGGTCTGCGCGCGAACCATCCCGCGCTGCTACAGAAGTGGTTTCGCAGCGAAGGTGCGCAGGCCACCGTCAATGACGCGCTGCGCACGCATGTCTCGTTTCGCCAGCACAACCTCTACGCCGTGCCACGCGACCTGGGCCAGTTCGACCTGGTTCTGTTGCGCAACGTGCTGATCTATTTCGATCTCGACGGGCAGCAAGCCGTGCTTTCCAACGTGCGCCGCGCGATGAAGCCCGATGCCGTGCTGATCGTCGGCGAGTCGGAGTCGCTTAGCCGCGTGTCGACGGGCTTCACGTTTGAGCAGCCGCTGATTTATCGCAACGGCCATCACCGTGAGGAGCGCGACCATGAGCACGCGTGACCTTCAAGTGAAGATGTGCGAGATCGCGGTGAGCAGCGGCAGCGAGGCGCGGGTTCTGCGTGCGACGCTGGGATCGTGCGTGGGGATCGGGCTGCTGTGGCGCGCGCGCAATACTTATGGCCTTGCGCATTGCCTGCTGCCGCAGCCGGTTGGCCATTCGCGCTATGCGGTACCCGGTGCGCAACTCGGCAATGGCGCGAAATACGTGATCGACGCGTTGCCCGCGTTGATTTCGATGATGGGCGCGCAGGCTGCGCCCGACGGCGAAATCGAAGCCGTGCTCGCGGGCGGGGCCAACATGATGCAGCATCGCACCACGCTGCACGAGCCGATTGGCGAACTCAACGTGCGGATGGCACAGCAGGTGCTGGCGGGCGCGGGCGTGCGCGTCGTTCACATGGACGTGGGCGGCGAATGCGGGCGGCAACTCACCATCGACTGCGAACAGCCGCATTATGCGGTGAGACGGTTTTCGCGCCCCGCGTGAGCGGCGTGCAAACCGTCACAACGCTCATACCAAACGGAGCTTGACGATGAATCATCGTTCGCAGGCCGTGGGTGGCCAGCTAGAGCTATACGGGTCGTTTCATCTGGCCGGGACGGAGCTGGCGCTGCCCGTCACCGCGCTCCAGGAAGTGGTCAATCATCCCGGCACGCTCACGCCCGTGCCGCTCGCGCCGCCTTATCTGCTCGGGCTGTTCAACCTGCGCGGCACGCTGATTCCGGTGGTCGATCTGCGCCAGTTGTTGAACCTCCCCGCGGAAGGCGCGACGGGCGTGCGCAAGATCGCCATTGTCGAAACGGCGAATGCGCGCGTGGGCCTGCAGTTCGACGCCACGGGCGAAATCCTGCGGGTGCCGAAAGACCAGGTGATTACGATTGAAACGGTCGAAGGCAGTGCGCCTTCGGCGATAGGCGCGGTGCTCAAGCTCAATGGCGGCGAGCGCATCCTGCAAGTGCTTTCCGCCGCCGCGCTGCTGCAGTTGCGCGACGTGCCCCATCTTGCCGAACCGGTTGCGCGCACAACCGAGCGGCGCGTGCAACAGGGGCAGCGGCGCCAGAACGTATCGTTCAAGGTCGGCGATACGGCGCTCGCACTGCCGATGGGCGCGATTCAGGAAATTATCCGCGTGCCGGCGTTGCAGCACTCGCCATTTGCCGACGATGTCTGTATTGGCATGCTCAATCTGCGCGGCGCGACCGTTCCGGTGCTCGACTTCGGGCGATTTCTGGGCTTTGCGCGTGCACCCGATTGCGAGGTCAGCGCCGATGACCGGCGTATCGTCGTGCTGCGTCGCGACGAGCTTTATTTCGGACTGCTAGTGGATGAGGTGGCGAGCATCGTTGCGTATCGCGACGACCAGATCCTGCCGATGCCGTCGTATGGCGCTGCGCACCGCTCGCTGTTCGCCGGGTACCTGGCCGCGGACGGCGTGGCGGGCGTGCTGCTCGTGAGCGCCGACGCGCTCTATGAGAATGCACGCATCGCGGCGGTGGCGACCGGTCACCGCGACCTCTATCGCAAAGCCACGGAAGCGGCCACGGCAGCGCAAAAGCGCGGCAACGGCACGCGCCAGACGATCGTGACGTTCCGCATCGGCCAGCTGGTGGGCGTGCGTATCGCCGAATTGCGCGAAGTGATCGATTATCGCGACGATATCGTGAAGACGCCGGGGCTCCCTGCTTTCGTGCGTGGCGTGCTGAACCTGCGCGGCAACATCGTGACGGTGATCGACGTGCGCGCGATGTATGCGATGCCGCCCTATGAAGACCTCGTGCACGCGAAAATCCTGATCGTCGAGCATCACGGCGAGAAATTCGGCCTGCTGGTCGATTCGGTGGAGGACATCGTCACGCTCAAGGGCGGCGCGCAACTGACGATGCCCACGATGCTCACGCGCGGCGCGGGCGCGAATGTGCGCTGCGACATGCGCGAGGCGGTGGAATTGCCGGGGCAGGGCACGCTCATGCTGCTCGATCCGGTCTCACTGTGCGAGCGCGTGGCGATGGAGGCGGCGACGGCGTAAAGCCGTTGTTATGCCTCCAGCGCAAGCGTGGCGAAACTGGCGAGCCAGTGCTCGCCCATGTAGTCGCCCGCGACGTGCTGCAAGGCGGCGTCCAGATGCGTCTGGGCCGCATCTTGCAGTATCGCGACGCGCGTGTCGCCTTCGGGCAGCACGCGCGCGAGGGTGCGCTGGCACCACGCGCGGCTGAGGTTGAGCCCATCCAGATGGGCGATCTTGCCGTCGCTGCGGTCGGTGACCGTCGCGGGCAGGAACAACGTGGCGGGCTCGCGCGTGGCGAGCGCAGGCAGAAAGCGCGTGAACCACGCCGTGAACTCATCGCCGCCCATCACGCGGCTCATCAACACCGCTTCCATCAACGAAGGCGAGAGAAATTCGTCGCCCGCCGGCTCCCATGCCTGGCAACCGGCGTCGCCTTCGTGCCACCTGCGCGCCGTGTCTTCAATCAGTCTTGCTAACGAATCGCGCGCGGTTTGCCGCGCGAAATCCAGCGCAAGCGTCAGCGCAAACGCCGTGTTGAAATGCGTGCCCACGCGCAGCGGATACGTCGCTTTCGGCAGGAACTCTTCGAATCGCTCGACAAAAGCGTCCGTGAGCGGCGCGAGCAGGCGCGACCAGCGCGCCGCTTCCGGCGACTTCATGTCGTGCAACTGTCCCGCGAGCGCGAGCAGCCACGCCCATCCATAAGGGCGCTCGAAGTTGCGGTTGTGCGGCTGGTCGAGATACGCCCGCTCGCCCGCCATGTTCGCTTCAGTGAAATGCTCGTCGATAACGGCAACGATGCGCGGTGCTTCGGGCAAAGCGGGAAAACGCGCCAGCAGATGCGCGACGAGCCAGTAACCGTGCACGCATGAATGCCAGTCATAACTGCCGTAAAACACGGGATGCAATGCGCGCGGCCCCAGCACGTCTTGCGGCCCGGCGAGCGAATGCGTGAGCCTGTTCGGATATTCGCGCGTGAGATGGGCGAGCGCGAGCGTGGCGAAGCGTGAGGCGAGCGGAGCAGTGAGCGTGCTGTGCATGGCGTCCGGGGGCTGAACAAAGACGCCTGCCAGCTTAGCGCGAAATCGCGTCGATTGACCCAATCGAGCCGCGCGTGGCCTCAGTCATGCGTCGAGCGCATGCCAGCCTTGCGCGGCGCACGTTCGCGCGCCAGCTTTTGCATCGCTTCGCCCACGTCCTGGCTGAATTGCGCGAGCGCGGCCAGTTCGAGATTGGGCGGCTGCAGCGCGCTCCACAGCACGTCGGCAAGCTGTTCTGCTGTAGCGTCGATATCGGTGCGGCGGTTGGCGAGCGTGGCGTCCCACAGCACGTGCTCCATCGGCCCGAATACCAGCGAGCGCAGCAGGCGCAGCGGCATGTCGTTGCGGATCTGCCCGCATTCCTGGCCGCGCGCGAGCACGCGCATGAGCGGCGCAGTGTAACGCCGCTGCATTTCCATGAGCGCCTCGCTCAGGTCGTGATGGCGCGTACGGCCTTCGGAGAGCACCAGTTCGCAGATGCCGGTGCCGCTTTCCAGCATCAATTGCAGATGCATGCGTACGATGAATGCGAACTGCTGGCGTACCGTGCCGTCGCGCGGCAGGCCGGATTCGATTGCCTCGATCGATTCGTCATACCAGTCGCCGATCACGCGCGCGCACAGTTCGCGCTTGCCGCGGAAATAGCTGAACACCGTGGCCTCGGAAATGCCCAGCCGCTGCGCGATCTCGGCCGTCGTGGCGCGCGTGTAGCCCTTTTCGGAAAACACAGCGCGGCCTGCTTCGAGAATTTCCTTCACGCGCTGCTGGGACTTGCGCCCGGCGGGTTCGCGGCGCGAGGCGGGCAGAAGGGTATGAGGAGCGGCTGACATTATGAGTAAGGTTCAGTTTGAGGCGGAATTCGTGCCGATTATGCACCATGCAGCCTGCTTTGCAAGCCATCTGGAAGCGCTTTGGTGGCTCAAGTCCGTAAATCTGAGCGTCACTCAAAAATACCTATTGACGTTAACGTAAATGTGGCGTGAAATGTGTCCCCGAGGGGCAGCCACGAGCGCTCATGCAATAGATCGCCGCACGATCACAGCGCGCTCGCTTATGCCCGAGCCGACAAAGGAGACATCAGATGAGCAACGTACCCGGTTTGCAGTTCCCGCTTGGCGAAGAGATCGAGATGCTGCGCGACAGCATTGCTAATTTTGCGGCGAAGGAGATCGCGCCGCGCGCTGGCGAGATTGATCGCACCGACCAGTTCCCCATGGATCTGTGGCGCAAGTTCGGCGACCTGGGCGTGCTCGGCATGACGGTTTCGGAGGAGTACGGCGGCGCGAACATGGGCTACACCGCGCACATGGTCGCGATGGAGGAGATCTCGCGCGCGTCGGCTTCGGTGGGCCTTTCGTACGGCGCGCATTCGAATCTCTGCGTGAACCAGATCCACCGCAACGGCACCGAAGCGCAAAAGCGCAAGTACCTGCCTAAGCTCGTCTCCGGCGAACATATCGGCGCGCTTGCCATGAGCGAGCCGAACGCGGGTTCGGACGTCGTCAGCATGAAGCTGCGCGCCGATAAAAAGGGCGACAAATACGTGCTCAACGGCACGAAAATGTGGATTACCAACGGCCCGGATTGCGACACGCTGGTGGTCTATGCCAAGACCGATCTCGAAGCGGGCCCGAAGGGCATGACGGCCTTTATCGTCGAAAAGGGCATGAAGGGCTTCTCCGTCGCGCAGAAGCTCGACAAGCTGGGCATGCGCGGCTCGCATACGGGCGAGCTCGTGTTTCAGGACGTGGAAGTGCCTGAGGAGAATATCCTCGGCCAGCTCAATGGCGGCGTGAAGGTGCTGATGAGCGGGCTCGATTACGAGCGCGCCGTGCTCGCGGGCGGCCCCACCGGCATCATGGCCGCCGTGATGGACGCGGTCGTGCCGTATATCCACGAGCGCAAGCAGTTCGGCCAGGCGATCGGCGAATTCCAGCTCATTCAAGGCAAGGTCGCCGATCTCTACACCACCTATCAGGCGTGCCGCGCGTATCTCTACGCGGTGGGTCGCCAGCTCGACACGCTTGGCAAGGATCACGTGCGCCAGGTGCGCAAGGACTGCGCGGGCGTGATTCTCTATACCGCCGAAAAGGCCACGTGGATGGCCGGCGAAGCGATCCAGATCCTGGGCGGCAACGGCTATATCAACGAGTATCCCGTGGGACGTCTCTGGCGCGACGCGAAGCTCTACGAAATCGGCGCGGGCACGAGCGAGATTCGCCGCATGTTGATCGGCCGCGAACTGTTCGCGGAAACTGCCTGAACGCACGCTAGCCAGAACGTTGCGAGGACAACGAAATGCCGATCATCGAAACCAAGCTCAACCCGCGTTCGGACGACTTCAAGGCCAATTCGGCCGCGCTTGAAGCGCTGGTTGCCGACCTGCGCGAAAAAATCCAGAAGCTCTCGCTGGGTGGCGGCGAGGCCGCACGCGACAAGCACGTCTCGCGCGGCAAGCTGCTGCCGCGCGAGCGCATCGCGCAACTGCTCGATCCGGGCACGCCGTTCCTGGAGCTTTCGCAGCTCGCGGCCTACGGCATGTACAACGACGACGCGCCGGGTGCGGGCGTCATCACGGGCATCGGGCGCATCGCGGGCCAGGAGTGCGTGATCGTCTGCAACGACGCCACGGTCAAGGGCGGCACGTACTATCCGGTCACGGTGAAGAAGCACGTGCGCGCGCAGGAAATCGCGCAGGAAAATAATCTGCCTTGCGTATACCTGGTCGATTCGGGCGGCGCGAACCTGCCGAACCAGGACGATGTGTTTCCCGACCGCGACCACTTTGGCCGCATCTTCTACAACCAGGCGAATCTCTCCGCGCAAGGCATTCCGCAGATCGCGGTGGTGATGGGGTCGTGCACCGCGGGCGGCGCCTACGTGCCCGCGATGAGCGACGAATCGATCATCGTGAAGAACCAGGGCACGATTTTCCTGGGCGGCCCGCCGCTCGTGAAAGCGGCGACGGGCGAGGAGGTCAGCGCCGAAGACCTCGGCGGCGGCGACGTGCATACGCGTCTTTCCGGCGTGGCCGATCATCTCGCGCAAAACGACGCTCACGCGCTAGGGATTGCGCGCTCGATCGTCGGCAACCTGAATCGCACGAAGGTGCCGCCTGTTGCGCTGCGCGAGCCGCTGCCGCCGCGTTACGACGCAAAGAGCCTCTACGGCGTGATTCCCGTCGATACGCGCAAGCCTTTCGACGTGCGCGAAGTGATTGCGCGCATCGTCGACGATTCGGCATTCGACGAATTCAAGGCGCGCTATGGCACGACGCTCGTGACGGGCTTTGCGCATATCTGGGGCCATCCGGTCGGCATCGTCGCAAACAACGGCATTCTGTTTTCCGAGTCGGCCTTGAAGGGCGCGCATTTCATTGAGTTGTGCGCGCAACGAAAAATCCCGCTCGTGTTCCTGCAGAACATCACGGGCTTCATGGTGGGCCGCAAGTACGAAAACGAAGGCATCGCGCGCAACGGCGCGAAGATGGTGACGGCCGTGGCCACGGCGAAGGTGCCGAAATTCACGGTCATCATCGGCGGCTCGTTTGGCGCGGGCAACTACGGCATGTGCGGCCGTGCGTATTCGCCGCGCTTCCTGTGGATGTGGCCCAATGCGCGTATTTCAGTGATGGGCGGGGAGCAGGCTGCGTCGGTGCTTGCCACGGTGCGCCGCGACGGCATCGAGGCGAAGGGCGGCAGCTGGAGCACGCAGGAAGAGGAAGCGTTCAAGCAGCCGATCCGCGAGCAGTACGAGCGCCAGGGCCATCCGTATTACGCGAGCGCGCGCCTGTGGGACGACGGCGTGATCGATCCCGCGCAGACGCGCGACGTGCTGGGCCTGGGGCTTTCGGCGACGATGAATGCGCCCATCGAGGACACGCGTTTTGGCGTGTTCCGCATGTAAGGCCGCGAGCGAGGAGGAGGCATCACAATGAACTACGAAACGCTCACGGTCGAATTCGCGGGCCATGTGGCCACGGTCACGCTCAATCGCCCGGACGTGCGCAATGCGTTCAACGAGGCGATGATCGCCGACCTGACTGCCGCGTTCACCGCACTCGGCACGCGTGACGATGTGCGGGCGATTGTGCTCGCGGGCAATGGCAAGGCTTTCTGCGCCGGAGCAGACCTGAACTGGATGCGCAGGATGGCTGGTTACTCCGACGAAGAGAACCACGCCGATGCGCTGCGTCTCGCACACATGCTGTCGGCGATCTATCGCTGTCCGAAGCCGGTGATCGCGCGCGTGCATGGCGATGCCTACGCGGGCGGCATGGGGCTGGTCTGCACGGCCGATATCGTCGTGGCGGCGGATACGGTGCACTTCTGCCTGTCCGAGGCGCGGCTCGGCCTCATGCCCGCCACCATTGCGCCGTATGTGATTCGCGCATTGGGCGAGCAGGCTTCGCGGCGCTATTTCGTCACGGCAGAAGCCTTTGATTGCGCGACGGCGCTGCGCCTTGGCCTCGTGAGCGAAGCCGTGAGCGCAGCAGAGCTGGACGCCGCCGTGCAACGCATCGCCGACACGCTTTGCGCGAACAGCCCGAACGCAGTGCGCGAGTGCAAGCAACTCGTGCAGGACGTCGCGAACGTGACGATCGACGATGCATTGATCGACGATACGGCGCGGCGCATCGCGCGTATCCGCGCAAGCGGTGAAGGGCGCGACGGCGTGTCGTCGTTCCTTGAAAAGCGCACGCCGCTCTGGCGCGCCTGAGATCCGCCCCAGACCTCTTAGCGAGACTCTTTATGTTCAACAAGATTCTGATTGCCAACCGGGGCGAGATTGCCTGCCGGGTCGCGGCGACCTGCCGACGGCTCGGCGTCAAGAGCGTGGCCGTCTATTCGGACGCCGACGCTAATGCGAAACATGTCGCTGCCTGCGATGAGGCCGTGCATATCGGCGAAGCGAGCGCCCAGCAAAGCTATCTGCGCATCGAGCGCATCATTGCCGCCGCAAAGGCAACGGGCGCTGAAGCGATTCATCCGGGTTATGGATTTCTTTCGGAAAACGAAGATTTTGGCCGGGCCTGCGAAGAAGCCGGCATTGTCTTTATCGGGCCGCCCGTCGAGGCGATTGCCGCGATGGGATCGAAGGCCGCCGCCAAGGCGCTGATGCACGCGGCGGCAGTGCCGCTCGTGCCGGGCTACCACGGCGACGACCAGGACGCGGCGCTGCTGCAGCGCGAAGCCGATGCGATGGGCTACCCGGTGCTGCTCAAGGCGAGCGCTGGCGGTGGCGGCAAAGGCATGCGCGTGGTCGAGTGCAGCGAGGACTTCGCGGCGGCGCTGGCTTCGTGCAAGCGCGAGGCCGCGAGCAGCTTCGGCAACGACCGGGTGCTGATCGAGAAGTACCTCATGCGTCCGCGTCACGTGGAAGTGCAGGTGTTCGCCGACAAACTGGGCGGCGCGGTGTACCTGTTCGATCGCGACTGCTCGGTGCAGCGCCGCCACCAGAAAGTGCTGGAAGAAGCGCCCGCACCTGGCCTGAGCGACGACGTGCGGCGCGCGATGGGCGAGGCGGCCGTGGCCGCCGCGCGCGCCGTGCAGTACGTGGGCGCGGGCACGGTCGAATTCATCATGACCGGCGCGGACTTCTACTTCATGGAGATGAACACGCGCCTGCAAGTCGAGCATCCGGTGACGGAAATGGTCACGGGCCTCGACCTCGTCGAATGGCAGTTGCGCGTGGCGGCGGGCGAGCCGCTGCCGCTCGAACAATCGCAACTGACGGTGACGGGGCACGCGCTCGAAGCCCGTATTTATGCGGAGAATCCGGCGCGCGGCTTCCTGCCCTCGACAGGTACGCTCAAGCATCTGCGCATGCCGGATGGCGTGGAATTCCGGCTCGGCGATGCGGGGCAGCGCGCGAGTGTGCGCATCGACAGCGGCGTGCGCGAAGGCGACACCATCACGCCGTTCTACGATCCGATGATCGCCAAGCTCATCGTGCATGGCGCGACGCGTGACGATGCGCTCGCGCGCATGCGCCGCGCGCTCGAAGAGTGCGAGATCGTCGGGCCGCATACGAACGTGGAGTTCCTGCATCGACTGGTGACGTGCGAGCCGTTTGCTGCCGCCGATCTCGACACGGGACTCATCGAGCGTCATCACGATGCGTTGTTTGGCGCGCGTGAAAAGCCGTTGCGCGAGGCGCTTGCGCTGGCTTGCGCAGCGCTGATCGACCGTGAAGGGGGCGCAACGCAAAGCGCTTCGCCGTGGCAGGCGTTAGGCCATTGGCGCTTGAATAGCGGCTTCAAGCAGACGTTTGCGTGGCGCGATGTTGAAACCGAAGCGGCATTGCCGGTGGCGTTCTCGCACGATGGCGGCGCACAGACGCTCGATAGCTCGGGTCGCGAAGAAAGCTACACGTGGTGGCGTGCCGCGCAGGCGCCGGAATATGGCGCGACGATTGGCAATACGCGCGTCACGGGCCGTGTGTTTATCGATGGCGACGTGTTCCATGTGTTCTGCCTTGGCACGGCAATGGCTTTCGAATGGCAAAACCTGCTCGCACACGCAGCGGACGCAGAACACGGCGAGGGCCGTCTCACTGCGCCGATGCCGGGCAAGGTGATCGCCGTACTCGTCGAACCAGGCGCAGTCGTGGAAAAGGGCACGCCGCTCATCGTCATGGAGGCGATGAAGATGGAACACACCATCGGCGCGCCCGCTGCCGGTAAAGTCACCGAAGTGCTCTACGGCGTGGGCGACCAGGTGGCCGATGGCGCGCAGTTGTTGATGCTGGAAGCCGGTTAAGAACCTGACGCGGGCCTGTTCGCGCAACGCGACAGGCCCCGATCGATTGCGTTTTCAGGCCTTGACTGGCGGCGCAAACTGCAACGCTACGCCAATACGATTCCATGCGTTGATATTGGCGATGGCCGTAGTCAGATACGCCATCTGCTCGCCGGGAAACTGCTCGGCGACTTTCCGGTAGAGCGCTTCGCTCACCCCTTCGTGCAACTTTTCCGTGAGCGCTTCTGTATAGGCCAGCGCGGTCTGTTCGCGTTCGCTGAAGAACGAACGCGCCTCGTGCCATGCCACGACCAGGTCGAGTTTCTCCTGCGCAATGGGCAGGCCGCGCGCGATATTCAGGTGGTATTGAATACAGAACGCGCAGCCGTTGATCTGCGAAGCGCGAATTTTCAGCAATTCGGTCAGTGATTTTTCAAGGCCCGATGCGTCCACGGCCTTGCTCATCGTTACGAGTCCCGCAACCACTTGCGGTGCGTCGTGCGAAAACGTTTCGTAGGAAATGCGGTGCGACATGACTAGACCTCGTGCCGGTTGGGAGATAATATCAGAGCACGAACATAATATTCGAACACTGATATCATGCGCAATATGACGAAGCGTATACAAAAGATCGGGACGCAAGGCGACCGCGTCAGCACGCCGGAGATTCCCGCGCCAGGCGAAGGCAAGCGTGGCGAGACGGGTTATATCGGCTATCTGCTGCGCCAGGCGGGAGCGGCGCAGCGCCTGCGCATGGAGCGCGCGCTCGACGATCTGGGCGTGACGCCGCCGCAGTTTGTTGTGTTGACGATGCTCGTGGCGTATCCCGGCGTGTCGGGCGCGGATCTCGCGCGGCTCGCGGCGCTCACGCCGCAGACCGTCAGCGTGATCGTCGCGAACCTCGCGCGCAATGCGCTGATCGAGCGCACGCCGCATCCCGTGCACGGGCGCATCCAGCAGATCGAGGTCACGCAGGCGGGGCAGGCGCTGCTCAAGCAGTGCCGCGCGCGCGTAAAGAAGCTTGAGGCGCAGATGCTCGAAGGGTTCAGCGCCAACGAGGAGCAGGTGATTCGCCGCTGGCTGGTGGCGCTTGCCCGCGAGGACGGCGCCTGAACCAGGCTGCGCGTTACGGTGCTTTCGCGAGTGCGCAGGCGTGATCGAGCAGGCCTTCGGCCGTGCCTGTGCCGCCGTCGATATCCTGGGCGCTGTTGACGACGAGCCAGCCGTCGCGCGCGGTATCTGTGCCCGCGCCGGTGACGAGGATCGTCTGCTTCGCCATCGACTGTTGCGGGTCGAGACCGCGTTCGACCACACGGAAGGGATTGTTGCTGTCGGTCAGGCCCGTCACGCGCGTGACGCGATAGCGCTTGCCATCGAGCGTGGCCCAGCGCCACGAACCTGGCGCATCGTGCCGATAAGGCGCAAGCGCATCGACGATATCGTTGCGCATGCAATCGACGTGGATGTGCAACTGGTTCTGCGAACGCTGCTGTGACGAGTTGATTTCGAGTCCGAGTTGCGTGGGGGCGAGCGTCGTCTTGAGCTTGTCGTCCACGTAGCGTCCCGCGGCCCATGCCCCGGCCCAGTATTCGGGCGAGCCGGCGTAGAGGATGTCCGGGCTTTCGATGCCGGACACGCGGTCGGTCGGGATCAGCAGATATTGCGCGCGGCCGTTGATGTCCTTGAGCACCGCGTAGCGTTTGTCGAAATCGACCTTGGTGCACGGCCCCGGCTGGCCTTTGTCGCGAGCATTCGGCACGCACTGTCCGCCGACGACTTCCCAGAGACCGTTTGAATCGAACGCCGAGAGCCGCACGCAGCCGGTGGCGGCGAGCGCAGCGATCAGCGATGCGCCCAGGGCGGCGCCAAGCGACGCAAGACGGCGGCGGGACGAAGGGGCGGCGGCAGCGTGACGGATTCGAGACATCGGCGCAGGAAGGACGAGTGAGGTGAGAACCGCGCGCCGTAGCGCGCGGGCTTGCCTTGCTGCCGGGGAGTGTAGCCGAAACTCCGTGACACTCGCATCGGAGCGTGCCGCCTGGGTCGACTAGAAGGCGTGGTTAATGCCCACGCGCGCGACGACCTGACTGGAACCGGACGCCAGTCCCGCCGAGCCCGGAATATAGGCGAAATCGAGTGCGCTGCCGGTATTGCCGCCCGATACCTTTTGATAGACCGTCTGCGCGTAAAGCGAGGTGCGCACCGACAACGCGTACTGTGCCATCAGCCCGAACTGGTTCCAGTGCAGCGACGCCTGGTTGCCGTTCTGCGCGAGCGTGGCGCGTGTATACGTGTACATGCCGCCGAGTATGAAGGCGGGCGTCACGTTGTAACGCGCATTCAGTTCGATGTTGTCGAAGCGCAGTCCGGCACCGGCAGCCAGGCCGAGATCGCCGGTGTAGATCGACTCGCGGGGTTCTTCGACGTTCGCATGCGTGTAGACGGCCGCTACGGTTGCATGGCCGATGCCATAACTCGCGCCCACGCCCCACGTTTTCTGGTTCGCGGCGGAAAAGCCGATGTCGTCGGCGGCGATTGCGCCCGAAGCGTTGCTGCCGGGCGCGCCAAGATCGGCGTACGCGGCGGAGACGGTAAGCGTTTGCCACGTGTAATTCAGGCCCGCGCTAAAGATGCGGTTCTGCGCGAAATCGCCGGCCTGGTTGCTGAATCCATAGAGCGCCGTGGCCGTCAGCCCGCCATATGCTGCACTTGTGAACTTGACCGCGTTGCTGGCGTGATACGTGGCGTCGGTGTTGTCGTTATCGAGCGGGTGCGAGAACAGGAAGCCTGCCCAGTTGCCATTGGCGGTGAGCAGCGCGACCGTATCGGCGATCGAATCGAATTGCCGGCCAAAAGTCAGCGTGCCGTACTGATCCGATTGCAGGCCCACGTAGGCCTGATAGCCGAACAGGCGGCCGTTGTAGCCCGCCTGGCCCGCGGGCAGATTGAAGCCGCTGTCGAGATCGAACACGGCATGCAGGCCTGCGCCCAGATCCTCGCTGCCTTTCAGGCCCCAACGGCTCACGGCGAGATCGCCGCTGGCCATTTGCCACGCGGCATGGCCGCCCGAGTTGGAGGTGTAGTTGATGCCGTCGTCCAGCACGCCGTAGAGCGTGACGCTGCTTTGCGCCAATGAGACTGTGCATACGCACATGAATGCCGTGGCGGCAAGAAAGTGTTTGCGTTGCATGATGGGTGTTGTAGTGAGTCGAGCGCGCGGGCTCAGGAACGGCAGAGCACGCCGTTGCCGTAAACAGTCCAGGCGAATACGCAGCCGTGGACGCACGCGCGCAGCGCGGCTTGAAGTCGTCGCATGGCGTTTCCTGTCGAATGGGGAAGGGCGGCGCGGCTGTCGTTATGGCCGCGCCGCTCGGGCGAAGCGTCGCCCCTGTCAGTTCTGCAACTGCGAGCGCGTGGCGCGCTGCGCGTCTTCCTGATCGAGCGCGGCGTGCGCGCGCGGGTTCTTCAGGTGCAACAAGTGTGCATCGCCGGCGGCAGCCGTGCCGCGCTCATAAGGACGACCGATGATCATGTACGCCAGGCCTGCGGCGAGCACGAGAGCCGTCGTGAAGATCATGCCGTAGTTGAGGTACCAGGGGTCGTCGGGCGAACGCGGCCACATCATATTGACGATCGCGGAAACGCCGTACGCGAAGGCCGCCAGATTCACGGGCCACGCCCACGCGCCCAGGCGGAACTTGCCCGCAGGCTTCCAGCCGCGTGCGCGTGCAATCAGCGCTGCGAGCACGATCGACTGGAACGCGATATAGATGCCCGCCGAGCCGAACACGATGATGGTCTTCACCGCATCGTCGAGGAAGATGCCGAGCAGGGCGACGAGCGCCGGGATGACGCCCGCGACGAACAGCGCGCGCGTGGGCACATGCGTCTTCGGCGAAAGCACGGCGAGATGGCGCGAAGCGAAGATCATCTCGTCGCGGCTATACGCGAAGATCAGGCGGCTCGTCGCGGCCTGCAGGCTCAACAGGCACGAGAAGAACGACACCAGCACCACCGCGATCACCGCGCGAAAGCCCCCTTCGCCCAGTGCATGACGCAGCGTGCTGGCGACCGGATCGGCGTCCTTGCCGCTGATTGCCGCTTGCGGATCGGGCAGCGCGAGTACGAGCGCGAGGCACACCAGCATCGCCGCCGCACCGCCGATGTAGATGGTCATGCGCATGGCCTTGGGAATCGCGCGGCCCGGATCGGGCGTTTCTTCCGCGACGTCGCCGCAAGCTTCGAAGCCGTAGTACGCGAACATCGCCGCCACGCTGGAAGCGAGGAAAGCCGGCAGATAGCTCGTGCCGTTACCCAGGTGCATCGTGTCGAACAGGAAGCTCAGATTGTGCAGGCGCGCGAAGAACAGCAGATACGCACCCACGGCCACCGCACCAATCAGTTCGCAGATGAAGCCGAACATCGCCACACGCGCAAGCAGGCGCGTGCCGCTCAGGTTGAGGATCGTTGTGACCGCAATCATCGCGACGGCCACGAGGATCTCCAGCGTGTGATTGGTCGGCAGTCCCAGCAACTGCACGAGATACGGCGCGCCGCCCACGGCGACGGCCGCGACGGTCGAAAAGAGCGCCCACAGATAGACCCATCCGGCCATCCACGCCCAGCGCTTGCCGACGAGGCGGCGCGCCCACGGATAAAGGCCGCCCGCGATCGGGAACTGCGAAACGATTTCGCCGAAAACGAGCGCCACCAGCAACTGCCCAAGGCCGACCAGCAGATATGTCCAGAACATTGGCGGCCCGCCCGCGGAAAACGCGAACTGAAACACCGTATAGACGCCCACCACCGGCGAGAGATACGTAAAGCCGAGCGAGAAATTCTCCCAAATGCTCATCGACCGGTCGAAATTCGACGTGTAGCCGAGCGCCTTTAACTGCGCGAGGTCGTCATCCTCGTGGGGAGCGGGATGTGGATGGTTCATTGTCTGTCCTCATGTCATTTCGTCGCGCGCCTGGCGCAAAGCGGCAGGGCGCGGCTCTTTATCACTCGATGCGCCGGAGCGCTCCGGGTCGCGAGGACGTGTAATGCAGGTTTCATACCAACGCGCGTATGACGCGGATAAAAGTCCGCAAAGCCTTGTGCAATATGACGCGGCGATTGGTTGCGGGCGCAAGGGTGCTGCGCGTCGGCAGCGTTTGATCGTGCGGTGATGAGTTTATGCAGCGCCCGCACGATATTCGTCTGCTGAATCAGGGCGGCTGAATTCAGGCTGCGTTAGCGAGTTTGCTTTTGCGCACGATGGTGGCGATATCGGTTTGCAGCATTTCGGCGGCTTTACGCTTGCTGCCGTAACGCGTGATGGCGTCCGCGATCAGGCCGCTTTCGAATTCGCGCACGAGGCTTTTAAGGCTTGCGCCTTCCAGACTCACTGGATGCGCGGGGCTCGCATTGGCTTGTGCCGCCGCGTCATTCAACGGTGCGCGCGCAAGTCCTACTTGACGCGGTAAATGCTTGATCTGCGCGACTTCATCGCAAACGACGGCCAGATATTCGACCAGGTTCTGCAACTCGCGCACATTGCCGGGAAAGCCATGGGCTTCGAGCAGCGGCCGGCATTCCGCCGCGAGCGCGAACGGCTTGCCGCGGCGCTCGCCTGCCAATGCCACGAAATAATCGAGCAGCGGCCCAATCAACATCTTCTGCTCCCGCAGCGGTGGCAGCGAAAGTGTGATGACGCTCAGGCGATAGTAGAGATCGCTGCGAAACTTGCCTTCGGCGACCAGTTGTTCGAGATCGCGATTGGTGGCGGCAATCACGCGAATATCGACGGTCTTCGGTTGCGTCGAACCGAGCCGGTGTACGCGTCCCGATTCGAGCACGACCAGCAACTTGGCCTGCAAGGCAAGCGGCATTTCGCCGATTTCGTCGAGAAACAGCGTGCCGCCGTCGGCTGCTTCGATCAGGCCCGCCTTGCCCTTGCTGAGCGCGCCTGTAAACGAGCCACGGTCGTAGCCGAACATTTCCGACTCAAATAGCGATTCGGGAATGCCCGCGCAACTGACGTGAATGAAATGGCCATGCCGGCGCGTCGAATTCGTATGCAACTGACGCGCAAGTTCGGTTTTGCCAACGCCTGATTCCCCCAGCAGGAGCACGCGGCTATTCATGTCGATGGCGCGCAGGCCGATGCGGTACGCCTCGTCCCAGAGCGCCGATGCGGCAAAGAGCGGGCGTTCCCCAGCATCGCGCGCAGGCGCGCTTTGCGCAGCCGACGGCGAACTGAGCTTGCGCTGGAAAAACAGATAACCGCACGGCAATCCCTGGCTATCGCGCAGCGGCCGCGCGGAAATCGACACCATGCGTTCGCCCGCGCGCACGGCAGTATCGGGCAGCCGTTGCGCGCCGCGCCACGCACTGCGCAGGGCCTCGCAACGCAGACACGATTCCTCGACGAAATCCTCGAACGTGCGCCCGATCCATTCGGTCTTGCGCAATTCGTTGAGGCTTTCCGCAGACGTATTCATATAGGTGACGACGCCGCCTGCATCCACGACGGTCACGCCTTCAGGGATCAGGTCGCAGATCGCCTCCCAGCGCGGATCGCCGAGAAAACTGGGGATATCGGCCGCGTTGAACGGGCGGCGCGCATCGAGCGGAGTCTGGGCGAATCTCACGAGCGGCCCCGGTGAAAGAGTGCCTGACGGCGGCGAGCGAGCGTACTCGCGACGGGCACGACGCTGATGACGAACAGCTCACTCAGTTCGTTGTCGACGGGGGCGATGCGCAGATTGCAGCCAATCACGAGACCCGACTGCAGATGAATTTCCGCATCGCCTTCGTGCGGCTCGCCATTGAACCAGCGGCGCTTGAGGGTCTCGTCGGTGAGTTCGACGCGCGTATCAAGCGCGGTGTCGAGTAACTCCGCCGCGCCTGCGCCCAGCAGCGCTTCGGCGGCGGGATTGACGCCCGTGATGCGCGCCTCGCGATCGACCACCACGACGGCCACGGGCAGTGCGGCCAGCACGCGATGCACGAGCTCGCCCTGGCGCACGATCTGTTCGTGTTCGCGGCGCAACTCGGTCACGTCGCGCAGCGTGCCCCACATGCGATGCAGGCGGCCCGATTCGATATGGCCACGCACGTTGTTTTCCACATAGGTTGCCGTGCCGTCGTGCTTCAAGTCGACGGTGAGGCTGCGCTCGACATTGAAATCGCTGCGCGCGAGCTGGCGCACGAACGATTCGTTCTGCGCATTACGCGGGAAATGCGCGGCCACTGGCTTGTCGCGCATGTCCTCGCCAGCAGGCAGTTCATAAAGCCTATGCAGCGCCGCGTTGCAGAAGATCCAGTGGCATTCGTTGACGAATACCTGGCGCACCACGTCGTCCTCGGTGCCGCGCAGATCGACGGGTTCGTCGAATTCGATGCCCCACATCGGCTCGCTGGACGTTTCGATGAAGCCGCGCAGCACTTCCGTATGGTCGATCAACGCGCTCATCAGCAATTCGGGGCGCGTGGTCTCGTAGACGAACAGGCGCGCACGCAGATGCTGGCGTGAGCTGAAGCCCACCATCTGCATGTCGATTGGCACGCTGCGTCCGTCGCGATCGAGCGCGACCAGCCGCACGGGCGGCTCGTAATCGTTGCTGTTGGCGCTGCGCACGGCATCCAGGCGCAAACGGATGCGCGCACAACTATCGGGGTCGAAGGGGATTTCGAGGGGGCAGCCGCGCCAGATGCGGCCGTAGCCCACCAGTCGCGCCGCCAGTTCGCTGTATTCGGCGACGGTGCCGTCCGGGGCGATCTCGAACGCGACGAACGGGAGTTCTCTCAACATGGGTACGGGAATGCGTGATGCAGAAAAAAAGAATGCTGCATATTTGCAGCGCCAAAAAAGCCCGGCAATCAGGGTTAACTACGGCAGACAGCCGGAAATAAGGGCTTTTCTCGTGCTGGCACGGATCTGGCTTTATGGATTGCAGCATCGTTGCACACACAACCGCCAACGCCAGTGCGGTGGCCGATGCAGCAACCGGAGGAGGCAAGAACCATGTTGATCACTGGGATCAAGAGCCGCCCGGTCTACGAGACGCTCACGCCGTTCGAACGCGGCACGGTGCACCTCGTGGTCGGGCAGGGCGGAGGCGGCGCGGCCATGCTGCGCCTGTTGCGCGAACTGAAAGAGGGCGGCACACCCGCTTCGCGCATTCGCGTGATGTATTCGACGCAGTCGTTCTCGGGCGCAAACCATCTCGCCGATCTGGAGCGTGAGTGTCCCGATGAAACCGGCGTATTCGTGAGCAACGCGGCGCTGGTCGACGGCCTGCGCAGCACGCTCGACGCCGCGCATATGGGCTTGCGCCTGTATCTCTCGGGTTCGGAGAGTTTTATCGGCAACAGCATGCAGGTGGCCTCCGAATTCAACCTCAATCGCGATGAAGTGAAGCGCGAGCACAACGGCACCTTCGTGCGCCGCGTGTGGTGCGTGCACTGCGACGCGCGCAACGAGGACGTCACGCGCCGCGTGTTCCGCTGTGGCGGCTGCGGTCTCGACCTGATCGTGCGCGATCACTACTCCACGCGCATGGCCGCGTTCATGGGCGTCAAGTTCGACGCCGAGCAGACCGGCGCCGCACAACCCGACGAGGAACTGGATACATGAGTACGCAGGCAGGCAGCATTGGAGTCGTGATTCGCGCGGTGGAGGATGTCACGCCGCTGATCCGCGTGTTTTCGCTCGAAGCCGAGGACGGTGCGCCGCTGCCCGGATTCTCCGGCGGCAGTCACGTGCTCACGCTCATTCCCAATGGCGAAATCGTCTATCGCAACGCGTATTCGCTGATGAGTTCGCCGTTCGATACGCGTCGCTATGAAATTGGCGTGCGTCGCCAGGAGAGCGGACGCGGCGGCTCGCGTCGCATGCACGAACTGAAGGTGGGCGACACGCTGCGGATCACGCCGCCCGTCAACAACTTCGCGCTCAACGCGCTCGCCCGCAAGCACATTCTGTTTGCAGGCGGCGTGGGCATTACGCCGTTTGTTTCGCAGTTGCAGGATCTTCAGCAGAGCAAGGTGCCGTTCGAATTGCACTACGGCGTGCGCGACGAAGCGCACGCGCGCATGACGCGTTTCCTGCCCGACCTGCCGAACGGCAACGTGAGCGTCTATCACGATGTGGCGGGCGAAACGATCGACTTTGCGCAGGTGCTGGGGGCGCAGCCGCTGGGCACGCACGTCTATGTGTGCGGCCCGCAGGCGATGATCGATGCGGTGCTGGCTGCGGCGCGCGACGCGGGCTGGGCAGACAGCCACGTGCACTACGAAAAGTTTGTCGAGCAGACGGGCGGCGTGCAGTTCGACGCGTATCTGCAACGCAGCGACGTGCATGTCACGGTCGCGCCCGAGATGAGCCTGCTCGAAGCCATCGAAGCCGCAGGTGTCGATATTCCCTATCTGTGCCGGGGCGGCGCGTGCGGCCACTGCGAAACCGGCGTGCTCGCACTCGACGGCGAAATCGAGCACCGCGACGACTGGCTCTCGCCGGAACAGCGCGCCTGTAACGACCGCATCATGCCGTGCGTGTCGCGCGCAAGCTGCCGCAAACTCGTTCTCGATCTCTAGGATTAGCCATGACCACCGCATTCAAACAGGAAGGCAGCTTCCGCCCGCCCTACGCATTTCGCAATAGCGAAGAGAGCATTCGCCGTTTTCCGTTTCCGTACTTCGAAGATGAGTACGCCTATTCGATGAATCTCGAACCGCACGTGCCGACCGGCGACGGCGTGCTGCGCGCGGCCTTCGATATCGACGAGCATTACCTCACGGAAATGCGTGAACGTGCGATCGCGCTCGAAAAGAACCCGGGCATGCATTACGCGTCGCTGCCGCACACAATGCAGGCGCAATGGGATTTGCTCGAACTGATTTTCGAATCGTATGCGCGCGATTATCCCGAGCACTTCACGCTGGTGCGCGAGGGTTCGCGCTGGACGTGGGAAAACCGCTTGATGGGCCTGCGCGATACCTTCACGTTCGGCGATCCGGCCACGCTGCCGTACGAGCCGATGGAATATGCGACGCGCCAGGCACAGGGCGAATGGATCGTCGTCGACGATCGCGACGACTCGCTCTATAAGTCGGCGGGCATGGCGACCGAGCGCGCCGATTATTCGCTGCGTTTCAATCTGGGCATGAGCTGGTCGGAATGGCACGGCCCCGTGCCGCTGATCCAGGAAACCGGCGTGCTCGATCGCGCGCTCAAGTTCCTCAAGCGTCTGCGCACGGGCCATCCGGTGCGTCGCCTGAACTGGACGCTCACGGTCAATCCGCGTCTGGAAACGTCGGCGGAAACGCTGCACGAATGGGCGCCCGACCGCATGACGGTGACGCCTGAGAACGTCGGCAGCAAGGTGCATATGCGCCTGGAACTGCAACCGCTGCATCGTCTGCCGCGCAGCAATGCGATCGTGTTCCCGGTGCGTACGTATTTCCTGAGCCTGGACGAACTCGTGACGATCCCGAAGTGGGCGCGCCGCACGCATCGCGTGCTCAAGTCGCTCAATCAGAACCTGATCGATTACAAGGGCTTTTCGCTTTATCACCAGACCATGGTGGATTTTCTCGCGCAATACGACGACGGCGCGCCGACCTCGCCGGGCAATGGCATTGACTGAACGTTCTCGACCCAAGCAGTCCACTCAACAGGAACAAGAGACACCATGACGAACAAACTGGAACTGCCGTCGCGTCTTCTGATCGACGGTCAACTGGTGACGGGCGAAGGCCCCGCTGACGCCGTCTACAACGCCGCTACGGGCCTGCCGTTGTGCGAGATCGCCGAAGCATCGGCGGCGCAGGTCGAGCAGGCCGTTGCCGCCGCGCACGCTGCGTTTCCCGCCTGGGCGGCGACCACGCCGCGCGAGCGCGCCGAGGCGCTGATCGAACTCGCAAGCCGCATCGAGCGTAACGCCGAGCGCTTCGCCAACCTCGAATCGCTCAATTGCGGCAAGCCGTATCACGCCGTGCTCAACGACGAAATTCCCGCGATTGCCGACGTGTTGCGCTATTTCGCGGGCGCGGCGCGCACGCAGCATGGGCTGGCGGCAGGCGAGTATCTCGCGGGCCATACGAGCATGATTCGCCGCGATCCGCTGGGCGCGGTTGCAGGTATCGCGCCCTGGAACTATCCGCTGATGATGGCGGCATGGAAAATCGGCCCCGCGCTTGCGGCGGGCAATACCGTCGTGCTCAAGAGTTCGGAACTCACGCCGCTGACGGCGCTGTTGCTGGCCGAAGCCGCGGTCGACCTGTTTCCGCGCGGCGTGCTCAACATCGTCACGGGGCGCGGCGAAAGCGTGGGCGCGCCGCTCTCCGCGCATCGCCATATCCGTCTCGTCTCGATCACGGGCGATGTCGGCACCGGCCAGAAAATCATGCAGAGCGCCGCGCAGACCGTGAAGCGCACGCACCTCGAACTGGGCGGCAAGGCGCCCGTGATCGTGCTCGCCGATGCAGATATCGCCGCGGTGGTCGAAGGCATTCGCACGTTCGGCTTCTACAACGCCGGGCAGGACTGCACGGCGGCATGCCGCATTTACGCCGATCAGAAGGTGTACGAACGACTGGTTGCGGATCTTGCGTCGGCGGTGAAGACCATCAAGCTGGGGGAGCAGCGCGACGATGGCGTGGAGATGGGGCCGCTTATTTCCGCGCGCCAGCGCGAGCGCGTGGCGGGCTTTGTCGACCGCGCGCGCGACAACGCCCATATCGAAGTGGTGGCGGGCGGTCGCGCCTGGGGCGAGCGCGGCTACTTCTATGAGCCGACCGTGATTGCCGGTGCGCGCCAAACCGACGAGATCGTGCAGCGTGAAGTGTTCGGCCCGGTCGTGTCGATCACGCCGGTGCGCGACGCCGCGCAGGCGCTCGAATTCGCCAACGACTCGGAATATGGTCTCGCGAGTTCGGTGTGGACGAAGGACGTGGGCACGGCGATGCAGTTCACTTCGCGTCTGCAATATGGCTGCACGTGGGTCAATACGCACTTCATGCTCGTAAGCGAAATGCCGCACGGCGGCTTCAAGCGTTCGGGCTATGGCAAGGATATGTCGGCGTATGCGCTGGAGGATTACACCGTGGCGCGCCACGTGATGATTCGCCACTAGGCGCACGGCACAGCACATAGCGAAACGGCCCGCTGGATTGCTCCAGCGGGCCTTTTTTTATTGGGTGTGCGCGCAACGATTACTTGCGGGGCGGATGAAATGTCACCGTCTTTTGCGCGGGCGTGTCCGATGGCCCGCAGGTGCCGCACGTGCCGCAGCCGTCGCCGCAATCGCCCGTCGCGCCTTTGGGCTGGATCCATCGGCCCACACGTTGCGCCAATGCGCCGCGCTGGCGCAACAGCGGTGCGGCCGCGCCGGCTTGCACGCGTGAAGTTGTCTTCGGCGCGAGCTTGCGCAGCGCAGTCCAGCAACTCACCGCGACGAGCAGCGCGATCACAACGTATTGCAGCAGCAGGTTCGTGCTCACAGGAAGTGCCTCGCGATCTGGTAGGTGGCGAACGAAGCCGCATAGGCGACCACGAACATATAGCCGAACGAAACCACGACCGCGCGCCACGAACGCGTCTCACGGCGGATCACGGCGAGCGTCGACATGCATTGCGGCGCGAACGCGAACCACACCATCAGCGACAGCGCGCTTGCCACCGAGAAGTTCTGCGCCAGCGTATGGCCGAGCGCGGCGACGTCGCTGTCGCCGCCCGCCACGGCATAGACGGTCGCGAGCGCGGCCACGGCGGTTTCGCGCGCGGCGAACGCGGGAATCAGTGCGAGACTCATCTGCCAGTTGAAGCCGAGCGGCGCGAATGGCCATTGCAGCGCGCGGCCCAGGTATCCCGCGATCGTGTAATCGATGGCGGGCCCGGTCGCGCCCGCGGGCGGCGAGGGGAACGTCGAGACGAACCACATGATCACAGTGAGCGCGAGGATGATGCCGGTCAGGCGCTTGAGGAAGATCGTGCAGCGCTCCCACAGGCCGATCGCCACGTCGCGCGCACGCGGGACGCGATACGACGGCAGTTCCATCAGCAGCGCGTGTTCGGTGCGGTCGCGGCGCAGGTGCTTCATGACCCAGCCCACCGCCATCGCGCCCGCAATGCCCGCCACATACAGCGCGAACAGCACCAGCCCTTGCAGGTTGAACAGGCCGAACACCATGCGATGCGGAATGAACGCGCTAATCAGCAGCGCGTATACGGGTAGGCGCGCGGAGCAGGTCATCAGCGGCGCGACGAGGATCGTCGCCAGACGGTCGCGCGGATCGGCGATGCTGCGCGTGCCCATCACGCCCGGAATCGCGCAGGCGAAGCTGGAGAGCAGCGGAATGAACGAGCGCCCCGTGAGGCCGACCGACACCATCATGCGGTCGAGCAGGAAGGCCGCGCGCGGCAGATAACCCGACTCCTCCAGCACGAGGATGAAGAAGAACAGCACGAGAATTTCGGGCAGAAAGCCGAGCACGGTGCCGAGGCCCGTGAGCAGGCCGTCGGTCAGCAGGCTGCGCAGCGGCCCATCGGGCAGCCATGCGCCCGCGATGCCGCCAAGCCAGTCGAAGCCGTCGCCGATCGAATCGGTCAGCGGCTTGCCGAGCGAATACACCGCCTGGAACACGAGGAACATCACCACGGCCAGGATCAGCGGGCCGAGCACCGGATGCAGCGCGACGCTGTCGATGGCGTCGTCGCGGGCGTCGGTGGCGCGCGGCATGGTGACGGCATCGGCGAGGATGGCGCGTACGGCGGCGTGCAGGTCGCTGCCTGCATCGATAGCGCTGGTGTCGGCGTCAGGCGCCAGCGCGCGATTCGTATCCACGCTGTCGATCAGGTTGATCAGCGGCTGTGCGCCGTTGCGCTGTACGGCCACCGTTTCGACCACGGGCATGCCGAGCGCGCGTGCGAGCTTCGGCACATCGACGGTCATGCCGCGACGCTTCGCGGCGTCCATCATGTTGAGCGCGAGCACGACGGGGCGGCCCATGCGTTTGACTTCGAGCACGAAGCGCAGATGCAGGCGCAGATTCGTCGCATCGGCGACGCAGACCACCAGATCGGGGATCGCTTCGCCGGGATAGCGGCCCATCAGCACGTCATGCGTGACGCGCTCGTCAGGGCTGGCCGAATCGAAACTGTAGGCGCCCGGCAAGTCGAGCAACTGGATCTTGCGGCCCGACGGCGTGGAAAAGCGGCCCTCCTTGCGCTCGACGGTCACGCCCGCGTAGTTCGCCACCTTCTGGCGCGCGCCGGTGAGCAGATTGAAGAGCGCGGTCTTGCCGCAATTGGGATTGCCGACGAGGGCGATGCGCAGCGGCGTCATATTCATGCCGTTCATGCCCTTGCCCCCGATGCGTGCGCTGCTTCTTCGAGACTCACGCTCACGCGCTCCGCTTCTGCGCGGCGCAGTGCAAAACGGGTCGAGCCGATCTGCACGAGCAGCGGGTCGGCGCTCCACGGCGCGCGGGCGACGATGCGCACCGGCTCGCCGGGCACGAAGCCCAGGTCGCGCAGGCGTTGTGCGATGGGATCGCGTGCAGAGGCGTCTTCGACGCGCTCGACAAGGGCCGTGGCGCCCTTGGTCAGGTCAGTCAGCCGCATGGGGAATCTTTGTTTTATGAAATGAGAACTGTTCTCATTGTAGCGGCGGGGCGCGGGACATGGGGTTCAAACGGGCGCGCGCACCTTGATTCGGCGGTGCGGGACGAGGGAATAGAACGCCTGCAAAGCGCTTTGGCGGGTTGGGGTGTGCGGTTTTGTCGCGGTGCTGGGGGCGCTATTTACCCGCTCCCGCTTTGTGACGGCTGCCGATGACAAGCCGTTTAATTGCGGTTAGCGCAAGCGAGGCCCGCGAAGACCGGGCCCAATCGATAGTGCGGCCAGCGCGACGGTCAATTCGCGCGATGGCCTTGATGCGTTTTCGACGGCGACTTCAACTGTGGTAACCGGAGCGCCGCGCATCGAATACCGAGCCGCTGTCCTCGCGCTGACCGTGCTGATCGTGCTGCTCGTGGGCATCGTGACGACGCGCATCGCGCCAATGCGCGGCGCGCTCGCGATCGTGACGGTCGTCGCGATGCGTCTGCGCCTGTTGCTCGCCACGGTTCCCGTGGCCGTCATCGCGATGGTCTACTTGATGATCCCATTGCTGGCCCTGCGCGTGCGGCACCCACTGCGCGGGGGCACCGTTGTCGCGCGAGCCGAAGTCGTCCGCGTGCGCTGCCATCGAAGCGAGTGTGAGCGCGCAAGCCACACAGCCCAAAACACCTGAAATTCGCATGATTTTCCCTTATTTGTCCGGTTGGTCTGGGGCGCATTGCCGGGCAGACACTCGGGCTAACGGGTGCGAACGATGGGCGTTGACGAGCTTTGCGGCGCTCTGACGATCGTTGACGAAGATCCTTCAAGACCTTCTGCGAAGCCGACAGCGCCTGTCTCACTGCGTATCAGGCGCTGTCGGTCAAACGTGCGCAGGCGGTAACGTATCAGCCGGCTTATTGCGCGACCGGCACCGTCACGTCGCTGCCGAACCAGTGCATCGAAATCTTCTTGAGCGTGCCGTCCTGTTTCAGCGACGTGAGCGCATCGTTGATCGCCTTCTCGAACTTCGGATTGCCCTTGCGGAACGGAATGCCCATTTCCTGGTTCGCGCCCTTGAGCACCGCGCCCGGACGCAGCGGCAGATGCGAGGTCTTGATCATGTACGGCAGCATCAGGCGGTCGTCGATGGTGGCGTCGATGCGCTTCGCGGCCAGGTCGCGCAATTTTTCGGGCGCGCCCGGATAGGTCTGCACGTTGATGCCCGGCACGGCGCGCGCCATCGAATCGTAATTCGTGCCCAGAGTCACGCCAATCTTCTGTTCGCCCTTGAACTGGTCGAGCGAGGTGAATTCGCGTTTATCGTCGGCGCGCTGGATCAGTTGCGCGGCCGAATACGTGTAAGGCTGGCTGAAATCGAGCGCCTGCTGACGCTGCGGCGTAATGGTCACCTGGTTGACGATCACGTCGAACTTGCCGGCCTGCAGCGCCGCGATAATGCCGCTCCATTCGGTGGGAATGAATTCGGGCTTCACGCCGAGCTTCGCGGCCACCGCCTTCGCGACATCGACGTCGAAGCCTTCGAGTTCGCCCGAGCTGTTGCGCGAGTCGAACGGCGGATAAGTGCCCTCAAGGCCGATCTTGAGCACGCCCGCCTGCTTCACGCTGTCGAGCAGGTCTTCGGCATGAGCGGCCACGGCAGTGAAGCCGAGGGAAGTGAGCGCGATGGCGCCTGCGAGAAAGAGCTTCGATACCTTCATCACTTGTCTCCTGATTGTTGGTGTGGGGACTGCGGTGTGACTGTGCGGCGACCTGCGAAGCGTAGTTGATTCGGTATCCTGTGTTATTGCGTAGGGTCAGATTGCCGGCGCGGGAAGCGGGCCGAGAATCTCCTCGAAGGCGAGGCCAATGGCAAGCAGCCGACGGTCGCTGCCCGAGGGGCCGTCGAGTTCGAGCCCGACCGGCAGGCCCGCTTCGGTAAGTCCTGCGGGCAGTGCGAGGCCGGGAATGCCGGCGTTGCTCGCGGGATCGGTGTTGCGCAAATAGGCTTCGAGTTCGTCGATGGGCGCGCTGCCGTCGATCGATACGCTCGACGAGCCGTTCAGGTCGTCGATGGGCACGGCGGCCAGGCGCGTGGTCGGGAACAGCAGCGCGTCGAGCCCATTGGCGGCGAAAGTCTGCGCGTAAAGCTGTTGCAGGCGCGGGCGCCATACCGTCATCGCGGTTTGATAGTCGCCGCCGCGCGTGTCGGCAAGGATCGCGTCGTAGGCCGCGCGCACGTCCGGGCTCGCGATGCGTGCGGCGACGTCCGCGACCGTCTGCACCGGCGTCTGGTTGGCGCTAAGCCACGCCTGCAGATCGTCGATCGGTTCATGCAGCGCAATGGCCATGCTCACGCGATCGTTGAGCGTGAAGATGTCGCTCATTTCCACCGGCACGAACGTCACGCCCGCCGCCGCGAGTTTCGCGAGTGCGGCGCGCGCGACGTCCTCGGTGGCGGCTTCGAGTTCCGACCAGAACGGCGCGGGCAGGCCCACGCGCAGGTTCGCGATGGGCGCCTTGGCAAGCGGGCCCATTCCGGTGATGACGCCGTCGAGCAGCGCGACATCGGCGACGGTGCGTCCCATCGGCCCGACCGTATCGCGCGTGTGGCTGATCGGCACGACGGCGTGCGGATCGTGATAACGACGCTGGGTGCCGCCGTCGCCGACACTCGGGCGCAAGCCCACGATGCCGCACAGCGCAGCGGGAATGCGCGTGGAGCCGCCGGTATCGGTGCCCAGTCCCGAGGGCACGATGCGCGCCGCGATGGCGGCCGCCGTACCGCCCGACGATCCGCCGGGAATTCGTTCGGGATCCCAGGGATTGCGTATTGGGCCCGCATGCGGCGCGAGGTTCGTGCTGGTAATGCCGAACGCCAGTTCGTGCATATTGGCCTTGCCGAGCACGATGGCGCCCGCATCCACGAGCCGCTGCACCGAAGGCGCATGGCGGGCGGCGACGAAGCCTTCAAGCGCGGGCGTGCCCGCGGAGGTAGGCAGCACGCGCGTGTTGATGTTGTCCTTCACGACCACGGGCAGGCCCGCAAGCGGCAGGTGTGCGCGTTCGTTCGCGCCAAGCGCATCGATGCGTCGTGCCGCCGCGAGCGCGCCTTCCACGTCGAGGGCGGTGAGCGCGTTGAGATTCGCGAGCGCCTCGGCGCGCGCGATCAGGGTGGCGACGTAATCGGCGGCTTTGAGCTGTCCTGCGCGAATCGCCTCGACGGCTTGCGTCGAGGTCAGTGCCAGCTGCTGGTCGACAGTCCATGTCATGCAGTCTTCTCCTCGTACAGCCTGGATTCGATAGTTTTCGCGCCGGGCACGGCCTGAGGCGCTTATTTTTTCATGAAGCGCAGCGCCAGACGCGCGAGCGCCGGTACCACGGCCGGGCGCAGCAGGCGCGGATCGTAGCCGCTCATGCGTTGCTGGTCTTCTTGCAGGCAGAGCTCGATCATCTCACGCGGCTTGAGCGAATCGCCCAGCACTTCGCGATTGGCGGGCAGAAAATTCGAGTCCTGTACCGCGCCGTTGGCATCGATGCCGCGCGCGATCGCCACGCGATCCCACACGAGTTTGATCCAGATTGCGCCGACGCGCAGCGAGTGCCACGGACGACGCCACCACGGCAGGTTCTTGCGATACCACGCCACCCAGTTCACGAAGAACAGGATATGGCGCGCTTCTTCCTGGATCACGGGTTCGAAGGTCTCGACGAGTTCGGCGGGAAAGAAGCCCGAGCGCTGCGCGGAGCGGAACAGGCCGAACGCGAAGAAGCTGTCGATGCACTCGCTGTAGCCCGTGAACATCCACGCCCATTCGGGGTCTCTGGGCGGCGGGTAGCTGGGTTCGGGCGCGAGTTCGATGCCGTAGGCCTGCACGAGATGCGAGAGCACGACCTTGTGGCGCGCTTCTTCGTCGCCGTCCATTTCGATGGCTTCGCGCAGCAGCGGGTCGCGGACAGTTTTTGCGTAGGTTTTCACGCGGATCGACGCGCGGCCTTCGGTCTGCACGGCGATGTCCCAGATCGGCAGCGAAGTCAGCCGGCGCAGGGCGTCGGGTTCGAGCTTCGGCCAGTCGAGCACGGCGGGACGGTACGGATCGTGGGTGTCGAGCAACATCCGGCTGAACATCGTGCGATGTTCGTCCGATCCGATCCTGATGGCCCCTGGCGTGGCGTGAGTCCAGTGACGCAGCGCGGCGTCCTGGTCGGCGAGGGCGGTGGCGCCGTCGTCGATTGGCGTCAGGGTTTCGGACATGGAACGTAAAGGATGACGGAAATGTGACTCCTATTCTGTCATATCTGTAAGAAATACCGCGCGCTCACGGGCACACGCGAACGCTCAGGCGCAGCGGCGCTGCTCGTCGATCCACATGCGCGCCCAGCGGCACGCGTAGGCGAGCGCGTGGCGTTCATCGAAGAAATAATCGAGGGCGTCGAACGAAACAATCTTCTGGCTCGGGCGCGACGCGTTCGACGCATTCGGCGTCTGTGTGCTGGATTGAATGCCCAGTTGCGTACCGGGCGTGCCCAGCGTGCCAATCGTCAGATTGGCGGCGTACAGCCCGTTGGGCAATGCCTGCGCGCTGGGCGCGACTTCGTAGCCTTTGTATCGGATGGTGGCCTTCATGGCTTCCAGCTCCTGCTGATGCGTCCTGCCCGTGTGCGTCGTGTTGCGCATGTGTACCTCGCCTGTGCGTTTGCCAGTACGAACCCAGCGTAGGGGCTGCCATGCGCAAGGGGAACCAATCATTCGTCGCAAGCAAATCACGGGCGGACTGGAACGGTCAGCAGAATGATCGCGAAGAGGCGAGCTGGTGTGCCCGGTTCCAATGTCGATCGCGCAAAAAGCGGCGTCTGTGGGATAGCTGACGCAAGCCGCGCCCCCTCTGTGCGCTGGCGCGCGCAAGGCGGGGTGTCCGGCGGGCTTTGAGGCAGGAAAAGGGCGGAAAAAAGCAGGAGAAAAAACGAGGCGCACGGTGCGCCTCGTTGTTAGCGCGCGCGTGTCAGACCGCGACGCTCAAACGGTCTTCGTTACGCGCCGAAGCCGTGCTTGCGGCGAGCGTATGTGCCGCTTGAGGCGCGTGCGTTGCGCGCTGCGTATTGAACGCGAGCGCGAATTGCGCGGCCTGCTGGCCGACCGTGGACAGCTGGTCGACGACCTTGGGATCCGAGCACTGATGCGCGCTTTCGAAGCGCGTTTCCAGCGTGTTGATGCCCGCGCCGAACGGCGTCGGCCAGCCGCGCAGCGCGTGCACGATCGAGCGCAGCGAAGTCAGCACGGAACCGGCGGCCTGCCAGCCATAGGCCGTCACGATGCAGCCGACGGCGCGGCCGTCGAGATAGGGGCGCTCATCGGCGCGCAGTTCCTCCAGCGTGTCGAGCGCGTTCTTCACGAGGCCGGACACGCCGCCGTGATAGCCGGGCGTCGCGATGATGACGGCGTCGGCGGCGCGTACGGCTTCGATCAGTTCGAGCTGGGCGTCGGTGCGCGTGGCGGCTTCGGGCGCGTAGTGGGGCAGGCTATGCAGGAAAGTGCCGCCGAACAGTTGCGTGCGTGCGCCGGCCTGCTCCGCGCCGCGCAGCGCAAAGGCGAGCGCGCGTTCGGTGGAGGACGCTTCGCGCGTCGTGCCGCCGATGCCGACGACGAGCGGACGGTGTCTGGAATCGGAAATGCTCAAGGGGTGCTCCTCGGGTAAGCGGTGGGGCCCATCGATGTGCCGAACCTGCGCGGCAACGCGTGATTCGACGGCGGGCCGGCGCAAAGAATGCGTTCACGTCGGAACTGCCATCTTAGTGACCGCGTGTTGCCGCGCGAAACGACTTTTTGTTCTAACCATATGCGCGGGAGACGGGTTCGGCTGTGTGCGCCCCGCGCCATATGCATAGCTGAAAGCATTGGTTGGGCTGGCGCGCGGCCATCGTTACGATGGAATCGTCTCCTCCATGAGCATCTCCTTGACATGGGATTCGGCCCCGCACCGTAAGGTGGCGGGGCCGCTTTTTTTTCCGGGGACGATTTCGACGGGCTGGCCCGTCAGGCTGGCGCGGCCGAGCTTATTGCGCGCGGGCGGCCGCTGCTATGGGAACGTTCGGCAGAGCTTTAAGCGAGGGAACCAGCGGGCTGTGCTGGCGGCGCGCCGGGACGGCGTAGCCCACTTGCAGGACGTTGCCGTCCGGGCCGATCTGCGGCGGGATTTCGGGTAGGCCGTCGCTCTTCGACTTGACGCCTGGCGTCGCCATGCCGGGCGTCGCCACGCCTTGCGCGGCGCCCTGGCCGGCCGCGCCGCTGGGTGTCATCGGCAGCGTGGGCGCCGGTGCGCGCATCGCCGGTTCGGCGATCTTGCGCGTGTCCGGACGCTCGACGCTGGCGAGTTTCTTCTTCGTGTGGTGTGCGTGCGCCTTCCTGTCGGACGAGGGGGAAACCGGATGCGCGCCAGGCGTGCGCGCCTCGGGCGGGTTCCAGATCTCGGTGTAGTGTTCCCCAGCGAGCGCGGTGGATGCGAGGACGCACAGCATCGTCCCCGCCAAGATGAATCGCACGTCGTGATCTCCGTTTTGATGAACAGGCCCGCCTTGCCTTTGCCGGGTGCGCTGGCCGCGCATGGTGCACAGGGCGCGCCCGCAGGCGGCGAAGCCCGGTACGGCAACCGGGCTGCACGCACTGTACATTCGTACAGCGGTGAATGCAAACGTTTGGGGCCCGTGGCGCGCGCGAGTGTTGCGCGCACGCGGCGTCCCTCGATTGACATGGACGTGTGCGTGCCAGGCTGGGCGCGGAGTGCGGAGATCGAAAACGGCGACCGATCAGGCGTCGAGCGCGGCGGCGCCGTGCAGGCCGAGCCATCGTACGTAGCTGCGCGGCGAAAAGGCCAGCGTCAGCACGATCATCGCCGAGATCGAGACGGCCAGCATGATCCACGCTGCCGTGAAGCCGCCGGTGAGGTCGCGCACGCGCCCGGCGACGACCGGGGCGAGCGCCGCGATCACGAAGCCCAGCCCTTGCACGAATGCGACGAGCCGCGCCGCGATGCGATGGTCGCCCGAATGATCGAGCGCGGTCACCAGCGTGACCGAGAACGTGCCGCCCAGGCCCGCACCCGCCGCCGCGACCCACAGCAGCGGCGCGGCCTCGGGCCACGCCGCGAGGCCCACGACGCCGACCCATTGCAGGCACAGCCCGCCGATCAGCCACGGGCGGCGATCCGTGAAGCGGGCGGCCGCGAGCGGCAGCAACAGGGCGCAGGCGGCCTGAAAGACCGTCATGGCGGCGAGCAGCGAGCCGCTTGCCGTGACGCTCGCGCCATGCTGCTGGTAGTACGCGGGCAACCAGGCCACGAGACTCGTATAGCCGCCGTTGACCAGGCCGAAGTGCAGGCCGAGCGTCCACGCGCGGCGCTTCTTCCAGACCGGCACTGCGGCATGGTGGGCGTTGCCTTGCGCCGCCACCGGGTTGCCCGATGCCTTCGCGCCGCCGTAGTTCAGCCAGCTCCACAACACCAGCGCGAGCAGCGCGGGCACGCTCCAGACGGCCAGCGCGAGATGCCACGAGCCGGCGAGGCGTGCCGCGAGCGGGCTCAGGCTCGCGCCCAGGCCGCCGCCGCCCATGATCGACGCCGAAAACAGCCCCATCGCCAGCGGCACGCGATGCGCGAAACGCTGCTTCATCACGGCGGGCAGCAGCGCCTGAATGGCCGCGACGCCCGCGCCCGCCGCCGTGGCGGTGAGCATGAGTGCGCCGCCCGTCGCGGCGAAAGCGCGCGCGCCGCAGGCCGCAGCAATCGCGATCAGGCCGAGCGCCACGCCGCGCGTCTCGCCGAGCCGGCGTGCCAGCAGGCCGGTGCCGAACGCGCCCAGCCCCATCGCCACCACGGGCAGGCTGGTCAGCAGCGACGCGCCGTAGAACGACAGGCCGGTTGCTTCGCGGATCGTCGTCATGAGCGGGCTGATCGACGTGAGCAACGGCCGCAGGTTCAGGCCGATGGCGACGATCGTGGCGTACCAGACGATAGCGCTGGCGTCCGCCGCCTGGGCACGCGCGGGGTCGGATGAAGTAGTCATTCGGTCAACCTTCTGAAGCTAATTTGGTTGACCATTATACCGATTGATTGTCAACAATCTGGGTGGCTGGCCGCTATGTCCGCTATAGCGGGAAATGCGTGCCCGACTTGTTACGTGCGTCTGGCGCCCTCGCTACAATGCCGCCTGGTACTTTCTCGTTCATGGTTTCATGGCTTCTTCGACACGCTCCGCTCGCAACGCCTCATCCACGCAAACGCCGCCCGCCGTCGCGAACGACGATGACGACGTCGAAGCGCAGGTCTATGGCTCGATCAATTCGGCGCTGCTGCAAGGCAAGCTCGCGCCGGGGCAGCAGCTGGTCGAGCGCGAACTCGCGGCGGCATTCGGCTGCACGCGCGGCGCGCTGCGCAAGGTGCTGGCGCGGCTGGGCTTCGAAGGCAAGCTGGTGCTGGAGCCGAATCGCGGCGCATTCGTGCCGTCGCCCTCGGAGGAGGATATTCGCGCCGCGTTCCGGGCGCGGCAGGTGGTGGAGGCGGGCGTGGTCGTGAGCCTGTGCGGCGCGCTGGACGCCGGCATGCGCCGCAAGCTCGCCGCGCATGTGCGCAGCGAAAAGAAAGCGCTGCGCGAAGGCCGCGTGGACGAAGCGGTGCGCCTGGCAGGCCAGTTCCATTTGCTGTTGACCGAGCTGGCGGGCGGTGCCGCCTTGGGCGCGGCGCTCGCGCAACTGGTGGCAAAAACGGAGCTTTACAAGGCGCTGTTCGATCCGTCGAAGGCCTCGTCATGCGCAAGCGACGAGCACGCGCGGATCATCGCGGCGCTGGAGGACGGCGAACTGGCCGCGGCCCTCGCGTCCATGCGCGAGCACCTCGACGAAATCGAGGAGCGCATCGTGCGCCAGGCGCGGCTGCGCTCGGGGCACGACTTGAAGGCGGTATTTAGCGCGCTGGCGGTTTGAGCGCCCGCGCGCGAATCTTTAGCTGACTTCCGCGACGCGCCGTTTCAGTTCCTTTGACGCGGCTAGCGGGATACGCGCGTCGTCCCATGTCGCGAGCCATTCGACTTCTTTCGAAGCGAATATCTGGCCGTGATTGCGCAGCGCATATTGCAGCGAATCGATGATGTGATTGCGGATGATCTCGGGCGTAGCGGGATCGTCGAGTACAGTGCGGAAGGCTTCGAGCGTGGCCATCGCGTGGCTCCAGCGAGTGTGACAATGGCCTTAGTTATTGCACGTCAAAATGCAGTGCGCCAGCGCGAAAAAAATAATCGCACGTCAATCATCACCCGATTATGCGTATTTGTTTCGGGATGCGTATTAAAAACAGGTTGCCGGTTGTCCGCGACTTCATGGCGCAGACAGGCCCGTAACACGCCGCACACACGGCATTGCTACACTATCGCCTTATGCAAGACGGTCTTGCGCAATCGATGAGGGAAATACCATGGTGCGTTATCGGCACTACAAGGGCGGGATTTATGAACTCGTTTGCGAGGCGACGCTCGAATCAGATCCGACGGTCACGATGATCGTCTATCGCGCGGCCAATGGCACGATCTGGACGCGCCCGTCGTCCGTGTTCTTCGAACTCGTCGAATTCGAAGGCGCACGCGTGCCGCGCTTCGCGCCCGTCAACTGATTTCTGGTTCGCTACGTCCAAGAGGTTCTGCTCAAGATGCGTCTTCTGATTGCACTTTTCGTTCCCTGGCTGCTGTTTTTCACGATCGGCCGTCCGCTCGCGGGCATCATCTGCCTGATCCTGCAAATCACGCTGATTGGCTGGATTCCCGCTGCCATCTGGGCTGCCTATTCCCTCAGCCAGTATCAAACCGACCGCAAGATCGACCAGGCTTTCGGCCGTCGCGGTTGACGCGCCGTTGAAGGGCGCGGCGCGGTTTCGGTGGTTACATTCGTAATCCACGCTCACAATTCAGCGAGAACTTCATAAAGCTTTCCCTTTCTTACATATAGAAAGGGGAGCACATCATGTTCAGAACAGCGTTGATACTGGGCGCCATCACCCTGCTAGCGGGGTGTGTGGCGCCGGGCTATGGCTATGGATACGGCCAGCCGGGTTATTACGATTACGGCTACGCGCCGGGCTACGCCGCGCCGGCATATGGCAGCGTCAATATTGGCGTCTGGGGCGGTGGCGGCGGTGGTGACCATTGGCACGGCGGCGATCGCGGCAGGCCGTGGAGTGGCGACCGCGGCAACGGCGGCTGGCACGGCGGCGGCGGTCATGGCGGCCCGTGGGGCCCGCCGGGTGGCGGTCACGGTGGAGGTGGAGGAGGCGGCCGCGGCGGTGGTGGCGGTGGCCATGGTGGCGGCGGTCACGGCGGAGGCGGCGGCCGGTAACTGAAACCGATAAGTCTGTAGCGCAAAACAATCAGGCCCGCGGCTCTAACGAGCGGCGGGCCTGATTGCGTTTGGGCGTGAGTTTGGCTGCATTAGGCGCCACAAGCGCAACAAAGGCCGCAAATCTGCGGCCTTTATCAACATCCACTACACCTTCAGACGCTTACTGTCCGGATTACTGACCAGACTGCGAGGTCGTACCCGTCGACGAACCGTAGGCTGTGTTGGCCTTCTCGGCGGCGATCTTCTGCTCAGCTGCCTGGACGTTTTGCGGATAGTGCATCCAGTCGCTCGGATCGTAACCAGCAGCGCGGAGTTGGGCCAGATCGGCGCGGACTTCTGCGCGCGTAAGCGGTTGTTGCGATTGTGCGTACGAAACGGTCGGCACGGCGACCACTGCGGCGAGGAGCGCGGCTCCAAGAAGCGATTTCATTTCCACTACCTCCGATTTCTTTTTTGAGGGGTTCACGCAATGGCGTAACCCATGGCAGCAATGTAGGCGTTCGGAGGCCTAGGGTAAATACTTAGAAAACGAATTCAGTGTTCTCCTGGCGACAACAATCGGTGCGACTAATCGTCTGATTATTTCGCACAGCCAGCCAGCAAAAGGGAAAGATTTGGGGTCATATTGTTGCGCCGTAGCAAATCGATTATTGCGAAATCCGCAACTGGAATTCGCCGACTTCGGCATATATCCGGATCACGGGCTTGCCTAGAATCCAGTCAACGCTCGAACACGCGCATCGCGATGCAGCATGCCGGGCGATTCCAACAATTCCGGAGGTCACCATCATGAAGTCGCTGATTCAAGCTGTCGTTATCGCCGCCGCCTGCGCTGCTCCGCTGGCCGCTTTCGCCCAGGCCGACCAGGGCCTGACGCGCGAGCAGGTGCGCGCCCAGCTCGTCGAGTTCCAGCAAACGAGCCGTAACCAGAACGTCGTCGCCGCAGGCACGGGCGCGGCCGTCACCCAGGGCGACAGCGCCTACGGTGGCGTGAGCACCGCGTCGGCAGCCGGCGCAGGTTACGTCTCCGAAGCGGCCCGCCGTGGCCCGCAGTCGGTGTACTTCGGCGGCCAATAAGACTGCCCTGCGGACGTCCAGCGGCCGCATGCAATAAAGAACGGCCCGCGATCCTGGATCGCGGGCCGTTTTGTTTTCCGGCTCAGGAAAGTTCGGCGTCAGGCACGTCCAGCACGAGATCCGTGCGCGCGACGGCCACGCAGGTCAGCACGTAGCCTTCGGCTTTTTCCTCGCGCGACAGGCCCGGCCACTCGATCGTGTAGCGGATCTCGCCGCTCACGATGCGGCACAGGCAGGTGCGGCAGGTGCCGTTGCGGCACAGGCGCGGCAGGCGCACGCCCGCAAAGCTGGCGGCTTCGAGCAGGGTGAGTTCGGGCGGCGCTTTGAATTCGCAGCCGAGCGGCTCCACGCGCACGACGGGCACGACGGGCACATGGGCTTCGGCGTGGTCGGTTGGGGCGTGTTCGGGGGCGTCGGAGTTCATGGGCGGGCGGTTCGGCAAGGCGTCGCCGCGAAGCTTAACCTGGCGGCGACGCCGCCGTACCGCCCAGCGCTAGCCATTGCCCGTTATCTGCGCCGCAAATGCCGATACACCGTGTTGCGCGCCAGCCCCAACTCGCGCGCCGCCGCCGACACGTTGCCGCCGTGGCGCGAGAGCGTGTCGTCGATCAGGCGCGCCTGCCAGTCGGCGAGGCGCGCTGGCGATGTATCCGTCGCCGGCAAATCGACAGAATGCGGATCGGCGGCCAGGTCGGATGCTTCGTCGTCGTGGGGAAGGTCGCAATCGTCGAGCAGGTCTTCGGGCAAATGCGCGAGTTCGATGGCGTCTTCGCCCTCGGCCATGATCGCGGCGGTGCGCAGCACGTTGGCCAGTTGGCGCAGGTTGCCGGGCCAGCGGCAACGCTTGAAGCAGGCGCGCACGTCAGGTGCGATGCGCGCGGGCGCTTCGGGAATTTCTCGGCGCACGAGCGTCAGCACGCGCGCGACGAGCGCGTCGAGATCGGTACGCCCGGCCAGCGGCGGCAGCGTCACGGCCAGCCCGTTGATGCGGTAATAGAGATCCTCGCGGAAGGTGCCTTCGGCGATCATCGCGCGCAGGTCGCGGTGCGTCGCGCAGACGATGCGCAGGTCGACAGGCACCGCACGCGTCCCGCCCAGCGGCATTACGGCGCGCTCCTGCAGCACGCGCATGAGCCTGACCTGCTGCGCGAGCGGCATGTCGCCGATTTCATCGAGAAAGAGCGTGCCGCCGTGCGCCTGCTGGATCTTGCCGGGGCTGCCGCGCCGTTTCGCGCCGGTGAACGCGCCGTCTTCGTAGCCGAACAGTTCGGCTTCGATCAGCGAATCGGGCAGCGCCGCGCAGTTGAGCGCGATGAAGGGCGCGTCGCGACGCGGCGAATCCTGATGCAGCGCCCGCGCGAGCCATTCCTTGCCGGTGCCGGTGCGGCCCAGCACGAGCACGGCGATGTCACGGCCGCGCACGCGCGCGACGCGTTCGAGCACGGCGGTCATGCGCGCGTCGCCGGTATCGAGATCGGCGAAGGTCGGCTGCCAGTTGGCCGAGGCCGGGCGCGCGGGTTTGGCTTCGCTGCGCGTGCTGCTGGTGGACGACGGCGGCGCGGGCCACGCGGGCTGCGCGCGCGTGATGGTCGCGCCCGGCGTGCCCTGCGCGACCACGCGAACGCCGCTCGGCAGCGTGAGCGTGAGGGGCGTCCCCGGATTGGCATGCGCCTGCATGAGCCGCTGCAGAAAGGACGCGAACGACACGCCGAACAACGCGTCGAAGCCGCGCTGCTGCAACGTCGCGAGCGGTGCGCCGAACTGGAACAGCGCGCTGCGGTTCGCGCACAGCAGCGTGCCGTCGGGCGCGAATGCCGCGAGTCCTTCGTACAGCGTACCGATGAACTCCGCGCGAGCGTGAAACTGCAGGCGCACCGCATCGGCAAATTCGGTGTTGAACAGATGGTTCTCGATCATCTGCGCCGACATGCGCACCAGCGCGAGCGTGTGCTTGTGAAAGCCGTGCGACTCGCCGCTTACGTCGAGCGCGCCCAGCGTGCGGCCCCACGGATCGGCGATCGGCGCGCACGAGCAGGTGAGGATGTGGTTCGCGCGCAGGAAGTGCTCGCCAGCGTGGATTGTGGTCGGCTGGCCTTCGACCAGCGCCGTGCCGATCGCGTTAGTACCGCGGTCGCGTTCGGCCCACGACACGCCGGGGCGCAGCGCCACGCGGCGCGCTTTCTCGACGAAATCGGTGTCGCCCAGGCTGTGCAGGATCACGCCGTTGCGATCGGTGAGCAGCACCATGCTTTCGGTATCGACGATCTGCGCATGCAGCGCGTCCATCACGGGCCGCGCCTGATGATAGAGCGCATGGTTCGCGTCGATCAGGCCGCGCAGGTCGGCGGCGGCGAGCGCATCGAACTCGGGTGTCGCGCTTGTACGCAGGCCGAGCGAACGCGAGCGTGCATGCGCCTGGGCGATCGCGTCCGCGCGGGCCGCGTCGGGGGGCTTGACGGTGACGGATGGGCGTCGGGTCACGCGTGTCTCCATGTTCTCGCCGGCTGGACGATTGCGCCGCTGCGTTGCAGCATGGCCTTCGTGCGCCGGGCAGGTATTCGGCCCATGGTACAGGAAGCCTCGCGCGTGCTGCATTCGGGCAATTGCTGGCCAATTACTGGCCGGACGCGGCGCGAAGCGCGCGCGAGCCTGTAACTACGGCTTGCCTTTCCGCGCGCGGGTGCCAGGATGAAGACAGGGGCGCGCAACGGCGCCCCGGCGGCGGCGCAACAGGTGGTACGGGGTTTCCAGGGCCGTCGCGGCTCCCTTGTGGAGTGCATCATGGTTCAAGGCGAATTGAGGATCCTGCTGGCGGTCATCGCCGTGTTTGCCGTGCTGGCCGGTCTTGCGCTAGCCATCCACGGCTTGCTGTTCGACGTACAGACCTACGTGGATTACGGCATGGCGATCGTGGCGGGCGGCATCGCCGCTTTCGTCGCGATGCTGACGGTTCACCCCAGGGACGTCGAAATCGAACATCACCGGCATCGCGAATCCTGAGCTGCGCACGCGGTCGCCGCAGCTTCGGCGACGCTGCACTGCGTCATGAATGGTGGGGCGATAACGCGCGAGTTGGCGCTGTGACAGCGCTTGCGCGCGCGACATCAACAATCGCCGTCACCTCAGCGACACCCCAGCACGCGCTAAAAAACAGGGCCGCGAAGAACATTTCGGGCGTGTGACAAAGTCGACCTTGCCAGCCGCGCGAAGTGTCCTAAAGTGAATCAAATCGACCGCCGTAACGGATTCGCGAAGCGAGACGTGCGGCGGTCGACGTTTTGAACCGCGTGCATGCCGAGGAGGTGCATCGAAGGCGCGGCCCCGCTCACTCTCAACCCTAAGGCGAATCCCATGCAGATCCTGTTTCCGAACGAGGCCCCTGAATACTCGGGGCGCGAACTGACTCTGGCGTTCCCAGCAATGATCGATGGCGAGAGGGTGGAGTGCACGATCACGGCGGCGGCACTGGAGGATCATTTCGGCGCGGCATCGCCGCGTGCAGAGGATGTGCTCGACGCCTTCGACCATCATCGTGAGCGCATCGAGGCGGTCGCGCGCCGCCTGCTGTCCGAAACGCGTGCGCAGTGCCTGACGCTGCGCAGCGGTTACGTGCGCTTTGTGCAGGCGCACGGCGTGGCGTCCTGATTTCCGGCGCTGCTTGATCCGGCTGTTGTTCGGCTGATAACCGGCTGTATCCGGTTGTCTTCGGCCGAACTGGCCTGCTATGCCCCGCAATGCTTCTGGCGCTGCGGGGCTTTTGCTTTGCTGGCGAACGAATTCGCTTACATCATCCGGCGCAGCGTGTTGTCGCGCAGGAACACATGATGCGCGATGGCCGCGAGCGCATGAATGCCAATCACCCAATAAAACACGTTGCCAATCAGCTCGTGCGCGTCCTTGATGAGCTGGCGCGCGAGCGGATCCGGCCCGACCAGCACGATCTGCAGATCGAGGCCCGGGAGCGTGACCGGATGGCCGCCCGTGTTGATCGTCAAAATGCCGAGCAGCGGCTGCACGAAGATAAACAGATAGAGCGCCAGATGCACGATGCGCGAAAGAAACGTGAGCACGAGGTTCGAGTCGATCTCGTGCGGCGCGCCATGCCATAGCCTCCAGAGCAGGCGCAGCACGGCCAGCGCGAGCACCGCCGTGCCGGCGCAGAAGTGCACGGTGCTCCAGAGCGCGCGGCTGTCCGAACCCTTCGGGCCGCGTATTTCGATCGCCAGATAGGCAAGCGCGACCAGCAGAAAGATCGCCCAGTGGAAGAAGATGGCGGGCTTCGAATAGCGTTCGGCGGTGGCGGGGAAAGTGGCCACTATGCGGCTCCTTTGGCTCGGCGGCGTGATTGTGGGGGCGTGAAGTCTTCGCATGATAAGGAGTGCGCGCCGCGCTGTGCGCAAGCATGGCCGGAATCTTGACCTCGCTCGCGCTGCAAACGAAAACGGGCGGCCCGCAGGCCGCCCGTTTTTGCACCGGATCGTTCAGTCCGATCCGAAAGCGTCTTGAAGCTTAGCCGCCGCCCAGATAGAAATAGCGGAACAGGAACACCGCAGCGATGATCCAGACGATCAGGCGCACCTGACGCGCGCGGCCCGTCAGCAGCTTCAGGCCGGCATACGAGATGAAGCCGAACGCGACGCCATTGGCGATCGAGTACGTGAACGGCATGGCCAGCGCGGTGAGCGCGGCGGGCACGACTTCGGTGGCGTCGTCCCAGGGCAGGTCGGCGAGTTCGCGCAGCATCAGGCACGACACGTACAGCAGCGCCGGTGCGGTCGCATAGGCGGGCACCACGCCAGCCAGCGGGGCGATGAACAGGCACGCAAGGAACAGCACGGCGACGGTCAGCGCCGTCACGCCGGTGCGGCCGCCCGCCTGCACGCCCGAGGCGCTTTCGATGTACGCCGTGGTCGACGAAGTGCCGAGCACCGAGCCCGCGAGAATCGCGGTGCTGTCAGCCAGCAGGGCGCGGTTCAGGCGATGCATCTTGCCGTGCACGAGCAGGCCCGCGCGGTTCGCGACGCCCATCAGCGTGCCGGTCGCATCGAACAGTTCGACGAGGAAGAACACCAGCACCACGTTCAGGATGCCGCCCGAGAGCGCGCCCTTGATGTCGAGCTGACCGAAGGTCGGCGCAATCGACGGCGGGGCCGCGAAGATGCCGTGGAACTGGTTGCCGCCGAAGAAGAACGACAGGACGGTGACGCCCACAATGCCGATCAGGATCGCGCCGCGCACCTTCAGCACGTCGAGCGTGACGATCGCGAAGAAGCCGATGATCGACAGGATCGTGTGCGGATCGTGCAGGTTGCCGAGCTCGACGAGCGTAGCTGGGCTGCCGACGATCACGCCCGAAGTCTTGAGCGAGATGATCGCGAGGAACAGGCCGATACCCGAGGTGATCGCCACCCGCAGCGAATGCGGAATCCCGTTGATGATGGCCTCGCGCACGCGCAGCAGCGTGACGACGAAGAACAGGCAGCCCGAGATGAACACGGCGCCGAGCGCGGCTTGCCACGTGAAGCCCATGCCCTTGACGACGGCGTAGGCGAAGTACGCGTTCAGGCCCATGCCGGGCGCGAGCGCGATCGGATAGTTCGCGTAGAGGCCCATGACGATCGACGCCAGCGCCGCGACGAGGCAGGTGGCGACGAAGACGGCTTCCTTGGGCATGCCGGCATCGCCGAGAATCGACGGATTCACGAAGATGATGTAGGCCATCGTGAGGAAGGTCGTGAAACCGGCGAGGACTTCGGTGCGCAGGTTGGTACCTGCTTCCTCGAAGCCGAAATAGCGTTTGATGGCGTCCATGAAGATCGGGCCCTTGAGAATCGAGCGGTTGATTTGTTGTTGGAAGCGGCGTTGGCAGGCGGCCTGCGGAAGGCGTCGCGCAGGCCGGGTCACGCCGCTACGGGCGGGATTGTAAACAATTGTCCGGCGTGAACAGAAATGGCGCGGCGAACGTGGGGGCGGGGCAACGGTTTTTTTGGGGGGAAACAGCCGAAGGCGGGCTCGAGGCGCACGGGGGCAAGTATGAGGATCAATGCTCTCGGCGCGGGGGCGACGAATAATGGGGGAGGCGTGTGTGGGTGGTGAGGAATGAAGATTCCCCGGTCACGAAGCGAGTGAACACCGTCGATGCACAGTGTACAATTTGACAGCGTGAGCGAGCGACAACATACCCATGATCAAATCGTTCAAACACAAGGGTGTGCGGCAGTTTTTCACGACCGGATCGGTGACAGGAATTCAGGCTTCACACAAGAAGCGCTTGCAGCAATTGCTGGGTGTGCTCGATCGGGCAAAGTCACAGCGTGATATGGCCCTCCCCGGGTTCGATCTTCACCCTCTGAGAGGAAATGAAACGGGTGTCTGGTCTGTGTCGGTCAATAGAAACTGGCGGCTGACGTTCGAGTTTGACGACGGGGATGCCATTCTCGTCGACTATCGCGATTACCACTGAGCTGACGCAGATTCCCCTCGAAGCCATGGTGAGGAAAGCTATGACCAGAATGTTTAATCCGCCGCATCCCGCGGCAATTCTTCGCGAATCAGTGTTGCCTGCGCTTGGGTTGAGCGTGACGGAGGCGGCTGATCAACTCGGCATTTCGCGCGGGATGCTTTCCCGGGTCTTGAATGAGCGCGCGGGTATTTCGCCGGAAATGGCGCTTCGCATCGAGCAATGGCTTGGCGAGGAGCGCGGCGGGCGCGCCGAACTCTGGCTGGGCATGCAGATGGAATATGACCTGTGGCAGGCCAGACAGCACGCACCGAAGAAAGTCAGGCGTGCGCCCACCGAGGTTGTCGCTGCGTGACCCGCCGCAACCCAAAACAAACAAGGCGGCAGCCCCGACCCGCCTGACAACCCGGATCGACGCTCCCGCCCGTGGCGTTGCGCCCGTACAGCTAGAAAAAGCGTTTATTGCATCGGCTGCGGCATGCTGCCGTTGGCGTGTGCCGCGCGGCGTGCGGCGACGATTGCGCCGGCGCGCTGGGCGTTTTCGGGGTAGTCGATCCAGTCGAGCGGATCGTAGCCCGCCGCGCGCCATTCCGCGAGGTCGGCGCGCACCTGGGCGCGCGTCATCGGCGCCGAGGGGTCGTACGGCTGCGCGACTGCCGAGACCGACGCCACGCAGCAGGCCGCTGCGAATACGCCAAGCGCGATACGTGAAAGGGAAGTCATGACACGGCCTTTCGTCTAAGGGATAACCCTTAAAAGTATATGCGCTATCTCGTAAACCGAAAGGTAAGCTTGGGAAAGAAATCGTTGTCGAATCAACGTGCTTTCGCCGCCGCGCGCTCGCGCGCCTGGCGGTACTCGGTCGGACGCAGCCCTGTCCATTTGCGGAAGGCGCGATGAAATGCGCTTGGCTCCGCGAAGCCCACCGCCGCAGCGACGTCGGCAATCGGGCGTGAGGCATCCTGCAAGGCCGCGACGGCCAGGTCGCGGCGCAGTTCGTCCTTGATCGACTGGCAGCTAAGGCCTTCCTGATGCAGGCGTCGGCGCAACGTTGCGGGGGCGACATTCAGGCGTTGTGCGATGGTGTCGGCGTCCGGCCAGGCCTGGGCGGGCAGCGCGCGCAGCGTGCGCCGCACGCGCGCCGCGAACGAGCCGGGATTGCGATATTTCACGACGAAGTTGCCAGGCGCGTTGCGCAGAAACGCCCGCGCCGAAGCCGCCGTCTGGATCACGGGCAGGTCGAGAAACGCGGGCGCGAGCTCGAACCATGACTCGTCCTGATCGAAGGCGATGTCGTCGCAGATCATCGTCTGGTATTCCTGCGCCGCGGCGGGAGCGGGACAGCGAAACCGCGCGCCGATCACCGGAATGCGCCGCCCCACCAGCCAGCTCAGCAGCCCGTAGACGAGGATGAACCAGGTCGCGTAGGCGAACATTGCCGGCGTCGGCGTGCCCGCGCGATGGCGCAGCGCGATGCGCACGCGCGTGGCGTCGATGTCGATTTCGCCCGCGAGGTCGTCGAGCACGAGGCGCATGAAGTGCACCGCGCGCTGCAGCGCCTGGCGGCCGGTGCGCGCGCCCAGCGCGGCGTGCGTCATGGCGATGAAGCTGCCGCTTTTCATCGCGTGCGAGTCCTGGCCGAAAAACTCGTCGTCGAGCGCGCGGGCAATGCCCGCCCAGAGCGCGCCATATTGCGCGGCGCTCACGCGCGTCTGGGCGTCGATGGCGATGCCCGCCGCCTGCGCAACCGGCGTCACGTCCAGCCCGCGAGCACGCGCGAGAGCGATCGTTTCATGCACGAGGCTCATGGCGATCGTGCCTTTTTCGCTCACTTTGCTGGTTTTCCCTGGCTGCATGAAGAGCCCTGCGGGGCGGTTGTCGAAGCCTCCATGGTAAATCAGCTCAGACTTTTTGAGCGTGGCGGGCATAGGATGCGGGCGCGCTCATGCCTACACTTTTCAGGAGCCTTGCGGCAAGAACCGCGCCGCGCGACAGTGACGGAAAGGCATTAAATTCGGCATCAAATTCGGCAGCAAATTCGCCAGCGGATTTGCCAGCCAGGCGAGCCAGGAAGGAGACAACGATGGACGAGTTCTACACCGACGATCAGCGCATGATCCGCGACGCCGCGCGCGATTTCGCGAGCGAGCGTCTCGCGCCCAACGCCGCACAATGGGATCGCGACGGCAAGCTGCCCGACGAGGTCGTCGCGCAACTGGGCGAGCTGGGTTTTCTCGGCATGATCGTGCCGCAGGAGCAGGGCGGCTCCTATACCGATTACGTGGCCTACGCGCTCGCGATGGAGGAAATCGCGGCGGGCTGCGCCTCGTGCGCAACGCTCGTGAGCGTGCACAACTCCGTGGGCTGCGGCCCGATTCTCCAGTACGGCAGCGACGCGCAAAAAGACCGCTGGCTGGCGAAGCTCGCGAGCGGCGAGATGATCGGTGCGTTTTGCCTGACCGAGCCGCAAGCGGGCTCCGAGGCCAACAATCTGCGCACGCGCGCCGAACTGCGCGACGGCAAGTGGGTGCTCAACGGCAACAAGCAGTTCGTGACCAACGGCTCGCGCGCGAGCCTCGCGATCGTGTTCGCCGTGACCGATGCCGATGCGGGCAAGCGCGGCCTGTCGGCTTTCGTCGTGCCGACCGACACGCCCGGTTTCAACGTCGGGCCGCCCGAAAAGAAAATGGGCATTCGCGCGTCGGACACCTGCCCGATCTCGCTCGTCGATTGCGCGATTCCCGAGGCGAACCTGCTCGGCCAGCGCGGCGAAGGGCTCAAGATCGCGCTGTCGAACCTGGAGGGCGGCCGCATTGGCATCGCGGCGCAGGCGCTTGGCATTGCGCGCGCCGCGTTCGATGCGGCGCGCACGTATGCGCACGAGCGTGTGCAGTTCGGCGAGGCGATCATCGGCCACCAGAGCGTGGCGAACATGCTGGCGGACATGCACACGCGCATCAACGCAGCGCGCCACCTGGTGCACCACGCGGCGCGGCTGCGTTCGCTCGGCAAGCCGTGTCTCTCGGAGGCTTCGCAGGCCAAGCTCTACGCCTCCGAAATGGCCGAGGAAGTCTGCTCGCACGCGATCCAGATTCACGGCGGCTACGGCTTCCTGAACGACTATCCGGTGGAGCGCCATTACCGCGACGCACGCATCACGCAGATTTACGAAGGCACGAGCGAAGTGCAGCGCATCGTGATTGCGCGCCAGCTATAAAGTAAGGAAGGATTGCGAATCAAATAAAAAGCGCACAAAGGCGCATACATTGGAGACATCGGCGATGAATAGCTTCACCCCTGGCGCGCAAGCCTTCATCGATGCGCGCGACCTGCTGCACCGCTACCGCACCGACTACGATCGCGCCTACGCGGAATTCGCATGGCCGCAGCTCGATACGTTCAACTGGGCGCTCGATTATTTCGACGTGATTGCGCGCGGCAACGACCAGCCGGCGCTCTGGATCGTCGACGACCTTGCGCACGGCGGCACGAAGTATTCGTATGCGCAGATGTCGGAGCGCTCGTCGCGCATGGCGAATTTCCTGCGCGAACAGGGCGTGGGGCGCGGCGACCGTCTGCTGCTGATGCTGCCGAACCGCGTCGAACTCTGGGACGTCATGCTGGCGGCGATGAAGCTGGGCGCGGTGGTATTGCCTGCGACCACGCAACTCTCGCCGGATGACGTGCGCGAGCGCGTGGAAGCGGGCGGCGCGCGTTTCGTCGTGGTCGATGCCGCCGAACTCGCGAAATTCGATGCGCTGGACGCGAACGTGAAGCGCATCGCGGTAGGCGCGTCGCGCGAAGGCTGGATCGATCTTTCGCAGGCCTATGAATCGAGCGTGGATTTCAAGCCAGATGGCCCCACGCGCGCCACCGATCCACTGCTGCTGTACTTTACGTCGGGCACGACCTCAAAGCCCAAGCTCGTCGAACACACGCATCAGAGCTATCCGGTAGGCCATCTCTCGACGATGTACTGGATCGGCCTCATGCCTGGCGACGTTCACTGGAACATCAGCTCGCCGGGTTGGGCCAAGCACGCGTGGAGCTGCTTCTTCGCGCCGTGGAATGCGCAGGCCTGCGTGTTCGTCTACAACTACGCGCGCTTCGTCCCGAAGGACACGCTCGCCGCGCTCGTGCAGTGCGGCGTGACCACGCTGTGCGCGCCGCCCACGGTCTGGCGCATGCTCGTGCAGGAGCCGCTGGCGAGCCACGCGGTGAAGCTGCGTGAGATCGTCGGCGCGGGCGAACCGCTCAATCCCGAGATCATCGAACGCGTGCGCCACGCGTGGGGCATCACGATCCGCGACGGCTACGGCCAGACCGAAACCACCTGCCAGATCGGCAATTCGCCGGGACAGCCCGTGGTGGCCGGATCGATGGGGCGGCCGCTGCCGGGCTATCGCGTCGAACTCGTCGATCCCGACGACCAGCCCGTGACCGAAGGCGAAATCGCGTTGCCGCTCGCGCAGCGCCCGCTCGGCCTGATGACGGGCTACGCGAACAACGCGAAGGCCAGCGAATACGCCACGCGCAACGGCTATTACCACACATCCGACGTGGCGCTGCGCCGCGATGACGGCTATTTCGTCTACGTAGGCCGCGCCGATGACGTGTTCAAGTCGTCCGACTATCGGCTGAGCCCGTTCGAACTCGAAAGCGTGCTGATCGAACACGAAGCGATCGCCGAAGCCGCTGTCGTGCCAAGCCCCGACGAGCTGCGCCTTTCGGTGCCCAAGGCATTCGTGATCGTGCGCCAGGGCTATGAGGCCGGCCCGGATCTCGCGCGCGAAGTGTTCCGCTTCTCGCGCGAAAAACTCGCGCCGTACAAGCGCATTCGCCGCCTGCAGTTCAGCGATTTGCCGAAGACGATCTCCGGCAAGATCCGCCGCGTCGAGCTGCGTCGCCGTGAAATGGAGCGCACGGAGGAACCGGCGCGCCAGCCCGACGAATACTGGGAAGAGGATTTCCCCGAGCTGCGATGACATCCAGACGGAGTCCGAAATGATCGAATTCGAGTACGTTCACGGCGGCGCGGTGGCGCTCATCACGCTTGCGCGCCCGCCCGTGAACGCCTTTACCGTCGATGGCCTGCGCCAGCTTCAGCAGGTGATCGAAGCCTTCAATCGCGAGGCGCAGGTGCGCGCCATCGTCATCACCGGGCAGGGGCCGAAGTTCTTCAGCGCGGGCGCCGACCTCAACGCCTTCGCAGACGGCAATCGCGAGGTGGCGCGCGAAGCGGCCAACGCATTCGGCGCGGCGTTCGAGACCCTGCAGAACGCGCGCGCCGTAGTGATCGCGGCGATCAATGGCTATGCGATGGGCGGCGGCCTGGAGTGCGCGCTGGCCTGCGATATCCGCGTGGCCGAAGACCATGCGCAATTGGCGTTGCCGGAGCCTGCCGTCGGTCTGTTGCCGTGTGGCTGCGGGACGCAGACGCTGCCCTGGCTCGTCGGCGAAGGTTGGGCCAAGCGCATCATCCTGACCGGCGAGCGCGTGGACGCCGCCACGGCGCTGCGCATCGGCCTCGTCGAGGAAGTGGTGCCGCAAGGCGGCGCGCGCGAAGCGGCGCTCGTCATGGCCGCGCGCGTCGCCACGCTCAGCCCGCAGGCGGTGACGTCGAGCAAAACCCTCATTCATCAGGCGCGCAACGGCGTGCCGCGCAGCGCGGCGCTGGCGGTCGAGCGCGAGCGCATGCTCGACCTGTTCGATTCGCCCAATCAGCGCGAAGGCGTCAATGCGTTCCTGGAGAAGCGCAAGCCGCACTGGCATTTTGAAACGGAGAACTAAGGAATGAATGCAATACCCGCTTCCACGCAGGCACAGGCGCAGCCCGAAGGCGATGTGCTGTTTCGCGTGGTCAACCGCGTCGCGATCGTCACGCTGAACCGTCCCGCCGCGCTCAATGCGCTGTCGCACGCGATGGTGCGCGAGATCGCCGTGCTGCTCGAACGCGTGCGCCGCGACGACGCCATCGTCGCGCTCGTGCTGGAAGGCGCGGGGCCGAAAGGCTTCTGCGCGGGCGGCGACGTGCGTGCAATCGACCGGCTGGCGCGTGCGGGCGAGCGGCTGGGCGACGATGGCTGGCAGCAGTTCTTCGTCGATGAATACCGGCTCGACTATGCGCTGCACACGTTCGACAAGCCGCTTGTCGCGCTGCTCGACGGCGTGACGATGGGCGGCGGCATGGGGCTGGGCCAGGCGGCGGCGCTGCGCGTGGCGACCTCGCGCACGAAGATCGCCATGCCGGAGACGCGCATCGGCTTGCTGCCCGATGTGGGCGCGACCCACTTCCTTGCGAGGATGCCGGTGGAGATGGCGCTGTACGTCGGGCTCACGGGCGCGATGCTGAACGGCGCGGACGCGCTGCACTGCAATCTGGCCGATGTTTGCGTGCCAGGAGAGTGGCTCGACGGATACGAAGCGCGGCTCGCGCAGACGCATTTCGACGGCAATGTGCGCGACTCGCTGCGGCGCGTGTTCGATGCGCCGTGCCAGGACGCCCAGGCGAACGCAAGCGCGTTGAGCCAGCACGCTGCGCTGATCGCAACGCACTTCAATCGCCGCGCGCGCGTGTTCGAGATCGTCGCTTCGCTGCGCGCCGCGCTGGAGAACACGCCGTCCGAAGCGGATCGCGCCTGGCTCGAAGCCACGCTGGAAGCGCTCACGCACTATTCGCCGACGATGCTCGAAGTCACCCGCGAAGCGCTGCTGCGCGGGCGCCAGATGACGCTCGCGGAGAGCTTCCGCATGGAACTCGGGATCGTTGCGCGCGCAATCGAAGAGGGCGACTTCTGCGAAGGCGTGCGCGCGCATCTCATCGACAAGGATCGCAAGCCGCGCTGGGCGCCTGCGACGCTCGCCGAAGTGCGCGACGAGCGTGTGCAGCAGTTTCTTTGCTCGCCGTGGCGCGGCCAGGCGCATCCGCTTGCGGATCTGGGCGCGTGATTGGACGTGACGTTTGAGGCGTCAGTCCGACGCCTCGCGTGTTGCCGTCGGGTCGCGCAGGGCGGCGAGTCGGCGCTGGCGCTCCTCGCCGGACAGCTTGCCTGCTGGAGTGCCGCGCGTGGGCCGCTTCGCCCGCGCGAGCAGCCGCAGCGTCGCGACCGATCCGGCGATGGCCAGCAGCATCGGAATCGCCAGATCGTGGTTCACGTGCGTGAACTCCAGCATCAGCACCGTGGCGGTCAGCGGCATCTGCATCGATGAGGCGAGAAACGCCGCCGCGCCCACGATGGCGAATGCGCCTGCCGACAGTCCCGGCCACACCAGATTGACGAGGCCCGCGATCACGATGGCGAGCAGCGCGCCATTCGTGAGGCCCGGCGTGAGCAGGCCGCCTTTGGCCCCGGCGCGCAACGTCGTCGTGGTGATGAGCACCTTGAGTACCAGCAGCGTCGCGGCAAGCCCAATGCCCAGGCCATCGTCGAAGCTCAAGCCCGCCGGCCCCTTGCCGTTGCCGAGCAACTGCGGAAACCAGATCGCCAGCACGCCGATCGCCGCGAAGTTCACCACCGAATACACCGGCAAGCGCCAGTCTTTGGGCGAGGCATCGCGTGCGCGACTCGTTATGCGCGTGAAAGCGTGCGCCGCCGCGCCGAACAGCGGCCCGCACAGCACTGACCACACCACGAGCTGCGCATTGATCGTATAAGCGGGCACGTGATACTGCTGCTCGTCGCCCAGGCCGATCCACGCGACCACGGCAGCAATCGCCGAGGTCGTGATCGCCGGCACCGCCGCCGACCAGCCGAACGTGCCCAGCAGCACTTCGAGCACGAACACCGCACCGCCCAGCGGCACGTTGTACACGGCGGCAAGGCCCGCGCCCGCGCCGCACGCGATCATCACGCGGCGTTCGGCGGCAGTCAGGCCGGTGCGGCGCGCGAGCCAGCTTGCGATCACGGCGCCGATTTCGCGCGGTGCGACTTCGCGTCCGAGCGGCGAGCCCATCGCCACGGTCACGATCTGCAGGAGCGCATGCACGACGGTCGACAGCATCGGCATGCGCGGGCCGCCTGGCTTGAGCGCCGCGTTGATGCTCACGAGCGCGCGCCCGTAACGATACAGCGCCCACCATCCCGCGCCGCCGATCACCCCGCACGCGGCCAGCACGGCCACGCGCCGCCACGGTGCGGTGCCCGTCACGCCCTCCAGAAAGCTCTCGTTGCCGATCAGATGCGCCTGGCTGTAGCCGTAGGCGAAGTGCTGGATCGCGTGCAGCAGCAGCGCGAGCAGCATGCCGCCGAGTCCCGCGCCGATGCCGGTGAGCACGGTCACCACGGCGAGCGTGACGAGCGGGCTGCGCGCGGGCGGGCGTTCGGTGTCGGGACGGGCGCGGGGGCGCGGAGCGGGATCGATGGGCAGCACGGCAGGGGGAAGGAAGAGATACGAGGGGGCGGGAAATACGGCGTTTATTGTAGCGATGGCGCTTTGCGGGCGCGCCCGGGCTGCGATGCAGGTGGCAGACGTTGTAGACGTTGCGGGCGCAGCAAAGAAAACGCCCGCCGCGCGCAAGGCACGGCGGGCGCTCGATGCGAAGCCCGTAGGCCCGATGCGCTTACAGGTAGCTGCAAACGTAGTCGAGCGTCTCGGTCACTTCGATATCGAAGCGGCTCTTGCCCGGCACCGAGAACGACTCGCCCGCGCCGTAGCTCTTCCACTCGTCGCTGCCGTCCAGGCGGATGCGGCACTTGCCGGCCTGCACTTCCATCAGCTCGGGCGCGTCGGTGCCGAAGTTCAGCTGGCACGGCAGGATCACGCCGAGCGTCTTGCGGCTGCCGTCGGCGAACAGCACGGTGTGCGACACGCACTTGCCGTCGAAATAGACGTTGGCGCGCTTGATAACGGAAACCTGGTCGAATTGTGCTGCTGCCGTCATGGCGGTCTTCCTCTGGGTCGTTCGTGAATGGATGCGTTCGCGCCGCTGCGAGCGTTGTCCGGCTGGCCGCGCGCCCGGTGCGAGAGCGCCATCATACCGGCCCGAAGGCGCGCAGCGTAGCGCTCAATATCGTCGGGCGACGAGCGGGCAACGGTGAAAGCCCGCCGTCGAATACCGTCATTCTGTCAGCGAAATCCTACAAATCGCATATTCAGTGTTTACATGACTATGACGAGTAATTACAATTGCTGAAGCGAATGAGAAACATTCGCATTCTCAAAAAACGACAACACCCAGCATTTCCTGGCGCGGTGGACGCGTAATGTCCCGTGGCGCACAGGCGTGCGCCTTCGATCAAACCGCTCAACCATGTCCGTCATCTTCCCGACGCGGATGCGCACAGTCGCGTCCGTAGCAGCCCTGTATTGCTCCGGTTTCTTCGCTACTCAAGCGGCCCACGCCCAGGCCGCGCCTGCCGTGCCGGCCTCGTCGAGCGCTGCCGCTGCAGCAGCCGACGCCACGCTGCCTGCCGTCAAGATCAGCTCGTCGGCGCCGTCCGAGATGCAGACCAAGTCGCTGTCCTCGTACAAGTTCACCTCGCCGCTCATCGACACGCCGCGCTCGGTCACGGTGATTCCGCAGGAAGTGCTCAAGCAGAAGAACGTCTCGACCTTCGAGGACGCGCTGCGCACGGTGCCCGGCATCACCTTCCTGGGCGGCGACGCGGCGGCAAATCCGTCGGCGGATCGTCCGGTGATTCGCGGCTTCGAATCGCGCAACTCGATTTTCGTGGACGGCATGCGCGACTCGGGCGTGCAGAACCGCGAGACCTTCGACGTCGAGAACATCAGCGTCGTGAAGGGCCCGGACTCGGTCTACGCGGGGCGCGGCTCGGTGGGCGGCAGCATCGACATCACCACCAAGACGCCGACGGCCGATAACTTCATCAACGGCAGCGTCGGGCTGGGCACGGACAGCTTCCGCCGCGCGACCATCGACTGGAACCAGAAGATCGACGACACCAGCGCGTTCCGCCTGAACGTGATGGGCCACGATTCCGATGTGGCGGGCCGCACCAATGTCTACAGCAAGCGCTGGGGCGTGGCGCCGTCGATCGCGTTCGGCTTGAACTCGCCGACCACGGTGACGCTGAGCTATTACCACCTGAACACCTACGACATGCCGGACTTCAGCGTGCCGTTCCGTTCGACGGGCGGCACGCCGATTTCGAGCAATCGCAGCCAGTTTTACGGCCTGAATTCGCGCGACTATCGCCGCGGCCAGAACGACACCGGCGAAATCAAGGTCGAGCACCGCATCAACGACGCGTGGAAGATCAAGAACACGACGATGTTCGGCCGCTCGACGCTCGACTACATCGCGACCAATCCGCAGCTGACCAGCGCGACCTCGAACATCCTGAGCCTGCAGGCCAAGAGCGGCAAGTACGCGACCAACAGCGTGTCGAACCAGACCGAGGCGAACGGCAAGTTCGATCTCTACGGCATGCGCCACACGCTCACGGCAGGCGTGGAATTCAGCCACGAGCAGGATCTCTACGAAGGTTATCTCGTGACCGATTCGGCGGGTAACAATATCCGCTCGGGCGGCCCGTGCTCGATCGCGTACAACTGCACGACGGTCAACGGCTGGAACCCGAACAATCCCTGGACGGGCAGCATCCTGCTCAACGGCGACAAGAGCTTCCCGGGGCCGGCGACGCGCACGCGCACGAATATCGCGTCGGCGTATCTGTTCGACAGCGTGCAACTGTCGGATCGCTGGATCTTCAATGCGGGCATGCGCTTCGACCGCTATGACGTGAACGCGCAGCAGCAGGGCGTCGCCGACCTGAGCAATACGTCGAACCTGTTCAGCTATCAATTCGGCCTGGTTTTCAAGCCGGTTCATACGGTGAGCCTGTACGCGTCGTACGGCACGTCGTCGAACCCGCCGGGTGCGAACTCGGGCCTTGGCGGCGGCACCGACCAGCTCACGGCAACCAACCAGAATCTCGCGCCGGAGCGCTCGCGCAATATCGAAGTGGGCGCGAAGTGGGACGTGCTCGACCAGCGCCTGTCGCTGACCACGGCGCTGTTCCAGACCGACAAGACCAACGCGCGCGTGAGCGACGGCCTGGGCGGCACGATCAACGCGGGCTCGCAACGCGTGCGCGGTTTCGAGTTCGGCTTCGCGGGCAATGTGACGAACAAGTGGGCGGTGTTCGGCGGTTACTCGTACCTGGATGCGATCACGACCAACGCGGGCCCGACCGCGCCGCAGAATTCGGGCTTGCCGATGGTGATGGTGCCCAAGCACAACTTCACGCTGTGGACGAGCTACGACGTGCTGCCGAAGCTCACGCTGGGCGCGGGCGCGACGGTGTCGAGCCTGACCTATGCGTCGGTGTCGTCGACTTCGCGCAAGTGGACGCCGGGCTATGCGCGTTTCGATGCGTCGGCGACGTGGCGCGTCTCGAAGAAGATCGATTTGCAGCTCAACGTGAACAATATCTTCGACAAGGAGTACTACCAGAGCGCGTACCCGATCTACGCAACGTGGGCGCCGGGTCGCTCGGCAGTCGTGACGCTGAATTTTTATCAGTGATGGCTTGAACGGCTGGTGAATGAAAAGGGGCGCTCGATTGAGCGCCCCTTTTTTTCATGCGATGCGAACCACGTCAGGCTTATTTGGCCTTCGCGTCTTCGACCTCGCCCGCGACCGACACCGAAGCCTCGGCCGTCAGCATCATGAACGTGAAGCTCTCCTGCAGGTAAAGACGCACGCTCTTGTCGTCATGCGACGAATAACCGATCGACACGTCCTGGCCCAGATGGAACGCAAAGTCGCCGCCGCGCGTGCTCACAATCGCGCCGCCGTCGATCGCCGGCGCCCAGATGATCTCGCCGTTCACGAGGCGGCGAATGTGTTCGAGAATCGGATAGCCCTGGTCGCTTGCTTCGCTCACCGCCGTGTACGCATCCGAACCCAGCAGCACCGCATACGGGCCATCCACGCCCTGCAAGCGCAGTTGTTCGAGCGCACGCGCGATCACCGCGGGGTAATCGGCGATATCGGCGGGCAGATGCAGCGTCGGATTCGACGTGCCTTCGCGGATACCCGTGATCTGTGCGGCCTTGTAGCCGTCGAAGATCGCGCGGTCTTCGGCGAATGCAAGGCGCGTGGCCGCGTCCTTGGCGGGCTGCCAGTCGGAGTCGTCCGCGCCGCGCTCGACGTCGTCGATGGCGTCGCGAGAAAGCTCGAACGGCACGCGCAGCTCGACCAGCGCCTTCACTTCGCGCTGGCGCGCGCGGATACCGTCGAACGGCGCTTCGATGCCGTTCTGGTGGCCCGTGCCGACGCCGGCCAGGTCCGAGCCGCCAGGGCCGTTCACGTCCACGACGCGGCGGCCCGCGAGCGAGCGCTTGAAGGTGCGTGCGACTTCTTCTTCGATCTGCGACCACGCCGCCGTGGAAATAGGCGCGAGTTCGCGATGGAGATTATTCATACCGGGGTGCTCCTTTAAGGGATCCGATGGCGAGCGAGCCGTCTGCGGAAACTGCAGCGGCAGGCTCGGATTCAGTCTGTTTATGGTTATCGACGGCGATGGTGGGCGCGGCCCCCGGCACACGGTCTGCGAGCGCTTCGAGCAGCGGCTGCGAAGGCACGAAGAACAGGCCGCCGGTCACGGCGCGGCTGAAGTCCAGCAGGCGGTCGTAGTTGCCCGGCGGCAGGCCGACGAACATGTTTTCCAGCATCTGTTCGATGGGCTGCGGATCGCGCGCGTAGCCGATGAAGTAGGTGCCGAATTCGCCCTGGCCCGGACGGCCGAACGGCATGTTGTCGCGCAGGATCTTGATTTCGTTGCCTTCGGCGTCGTCGAGCGTGGTCAGCGAGCTGTGCGACCAGCTCGGCTTCACGTCTTCGTCGAGTTCGATGTCCTGCAGCTTGGTGCGGCCGATGATGTGTTCCTGCGCTTCCACGGGCAGCGCGTTCCAGCCTTTCATGTCGTGCAGGTACTTCTGCACCAGCACGTAGCTGCCGCCCGCGAACTCGGGGTCTTCGTCCTGGATCACCGTGAAATGCACGGCTTCGTCGCCCTCGGGGTTTTCCGTGCCGTCGACGAAACCGATCATCGCGCGCATGTCGAAGTTACGGAAACCGTGGACTTCATCCACGGTGACGACGGCGTCTTCCAGGCGCTTCATCAGTTGCGTGGCGAGTTCGAAGCACAGGTCGGTCTGGTCGGCGCGAATGTGCATGATCAGGTCGCCCGGCGTGGCGATGGCCTTGCGCTCGCCCGAGCCGAATTCGCGGAACGGATGCAGGCCCGCGGGGCGCGGCTCGCCGAACAGCTTGTCCCAGGCGTCTGAAGAAAAGCCCACGACGCACGAAAGGTTGCCGCCCGGCACGCGCTTGCCGACCGCGCGCACGAGATTGGCGACGTCGGCGCACCAGGCGCGCACGGCGGCGCGGCTCGTGGCATCTTCGTTGATGGTGGCGACGATAAAAAAGGCGCTGCGCGTGACGGCGCTGGAGACGGACTGCGGTTCCTGCGTGAGTGAGGCCGGCGTCATGATGTGGGGTATCGCTCGATTAGTCTGCTGCGGGTTTGTGGCGCGTTGCTTGTTGTCTTGCTGTTGTCTTGCTGTTGCCTCGCGCGGCCCTGCCGGGCCGTGTGCCGCATAGTGTAGCCAAACTCGTGGAAACAAGCGGTTTGCCCGTAATTTGCACGCAGAAGTCGCGACGTGGGAGCATAGTCGCGTTGCAAGCTGTTTTTGTCCGGGATCAACGGTGAGTGCCGACAAGAGAGGAGACGCACCATGTGGGATCACACCGAGCACGAAGGCTTCGAAATCTGGGTGTTGCCGATTCCGGCGTTCGGGCCGCGCTCGCCCGAGCCGCTGTTCCACTACAGCGGCTACATCTGCCGGCACGGCGCAGACGCGCATCTGGAAGGGCGCAGCGTGCGCTTTCACGACATGATGCGCAATTACGTCGGCCCCGATGCCGCGCTGGACGCGGCCTACAGCGACGCTCGCAAGCGCATCGACCATTTTCATGCGGCGGGCAACTGGGGCGACGGGCCGAAAGGCTGACGCCCCCAAGGCTTCATAGCCTCAAAGCCTCAAAGACTGTTAACGTCCGCCCGACACCACCAGCATCACGGCCCGGCCCTCGCAGCCCTCGCTGCCAGGCATGGTGACGGCGCGCCAGCCGGCGGGCGGCCCGCCGCTCTTGCCGTCGAGCACGATCGGCGTGCGATGGTCATGGTCGACGTAGGTGGTGAGCACGTTGAACGGCCACGACGCGCGCCGCAGGCGCTCGTGAACCATCGAGCCGACCCAGATCGGCGTGAGTTCGGGGCCTGGCGGTGCGGCGATCACCTTTTTCCCGGCCGCATCGCTGACCACGCGGGTCGCGGGCGTGATCGCATCGGCTTGCAGGTCGTTGCGCGCGTCTTCCGCCGCCGTCGAGTCCGCGCGCGCGGCCAGCGCATAGCCGGTCGGCCAGAAGCGCAGCACGTCGCGGCGGCTGCCGGGGCGCGCCGGATCGTCGGGGATGTGCACACGCGCGAACACCAGCGGCGACGGCAAGCCGTTATTGAGCTTGGGCAGCAGCGGCAGCGACAGCGCGTCCACGTTCGGCGCGATCAGCGAAAGCACGCTTTTCGCCGTGAACTGGCCGCCCTCAGTCCAGCCCGCTTCGAGCAGCGCGGCGCGCAGGTCGGCGGCGCTGGCGGCCCACTGGAGCGTCATCGGCTCGCGCCGCTCGCCTTTCATGTCCACGCGGTAGCAGGCGAGGTTGCGCCAGAGCGTGTCGGTCCACGTCATCTGCGCGACGACCGTGGGCGTTTGCGTGACGCTCGACGCCAGTTCCGCCTGACGCTCGGCCACGCCGCGCTGCAACACGAAAGCGACTGCCAGCACGACGAACACGATCGCCGGCATGACGTTGCGCTCGGACGGCCGCGCCGGATAACGCCACAGCGAAAGCAGCACGACCGCCGCCACCCAGATCGACGCGAAGGCCGCGCCGCCAATGGCGTCGGAGAACAGGAAGCGGTCGAAATACAGCCCCGCGAAAGCGACCGCGACCACGATGCCGTTGCCGACCGTCGCGACGATGGCCGCCTCGATCATCTTCACGCGCCGCACCAGCAGGAACATCGTGAAGCCATAGACGATCACCATGGACGCCACCCGGTCGCTCGGGAACACGTAGGCGCCCACGTGCGCCGCGCCCGGCGAGCCGTGGTGGATGGCGAAGCGCAGCACGAGGATCAGCACCTGCGAAAGCGCCGCCGCCAGCATCCAGTAGGTGATGGTGCGCCAGCGCCGCTCGACGGCCATCCAGGCGGTCACGGTCAGCACGAGCGCGGCGAGCGTGTAGTTGCTGCCGAGGGTCTCGACGTGCGCGAGCACGGTGTCGGCCCAGGTCGTGTGGATCGATTGCAGGAACTGGCGCACCGACTGGTCGATCTGCACGAGCGGATCGCCGCTCAGCAGGTTGCCGAGCACATAGGAGAACACCGCCGCGCACAGCGGCACGAGCGCCGTGATCGCGAGCACCGCGCCCAGCGCGGGCTGCTTCGGGTCGAGCAGGCGCACGAGCCGCCGCGCGGCCGCGCCTTCATGCTGCGCCGCCCAGCGCGACACGCCGCGCCGCGACGCGCTCGCCCAGTTGTCCAGGTGCACCAGCAGCACGTGCGTGAAGCGCCAGACGAGCCACAGCGTGAGCGCGATGATGGCGAGCGCGACCACCAGCCGGAACGACACCGCGCCCGCCAGTTGCAGCGACGCGCCGAACACCACGCCTGGCAGGATGTGCGCGGGCGCCCACACCAGCGCCGACACCACGTTCATCATGAAAAAGCGCCACGGCGCCATGCCCGCCATGCCCGCGACGATCGGCACCACGGCGCGCAGCGGCGCGACGAAGCGCGCGAGAATCACGCTGCGCGTGCCGTGGCTGACGAAGTAGGCCTGGGCTTTTTCGAGGATGGCGGGGTGCTTGCTGAACGGCCAGACGCGTGCGATGCGGTCGCGGTATCGATGGCCGAGCCAGAAGCTCAGCGCGTCGCCGGCGACCGCGCCCCCGATGGCGCAGACGAACAGCCAGCCCAGGTTGAGCGTGCCGGTGCCCGCAAAGGCGCCCGCGATGAACATGGCGGTGCTGCCGGGGAAGAACGTGCCGATCAGCGCCAGCGATTCGAGGAACGCGGCGACCACCACGAACGCGAGCGTCCAGCCGGGGTAATCGGCGAGCAGGTGCAGCAACTGGACGTAGGCGTGCTCCATCTCGAAGGCGCGGTGTCGGGGCGTGACGGTGTTGAGCGGGATGACGACGGGCGCGCTCAGGCCCGCGCGCCGTTCCACGCGCAATATAACCGGGTGCGGCGATGTGCGTGCGATGCCGTGTCGGCCGCAACGAAAACGCCCCGCGGCGCGTGCGTCCTGCATACGCGGCGGGGCGTCTGCGCGGGTTTGAGTCCGCAACTCCCGATCCCGCCTGAACGGAAGCGGGTTTCAGCGGGCTAGATCACGCCCTTGTCCTTCAATTGCGCAAGCTGCTCGTCCGAATAACCGAGCGTCGCGGCCAGCACCTCGTGCGTGGCCTCGCCCAGTTGCGGCGGGGCGCGGCGCACGGGCATGCGTTCGCCGTCGAAGCGCCACGGCGGCGCGAGCACCGGCGTCGTGCCGCTGTCCGTGTGCGGGTGCGGCTGCTGCGTGACGAGACCCGCCTCGGTGGCGCGCGCCGACAGCAGCGCCTCGCGCAGGCCCGCGACTTCGCCGCACGGAATGCCTGCTTGCGCGAGGCGTTCGAGCAGCAGCTTGCGCGGGCGGCTGCCCAGTTCGCGCTTGAGTTCGGGCAGCAGCGCCGCGCGATTCTGCGAGCGCTGGATATTGGTCTTGTAGCGCGCGTCGTCGGCCAGATCGGGGCGCTCGATCACTTCGCGTGCGAAGCGTTCGAACTGGCTGTTGTTGCCGACCGTGATGACGAGCGGCCCGTCCGCCGCATCGAACACGCCATACGGCACGATGGACGGATGATCGTTGCCGTAGCGCGGCGGATCTTCGCCCATCACGAGCGCCTCCAGCCCGTAGTAGGCGGTGATCATGAGGCCGCAATCGAACAGCGCCATTTCGATGTGGCGGCCGCGCCCGCTGCGCTCGCGCTGGTACAGCGCCGCGAGCATCGCCTGCGCCGAATACATGCCCGTGAACAGGTCGACCGCCGCGACGCCGAACTTGAGCGGCGGCTGGGTCGCCTCGCCATTCAGCGCCATCAAGCCCGCTTCGCCCTGCACGACGAGGTCGTAACCGGGGCGCTTCGCCTCGGAACCCGTGCGGTCGTAGCCCGAAATCGAGCAGTAGATCAGGCGCGGATTCTCCGCGCTCAATTGCTCATAGCCCAGGCCGAGCTTTTCCGCGCCGCCGAACTTGAAGTTCTGCACCACCACATCGCAGGTCTTCGCCAGGTCGCGCGCGATCTGCTGGCCTTCGGGCGTTTGCAGGTCGAGCGTGATCGAGCGCTTGTTGCGGTTCACGCTGTTGAAGTACGCGGTCTCGGTCTGGCCGATGCGCAAGCCCCAGTCACGCGTATCGTCGCCGCGATCGGGATGCTCGACCTTGATGACTTCCGCACCGAGGTCGCCGAGCACCATCGCGCTCCAAGGCCCCGCGAGAATGCGCGAAAGATCGAGCACGCGCACGCCCGCCAGCGGCAGGCCATTGTTTTCCGTCTGCATCAGCAGGCACTCCTGATTCGTTGTGGAGGGAAGGCCGCGCGTGAGCGTGCAGGGCGCGGCCTTCCACGCCTGACTCACGCCGCAGCGCTTTCCAGTGCATTCAGCGCGATGTAACGCGCGAGATGATGGTCTTCGTCGCCGAGCTGATGATCGATCATCACAAGGCGCTTGGCGTAGTGCGCGAGCGGCAGCTCCCACGTCATGCCGATGCCGCCGTGCAGCTGGATCGCTTCTTCGGCCACGCGCGCGCCGATGTGCCCGATCGTGTACTTCGCCGCCGACAGGGCGCGCTCGCGTTGCACACGCGGTGCATCGACGGCGGCCGCCGCGTTGATGACCGCCGAGCGCGCCTGTTCGATGTCGAGCAGCAGGTCGGCCATGCGATGCTGCAAGGCCTGGAAGCTGCCGAGCGGCAAACCGAACTGCTTGCGCGTACGCAGATACTCAAGCGTGAAATCGCGCGTGATGTCCATTGCGCCAAGCGCTTCCGCCGCCAGCGCGATCAGGCCGTAGCCGGTTGCGTGTTCGAGCGTGGCGAAGCCGCCGCCCTGCGCGCCGAGCAATGCCTGCGCGCCGACCTTCACGTTGTCGAGCGTGACTTCCGCCGCGCGTCCCCCGTCGATCTTGCGATAGCCGCGCACGTTCACGCCTTCGGCATGGCGTGGCACGAGAAAGAGCGCAATGCCCGCTTCGTCGAATTCAGCTCCCGACGTTCGCGCCGAAACCAGCAGCACGTCCGCATGTTCCGCATGCTGCACGACGCCTTTCGCGCCTTGCAGCAGCCAGCCGTCGCCATCCTTTTCGGCACGCGTGCTTACACGCGACGCCTCGTAATGCGAGCCGGGTTCGTCGTGCGCGAGCGCTGCGATCTGCGAGCCGTCGATCAGCGCCGCGATACGCTCGCGCTGCGAGTCATTGCCCGCATGCGCAAGCGCGCGGCCCACGATCAGCGTATCGAGAAACGGCTCGACCACGAGCCCGCGCCCGAGCGCCTCGAACACCACGGCCACGTCGAAACCCTGGCCGCCAAAGCCGCCATCGGCCTCGTCGAACAGCGCGCCGATCACGCCGAGTTCGGCAAAACGCCGCCATATGTCCGCGCTGAAACCCTCACTGGAGCGCGCGATTTTATCGCGCGTCTCGAATCCGTACTGCTCCGAGATGAAACGATTGAGCGTATCCGCGAGCATGCGGCGGTCTTCGGTGTGCTGGAAATTCATCGCAAGACCTCTTAAAGACCGAGAATCATCTTGGAGATGATGTTCTTCTGGATTTCATTGGAGCCGCCGAAAATCGACAGCTTGCGATTGTTGAAATAGAGCGCGGCGGCGCTGGCGGCTTCTTCCGGGCCGACCGGTTCGCCGTCGAAGCCTTCCTGCAAGGCTTCTTCGATAAACGGCGCAGCATAGGGGCCCATCGCGCGGCGCAGCAGCGAGGAAATCTCCTGGCGGATCTCGGTGCCGCGAATCTTCAGCATCGAGCTTTCCGCGCCCGGCACGCCGCCGCCCGCCACGGCGGCGATCACGCGCAGGTTCGTGGTCTTCATGTTCTCCAGGTCGATCTCGACTTTGGCAAGCCGTGCGGCGAATTGCGGATCCTGCGCGAGCGGCTTGCCGTTGCGCGTGACCTTTTGCGCGGCCAGTTTCAGCCGCGCGAGCGCCGCCACGGAAAAGCCCACGCCCGCGATATTGGTGCGCTCGTAGGTGAGCAGATATTTCGCGTAAGTCCAGCCCTTGTTCTCTTCGCCGACGAGGTTGTCCACCGGCACGCGCACATCGGTGAAGAACACCTCGTTGACTTCATGCTCGCCGTCGAGCGTGATGATCGGCCGCACTTCGATGCCGGGCGTGTTCATGTCGATCAGCAAAAAGCTGATGCCTTCCTGCTTGCGCACATCGGTGGCGGTGCGCACGAGGCAGAAAATCATGTTCGCGTAGTGGCCGAGCGTCGTCCACGTCTTCTGGCCGTTGACGACGTAGTGATCGCCCTGGCGAACGGCGGCCGTGCGCACCGCCGCGAGATCCGAACCCGCGCCCGGTTCCGAATAGCCCTGGCACCACCAGTCTGAGCCATCGAGAATACGCGGCAGCCAATGGCGTTTTTGCGCTTCGTTGCCGTACTTGATGAGCACCGGCCCGAGCATGTTCACGCCGAACGGCACGATGCGCGGCGCGGCGGCAATCGCGCATTCGTTTTCGAAGATGAACTTCTGCACGGCGCTCCAGCCGGGGCCGCCGTATTCCTTCGGCCAGTGATTCGCGAGCCAGCCCTTTTCGTTGAGGATCGCGTGCCATTGCGCCATGTCGTCGCGCGTGAGGTGCTGGCCGTTGCGCACCTTGCTGGCGATGCGCTGCGGCAGGCGCTCGCGCAGGAAGTCGAGCACTTCGCTGCGGAAGGCTTCTTCTTCGGCGGTAAAGTTGAGGTTCATGTTCGAGGGATTCCCTTTATTCGTTGCGCGTGCAACCAGTACCATCAGGCCGATTGATTCAGGCTCGCGAAATTCGCACCGCGTTCCACCAGCTCGACCAGCAGCGGCGACGGCTTCCAGAACAGCGGATCTTCCTTCGCGAACTCGCGGATATCGGCGAGCACGTTTGCGAGGCCAACGGTATCGGCGTAATGCATCGGGCCGCCGCGATGGCGCGGGAAGCCGTAGCCGTAGAGGAAGGTCACGTCCACGTCGAGCGGGCGCAGCGCGATCTTTTCGTGCACGACGTTCGCGCCTTCGTTGATCATCGCGGCCATGTAGCGGCGCAGGATTTCCTCGTCGCTGAAGCTGCGCGGTTCGATCCCTGCGCGTTCGCGCTCGGTGCGGATGATCGATTCGACTTCGGGGTCGGGCGTGCCGGTGCGTGCGCCGTCGGGGTAGAGGTAGAAGCCGCGGCCCGTCTTCTGGCCGAACCAGCCGCGTTCGCACAGACGGTCGGCGATCTGCACGTAACGCGCTTTCGGGTCGCGCGTGGCGGCGCGACGCTTGCGCGTGGCCCAGCCGATATCGCCGCCCGCCAGGTCGACCACCTGATACGGGCCCATCGGATAGCCGAATTCGCGCACGGCCTTGTCGACCTGATACGGCGACGCGCCGTCTTCCATCAGGTGATCGGCGGCGGTGCGGTAGACGGCGAGAATGCGATTGCCGATGAAACCGTCGCACACGCCCGCGCGCACGGGCACCTTGCGCAGCTTCTTCGCGAGTTCGAACGCGGTGGCGACGACGTCGGCGCTGACCTGCTTCGGCACCACGACTTCGAGCAGCTTCATGATGTTGGCCGGCGAGAAGAAGTGCAGGCCGATCACGTCCTGCGGGCGCTTCACGCTGTTTGCAATGGCGTCGATGTCGAGATACGAGGTGTTGGTCGCGAGCACGGCGCCCGGCTTGCAGACGCGGTCGAGTTCGGCGAATACGGCCTGCTTGACGCCCATCTCTTCGAACACCGCTTCGATCACGAGATCGACCGTGGCGAGCGCGTCATACGACGTGCTGCCGGTAAAGCGCGCGAGAATGGCGTCCTTCGCTTCGGGCTTCATGCGGCCCTTTGCGATCAGGCCGTCGTAGACCTTTTCCACGTGCGCGCGCCCGCGTGCGAGCGAGGCGTCGTCGCGCTCGATCATCGTCACGGGCAGGCCCGCATCGAGCACGGCCACCGCAATGCCCGCGCCCATCGTGCCGCCGCCGACCACGCCGACGGTTTCGATCGCACGCGGTTTAGCGGTCTTGGCTTCCGGCGTCTTCTGCACTTCGCGCTCGGCGAAGAAGGCGTGCACGAGGCCCGCGCGCTGCGGGCTGTCGAGGCATTCCAGGAACAGCTTGCGTTCGACGCGCTGGCCTTCTTCGAACGACTGGTCGAGCGCGGCCTGCACGCAATCGACGATCTTCAGCGGCGAGAACAGGCCGCGCGATTTCTTCGCGGTCTCGGCGCGCGCGGCGTCGATGGCGGCTTGCGCGGCGGTGCGGTCGGCCAGCGCCTGCGCGTCGCGCGTGCGGCGCACGCTCGCGTGCGCGGCCAGCAGTTCCTGCGCGTAGGCAAGGCCTTCGGCAAGGATGTCGTCGCTCGATCCCACGCGATCGACAAGGCCCAGCTTGAGCGCTTCCTGTGCGCCGATGTGCTTGCCGCTGAGCATCAACGCGAGCGCGGCTTCGGCGCCGATCAGGCGCGGCGTGCGTTGCGTGCCGCCTGCGCCGGGCAGCAGGCCCAGTTGCACTTCGGGCAGGCCGAGCTTCGCGCCCGCCACCGCCAGGCGATAGTGCGCCGCAAGCGCGATTTCCAGGCCGCCGCCCAGCGCCGCGCCGTGAATCGCCGCGATCACGGGCTTGTGGCTGGCTTCGATACGGTTGCAGACATCGGGCAGCGCGGGCGGCTGCGGCGGCTTGCCGAACTCGCGGATGTCCGCACCGGCGATGAAGTTGCGCCCCGCGCCGATGATCAGCACGGCCTGCACGGCGGCGTTCGCTTCGGCGTGCTCGATGGCGGCGGCCAGGCCGCGGCGTACATCGACGCCCAGCGCGTTGACGGGCGGATTGTCCACGGTGACGAGCAGCACCTTGCCGCGTAGTTCGTGTGTGACCGGGGAAGCGGGCGAAGCGGGGGAATTGGCGGAAGCGGCCGTGTCGATTGCCATGAAGCGTGTCTCCTGATTTAGGGGCCGACCGGGATGTTCTGGCGGCGGTTCTCCAATAATGGACTTCATTGTGTGGATGCCAGGGTTCATTGACAATCCCATCGTTCGTTGACATGCTGTCAAAGAATTTTTGACAATCGACCCGATTCCGGGTCATGCGTGGAAAGAGCCGTGGACGTTAATGCGCTGACGCTGCTGGTGGAGATCCTCGACGCGGGCAACCTGAGCGAGGCCGCGCGCCGCCTCAAGATGAGCCGCGCGAACGTGAGCTACCACCTCAATCACCTGGAAAAGTCGATCGGCCTGCAACTCGTGCGCCGCACCACGCGCCGCGTGGAGCCGACCGAGATCGGCCTGAAGCTCTATGAGCATGGCCGCACGATCCAGAATGCGCTGCTTGCCGCGCACGAGTCGGTCTCGACGCTGGGGCAGAGCCTGCAGGGTCGCGTGCGGCTTTCGGTGCCGAGCGGCTACGGGCAACTCGTGATGTCGGAGTGGTTGATCCGCTTCAAGCGGCTTTATCCGGGCATCGTGCTCGACGTGATGTTTGAAAATCGCGTCGAAGACCTGTTGCGCGATGAAGTCGATATCGCCGTGCGGGTGATGCACGAGCCGCCGCAGAACCTCGTGGCGCGCGATATGGGAGCGGTCAAGTACCTGGCGTGCGCGTCGGCGCAATGGGCGGCGGAACACGGCATGCCGCAAACGCTGGAAGATCTTGCGCGCGCGCCGCTCATCACCGCCACGGTGGTGGGGCGGCAACTAAGGCTGGCGGCCTACCTGAAAGAGGAACGGCACGAAGTCCTGCTGGAACCGTCGATTATTTCGGAAAACTTCCTGTTCCTGCGCCAGTCGATCCTGGCCGGGCTGGGCGTGGGCATCGTGCCGGATTACGTGGTGCACGACGATATGCGCGCGGGCCAGGTGGTGACGTCGCTCGACGCGTGGCGCCTGAGTATTTTCGGCACGCACATGTACATGCTCTATATGCCGAACCGTCATCACACGCGCGCAGCGTCCACGTTTATCGACTTCGTACTGGACGAGGCGCATAAAGCCGGACGCGGGGCGTGAATCCGCCCCGCGTCCGGGCTCTACCTCGGCGGATCTACCGCATTACACACCCGTCAACTGGTTCGTCAACTCGACAGCCGGTTGCGAGGTGTTGCCGCCTTGCGCGACCAGCAGGTGAATCTGGCCCACTGCGAGTTGCGAGATCGTGCCTGCGATCGGCACCGACGTGATGAGCCAGTCGGCGTTGTTGCCCAGATTGAACGAGGCGGACTGGAAGATCGGCGTCTTCGACCCGGCCACCGTCACGATCGCCACATACGTGCCGCCGTTCAGGTAGTTCGAGTCCTGGCCGCTGGCCGGCACCGCATTCTTGAACGCCACGCCGGCCATGGTCGGCGAAACGGTGTTGATGTCAGTATTGGGCGCGACGATATAGATGTCGAGATTCTGCGCGTTGACCGTGGCGTTGAATGCCCGCACGCGCGCGCTGCTGGACAGCAGGCCCTTGTCGAACGGATCGTCGATCAGGCCGATATCGCCGCCTGTCGCAGCAGGCAGCGCGAGCACCGTATATTCGTGGCCCTTGGCGACATCCGGGAAGTTGCCGCTGGCGATGGCCGTGGTCGTGCCCGTGTTGGCATACGCCACCGTGGTGTTGCCCGTGTTGATATTCGCGAAGTTCGTGACCTGCTTGTACGCGATATTGGTTTGCAGCGCGCTGCCGTTCACGAGAAAGTCCACGTTGCCGCCGCCCGGCAGGGCGTGCACAAAATGGATCTCGGGGTTTTGCAGGCCCAGTTCCTTGCCGACGTCATTGCCGCCGCCGCCGCCGCAGGCGGTCAACAGGGCCGCCGCGCTCGCAAGCGCGGCCAGGGTGCGAATCGTCTTCATCTCATCCACCTCATCGAGTCTCGGTTTAGCTGTAGAAGTCGCGCGGTGTAGTGCCGTTGTAGTGCGTTGTTCGGCGCGCGTTATTTATTTCTATGGGCTTCCAGTTGTGCCTTTCGCGTTCGTTCGCAGACCCAGGGGGATTGCGATGCTGCATCCGGGCGAGCATGTTCAGCAATCGCTGTGCCGCAGGTTTGCCAACGAGTGAGCGAAGTCGTAACGAGGGGTAACGAAGGGGAGCGGCAGGCGTTGCAAGGCGCGCCAAAGCAGGCGCCCGCAGCGATGATGGCAATAGAGGAAAAGACCTAAGCCAGAATTTAAGTGGTCTTTAAATCGGCTTTAAAAAATATCTTTGGCAGAGTGACGCGCAAAATCCATGTGCAGCTTTTACGAGTGCCCGCGTTCACGCGTCCTGGCCAGGCTTGTTCGCCGGGCGCGCGCTTTGCGCAGGGTCGCTTGATGCGTCAAGGTCTTCGCGCTCGCGCGTGTCGCCGTGTTCGGCGCAGGCGCCCGTTGCGGGCGGGCGTCCGCGCGTGACGCCCGTGAGCGGCACGCGCTGCTGGATGCCTGCCTTAGCGAGCATGTGTGCGCTGATGGGCGCGGTGAGAAACAGGAACGCGGGAATCAGCAGCTCATGCAGGCTCGCGTAATTGTTGTGAGTGCTGAAGTAGATCACCGAGGCTAGCACGATGCCGCCCACGCCCAGCGTGGTCGATTTGGTCGGGCCATGCAGGCGCATGAAGAAGTCGGGCAGGCGAAAAAGCCCGATCGCGCCGACCAGCGTAAACAGGCTGCCCACGAGCAGCAGCACGGACACGATGGCTTCGACGGCGGTTTGCATTGGCTTGCCTCTTGAGCGGGGGAGTCAGTTGAGTTCGATGATGTCGCCGCGCTGGAGATACTTCGTCAGCGCGACGGTGCCCACAAAACCCATCACGGCGATCAGCAGCGCGGCTTCGAAAAACACCGTCGAGCGCAGGCTGATGCCATACACCACGATGAGCGCGATCGCATTGATATTGAGCGTGTCGAGCGCGACGATGCGATCGGGCAGCGACGGCCCGCGCACCAGGCGCGCGAGCGTGAGCAGGAACGCGACGCCTAGAATCGCGAACGAGACCGGGATCACGATGGCTAGCATGCGAATATCTCCAGCAATGGGGCTTCATAACGGGACTTGATCAAGGCGACGAGCGCCGCTTCGTCGTCGAGATCAAGCACGTGCACGAACAGGCGCGTGCGGTCGTCGCTGAGTTCGGCGCACAGCGTGCCGGGGCTCAGCGAAACGATGCTGATCAGCGCGGCGAGCGCGATTTCGTGCGTGCTGTCCAGCGGAACTTCGATAAAGGCGGGGCGCAGGCGCTTCGTCGGGCCGAGCACGAGCAGCGCGACTTCCACATTGGCGACCACGATATCGACGAGCACATGGCCGAACAGGCGCACCAGCAGCCACGGCCTGCCAAAGCGCACCGGTTGCAGCCACAGACCTTCGCCGATACAGAATGCGATGACGACGCCAAGCACCGCGCCGAGCAGCAGGTTGCCTGGCGAGACGTCGTTCATCAGCAGAACCCAGCAGACGAGCAGCACGATGCTGAGCCACGGATGCGGAAACAGCCGTTTGAGCATGGGTCAGCCTCCGCTTGCCGGTGCGGCGGCGGGTGTCGCTGATGTTGCCGACATTGCCGACGTCGCTGGGAGGATCGCGCGCACGTAGGCGGCGCGGTCGAAGAGCTGCGCGGCGGTGGCGTCGAGATACTGGCGCAACGAACCCGCGCCAAGCGTGGCCGCCGCCACGCAGCCCAGCAGCAGCGCGCAGGCGGCGAGTTTCGCCGAACTGCCGCGCGGTGCGCGTGCAGGCGCATTCGCGGCGGCGCGCGCGGCGGGTTCGGCCCACAGCAGGCGCGTGCCGGTACGGCTCAACGCGACGATCAGCAACAGGCTGGAGACCAGCACGGCGGGCCACAGGACGGTCGCGCTGCTCATCGGCGTGGCGGCGAGCACCATCGCCTTGCCGAGAAAGCCCGAGAGCGGCGGCAGGCCCGCTGCGCCCACGGCGGCGACCAGGTAGAGCACCCCGGCGACGTTGGAAGGCCAGGGCGCATGCGTGGCGCGTGCAGCCGCGACCGCCGCGCCATCGGATTCGGGCGAGATCGCAGCGGCGGCAGCGTCGTCAAGGGCTTCGAGCGAGGCGGGTTCCAGCGCGTGTTCCGTCGCACCGGGCGTCGCGAGCGCCTCCGGTTCGAGCGTATCGGCAAGCAGGAACAGCGCGCCCGAACACAGCGTCGTGCTGATGAGGTAGTAGAGCAGTGCGCTCCAGGCGAGCGGCGTCTGCTGCGTGATGGCGGCGATCAGGAGTCCCACCGAAACGAGCACGAGATAACCCGTGGTGGTCTTGAGGCTCGATACGGCCAGCGCGCCCAGCGCGCCAAAGACGATCGTCGCGATGGCGAGCCACCACGCCCAGTCGCGCATGAAAGCGTCGAGCACCCCGCCCGCCCCCAGCCCGAACACGAGTGCGTCGCAACGCAGCATCGCGTAGATGCCCACCTTCGTCATGATCGCGAACAGCGCCGCCACTGGGCCGATGGCGCTGCGGTAGGCCTGCGGCAGCCAGAACGACATCGGGAACAAGGCAGCCTTCAGGCCGAACACGAGCATCAGCGTCGCGCCCGCGAAGCGTGCGAGTGGCAGCGTGGCGGGGTCGAGGTGCGCGAGGCGCTCGCCCATGTCGGCCATGTTGAGCGTGCCCGCGATGCCGTACAGTACGCCCAGCGCGATCAGGAAGAACGACGATCCGACCAGGTTCATCAGCAGATAGTGCAGGCCGTTGCGCACGCGCCGCGTGCCGCCGCCATGCAGCAGCAGCGCATAGGACGCGATCAGCAGCAGTTCGAAAAACACGAACAGGTTGAACAGGTCGCCCGCGAGGAACGCGCCGTTCAGGCCCATCAGCTCGAACTGGAACAGCGCGCGGAAATAGCGGCCGCGACGTGCATCGGCGCTCGACGTGCCTAGCAGGCAGCAGCACGCCAGCACGGCCGTGAGCAGCAACATCAGCGCACCGAGCCGGTCGAGTTGCAGCACGATGCCGAACGGCGCGGGCCACGCCCCCAGTGCGTAAGTGGCGATGTCGCCTTGCGCCGCATGCGCGGTCAGCCAGCAGGCGACCGGCAGCAGCGCGACGATCGCCACGGCGTTGAGCGCGCGTTGCAGGCGCTTTGCCCGCACCGGCAGCGCGACGATGGCGCCCGCCGCGAACAGCGGGATCAGGATGGGGAGCAGAAGGGCGTGATTCATGCGCCGAGCTTCTCCTTGTTGCTTTCGATGGCCTCGCCGTTGACATGGTCGCTGCCGGTCATGGCCAGCGAACGCAGCGCGAGCACGACGGTGAACGCCGTCATCGCAAAGCCGATCACGATGGCCGTGAGCACGAGCGCCTGCGGAACGGGATCGGCATATTGCGCGCCCGGCGCGACGACGGGCGGCTTGCCGGTTGCAAGCCGTCCCATGCCGAGCACGAACAGATTGATCGCATACGAAAACAGCGTGATGCCGAGGATCACAGGGAACACGCGCGCGCAAAGCAGCAGATAGATGCCGCTTGCGCACAGCACTCCGATTGCGGCGGCGAAGGCGGCTTCCATCAGCTTTTCTCCACGGACTGCATGTCCTTGTCGCGCACGCCCAGATGCGAAACGATCGTGAGCGTCGTGCCCACTACGGCGCCCAGCACGCCCAGGTCGAACAGCATCGCCGTGCTCAACTCGATTTCGCCGATGAGCGGCAGATGAAAATGCCCGAACGAGCTGGTGAGGAACGGATAGCCGAACGCGAGACTGCCCAGACCCGTTGCGGCCGCAACGAGCAGGCCCAGCCCCGCGAGTGCGCGGTATTGAATGCGGATACGCGATTCTGTCCACAACACGCCGCTTGCCACGTACTGGAGCAGCAGCGCGATGGAGACGATCAGCGAAGCGATGAATCCGCCGCCAGGCAGGTTGTGGCCACGCAGGAACACAAACACGGCGACAAGCATCGTGAGCGGCAGCATCAGCCGCGCGAGGATCGCCAGCAGCAGCGGGTGCGATTGCGACGACCACGGCAGGCCGCCGGGCCCGGTGCCCGATGCCTTCAGGCGCAGGCCGCGCAGCAGCGCCTTGACGGCGAGGCCCGCGACCACCAGCACGCTCACCTCGACCATCGTGTCGAAGCCGCGAAAGTCCACGAGGATCACGTTGACGACGTTATGGCCGCCGCTGCCGGGCAACGCGTTGGCGAGGAAATAAGGCGCGATGCCTTGCACCGGCTCGCGCGTCATCACCTCATAGGCGACGCTGCCGAGCAGGCCGCCGCCCATCAGCGCGAGCAGGCCGTTGCGCAGGCGCGTGGGGATCGTCTCGACGACCGGTTGGAGCGTGGGCAGGAAGTAAATCGCGAGAACGAGCAGGAGCACCGTGACTACTTCGACGGACACCTGCGTGAGCGCGAGATCGGGCGCGGAAAAGCGCGCGAACGCGAGCGTCACCAGCAATCCGCAGGTGCTCAGCACGACGAGCGAATAGAGCGTGTGCTGGCGCACCAGCACGACGCCCACGGCGAGGAGCGCCATCAGCACGAGCCCGCAGAGCGTGAGCGCGTCGATGGGCAGCGGCGCGAGCGTGCCGCCCCACGCGCCGAGCGCGAAGAAGTAGGAGCCCGGCACGATCAGCATGGCCGCGATCATCCACGACAGATAGGCGGGCAGCGAACGTGTTTCGAACACCCGCACGATCACGGCGGCGCCTTTTTCGAGGCGCTGCACCAGCCGGTCGAAGCCCTCGCTCGCATTCATGTCCGAGAGCACCGAACGATGATGGCGGAACGCATCGCGGCGCAGGAAAAAGAGGGCCGCGCCCGCCGCGAACGACACCACGCTCATAATGAGCGGTGCGTTGATGCCGTGCCAGATGCTCAGGCTGTAGTCGGGCAGCTTGCCGCCCAGCGTGAACCACGCCGCCGACGCGAGCATGCGGCCAATCGTGTGCTGCGGAAAGAGGCCGATCAGCAGGCAGATCACCACGAGGATTTCCACCGGCAGCTTCATGAAGCGCGGCGGTTCGTGGGGCGGATAGTGCGGCAGGTCGTGCGGCGTCGAGCCATCGAAGAACACGCCCCACACAAAGCGCAGCGAATAGGCCACGGACAGCGCCGCCGCCGCGATCGCCACGACCGGGATCGCCCAGTTGAACGGGCCGAACATGCCTTGCGCGAGCGTCTCGCCGAAAAACATTTCCTTCGACAGGAAGCCGTTGAGCAAGGGCACACCCGCCATCGCCAGCGACGCCACGCTCGCTAGCACCGCGGTATGCGGCATGTACTTGCGCAGGCCGCGCAGACGGCCCAGGTCGCGCGTGCCGGTTTCATGGTCGATGATGCCCGCGGCCATGAACAGCGACGCCTTGAACACGGCATGGTTGACCGTATGAAAGAGCGCGGCGACCGTGGAGAGCTGCGTGTCGAGTCCGAACAGCAGCACGATCAGGCCGAGGTGGCTGATCGTCGAGTAGGCGAGCAGGCCCTTGAGGTCGCGCTGGAACAGCGCCATCGACGCGCCGCCCACGAGGGTGACAAGGCCCGCGAGCGTCGCCGTATAAGTCCACCAGTCGGTGCCCTCGAAGACCGGATAGAGGCGCGCGAGCAGGAACACGCCGGCCTTCACCATCGTCGCCGAATGCAGGTAGGACGAGACGGGCGTGGGCGCCGACATCGCGTGCGGCAGCCAGAGGTGAAACGGAAACTGCGCCGACTTCGTGAACGCCGCGAGCAGCGTGAGCAGCAAAATGGCCGGGTAAAGCGGATCGTGCTGGATTTTGGGCGCTTGGGCGAGCACGTCGTTCAGCTCGTAACTGCCGCACACGTGACCGATCAGCAGCACGGCCGCGAGCAGCGCGAGGCCGCCCGCGCCCGTGATGGTGAGCGCCATGCGCGCGCCGCGCCGTCCATCGGGCCGTGACGGCCAGAAGCCGATCAGCAGGAACGAGACGAGGCTCGTCAGCTCCCAGAAGATGACGAGCAGGAGCAGGTTGTTCGACAGCACCACGCCGAGCATCGCGCCCATGAACAGCAGAAGCAGCAGATAGAGGCGCGGCAGTGCGTCGTTGCCCGCGAGGTAGTAGCGCGCGTAAATGAAGACCAGCAGGCCGATGGCGAGCACCAGCAGCGCGAACATGAAGGACAGGCCGTCCAGTCGCAGCGACAGCGCGAGGCCGATGTCGGGCACCCATTCGTGCCGCCACTGCATGACGCCGAAGGTCGCCATGCCGACGCGTTCGCTCAGCAGCAGCCCGAGGCCGAACAGCGCCGCCGCGAACGCGATCCAGGTCGCGAGCGCACGCATGCGATGAGGCGTGAGCGCGACCAGCGCCGCTGCGATAAACGGAAGTACGACCAGCCACCCCAATGCCATGCGATGCTCTCCGGGAAATCGACCGCGCGTGTCTGGACTCTGCGGATCGCTTGCCCGCTCCCCTGGCCGCTCGACCGCAGCACACGATCATAGCCGCAAACGGGGACGGAGTTCATCTATGTGGCATGAACGCAAACATGGTGTGCGCCGACGGCGCCAACCGCATCAGGCCATGCGGCTGAGCGTCTTGCGAAAGCGCGCGAGCGAGAGCGCGAACAGCACGCTGCCGATCACGGCGAGCCACAGGAACGGCTGCCAGACGACGGAGAGGCCCGCGCCACGGAACAGGATCGCCTGGCCCAGCTCGACGAAATGCGTGGTGGGCGCGGCCAGCATGATGTTCTGCACGAACTCGGGCATGCTTTCGCGCGGCGTGCTGCCGCCCGAGAGCATCTGCAAGGGAAGCAGCACAAGGACGAGCAGCATGCCGAACTGCGGCATGCTGCGCGCCAGCGTCGCCATGAAAATGCCCATCGACGTGGTGGCAAACAGGTGCAGCGCCGCGCCCGCGAGAAAGAGCGCGACCGAGCCTTCGATGGGCACATGCAGCGCGCCGCGCACGATCAGCGTGAGCGAGAGCGCCGCGGCCACCAGCACGACCAGGCCCATCGACCAGACCTTGGCGAGCATGATTTCGGTGGGCGTGACGGGCATCACCAGTAGATGCTCGATGGTGCCGTGCTCGCGCTCGCGAATCAGCGCCGCGCCGGTCAGGATGATCGACAGCATCGTGACGTTGTTGATGATTTCCATCAGCGAGCCGAACCACGCCTGCGTGAGATTCGGGTTGAAGCGCATGCGTATCGCGAGATCGACGGGGAGTTCGGTGGGCGCGCGATAGCGGTTCACGAATTCCGTTGCCTCGTCGTTGACGATCTGCTGCACATAGCTGCTGCCCGTGAACGCCTGGCTCATGCGCGTGGCGTCCACGTTGAGCTGGATCTGCGCGGCGCGCCCTGCGAGCACGTCGCGCTGGAGATTGGGCGGGATGTTGAGCACGAAGGTGTAGTTGCCCGCATCCATGCCGCGATCGGCCTGCTCGGGCGTGACCGCTTGCGGCGCAAGAAAGTGCGGCGGATAGAATGCATGAATGATGCGCTGGGACAGCGGCGAAACATCGTTGTCGATCACGGCGATGGGCGCCATATGCAGCGACTCCGGGCGCGAAGTCGCCGACGAATAGATCATCGCCGTGAACGAAAACACGATGAGGATCAGCAGCATCGGGTCGCGCGCGAGGCTCCAGAGCTCCTTGACGCCCAGGCGATAGATGTTGGCGAGGTGTCGGCGCATATCAGCTCTCCTGCTTCTTGAGCAGCGCGACGGTCAGGCCCAGCACGAGGGGCGTGGCAAGCGCCAGCGGCCAGATGGACTGCCAGAGGTCGCCAAAGTCGAGCGCCTTGTTGAACACGCCGCGGCTGATGGTCAGCATGTAGCTGGCCGGATAGACCTGGCCGATGAAGCGCCCGGCGCCTTCGAGCGACGACACGGGCGTGATGAGCCCCGCGAACTGCACCGAAGGCACCATCGTGCCGATCATCGTGAAGAACAGTGCGGCGATCTGGCTTTTCGTGAAGGTCGAGGCGAGCAGGCCGATGGCGGTGGCGCACAGGCAATACAGCACGGCAGCGCCAAACAGCGTGGGGAAGCTGCCTTTGATCGGCACACCGAACAAAGTGACGGCGAGCAGCGTCATCAGCAGGAAGTTCAGCATCGCGAGCAGCACATAGGGCGCCTGCTTGCCGAGCAGGAACTCAAGCCGCGTGACCGGCGTGACATACAGATTGATGATCGAACCGAGTTCCTTTTCGCGCACCACGGCAAGCGCCGTGAGCATCGCAGGCATCATCAGCAGCAGCACCGGAATCACGGCGGGCACCATCGCGGGCAGGCTGCGCACGTCGGGGTTGTAGCGAAAGCGCGTCTCGACCGATACGGCCGTGTGCGCGTCGGCGCCCAGACGTTGCTTTGCTTGTTGCAGCAACCAGCTCTGGTGCATGGCGATGACATAGCCCCGCACCGTTTCTGCGCGTTGCGGCATCGCGCCGTCAATCCATACGCCCAGGTCTACGGACTTGCCGCGCGCCACGTCGCGCGCGAAACCCGGCGGAATCTCCATCGCAAAGGCCAGTTCGCCGCTGCGCATGCGGCGATCCATCTCTGCGTAACTCGCAATGGGTGGACGCTCGATGAAATAGCGCGAGCCGGAGAGGTTCAGGTCGTAGTTGTGCGAGAGGGAGGTCTGGTCGTGATCGAGTACGGCGAAGCGCAGGTCTTCCACGTCCATGCTGATGCCAAAGCCCATCACGAAAAGCAGCAGCAGCGAGCCCGCGAGTGCGAGCGTTGCGCGCACCGGATCGCGGCGCAGTTCCAGTGCTTCGCGCCACATATAGCTGTAGGCGCGCTGGAAGCTGAAGCCGCGATGTTGTGTGGCGTGCGCTTGCTCGTCCGGGTTCTCAGCGAGCGCTGAGAGTTCGGAGGTCGTATCGCCTGCCGTGCCTGCGCCCGCATCGACCAGATAAGCGATGAACGCGTCCTCCAGCGTGGCCGCGCCGCGCATCGCGGTGATGGCGGCAGGCGTGTCGCTTACCAGTACGCGGCCCGCGTGCATCAGCGAGATGCGGTCGCAGCGTCCCGCCTCGTTCATGAAGTGCGTGGAGATGAAAATGGTCACCTGGTCGTCGCGTGCGAGCGCGATCAGCAGGCGCCAGAAGTTGTCGCGTGCGACCGGATCGACGCCGGAGGTCGGTTCGTCGAGGATCAGCAGCTCGGGCTTGTGAACCATCGCGACCGCGAGCGAAAGACGCTGGCGCACGCCCAGTGGCAGGCTGTCGGGCAGCGTGTCGAGAGACTCGGCGAGGTCGAAGCGCTCGACCATTTCGCTCACGCGCGCGGGAATATCGGCTTCGGGCACATGAAAGAGCCGCGCGTGCAGCACGAGATTCTGGCGCACCGTCAGTTCGCCATAAAGCGAAAACGCTTGCGACATGTAGCCGACGCGGCGGCGCGTGTCGAGGTCGCGCGGATCGACTTCATGTCCGAACAGCCACGCCTGGCCTTCGCTCGCGGGCAGCAGCCCCGTGAGCATTTTCATCGTCGTGGACTTGCCGCAGCCGTTCGAGCCGAGAAAGCCGAAGATCTCGCCGCGCCGGATCCGGAAGCTCACGTGATCGACGGCGACGAAATCGCCGAAGCGCATCGTCAGGTCTTTGGCCTCGATGGCGATGGTGGCATTGTCGTCGGCTAGAAGCGGGGTGATTTCGACGGGCTCATGGCCGCGCTTCTTTGCTTCGGGCAGCAGCGCGATAAAGGCCTCTTCGAGCGATTCGGTCTGCGTACGACCCAGCAGTTCGGCGGGCGTGCCGGTCGCGAGAATCGCGCCGTCGTCCATCGCGATCAGCCAGTCGAAGCGCTGCGCTTCGTCCATGTAGGCGGTGGCGACGATCACGCTCATCGACGGGCGTTCCTTGCGAATGCCGTTGATGAGATCCCAGAACTGCGCGCGTGCGAGCGGATCGACGCCCGTGGTGGGCTCGTCGAGTATCAGCAGGTCGGGGTCGTGGATCAGCGCGCAGCACAGGCCGAGCTTCTGCTTCATGCCGCCCGACAGCTTGCCCGCTGGCCGCGCGAGAAACGGATCGAGGCCGGTGCTGCGCGTGAGCGCGTCGATGCGGCGACGCCGCTCCGCCTCGTCATGGCCGAACAGGCGGCCAAAGAACTGCAGGTTTTCCTCGACGGACAGCGTGGGATACAGGTTCTTGCCGAGCCCTTGCGGCATGTAGGCGATGCGCGGGCAGACGGCGTCGCGGTGCGCCTTGCTCGCCATGTCGCCGCCGAGCACCCACACCTTGCCTTCCTGCACGGCGCGCGAGCCCGCCACGAGCGCGAGCAGGCTCGACTTGCCCACGCCATCTGGGCCGATCAATCCGACCATCAGTCCGGCGGGGACGTCCTGCGTGATATCGCGCAGCGCGACGGTCTTGCCGTAATGCAGGCTGACGTGTTCGATGCGGACGGCGGGCTCGCTCATCAGGGCACCTTCACCTGCAGATTCGCGGGCCATGTTTCATTGGCGTCGAGCTTGACCCACGCCACGCCCGGCAAGCCGGTCTTCACGTACTTCAGGTGCTTCTGCAGCAGGTCTCGGTCGATCTGCGCCTTCACGCGGAACATGAGTTTCTGGCGCTCGCTCTGCGTCTCGACGGTCTTGGGCGTGAACTGCGCCGTGGCGGAAACAAAGGTGATCTTCGCGGGGATCACCCATTGCGGCGCGGCGTCCAGAATGATGTGCACATCCTGGCCCAGCGCCACACGTCCGGCGGCCTGCTCGGGCAGGAAGAACGTCATGTAGACATCCGAAAGATCGACCATGTTGAGCACCTTGCCGCCCGCGCCCAGCACCTCGCCCGGCTGGGCGACGCGATACTGCACGCGGCCCGCGCGCGGCGCCTTCAGGTCGCTGTCGTGGATGTCGGCGTTGATGCGGTCGATGGTGGCCTGCGCGGCGGCAATCGCCGATTCCGCGCCGGTCTGCTGCGCGCGCGCGGCCGTCACCGCTGCCGCGGCGGCGGTGACCTGCGCCTTCGCTGCGGCCACGGCGGCTTGTGCGCTGCGCACGCGCGCACGGTCGTCGTCGAGTTCCTGCATCGACGATGCGCCTTCCTTCGAGAGCGTTTCGGAGCGCGCGAGCCGGCGTTTTGCAGCGTCGAGTTCGCTTTCGCGCTGGGCCACGCCTGCTTCGGCGGCGCGCTGGTCGCTTTCGCGCAGCGCAACTTGCGCCTTCGCGCTCGCGTCCGCGTTGATCGCCTGCTGATGCTGCGCGGTCGCTTCATTGCGTTGCGCCTGCAACGTATCGACCTGCATGTGCGCGAGCGTCTGGCCCGCGCTCACAAAGTCGCCTTCCTGCACGAGCACGTCCTGCACGCGTGCGGCGAGCTTGGTGGCGACGTCGATCTCGGTCGCCTCAATGCGGCCATTGCCGCTCACGAAGCCTTCACCGGGGCCGCGATCCGCGTAATAGCGCCAGCCGAAATAGCCGCCCGCCGCGACGGCAATGACGATAAGCGCGGGAATCCATTTGCGGGCTGAAATCTGCATGATGGGGCCTTTAATCAGGGAGTATTCGGTGTAGTGCCCGAAGCGGGGGCGGGTGCCTGGGCGCTGGAGGCGAAGCCGCCGCCGCCAAGCGCCGCGTAGAGCGACACGCGGCTCGACAACAGGGCGCGGCGCGTTTCCACGAGCTGCTGCTGCACGACCAGCAGGTCGCGTTGCGCATCGAGCACTTCAAGGAACGGCGACGCGCCGTGGTCGTAGCGCAGCTGCGCAAGGCGTGCGCGCTCGGCCTGGGCTTGTTCGGTTGCGCGCAAGGTCTCCACCTGTTCGGCGAGCCATTGACGCGCGGCCAGCGCGTCGGCGACGTCGCGGAATGCCGACTGCACCGAGCGCTCGTACGACGTCACGGCCTGGTCGCGCTGCGACTTTGCGACTTCGAGATTCGCTTCGCGGCGGCCCATGTCGAAGATCGGCAGCGAAATGCCGGGGCCGAAACTCCACGCGCGGCTTGGGCCGGTGAAGAGATCGGAGAGCTGCGTGCTGGCCGTGCCGAGCGAGCCGGTAAGGGTGATCTTGGGGAAGAACTCGGCGCGCGCTGCGCCGATGTTGGCGTTGGCTGCGCGCAACTGGTATTCGGCGGCGACGATGTCGGGACGGTTGGTGAGCAGGTCGGACGGCAGGCCCGCAGGCAGGTCACTCATGACGGACGCATCGTCGAGGCGCAGGTCGGCGTGCGGCAGGTCTACGGGCTTGCCAACAAGCAATTGAAGCGCGTTCACGCGCGTGGCGCGCTCCTGCTGGAGCTGTGCGCCAAGCGCGACAGCCTGGCGCCACAAGGTTTCGACCTGCTTGAGATCGAGCTTTGAAATCGCGCCTACCTCATAGCGGCGCTTGAAAATGCGATACGACTTTTCGCGGCTGGCGATGGTTGCTTGCGCAAGCATGATGCGCTCGTCGAGTTCGCGCAGGCTCAGATAACTGTTGGCGACCTGCTCGACCAGCGTGAGCGTGACGGCCTGGCGCGCGGCGTCGCTCGCCAGATAGTTTTGCAGCGCCGCTTCCTTCAGATTGGACACGCGGCCCCAGAAGTCGAGCTCCCATGTCGCGAGGCCGATGCCGACCTGGTACTGGCTGGCCGTCATGGGGCGGCCAATGCCGGACAGATCGGCGGGCACGCGGGCGCGCGCGAGATCGGCTTCGACGCCGAGCGTCGGGAACTGATCGGCACGGCGGATGCCGTACATCGCGCGTGCTTCCTCGACCCGCTGGATCGCCAGTTGCAGGTCGCGGTTGTATTCGAGCGCTTCGGCGATCAGGCCTTGCAGCGTGGGATCGGTGAAATAGTCCTTCCAGCCGATGGTCGTGGCGCTCAGCGCGCTCGCGCCGGCCTGCTGGGCGGCGGCATCGGGAAAGGTCTGTGCAACTGGCAGCGGCGGTTGCTCGTAGCTGGGCGCAAGTGAAACGCAGCCCGCGAGCATTGCAATCAGCGAAACATAGAGGACAGCCCGCGCAGGGGCGGACGGGCCGTTCGCACCATGATGGACGAAGCGACAAATCATCGATGAGTACTCCTCTCGTGCAGTTGACTGCGGTACGCGAACGCGCGAGCGACGCGTGCACCGCGAAGGTGCGGTGTGAGTCGAGCTTGCTGCGTGCGTTGGTCGAAGAGCGAGACGGGTGGTGATCGGACTATCGAACATCAGCGTGCGCCGCCCCTCGTCACTGTCGCGGTGAATGCCGCGGCAACGACGGGACTCGCGCCCGGCCTAACAATAGATGTGACGCGCCGCCGCGCGACAAGTGCCAGGGGTGCGACGCGGTGCCGCCCTGAAGGGCGCCAATGCTGTCTTGCTGATGTGAGTCGTGGCGCGCCAGACGGGGCGCGTAAGGGGATCTGCGGCGGGGTGTCGCGTGCGGGCGGCTTTCAGGAACGCCCCACGCGGCCGTGCGCCTCGCGATGAGGCGAATGGATCGTTGCGTGGTCATCATCTCGTTGCGCGTGTGGCGAACGAATGCAGGCCGCGGGATGCGGTTCGCATCGCCCGAGAATTACGCACGATGCGCGCGCAACTCTTTTCTGCATCGATCGTGACACAAGCGCAAAAATGGTGACGGCCAGGTGCGCGATTTATCTTTTAGGGCCTGTTTTAAGCATGAAAATCACGCATGACGATAACAAACGTTGGCGATAGCAGCGCTTCAGATGCTGGAGCGCTGCTCGATTCGATCAAGTCGAACTCAGGTCGGCCACACAAAAGCTTCATGTTCGTGTGTCGTCTTGCCGACATCGACCGCGCGCTTGACGGTCTTGCCATCGTGGCTTGCGCTCACCACATAGTGACCATGAGGCAGCGCGACGAGCATGAACGGCCCATGCGTGCGTGTGGATAGCAGCGTGTCGCCGTGGGCGTCGGCGATCGTTACGGGCACGTCGGCCAGATATTCGTTGCCGTTTGCCGATTGACGCGCGAATTCGAGCGAGAGCGGATAGCGCGAGGTCGCGGCCTTGAACGCCGCCGACTGGTCGCTGCCGATGCCGCCCGATACATACGCAATGCCGCCCGCGTGTTGCACAGGCGGCAGGCCGTTCGCGACGTTGTTCATGGTCGCGGCAAATGCGCATTGCGCACCGAGTGCGAGCGTGAGCGTGGCAGCCAGCGAGAGCGCAGCGGTCTTGTATTGAACTGAGCGTGCATTCATTTTCCACCTCTATCGGTTCGTCGATCAGACCCGGCCTGCTGCACCGGACGAATCAAGCGTAGATTTCGTCCCTTAAACGCGGCTTAAAAGTATCGATGAATAAAAATTTAAGGCCGTCGTCCGCGTGTGCGGGCGACGGCCTTTCAAGGGCGATACAAAAGCGTCAGGAGGCTTACTGCGGGATCATGCCCGTCAGGACATACGCCTGGATCAGCGTGACGACGCCCACAATCGCCGCGAAAAAAAGGCTATGACGCAGCGTGAAGCGGAACAGCGAAGACTCCTTGCCGACGAGACCCGTCGCCGCGCAGGCGACGGCGATCGACTGCGGCGAGATCATCTTGCCGCTCACGCCGCCCGAGGTGTTGGCCGCGACGAGCAAGGTGTCCGACACGCCGATCTGGTGCGCCGTGGTGTGCTGCAAGGAGCAGAACAGCGCATTCGATGAGGTATCCGAACCAGTCAGGAACACGCCCAGCCAGCCGAGGAACGGCGAGAAGAACGGGAACGCGGCGCCGGTTCCGGCGAGCGCCAGCGCGAGCGTCGACGACATGCCCGAATAGTTCGCGACGAAAGCGAACGCCAGCACGAGGCCAATCGACAGGACAGGGCGGCGCAGCTCGCCGAGCGTTTCGAAGAAAGCAGCGACGGCGGCGCGCGGCTTCATCTTGAGGATCAGCGCGGAGACGATGGCAGTCAGCATGATCGCGGTGCCCACTGCCGAGAGCCAGTCGAGCTTGAACACGGCGTCATACGGCTTGGCCGAAGCAACGATGGGCGCGGTACGCACGACAAGCTGGTCGAGGCCCGGCACATGGACGCTCAGCACGGTGCCGGCAAGCGGGCCTTTCGCGGCGAACAGCGCCTTGAACGGCTTGACGCTCCAGACCGTGACGATGGCGGTCAGCAGGATGAATGGCGACCAGGCGCGCACGGTTTGCGCGAGGCTATACGGCGAGGCCTGGCGGCTCGCGGACACTGCGTCAGTGCTTCGATTGGCACTGCCGCCAAAGCCGCCGAGCGCGGCCGCGCCGCCGCTCACGCGCACATTCGACGCCGCGCCTTGCGCGGCACGACGCGGCGACCACACCTTGAGGAAGGCGGCGAGCGCAACGAGACTCACGAGGGCCGAGGTGATGTCCGGAAGTTCCGGCCCGATGTGATTCGACGTGAAGTATTGCGTGAGCGCGAAACTGCCGCCCGCGACGAGCGCGGCGGGCCACGTTTCCTTCAGGCCGCGCTTGCCGTCCATGATGAAGACCAGCCAGAACGGCACGAACAGCGACAGCAGCGGCAACTGGCGGCCCGCCATCGCGCCGATCAGGAACGGGTCGATGCCCGTTACCTGGCCTGCGACGATGATCGGAATGCCCATCGCGCCAAACGCGACCGGCGCGGTGTTGGCGATCAGGCACAGACCCGCTGCATACAGCGGCTCGAATCCCAGCCCGACGAGCAGCGCCGACGTGATCGCAACCGGCGCGCCGAAGCCTGCCGCACCTTCCAGGAAGGCTCCAAACGAAAAACCGATCAGCAGCAGTTGCAGGCGCTGGTCGTCGGTGATCGAAAGCACCGAGGCGCGAATGACTTCGAATTGCCCCGTCTTCACGACGATCTTGTAGAGGAACACGGCGGTGACGATGATCCATGCAATCGGCCAGAGACCGTAGGCGAAGCCAAAGCCCGCTGAAACGAGGGCCTGGCGCACCGGCATGCCATATTCGAAGACGGCCACGCCCAGCGCGAGCACGAGCGTAATGGCCGCTGCGACGTGGCCTTTGAGGCGCAGCCCTGCGAGCGCGACGAAGAAGAACAGGATGGGGATGGCCGCCACGAGCGCGGATAGCCACAGACTGCCAAGCGGGGTATAGGTTTGAAGCCAGGGTTGCACTACGGTCTCCTCCGATGATGCGGGTCTAAATGATGTGGAAATCGTCAGGCACGGCTTGGAATATATTTCGCATGCCTGATGATGTTGGCGCGTGCCGCTATTGCGGCTGGTCGCGCTCGCGCAACAGGTCGTGCAAGCTGCGCGGCGCGGGCTTGAGCGGCGTTCGATGCTGCGTCCAGCCCATTTGCTGCGAGGGCGCGAGCGCTCGCAAACGCGTAGCGGCCCAGCGCAGCGCGCGATATGCACGGGGATGCGCGAATGCGCCGCTCCAGAAGCGCCAGATGAACTGTTCGCTGCGGCTATGGTTCGCGCCCTGGCCGCGCAGCGGGTGCGCGACGGCTTCGTCGGGATCGCGGTTCGCTTCGGTGCGCAGGCGCACGAGCAACTGGGGAATCGGAATGCGCACGGGACAGACTTCGCCGCATGCGCCGCACAGGCTCGATGCGGTGGGCAGATCGGCGGTTGCATCGAGGCCCAGCAGATGCGGCGAGATGATCTTGCCGATCGGGCCCGGGTAAGTCGTGCCGTAAGCATGGCCGCCGATGCGCGTGTACACCGGGCAGTGATTCATGCACGCGCCGCAGCGTATGCATTGCAGCGTGGCGCGCAGTTGATCGTCGGCGTAAGCCTGGCTGCGGCCATTGTCGAGCAGCACGAGGTGCACTTCGCGCGGGCCGTCTTTTTCGCCTTCACGGCGCGGGCTGCTGATGAGGTTGAAATACGTGGTGATCGGCTGGCCGGTCGCCGAACGCGTGAGCAGGCTCGACAGCGGCACGATATGTTCGAGCTTCGCAACCACCTTTTCCATGCCCATGATCGCGATATGCACGTCGGGCACTGTGGTCGAGAGGCGGCCATTGCCTTCGTTTTCCACGAGCCAGAGCGTGCCCGTATCCGCGGCGGCGAAGTTCACGCCGGAAAGACCGATCTGCGCATCGACAAAGGCGCGGCGCAGCGCGCGGCGGCCCGTCTGGATCAGCGCATCGACGTCCTCGGTATAGGGCGTGTCGGGGATGTGCTCCTCGAACAGATGCGCGATATCGCCCTTCGTTTTGTGGATCGCGGGCATCACGATATGCGAGGGCTTTTCGCCCGCTAGCTGCACGATGTACTCGCCCATGTCGGACTCGATGCAGGCTATGCCGCGCTCGCCGAGGTAATGATTCAGCTCGATTTCCTCGCTCGCCATCGACTTGCCCTTGATGACGCGCGTGGCCGCGTGGTGCTGTGCGATGGCGTGGACGATGCGGTTGGCGTCGTCGGCGGTTTCGGCCCAGTGGACGTGCACGCCGTTGGCGCGCAACTGCGTTTCGAGTTGTTCGAGCATCTCGGGCAGGCGTGCGAGCGCGTGCTGGCGTACCGCTTCGCCGATATCGCGCAGGGCTTCCAGCTCGTCGGCTTCGGGGAATTGCGCGGCGCGTTTGCCTTGCAGGAAATCCATCGCGCCGCGAAAGCTCTTGCGCAGTTGCGGATCGTCGAGCGCCGTGCGGGCGCGCTCGCGAAATTCGGCGGTGGGGACGAAATGCAGCGGGCTTTCGGCTTTTGCGTGTTCGATGTTTTCGACGCGTTCGGCGTGTGCGGTCGTGCTCATTGCGCGGCTCCGTGGTCGGTCACGACGATGACCCATAGCGCGCGTGGGCCGTGTGCGCCGTAAGCCGTGGTTTGCTGGATGTCCGAGGTCTTGGATGGCCCCGAGATCATCACGAGATTGGTCGGCATGCCGTCGCGCCAGCGTTCGGCCGCGACCGCGGAGTGAAGATCGGCGTGCAGGGTGCTGGCGTGAACCAGCGCGATGTGCAGCGGCGGCACGAGCGACATGGTGCGCGGCGCGTTGGCATCCGGGACGACGACGAGCGTGCCGGTCGCCGCTAGACCCGAGCGGGCCACCGTAAAGCCCGCATCGACCGTGTCGAACAGTTCGGACTTCCAGGTTTCGATCGGCTTGGCGTAGGTGCGGGTCTCGATAGCCGGGGCGCTTTCGCGCAGCGCCGCTGCAAGCGCTGCGCCTTCGCGGCTGGAGGTGTCGAGCAGCAGGCGCTTCACGCCCGTGGCCGCGAGCCGTTGCGCGAGCGCGGCGGGCCATGCCTGTGCGCTCGCACACACCACGTCGGCGTGCGTGGCTTCGAGCATGCGCTGGAACTGCGCGATGCGCGCGGATTGCGTGGCGAGCATCGCCGCGTCGTGTGCGCGGCGCTGCGCGTAGTGCGCGTCGATGCGTTGATCGAGCGTTTCCACATTGGTCGCCGCCGCTGGTGCGTTGGTGCGCAGGCGGCCCAGCATGCGCGCACGCGCGCCCAGGGTATCGACGTGATCGATGCTCATGCGGCCTCCCCGCCGGTGCGGCGCCACAGGAACGAGGCGAGATGTTCGACGGCCAAAGGTGCGCCCTTGCGCTCGGCGGCGTGGCCGATGTTGAGCAGGCAGCCGCAGTCGGCGGAAACCAGCCGGTTGCAGCCCGTCGCGCACGCCGAGGCGATCTTGTCGGCGACCATTGCGCCGGAAATGTCGGGGTGCTTGAGCGAGAACGTGCCGCCAAAGCCGCAGCATTCGGATTCGCGCTCGTGGTCGATGCGGGTGACGCCCGGCAGTGCGTCGACGGCTTCGACGCCATGCACGCGCGTGCCCATTTCACGGCGCGCGCCGCACGAGGTGTGCAGCACCACGCGCTCCTCGGGTTGCTGGCTCGCGGCGTCGCCGTAAGTGCCGTTCAGGCCAAGATCGATGCCCAGCACGCGCACGAGAAATTCGGTCAGTTCGTAGACGCGTCCGGCGATGGATTCGGCGCGTGCGGCGTCGCGGCCGTCGGCTTGATCGTCGCCTTCGAACAGGGCGGGCCAGTGGTGCCGCATCATGCCTGCGCACGAGCCCGACGGTACGATGACCGGCCAGGGCTGCTCGAACAGGCCGAGCTGGGCGCGGGCGACTTCGCGCGCCTGGCGCGGGTTGCCGCTGCTGTACGCGGGTTGGCCGCAGCAGCTCTGGCCGCGCGGGAAGTGCACCGTGAGGCCTTCGCGTTCGAGCAGCTTGACGGCATCCAGGCCCGCCTGGGGCACGAACAGGTCAACGAGGCAGGTCGCGAACAGGTAGACGTCGGTGGGGCGGGGGCCGGTGGGGTAAGTCCGTGGCTTCATGTCTCGCTGTATCTCTGTAGGCGCGGATCGGCTGGTTTGTGGCGCATAATTCCCGCTTCGGGCGAAGGGATCAAACTGGTTGTACCAGTGGGTTTTCGCCTCATCGGATTGAGGCTCGGGGACAGGCAATGAGGGACAGGGCTGGCGCGCATGGGCGCGTCGAAACGGTCATGCGGCGCATGGAGACCGCGCTGCTCGACGGCACGTGGCGCGCGGGCGAGAAGCTGCCGTCCGAGCGCATGCTGGCGCAGGACTACGGCGTCGCCCGCAACACGGTGCGCGAGGCGATCCAGCGCCTCGCCGCGCGCGGTCTTGTTGCGAGCCGTGCGGGCTCGGGCGTGTTCGTCACCGATCAACTGCGCACGGGCTTTGCTTCGCCGTGGGGCCAGCTGGTGGCCGATCATCCGGCGCTGCGTGACGACATCCTCGAATTTCGCCGGGTGCTGGAAGGCGCGACCGCCTATTTCGCAGCGCTGCGCGCGAGCGACGACGACCTCGCGCGCATCCGCGAGTTGATGGACGAACTGGAGCGCACGCGCAACAGCGACGACAAGAGCGCGGAAGCCGACGCCGATGCGAAGCTCCACGAAGTCATCGCCCAGGCGTCGCACAACGCGATGTTCCTGCACTTGCACACGAGCGTGCTGGGCGTGCTGCGCGAACACATCACCATCAACGGCACGGGTCTGCGCGAGCAGACGGAAGACGCGTCCGGCCTGCTGCTGCTGCAACACCGTACGCTGTGCGACGCGATCCTCTCGCGCCGTCCCGAGGAAGCGCGCACGGCGATGCAGACGCATATCGATTTCGTGCGGGCGCGCGTGGGTGAGGAGAGCGGCTTGCTCGAAACTGGCCCTACCAGTGAGCGCGCGACGTGGCCGGTCGGCGCGCCGCCGAAGCCGAGCCCGAAGCGCCGAGCCCGGCGCACCAGTGGCGGCTGAGTGACGACCGGGCGGCGGACAAGCGACGACCAGGCGACGGCCAGGCGGCTTATAGCGGGCAAAGACTGCTAAAGTCGGCAGGAATACGGCCTGAACGAGACGCGATGAGGCGAAGGGGCCGGCACGACAAACCGACAACAAGGAGGCAAGGCCATGAACCCGCCCACCGCGCGTATCGAATCCCTGAGCGCCGTGACGCTCACCGTGAGCGACATGGCGCGTTCGGTGCGCTTTTACGAGGCGCTGGGTTTCGCACACAAACCTGGCCCGTCGATTGCTGGATTTGCGTCGTTCGTGCTGGGCGAGATCGGGCCGGCGTGCTTCCTGAACCTGCTTGAAGGGCCGCACGGCAAGGTCGACGGCTGGGGCCGCGTGATTTTGTATGTCTCGGATGTCGACGCCTTTTACGAGCAGGTCGTCGCAGCGGGCCTCACGCCTGAATTCGCACCGCAGGATGCGCCGTGGGGCGAGCGTTATTTCCATGTGCTCGATCCGGATGGCCATGAATTGAGCTTCGCCAGACCGCTGGGTTGAGGCAGTTTGCAGTCGATCGGGTCGTATGGCCCGCATTCATGCATTTGAAATATGTGTGACACCCGTAGCGCCGATAGTGGCGCGTGGCCGTGTCCGTCTGCGCGCGATACATCCGATGCCGGGATGCACGCGAAGCGCGAGCGCCGCGGGTTGCCATTCATCGAAAGAGGAGAGTCGCCATGAACGAAATGGATCGCGCAGGGCTAGAGGACAGCGCGGAAGCCGAACGCGAGCGCCGTCGCCGTCTCAACGAAGAACTCATCGACGCCTACGACGAAGAGCTCGAAATGGAAATCGACGACCGTCGGCAGGACGGCGGGCTCGAAATCAGCGACGAAGCGCGCGCGCTGCGCCGCGTCTATTTCCGCGAGCTGATCCGCCTGCAAGGCGAACTCGTGAAGATGCAGGACTGGATCGTCAGCACGGGCCACCGGCTCGTCGTGATCTTCGAAGGTCGCGATGCGGCGGGCAAGGGCGGCGTCATCAAGCGCATCACGCAGCGCCTGAACCCGCGGATGTGCCGCGTGGCCGCGCTGCCCGCGCCGAACAACCGCGAGCGCACGCAGTGGTATTTCCAGCGCTATGTCCAGCATCTGCCGGCGGGCGGCGAAATGGTGCTGTTCGACCGTAGCTGGTACAACCGCGCGGGCGTCGAGCGCGTGATGAACTTCTGCTCCGACGACGAGTACGAAGAGTTCTTCCGCTCGGTGCCGGAATTCGAAAAGATGCTGGTGCGCAGCGGCATCCAGATCGTCAAGTACTGGTTCTCGATTACCGACGACGAGCAGGAAGTGCGCTTCCAGAGCCGGATCGACGATCCGCTCAAGCAGTGGAAGCTTTCGCCGATGGATCTCGAAAGCCGTCGCCGCTGGGAAGCGTACACGCACGTCAAGGAAGCGATGCTGCAACGCTCGCATATTCCGGAAGCGCCGTGGTGGGTCGTGCAGGGCGTCGACAAGAAGCGCGCGCGCCTGAACTGCATCAGCCACCTGCTCAGCCAGGTGCCGTATCACGAGATCGAGCATCCGCAGGTGACGCTGCCCGCGCGCGTGCATCATCCGGACTATATTCGCCAGCCGGTGCCGGAAAACATGTTCGTGCCGGAGCTTTACTGATCTCGTTGTCATCGCAACGAAAAAAGCCGCGCCTCCTTAAGAGACGCGGCTTTTTTTATTGCACCGATCCCGGCCGACCTGGCCGACCCGGCCGGGGCAGGTCAGAACACGTGGCGGAACACCCAGTACAGCGCGCCAGCCAGGGCGATCGACACCGGCAGCGTGAGCACCCAGGCGAGCACGAGGCTGCGCACCGTGTTCCATTGCAGGCCCGAGCCGTTCGCGGCCATCGTGCCCGCCACGCCCGAGGACAGGACGTGCGTGGTCGAGACCGGCAGGCCGTAGACGTCGGCGGCGCCAATCGTTGCCATCGCAACGAGTTCGGCGCTCGCGCCCTGGCCGTAGGTCAGGTGCGTCTTGCCGATGCGTTCGCCCACCGTCACGACGATGCGCTTCCAGCCCACCATCGTGCCCAGGCCCAGCGCGATCGCCACCGCCACCTTCACCCACGTCGGGATGAACTTGGTCGCGTGATCGGTTTGCGCCTTGAAGTTGTCGATGGCCTTGGCGTCAGCGGGCGAGAAGGCGGGCTGCTTCGACTTGTCCATCAGGCGGATCGCTTCGGAAGTCAGGTACATGTTGTTGCGCACGTTATCGACCACCGATTGCGGCACCTGCGAGATCGATCCGTAGCCGCCAACCTGTTCGCCCACCTGGTTGGACAGCGCGGCGAGCGCGGGCACCGTGGCGGGCGTTTGCGTGCGCGAGCCGACAAAGCGCTCCACTTCCGCGCGCGCATCGGCGGGGGCGGCCACGCCGTTCGCGTACTTGTTCAGCGTGTTCGCGGCTTCGTGGGCGACGGCGATGAAGGTCTGCGTCTCGGCGGGCGTCACGGCCTTGTTGAGCGCGTAAGCCGTCGGCACCGTGCCAATCAGGATCAGCATGATGAGACCCATGCCCTTCTGGCCGTCGTTCGAGCCATGCGCGAACGAGACGCCCGTGCAGGTGAGGATCAGCAGCGCGCGGATCCAGAACGGCGGCGGCTCGTTGCCCTTGGGCTCGCTATAGAGCGCCGGCACCTTCACGAGCGCCTTGAGCACGAGCAGCAGCAGCGCGGCCAGCAGGAAGCCCACGATCGGCGAGAACAGCAGCGACTTGCCGACGCCCATCGCCTGGCTCCAGTCCACGCCGCTCGTGCCGTTGGCGCCGTGCATCATCTGGTTCATCAGGCCCACGCCGATGATCGAGCCAATCAGCGTGTGCGAGCTCGACGACGGCAGGCCGAAATACCACGTGCCCAGGTTCCAGATGATGGCGGCGATCAGCAGCGCGAACACCATGGCGAAGCCCGCGCTGCTGCCCACTTGCAGGATCAGTTCGACAGGCAGCAACTGCAGGATGCCGAAGGCCACGGCCCCGGTCGAAGTCAGCACGCCGAGGAAGTTCCACGCGCCCGACCAGATCACGGCGAGATTGGGCGACAGCGAATGCGTGTAGATGACGGTCGCAACGGCATTCGCGGTATCGTGGAAGCCGTTCACGAATTCGAAGCCCAGCGCGATCAGCAGGGCAAAGCCGAGCAGCAGCCAGGGCAAGGCGGAGCTTTCGCGCACGGGTGAGAGATCGTCGGCGAGATGCATGCCTACGTAGACGGCGCCGGCGGCGATGACAAGCAGGAAAACGAGCAGGCTCGCGTTACGACCGCGCGCGGGCGCGGCGCCCGGCTGCGGTGACAGGGAAAGATCCGGCATGACGAGCAGGCTCCTGTGTGTAGCGGGTGTGAGAGGACAACAGGGGGATTTGTTCAGTCGAAACCGCTTCGAAAGCGGCGGTGAAAGCAACGCTCCCGATCATGCGGAGCATGCGTGACGGATTGATGACATCGGCGTGCAAGCCGTGCCGAAGGACTGGCGCAAACGGTAAAAAAGGCCGCAACGAGCGGCGTTTTGTCGGAGGATTGCGTACTTGGCGGATCGTCCTATCGATGAACAGGAGGCGGCGCAGGAGCCGTCCGGGCGCGCGTTCGCTGCGGGCTGGCGGCTGCGGGCCCGGCGCTGGCTGTTCGCGCGCGGCAAGGATGTCACCGGGCTGATCGGCGAATATCCTTTTTTTGCGGCGTGGGCCGGCACGATGACCGCCACGGTGATGGCGGGACTGACCTATGCCGCGCTCTACGACGGCCGCGCCGAGGAACTGCGCCATGCCGCCGAGAATTCGTCGAACATCGTGCGGATCGTCTCAAGCGATATCGCGCGCAATGTCGAGCTTTACGATCTCTCGCTGCATGCGGTGGTCTCGGGCGCACAGCAGGCGCAGACCTGGGGGCTGCCCGACGCGCTGCGCCAGCGCATGCTGTTCGACCGTGCGACGGCGGCCTCGTATCTGGGCGGCGCGTATGTGCTGGATGCACAAGGGCATGTGAAGGCTTCGCAAAGCGGCGTGCTGGCGCCCGGCATATCGTTTGCCGATCGCGACTACTTCGTTGCGCAGCAACGCGATCCTCATGCAGGGCTGTTTATTTCGAAGCCCTATCTATCCAGGCTGCGCCAGGGCGTGCTGTCGATCGGACTGTCACGGCGCATCGATGCGCCCGATGGGGCGTTCGCGGGTGCCGCGCTGCTCGGCGTGCGGGTCGAGTATTTCCAGCAACTGGTCGAGCGCATCGACGTGGGGCAGCGTGGCGGCGTCTTCATCATCATGCAGGACGGCACGCTGCTCGCGAGCAAGCCGATGATGCCGCTGGGCATCGGCGCGAATTATGCGAGCTGGCACAACTACCGGGTCATCTCGCAGCACGACGCGGGAACCTTCACGGCCCATTCGGAGGCGGACGGCGTGGAGCGCGTCTATACCTACGCGCACGTGGGCAAGCTGCCGATCATCGTGGGCGTGGCGCCTGCCGTCGACGATATTCTTGCTAGCTGGCGGCGCCGCTCGTGGTTCGCGCTGGCGATGACGACGATGTTTGGCGGCGCGTGGGTCGCGGTGTCATGGATCCTGGCTTTCGCCCTGCGCGACAAGATGCTCGCGCAAGCGGCGTTGCAGCGCCTCGCGCTGACCGACCCGCTAACGGGCCTCGCGAACCGTCGCGCGCTTGATGAACGCCTGATTGGCGAATGGCGGCGCGCAGTGCGCTCGCAACAGCCGCTTGCGGTGCTGTTCTTCGATATCGACCACTTCAAGAACTTCAACGACACCTACGGCCACGCCGCGGGCGACGAAGTGCTCGCGCTAGTGGCCGAACGCATCGCCTCGGGCACGCGGCGCGCATCGGACATGACGGCGCGTTACGGCGGCGAAGAGTTCGCGGTCGTGCTGCCCGGTACGCCGCTGGAAGACGCGCGCAAGATCGCCGAAAAGATCCGGCGTCGCGTGGAGGCGGCCAATCTCTCGCATAGCGGTTCGCGCTATGGCCGGGTCACGGTGAGCGTGGGCTGTGCGAGCTGCGCGCCGCCGGTGCATGGCTCAGCCAGCGACGGCGGCAGCGGCGCGCAATTGCTGGCCGCCGCCGACGTGCTTCTTTACGAAGCGAAGTCGGCGGGGCGCAACCAGGTACGTGCGAAAGAATGGGCCGGCGAGGCGCTCGTGCCGCCTGCGGCCTGAACTGCGCGCCTTTAGCGCGCCGATTTCGACAGGCGGTGCCCCAGCCCCAGGTTCGACACGATCTGCCAGGTATAGACGCGCGAATAATGCACGCCAAATTGCCTGCCGATCAGTTCGCGCACGCGGCTGTTGGTCCAGGCGTCGCTGGGGAAGCCGTGCTCACGGGCGGAGCCGTGCAACGCGCCTGCGATCCAGCCTAATGCGGCCTGGTCGAGTACCGATGGACGGCCGCCCACGCTCATCTGCTGAAGCGCAGTGAGCCCGCCGTCCTCGACGATGGTTTTGTAACGGCGCACCGTCTGGGCGGAGAGGTGCAAGGAGTCGGCCACGGCATTCACCGTCGCACCATCCACCAACATCTGGCCGGCAGCCATTCGGCGCGCGACGCTTGGCAAGTTCTCGGTTCTGGTAAGCATGTGATCACTCGTCAACGAAAGATTCCGGTCATGCGGCTTACGGAAGCGCCGCTCCAGTCAACCCTCTCAGTGCATGCGGGTCTAGTCGCTTGCTACGGTCCTGCACGTCTGTTGCGTAATGCGGGGCCATCGCGGACGGCGAAACGAGGCGCCCACGCGGGGCGCTTGCGGTATTGCCCGGAGTGCTTCACTGGCACGTGGCCCAGGTTGTCCCGCAGCGGATATTAATAATTGTTTTTGTATGGATTGTGTATAGCTGGCGGAAAAATAGTCTGCTTGACTTAGCGTTTTTCCTGGTCTATCGGAAAAAATGATCGTGTCCGGTTCACTCAACAATGCCGGGTTCAGGGGGGTATTTGCGTAATGATCAGACCCAATCGGCAAACTTTATAACGTTTGCAATCCTTTTTAACGTGGCGAATGCACAGCAATGGCACACTTAAAGAGATCGAATCGGAAAATTTGTGCAGAATGCCTTTTCCGAATCGGTATGAATGGAATTAAGCACGCTTGTCGATTCGGATAAACAGGTTTGCCGGATTCGCTTAATTGCGCATTTCGCTATGCGTGTTTATGCGCAGTTATGGCTTGTTATGCAGTCCGGTTATCGTTCAACCGACGGGACGGGCAAGGCCGGTATCGTGATCCCGTGATCCGATCCACGACCTCGCTGCGAACCGCTTGACGGCTATTGGGGATGAACAAGGAACTCGACGACAAGGTTGAACGGATGCTGCGACGGGCGGCTGGCCGGCGCGGGCTCGTGCCCTATGGCGCATTTCACGCGCTGTTCGCGCAGGAGGTGCCGCTGCGCGAGCGCTACGAGATGCTCGAAACCGCGGCGGCTGCATTGTGCGAGCCGCACGTGGCCGATTACGCTTCGTTGCTCGCGACCGATTCGGGCCTGCCCGGCCCCGACTTCTATACACGCTTCAGGCGCCTGCATTCGGAGCGTTATTACGCCACGCTCGGTGCAGACCGGCATCGCATGCTCAAGCTCACGGAGAAGCGCCAGCTCGCCAGCGAGGAGCGCGAGCGCGTGTACGACCACTATCGCAACGCCGTGCTCGCGCCTGCATTGCATGAAGCATGAGTGAAGACGATTTGAGTGCCGGATTCCAGAACTGCTTAATTAGTTAGTTATGCGTGGCAATTATTTGTTTCGACAACATCTATTCCGAGGGAAGCCTGCCATGAGAGCCAGCGATCGTTCCGTTTACATGCTGCGCGTGAGCGCGATGTTGACTGCACTTGCCATTTCGGCGCCGCTTTACGCGCAGACCGCATCGGCGCCCGATGCCGCTGCGAGTGCGCCTGTCGGGGTGCTGCAAACCGGCGAGGTGCAGACCGTTGCGAAAGTGGTGAGCGTGGATCCTGCAACCAATTCCGCGACGTTGCGTGGCCCGCAGGGCAAGCAGGTGACGGTGGCGGTGGATCCGGCCGTCGGCGACGTCAGCAAGCTCGCGCCGGGCGACCAGGTCAACATCGTCTACAAGGAAGCGCTGCTGCTGCGTGCCGACAAGGTCGACACCAAGGGCATTCGCGCGCGCGTTGAAACAACCGCGGAGGTGCCCGCTTCAGGCGGCGTGGTGGCCACCGCGCGCTCTGTCCAGGTGGTGGCGACGGTGCAGAAGATCGATCGCAAACATCGCAAGGTGACGCTGCGCGGCCCGACGCGCACGGTCGTGGTGGGCGTGCCGCAGGACGTGCCGATCGAAAAGCTGAAGGTGGGTGACAACATTCGCGCCGATTATGTGGGCGCGACGGCCGTAGAAGTGACGCGCAACGGCGCACGCGTGGAGTAACACAGGCAGGCGCGCCTCCCAGTGGGCGCGCTTGCGTTATTGGAGCCAGGCGCGAAGCACAACGCCAGGCACTAGTCGACGCGATTGCGGTCGCGCGCCAGTATCGATACGTACACGGCGGTCGAAAAAATAATCACGAGTACGCCCGCCACGACCTTCGCGTGATTGAATTCCACGAGGCCGATCACGGCGATGGCAATGCCGGTTGCCGAGCCCAGCGTGCCAATGGCGGCAACGAGTATGCGCAGTTTGCTCCAGACACGATGGCGTCGTTCTGCGCCGGCGCCGGCTCTCAGTCGATCGAAAATCATGGCGGTTCTTCCCCGTGGACGACAACCGGCAGGCTCGTCATCGCTTGCTGCCCACCGGCCGACTCGAATCAGACTCGAATCGATTATAGCGATCGACGGATTCTGCGCTTTCAGCGAGCACGCGTCACGCGCGGTCAGGGAAGATTTCACGCGCTTTTGCGCGCGTTTAAGTTTGCCTTAATTTTGCGGGGCCATGATGGGTGCGTCGGATCGATTCGATAGTCGATTCGCGGTTGTTCTTCACGTCCCCTGTTAAGCCGTCGATCTTTATCGACGGCTTTTTTTTGCGCGCGCTTTTGCACGCTATCGAACGCTACGTTTGCAAGCGTGGCGAGGCATCGCCCCACAGCCCAGTCGTGCCCAGTCTTGCTCACTCGTGCTCGGGAAAGCCCGCGCGTCCCTGGGTGAGGTCGCGCAGCGCGGCGCGCGCGGCGTCCACGGCGGTCGCGGGCAACTGGATGGTGAGCCGCACGGTCATGGTGTAGCGGCTGTCCACGAGCGTGTATTGCGCCTGCTCGATCCAATGGCGCACATGGGTTTCTTCGGGATAGCCCACTTCCACCGTGAGCCGCGCCTGTGCCACGCGCTCGACGCGCGGCGCGTCTTGTAGCGCGCTCGCAATGGCGTCGGTGTAGGCGCGCACGAGGCCGCCCGCGCCCAGTTTCACGCCGCCGTAATAACGCACCACGGCGGCCAGCACGCCGTCCAGGTCGTGATGGCGCAGCACTTCGAGGATCGGCCGCCCTGCGGTGCCCGAGGGTTCGCCGTCGTCGGACATGCCGGACTGGCCGCCCGCGAGCAGCGCCCAGCAGACATGCGTGGCGGTGGGGTGTTCGTCGCGCAGGCGGCGCAGTTCGAGCATGGCCGCGTCGCGGTCGGCAACCGGGATCGCCAGGCCGATAAAGCGGCTCTTGCGGATATCCAGCTCCGCGCTGACGGTTGAGGCGAGGGTGTAAGTGGGCAAAGCAGGGGAGGCGGCGTGGACGAAACCACCATGTTAGCGGAAGCGGATCCTGCCGCTGCCAGCCGCTAGAACTGCGACCACAGGACGCGTCCCGGCATCTTGACAATATCTGTAATGGATTCTTGCGGCTTGTGCTAATGACGCATCGGAAGCGAGGCCCGATAATGCTGCTTGTGACGGGTCTAGCTCTGGCTGGGGCGATGCCGAACTCCTCATTCGGTGATCCGTCATTTACCGAATTCTTCCCGCTGCGCCCGATTTTCAGGCGGCGCGCGACTCCCCGAAGCATCCAAAAAAAATCCCGGTCGGGACGCCGTCCGTAGACCGGGGTTCATAAGGCTCGCCTGTTCTCAAGAGGCGATTTCACCTTACGCCCATCAAAAATCCGTCGCAACGCGAAAAAAAAGCCCGACTTGCGCCGGGCTCCAAGTGTGACCGCACCCGTTGCCGGGCGCGGCACCTGCAAAAAACGCCTTGCTTACGCTGCCAGCAGCGAGCGCAGCACGAACGGCAGGATGCCGCCGTGCTTGTAGTAGTCGACTTCGATCGGCGTGTCGATGCGCAGCAGCACCTGCACGCGCTGATCCTTGCCGTCCTTGTGGTGGATCACGAGCGTCAGGTCTTGCTGCGGCTTGAAGTCGTCCGTGAGGCCTTCGATGTCGAAGGTTTCCTCGCCGGTCAGGCCGAGCGACTGCACGCTGTCCGAGCCCTTGAACTGCAACGGCAGCACGCCCATGCCGACCAGGTTCGAGCGGTGGATGCGCTCGAAGCTGCGTGCGACCACGGCCTTCACGCCCAGCAGCTGCGTGCCCTTGGCGGCCCAGTCGCGCGACGAGCCCGTGCCGTACTCTTCGCCTGCGAACACCATCGTCGGCGTGCCGGCGTCGATGTACTTCATCGCTGCGTCGTAGATCGAGAGCTGTTCGCCGCTCGGCTGGTGGATCGTCAGGCCGCCTTCGACGCGCGTGCCGTCGGCCTTCGCCGGGATCATCAGGTTCTTGATCCGCACGTTAGCGAACGTGCCGCGCATCATGACGTCGTGGTTGCCGCGGCGCGAGCCGTAGCTGTTGAAATCGGCCTTCTGCACGCCGTTTTCCTTGAGCCACTTGCCTGCGGGCGAGTCTTCCTTGATCGAGCCGGCCGGGCTGATGTGGTCGGTCGTGACCGAGTCGCCGAAGATGCCGAGCGCGCGCGCGCCCTTGACTTCAGCGACTTCCGACGACGGCGTCATCGAGAAGTCCGCGCCGAAGAACGGCGGTTCGGCGATATAGGTCGACTTCGGCCAGTCGTAGACCTGGCCTTCCTCGCCCTCGATCTTGCTCCACAGGTCGCCCTTCTTCGTGAGCTGGCTGTAGTTCTTCTGGTAGACGTCCGCGTCCAGCGCGAACTTGAGCAGCGCGTTGACTTCGTCGCTCGTCGGCCAGATGTCGCCGAGGTAGATGTCGCGGCCGCCCTTGCCCTGGCCGACCGGTTCCGTCATCAGGTCGCGCGTGATGTTGCCCGCGATCGCGTAAGCGACCACCAGCGGCGGCGAAGCCAGGAAGTTCGCACGGATGTTCGGGTGAATACGCGCTTCGAAGTTACGGTTGCCCGAGAGCACCGCAGCCGCGACGACGTCGTTCTTGACGATCGACTCGTTCAGCTCCGGCGTCAGGTCGCCCGCGTTGCCGATACAGGTCGTGCAGCCGTAAGCCGCGAGTTCGAAGCCGAGCTTCGACAGGTAGGGCAGCAGGCCCGTCTTCGTCAGGTATTCCGTGACGATGCGAGACCCCGGCGCGAGCGACGTCTTGATGTGCGGTGCGACCGTCAGGCCCGCTTCCACGGCCTTCTTCGCGAGCAGGCCGGCGGCCAGCAGCACCGACGGGTTCGACGTGTTCGTGCACGACGTGATCGCGGCGATCAGCACGTCGCCGTTATGCAGGTTGACCTTGTCGGTCACTGCGTATTCGGCGGCCAGGTCGTCGGCCTTCTTGTTGAAACCGTTTTCCGCGACCGGCTTCGAGAACAGGTCGGTGAAGGTCGACTTCACGTTGCCGATTTCGATGCGGTCCTGCGGGCGCTTCGGGCCGGCCAGCGACGGCGCAACCGTCGCGAGGTCGAGCACCAGCGTCTTCGTGTAGTCGATCTCGCCGGCCTTCGGGATGCCGAACAGTTCCTGCGCCTTGAAGTAGTTCTCGAAGGCGGAGATTTCGGCTTGCGTGCGGCCCGTGCCCTTGAAGTAGTCGATGGTCTTTTCGTCGACCGGGAAGAAGCCCATCGTCGCGCCGTACTCCGGCGCCATGTTGCCGATCGTCGCGCGGTCCGGCAGCGACAGCGACGCCGTGCCTTCGCCGAAGAACTCGACGAACTTGCCGACGACCTTCTCCTTGCGCAGCATTTCGGTGATGGTCAGCACGAGGTCGGTGGCCGTGCAGCCTTCGCGCAGCTTGCCCTTCAGCTCGACGCCCACCACGTCCGGCGTGAGGAAGTACACCGGCTGGCCGAGCATGCCGGCTTCGGCTTCGATGCCGCCCACGCCCCAGCCCACCACGCCGATGCCGTTGATCATCGTGGTGTGCGAGTCGGTGCCGACCAGCGTGTCCGGGTAGTAGACCGTATCGCCGCCTTCAGCCTTCTTGTGCACGCCGCGCGCGAGGTATTCCAGGTTCACCTGGTGGACGATGCCGATGCCCGGCGGCACGACCTTGAACGTGTCGAACGCCTGCATGCCCCACTTCATGAACTGGTAGCGCTCGTTGTTGCGCTGGAATTCCAGCTTCATGTTCAGGTCGAGCGCGTCCTTCTGGCGGAAGTAGTCGATCTGCACCGAGTGGTCGACGACCAGATCCACCGGCACCAGCGGCTCGATGACCTTCGGATCCTTGCCGACCTGCTTGGCCACGCCGCGCATGGCCGCGATGTCGGCGAGCAGCGGCACGCCGGTGAAATCCTGCAGCACGACGCGGGCGACGACGAACGGGATTTCATCGACGCGCGACGCGTTGGGCTTCCAGTTCGCGAGTTGCTCGATGTGCTCTTCCGCGATCTTCTTGCCGTCGTAGTTGCGCAGCACGGATTCGAGCACGAGACGGATCGAAACCGGCAGGCGATCGATCTTCACGCCGAGCTGCTTGCCGAGTTGCGGCAGCGAGTAGAACTTACCTTTGCCGGAACCGCTGTCGAATTCCTTTAGCGTTTTGTGGAGATTGTGGGCCATGGTGTTTTCCTTCGTTTAATCGCGGAAATGACGCTTTACTCTTTACTACACGTAGCTGCGGTTGCTGAAAGCTGACTGATTGCTCAGATCACATACAAGTCGACGTACTCGTTCACCGGCATGGCGTCGAGCCGTGCCGCATCAAGCGAGACATCGAGAATCGCCTGCTGCTGCTTCGCGGGGAAACGGCGTGCGAGGTTGGCCTTGAACTTCCCGATCAACAGCGGGATACCTTCGTCGCGGCGGCGGCGATGGCCGATCGGGTATTCGACCACAATCTCCGGCAGCGTTGTGCCATCGTTCAGTTCGACGGTGAGCGCATTCGCGATCGAACGCTTCGCGGGGTCGTGGTAATCCTTCGTGAACTGCGGGTCTTCGACGCAGACCGACTTCGCGCGCAGGGCGTCGATGCGCGGGTCGCGGGCGACCTCGTCTTCGTAGTCGGCGGCGCTGAGGCGGCCGAACAGCAGCGGCACGGCGACCATGTACTGGATGCAGTGGTCGCGGTCGGCGGGGTTCGCGAGCGGCCCGGTCTTGTCGATGATGCGCATCGCCGCGGCGTGCGTGCGTATCGTGATCCGCTTGATGTCCTCAGCCGTCTTGCCTTGTTGCGCGAGCTGGCCGTGCAGCGTCATCGCGGCTTCGGCAGCGGTCTGCGCGTGGAATTCGGCGGGGAACGCAATCTTGAACAGCACGTTTTCCATCACGTACGTGCCGTACGGGCGCTGGAACCTGAACGGCTGGCCCTTGAACGAGACGTCGTAGAAGCCCCAGGTCTTCGTCGTGAGCGCCGACGGGTAGCCCATCTCGCCGGTCTTCGCCATCAGCGCGAGCCTCACGCCGCGCGAGGTGGCGTCGCCCGCTGCCCACGACTTGCGCGAGCCGGTGTTGGGGGCGTGGCGATAGGTGCGCAGCGCCTGGCCGTCGACCATCGCGAGCGAGACCGCATTGATGAGTTCGTCGCGTGTGAGACCGAGCATCTGCCCGGCCACGGCGGTCGAGGCGAGCTTGACGAGCAGAACGTGGTCGAGACCGACCTGGTTGAACGAGTTTTCCAGCGCGATGCAGCCCTGGATCTCGTGCGCCTTCACCATGGCTTCAAGCACGTGCCTCATGGTGAGCGGCGGCTTGCCGTGCGCTACGGCCGTGCGCGAGAGCCAGTCGGCGGTCGCGAGGATCGCGCCCAGATTATCCGACGGATGCCCCCACTCGGCGGCAAGCCAGGTGTCGTTGAAGTCGAGCCAACGGATCATCGCGCCGATATTGAAGGCGGCCTGAACCGGGTCGAGCTGGAAGGGTGTGCCGGGCACCTTTGCGCCGTGCGGGACGATCGTGCCAGGCACGATCGGGCCCAGCAGCTTGGTGCAGGCAGGGTAGGAAAGCGCTTCGAGTCCGCAGCCGAGCGTGTCGATCAGGCAATGCCGCGCCGTCGACAGCGCGAGCGCGCTGTCGGTTCCGTCGTCGGCCAGGCCGCTCAGGACGTAGTCGACGATGTCGACGAGAACCTGATCCGGCTGCGGCCTGACGTTGGCGATCGGAGCGGACATCGAGGCGTTCCGCGATCCTTACTGGCCTGCTGCGCCGCTTGCCGGTGCTGCGCGGTTCGCGGGGTTCAGGGCGTTTGCCTGAGTCGGAGCCATGGCGCCTTGCTGCATTGCAGCAGTCTTGCACTCGTCGGCCAGACGCGAGCTGTCCTTATCCGAGAACAGCATGGCCTTGGTCGGGATCACGACCAGGTCGAGGCCGGTGGCGGCGTCGTGGAAGCGGTCTGCGCCCGTCGTCGTCGATTGACGCGGCAGGTTGTAGTTCTTGTTCGCCCAGTGAACAGTGACGATCTGGTCACGCGCCATGTCGCCCTTCAGTTCGAACTGCATGCCTTCTGCGCAGCTCCAGTGTTCCGAGCCTTCCGGCACTGCGTCGACCTTCGCTTCCTTGGCGGGGTTGGCCTTGCGCTTGATGATGCGGTGCTTCGGTGCCGGCTTCGCGGGCTTCTTCGCCGTCGTCGACGTGCCTTGTGCGGCTGCGTCGGTGGCGGCCAGAAGCATCGTCGAGGACAGCGCGCCAATGATGGTAGCGATCAGCAATTTCTTCATGGAGTCGGACCTTTATGTCTCAAATCGGTTGAACAGTGCGCGGCCACAGGTCGTGGCCGCCGGTTGCACTGCGCGCGCCCCGTGAGCGCGCAGCGGACGCTATTTTCACCTATTTAGCGGCACGAAATTCAGTTTTTACGGACTGCAACAAAAATCCGCGGGCCGGTCTTGCGCAACGCATGGATAGCCTGACAGCGTGCGATCCGGTCGGGTTCCCCGCTGCTTTTCCCCGTTCTGTTTGCGCACGCGCCGCCATCATGCCGTGGCGTCCTCGCCGAACAGCGGCGCGGCCTCGGCAGGCACCGCGCGGCCGGTCGAGCGCGCGCGGCGCAGCACCGACCAGTAATACCGGTAGCTCGCGCGGTCGTGCAGCGTGTCGCCGTGGCGGGTCGGGCCCCACTGGGCGTGCTGCGCGGCCAGCAGGATTTCGGCGGCGGTGACGATTTCCTCGTCGCGCGGCGCGAAAGCGGCCACGATCGCCGGGATCTGCGCGGGATGGATGCTCCACATGCGCGTGTAGCCGAACTCGTTGCGCGCGCGCCGGGCGTCGTTCGCGACGATCTCCATGTCACGCACTTCGGTGCTCACGTTGTGTGACGGAACCTTGCCGAAGGCGTGGCAGGCCGCGGAAATTTCGAGCTTGGCGCGGCGCACGAGCGGGTGATCGAACTGACCGGGCGAGCGCATGGCGGTGTCCGGAATCGCGCCGTCGTGCGCGGACACGAAGTCCATCAGCCCGAAACTCAGCGACTGCACGCCGCGCAGCGCGGCCAGATCGAACGCCCGGGCGAGCGCGCCGTGGGTTTCGACCAGCAACTGGACGGGGATGGCTTGCTCGATGCCCAATTCGACGCGCGTGGCTTCGATGAAGGCGGTCATCTCGGCGGCGTCGCCCACGGCGCGGATCTTCGGCAGCATGATGAACGCCGGTGCGCGCTTCGCGGCGCGCAGGATCAGGCGGACGTCGTCGCGCCAGTGCGGGTGGTGGAAATCGTGGATACGCACGCCGACGCGCCCGAAGCGGTCGTGTTCGCCGCCCAGCAGCGAGGCGACGAGTTCCGCGTGTTCGGCCTCGTGGCCGACCTGGGCGCCGTCTTCGCAGTCGAGCGTGATGTCGAAAACCGGGCCCAGCTCCTGCTGCAACGCGAGGGACTTGAGCATCAGCTTCTCGCTGCCGGCGTAGTGATCGCACGCGGGCAGGAGAACAGGGGGGGCTTCGCCGTCAAACAACACTTCCGCGGGGAGGATGGCGCGCATCTTCGGCGTCAGGGGATGAGGGTTGTGGGAATGTTCTGATTCGTACGCGTCCTGCCAGCAGACAAGGCGCGTGCGGATCAGTGCGCGGGACGGGCGGCGTGCGCCGCCTGAACCCGCGCAAGAACCGGAACCCGCCGCATGGCAGCGCAGCCCCGGTTTGCCTGCATCGAGCTTACTTGAGCAGGTGAGCGACGCCTTCGCGCTCTTCGAGCAGCTCGTTGAGCGTGCCCGTCATCTTTTCGCGCGAGAATGCGTCGATTTCCAGGCCTTCGACGCGCTTGTACTCGCCGTTTTCGCAGGTCACCGGCACGCCGTAGATGATGTCTTCCGGGATTTCGTACGAGCCGTCCGACGGAATGCCCATCGTGACCCACTTGCCGTTCGTGCCGAGCACCCAGTCACGCACGTGGTCGATCGCTGCGTTGGCCGCCGAAGCTGCCGACGACAGGCCGCGCGCTTCGATGATCGCCGCGCCGCGCTTGCCGACGGTCGGGATGAAGGTGTCGCGGTTCCACACGTCGTCGTTGATCAGCGCGTTGAGCGACTGGCCTTCGACCGTGGCGAAACGGTAGTCGGGGTACATCGTCGGCGAGTGGTTGCCCCACACGGCGAGCTTTTCGATCGAAGCGACCGGCTTGCCCGACTTCGCTGCGAGCTGCGACAGCGCGCGGTTGTGGTCCAGACGCAGCATGGCGGTGAAGTTCTTCTTCGGCAGATCCGGAGCCGACTTCATTGCGATGTAAGCGTTGGTGTTGGCCGGGTTGCCGACGACCAGCACCTTGACGTCGCGGCTGGCGACGTCGTTGAGCGCCTTGCCCTGAACCGTGAAGATTTCGGCGTTGGCCGAGAGCAGGTCCTTACGCTCCATGCCCTTCGAGCGCGGACGTGCGCCAACCAGCAGGGCGACGTCGGCGTCCTTGAACGCAACCTTCGGGTCGTCCGTGATGACCACGCCCGCGAGCAGCGGGAAGGCGCAGTCGTCGAGTTCCATCACGACGCCCTTGACGGCAGCTTGCGCTTGCGGGAGGTCCAGCAGTTGCAGGATGACGGGCTGATCCTTGCCGAGCAGGTCGCCGTTCGCGATGCGGAACAGCAGGGAGTAAGCGATCTGACCTGCGGCGCCGGTGACGGCAACGCGCTTTGCGGGCTTAGCCATTGAAAATCTCCAGGAAGATGCGTTAGACGCCAGGGTAAAGCGCCATTCTATATGCGCGTTACGCGAAGCGTTCGTGAATCAGACGGCCCTTTTCCCGGCGTGCGTGCGAGGCCTTGCTGGGCCTGTTGCGCGCGCCGGCGGGCGGGCCGCCATGCCGGTAACCTGTACGACGAAGCTCGGGAATGAACGGGAACGCCCTGGACCGGGACGCCTGACGCGGGCCGCTTTGCGTGTGCCGACTCCTGCAACAGCTCGGCTGGGACGGTCCACAGGCGCGCCGCGCGGGGGAGTGCGCGGGCGGGGCGGATCGAAAACCGCTACTGCATGACTGCTAGAAGGAACAGCATGTGCAAGGCGGACTGCGGCGCATTTCACCACGATGTGGTTGCTGCCGGCGGCTCCCGTGTTTGACACGCGGTCGCCCGCAAACCCTTGCTCGATCGGGAGTTTAGGATTCGCAATGGGTAAAGTCAACACTATCTTATGTCTTATATAAGACATATCTGTTGCGACCAAAAGGGTAGATTTCAGCGGGGGTTTATGTTGAAATGCGCGCCATGAATGCGAACCCGGTCAGCAACGCGAATTCTTCCGCTCCCGACAGCGGCGCGCCTGCGTCCGCCTCCGCTTCTTCGACTGCGGCCCCAGCGGCCTCGCCGTCGCCCACCTTTAGTCCGCTCTATCAGCAGATCAAGGGGCTCATTACCCAGAGCCTCGAGACCGGCGAATGGAAGCCCGGCGAAATCATCCCCAGCGAAGTCGAACTGGCTGCCCGTTACAAGGTCAGCCAGGGGACCGTGCGCAAGGCGATCGACGAACTGGCTGCCGACAACCTGCTGGTACGGCGTCAAGGCAAGGGCACGTTTGTTGCGACGCACAACGAAGAACGCGCCCAGTTTCGCTTCCTAAGATTGCTGGCTGATGACGGTGCGGAGCATCCCCACGTCAGCAGGCTGCTGGAGTGCCGCCGCATGCGCGCCTCCGCCGAGATCGCGCGTCAGCTCGACCTCAAGCCCGCCGACCCGGTAGTGCTCATCAAGCGTCTTCTGCAGTTCGATGGCGAGAGTACCGTACTCGACGAAATCTGGCTGCCTGGCGGTATCTTCCGCGGCCTCACGGCCGAGCGTCTGGCGGAGTATAAAGGCCCGCTCTACGCCATGTTCGAAGCCGACTTCGGCACGCGTATGATTCGTGCAACTGAGAAGATCCGCGCCGTGGCCGCCGAGCCTGCCGTCGCCGACCTGCTCAATGTTCCGGCTGGTTTCCCATTGCTTTCCGTCGATCGGGTGTCCTATACCTATGGAGACCGACCGGTCGAGGTGCGCCGTGGATGGTATGTCACAACCGGGTACTACTATCAGAATGACTTGAGTTGAGAGGGCGTCCGCAGGGACATGCGGACACTTCCCCACGCGCCTGTCTTTACGCGCGCGCATCAGCGGTTAGCAGGGCTGATTTCGCTGCAGCGCGAAAAGAAATGGCGGTAAAATTGCGTATTAGTGTTAACACATAGTAGGGGTCTAGCATGGCAGAAGCCGCAAAAAAACCGAGGCCGGAATACCGGAACATCGGCATTGGGCAGATTTTGTTCGCATACCGCCTGCCGTTGGCCGGTCGCGTATCGATCGGCCACCGCATCAGTGGTGTGCTGTTATTCCTGTTCTTGCCTTTCCTGTTGTTCCTGTTGGATCAGAGCCTCACATCGGAGCTTAGCTTCGAAGTCTTCAAGGGCTTCCTTTCCAACATCATCGTCAAGCTCATCGTGCTGGTCCTCGGGTGGGCGTTCCTCTTCCATTTCTGCGCTGGCGTGCGCCACCTGCTCATGGACTTCAACCATGACCTCGCGGCTAAAGAAAAGGGCAAGTCGACGTCGCTCGTCGTTGTTGTCCTCTCCACGATCCTCACGGTTGCCTTCGCGGCAAAACTCTTCGGAGCGTTTTAAGAATGTCGGCTAAAAACGGTATCGGTCCGAAGCGCCTTGTCGTTGGCGCTCACTACGGCCTGCGCGACTGGATTGCCCAGCGCGCGACCGCCGTGCTCATGGCGATCTACACGATCGTGCTGCTCGTGCTGTTCTTCGGCGCACACGACTTTTCTTATGACGGCTGGGCGTCGATTTTCTCCGCCCAGTGGATGAAGCTCGCGACGTTCGTCATGCTGCTCGCGCTGTTCTATCACGCCTGGATTGGCGTGCGCGACATCTGGATGGACTACATCAAGCCCGTCGGCCTGCGCATTGCGCTGGACGTGCTGACGATCGCCTGGCTGCTGGGCAGCCTGGGCTACGCCGCGCAGATTCTCTGGAGAGTGTAAAAGAATGGCTGCAATCAAGAATTCTCTGCCGCGTCGCAAGTTCGACGTGGTCATCGTCGGCGCGGGCGGCTCGGGGATGCGCGCGTCGCTGCAACTGGCGCGTGCTGGCCTGTCGGTCTGCGTGCTGTCGAAAGTGTTCCCGACGCGTTCGCACACGGTCGCTGCTCAAGGCGGCATCGGTGCATCGCTCGGCAACATGAGCGAAGACAACTGGCATTACCACTTCTACGACACGATCAAGGGTTCCGACTGGCTCGGCGACCAGGACGCGATCGAGTTCATGTGCCGCGAAGCACCGAACGCCGTCTACGAACTGGAACACATGGGCATGCCGTTCGACCGCAATGCGGACGGCACGATCTACCAGCGTCCGTTCGGCGGCCACACGGCCAACTACGGCGAAAAGCCGGTGCAACGCGCCTGCGCGGCGGCTGACCGTACCGGTCACGCACTGCTGCACACGCTGTACCAGCAGAACGTCGCAGCGAAGACCACGTTCTTCGTCGAATGGATGGCGCTGGACCTGATCCGCGACGCCGAAGGCGACGTGCTCGGCGTGACCGCGCTCGAAATGGAAACGGGCGACGTCTACATCCTCGAAGGCAAGACCACGCTGTTCGCCACGGGCGGCGCAGGCCGGATCTTCCAGGCATCGACCAACGCGTTCATCAACACCGGTGACGGCCTTGGCATGGCGGCCCGTTCGGGCATCGCGCTGCAGGACATGGAGTTCTGGCAGTTCCACCCGACCGGCGTGGCCGGCGCGGGCGTGCTGATCACGGAAGGCGTGCGCGGCGAAGGCGGCATTCTGCGTAACTCGAACGGCGAGCGCTTCATGGAGCGTTACGCTCCGACGCTGAAGGACCTCGCACCGCGTGACTTCGTTTCGCGTTCGATGGACCAGGAAATCAAGGAAGGCCGCGGTGTCGGCGCGCACAAGGATCACGTGCTGCTCGACCTGTCGCACATCGGCGCAGAGACGATCATGAAGCGTCTGCCGTCGATCCGCGAAATCGCGCTGAAGTTCGCCAACGTGGACTGCATCAAGGAACCGATCCCGGTCGTTCCGACGATTCACTACCAGATGGGCGGCATCCCGACCAACATCAACGGTCAGGTCGTCGGCACGCCGAAGGGCCACGAAGAAGTCGTCAACGGCTTCTACGCTGTCGGCGAATGCTCGTGCGTCTCGGTGCACGGCGCAAACCGTCTGGGCACGAACTCGCTGCTCGACCTCGTGGTGTTCGGCCGCGCTGCCGGCAACCACATCGTCAAGCACGTGAAGGAGCTCAAGGAGCACAAGCCGCTGCCGGCCGATGCTGCTGACTTCTCGCTGGCTCGTCTCGCGAAGCTCGACAACTCGACCTCGGGCGAGTACGCGCAAAGCGTCGCGAACGAAATCCGCGGCTCGATGCAGAAGCACGCTGGCGTGTTCCGTACCTCGGCGCTGCTGGCCGAAGGCGTCAAGGACATCGCGCAGGTCACGGAACAGGCGAAGCACATTCACCTGAAGGACAAGTCGAAGGTGTTCAACACCGCGCGCGTCGAAGCGCTCGAAGTGGCGAACCTCGTGGAAGTTGCGCAGGCAACGATGGTCTCGGCTGAAGCCCGTAAGGAAAGCCGTGGCGCGCACGCACACAGCGACTACGAACACCGCGACGACGAAAACTGGCTGCGCCATACGCTGTGGTTCAGCGAAGGCAACCGTCTTGACTACAAGCCGGTTCACATGAAGCCGCTGACCGTCGAGTCCGTGCCGCCGAAGGCGCGTACGTTCTAAGGCACACGCCAGTCAAAAGGAATTTGGAAATGGCCAAACGTATTTTTGAAGTCTATCGCTACGATCCGGACAAGGACTCGGCGCCGCGCATGCAGACGTACGAGCTGGATCTCACGCACGAGCGCATGCTGCTCGACGCGCTGGTCAAGCTCAAGGAAGTGGACGAGACGCTGTCGTTCCGCCGCTCGTGCCGTGAAGGCGTGTGCGGTTCGGACGCCATGAACATCAACGGCAAGAACGGTCTGGCGTGCCTCACGAACCTGAACGACCTGCCGCAGAAGATCGTGCTGCGCCCGCTGCCGGGCCTGCCCGTCGTGCGCGACCTGATCGTCGACATGACGCACTTCTTCAACCAGTACCACTCGATCAAGCCGTACCTGATCAACGACACGCCGCCGCCCGAGAAAGAGCGCCTGCAGTCGCCTGAACAGCGTGACGAACTCGACGGCGTGTACGAGTGTATTCTGTGCGCGAGCTGCTCGACGTCGTGCCCGAGCTTCTGGTGGAACCCGGACAAGTTCGTCGGCCCGGCTGGCCTGCTGCAAGCGTACCGTTTCATCGCGGACAGCCGCGACGAAGCGACTGGCGAGCGTCTCGACAACCTCGAAGACCCGTATCGTCTGTTCCGTTGCCACACGATCATGAACTGCGTCGACGTCTGCCCGAAGGGCCTGAACCCGACGAAGGCGATCGGCAAGATCAAGGAACTGATGGTCCGCCGCGCGGTTTGACCATAGCGAGATCGAATGGACTCGCACCAGTCTGACCCCCATCGCCGCGCGCGCCTTCGCTGGCGCGCGCGGCGCGGTATGCTCGAAAACGACATTATTTTCGAGCGATTTTTTGACCGCTATGAGCATGACCTCAGCGACGCCGATGTGGGTGCACTTACGCGCCTGCTCGAGCTGAGCGATAACGACCTGATGGACTTGCTGCTCGCACGCAAGGAACCAGAAGGCGACCTTTCCGACCCGGACGTGAAGCGGGTGCTGGAGCTGCTTCGCAACGTCTGAGCCGCGGTGACGTCCTACGGGACGTTAGAAGGCGCCGCGCCAGACCTGCAAACTATCGAATCCCGTGTTTATCTTCGATTGAGGATGTGCTATGACCCCGTCTGATGTAAAAGCCACGCTATCGTTCAGCGACAATTCGCCGAGCGTCGAACTGCCGATCTACAAGGGCACCCAAGGCCCGGATGTGATCGACATCCGCAAACTGTACGGTCAGACCGGCAAGTTCACGTACGACCCGGGCTTCATGTCGACGGCGGCATGTAACTCGGCGATCACGTACATCGACGGGGACAAGGGCGAACTGCTGTACCGCGGTTACCCGATCGACAACCTCGCGCAAAACGCCGACTTCCTGGAAACCTGCTATCTGCTGCTCAAGGGCGAGCTGCCGAACCAGGCGCAAAAGGACGAGTTCGTGAAGACCGTCACGCAGCACACGATGGTTCACGAGCAGATGCAGTTCTTCTTCCGCGGCTTCCGCCGCGACGCGCACCCGATGGCGATCCTGGTCGCTGCAGTCGGCGCGCTGTCGGCGTTCTATCACGACTCGCTCGACATCAACAACGCGAAGCATCGTGAAGTGTCGGCGATCCGCATGATCGCCAAGCTGCCGACGCTGGTCGCCATGGCGTACAAGTACTCGATCGGCCAGCCGTTCGTGTACCCGCAGAACGACCTGTCGTACAGCGCGAACTTCATGCGCATGATGTTCTCGAACCCGTGCGAAGAGTACAAGGTTAACGACGTGCTGGTGCGCGCGCTCGACCGTATCCTGATCCTGCACGCAGACCACGAGCAGAACGCATCGACGTCGACGGTTCGTCTGGCCGGCTCGTCGGGCGCGAACCCGTTTGCGTGTATCGCAGCCGGTATCGCCTGCCTGTGGGGCCCGGCGCACGGCGGCGCGAACGAAGCCGCACTGAACATGCTTGAGGAAATCGGCTCGGTGGAGAACATCCCTGAGTTCATCAAGCAGGTGAAGGACAAGAACTCGGGCGTGAAGCTGATGGGCTTCGGTCACCGCGTGTACAAGAACTACGATCCGCGCGCCAAGCTGATGCGCGAAACGTGCCACGAAGTGCTCAACGAACTGGGCCTGCACGACGATCCGCTGTTCAAGCTCGCGATGGCGCTGGAAAAGATCGCACTGGAAGACGAATACTTCGTGTCGCGCAAGCTGTACCCGAACGTCGACTTCTACTCGGGCATCGTTCAGCGCGCGCTGGGCATCCCGACGTCGATGTTCACGTGTATCTTCGCGATGGCACGTACGGTGGGCTGGATCGCCCAGTGGAACGAAATGATCGCCGACCCCGAGCAAAAGATCGGCCGTCCGCGTCAGCTGTTCATCGGCAACACGCCGCGCGAAGCCAAGCCGATCTCGGCTCGCTAAGCACACGCGGTACGCAATACCTCAAACGCCCCGACGGTTCGCCCGTCGGGGCGTTTGTCTTTGCGGGCCCGGGACTAGACCCAGCCGTCGATCTTCAGGCCGCTGGCTTGCTCGGCCTCCTCGCGCGAGACTTCGCGCGTGGTCTGCCCGAAGCTCCACACGTGGCCTTCCGGGTCGACCGCGGCATAGACGCGATCGCCGTAAAACTGGTCGGACGGCTCGCGCACGATCGTCGCGCCCGCAGCACGCGCGCGGGCGCAATGCTCGTCGAGTCCGCTTTCGAGCTGTACATGAACCGATTGCGTGTTCTTGCCCTCGACGTCTGCCGGGCTGGAGTAGGGCATGCCTGGCCAGCCGCCGCAGATCATGACGTAACCGTCCTGGAAGCGCATTTCCGAATGCGCGAGCTTGCCGTCGGGCGTGGTAATGACGAACTGGCGCGTGAAGCCGAATGCCTTCTCCAGCCAGTCGAGCGCGGCGAAAGGATCGCGATAATAAACGGCGGAACCGAAGGCAGGCCGGGGTGCGGTATTGCTCATAGGCGTCTCCCTGCTGGGTTGGGGCAGTGCGATCAATCAATCTAGCACCTGCGCCACGGCGCTGCGCGCGAACGGTGTGGCACCGGAAAATCGATGCTTTGTTATGCTGAATGTCCGCCGCCCGCGCTCCTGCATGGAAGGACTATCGATGCATCTAACCTTCTCGCCGACGACCCAGGCCGACGCCGACGCCCTCGTTGAAATACGCATTGCCGCGATGCGCGAGAGCCTGGCGCGTATCGGGCGCTTCGATCCTCAACGCGCCCGCGAGCGCTTCCTGGCCGCGTTTGAGCCGGCGCTGTGCCGTTTCATCGAAGCCGATGGCGTGCGTGTCGGCTTCGTGCTGGCGAGGTCGCTGGAAGACCATTGGCTGCTCGATCACCTCTATGTATTGCCGGCGCACCAGGGCAGGGGGATCGGCGCACGCGTCCTGCGCGATATCTTCGCCGACGCGGATCGGCAGCGCTTGCCTGTTCGCGTCGGCGCGCTGCGGGGCAGCGACTCGAATCGCTTTTATCTGCGGCACGGTTTTGCGCAGGTCAATGAGAGCGAATGGGATATCTATTACGAGCGCCAGCCGCTTGCGCAAGGCACACGCGGCTGACAGCCCCTCGCCAATTTCCCCGACCCCGAATCCTTTATCATGGAGCGGCCTGATTCCCCATGAGCCTTTTAAGCCCCTCTCAAGCCGCTCCATGTTCTTCGCTGCGAACTCCCTGCACCGACGCCTGAGCATCGCCATCGGCACGCTGGCATTGCTCGTGGGCGTGCTGGGCTCGCTTGGCACGTTCCTCGTGGTGCGCAGCCTCGCGAGCGAATTCAGCGCGAGCCTGCGCGACGCCGCCGCGCACGTGCAGGCGGGCGTGTCGCACCACGCCGCCGCGGAACCGCACAGCGCGCGCAACGCCTCCGACGATCTCGTCGTGCAGATCTGGTCAGCCGGCGACACCGACGAGCCGAGCCGCACCAGCGATCCCGACATCGCGTTGCCGCGCGCGCAGACGGGCTTCTCGTCGATCGACTTCGATGGGGAGGCGTGGGACGTCTTCGCGCTCGCGGCGGGCGACGAATACATCCAGATCGCCGAGTCCCGCAGCATGCGCAACCGCAATGCCTTGCGCGTCGCGTTCTGGAGCCTGTTGCCGGTGCTGGCGCTGCTGCCGCTGCTCGTGCTGACGATCGCAGTGACGGTGCGCCTGTCGCTGCGTCCCATGGAGCGCGTCGGCCGCCGGGCGGCGAAAGTCGACCTGCACGCGCTCAAGCCGCTCGAAGCCGACAAGGCGCCGGTGGAACTGCGGCCCTTCATCGAGTCGATCAACCGCATGATCGAGCGCCTTTCGGTGCTCGTGAACGCCGAGCGCAAGTTCATCGCCGATGCCGCGCACGAACTGCGCTCGCCCATTTCGGCGATGCAGTTGCAGATCGACAACCTGCGCGATGCGCCGCCCGAACAGTACCGCGAACGCTTCGAAGACCTGCAGCGCGGCGTCGCGCGCACCGGGTCGCTGGTGTCGCAACTGCTGGGCCTCGCGCGCGCGGAAATCGGCGGCGCGCAGCGCGCCGTGGAAACCATCGCGCTCACGCGCATCGTGCCTGACGTGCTCGCGGATCTGCTGCCGCTCGCCGATGCGCGAGGCGTGGATCTGGGCGTCGAGCGGCTTGATGAAGCGAGCGTGCGGGCCACCGAAGGCGACATGCGCGTGCTGGTCAAGAACCTTATCGATAACGCAATCCGCTATGTGCATGCTGGCGGACGCGTCGATGTTTCGATGCTGCGCGACGCGCAGAAGGTGACGATCGAGGTGATCGACGACGGGCCCGGCATCGCCGACAGCGACCTGCCGTACGTGTTCGACCGCTTCTTTCGTGCGGCGAACAACGATGCGCAAGGCAGCGGTCTGGGCCTCGCGATAGCCCAGACGCTGGCGCAGAGCTACGGCGGCCGCGTGACGCTTGCCAATCGCAGCGACGCGCAGAGTGGCATCGTCGCGCACATCGAACTGCCGCTGGCCTGAATCGAAGCGCACGAACAACCTGCAATGTATGGTAAGGAAAACTGAGCGATGCGGATTCTGCTGATCGAAGACGATCTGCTGATCGGGCCCGCGCTGCTGCGCGCGCTGAAGGACGCGTCCTATAGCGTCGACTGGGTGCGTACGGGCGAAAGCGGCCGCACGGCTGTGCGCGACGGTTCGTACACGGCCATCCTGCTCGACCTGGGGCTTGGCGACATGAGCGGGCTGGACGTGCTGCGCGGCCTGCGCGAAGCGAGCGACGCCACGCCGGTCATCATCATCACCGCGCGCGACGACGTGGACACGCGTGTCGAAGGCCTCGATCTGGGCGCGGACGACTATCTCGTCAAGCCGTTCGAGAGCAAGGAGTTGCTTGCGCGCATTCGCGCGGTCGTGCGTCGCAAGGCGGGTTTCGCCTCGGCGACGATGGGCAGCGCGCGCGTGACGCTCGACATGAATGCGCGCCGCTTGAGTTTCGACGGCCAGAGCGACGATCTTTCGGCGCGTGAGTACGCATTGATGCTCGCGCTGCTGGAGCGCCCCGGCGCGATCCTCTCGCGTCAGCAACTGGAGGAGCGGCTATACGGCTGGGGCGAGGAAGTGGAAAGCAATGCCGTCGATGCCGTGATCTATAGCGTGCGCCGAAAATTCGGCCATGCCGTGATTCGCAATGTGCGGGGGCTCGGCTGGGCGGTGTGCGTTTGAGTGCGTGACTGGATGTGCGTCTGGATGAATGGAAAAAACGCGGCGAGCGTGGGGCTCGCCGCGTGGCGTGCAACTCAGGGGGAAGTCCATGTCGCACGCCGGAAAGTGCTGCAAATCAAGAGGCGAGAGGCGACGATGTCAGGAAGCCAGCAGGCGCTGCCAGGGATGCGCCTGCCACGACCTCGACAGCACGGCGAGCAACTGCGCTTCGGCGTCCGAGAGGTGGCGGTCGGCGTGAACCGCGACCAGGCACAGGCTCATCACTTCGGCGCGCAGGTTCGGATCTTCGAGTTCAAGCAGCACTTGCTGCATGACGTCGGAGTCGAGTTTGCAGGCATCGCTCCAGTCCATGTTCGCGTTGGCCAGCAGGAGGTCTTCGCAGAGATCGCGCAGGATCGTGCTGAATTCGCCGGGCGCGAGGCCAAGGCGCTCGGCGATGCGGGCGCGATGCACGGCAGCGAGTTCGCTGCTGTTCAGGTGGCCGTCGGCGAGCAGGGCGATGGCCACGATGCGTCCGGCGGCCTGCGGGCTGTTGCTGGTATAGGTGCGCATGGTCAGGAGTCCTCGATCAATCGTTGCAAAGTGAGCGGCTTGGGTTCAGTCGAAAATGTCTTCGAGCCACGATTTGCGGCGCCGTTCCTGTCCGCCGTGGCGTTGGCCGTAGTCGCGCGAGCGATGCTGCGAGCCGTGTTGTGAGCTATGTTGTGAGCCGTGGCCTTCATAGCCGTCGTCGTATTGCCGCCGCATGTCCGGGCGGCCCTGCGCGGCGCGTTCGATCAGCCTGTCGAGTTCGCCACGATCGAGCCAGACCCCACGGCATTGCGGGCAGTAGTCGAGTTCGACGCCATGACGCTCGGCGATCGCGAGGGTGACGTCAGGGCAGTTCGGGCATTTCATGTTGCACTCCTTTCGGGGGCGGCAGCCGGTGCGGCTGCCGTGGAAACCATCCTCGCAGAGAAAAATGAGCGAAGAATGAGGAGCGCGTTCCAGGCGTTCCAGGTGCTCAAGGCGCTCAGGGAGCCTTCAGGCTGCCGCTTTCGTCACCGGCAGGGCGCGTCTTGACGAGCGACACCACCACGCCGCCGACCAGCAGCGTTGTCGTCACGCCCAGGCTCAGCAGCGCCGGAATCTTGCCGATGATGCCCACCAGGAAGATCTTCGCGCCGATGAACACCAGCACGAGCGCGAGCGCGTGCTTGAGGTAGTAGAAGCGGTGCGCCATCGCCGCGAGCGCGAAGAACAGTGCGCGCAGGCCTAGCACGGCGAAGATGTTGCTTGTGTAGACGATGAACGGGTCGGTCGTGATCGAGAAGATCGCAGGGATCGAATCGACCGCGAAGATCAGGTCGGCGAACTCGATCATCAGCAGCGCGACGAGCAGCGGCGTCGCATAACGCGTGAGCTTGCCGCTGACCGGATGCGCGCGCCGCACCACGAACGCGCCGCCTTCGAGCCGCTCGGTGACGGGCAGAACGCGGCGGATCGTGCGCAGGATCTTGCTGTCTTCGACGCGCGTTTCTTCCTTCGAGCCGAGCAGCATCTTCACGCCGGTGGCGGCAAGAAACAGTCCGAATACGAACAGCATCCATTCGAACTGCGAAACGAGCGCTGCGCCCAGTCCCACCATCAGCGCGCGCAGCACGAGCACGCCGACGATGCCCCAGAACAGCACGCGATGCTGGTAGGCGCGCGGCACCGCGAGCGCGCCGAAGATCGACGCGATCACGAATACGTTGTCGAGCGAGAGCGACTTCTCGATCAGGTAGCCGGTGACGTACTCGGTCGCGGGCTGCGCGCCGAGCTGCCACCAGATGAAGCCGCCGAACAGCAGGCCAATGGTGATGTAGCCAAGCGAGAGCCAGAGGCTTTCGCGAATGCCGATCTCTCGGTCGTCCCGGTGCAGGACGCCGAGATCGAGCGCGAGCAGCACGATCACCACCGCGATGAACGCGGCCCAGAGCCAGACGGGCTGGCCCAGGAAAGTGGTGGCGATAAGCGACTCAAGCGACGCGAGCATGGTGACGATCCTTTGCGTTGAAAGCAGGGAAGCGCGGGTGGGGCGCTATGGGCCTTTGGCCCATAGGGTCAGCTTAGCGGCGCAGAATGAGCCGAAAATGAGGAGCCCGATCAACGGTCACCGGTCACGGAGATCTCGCGGTTTGCAACCGGCGCGACGACGCCGGGCGGGCCTATTACGAGGCCGGTGCCGTTAAATAGTGCTGAAAATAGCGCTTAATTGACACGCTGAGCATAAAATCGCGGCCCACGGGTGCATCGGAAACGCTCGGGTGCTAGATTGTCGATCCTTACAAAAACCTTCAATAAGGACGATAAGAATGGCAAGGATTCAGCTTGGTCTGGCATGTGGGATCGCGGTGGCGTTGAGCGCCTGTTCGGGCATGCAAAGCATCGACCCTACCGCTGCGCTGTCGGCGGGCACGTCGCTTTACAAGGCGGCGTCGCTATCGGACAGCGACATCGTGACGGTCTCGCAGGAAGCCTGTAAGGCCAGCGACGCGCAGTCGAAGGTGGCCGCCCCCAACAGCGCCTACGCCAAGCGCCTCACGCGCGTGATGAGCGGCTTCGGCGACATGACCCTGAACGGCCAGAAGATCGACTACAAGGTCTACATGACGCAGGACATCAACGCGTGGGCGATGGGCAACGGCTGCGTGCGCGTCTACAGCGGCCTGATGGACAAGATGAACGACGACGAACTGCGCGGCGTGATCGGGCACGAGATGGGCCACGTGGCGCTCGGCCATTCGAAGAAGGCGATGCAGACGGCCTATACCGTGAGCGCGGCCCGCACGGCGGCAGGCGCGAGCGGCAACGCGATGGCGTCGTCGTTGAGCTCGTCGCAGCTTGGCGACCTGACCGAGAAGTTCGTCAACGCGCAGTTCTCGCAGACGCAGGAAAGCGCGGCCGACGACTACTCGTTCGATCTCCTAAAGAAGAAAGGCATGAAGCGCGAAGGCCTCGTTACGGCCTTCCAGAAGCTCGCGCAGATCGACGGCGGCCAGAGCTCGATGCTCAGCTCGCATCCGTCGTCGCCGAGCCGTGCACAGCACATCCAGAGCCGCATCAAGAGCGAAGGCTGATGACGCCCTGAGCTGATGGCGCCATCAGCAAGCGGCCAGCGGCGCATCATGCGCGCTGGCCGCTTTTTTTCAGGCGACTTGCCTAGAACTGATAGTTGATCGACAGATCGCAGACGCCTTCGGTCTTGGTCTGGATGATCGGGCTATGCGCAGCGCTGCCCAGCAGGCGCTTGATGGCGCCGTCCGCGCTCACGAACCAGTGCTTGTTGACGAAGTACACCATCGTGATGCCGAAGCCCGCCGATTTAAGGCCCGCGCTCGCGTTGTATTGCCGATAGCCCGACGCCGCGGCCTGCTGGCCGTTCACGCCGAACCAGCTCTGCATGTAGTTCGAATCGGCGAACGTGACCGACGGGCCCGCGAACCAGTAGAACGTCTGGCTGCTGCCCGGCAGCGGCATATATGTGCCCAGATCGGCAGTCCAGCCGTTCGAGCCGCCGAAGCTGCGCGTAAAGGCCGCGCGCACCACCAGCGGGAAATCCTTCGACACCACGTATTCGCCCGCGATCTTCATGAGCGGCGCGGGATTGATGTTGCCCATGCCGTTCAGTCGCGACGGATCGTCGTGGCCGCGCCGCCCGAGGTCGTATGCCGCGGCGATGCTCATGCGCCAGTTCTGGCCTTGCAGGAAATTCACGCCGAAGCCTTCGCCCGTCGAGCCGAACAGGATGTCCTTGTAGCGCAGGTCGATGCTCGGCCCGGCCATCATGTGATAGCGGTCGGAGCCGTCGTAGCGCGGCTCGAAAGTCGAGCCGATGCCAAGGCGCGCTTCGAAGTTCGGGCGATCGGGCTGATAGAGCTTTTCCAGCGGAATGCCCGCCGAATACTGCCATTCGCCGAGCGGCGAGGGCGTCTGCGCCTGGGCGCGCGGCGCGAAGGCTGCAAGCGCGCAGGCCGTGGCCGCGACGGCGATCGAGGACTGGCGCGCGAGTCCGATCGCGGCGCCCTTGATCGAGCGGGCCTGCGCGTGCCGCCCCGAATATTGGCTTGTTGTGATTGTTGTCTTGTACGCAGCGGCGCGAACGAGCGCGCTGCGGGGCGAACGGGTTGCGAATGGCATGAGGCCTCCAGGATTGCCTGATCGTGCCGCGAGTTGTCCGTGTCGGTTCAGTGTGATGCAAGCATATTCCGGACGCTCGTGCGGCGGCGCACGTCTCGCAATCGACGTGCCCGATATGGCACCTTCTATTCGAGCGCGTCCTCGGTTTCCAGCGTTTTACGCTTTCCGTTCAGGCAAAAAAATCATCGGAAAAACAAAGGCTTCGCTTCGCGTCGATCGATTCGGAGTCGAAAAATGCGCCGCGCCATGCGCCGGGTAACTTCGATACAGGTATCGCTACTACCACCCAACTCACTGTTTTTTATCGGTTTTTTTGGTCGGAAGGGGGTGCGGGATGCGGTTTTTGCGTGGCATAATCAATTCACAACGCAAGTCCCCCCGCAGTCAATTTATCCCCGCATATCATGGCAAAGACGCTCTACGACAAATTGTGGGACACCCATGTGGTCCACACGGAAGACGACGGCACGACGATCCTTTATATCGACCGTCATCTGCTGCACGAAGTCACCAGTCCGCAGGCTTTCGAAGGCCTGAAACTGCACGAGCGCCCGGTATGGCGCATCAGCGCGAACCTGGCCGTGTCCGACCATAACGTGCCCACGACGGATCGCAGCCACGGTATCGCCGATCCGGTCTCGAAGCTCCAGGTGGACACGCTCGACACGAACTGCGACGCCTTCGGCATCACGCAGTTCAAGATGAGCGACCAGCGCCAGGGCATCGTGCACATCGTCGGGCCGGAACAGGGTGCGACGCTGCCGGGCATGACGATTGTCTGCGGCGACTCGCATACGTCCACGCACGGCGCGTTCGGCGCGCTCGCGCACGGCATCGGCACCTCGGAAGTCGAGCACGTGCTGGCCACGCAGACGCTCCTGCAAAAGAAGAGCAAGAACATGCTCATCAAGGTGGAAGGCACGCTGCCGCGCGGCTGCACCGCCAAGGACATCGTGCTCGCCATCATCGGCAAGATCGGCACGGCGGGCGGCACGGGCTACGCCATGGAGTTCGGCGGCTCGATGATCCGCGGCCTGACGATGGAAGGTCGCATGACGGTCTGCAACATGGCGATCGAAGGCGGCGCGCGCGCCGGCATGGTCGCCGTGGACGACACCACGATCGAATACCTGAAGGGCCGTCCGTTCTCGCCGCAAGGCGCGGAGTGGGACCAGGCTGTCGAGTACTGGAAGCAGTTCCGTTCGGACGACGGCGCGCACTTCGACCGCGTGGTCGAGCTGACGGCGGCCGATATCGTCCCGCAAGTCACGTGGGGCACCTCGCCGGAAATGGTCGTGTCGATCGACGGTCGCGTGCCGGATCCCGAGCGCGAAAAAGACCCGGTCAAGCGTGACGCGATGGAACGCGCGCTGCAATACATGGCGCTCGAACCGAACATGCCGATCGAGTCGATCAAGCCGGACAAGATCTTCATTGGCTCGTGCACCAACGCGCGCATCGAAGACCTGCGCTCGGCCGCCTACGTCGTGAAGAAGCTCGGTCGCCGCGTCGCTGCGAACGTGCGCCTGGCGATGGTCGTGCCGGGTTCGGGTCTCGTGAAGGCGCAAGCCGAACGCGAAGGCCTCGACAAGGTGTTCACGGAAGCCGGTTTCGAATGGCGCGAGCCGGGTTGCTCGATGTGCCTCGCGATGAACGCCGACCGGCTGGAGCCGGGCGAGCGCTGCGCGTCCACCTCGAACCGCAACTTCGAAGGCCGTCAGGGCGCGGGCGGACGCACGCACCTGGTGAGCCCGGCCATGGCGGCCGCAGCGGCCATCGAAGGCCATTTCGTCGATATTCGCAAGCTCGGTTAATCGGTCAAGGCCACGCATCATGGAAAAATTCATCGTACATACCGGCCTCGTAGCGCCGCTCGATCGCGAAAACGTGGACACGGACGCGATCATTCCGAAGCAGTTCCTCAAGTCGATCAAGCGCACCGGCTTCGGCCCGAACGCCTTCGACGAATGGCGCTATCTGGATCACGGCGAGCCGGGCCAGGACAACTCGAAGCGTCCGCTCAACCCGGACTTCGTGCTGAACCAGCCGCGCTATCAAGGCGCATCCGTGCTGCTCACGCGCAAGAACTTCGGTTGCGGCAGCTCGCGCGAGCACGCACCGTGGGCGCTCGATCAGTACGGTTTCCGCGCGATCATCGCGCCGAGCTTCGCTGACATCTTCTATAACAATTGCTTCAAGAACGGCCTGCTGCCGATCGTGCTGAGCGAAGCGGACGTCGATCATCTGTTCAACGAAACCTACGCGTTCAATGGCTTCGAACTCACGATCGACCTGGAGCAACAGGTTGTGCGCACAACGGACGGCTCGAAATCGTATCCGTTCGAAGTCGCCGCGTTCCGCCGCTACTGCCTCTTGAACGGCTTCGACGATATCGGCCTCACGCTGCGTCACGCCGACAAGATCCGCCAGTACGAAGCCGAGCGCATTGCGCGCCAGCCGTGGCTGAACAACCGCGTCATCTGAACTGGACGGCTAAAGTCCGAATGCGCGGTGGTGCCTGAAACCACCGCGTCCACCGAAATACAGCGAGGAACACCAGGATGAAGATTGCAGTGCTGCCGGGCGACGGCATTGGCCCCGAGATCGTCAAGGAAGCCGTCAAGGTGCTGAACGCGCTCGACGAAAAGTTCGAGCTGGAAGAAGCGCCCGTCGGTGGCGCGGGTTACGAGGCGAGCGGCCATCCGCTGCCCGAGGCGACGCTGGCGCTGGCGAAGTCCGCCGACGCGATCCTGTTCGGCGCCGTGGGCGACTGGAAGTACGACTCGCTCGAACGCGCACTGCGTCCGGAGCAGGCGATTCTGGGTCTGCGCAAGCACCTGGAGCTGTTCGCGAACTTCCGCCCGGCGATCTGCTATCCGCAACTCACGGGCGCGTCGTCGCTGAAGCCGGAAATCGTTTCGGGCCTCGACATCCTGATCGTGCGCGAGCTGAACGGCGACATCTACTTCGGCCAGCCGCGCGGCACGCGTGAAGCGCCGGACGGTCTTTTCAAGGGCGCGCGAGAAGGTTTCGACACGATGCGCTATGCGGAACCCGAAGTGCGCCGCATCGCTCACGTCGCGTTCCAGGCGGCGCAAAAGCGCCAGAAGAAGCTGACGTCGGTGGACAAGGCCAACGTGCTGGAAACGTCGCAGTTCTGGCGCGACATCATGATCGATGTCTCGAAGGAATATCCGGACGTCGAGCTGTCGCACATGTACGTCGATAACGCGGCGATGCAGCTCGTGAAGGCGCCGAAGGCGTTCGACGTGGTGGTCACGGGCAACATGTTCGGCGACATCCTCTCGGACGAAGCCGCCATGCTCACGGGCTCGATCGGCATGCTGCCGTCGGCTTCGCTCGACAAGAACAGCAAGGGCCTGTACGAGCCGTCGCACGGTTCGGCGCCGGACATCGCGGGCAAGGGTGTTGCCAATCCGCTCGCGACGATCCTCTCGGCCGCCATGATGCTGCGTTTCTCGCTGGGCCGTGAAGAGCAGGCTCAGCGCATCGAAAACGCCGTGAAGAAGGTGCTCGAACAGGGTTACCGTACCGGCGACATCGTGACGCCCGACTGCAAGAAGGTCGGCACGGTGGAGATGGGCGACGCCGTGGTTGCGGCGCTGTAAGAGCAGGATGAAAGGGCATGCCTTTGCAGGCGTGCCCTTTTTATTTGGCGCGTGTTTCAGGTGCTTTATTTCGGGCCCTTGAAACGTGGTGGCTACATAGCTGAAAGTGCGGTTTTTGCCGCGCAAATTAACTGTTTCGTGTATATTGCTTCGATGGCGACGATCTCCCCGATCACGACTGTTACGAACATCCACGGCGAAAAAACTGCCCGTGTGATTTCGCTCGCCATCAGCACGAAAACGATTACGAAAACGATCATCACGCGTTGATCGCTCGTCGTGCCCGCTCATCTTCCCCGCGCGGCCACGCCGGGCGAGCGAAGCGGGGAAGTGTCCAAATCAAGGGTTAGTCATGAACGTAGGTCTCGTAGGTTGGCGCGGCATGGTCGGCAGCGTGCTGATGCAGCGCATGCAGGAAGAACGTGATTTCGACCTGATCGAACCGGTGTTTTTCAGCACCAGCAACGCAGGCGGCGCGGCTCCGTCGTTCGCCAAAAACGAGACGAAGCTCAAGGACGCGAACAACGTCGACGAGCTCAAGAAGTGCGATGCCATCATCACCTGCCAGGGCGGCGACTACACCAACGAGGTGTATCCGAAGCTGCGCGCGGCAGGCTGGACTGGCTACTGGATCGATGCGGCGTCGGCGCTGCGCATGAAGGACGACGCGGTCATCATTCTCGACCCGGTCAACCTCGACGTCATCAAGGACGCGCTGGTCAAGGGCCAGAAGGACTTCGTCGGCGGCAACTGCACGGTCAGCCTGATGCTGATGGCGCTGGGCGGCCTGTTCCGCGAGAACCTCGTCGACTGGATGACGGCCATGACGTACCAGGCTGCTTCGGGCGCGGGCGCACAGAACATGCGTGAGCTGCTCTCGCAGATGGGCGCGCTCAACGCGGCGGTGGCGACCGATCTGGCCAACCCGTCGTCGGCGATCCTGGACATCGACCGCAAGGTGCTCGCCACCATGAACAGCGACGCCATGCCGACGAGCCAGTTCGGCGTGCCGCTCGCGGGCTCGCTGATTCCGTGGATCGACAAGGATCTCGGCAACGGCATGTCGAAGGAAGAGTGGAAGGGCGGCGCGGAAACCAACAAGATCCTTGGCAAGCCCGCGATGGGCGAGCCGGGCTCGATCCCGGTCGACGGTCTGTGCGTGCGTATCGGCGCAATGCGCTGCCACTCGCAGGCGCTCACGATCAAGCTGAAGAAGGACGTGCCGCTCGACGAGATCAACGGCATCCTCGCTTCGGCCAACGACTGGGTCAAGGTCGTGCCGAACGAACGTGAGGCTTCGATGCGCGATCTGTCGCCCGCACAGGTCACTGGCACGCTGTCGGTGCCGGTCGGCCGCCTGCGCAAGCTGGCGATGGGCGGCGAGTATCTGTCGGCCTTCACGGTCGGCGACCAGCTGCTGTGGGGCGCTGCTGAGCCGCTGCGTCGCATGCTGCGGATTCTGCTCGACAAGTGAATGAATTAAACTACGCGGCTAATGACGCGTAGACAGGCAAAAAGCGCCGCGCCAGTCGCGGCGCTTTTTTATTTTCGCGGCCCTCGCGCGTGGCCAGCGAGCCCGACCCCATGAATTCCCGATTGATCGACCGCCGCGCGAGCGGCGAGCCAGGGCAACTGATGACCGTTCGACTTGACTCTGTACCCGCTGACCGGGATATCCACAACACGAAGGCGCGACGCGCCATGCAGGCTGTCGCCGCCGCGGCGATGCTGGCGCTGGCTGGTGCGGCCGATGCTGCGACTGCAGCCAGCACTGCTGCGCCTGCGCAGGCTACGAGCGCTGCTGCCGCTGCTTCGGGCGCGTCCGCCGCAGCGCCTGCGCTGCCCGTGATCGGCCAGTACACCGTGCATCCGGGCCAGTCGCTGCATGACGTCGCCGTCGACGTCACCCAGTCGCACGACAAGATGACGCTCGCGCGTGCGAGCCAGGCGCTGTTCGACGCCAATCCCAACGCGTTCATGAAGAACGATCCGAGCCGCCTGAAAGTCGGCGCGACGCTGGAGGTGCCGGGCACGCCGGATATGGCGAGCGGGGCGTCGGGCGTGACGCCGGCTTCGGCTCCGGCTGCTGCTCCGGTGGCGGCGGCCAGCGCTGCTGCGGCGGCGTCTTCCGTGGCGCCTTCGGCCAGCTTGACGGCAGCATCGGCTGTGGCTGTGGCGAACGCCGCAAGCGGCGCAGCGAGCGCCTCCGCGCCCGAAGCGGCTGCGAGTGCGCCGATAGCATCGGCTGCGACTTCCGCGAGCGCGCCCGCCGTGGCTGCGCCGGCCAGCGACGGCCATTCGTGGAGCGGCGCGGTGCAGGCCTCGGCTTCCAGCGCGGCTTCGGCCACCGCTGCGCCGGTCACGGTTTCCAGTCTTCAGCAATTGCTCGCGCTCAAGAATCGTGTGCTGATGGCGCTGCAACATGGCGTCGGCAAGCAGGCGCAGGTCGCTGGCGGTACGGGCGCGGCTGCGGCTGGCGCGCATGGCGCGTCGGCGGGCGGTGCGGTGGGCGCGAACGTCGCGCAACCGGAAGTCTCGCCGGTCACGTGGGGCGTCGTTGCGGCGGTTCTGCTGGCTTTTGTCGCGCTGATCGTGCGTCTCTTGACGCGCAAGCGCCGCAAGGCTGCGCCCGCAGCCGATGAAACCCCGGCTCAGCCGCTCGCGGCCGCTGCGTACGCCGCTGCGCAAGAGGACGCGCATGACGAGCACCACGAAGCCGGGCATCACGAAGCGCCCGTGCTGAGCGAACCGCTCAGTGAGGCTCCGCACCACGACACAGAACTCGACCACGCGGCTGATGCCGCAAGCCTTTCGGCAGCCGCCGAACTCGGCGCGGACGCACTGCCGCCGACGGTCTTCGAAGCCCCGCACGCTGAAGCAGAGAACGGCCTCGCCGAACTGCACGCCGATCGCGTTGAACATGGCATCCATCCGCACGGCGTCGAGTCGGGCGAGCCGCAGTCGCTGGCCGACGCAACCGACGCTGCAAGCCTCTCTGCTGCCGCCGAGCTTGGCGCAGCGGCGCTGCCGACGGAAGGCGTGACGGGCTGGCGCACGACCGGCGAGGCGGAAGAACTCGCACGCGAAGCCGAAGCCACCGCCGAAGCGCAGACCGACGAGCACAACGACGAGCCGCAACTGCCGGCCGCCCCGCATGCCGCGATCGGCGCCGAACTGCGCGCAATCGAGCTGACGATGCCGGGCGACGAGCACGAGCACGAGCACAAGCTGGTGCAGCCCGAAACCGGATCGCACGAAGCCGCACAAGCCGAGCCGACGCTCGCTGCCGTCGCCCCCGTCGCTGAAGTAGCCGAACCGCAACACGCCGCACCCGTAGTTCCGGATGTACCCGCAGTCCCCAAAGAACAAGAAATGACCCAACTGGAAGTACCGAAAGAGTTTCCGAAGTCCGCAGTAGACGCGCTTGGCAGCCTCGACATGCCGCTGCCGCCGCGCGTCGATGTACCCGATTTCCCGCAGACTGCCAGCATGCCGTCGTTCGCCCCGAGCAGCCTGCCGGTCGCCACGCCCGAGACGATCGCGCGCCAGTCGCTGCCGTTCGCCGAGCCGCCCGCGCCGCCGGTCGGCAAGGCCATCGAAGCCGGTACGGCCGGTTTCGGCTCGATCGCGGGCCTGGGCGCCGCCATGGGCACCTCGCCGGTCGGCGCGCCGCCGATGGGCACGCCGCGCTTCGGCACGCTCTCGCTCGATTTCGACCTGAACCTGCCGCCCGATTCCGCCGAGCCGCTGCCTGTCTTCACGCCGGAGCAGCTGGCCCGTATCGCACGCAACAAGCTCGACCTCGCGCATGAATACATCGAGCTGGGCGACCTGGCAGGCGCACGCGCGCTCATCAATGAAGTGATCGAGTCGAACGACCACGCCACGGGCGCCGACGCGCAGGCGCTGCTGTCCACGCTCTCGCCGCTGTCCTGAGCGCCGCCGTCCGTATGCGTATCGCGCTTGGAATCCAGTACGACGGGGCCGCGTTCAACGGCTGGCAATCGCAGCCGCACGGCAAGACCGTGCAGGACGCGCTCGAACGCGCGCTGCGCGAGTTCGCGACCGTGCCGCTGTCCACGGTGGTCGCGGGCCGCACCGACACGGGCGTGCATGGCCTCGGCCAGGTCGTCCACTTCGACACCGACCTCGACCGCACGCCGTTCTCGTGGGTGCGCGGCACCAATGCGTTCCTGCCGTCGACGGTGGCCGTGCAATGGGCGAAGCCGATGCCCGAGGCTTTCCACGCGCGCTTCGCCGCTTTCGAGCGCACCTACTACTACGTGCTCTACGTGAACCCGGTGCGCTCGCCGATGCTGGCGGGGCGCGCGGGCTGGATCCACACGCCGCTCGACGTCGATGCGATGCGCGAAGCGGCGCAATGCCTGATCGGCGAGCACGATTTTTCGGCGTTCCGTTCGTCTGAGTGCCAGTCGAAAACGCCGGTCAAGCATCTCTATCAGATCGACATCCGGCCGCTGGGCGACTTCATCCACTTCCGGTTTCGCGCCAACGCCTTCCTGCATCACATGGTGCGCAACCTGATGGGCTGCCTCGTGGCGGTGGGGCGCGGACGCTATCCGGCAACGTGGATGGCCGAAATCCTGGCGGGGCTCGATCGCGGCAAGGCCGCACCGACCTTCATGCCCGACGGCCTTTATCTCGCCCAGGTAGGTTATCCTGACGAGTTCGCCGTTCCTGCTGCGCATACGGCCAGCGTGCCGTGGAGCACGGTCTGGGCGGACGAGGCGGCCTGAAGGCAGGTTGCGCCTATTTGCCTGCAATGTGCGCCCAACCTCATTGAACGCGCTATCAACCAACACGATCATTTCGAGCCATCAGCCATGACGTCAGTCGAGTCCATCGTCGCCGAGCACCGCACCCGCATCAAGCTGTGTGGGCTTTCGACGCCCGAAGCGGTCGCGCACGCCATCGACCTCGGTGCGGACGCCATCGGCCTCGTGTTCTACCCGCCCAGCGCGCGCTCGGTGAGCGTGGCGCAGGCTGTCGAACTGGCGCACGATATTCCGCCGTTCGTGTCGGTGGTGGGGCTGTTTGTGAATCCCACGCCGCAATGGATCAGCGAAGTCGCGAGCAACGTCTCGCTCACGCTCCTGCAATTCCATGGCGACGAGACGCCGCGCCAGTGCGAGGCGCTGGCGGCCGTTGCCGGTTTGCCCTGGTTGCGGGCGCTGCGAGTGGCGGCGGATACTCAACCGGCCGATTTGATAGAATCGGCGAATAGTTATTCATCAGCCAGCGGCCTGCTTTTCGACACTCATGTCGATGGTTACGGCGGCGGCGGGAAGGTCTTCGATTGGTCACTTATCCCCGCAGGGCTCGCGCGTCGGGCCGTTTTGAGTGGTGGCTTGAACGCGCAAAACGTCGGTGATGCGATTCGCCAGGTGCGTCCGTTCGCCGTCGATGTCTCCAGTGGCATCGAGGCTCCGGGCGCCAGGGGCGTGAAAGATCACGCCCGTATGGCGGCGTTTGTGCGCGCAGTGCGCGAAGCAGACGCGGGATAATTTCTTGGGTCAACCCGCCCTTGCGCAACGCAAGGCGCTCTGGTTGGCCGAGCGAGTGACTTATGTACAATTTGCCCGATGAACGTGGCCATTTCGGCCAATATGGCGGCGTGTTCGCTGCCGAAACCCTGATGCAGGCGATCGAGGAACTGCGCGTGGCTTACGCGAAGTTCAAGGACGATCCCGAATTCGTTGCTGAATATCAGCGCGAGTTGAAGCATTTTGTCGGCCGTCCGTCGCCGATCTATCACGCCCAACGCTGGAGCGAGATGGTGGGCGGCGCGCAGATCTATCTCAAGCGCGAAGACCTGAACCACACGGGCGCCCACAAGGTGAACAACGTGATCGGCCAGGCGCTGCTCGCCCGCCGCATGGGCAAGCCGCGCGTGATCGCCGAAACCGGCGCGGGCCAGCACGGCGTGGCCACGGCCACGATCGCGGCGCGCTTCGGCATGGAATGCGTGGTCTACATGGGCGCGGAAGACGTGCGTCGTCAGGCCGCCAACGTCTACCGCATGAAGTTGCTGGGCGCGACGGTCGTGCCGGTCGAATCCGGCTCGCGTACGCTCAAGGACGCGCTCAACGAAGCGATGCGCGACTGGGTCACCAACGTCGAAAACACCTTCTACATCATCGGTACCGTGGCGGGCCCGCACCCGTACCCGATGATGGTGCGCGACTTCCAGCGCGTGATCGGCGACGAATGCCGCGTGCAAATGCCCGAAATCACGGGCCGTCAGCCTGACGCCGTGATCGCCTGCGTAGGCGGCGGCTCTAACGCGATGGGCATCTTTTACCCGTATATCGACGATAGTTCGGTGCAGTTGATCGGCGTCGAACCGGCTGGCGACGGCATGAAAACGGGCCGTCACGCTGCCTCGCTCGCGGCCGGCACGCCGGGCGTGCTGCACGGCAACCGCACCTATCTGCTCCAGGACGAGAACGGCCAGATCATCGAGACGCATTCGGTTTCGGCGGGTCTCGACTATCCCGGCGTCGGCCCTGAGCACGCGTGGCTCAAGGACAGCGGCCGCGCGCAGTACGTGACCATCGACGACGAGGAAGCGCTCAAGGCGTTCCACGACTGCTGCCGCATCGAAGGCATCATCCCTGCGCTCGAATCGAGCCACGCGCTCGCGTATGCGGCGAAGCTCGCGCCGACGCTGCCCAAGGACAAGGTTCTGCTGGTGAACCTGTCGGGCCGCGGCGACAAGGACATGCACACGGTCGCCGAGCGATCGGGCATTCAGTTCTAGGCGCCCGGAGCGATACGACCGATGCGTGACGAGTTCGACGAGCCGGAAATGCCGGCGCCCGTGAGTGAAGTTGTGAGCATTCCCGCCGCGGAACAAGTGGCGGCGGGGGCGCTCGCCCTGCCTGCGGTGCCCGACACAATCCGGCTCCTGAACCGCGATTTTCTGACCGATGCGGCGAATTTGCCCGATGCCTCGATCGACCTGATCGTCGCCGATCCGCCTTATGGGCTCGGCAAGGACTACGGCAACGACTCCGACATGCGTTCGGGCGAGGACTTCCTCTCCTGGACTTACGCGTGGCTCGACCTGGCGATTCCGAAGCTCAAGCCGAGCGGCTCGCTCTACGTGTTTTGCACCTGGCAGTATGCGCCTGAGATCTTCGTCTATCTGAAGTCGAAAATGACGATGATTAACGAGATCGTCTGGGATCGTCGCGTTCCCAGCATGGGCGGCACGACTCGCCGCTTTACCTCGGTGCATGACAACATCGGTTTCTTCGCGGTGTCGAAGGATTACTACTTCGACCTCGATCCCGTGCGCATCCCGTACGATGCCGTCACGAAGAAGGCGCGTTCGCGCAAGTTGTTTGAAGGCAGCAAGTGGCTGGAGCTCGGCTACAACCCCAAGGACGTCTGGTCGGTTTCGCGGCTGCATCGCCAGCACGCGGAACGCGTCGATCATCCGACCCAGAAGCCCCTGGAAATCGTCGAGCGCATGGTGCTCGCGAGCTGCCCGCCGGGCGGCCGCGTGCTGGACCCGTTCATGGGCAGCGGCACCACGGCAGTCGCCTGCGCGCGTCAGAAGCGCGAATTCGTCGGCTATGAAATCAATGAAAGTTACTGCGCGATCGCGCGCGAACGTGTGAGTCTGGCCGCAGAAGCGGCCCCCGCGTCCGCGACGGTGGCGGCAGGCGTTTGAGTCGAACGCGAGTCGAACTCACGCGTTGCCGCGCTCGTCGACCATTGGCGTCGCGCAGTACCACCGAATGAGGACCCTGAAATGTCCCGTATCAACAGCAAATTCGCGGCGCTTGCCGCCGCCGGCAAGAAAGGCCTGATCCCGTTCATGACGGCGGGCGACCCCGATCCGGCGCGCACCGTCGAGTTCATGCACGCGCTCGCCGCTGGCGGCGCCGACGTGATCGAACTGGGCGTGCCGTTTTCCGATCCGATGGCCGACGGCCCCGTGATCCAGCAGTCGTCGGAGCGTGCGCTCGCCAAGGGCGTGACGCTCAAGAGCGTGCTGGCCGACGTCAAGCGCTTCCGCGAGACCGACAACGAAACGCCCGTCGTGCTGATGGGCTACGCCAATCCGATCGAGCGCATGGGCGCGGAAGCTTTCGCGGCCGCCGCGCAGGCAGCGGGCGTGGACGGCGTGCTGGTGGTCGACTATCCGCCCGAGGAATCGGTGGAATTCGCCGCGAAGATGAAGGCTGCCGACATCGATCCGATCTTCCTGCTCGCGCCCACCTCCACGGACGAGCGCATCGCGGAAGTCGGCCGGATGGCCAGCGGCTATGTCTATTACGTGTCGCTCAAGGGCGTGACGGGCGCGGCGAACCTCGACGTGGCGAGCATCGCGAGTAAAATCCCGGCGATCAAGGCGCGCGTGCCGCTGCCCGTGGGCGTGGGCTTCGGTATTCGCGACGCGCAAACCGCAGCCGCAGTCGCCGAAGTCTCGGACGCCGTGGTGATCGGCAGTCGCATCGTGCAACTGCTTCAGCAGGCGGCGCCCGACACTGCAGCGCAAACGCTCACGCAGTTCATTGCCGATATTCGGACAGCACTCGACGCCGTTTCTGACAAGGCGAGATGATCGCGGTTAGAGACTAGATTCGAGTCTGCTGTAAAATCCACTTTTCGCCATGCGCGGTCGGGGTCGGAACCCGGTCGAAATGACTGCCGTATCAAACCGGCCGCCGCGCCCGCGCATCACGATGAAGGAAGAAACAACAATGAGCTGGCTCGATAAACTGCTGCCGCCCAAGATCAAGCAAACCGATCCGAAAAGCCGCAAGAGCATTCCGGAAGGTCTGTGGATCAAGTGCCCGAAGTGCGAAGCGGTGCTGTACCGCAACGACGTCGAAGCGAACCTCCACGTCTGCCCGAAGTGCGACCACCACATGCGCATCAACGCGCGCGAGCGCCTGGACGGCCTGCTCGATCCGGAAGGTCGCTATGAAATCGGCCAGGAGATCGTGCCGGTCGACGCGCTGAAGTTCAAGGACAGCCGCAAGTACCCGGACCGTATCAAGGAAGCGATGGACGACACCGGCGAAACCGACGCCATGGTCGTCATGGGCGGCGCGATCCACACGCTGCCTTGCGTGGTCGCCTGCTTCGAGTTCTCGTTCATGGGCGGCTCGATGGGTTCGGTGGTCGGCGAGCGTTTTGCCCGTGGCGCGCAAAACGCGCTGGAGCAGCAAGTGCCGTTCATCTGCTTTACCGCTTCGGGCGGCGCGCGCATGCAGGAAAGCCTGCTGTCGCTCATGCAGATGGCCAAGACCACGGCCATGCTGACCAAGCTGTCTGAAGCCAAGCTGCCGTTCATCTCCGTGCTGACCGACCCGACGATGGGCGGCGTGTCGGCGAGCTTCGCGTTCCTGGGCGACGTGGTGATCGCCGAGCCGAAGGCGCTGATCGGCTTTGCCGGCCCGCGCGTGATCGAGCAGACCGTGCGCGAGAAGCTGCCGGAAGGCTTCCAGCGTTCGGAGTTCCTGCTGCAGAAGGGCGCCATCGACATGATCGTCGACCGTCGCAAGCTGCGCGAGGAAATCGCCCAGTTGATGGCGATCATGCAGCGCCAGCCCGCCGACGCAGTGGCCTGACGCAAACAGACGCTAAGGCGCGGAACTTCATGATTCCGCGCCGTGTCAGACGCGCCGCAAGCGAAAGCAAGCGGCGCGTTGTCATTTCCGCGATAATGCCGTGTTTTCGAAGCGTGCGGGTTCGCTTCATCCGGTTTCCATTGAATCGCGCCGCACTTCCTGAATCATTCCGCTAACGTCCCGATGAGTACCTTTCCCACCCTCGACGCGTGGCTCACGCATCTCGAAACCGCGCATCCGGTTGGCATCGACATGGGCCTTGGCCGCATCAGCCAGGTCAAGGACGCGCTGAACCTGCAGTTCGCCTGTCCGATCTTCACGGTCGGCGGCACCAACGGGAAGGGCTCGACCTGCGCGATTCTGGAAACGATCCTGCTGAAGGCCGGCTATCACGTCGGCTGCCACACGTCGCCGCACCTGCTCGCGTTCAACGAGCGCGCGCGCATCGATGGCCAGCAGGCCAGCGACGCCGACCTGCTGCCGCACTTCGAGGCCGTGGAAGCCGCGCGCAATGCGCTCGCCACGCCGGTCTCGCTCACGTACTTCGAATTCACGACGCTGGCGATCATGCATCTGTTCGCCTCGCGCGGGCTTGACGCCGTGATCTTCGAAGTGGGCCTGGGCGGCCGTCTGGACGCCGTGAACATCCTTGACGCCGATTGCGCGATCGTCACCAGCATCGACCTCGATCACACGGAATACCTGGGCGATACGCGCGAGAAGATCGGCTTCGAGAAGGCTGGCATCTTCCGCGCGGGCAAGCCGGCGATCTGCTCGGATCCGCTGCCGCCGCAAACGCTGATCGACCATGCTGAAGCGATCGGCGCCGAACTGTGGCTCTTCGGCCGTGATTTCCGCTATGAAGGCGCGCCCGGCAACGAACGCCAGCAATGGAGCTATGTCGGCCCGACGCAACGCCGCTCGGCGCTCGCGTACCCGGCGCTGCGCGGCGCGAATCAGCTGATCAATACCTCGGCGGCGCTCGCGGCGCTCGAATCGATGCGCGACCGGCTACCGGTGTCGGCGCAGGATATTCGCCTGGGCCTCGCCAATGTCGAGTTGCCGGGCCGCTTCCAGGTGCTGCCGGGCAAGCCCGCGATTATTTTCGATGTGGGTCACAATCCGCATGCGGCGGCCGTGCTCGGGCAAAATCTCGGCAGCATGGGCTATTTTCCCTACACGTACGCGGTTTTTGGCGCCATGCGGGACAAGGACATCGCGGGCGTGATCGGCCACCTGAAGGGCGAGATCGACCACTGGTGCGTGACCGGCCTGCCGGGCCCGCGCGCCGCATCGGCACGCGAACTGGAAGACGTGCTGCGCGAAGCCGGAGTCGAAGACGGCGACGACAGCAGCGTCACCCGCTATGAAACGCCCGCCGAGGCGTTTCAAGATGCGCTAAAACGGGCTACCGAAAATGATAGAATCGTTGTTTTCGGGAGTTTTCTGACAGTCGCCGGCGTCATGGCCTGGCGAAAGTCACAGCAGCACTGATCGCGCGGCACCCTGCAAGCCGCCACGCACAGGCCAAAAGCAGCCATACATGGGAATTTTCTCGTTCGGCAAGAAAGACGACGCGCCCCGCCGACGCGGTGCCGAAGCGGGCTCCACCACCCGGCGGAGCAGTCAGAACACGCGCGTGGAGCGGCGTAGCCGCCGGCCGGACCGCACGCGCGATGCCGAGGCCATGCTCCTCGATCCCACGTTGCCGGAAAAGCAGCGCGCGCGCCGCCGCCTGGTGGGCGCGATTGCGCTCGTGCTGGCCGCCATCGTGATCCTGCCGATGGTGCTCGACTCCCATCCGAAGCCCGTCACGGACGACATCGCCATCGACATTCCGAGCCATCCCGCGCCGAAGAACGCCGCGCGCGACGATGACGAGGATACGCAGGCCGGTGTGGCACCCGACAATCCCGCCGCGCCGGAAGCGGCGCCGGGGGCGTCGGGTCTCGCGGCAGCTAACTCCGCGAACAGCGCTGCAAATAGCACCGCATCCGCCCAGAACACGCAATCGACGAAATCCGCGCAAGCCGCCGCAACCCGACCTGCGCCTGCAGCACAGGCGCAGACGCCGGCCGCGCAATCGTCGCAATCAACTCAAGCAACCCAGACCGCACAAGCGCCCAAGCCCGCCGCGAAACCCGCGCAGCCGGCCGCGAAGCCTGCCCAGTCGACTACAGCTACCGCATCGAACGCACCGAACGCATCGAATGACAGCAGCGACGCGGGCACGCCCGCAGCGCCTGCTGGCGCGCGCTTCGCGGTGCAACTCGGCGCGTTCGCGAACGACGCCGCCGCGAATCGCTGGGTGACCAAGTTGAAAGCTGCGGGTGTACCCGCATATACCGAACAACGCAAGGAAGCCGACGGCTCCACGCGCACCCTGTTGCGCGCCGGGCCGTTCCCCGACCGCGCGGCCGCCTCGGAGGCGATCGCGAAGGTGCGCGGCGCGGGGCTGGCGTCGGGTTCCAACGGCAACGCCGAATAAGCCGTCGATGTTCACGGCATTCGACTACGCTGTAATGGCGGTGATGGGTCTGTCCGCGCTGCGAGGCGCGTGGCGGGGCTTTATCGGCGAGATTTTCGGGCTGATCGGCTGGATCGCGGCATTCATTGTGGGATGCCGTTTCGTGGATCGCGTGGTGCCCTTCATTCCGGCGAACTGGCCGGGCGGGGCGCTGACCCAGTGGCTGATCGCCTTCGCGCTGATCGTGATTGCCGTGGTGCTCGTGGCTGGCGTGGGCAATGCAGTGCTCGGCCGGCTGGTACAGGTGAGCGGCCTGTCGGGAGTGGACCGCTCGCTCGGGATGTTGTTCGGGCTCGCGCGAGGCGTCGTGCTGGTGCTGATTCTCGTCGTCCTTGCGGGACTGACCGAGCTGCCCCAGCAGGACTTCTGGCGCAAGGCGCTGCTGCGGCCCTATGCCGAGCAGGGCGTGCACGAACTGAAACCGCTGTTGCCCGAGACGCTCGCGTCCTACGTTCACGTCTGATCAGAAGCTGATCGCGTGACGCAGGAGCGGCCCGAAGACAAGTACTGCCCCTTCGCGGCGCTTCGCGCCGGCTCTGCCGGCCGCCGTCACCGCGTCGTTACCGATTTCGCTTTTTTGAAGGACCTGCCATGTGCGGCATCGTAGGCGTAGTTTCCCGTTCTCCCGTCAATCAGCTTATCTATGACGCGTTGCTGCTCCTGCAGCACCGTGGTCAGGACGCGGCCGGCATTGCCACCGCGGACGGCAGCACCTTCCACATGCATAAGGCCAACGGCATGGTGCGCGACGTGTTTCGCACGCGCAACATGCGTAGCCTGCCTGGCACCAGCGGTATCGGCCAGGTGCGTTATCCGACGGCCGGCTCGGCGTCGAGCGAGGAAGAAGCCCAGCCGTTCTACGTGAACGCGCCGTTCGGCATCGTGCTCGCGCACAACGGCAATCTCACCAACTGGCAACAGTTGAAGGAAGAGATGTTCCGTGTCGACCGTCGCCACGTGAACACCAACTCCGACACCGAAGTGCTGCTCAACGTGCTCGCGCACGAAGTGCAGCTCGCCACCTCGGGCCTTGAGCTCGACCCGGCGACGCTCTTCAAGGCGGTGTCGGGCGTGCATCGCCGCCTGCGCGGCTCGTACGCGATCGTCTCGCTGATCGCCGGCCACGGCCTGCTCGCGTTCCGCGACCCGTTCGGCATTCGCCCGCTGTGCATCGGCAAGATGGAAACGCCGGAAGGCACCGAGTGGATGCTGGCGTCGGAATCGGTGGCGCTGGAAGGCATCGGCTTCGAATTCGTGCGCGACGTGCGCCCCGGCGAAGCCATCTTCATCGACTTCGACGGCAAGTTCCACTCGCAGCAATGCGCCACGGCGCCCAAGCTGAACCCCTGCATCTTCGAACTCGTGTACCTCGCGCGTCCGGATTCGGTGCTCGACGGCGTGCCGGTCTACAACGCGCGTCTGCGCATGGGCGACTATCTCGCCGAGAAGATCCAGCGCGAACTGCCCGACGTGAAGATCGACGTGGTCATGCCGATTCCCGACTCGTCGCGTCCTGCTGCGATGCAGGTGGCGAACAAGCTGGGCGTGGAATATCGCGAAGGCTTCTTCAAGAACCGCTACGTCGGTCGCACCTTCATCATGCCGGGCCAGGCGATGCGCAAGAAGTCGGTGCGCCAGAAGCTCAACGCCATGGGCATCGAGTTCAAGGGCAAGAACGTCCTGATCATCGACGACTCGATCGTGCGCGGCACCACCTCGCAGGAAATCGTGCAGATGGCGCGCGATGCGGGCGCAACCAAGGTGATCTTCGCTTCGGCGGCGCCGCCCGTGAAGTTCCCGAACGTGTACGGCATCGACATGCCCACGCGCGGCGAACTCGTGGCGCATGGCCGCACGGATGAGGAAGTCGCGCGTATCATCGGCGCGGATTACCTCGTCTATCAGGACGTGGATTCGCTCAAGAAGGCCGTGCGCGACATCAACCCGGAACTGGGCGAATTCGAAGCTTCGTGCTTCGACGGCGACTACATCACCGGCGATATCACGAGCGCTTATCTCGACAACATCGAAGCCGCGCGTCTCGCCCCGCAATCGCAGTCGGATCGCGACGCCGCGAGCGACGCGCAGGACGGCGGCACGCGTTCGCAACTGCACCTGCAACTGTCGGTGGAGTGATCCCCCGGCCAGCGCGAGCATGACGCCCGCGTTCCCGCCGATGCCGAAAGCCCGCTTTTTGCCTGCGCAAAAGCGGGCTTTTTTGCGCGTTTTTTTTGCGCTGGACGGGCAAGATTGAAGCATGATGCTTCAGGACACGGAGAAAACGGAGAACACCGGCATGGACGACAACTTCAACTTCGACACGCTGGCCGTACGCTCGGGCACGCTGCGCAGCGAGTTCAACGAGCATTCGGAAGCGCTCTACCTCACGTCGAGCTTCTGCTTCAACAGCGCCGCCGAAGCTGCCGAGCGCTTCGCGAATTCCGAAACCGGCTACACGTACGCGCGTTTCACCAACCCGACCGTCACGATGTTCCAGGATCGGCTGGCCGCGCTCGAAGGCGGCGAAGCCTGCATGGCGACGGCGTCGGGCATGGCCGCGATCATGTCGGTAGTGATGGCCACGTTGCAGCAGGGCGATCACATCGTCAGTTCGCGCAGCCTGTTCGGCTCGACGCTGGGCATGTTCTCGCAGATTTTCCCGCGCTTCGGCATCACGACGACGTTCGTCGATCCGCACGATCTCGATGCGTGGCAACAAGCGGTGCGCCCTGAAACGAAGCTCTTTTTCCTCGAAACGCCGTCGAACCCGCTCACCGAAGTCGCCGATATCGAAGCCGTGAGCAAGGTCGCCAAAGCCGCCGGTGCGCTCTTTGTCGTCGACAACTGCTTTTGCAGCCCGGCGCTGCAGCAGCCGCTCAAGTTCGGTGCGGATGTGGTGATGCACTCGGCGACCAAGTTTCTCGACGGCCAGGGACGCGTGCTGGGAGGGGCGCTGGTCGGCTCGAAGGCGTTCATTCAGGAGAAGGTGTTTCCATTCGTGCGCAGCGCGGGGCCGACGCTTTCCGCGTTCAACGCGTGGGTGCTGCTCAAGGGCATGGAAACGCTCTCACTGCGCGTGGAGAAGCAATCGGACAACGCGCTCGAAATCGCGCGCTGGCTCGAAGCGCATCCGGCTGTGAAGCGCGTTTTCTATCCGGGCCTCGAATCGCATCCTCAACACGCGCTGGCGATGCGTCAGCAGAAGAAGGGCGGCGCGATTGTCTCGTTCGAGCTGAAAGGCGACACGCCGGAGGCCCAGCGCGCCAACGCCTGGCGCGTGATCGACAACACGAAGGTCTGCTCGATCACCGGTAACCTGGGCGACACGCGCACGACCATCACGCATCCGGCCACGACGACGCATGGCCGCGTCACGCCAGAGGCGCGCGCGGCGGCGGGCATTACCGAAGGGCTGATCCGTCTCGCCGTGGGACTCGAAGATCCGCAGGACGTGCGCCGCGACCTCGCGCGCGGACTCGACGGCGTGCAATAAGACGCCTTGTTTCGGGCGATATTCTAATTATTGGGTGAGTGCATCATGGCGGTGATTCGTGGCTTGTTCGTCTATCCGGTGAAATCGTGCGGCGCGATCGCGCTCGACCGCGCGCAACTCGAATTGCAGGGACTGATGTGGGGTCGTCACTGGATGGTTGTGGACGCAACGGGCCGCTTCGTCTCGCAGCGCGAATACGCAGCAATGGCGCGTATCGTGCCGACCTTTGTCGATGACGGCGTGCGGCTTGCGATGGAGGGTGTCGACGCGCCGCTTCTGCTGCCGTTCGCACCGCGCGGCGATGAGATGCGTGTGCGCGCAACGGTCTGGAAGGACAGCTTCGATGCACTCGACGAAGGTGATGCGGCGGCGCAATGGTTCACGCGTGCATTGGGCGTGCCGGTGCGCCTCGTGCGTTTCGCGCAGGACGTCACGCGTCTGGCCAGCAAGAAGTGGACGCTGGACGAGGACGCACCCACCGAATTCGCCGATGGCTACCCGATCCTGGTCACGAGCGAATCGTCGCTGGCCGACCTCAACGCGCGCCTTGAAGCCAAAGGCGCGTCGCCCGTGCCGATGAGCCGCTTTCGCCCGAATATCGTCGTCGGCGATGCGGGCGAAGCGTTCGACGAGGACTTCATCGACACGCTGTCCATCGAAGGCGACGCGGGCCATGACGACGTGGTGCTGCGTTTCGTGAAGCCGTGCGCGCGCTGTCCGATCACGACCATCGATCAGCAGACTGGCGAGCACGACGCGCAATGGCCGGCCGAGCCGCTCGATACCTTGCAGACGTTTCGCGCCGATGCGCGGGTGGATGGCGGCCTGACCTTCGGGCAGAACGCGATTGTCGTGAGCGGCGCGGGCAGGCGCCTGGCCGTGGGCGCGCAGGCGCAGTGGGACTATCGCTTCGAATGAAGCGCCTGCCTGCGCTCAATGCGCGGGCAATGCGCGCCACTGTCCGGGCGCAAGCCCGAAGCGCCGCGTAAACGCGTGGGTGTACGCGCTCTGGTCGCCGAAGCCCACTTCCAGCGCGATCTGCGTGAGCGAGCGGCGCGGGTCTGCGAGCAGCGCCAGCGAGCTGTCGAGCCGCAGACGTTGCAGGTAGCGATGCGGCGTTTCGCCGAACGCTTCGATAAAAAGCTGATGAAAGCGCCGCATGCCGAAGCCGCAATGCGCGGCGAGATCGGCGATCCGCAATGGCTCCGCGAGATGCGCGCGCAGCCAGCGGTCGATGCGCGCGAAGTCGAGTCCGGCGGCCGCGGCGAAATTCGCGTCGCCGGCAATGCCGGTCTGCGCGATCACGGCGGCGCACAGGCGCGCCGAAGCGTCCCAATGGAAGCGGCGCACGCGTAACGCCGTATCGGCGTCCTGCTGCGCGACCGAGGCGCGTTCTGCAATCTGGCGCACGAGCGCGGTGAGCGCCGGGTCGACGCGTACGGCGCGGGCGCTATCGAACAGTCGCTCGGGCACCGCGAGCGAGGCCGCGGGCAGATCCATCACGAGCTGGCAGTTGTCGCCGATGCCGACATAGTCATGCTGCGCGCCGGCCGGAATCAGCCAGGCGGAGCATTCGTCGATACGCTCGCCCACGCCGTTCACCGACATCTCCATCGACCCGTCGAGCCCCAGCACGATCTGGTGAAAGTCGTGCAGGTCGGTGGCTTCGATCGCGCCATAGCGGCGCAGTTCGACGCCGGGCGCGAGGACGGGAGCGTGGTGATGCGGATTCATGTCGAACGGCTCAGAAGGCGAGCGCAATGAAAAGGCGGTCGCACTGACCGCCTTGTTGCTTAGACGCCGAGCAGTTCCACTTCGAACACGAGCGTCGCGTTCGGCGGAATCACGCCGCCTGCGCCGCGCACGCCGTAGCCGAGTTGCGGCGGGATCGTGAGCTTGCGCACGCCGCCAACCTTCATGCCCTGGACGCCTTCGTCCCAGCCCTTGATGACCATGCCGCCGCCCAGCACGAAGGCGAACGGGTCATTGCGGTCCTTGCTCGAATCGAACTTCTGGCCGTCCGTCAGCCAGCCGGTGTAGTGCACGCTGACCGTCTGGCCGGCGGTGGCTTCTGCGCCGGTGCCTTCGGTCAGGTCCTCGTACTTGAGGCCGGATGCGGTGGTCACGATAGACATGGAACACTCCTGAATCGGATTGGGTAAAAGCGCTATTGTAGGCGCTTTGCAGGCTGCCGAGGCGGCCAGTACAGGACGCGTGCGCCGTTGCCCAGGCGGGCACAGCGCATGCGCCGCGAAGGAGCGCCCGCATGCAAGGCGTTCATGAGGGGCGCAAGACGGGCGCAATGCCGCCGCGGCTTCGCGCCCCTGCCTATAATGGGGCCCTGGCCCAGCCGGAAGGCCAGCCCGCCCAAGCGGGTGAGAGAAGAGGAAACCGATGGCGTCGACCACCACTACCCGTACCGAACGAACGGCCCGCCTGTGTGCCGAAGCCGCGCTTTTCATGCGCGATTACGTGCTTTCGCGCGTGTCGCACGATCTGCGCAGCCCCTTGAATGCAATCCATAGCTGGGCCTACGTGCTCGACCGCAAGATCGACAACGCCGATACGGCCGCGCAGCGCGCGCTCGCCGGCATTCGCACGGGCGTCGAGCAGCAGGTGCACCTGCTCGAAACGCTGGTCGATACGACCCGCGCCGAAACCCGCAAATTGCAGCTCGAACGCGCGCCGTTCGAACTGGACGCCCTGATCGAGGAAGCGGTCGCCGACACGCGCGCGGCACTTGCCGACGCACGCGGCGTGAGCATCGCCGTGGAGGGCGTGCCGAGCGGCGTCACGCTCGATGCCGGACGCGAGCGCGTCGCCCAGGCGCTCTGGCTGCTGCTGGCTTTTGCGGCCGAAACCGGGGTGCGCGGCAGCACCGTGACGCTCGCCGTAAGTGCAACTGGCGCGACAGGCGCGGCGGCGCAGTTCGAAGTGCGCTGGCAAGCCAGCCTCGACGCGCTGACCGACGAAACCCTGCCGCACGTGCTCGAACCGTTCGCCCGCGCGCAAGCGCGCGAGCCGCAGGAAGTGGGCCGTTTCCCGTGGGTGCTCGCGCTCTGCCAGCGCGTGGCGGAAGCCCACGGCGGACGTTTCGAGGCGCAGCCGCTCGTGCAAGGCGAGGCCGCGCTGTTCACGCTGAGCGTGCCGTCGGGCGCCGCCTGAAGCCTGCTGGAACTTTGCCTGAAGGTTGCCTGAAGGCCGCCTGAGGCCCGCCGGATACGTAACGCCCAACACCTTATGAAGCGACGCGCCCGCTCACGCGGGCCGTCGATGCCTTACAGGGTTCTTTCACCCTTATACTGAGCGCTTCGCAAATTCGGAGTTTCAGGTCTTGACTCAGCTCATCGCCTTGATCGGCGCGCTGTTCCTCGTTGCCCTCAACGGTTTTTTCGTCGCGGCGGAGTTCGGCCTCGTCAAGCTGCGCGCGACGCGCGTGCAAAGCCTCGCCGCCGCGCATGGACTGCGCGGCCGCCTGCTCGCCAAGGTTCACGGTCAGCTCGACGCTTATCTGTCGGCTTGCCAGCTCGGCATTACGCTCGCTTCGCTTGGCCTGGGCTGGATCGGCGAGCCGGCATTCGCGCAGTTGCTCGAACCGGTATTCGACCTGGTCGGCGTGAAGTCGCCGGAACTGATCCACGCCATTTCGCTGGTGTTCGCGTTCACGGCGATTTCGTTCCTTCACATTGTGGTGGGCGAACTGGCGCCGAAATCGCTGGCGATCCGCGAGGCCGAAAAGATCTCGCTGTGGGCCGCCACGCCGCTCTACGGTTTCTACTGGACGATGTATCCGGCGATCTGGTTGCTCAATTCCAGCGCCAACGCCGTGCTGCGTCTCGCGGGCCTGTCCGCCGACCACGGCAGCGAAGCGCACTACTCGACGGAAGAACTCAAGCTGATCCTGCGTAGCCGCCGCGCCGCCGCCGCGGCTGAGGCCGAAGCGCAGGCCGCGCTGCACGCTCATGCCGATACCGGCGCACACGAAGGCGCGCAGGGTCGCGCCGCGCGCCGCCGTCCCGCGCGCGAAGCCGCCGCGAGCCTCGCGCAGGGCGCGGCAGGCAGCGCGAGCGCATTGAGCGTCGATGAATGGAACACGCTGGCGCACTCGCTCGACTTTTCGCGCCTGACCGTTTCCGACCTCATGCGCCCCGCGCACGAAATGGTCGGCCTGCGCCGCGACCTGTCGCTGCGCGAAAACATGCAGATCGTCGCGCGCCATCGCTTCAGCCGCTATCCGCTGTTTGAGGACGCGTCCGGCGAACACGTCGCGGGCCTCATCCACTTGAAGGATCTGCTGCTCGCGCGCGAAGCGGGACACACGCTCGACGACCTCGGCAAGTTCGTGCGCCCGGTGCAGTACGTGAAGCCCGAAACGCCCGCGCTCGCGTTGTTCCGCCGCTTTCGCAAGGGCGCGCCGCACTTCGCGCTGGTCGGGCGCAAAGGCATGCGGCCGAGCGGCTTTCTCACGCTCGACAATCTGCTGGGCGCGCTGGTGGGCCAGATTCACGACGAATTCCATCAGGCCGATACCGACTGGACGCGCATGGACGACGGCACGCTGATGGGACGCGGCAGCTTGCCGGTGGTGTCGCTTGAGCAGGCGCTGGGTATCGACATCGACGAAGGGCGCGCGGAATCGGTGGGCGGTCTCGTAATCCACGCGCTCAACGACTTGCCGACCGAAGGACAGCGCGTGTCGTTCGATCGCTTCGATATCGTCGTGAAGAAGATGAAGGGGCCGCGCATCGTGCTCGTGCGCATCTACCCGAAGGATCTTGAGGACGAAGGCGGCTAAGTCCCGGCAGCGTCAGCTTCGCGCGACGTTCGTGAGCACGGCGACGGGCAGCGCCGCGAGTACGTCGCGCAGCGGCAGCCAGGTCGCCTCGTCGTCCTGGGCGGCGTCCTTTTTTGCGGCGTGATCCACGTCGGCGAGCCAGTCGTGCAGCGCCGACGCAGGATAGCCTTTGGGCAACGCGATGGCCGTATCCTCCCAGCGCTCCGGCGCAACGCGCGGCAAGTCTCCATCGAGCCATGCCGCCGCGTGACGTGTACCGACGATCACCGCCCAGTCGTCGCCATGACGCCGCGCGAACGCAATCACATGGGCGGCCAGCGCGCCACGCACTTCCAGCGGCCAATATTCCCCTTCGCGCAGCAAACCCGGCGCGCGCTCACGCAATGCGAGCAGCCGGTGAATCACGGCTTGCTTCACATGCGCATCGCGCCAGTTCGAGAGTTTGGCGGCGGGCGCGACGTTGTCCAGCGAGGCCGCGCGCTGCGCGTAATCCACGGGCCGACGGTTGTCGGGATCGACGAGACTGAAGTCCCAAAGCTCCGTGCCCTGATAGAGATCGGGGACGCCTGGCGAGGTCATGCGCAGCACGGTTTGCAGCAGCGTATTCAACGCGCCTGCGGGCGAGATGCGCGCGACGAACGTGGCCAGCTCGTTCAGGAAGCCCTCGCGCCGCTGCGGCGAGAGTATGTCGAACAAAAATGCCTGGCACTCCGACTCATAGTCTTCATCGGGTGCGATCCAGCTCGTGCGCAGCTTCGCTTCGCGCAGCGCCTTCAATTGCCACTGCGCGACGCGCTCGGCCAGTGCTTGAACGCCCGCAGCATCGGCGGGGTCGAGTTGGGGCGGCCAGCAGCCCACCAGCGTCTGGTAGAGCATCGCTTCGGCGGCGGGGCCGGGCGACCATTGCGCCGGATCGCCGCGCCGATGCGGCTGGTTCGACGTCGACCATGCACGCAGCGTCGCGCTCCACTCGGGCGCAATCTCGCTGAGCACGGCCAGACGCGCGCGCACGTCCTCGCCGCGCTTGTGATCGTGCGTCGCGGTCGCGAGCAGCGCATGGGGCGTGCGGCGCTGGCGTTGGGCGTTGGCGGCGTGAAACGCCGCGACGTCGAGCGAGAAGTCGTCGGGATCGGTGCCCACGTCGTTGCGCGAGAGCAGGCGGCCATAGCGATAAAGCGCGGTGTCTTCGGTCGCTTTCGCTGCGAGCGGCGCGGTGAGTTGCGAGAACAGCGCGAGCGCGGTGCGCTGCGCGATCAGTGCGTGGCTCAAGGGCGCTGGCGGCGGATTCTGTCCGCCGTGCTTGCTCGTGCTGGCATTCGCCGTGCGGGCCGCCTTGCCGCTATTGCTGCTATTGCCGCCACTACCGCCATTGCCGTTAGCCGGATCGGGCGCACGTGCGCCAAGCCAGCCGTCAACCTGTTCGAGTGCCCCCAGATTCGCGCGCGGCGACGTCTTGCGCGCGGCGGCCAGCGCTACGTCGAAGTAGCGGTTGTCGAGTGCACTGCGCACGCCATTGACTGGATAAATCCGATAAACCGGAAAGTGCATCGCCAGTTGTGCGACCGTGCGATGCACGGTCGCGAAGGTGAAGTCGCGCGTGACGGGCTGCTCGCGTGCGATCCGGTGCAGCGCGCGCGCTGCATGATCGAGTTCCGCCGCAAGCGAGGCCGTCAAGATCTCGCGTCGCGCACCGAGCGACACCTCTGCAAACGGCGCGTCATCGCCCGTGATCGCAGCCCATGTTTCAGCGAGTAGCGCGGCGCCAGCGGGATCGTGTAGCAGCGCGCCCACGTCGTTCATGAAGTCGTAGCCGGTCGTGCCCTGCACGGCCCAGTCTTCGCGCAGCGCCTCGCCGCGCGCGAGAATCTTTTCGACCACGATATACGGCTGCCCTGCACGCAATGACGCAAGCCGATGGCGCAGGCGTTCGCAATATTCGCGCGGATCGGCCAGCCCGTCGATATGATCGATGCGCAGGCCGTCGATCACGCCATCGGCGTAGAGGCGAAAAATCAGCTTGTGCACCGCTTCGAAAACATCGTGCCGTTCCACCCGCACGCCCGCGAGCGAGCTGACGTCGAAAAAGCGCCGCCAGTTCACTTCGTCCGTGGCCGTGCGCCACCAGGCAAGGCGGAAATGCTGGCGCTCCAATAGCCGATGCAGGCGCTCGCGCGGCACAGGATCGTCGCTTCGGTAGGATTCCAGAATGAATTCGATGGCGTCCGTGCCTTCACGCTGGACGAAATCGCGCAACGCCGCGCGTGCCGCCGCCGCGCGCACCTGGTCGTCGGGCTGCGTGGTGAGCCCCTGGAACGACGCGGCGAGCGCCGCGAGATCGGCGCGATCGGCTGATTGCAGCATCGCCGCGTAATCGACCGGACAGATCGGGCCCACATGCGGCCCGTATTGCGCGTAAAAGCGTGCATTGGCCGCGTCGAATTTCAGCTCGATGCGGCCCGCCGTGAGTTCCTCGCCGTATTGCGCGCCCAGAAACGGCATCAGCACCTTGCCGCGCAGCGCGGGATCGGGCGAGTGCCAGTCCACGTCGAAATGGCGCGCGAACGCGCTATGCCGCCCCCATTCGAGGATGTCGAGCCACCACGCGTTGTGCGATCCGCCTACGCCCATGTGGTTCGGCACCATATCCACGATCAGGCCCATGCCGCGCGCGTGCACGGCGTCCGCGAGCCGTCGCAGTGCGCCTTCGCCGCCCAGTTCCGCGCTCACCGTGCCGTAATCGACGGTGTCGTAGCCGTGCATCGAGCCGGGCTGTGCCGTCGTGACCGGCGAAAGATACAAGTGGCTCACGCCAAGCGCGGCGAAATAGTCGAGCTGCGCGAGCGCGTCGTCGAAGGTGAAACCGTGATGAAGCTGCAGGCGCAGCGTGGCGCGGGGAGAGGTCATGGCGTCGGCGGCACGGGGGGCGCGGCGGGTTCGGCGCGCGCGCTGGAGTTCGTGTCCCTTGCTGGTGCATGTAGCGTTCCCGCTGCCTCGCGCGCACGCACGATCGTCTCCACGCGCGCGGCGAACGCGGGGTCGGCGAACAGGGCGTCGACGGGCAGCGGCAGGCGCTGGCGCCAGTTCGGATGCTCGTCGATGGAGCCGGGCAGGTTCGGCTGGTCGGCGAGCCCCAGCAGGTCTTCGAGCGGACAGGTCACGAGCGGGCTCGCGCTGGCGGCGACGTAGCCAAGCGCGCCGTTCACGGGAGGATCGTCGGGCGGGGGCTGGGCGGCGTCATGCGGCGCGAAGCCAGTCTGCTGCAGCGCGTGCCAGAGTGCGGCGCGGTCGGTCTCGCGCTGCGCGTGTTCGAGCGCGACGGGATCGCGCCCGTCCGCGCGCGGCAGCGTCTGGCCAATGCGATTGCGCCAGTCGATATCCGCGCCGCGCCACCAGCCCGCAATCGTGGGCAGATCGTGCGTCGTGGTGGTGGCGACGCCATGCGGGTCGTAGCGCGCGGGCGGCAGAAAGCCGTGGCCTTCGCGCTCGAACCAGAGCACGCGAATGCCGTACAGCCCATGCGCGGCCAGACGCTCGCGCAGTCCCGGCGGCACCGTGCCCAGGTCCTCGCCGATCACGATGGCGCGATGGCGCCACGACTCCAGCGCGATGAGCCGCACGAGATCGTCGAACGGATAGCGCAGATACGCGCCGTGCTTCGCGCTTTCGCCTTCAGGCACGAGCCACAGCCTGCGCAGCCCGAGGATGTGGTCGATCCGCACGCCGCCCGCATGCGCGAAAGCCGCGCGCAACATGTCGATGAAGGCGCGAAAGCCGTTGTTGTGCATCGCGCGCGGCGAGAACGTCGTGAGGCCCCAGCTTTGTCCGGCCTGGTTGAAGATGTCGGGCGGTGCACCGACCGACACGCATTGCAACATGTCGTCGGGCAGCGACCAGGCGTGCGAGCCGGCGCCGTCGCATCCCACGGCGAGATCGGCGACCAGGCCGATGCTCATGCCTGCGTCGCGTGCGCTGCGTTGCGCCTGCGTCAGTCCTTCCGCGGCGAGCCATTGCAGGAAGCGATAAAAGTCCACTTCGCGCCGATGCTCCGTCGCGAAGGTCGCGACCGCAGGATTGCGCGGATCGCGCAGCGCTTCGGGCCAGTCGCGCCAGTGACGCAGGCCGCTGGGCTCCGGCCCGCCGCTGAGCATCGCTTCCTGAAGGGCTTCGAAACGCGCGTGATCTTCAAGCGCCTGGCCGCCGCGCGCACAGAACGCGTCGAAAGCGGCGGCGCGCGGCGAACCGCTCGTGCGCTCGGTGGCGTCGAAGCGGTCGAACAGCACGCGCAGCACCTTGAGCTTGAGCGGCACGGCGCGTTGCCAGTCGATCAGCGGCAACGCCTCAAGCTCGCGCCATGCTTCGCCTGCGTGTGCGGCGGCGATGGCCTCTTGCGCGGCCTGCTCGCCGAACACGGCGGCGGGATCGATATGCGTGACGTTGAGCCACAGCCGCGAGGAGGGCGAGTACGGGCTGAAGTGGCCTGGGTCGGCGCTGAACATCGCATGCGTAGGGCTAACCGCGAGCGCCTGCGCGCCATGCCGCGCGCTGTGTGCCGCGAGCGTCGCCAGCGCACTATAGTCGCCGATGCCGCCATCGCCATTACGTCGGAGTCCATATAATTGCGCGGCGACGCCCCACAGCGGCGGCACGCATGGGGCGTCCTGGCCGTGGCGCGCCTGCCAGGCGTCGGCGACGTTGTGGCAACGCGGCGGCGCGACCGCAATCGTCAAGCGGTGATCGTTGACGCTGAGCGTGTGATAACCCGGTTCCGACAGTGGCGCGAGCAGTGCGGGCGCGCCCTTGGGCGACGTGAAGCGGCCTTCGATATGTTCGCCGTTCTCCAGGTCGACGCGATAGTGGCTGCCCGTGCGCACCACCGAAGCAGGCAACTCGATCGCGCTTTCGTATTCGGCGGTGATGAGCGGCGGCAGGCGGCGCGATGATTGTTCGGCGTTGAGCACCGACATGCTGTGGCGCATCTGCGTGCCGTTCGTGCAAGGCAGGCCCATGCATTCGAGCAGCGCTTCGAGTGTGCTGTCCGGCACGCGTTGCGCGACGCCATGCGCGTCCGACCATTCGACCTCGAAGCCCGCGCGCTGTGCGAGATCCGCGAGCGCTTCGCTGCGTCGCGCGCTGCTCGTGCCGCTGGTTCCGTTGTGGCTGCTTTTCATGCGAGCGGCTCCTCGCGCCGCACGTTGCGCGCGTCGTGATGCTGTGCGTACTCGGGCACGTTGCCGGTGGCCCAGACCACGCAAGCGCTTTCGGGCAGCACGCCGTTGTCGGTGCGGTCGCGCGCGCGCGGCGGCGTCTCGAACACCACCATGCCCTGGGGCGGGGCGTCGAGCCGCACGCCGTCACGGCCGAGATTGAGCGCGATCGTCCACGTTTCGCCATCGCCCAGACGCCAGCGCGCGATGAGTGCGCGCGCGCCGTTGCCTTCGTCGTCGGCGAGCACGGTCGCGCCAAGCGCACGCGCGTGATGCAGGCGCGGCATCAGCAGACGCGCGCGCACCACCAGCGCGGACTGATAGAAGTGCATCCAGTCGCGCCGTTCGTCGTCGAGCGGCGCGTCGGCGGGCGGCGACGAGTCGATGAAGGTCTGCACGTCGTTCGGATCGGGAATCCGCGCGCGCTGCTTTTCGTCGTTGAATGCGCTAAAGGCCTTGAATTCGCGGCGGCGTCCTTCGCGTACGGCATCGGCGAGATCGCCTTCGAACGCCGTGAAAAACTGGAACGGTTGCGTCGAGCCGTATTCCTCCTCCATGAACAGCAGCGGAATTTGCGGAGAAAGCAGCAGCAGCGCCGTGGCCGCGCGCAGCGCATCGTCGTCGGCGAGCGTGCGCAGACGGTCGCCGAAGGCACGGTTGCCAATCTGGTCGTGGTTCTGCAGGAACATTACGAACGACGTCGGCGGCAGATGCGCGCTCGGTTCGCCGCGCGGCTTGCCGTCATGCACGGGCGAAGGATCGCCCTGGTACACGAAGCCTTCGCTCAACGCCCGTGCGAGCTTCTGGATCGGATGGTCGGTAAAGCCGCGGTAATAGCCTTCCGATTCGCCGGTAAGCATGACGTGCAGCGCGTGATGGACGTCGTCGTTCCATTGCGCGCTGAAATGCGTCTCCAGCAGGTTGGCTTCGTTGTGCTCGTTTTCCAGCACCAGATGGACGTGGCGGCCAGGCTCCACGCGCGCCTGCACGTGATCGGCAAGCTCGCGCAGCCATTCGGGATTGTCGATCGCATGCACGGCGTCCAGCCGCAGGCCGTCGAAGCGATATTCGGTGAGCCAGTACAGCGCGTTGTCGCTATAGAAGTCGCGTACTTCGGGGCGCCCGAAATCGAGCGCTTCGCCCCAGGGCGTATGCGTGCCGGCCTTGAAAAATGGCTTCGCATACTGACCGAGCCAGTTGCCGTCCGGGCCGAAGTGGTTGTAGACCACGTCGAGAAACACCTGCAATCCCAGCCCATGCGCGGTATCGACGAGTTCCTTGAGTTCGTCGGGCGTGCCGTAGGCCGCGTGCGGCGCATAAGGCAGCACGACGTCGTAACCCCAGCCGCGTTCGCCAGGATAGTCGTTCAGCGGCATCAACTCGATGGCGGTAATGCCGAGATCCGCAAGCGCGGGCAGGCGCTTCATCACGCCGCGATAGCCGCCGAGCGCGCCCACGTGCAACTCGTAGAGCACGGTCTCTTCCCAGGCGCGGCCGCGCCAGTGCGTGTGCTGCCACTTGTAGGCACGCGCGTCGATGACTTCGCTCGGGCCATGCACGCCTTGCGGCTGAAAACGTGAAGCGGGGTCGGGCACGAGTTGAGCGCCGTCGATCCGGTAGCGATAGAGCGTGCCCGCGCCGCATGCCGCTTGCGTCTCGAACCAGCCGTTGTGCGACGGCGTCATGTCGAGCGGCGCGGCGGCGGCATGCTCGCCATCGCTTTCGAATACCACCTGCACGGCGCTGCACGAAGGAGCCCAGAAGCGAAAGCGCGTGTGCGGCTGCGCGAGCGCCGCGCCCGTCAACTGCGCGCCGAACGGCAGGCAGTGCATGTAATGGCGCACGTGCGGTTCGTGAGGATGGTGCGAAGCGTGGGGATCGTTGGGATGCAGGGCCATGTCGGGTTCCTGTGGCTATCCAGCAGCGTGATCGTTGGCGTTGGCGTTAGCGTTGGCGTCCGATGTCGTGGCGGCGGGCTGACGCGGGTCGGGCGGCGGCGGCCCTTTGCCGATGCTTTCAACGCTTGCAGTCGAGTCCTGTCCCGCGTGCCGCGAAGAAGGCCGCGCGCACAGCACGACGAGCGCATGGGCAGCGACCTCGAACGTCACGTCGCAAAGCGCATGCGGCGGCGCGCCGGGGTGCGCGGAATCGAGTAGCACAGACCACGCCAGGCGCGGCGCGGGCGCACGAAACATCACGCCCTGCGCCGACGCATTCAGCATCATCAACAATACTTCGATTTCGCCATCGAGGCCCGCTCCCGCGCGACGCACGGCGAGCACGCGCGCCTCGGGATCCTGCCAGGCTTCGGGCGAAAGACGCTCGCCGTGTTCGTCGAACCAGTCGACGTCGTGCATGCCGGGCAGCACCTCGCGATCACCGAACAGAAAGTGCGTCTCCCGCAGCAAGGGATGATCCCGGCGCAGTGCGATGGCGCGCGCGGCAAACGCCGTCATCGCCTCGCCCTGCGGCGTGGCGGCGAGCGACCAGTCGAGCCAGGAAATCTCGTTGTCCTGGCAGTACGCGTTGTTGTTGCCGTGCTGCGTACGCACGGTTTCGTCGCCGGCCAGCAGCATCGGCGTGCCGATGGCGATGCACAGCGTCGCCAGCATCGAACGCGCGACGCGCGCACGCGTATCGAGAATAGCGGGGTCGTCGGTCGGCCCTTCGACGCCCCAGTTCGCGCTCCAGTTTTCGTTGTGGCCGTCGCGGTTGTCCTCGCCATTTGCTTCGTTATGCTTGCGTTCGTAGGAGACCAGGTCTGCGAGCGTGAAGCCGTCGTGCGAGGTCACGAAATTGATGGACGCCCACGGCCTGCGCGTGCGCTTGTCGAACAGGTCGGCCGACCCCGTGAGACGTGCGGCGAGATCCGCGCGCTGACCCGGCGCACCGCGCCAGTAACGCCGCACGCTGTCACGAAAGCGGTCGTTCCATTCGGCGAATCCCGGGGGATGATTGCCCAGCTGATAGCCGCCGGGGCCCACGTCCCACGGCTCGGAAATCAGCTTCACCTGCGACAGCACCGGATCCTGGCGCAGCACGTCGAAGAAGCCGCTGGCGGGGTCGAAACCATGCGCCTCGCGTCCGAGCGTCACGCCCAGGTCGAAACGAAAGCCGTCGATGCCGTACGACGTGACCCAGTAGCGCAGCGAATCCATCACCATCTGCAGCACGCGTGGATGCGAGAGATTGACCGTATTGCCGCAGCCCGTATCGTTGATGAAGTGGCGCTCGTCGCCCGGCACGCAGCGGTAATAGCAGGCGTTATCCAGGCCGCGCCACGACACGGTCGGGCCGATTTCGCCGCCTTCGCAGGTGTGGTTGTAGACCACGTCGAGCAAGACCTCGATGCCCGCCGCGTGCAACTGGCGCACGGCGATACGCATTTCGTCTGGATCGCAGCCCGAGAGATAGGACGGCTCCGGCGCGAAAAACGCCGCGGTGTTGTAGCCCCAGTAGTTGCGCAGGCCGCGCTCGACGAGGAAGCGCTCGTTGAGAAACGCGTGGACAGGCAGCAGTTCGACGGCGGTGACGCCCAGCTTGTGCAGGTGCTCGATGAAATGCGGCGCGCCGAGCGCAGCGAACGTGCCGCGCGTATGCGAGCGCAGATCCGGGCGCAGCATCGACACGCCGCGCAGATGCGTCTCGTAGATCACGGTCTTGCCCCAAGGGGTGTTGGGGCGCACGTCGCGCGACCAGTCGAAAGTGTCATGGCTGACGACGGCCTTGGGCATGGCGGGCGCGGAGTCGCGCCGGTCGAGCGAAAGATCGACGCGGTTCGAATGCACGCGATAGCCGTAGAGCGTGTCCGACCAGCGAAACTGGCCGACGAGCCTGCGCGCGTAAGGATCGAGCAGCAGCTTGTACGGATTGAAGCGGTGCCCCTGGTGCGGCTGGTAAGGCCCATGCGCGCGCAGCCCGTAGACGGTGCCGGGATGCGCGCCGGGCAGGTAGCCGTGCCAGATTTCGTCGCTGCATTCGGGCAGGGTGTAGCGCGTACGCTCCTTGCGCCCGGTCGGGTCGAACAGGCACAGCTCGATGCGCCAGGCGTGCGCGGAAAACACGGCGAAGTTCGTGCCAAGACCGTCCCACGTCGCGCCCAGCGGATACGGCGAACCGGGCAGCAAGCGCTCGGGAATGCCGTTAGCCATAGCGATGCTCCTTCTCGTGTCGCTTGTATTGAACCGGATTCCTGACGAGTGATGAAATTGCCCAGGTTGATGGGGTGATCCGCCGGTCAGCGCCGTAGCCGCAAGACCAGCGTGCCGAGCGGCGGCAGCACGAGCGCCGCCGATTGCGGCTTGCCGTGGCTCTGCACCGGCTCGGTCGATACGATCCCTCCGTTGCCCATGTTCGACCCGCCGTAGACTTCGGCGTCCGTGTTCAGCGCCTCTTCCCACTGGCCCGGCTGCGGCATGCCGATGCGGTAGCCGTGGCGCGGCACCGGCGTGAAGTTGCAGATCACGACAACCTCGCGACCTGCACCATCCACGCGCCGCCACGCGAGCACGCTGTTCTCGCTGTCGTCGGCGACGAGCCATTCGAAGCCACCCGGTTCCGTATCGAGCGCATAGAGCGCGCTTTCGTCGGCATACAGCTTGTTCAGGTCGCGCACGAGCGTCTGCACGCCGCGATGCAGCGGGTCGTCCAGCAAGTTCCAGTGCGGCGTGCCGTCGTGATCGAATTCGGCCATTTGCCCGAATTCGCCGCCCATGAACAGCAGCTTCTTGCCCGGATGGCCCCACATGAAGCCAAAATACGCGCGCAGGTTCGCGAACTTCTGCCAGCGGTCGCCCGGCATCTTGCCAAGCAGCGAGCCCTTGCCGTGCACGACTTCATCATGCGAGAGCGGCAGCACGAAACGTTCGGAGTACGCATAGACCATCGCGAAGGTCATCAGATGGTGGTGATAGCGGCGGTACATCGGGTCTTCGTGCATGAAGTGCAGCGTGTCGTGCATCCAGCCCATGTTCCACTTGAACTGGAAGCCCAGGCCGCCGTCCTCGGGGCGCGCGGTGACGCCGGGCCAGGCCGTCGATTCCTCGGCGATGGTGATGACGCCAGGGCGCTGCGGTACGTACTGCGTTTCGTGATTGAGGCGCTTGAGAAAGGCAATCGATTCGAGGTTTTCCCGGCCGCCGTAGATATTCGGCACCCATTCGCCCTGGGCGCGCGAGTAGTCGCGATAGAGCATCGACGCCACCGCATCGACGCGCAGGCCGTCCACGTGATAGCGCATCAGCCACGCCAGGCCCGACGCGATCAGGAACGCGCTCACCTCCTTGCGGCCGAGGTTGTAGATCATCGTGTTCCAGTCGGGGTGATAGCCCTCGCGCGGGTCGGCATGCTCGTAGAGCGCGGTGCCGTCGAATTCGATCAGGCCGTGCGCGTCGTTGGGAAAGTGGGCGGGCACCCAGTCCAGAATCACGCCAAGGCCCGCTTCGTGCGCGCGATCGACGAACGCGGCGAAGTCGAGCGGCGATCCCAGTCGCGCCGTTGGCGCGAACTGCGAGAGCGGCTGGTAACCCCACGATCCGCCGAACGGATGCTCGGCCACGGGCAGCAATTCGATGTGCGTGAAGCCCATGCCCCGCGCGTAGGGAACCAGGCGCTCGGCGAGCGCGCGCCAGTCGGGCGTGGCCGCATCGGCGCCCTGCGTGGGCAGCCAGGACGGTGCGTGCACTTCGTAGATCGACATGGGCGCGCGCGCATCCTGCCGTTGCGCACGCCCCTGGAGCCACTCGTGGTCGTGCCACGCGAACTGATCGAGCGCGTCCACGGGCGCGACGATCGACGCCGTCGCGGGTGGCGCTTCGGTCTGGAGCGCGCACGGATCGGACTTGAGCGGCAGCACATTGCCCTGCGCGCCGAGAATCTCGTACTTGTAGCGCGCGCCCGGCGCCACGCGCGGGATGAACAGTTCCCACACGCCCGCTTCGTAACGCAGCCGCATGGGGTGGCGGCGGCCGTCCCAGGCGTTGAAGTCGCCCACCACCGAAACACGCCTTGCATTCGGCGCCCATACCGCGAAGCGCACGCCCGGCACGCCGTCGCACGTAACGGGACGCGCGCCCAGGCATTCGAGCACCGCATAGGGATCGCCGTCGGCGAGACGGCGCAGCGCCTCTTCGCTCAACTGCGCGCCAAATGAATAGGGATCCTCTATTTCCTGGTTCACGCCATGCCAGTCGATGTCGAGCCGGTACGGCACCGCTTCGGCGAGCGGCGCTGCGTACAGGCCCGCCGGATGCACCTGCGTGAGTTCCGCGAGCGTATGGGCGCGGTCGCGCGCGAGCACGCTCACACGCGAGGCGTTCGGCAGCCACGCGCGCACGTAGGGTGCGCCGTCGACCCAGTGCAGCCCGAGCACGGAGAACGGATCGGCATGGCGCGCGTGGATCAGCGCATCGATGTCGTGATGTTGCAGGCCGGCGTCCGGGGCGCGCTCAGGCATGTCCGCTTCCTCCCGCATGAGTGTGTCCTTGAACCTGGTTCGGCGTGAGGCCGAGCACGCTGCTCGCGAGCGCGGCCAGGCCGCGGATCGGCAAGGCGAGCCACGTCGGCCGGTTGGCGGCCTCGTAGCGGATTTCGTAGGCCGCCTTCTCGATCAGGAACAGGTCGAGCAGCGCCTGCTCGTGCGTGGCGCCCACGAGCGAAATGGGCGCGTTCGTGACGGCCGCGCGGTACTGGCTCAGGAAGGTCTCGGCGGCCTGGCCACGGAAGCGCTCGAACAGCGTGCGCTTGCGGTCGGCGAGCTGCTGCGGTGCGCTTTCGGTGGTCGATTGTGCCGCCGCGCCCGCATAGGACAGCGAGCGCAGCAGGCCCGCAACGTCGCGCAGCGAGCATTGCTTGGCGCGCCGGTAGTCGAGCGAGCGCGCGGGTTCCCCCTCGAAGTCGATCAGGTAGGCGTCGCCCTGCGCGAGCAGCACCTGGCCCAGATGGAAGTCGCCATGAATGCGGATCCGCGCCGCCGATGCATCGTCGGGCACGAGCTTTTCGACGGCCTCGATCAGCGCGTCGCGGCGATCGACCAGGCTGCGCGCCAGGTCTTTGGCATCGGCATCGAGCGTGTGGACGTCGTCGCCCACCTGCCGCGCCACGATATCGAGCGCCTCGATCAGCATCTTCTTCGCGTCGGCGACCCATTGGCGCACATCGGCGGGCGTGGCGGCTTCGGGCGCGAAGGCAGGATCGTCGGTCGGCGAGGCGAGCGCGGCGTGCAACTCGCCCAGCCGCTTGCCGATCGCGCCAATCACCGCCGCGTAGTTCTGCATGACCTCTTCTTCATGGGCCGGGTCAGCGCTTTCGCCATCGTCGGCGGCGAGCGCGAGTTCGTCGATCGTGCGGCGCAGATAGTCGAGCGCCCACGACCACGCGTCGCCCTGGTTGTCGATATAGCCTTGCAGGATGGCGAGCGTGTGCGGCACGCCCTCGGGATCGACGCGCACGACTTCGCCGTAAAGCGGTGCGGTGTTCGCGTAGCCGAGCTTCGTCAGGTAGCGGCTCATTTCCGCTTCGGGATGCACGCCCGCCATCAGGCGGCGCACGAGCTTGAGCACGAGCGCTTCCGCGATGATGAGCGAGCTGTTGCTCTGCTCGGCGGCCAGCCAGCGTATTTCGGGTTCGTCGCCCAGTTCGAGTTCGTCCAGTCGCTCGGTCGGCTCGAAGCGGATCGTGCTGCCTTGCACCGTCGGCACGGCGGCGCGTTCGTGCAGCTTGCGCAGCACGCCATAGGCGAACCACGGCAGCGAGAACGCATCCGTGAGATAGCCGATGGTGCGCCCGCGACGCACGCGTGAGAGCGCGAGCTGGATGTGCAGCGGCGTAGTGGTGTCCGCGCCCCATGTGATCGCGATGGGCAGCACGTAGCGCTCGCTCGTGCCGTCCGCGAGTTCGGCTTCGATTTCCGTGAACGCGAAGCCCGCGCCCTGGATCGTCGTGAGCGCGGCCAGCTTCACGCTGCGCAGCGGCTTGTCCTTCGAGGCGAACCAGCGCCGCCGCGAGAGCCAGGACGGCAGCACTTCCGATTCGAGCAGCCGCACATTTTCAGGCGTCGCGCCGGCCTGGCCTTCGCGGATCACCACCGTGACGAACTCGGGCAGTTGCTCCGAAATCGGCTGGCTCCACGATGGCCGCTGGTTGCCCGGGCAAAGTAGGAACCAGAGGAAGCCATAGGGCGGAAACGTCAATAGATAGGGCAACTGACCGATGGGCGGGAATACCGAGTCCGCCGTCATTTCCACGGGCGCGGTGCCTGCGAATTCGGACAGGTCGAGTTCGACGGCTTGCGGCGCGCGCGAGAGGTTCGCCACGCAGAGGATCGACGGCTCACCCGGCATTTCGCGCAGATAGGCGAGTATCTTGCGGTTGGCAGGGCGCAGGAAGCGGATCGTGCCGCGCCCGAAGGCCTGCTTCGCGCGCCGTGTCGCGAGCATGCGCCGCGTCCAGTTGAGCAGCGAATGCGGATCGCGCGTCTGCGCCTCCACGTTGATCGCGTCGTAGCCGTAGAGCGAGCCCATCAACGGCGGCAGCACCAGTTGCTCGGGGTCGGCGCGCGAGAAGCCGCCGTTGCGGTCGGACGACCACTGCATCGGCGTACGCACGCCGTCACGGTCGCCCAGGTGAATGTTGTCGCCCATGCCAAGCTCGTCGCCGTAATAGATCACGGGCGTGCCCGGCATCGACAGCAGCAGCGAATTGATCAGTTCGATGCGGCGGCGGTCGCGCTCCATGAGCGGCGCGAGACGGCGGCGAATCCCCAGGTTCAGGCGCGCGCGCCGGTCGCTCGCATAGGTGTTCCAGAGATAGTCGCGCTCGGAATCGGTGACCATCTCCAGCGTCAGTTCGTCGTGATTGCGCAGGAAAATCGCCCACTGGCAGCTTTCCGGCAAGTCCGGCGTCTGCTTCATGATGTCGATGATCGGAAAGCGGTCTTCGCTCGCAATCGCCATATAAAGGCGCGGCATCAGCGGAAAGTGAAATGCCATATGGCATTCGTCTTCGTTACCGAAGTACTCCTGCACATCTTCCGGCCATTGATTCGCCTCGGCCAGCAGCATGCGGTTGGGGTAATGCTCGTCGATCGTCGCGCGGATCTGCTTGAGGATCGCATGGGTTTCCGGCAGGTTCTCGTTGTTGGTGCCTTCGCGTTCGACGAGGTATGGCACGGCGTCAAGGCGCAGGCCGTCGATCCCCATGTCGAGCCAGAAACGCATGACGTGCAGCACTTCGCGCAGCACGGCGGGATTGTCGAAGTTGAGGTCGGGCTGGTGCGAATAGAAGCGGTGCCAGTAATAGGCGCCCGCGACGGGATCGTGCGTCCAGTTCGACGGCTCGGAATCGATGAAGATGATGCGCGTGCCCTGATAGCGCTGGTCGGTGTCCGACCACACGTAGTAGTTGCGATGGTTCGAACCGGGCTTCGCGCGGCGCGCGCGCTGGAACCACGGATGCTGGTCGGAGGTGTGATTGATGACGAGTTCGGTAATCACGCGCATGCCGCGCGCGTGCGCTTCCTGGATGAAGCGGCGCACGTCGGCCAGTTGCCCGTAGTCGGGGTGCACGTTGCGGTAGTCGGCGATGTCGTAGCCGTCGTCGCGGCGCGGCGACGGATAGAACGGCAGCAGCCAGATCGCCGTCACGCCCAGTCCCGCGATGTAATCGAGCTTGGCGAGCAGGCCCGGAAAGTCGCCGACGCCGTCGTTGTTCGCATCGAAGAACGACTTCACGTGCACCTGGTAAATGATGGCGTCCTTGTACCAGTGCGGATCGTCGGTGAGCAGCGAGGGCTTGCCGCGCTTTTGCGTGGCGTGTTCCCGGTGCGCGCCGTGGTCGTCTTCGGTCGGTGCGGTGGGGTCGTGCGTTACCGAGGGATCGCGTTTCATGTCGCTCCTCCGGGCGGGAAATCCTCGCCCAGTTCGGGGTGGCTTTCGAGTTGCGCGTCGAGTGCGTCGTCGGAATCAAGAGCAGACTCGGGCGGCGTCTCGCGCGGCAGGCCGTCGATGGGCGCGATGCGCCAGATCGCGAACGGCTTCGTATGCGGATCGAGCCGCACATGCTGCCAGCGGCCCTGCCATTCGAAGCGCTCGCCCGTCATTTCGTCGACGACCGCAAGACGCGCATGGTCGTCGATCTGCCACTGCTGGAAGGTGGCCCACGACAGTTCGATATCGGCGCCTTGCTCGTTGTAGGCGTCGAGATTGATGGCGACGACGATCACGTTGTCGCGCGCGGGCGTGGCCTTTTCGAAGCAGAGAATGGCGTCGTTGTGCGCGGCGAGGAAGGTGACGCCCAGATGCGTCTGCAAGGCGGGATTGGCGCGGCGCACGCGGTTGAGCAGGGTAATTTCCGCCATGATGTTGCCGGGGCGGTTCCAGTCCCACGCGCGCAACTGGTATTTTTCGGAGTCCAGATATTCTTCGCTGTTGGGCAGCGGCCGCGCGTCGCACAGTTCGAAGCTGCTATAGACGCCCCAAAGCCCGGAAAGCAGCGCCGCCAGTGCCGCGCGTATCAAGTGCATCGAGCGCGCGCCGTTCTGCAAGTAGCGCGGGTTGATGTCGGGCGTATTGACGAAGAAGTTAGGCCGGTAGAAGTCGCGCACTTCGGTCTGCGTGAGCTCGGTGAGGTAGGCGATGAAGTCACGCTTCGATTCGCGCCACGTGAAGTACGTGTACGACTGCGAAAAGCCGATCTTCGCGAGGCGATACATCAGGCGCGGACGCGTGAAGGCTTCGGAGAGAAAGATCACGTCGGGATGGCGCGAACGCACGTCGGCGATCATCCATTCCCAGAACGGCAGCGGCTTGGTGTGCGGATTGTCGACGCGGAAGATGCGCACGCCCGTATCGACCCAGAACAGGATCACGTCGCGCAGCGCGAGCCAGAGATCGGGCTTGGCGTCGTGCGCATAGAACTCGGGATTGACGATGTCCTGGTACTTCTTCGGCGGGTTTTCCGCATAACGCAGCGTGCCGTCGGGACGCCAGGCGAACCAGCCCGGATGCGCCTTGAGCCACGGATGGTCGGGCGAACATTGAATCGCGAAATCGAGCGCGATTTCCAGGCCGTGATCGTGCGCCGCCTTGAGCATGCGGCAGAAGTCTTCGAGGGTGCCCAGTTGAGGATGCACGGCGGTGTGGCCGCCTTCGGCCGCGCCAATCGCGTACGGGCTGCCCACGTCGCCGGGCTGCGCGTTCAGCGAGTTATTGCGGCCCTTGCGGTTGGCAAGGCCGATGGGGTGAACTGGCGGGAAATACAGCACGTCGAAGCCCATGTCGCGCACGCGCGGCATCTTCGCAATCACGTCGTCCCAGGTGCCGTGGCGCGATTCGTCGTCGCTCATCGAGCGCGGGAAGATCTCGTACCAGCTCGCGAAACGCGCGGCGGGACGCTCGGCGTCCACGCGCTGTACGGTCGCATCGCGCGAGAGGAAAGGCCGGTGATGGGCGGCGCGCACGGCAGCGGCGGTGGCGGGCGCGGCGAGCAGCGCGCAGCGCGTATCGGTATCGGCGCCGATGAAGCGCCTGACGATGTCGTCGAGCGCCGCGCGATTGCGCGCGTGTTCCTCGCCGGGCACGTCCGAGGTTTCTGCCGTGGCGAGCACGAGTGCGAGCAAACGGCTCGCTTCTTCGAGTTCGAGATGGACGGGCTGGTTGGCCGCGCGCTTTTTCTGCAGGTGATCGACGAGCGAGGCGAAATCGTCGCGCCATGCGATCACGACGAATTCGTAGCGGCCCACGCGGTCGAGCGGGAAATGTCCGCTCCACATGTCCGTGCCTGCGGGCGGCACGGGCGACATCGGCGCTTCATGCCACGCGGTTTCGTCGGCGGCGCGCCAGAGGATCGCCCCGTCGATGCGGTCGTGGCCTTCGGCGAAGATCGCCGCGCGCACCTCGCAACGCTCGCCGACGATGCGCTTCGCGACAAAGCGGCCGTGATCGACGGAAGGCGTCACGCTCTCGATGGCGATGCGCGGCGCGGCGATGGCTTCCAGCACGCTCCTGTGGCCGCTTGCGGGTGACTTCGCGAGATCCTCTGGCGGCGCGAGCGCAACCAGCGGCGTCGCCAGTGCGCGAAACAGCCAGCAGGCGCCCGCGGGCAGCGTGAAGCTGTCTGGCACCGCGCTCGCGTCGCGCCGCTCGGGCAGGCGCGCGCCGCGCAGGCTCTGCGCGTCGACCGGCGTGAAGCGCGTGAAGTTGCCGGGCACGCCGTCGAGCAGATGCGCCATGTTCACGCGCACCGGCGCGGCCAGCGCGGGATTGACGAGCATGAGCAGCGCTTCGTCGGCGACGCGCAGGTCGTCGCGGTCGCCGCGCAGCACCGCGGCCACGGGCGCGCCCGCGCCGTTGAGCGCGCGCAGTTCGCCATTGGTTTGCAGGATGAAGGTCTCGCGCTGCAAGGCGTTGGCGTGCGCGATGTCGGCGGAAAAGTCGAAGGGCGCCTGCGCTTTCATGTGCGCCCACGATTGTGCGTTGCCCGGCGCGTCGCGCCCGCCGTGGCTGGTCGCGTCGTGCAGGCCGTATTCGAAGCCCATCGGCACGAGCCAGCCGGTGCCGAGCGCCGCCGCCGTGCGCAGCATGCGCCGGTAGGCGCGCTCGATGGCGCGCGCGTCCGCCGCGCCTTCCAGGTCGTGGGCGAGACGCGTGCCGTAGGGCGCTTCAGGGAACGTGATGGGCGAGCCGACGCGCCGCACGACGGCGTGTTCCTCGATCATCCAGCGCTCGGAGAAGTCCCACCAGCGCAGCGACGTGAAGGCGGCGTCGAAACCCGCGTCCTCAAGCTGGGCGATCTCGTCGCGCGCGAGGCCGGGCGTGGCCGCGAGCCAGCGCGTTTGCGCGTGACTGGCGCGCACGCCGTCGAAGATCGCGCGCAGCACGCCCGCCGGCATGCGATGCGGCGAGTCGACCCGAAAACCGCCCAGACCCGCATCGGCCAGACGCGCGGCAAGCTGCGTCCACCAGACGGCGAGCGCCGCGCCCGCGCGGTCGAAATCGGCATAGGCGACGTTGGCGTCCAGATGGCCGTGGCGGGGGTCGAGGCGCGCGTCCTCGGGCTCGAACGGATGGAACCATTCGGGGTGTTCGGCATAGAGCGCGCCGTCCGCCGCGGTGCGGTCGAGCGTGAGATCGGCGAGCAGCGTGATGCCGCTCGAGCGCGCAGCGGCGACGAGCAGGCGCAACGCGTCGTCCACGCGTTCCTGCGAGCCGAAGGCGGGATGCAAGCGGGTGTGATCGGCGACGATGCGGTCGTCGCCCGACGCGCCAGGCGCGAACAGGCCACCGATCAGGACATGGTCGAAGCCGAGCGACGCGGCATGCGCAAATTGCGCAGGCCACGCGTCAAGCGGCCCAACAAGGACGGAATGGACGAAGTAGATCCGCGGCGCATAGGCGTGGGGAAGTTCCATCGGTCGGATTCCAGGTACGTCGGGCGGCGTGGATGCAAGGCCGATGTGTCACCGGATGCGATCACGTTGCCCGTGGGCTGTGCCGGAGCGGGCCGCGCGGGGCTTGCGGCGCGTCCTGTTCAGAGTAGTGCAAGAGCAGGCCGGAACCAAACCGCGAGCGACGCGTAGCGTCTTGGCCAGGATTTCAGCAAGGCATGTGCCCAGGGGCGGGCTGACGGGCGGCGCAAGGGGAGCGGCGCGGCTGGGTGCGCCGTTGGGGCGTGTTTGGGGGCGTGGCGGGCGCGTGGATGAGCCAGGTGCGCCGGGCGGCTTGCGCACACGCCGAGTGCAAAAACGGCGCGGCGCGATGTATCAGTTGCCGACCATGCTTGCGGCGATGTTGACGCACAGCCCGAGCACCGACACGTTGAAGTAGAACGACAGGATCGACTGCGCGAGCACGCTGCGGCGCGCGCTGCGCCCGCGCATGCCGACATCGGCGGTCTGCGAGGCGCAGGCGATCGTGAACGAGAAGTACAGGAAATCCCAGTAGTTGGGCGTGAGGTGTTTGTCAGGGAAGGCGAGCGCGGGCGCCTGCGGATCGGAGCCGTAGTACACGCGCGCGTAGTGCAGCGTGAAGATGGTCGGAATCAGGAACCACGCGCCGATCAGCGTCATGCCGGTGAGCAGCGAATGCAGCACCTTCGAGGCCGTGCCCAGGTCTTTCGTGGTGCCCAGTTCCAGCACGATGGCGACGATGCTGGCGACCGTCGCCGCACAAACGAGGAAGAGCACCGTGCTCGCGCTTTGATCCTCGTTCTGGGCGTGGGCGCGCACGCTTTCCTCGTCGGTGCGGGCCATGTGTATCCAGATCAGCACGAGATAGCTCCAGATCGCGGCATCCCAGCCGAACAGCACGCGCGCCACCGGCTTGATCGACGCCGGCGTAAGCACGCCGAGCACGATCCCCACCGCGATGCCGATCGTCATATGAGGACGGTTGTGCAGAACCTGCGGAAGAAGTTTCATCGCTGCGATCGCCCCGGTTAAAGCCGCGCCTGTGTGCGCACCTGTTGTGCAGCCTTCAGCACGCGGAGGGTTGTCATGAGTTGAGCCAGACTGCCGATGCGGCATTATTTTACGGATTGAGCCTTACGGTTTGTCGAACGGCGGGTTTGTCGAGGGGCGGCAGCCCGGCAAAAGCTTCGTTGCAAAAGCTTAGACAAAACGCGAGTTGGCACGCATACACGACACACACTCAGGACTATCATGAAGCGATGACGCCCAATCTTGTTCCGGAAGTTGTGCATCACGCGGCCAATGCGGCCGGTCGCGATTTTGTGATCGGCGACCTGCACGGCTGCGTGGATCCCTTGCGCTATCTGTTGCATAAAGTGGCGTTCGACGGGGAGCGCGACCGGCTCTTTTCGGTGGGCGATCTCGTCGATCGCGGCGACCAGTGCGAAGCGGCGCTCGCGCTGCTCGACAAGCCGTGGTTTTTTGCCGTGCTCGGCAATCACGAGGATTCGCTGTGCGCCGTCGTCGAAAAGCGGCTGCCGCGCCATCGCTGGTATGCCATCGGCGGAGCCTGGTCGCAGTCGCTGCCGGAACGCACGCTCGCGGCGCACGCGAAACGGTTGCGCGAACTGCCGCTCGTGCGCACCGTGGGCGAGGGCGCGACGCGCTTCAACGTGCTGCATGCGGAGTTTTTTGGCGACGACGCCGAGCTTGACGCTGGCCAGTTCGACGCCGCTGTGCGCGAGCGGATGCTGTGGGGGCGCGAGCTTGCCCTCAACGCGGGCGCGCCGCCGAGCCACGCGCTTTCGCTCACTTACTGCGGCCATACGCCGGTGCGCGAGCTGCGCCAGATTGGCTCGCAGATGTTCATTGACACGGGTGCGTTCATTCCCGAAGGACGCCTGACGATGGTCGAGGCGATGACGCCGCGGCAGTGGTCGATTTCCGTGCAGGCGGCGCGCGCCATGCACGCTGCGGAGATGGCGCTGCCCTGAATTTTCGCTGGTGCGCGAGCCGGATCTGGCCAATGCGGGTTGGGTATAATCGCCGCCCGGTTGGATCAAGAGAACAACGGCTCATCGACGGAGGCGCGGCGTGCGGGCAGTGGTGGTGATGGTGGCGGCAGGATGGTTCGCGACGGCGACAGTGGCGGCGTGGGCCGCCGCGTCAACGGCGGCGCACGCTGCGAAGGCGCAGACGTCCGCGCACAGGAGGGGTGCTCCGAAAACGGCGCAACACAAGGGGCACAAAGCCCCGCATAAGGCGCACAAGCCGGCCGCGAAAGCGCCCCATGCGAAGCACGATGCAATCATGGCGTCGAAACGCCATCCCGACGAGAAACCTCACGCTGCACACGCGCCGCATCAGGCGAGTGCGCACAAACCAGCTGCTGTGCGTGCGGCGCCACGCCACAAATTGATGGTCGACGCACCTGCGGCGCCTTCCGCATCCGCGGTTTCGGTGAAGCGGGCAAGCCCGCAGCCGCACGAACTTCCGCCGATCCTGAGTTGATTTCGGGTTGATTCGACGGCAGTGCCCGCCAGGTTCAGGCGCTGCCCAGACTCGAAGCGAGCAACTGCAAGGTTGCCGCCGAACGCGGCTCGCGCACGCGCGAATGCAGTGTCACCCGCGACATCGGCAAGGGCGGAAGCCCGTACTTCGCGCCGACATCGACCAGCGTGCGCGGCGCGACCCGCCGCGCGAGCGCCGATACTGCCAGCCCCGCCTCCAGCGCCGCGCCGACCGCGGCCACCCCGCCTCCCACGAACACCTCGTTCCACGCCAGTCCCGCCGCATCGAGCGCGCCAATGGCCGCCGCACGCACCGCGCACGGCCCGGCCAGCAGGGCGAGCGGCAGCGGCGTGCCGGGCGACCATTGCCACTCGGGCGAGGCGAGCCAGATCAGCGGCTCGTCGAAGAGGTGCCGAGCATCGCCGCGCGGCGACTCGTCGGCTTCCTGACGCACGATCACGGCGTCCAGCCGCCGCTCGTCGAATTGCGCGAGCAACTGCGTCGACTGGCCCAGATGCAGCGCGATCACCAGACCCGGATCGTGTGCGCGCAGCAACGCCAGTTGACGCGCGAGTTGCGCATCGGCGACGTGTTCGCTCAGGCCCAGCGCAAGCCGCCTCGTATCGCCTGTCAATGCGCCGAGCGCGCGCTCGTGCGCGCCGAGCAGGTCGCGCGCGGCAGCGAGAAACGTCAGCCCGTCCGGCGCCAGCCGCACGACGCGTGGCGTGCGCTCCAGCAACTGCCGGCCAAGATGGGCTTCCAGACGCTTGAGCTTGAGGCTGACGGCCGACTGGGTGGTGCCCAGCGCGTCGGCCGCGCGCGTGAAGCTGTGCAGTTCGGCGACGAGGACGAAGGCGCGCACGGCGTCCAGGTCGAGTGGTTTCATTTCCATCGTAAATGAATGAAATATCGAGTCATATCTGTTTATTATGATAGACGCGGACTAAGCTGATGTCATGTTCAATCAACCCGATGGAGCCTGACATGCCCTTCACCCGAATCGCCGTGCGCGCCGGCAAGCCCGCAACCTATCGCAAGGCCCTCATGCAGGGCGTGCACCGCGCGCTCATGGACGTGTTCAAGGTGCCGGAGGACGACCAGTTCATGATCGTCACCGAGCATGACGCCGATAACTTTCTGTTCGGCCGTCATTATCTGGGGATCGAGCGCAGCGATGATCTCGTGATGATCCAGATTGCCGTGAACAATACGCGCGGGCAGGATCAGAAGAAGGCGCTGTTCGCGCAGATCGCGGACAACCTCGCGCAGGAACCGGGCGTGAGGCGCGAGGACGTGTTCGTGAACCTCGTCGATGTCGCGCGGGAGAACTGGTCGTTTGGGTATGGGGTGGCGCAGTACGCGACTTGAGTGAAGCGCTCTAGTTGCACGAGGTCAGCCTCACACGCTGGTCTCGTGCTTGCGACAACGCCAGCGCCCAGCGCAGGCCTTGTCGAAAAACCGCCCACTACGAATGCAGATAACGCTTGAGCGCCATAACAGGCGTCGGCCTTGCAAAGAAAAAGCCTTGCAGTTCGTGACAGCGCTCGTCGAGCAAAGCTTGCCGTTGATCTCCCGTTTCGACGCCTTCGGCGGTGATCGGCAGATCGAGACTTCGGCATAGTTCGGTGATCGCGTGAATAATGGCCGCTGATTTCGGGTTGTTGCCCAGTCCATTGACAAAGCCGCGATCGATCTTCACGCGCGTGAAGGGAACACTCTGTAGCAGTCCCAACGACGAGTAGCCCTTGCCGAAATCGTCCATCGCGACGCCCACGCCCATCGCACGAATTTCATTCAGGATGCGCGACGACGTGCCGGACGATTCCAGCAGTACGGTTTCGGTGATTTCGACTTCCAGACGGTGTGCCGGAAGCGCCGCGTTCTTGAGCGCCTTCGCCAGGATGTGCGTAAAGTCCGCGTGAACCAGTTGAGCCGGTGAAACGTTGACGCTCAGGCGGATATGCGCCGGCCAGAGCGCCGCGTCCCGACATGCCTTCTCCAGCACCCACGCCCCGAGTTCCGGCATCAGGCCTCGCTCTTCCGCAACCGGGATGAATTCGGCCGGAGAAATGGGGCCGCGCTTTGGGTGACGCCAGCGCAATAGCGCCTCGCATGCGGTGGTGATGCCGCTATGCGCTTCGACGATCGGCTGATAATGCAATTCCAGTTGATTCGCGCGCAATGCACGCCGCAGGTCGTCCTCAAGTTCGTTGCGCAGTCGAATGGGGTTGTTCATGCCGCTCTCGTACAGGCGAAAGCAGTTGCGGCCATCCCGCTTGGCCGCATACAGCGCAAGATCCGCGCGCTGGAGCACCGTCCCCGCGTCGATTCCCGCGCGCGCATGAATGACGATGCCGACACTTGCACCGACGCTAATTTCATTGCTCGCGATTTCGAACGGCGCGGATAGCGTGTCGATGCATCGTTGCGCGAGTTCCGCCGCGTCATCCACGCTTCGAAACGGCACCTGCAGAATCGCGAATTCATCGCCGCTCAAGCGCGCCAACTGGTCGCTCGCACGCACGGTGCCGGAGAGCCGTCGCGCCACGGCCTTGAGCAGTTCATCGCCGACATGATGGCCAAGCGTGTCGTTGACCGACTTGAATCGATCCAGGTCGAGAAAAAGCAGGGCAAACGGCCGCTCGGCGGATGCGTTGGCTGCCAGCTCGGACAGGCGCTCCTGAAAACGCAGACGATTGGGCAGGTCGGTCAGGTGATCGTGATGGGCGAGATGCGTGATACGGTTTTCCGCGATGCGCCGCTCGGTCATGTCCTCGATCGTGGACACCCAGCCGCCATGCGAAAGCAGCCGTGTCACGACCGAGATGCTGCGGCCCAGACGGGCGACTTCCATCGTCGACTGCTGCTGGTTGCCGTCGAAACGGTGAACTAGTTGCTTGCGCACCTTTCTGGCCCACGCTGCCGATTGATCGTGCGGCATGCCCGCGCGCTCGCCGATGCGCCGTAGCATCGCGCCCAGCCGCATCCCTTCGCACAAGTCACCGTCGGGGAGCGACAGGATGTGGGCGAACTGGTCGTTGGACAGCACGAGGCGTCCGCGTCGATTGAACAGACACAATCCTTGCGACATGTTGTCGAGCGCAAGATCCAGATTGCGTGTGGTTTCTTCGAGCGCGAGCGCGATCTCGCGCTGTTCGCTGCAGTCGCGCGTAATTTTTGCGAAGCCGAACAGGACGCCTGCGTCGTCGTAGATCGGCTGGATGACCACATGTGCCCAGAACCGGCGTCCGTCCTTGCGAACGCGCCAGCCTTCCGCCTCGAATTTTCCGGTTTGACGAGCCGTTTCGAGTCCGTATTGCGGCAGGCCGCGCTCGCGATCCGCGGGTTCGTAAAAGCAGGAGAAATGCTTGCCGACGATCTCGGCGGCCCGATAGCCTTTCGCCCGTTGTGCACCGGCGTTCCAGTTCGAGACGATGCCGTTCGTGTCGAGCATGTAGATCGCGTAGTCGGTGACGCCTTCCACCAGCAACCTGAAACTCCGCTCATGGTCGCGCGTCTGCTTGTCCAGCGAGCGCTCTTCGGTGCGATCGCGCATCAGCTTGACGAACCCAAGCAGTTCGCCATTGCCGTCGTAGACAGGTTCGATGAAGACGTGTGCCCAGAATTGCGTGCCGTCCTTGCGAACGCGCCAGCCTTCGGCTTCGAATTTTCCTGTCGTTTTCGCGAATTCCAGGTTTTGTGCAGGTACTTCGGCTATTTGCTCCTCAACGGAGTACAAACATGAGAAGTGCTGAGCGGGGATTTTGTCTGCGGAAATACCGTCGGCTTTCGAGGCAGCGGCGTTCCACGTCCGGATCAAGCCGTCTGCATCGAGCAGATGAATGGAGTAGCCCGTGTTCTGGGCAGATTCCCGGTCGACCAGGTTGCTCGATGCTTCCGTCTGAGAGGCATGCCGGGAGAGGCTGGATTCGGAATTCGTTACCCCGATTTGCTCAGTTTTCATTTTTTTCGAGTTTCTGATCGGCTTCGCGAGATGCCCGCTCAGAATATATGCGGCATAGCCGGGCGCGCAATGGCAAAAAAGCAATTGTTGCCACGCAAACGTTTTACTTGTCGCCGCGCTGGTTTGGTTCAAGCAGCGTCTGCGCCGAATCGCACACTCTATTGCAGGGTGGACACGGATACCGAACCATTGAGCGCCGTATTGGCAGCTTCCTGTACACCTTTCTTCCAGCTTGAAACGGTCATGCCAAACTGCTTTCTGAACCAGAAGGCGAAAGCACTGGAGCTGGAGAATCCGAGCAGATCGGCAAGCTCTGCCAGAGAGCGGTCGCTGTCGAGTATCTGGCGCGCGGCGAGTTCGGCCCGGATCGACTGGTGCAGCGCGAAATAGCTCGTGCCTTCGGCTGCCAGATGGCGATGCAGCGTTCGACGATCCACGCCCAGGTGTTTGGCCACCTGATCCGAGGTGCATCTGCCTCCAGGCAACATCGCAATCACGACCTGCCGGACGGTATGCGTCACGCTTTCGGCGGATCCCGACAGTGCGTGGTCGAGCAGGCGACGCACGTGAGGCGTCATGTGATAGTCGTCGGCGGCAATCGGCGCGTCGAGATCCCTGGCTGTACAGACAATGCCGTTAAAAGCGGCATTGAATTCGACTGACGCGCGAAACAACGCTTTGTGGCGTGTGGCGCCGTACGGTTGCCGATGCTTGAATCCGATCGATCGGGCGCGCCAGGCTGGCCCCAGTAACTCGACGATCGCGCGATACATCACGCCTACCGCCATCTCGACGGACTGACGCACCGAGCGTTTGCCGGTCACGAGCAGCTCCACGCGAATCAATACGGTGTCGCCGAAGTCCTCGATGCTGGTGAAAAGCGCCGCGTTGATGAGGCGCATATAGCGGCACAGGTTGTCCAGCGCCAGCCGGGCGCTGGGTGCTTCGCGCATCACCAGACTGATCGGGCCAAGGTTTGCCAGCTGGCGGTGCTCGGCCAGCTGCAGGCCAAAATCTTCCACACCTGCCGACGCAGCGCTGTCCTCAAGCAACTGGCTGACCGCCGTGGGGCTGATCGGCATGTCGGGGTCGACCAGGCTGCGGGACGTGAGCCCCACCTTGCGCATCATCGTCTCCGGATTGAGGCCGTGATGACGGGCCAGCTCGGCGTACCCGGTCAGGCTGGCGCTGCGGATCAGTGGCGTGAAGCCATTCTTTGCGGGCATTGGCGTGTCCCAATTTAGACATCGAATGTCCCAAATAATACATCGCGTTCGAAGCCGCAGGGATAGTCTTCTGTCGAAGTACAGACCATTCCATTCCAACACGCGGAGACACGCCATGAATTTTCTCGACGGACACCTTTTCCCTGAAAACCAGCAACCGCTGATCATCACCGCTGCTCCGTACGCGCCGTCCTATGTTCCTTCCGATTTCCCGGAAGACATCCCGGTGACGATGGAGGCGCAGATACAGAAGGCCGTGGACTGCTACAACGCGGGCGCTACGGTGTTGCATCTGCATGTGCGCGAACTCGACGGACGCGGCTCCAAACGTCTGTCGAAATTCAACGAACTGGTGGCCGGCGTGCGCAACGCCGTGCCGGAAATGATTATCCAGGTGGGCGGTTCGATCTCGTTTGCGCCGGAAAGCGATGGCGCCGCTGCCAAATGGCTTTCCGACGATACGCGCCACATGCTGGCCGATCTCGACCCCAAACCCGACCAGGTCACGGTGACGGTGAATACGTCGCAGATGAACGTGCTGGAGCATTTCGACTTCGAAGACGTGCGCGGCACGTCCATGGAAGATCCGGCTGTTTATCAGGCCTACAAGGAAATGACGGTGCCGTCCCAGCCCGGCTGGGTCGAGGAGCATATCCGCCGCCTGTCCGCCGCAGGCATCCAGAGCGCTTTCCAGTGCTACAACATCAATAGCTTCGAGTCCGTCGAGCGACTGATGCGCAGGGGGATTTATCAAGGCCCGCTGGTGATGAACTGGGTGGCGATCAGCGGCGGCATGGACGCGCCGAACATCTACAACATGGCCAACATGGTTCGCGCGGTTCCGGACGGCGCGGTGCTGACGGTGGAGAGTTCTGTGCTGAATGTGCTGCCAATCAACATGATGGGCATTGCCATGGGACTGCACGTGCGCTGTGGCATCGAAGACAATCTGTGGAACCAGCAACGCACCGGCAAATTCAGCACCGTTCAGCAGATCGAACAACTGGTGCGGATCTCTCGCGAGTTTGGCCGACCGATTGCGACCGCACAGCAGGCGCGCGAAATTTCCCGTATCGGCGTGTTCTACGACACGGTGGAAGAGTCCCTCGCGGCCAATGGTTTTGCGCCCAACCGGCCAGGGCGGCAGCAGGGCCATCTGCGCAAGGCTGCCTGAGTGCCAGCGTCGGTAACACAAAGATGTGAAAACATAAAAAGCAGTCCATGAAGGAGACACACTCATGCTCACGCATGCCGAGCCCGCAACGGGCCATGAATCGACGGCGCAAGGCGATGTCGGTGCCTATGCGTGGGTAGTCTTCGCACTGACCGTCGGCTTGCTGCTCTCCGACTATATGTCGCGTCAGGTGCTGAACGCCGTATTCCCCATGCTCAGGACGGCGTGGCACCTCTCCGATACGCACCTGGGCTCGTTGAGCAGCGTGGTTGCGCTGATGGTCGGGGTGCTTACGTTCCCGCTATCCGTGCTGGCCGATCGTTGGGGGCGAATCAAAAGCATCGCATTGATGGCCGCGATGTGGAGCATTGCCACGCTGGGCTGTGCGTTTTCCACGAACTATCACGAGATGCTGCTCGCTCGTGCGTTCGTCGGTGCAGGCGAAGCCGCCTATGGCAGCGTGGGTATCGCGCTGGTTCTCAGCATCTTTCCGGCTCGCCTGCGTGCAACGCTGACTGCCGCGTTCATGGCGGGAGGCGCATTCGGTTCGGTGCTGGGCATGGCGATTGGCGGCATAGTCGCGGCCCATCTGGGTTGGCGCGCAGCATTTGGCGCGATGGCGGCGCTCGGGATTGTTCTGCTGGCAGGGTACGGGTTGGTCGTGACGGAAAGGCAGGTCGCGAAACTGCAGCCTGCAGATTCGCTCCCTCACGCGCGTGCCCATAGCGTGCGCATGAACTTCCGTGCCGTAATCAAAGGGCTTTTTTCGACGAAGTCGGTTGTGTGCGCCTATGTCGGCAGCGGAATTCATCTGCTGGTTCCCGCAGCCGTATGGGCATGGATGCCGAGTTTCCTGAACCGCTACTACGCCATGTCCACCGGCAACGCAGCCATGTGCGCCGCGTTATTCGTACTCGCGACCGCTGTTGGCATGGTCGTGTGCGGCAATCTGGCCGATCGTCTCAGCAAGCATCGGCGGGAGCGCAAATGGAGCGTCGCGGTAGCCTTCTGCGTGACGTGTTTTGTCCTGCTGGCGGTTGGCTTCCGCATGCCGGCGGGAGTGGCGCAACTTGGCGTGATCGGTGCTGGCATGTTTTTCTGCGCGGGATCGACGGGCCCTTCGGGCGCGATGGTGGCCAACCTCACGCCGCCGTCGATTCACGCCTCGGCATTTGCGACGCTGACGCTTGCCAACAATCTGCTGGGACTGGCTCCGGCTGCGATTCTGACCGGCATTGTTGCTGACCGCATTGGGTTGCTCGGCGCGCTGCAACTCGTGCCGTTTGCACCGCTTGTCGCGGCGCTCGCGTTCTTCATTGGCAAACGCAGCTATCGCGCCGACCTTCATAGCGTGAACGTGTTGCGCGAACAGGCCGGACACTAGTCGATGCGCTGTGGCATGAAGGCTGGCTCGTTCGAATATCAATAGGTAGTGCGAATTAACAAGGAGTCAATAATGGCGAAAGCAGTGCGTTTCTACGAAGCAGGCGGCCCCGAAGTCCTGCGATACGAAACGGTGGAAGTGGGCGATCCCGGGCCAGGTCAGGTTCGCCTGCGCCACGAGGCAGTGGGGCTGAATTTCGCCGATACGTATTTCCGCAGCGGTCTGTATCCCGTGCCGCTGCCTGCGGGCATGGGCGTCGAGGCGGCGGGGGTGGTCGAGGCAATCGGCCCGGACGTAAGCGCTTTTGCCGTCGGCGATCGCGTCACCTACACCGGCTTTCTGAATACGCTTGGTGCGTACAGCACCGAACGGCTGGTTCCCGCCGCACCGCTCATCAAACTTCCGGCCGCTATCTCCTGCGAAACGGCCGCCGGGATGACGATGAGAGGCTTGACGGCGGCCTACCTGATGCGCCGCATTCACGACTTCAAGGCGGGCGACACCATCTTGCTGCATGCCGCCGCGGGCGGTGTCGGCCTGATCGTGTCGCAATGGGCGAAACTGCTGGGGCTGACAGTAATCGGCACCGTGTCGAGCGAGGTCAAGGGCGCACTGGCTCGCTCTCACGGCTGCGATCACATCATCGACTACAGCCGGGAAGACGTCGCGAAGCGCGTGCGCGAACTGACAAACGGCGTCGGCGTCGATGTGGTGTTCGATAGTGTCGGCAAGGATACGTTCGAGTCTTCTCTGGACTCGCTCAGGCGCCGCGGCCTGATGGTCTGCGTGGGCACGGCTTCCGGGCCGATCCCGCCATTCAACCCTCAGATGCTGGCGATGAAAGGATCGCTGTATCTGACGCGCCCGGCGCTGGCAGACTATATCGCCGATCCGGCTGACAAGGATGCGCTCGCAGGCGAGTTGTTCGGACATGTCGCTGCGGGCCGCATCAGGATCGAACTGAATCAGCGCTATGCACTGGAAGACGCAGCCCAGGCCCACCGCGACCTGGAGTCGCGCAAGACCACGGGTTCGTCGGTTTTCGTCATCTGAGGGGTACGCGATGAGAGTCGAACCATTGACGTGCGCTATCGGCGCTGAACTGGTTGGCGTGAAGCTTTCCGCGGCCATCCATGATGACGGCCTGTTTGCCGCGATCCGTTCGGCGCTGCTCGAACATCGGGTGCTGTTCCTGCGCGACCAGGAAATTTCGCGTGGCGAGCACGTTGCATTTGCGCGCCGCTTCGGCGAACTGGAAGACCATCCGGTTGCCGGCAGCGACCCGGAATATCCCGGTCTCGTACGCATCTACAAAAATCCCGGGCAGCCCAACGACCGGTATGAGAACGCTTGGCACGCGGACGCCACCTGGCGCGAAGCGCCACAGTTCGGCGCCGTCCTGCGCTGTGTGGAGTGCCCGCCTGTCGGTGGCGACACGATGTGGGCAAACATGGTTCTCGCGTATGAAAGGCTGCCGGACTACATCAAGACCCAGATCGCGGAATTGCGCGCGCGTCACAGCATCGAAGCCAGCTTCGGCGCGGCCATGCCGATTGAAAAACGCCTTGCATTGAAGGCGCAATTTCCCGACGCAGAGCATCCGGTCGTGCGCACCCATCCGGAGTCCGGTGAAAAGGTGCTGTTTGTCAGTGCGTTCGCGACGCACTTCACCAATTACCACACTCCGGAGCGCGTGCGTTTTGGGCAAGACGCCAATCCGGGGGCAGGGGAACTGCTGCGCTATCTGATCAGCCAGGCCTATATCCCCGAGTATCAGGTTCGCTGGCGCTGGAAACCCAACAGCGTGGCGATCTGGGACAACCGCAGCACGCAGCACTACGCCGTGATGGATTACCTGCCGTGCCATCGCAAGATGGAGCGCGCGGGCATTATCGGCGACAGACCGTACTGACGCGCGAGGAGACCGCTTCATGACGTTCGATACGACGCCTGTTGTTCTCATGGTGCCGGGCCTGCGCGACTACGTAGCGCAGCATTGGCAAACGCTGCTAGAGCAAAGGCTGGCCAAGGTGGCGTCGGTGCCGCCACTTGAGCAGGACAGACTCAGTCTCGCTGCAAGAGTTGATGCGCTCGACGCAGCGCTTGCAAGGATCGATGGCCCGGTGATTCTGGTCGCGCATAGCGCGGGCGTGATGATTACCGTGCACTGGGCTCAACAGCACAAACGCGAGATTCATGGCGCGCTGCTAGCCGCTCCCGCCGACCTGGAAGTGCCGCTGCCGGAAGGATATCCGGCTCTTTCAACGCTTGAACGGGCGGGCTGGCTGCCGGTTCCACGAAGGCCGCTGCCGTTTCCCAGTATCGTCGGGGCGAGCCGAAACGATCCGCTTGCGAAATTCGAGCGGGTCGAAACGATGGCGAAATGCTGGGGAAGCCGGCTCGTCGACCTTGGCGAAGTCGGTCACCTGAACCCGGCAGCAGGATTTGGCGAATGGCCGATGGCGCAATCGCTGATTCGCGAGCTTTACTGAAGCAAGAAGTCCGTTGTATTCAAGCTTGAGACCATAAGCAGCCGGGTCAACCCGGCGCACCGGAGATCGGAGGAGACGAAATGAAAGTCGGTCAATTTAGTTATGCAGTGCTGATCGTTTTGGCGCCGGCCGCCTATGCGCAGTCGTCGGTTACGCTCTATGGCGTGCTCGATAGCGGCGTGCTGTACCAAACGACTGCGGCAGCCTCGTTCGCGCCGACTGCGCGCAATCTGGGGCATACCTGGCAACTCAAGGACGGTGGCATCTTCTCCAGTCTGTGGGGACTCAAGGGCAGCGAGGACATCGGCGGGGGCTACAAGATCAACTTCAGGCTGCAAGGCTCGTTCACTTCCACCAACGGCAAGCCGGGCCTGTCCGACACACCGGGGGTGACGGCGCTCTTCAACCAGTACGCGAGCATCGGCGTGTCCGGGCCGTTCGGCACGATCGACGCCGGGCGGCAGATCGTCCCGATGATCTACGCGATGGCGGACACCGACGCACGCGGCGCGCAATATTTCGGCAGCATCCTGACCGCGTGGCTCGGGCTCAACCAGGCGGCCGGCTGGCCTGGGACGAATACGAATGCGCCAATCGGCGCCCTCTACGACAGCAACGCGCTGGTCTACGTATCGCCGAAATTCTATGGGGCATCCGTTTCGCTTGAGTTCGCGCCGGGCGGAACACCAGGGCACTTCCAGGGCGGTACGCGCGAATCGGCGGTACTCAAGTATTCGAATGGCGGATTGAACCTGGCTGCGGTGTACTACAACGGGCACGATACCAACCCCTACCCAGCCAACTATCCGGCCGCAGCGGCCGTACCGGCGACAGGCGTGGCCAATAACCGCTTTTATTATTTAGGAGCGTTGTATACGGTCAATGGATTCTCGCTGTCCGCGTCGTACGGCATCGGCAGGAATCCGGCGAAGAGCGACAGTGTCGACTTCGAAATGATTTCGGGCGGGCTTGGATACCAGGTCAATCCGTTCTTCAAGATCACGTCCGGCTACTATTACCTGAAAGACCGTAATCATTCGGAGAACAAATCGAGTGAAATCGCTTTAGGCGTGGAATACAGCCTTTCAAAGGCAACCCGGGCGTATGCCCAGGTCGGTTACGTCAACAACAAGGGAACCATGAACCAGACGATCGTCTATGGCACACCGGTTGCGCCTGGCGTCTCCACCACGGCAGCAATGGTTGGCATCCGTCACACGTTCTGATCGGGTTCCTTGTAGTCACCAGGTTTCACCTTCCGGGAATGACTGGGAGCAGGTGCTTCACCTGCGTTTCCCGGAAGGCAAAAAGCCCTTCTTCGACGCCTGGCGCGCGGCCGTTTTAGCTCTTCAACCGCTCGCTAGCGCAGGTGTTCGAGCATCTGGTAGTACCACATGCCGGCTGCGAGCAGCGGATTGCCAATCAGGTCGCCCATCGGGACTCGCACGTGGCGGCACGCGGCGAAAGTATCGAAATGTCCAAGCGTCCCGGTAATCGCCTCGGCCATGATTTCGCCCATGATGTGACTCGTGGCGACGCCGTGTCCCGAGTAGCCCTGGCAATACCAGACATTGTCCGAAAGCTTGCCGAGCTGGGGAATGCGGTTGACGACAATGCCCATCGCGCAAGTCCACTGATAGTCGATGCGCACGCCCTTGAGTTTCGGGAAGGTTTCCTCGATACAGGGCAGCAATTCGGCGGCGACGTCGCGCGAGCTGTGCCCCGAGTAATTCGCGCCGCCGCCAAACAGCAACCGACCGTCGGCAGTGGGCCGGTAGTAATCGAGCACAAAACGGCAGTCATACACGGCAAGCTGTTGCGGATTGATCTGCAGGGCGAGATCGCCGAGCGGTTCCGTCGCCACCAGCCCGCCCATGGCGGGAAATATCTTGCCGCTCAGTTGCGTGCGTGCGAGCCGGTGATAGACGTCGCCCGCGAGCAGCACCTGGTTGGCGCGGATTCGCCCCTTCGTGGTGACGATCGTGGGCGTGGCGCCGTGAACGATGTCGATAACTTCGGAGTGCTCGAAAATCGACGTGCCCAGCCCGTGTGCCGCGCGCGCCTCGCCTATGCACAGGTTCAGCGGGTGGACATGCATGTTGCGCAGGTTCTTGAGTGCGCCGCTATACAGATCCGAGTCCAGGTGCGTCCGCAGGGCGGCGCGATCGAGCAGTTCGACCTCTTCGCCCATGCCGCGGCGCTGGGCTTCCGCGTAACTCGCTTCGAGCTCGCGCAGGTGCGACGGCTTCATGGCCGCATGCAGGTGGCCGTTGCGCAGGTCGCAGTCGATGCCGTAACGCGCCACGCGCGTGCGAATGATGTCGTGGCCGCGCCAGCGCAGCCACCAGATGAAATCGTCCACGTCGTCGCCGAGCGTCGCGCGCATCTGTTTGCGCATGGCGGCGTCGCCCGAGAGGCTGCCCGTGATCTGGCCGCCGTTGCGCCCGCTCGCGCCCCAGCCGATCTTGTGCGTTTCGACGAGCGCCACCGAGAGGCCGCGTTCGGCCAGTTCCAGCGCCGTGGCGACGCCCGTGAAGCCGCCGCCGATGATGGCGACATCGGCGCGATGCTCGCCTTCGAGCGTCGGGTAATCGGTTTCAATGCCGATGGTCGCCGTGTAATAGGACGGCTCGCGCTCCGGCGCGGCCCGCTGAAGGGGAATGGCTGCATTCATAAGGAATCCTGTTCGATAATGAGTGTTCTGGCTGCGGCCGAAGCTCCGGCCACAGCGGCATGGCGCATCAGGCCTGGTGCAAATACCAGCGCCAGTCCTGCTCGCCCACTTCACCCATGAATTGACGGTATTCCGCGCGCTTGATCGCGAGGAAGACCTTCAGGAAACCCGCTCCAAACACGTCGCGCGCCCACGCCGAACGTTCGAGCGCATCCAGCGCGCTCAGCCAGTCGGTCGGCAGATACGAGCTTGCCTGCGCATAGCCGTTGCCTTCGATCGGTGCGCCCGGATCGAGCTTTTCGCGCACGCCATAGTGCGAGGCCGCCAGGATTGCCGCTGCGGCGAGATACGGGTTCGCGTCGGCGCCGCAGACGCGATGCTCGACGTGCCGGCTGGCCGCCGGGCCGCCCGGTATGCGCAGGCTCACCGTGCGGTTGTCGACGCCCCAGGTGGGCGTGAACGGCGCGTAGCTGTTCGCCTGAAAGCGGCGATACGAATTGGCGTTGGGGCAGAACATCAGCATCGAATCGAGCAGGCCGTGCAGCATGCCGCCCACCGCCTGGCGCAGCATCGGCGTGCCGGCCTTGTCCTCGGATGCAAAGAGATTTTCGCCGCGCGCGTTGGCGAGGCTCACATGCATGTGCATGCCCGAGCCCGCGATATCGGCGAACGGCTTGGCCATGAAGCACGCGCTCATACCGTGTGCGTTGGCCACGCCCTTGACGATGCGCTTGTAGCGCACGGCGTGATCCATCGCTTCGAGCGCGGGGCCGTGTTCGAGCGTGATCTCGACCTGGCCCGGCGCGTATTCGGAGATGGCCGTGCGCACCGGAATGCCCTGGTCGCGGCAGGCATCGTAGAGATCCTTGAGGAAGGGCTCGATCTGTTCGAGTTCGCGCAGGCCATAGACCTGGGTCGTGCGCGGGCGGCGCCCGTCGGTGTCGAGCGCGGGCTGGGGGCGGCCCTGCGCGTCCGGCCGCGCATCGAGCAGGTAGAACTCCAGCTCGCACGCCATCACGGGATACAGACCGTCGGCCTGGAGCTGATCGACGATGCGCGCGAGCAGCTGGCGCGGGTCGGCGACACCGGCGGGCAGGCCCTGCTCGGGATGCATCTGCACCTGCACGGCAGCGGTGGGCAGCTTGCGCCACGGCAGGCGCACGAGGCTGCCGGGCAGCGGATAGGCGCGGCAGTCGATATCGCCGACATCCCAGACAAGGCCGCTGTCTTCCGTGTCGTCGCCGTTGATCGTGAGGTTCATGATGGCGCTCGGCAGCGGGCGGCCGTCGCGATAGACGGCGAGCAGCTCGTCGCGATGCAGCAGCTTGCCGCGCGGAACGCCCGCGGCATCGACGATGAAGAGCTCGAACAGCTCGATGTCGGGATGGCGGGCGAGAAAGTCGAGGGCTTCCTGTTCGGGGGCGAAAGTCGTGGTCATGGCGGTCTCATTGCGCGCCGCTCGTGAGTGCGCGCGTGCGTGACCCGCCGCGCGGCGCGGACGGGCCGAAGGTATCGGTCGAAAAGCGTGGAGTGCGTCAGACGACGCGAATCGGCATCAGCCGATCAGGCGCGCGAGAGGGCCGGAGGGCGGGCGTGGCGGCAATGAAACTGCGCCCAGAACGCGAGGATCACATTCAGCAGCGGATTGAGACGAGCCGCCACGGCGCGCGCGCACAGGCTCGCCGGATCGGGCGAGCAGCGGGTGCGGAAAGGGCGCGGGGCGGTGGGCATGGTGTCTCGTGTTTCGTCGTAGTTTGAAGCTGTCTCGAAGTGGCTGTGTTGCGGCATCGCGTTGCGCATTGCGCAGCAGGAGCGATCCAATCTTGCGCAATACCGGCCGATCGACGGCTTGCATCGGCGCACAGGCTGCTGTCAAGACGGCCGGTTTGCGCATTCAATCTACCAAGGAAGTTTTTGCTTTGCAATGCGTTAAAATTCCAGGCTGATTCTGCGCACCCCTTCGCCAAGACACCGACCATGCCGAATTCCGTCCTCGATACCCTCGATTACCAGATCGTCCGTGAGTTGCAGGAAGACGGGCGGCGCGCGTTCCGGGAGATCGCGCGCAACGTCAATGTCCCCGAAGCGACGGTGCGCACGCGCGTCAAGCGCCTCCAGGACCTGGGCATCCTGCAGATCCTGGCCTTCACCAACCCGTCGAAGCTCGGCCAGGCGAAGCTTGCGCTGCTGTTCGTCGAGGTCGATCCGCAGGATCACGACCGCACCGTCGATAACCTCGGCCGCTGGTCGGAGGTGAGTTATCTGTCGACGATCCTTGGCGGCGCCGATCTGTGCGTGCAGGTGCTTTGCCGCGACGACGAAGGACTGTTCGCGCTCCGGCAGCGTATCCGCGCGCTGCCCGGCGTGCGCGAGGTGCGCATGATGCACGAGGTCAAGGTGCACAAGATCCGCTTCACGCTGCCGCCCGCCGAAGCTGAAACGGAGTGATGGAGGCGGCGCGCAGCGCGCCGCCTGATCCACACAGACCGCTTTCCTGCTCCCTGTTGCGTAAAAAACACGCGACTTTTCTGCGCGTTGCGTCGCCCAGAATGCCCCGAACTGGCGCATTTCAACGGGCTGCGCCGCGCTTTCTGCTCTGCTTTTCCTCCCCCGCCGGCGTGGTGCAAACCGCATTGCGTCGCGCCTGCTCGCGTCTGTGTCCGTGTTCCCCAGGCCCGTAACGTCGATGTAAGCGCGTTTGCGCGAATTCGGTGCATCGCGCACGAATTCTGCGCATAGATGTTTTAAATGATCTGCAAAATACGCAATGCGCAGTTATTAGGGTTAAAAAGTATACACATGCGCAATTTGCTCGCTTAGGATTCGCTCATCGCGTGCTAGCCGCCGTTCAACCCCGACACGAGAGAGAATCCATGCGAACTACGTATTCGAGCCGCGCCCTGGCGCGCGGTCTCTGCATTGATGGTCTGCGTACGGGACGGCGCAACCTGGCCGCCCGCCCGATCCAGAACGCTCACGCCGTGCGGCGCGTAGCGCAACCGGGAGCGTCGCGATGAATGCCCATGACGATCTGATGGCGGGCGCTCCGCTGGCGTCTGCACGCGCAGAAGCCGATGCGACTATTTCAGCCGCGGCTGGCGCGCAAGGCCACGAACTCCATCGCAACCTCAGCTGGAAAGACGCGTTCTGGGTCACGAGCGGCGTGCCCGTGGGCGTGCTGTTCACGATCGGCGGCGTGGCCGCGACGATCGGCCAGCCCGCCTGGTTCATCTGGGTGCTGGCGATCCTGATTGGCTTCGCGCAGTGCTTCACCTACGCCGAGATCTCTGGCCTCTATCCGCACAAGTCGGGCGGCGCTTCGGTGTATGGCGCGCTGGGCTGGGTGCGCTACAGCAAGTTCGTCGCGCCGGTCTCGGTCTGGTGCAACCGGATTGCGTGGTCGCCGATGCTCGCACTCGGCACGAGTCTCGCCGCGGGCTACACGCTCAGTTGCCTGTTCCCGGCCAACGCCGCGATCAACACCTGGCATCTGACGCTGCTCGACCTGGGCTTCATCACCAAAGGCCTGACACTGCGCGTCAACGCGACCTTCGTGCTGGCGCTCGGGTTCCTGCTGATCGCGTTCAAGTTGCAGCACGCGGGGGCATCGGCTGCGGCGCGCACGCAGCGCATCCTGGGTATCGCCTCGCTCGCACCGCTGGTGCTGGTGTCGCTCGTGCCCATCTTTACGGGCGATATGCCCTCGACCAACTTCCTGCCGATGCTGCCGCTCACGCACGACGCCACCGGCGCGGCCGTGATGGGGCACTGGAACGCGGCGGGCATCAGCACGGCGATGGGCGCGATGTTCCTCGCGTGCTGGTCGACCTTCGCGTTCGAAACGGCCGTCTGCTACACGCGTGAATTCCGCGACCCGAAGAAGGACACGTTCAAGGCGATCTTCAGCTCGGGCGTGCTGTGCCTGTTCATGTTCATCGTCGTGCCGATCGCGTTCCAGGGCGAACTCGGGCTCAAGGGCATGCTGGCGCCCAGCGTGGTCGACGGCTCCGGCGTGGGCGCCGTGATGGCCGGCTTCGTGCACGGCGGCGCGGTGGTGTTCAACGTGATCGTCGTGATGATGGTGCTGTCGATCCTGCTGCTCGTCATGACGTCGATGATGGGATCGTCGCGCACGCTCTATCAGGCTTCCGTCGATGGCTGGCTGCCGAAGTACCTCTCGCATGTGAACGGACACGGCGCACCGACGCGCGCGATGTGGACTGACCTGGCGTTCAACGTGGTGCTGCTGCTGATGTCGGACTACATGACGGTGCTGGCGCTCTCGAACGTCTGCTACATGATCTTCGTATTCCTGAATTTGCAGTCGGGCTGGATTCACCGGCTCGACCGCGCCGACTGGCCGCGTCCGTATCGCTGCCGCAACTGGGTGCTCGGCCTGGGCGCGCTGTGTGGCTTCGTCGACCTCGCCTTCGTGGGTGCGGGCGCGAACTTTCAGGGCGAAAACACCTTGCGCAATGGCCTGATCGCCATGCTGCTGATCGTGCCGGTGTTCTGCTACCGCCATTACGTTCAGGACAAGGGCCGCTTTCCCGAGTCGATGCGCCGCGACATCGAACTCAAGCATCCACGTGCCGGCATCCTGCCTTATCTCGCTCTCGCTGCGGCTGTTGCCGTGGTCTGGATCGGCGCGAAGCTGACCGTGATTACCTGACGCGCCAGGCGTCCTCCGCTGCCCGCTCTGTCTGCCATGTCCGCGCGTTCCGGCGCGCGGCGGGGGAGCGCTTGCGCCTTCACTTTCGTAACCTGCGAGTTTTGACGATGACGACTCATCCGATCGCCACGCCCAAGTGGCCCGACACGAAATCGACTGCCGTGTCGCTGACCTTCGACGTCGATGCCGAAGCGGGCTATCTCGGCGAAAGCCCGAGCTACGCGCGCCGCCTGACCAGTCTTTCGGAAGGGCGCTTCGGCGTGGTGCGCGGCGTGCCGCGCATCCTCGAACTGCTGCGCCGCCACCATATCGCCGCGACTTTCTTCGTGCCTGGCCACACGGCGCAGCGGCACCCTGGTCTGGTCGCGCAGTTGCTCGACGAGGGCCACGAAATCGGGCACCACGGCCATATGCACCTGCGCAGCGACAAGTGCACGCCGCAGCAGCAGGCCGAGGAAATGCACGCCGGTCTTGAGGCGCTCGCGAAAGCGGGCGCGCCGAAGCCGGCGGGCTATCGTTCCTCGTCGTGGGAACTGACGCCCGAAACCTTCGAACTCCTGATCGAATCCGGGTTTCGCTACGACTCCAGCTGCATGGGCGACGACCGCCCGTACCGTGAGACGTGGGAGGGGCGCTCGATCCTGGAGCTGCCGGTGCACTGGTCGCTCGACGATTACCCGATGTTTGGCTGGAGCATCGACAACGGCGGCAACTTCAGCGCGCCGCGCACGCTGGTGGATACGTGGCTGGCCGAATACGAATCGGCGCGCCGCGATGGCCGCCACACGACCTTCACGATGCACCCCGAAGTCATCGGACGCGGTGCACGCTTCGATCAACTGGAGCGCTTCGTCGAGCGCCTCGTCGCGGACGGCGATGTCTGGTTCGCACGCCTCGACAAGGTCGCGCAATGGGTCGAGCCGCGTCTGGCGAAGGAGGCCGCATGACCATCGTGTTCCGTTCGACGGCGCTCGAACCCGCCGCGCGTGGCCGCGAATTCGGCGCCGCGCACGCCGCGAAAGTGCGCGGCAGCATCGCCCGCTATCGCGCGCTGTTCGAGCGCGCCGCGCAGCGCCCCTTCGACATGGCCGAGCTTGGCGCGGCAGCGCTCGCGCAGATTCGCGCCTTCGCGCCGCCGCTGTTTGAGGAGATCGCCGGGATTGCCGACGGTGCGGACGTGGATGTGCGGCTCGTCGGCGCGATCAATGCGCGCACGGAAATTCTCGCCTATGTGGGTGCGCCGCTGCGCGGCGAGTGCTCGACGGTCGTGCAGGTCGATGCCAATGGCGCGCGTCCCGTCGCGGTGCAAACGTGGGACTGGTACGCCGAATTCGCTGAGCAATGGCTCACCTGGGAGATCCCGCACGCCAACGGCCACATGACGACGACGGTGACCGAATACGGCATCGTCGGCAAGGCGGGGGTGAACACGCGCGGCCTCGGCGTGCATTTCAACATCCTGCATCACGAACGCGATGGCGCGAGCATCGGCTTGCCGGTGCATGTGGCGTCGCGCTGGATGCTCGATACCTGTGGCGCGCTCGACGACGCATTGCGGCTGCTGACGTCGGCGCCGGTGTCGGCTTCGTCGTCGCTCACGGTGGTCGCCAGTGCGGACGACAGCAGCGCGGCTGTTTCTGTCGAGCTTTATCCGGGCGGCCCGGGCCTCGTCTTTCCCGATGCGCATGGGCTGCTCGTGCATACGAATCACTTCCTCGCACCCGCCGCGCAACCCGGCGACACCGAACCGCGCCAGTACCCGGATACGCTCCTGCGCCACGATCTGCTGACGCGCCGACTCGCCCAGCGTGCGCGTTTGAGCCCGCTGCAGGTGATCGGCGCGATGAACAATCACTTTGGCGCGACCACGGCCGTGTGTTGCCATCCCGATGCTCAAGCACCCGAGAGCGGCCAGTACGCGACGCTTGTGACCATCGTGCTGGATGTCGCGGCGGGTCGTCTCGACGCGCTGCCTGGCGGCCCGTGCGCTCATCCCCGTTTGCCCAACCATTTGCCCACCGCTGCCTGATTTATTTAATTGATGAGGATTGCAAAGATGTTGAAACTCAAACGACTCGACAATATGGACATCCTGACGCCCGACGTCCAGCGCCTGGTTGACTTCTACCACGGCACGCTCGGGCTGGGCTTTTTCCTGCCCTATGAAGCCGAGGAGCACTGGGCCGCGATCGAACTGGGCAACGTCACGCTCTATATTTTCCGCACGGAAAGCACCGCGCCGGTCGAGCGCCGCACCGCGATCAATCTCAAGGACAAGCCAGGCTTCGACTCGTTTGCATTCGAGGTCGAGAACCTGGACGACGCCATTCGCGCGCTCGACGGCAAGGTTCAATGGGTGACGGACGAGCCGATCGAATGGCAGCATCCAAACGGTACGCATTACCGCTATCGCCCGATGTTCGACCCCGACGGCAACATGCTTTACGTGACCGAACCGCACAAGGTGCACGCATGAGCGCCGCGGCACGCACGGCGCCGGCAACGGTGCTGTCGCTCGATGCGCAGGCGGGCCGGCTGGCGGGACGCGTCGCTTTCGTGACCGGCGCTGGCCGGGGCGCGGGCCGCGCGCACGCGCGCCTGCTCGCGCGGCGCGGGGCGGCGGTTGCCGTGGTGGATATCGACGCGGACGTTGCGCAGGCAACGGCCGCCGAAATCGAAAGTGAAGGCGGCCGCGCGATTGCGATAGCCGCCGACATCACGCGCCGCGAACTTGCGGAACAGGCGATTCACGAAACGGCCGACCGTCTGGGCGCACTCGACATCGTCGTGCACAACGCCGGGCGCATGTATTCGCTCACGGGTCTCGAAGCCACTGACGACGCCGACTTCGACGCGCTGCTTGAAATCAACGTGCATGCACCGCTCTTTCTCACACGCGCAGCGCTGCCGTATCTACGCCGCAGCGCTGCGCCGCGCGTCATCTTCATCAACTCGCAGTGGGGCCAGGTGCCCGACGGCCACTCGTACGCTTACATGGTGGCGAAGGCCGCGCAGCTTGGCCTGATGAAGACGATGGCGAAGGAGTTTGCGCGCGAGGGCATTCTCGTGAATGCCGTCACGCCCGGCGCGATCCTCACGCGCATGGTTCCCGATGACTGCGTCGCGGGCGAGCAGGCCGCGATTCCGCTTGGACGCCTCGCGCATCCCGAGGAAATCGCCAGCACGGTGGCCTTTCTCGCCTCCGACGAAGCGGCCTTCATCACCGGCCAGTCGATTGCAGTCAATGGCGGCGCGCTCGTCGTCGGCGCCTGATTTATCCCTTGTTTCAAGAGGTTTTCATGTCCACGCAAGCTTCTCTTCGTACTCAGGCCGAACGCGCGCTGCGCCGGCAATGGTTCCCGGTCGCACGCTCGGCCGATCTGGCGACGCCGCAAAGCGCCACGCTGCTCGGCGAGCGGCTCGTGGTCTGGCGTACGGCATCGGGCCAGGCCGTCGTGCAGGACGCGCGTTGTCCGCATCGTGGCGCGGACTTTGCACTCGGCAAGGTGCACGGCGACAGCATCGCGTGCCCGTATCACGGCTGGCAGTTCGCAGCCGAGGGCGGCAAGTGCTCGCATATTCCGTCGCTGGAGGATCAATGCAAGATTCCGCCCAATGCGGCGATTCACACGTATCCCGTGATCGAGCGCTTCGCTCACGTCTGGACGGTGCTGGAGACGCCCGCGACCGAGCTCTACGATCCCGAGCATTGGCGCGATCTCGAACTCGACTGGCTGGCAGCCACGCCACTCGAATCGCCGACGGGCGTTGCCGTCGCCATCGAGAACTTCCGTGACGTGGCGCACTTTCCCTTCGTTCACGAAGTGTCGATGGGGCCGTCCAAACAGGTGGTCGAAGCGCTCAACGTGCGCCGCGAAGGGCTCGATGTCTGGATGGAGCGCAAGCTCGATGCGGGCGAAGGCGACTGGGCCAATGACGGCGATTGCCTGATGCAGTACCACTGCGGCGCGCCCGGTTTCGCTTCCATCACCTACCACTACGAGCGGCTGGGCAAGCGCATCGTCGCGGGCTTTCCGTCGCCGGTGGCCTATGACGAAGTGCGCATCTTCTGGGGCGTGGCGAACGAGCGCGGCTATCGTGGCGCCGATCTGGAGGAATGCCTGCGTATCGAGGAAATGGTCTACCTCGAAGACATGCCGGTGGCCGCGACCATCCGGCCGCGCGAGATCGATTGGGACGCACGCGTCGTCGAACATTCGGTGCCTGCTGACCTTTTCACGCTCAATTACCGGCGCGCTTTCCGCGAGTTCATCGAGCGTGCAAAGCCGCTTGCGCCCGTGTTCCCCGTCGACGTGAAGGCGGCGGTATGAACGCGCGCGCCGCGGCTTTCGAGGCGCGCATCGTGGCGATGCGCCTGGAAGCCGACAACGTGATGTCGGTCGAACTTCGCGCGCAGGGCGACGACACGCTGCCCGAGTGGCAGCCCGGCGCGCACGTCGATCTCGTGCTGCCTTCCGGCCTCGTGCGCCAGTATTCGCTGTGCGGCGATCCGCAGGAGCGCCGCGTCCTGCGCATCGCGGTGCTGCGCGAAGCAGCGGGGCGGGGCGGTTCACGCGAAGTGCACGACGCGCTGCGTGTGGGGCAGAGCGTCACGTTGCGTGGGCCGCGCAATGCGTTCGAGCTTGCGCCCGCCGACGACTTCCTGTTTGTCGCGGGCGGCATCGGCATCACGCCGCTCATGCCGATGCTGCGCGCGGCGCAGCGCGCCAATGCACGCTGGCGGCTGCTCTACGGCGGTCGCACGCGCGCGTCGATGGCGTTTGTCGACGAGTTGCTGGCATGGGGCGGCGAACGCGTATCGATCCTGCCCGCCGACGAGACAGGGCTGCTCGATCTCGATGCGGTCGTTGCCGCTGCGCGAGCCGGTGCGCAGGTTTATAGCTGCGGGCCGGGCGCGCTGCTCGACGCGCTGGGCGCGCGCTTCGACGCAGCAGGACTCGCGTCGCAACTGCATATCGAGCGTTTCTCCGCTGCACCGCTTGCGCCTGTTGCGCAAACCGAGGGCACGCTGCGTGTGTTCCTCGCGCGCAGCGGCGCGCAGGTGGACGTGCCGCCCGATTGCTCGGTGATGCACGCCTTGCGCGCGGCAGGCCACGAAGTGCCGTCGTCGTGCGAGCAGGGTGTGTGCGGCATGTGCGAAACCCGCGTGCTGGACGGCGTGCCAGACCATCGCGATCAGCTGCTCACGCAAAGCGAGCGCGAGCGCGGCAACGTGATGATGCTGTGCGTCTCGCGCGCCCAGACGCCCACGTTGACGCTCGATCTCTGATCGTCCGGGACGGAATCGTCGATGTATTCGAAATCGAGGTAATCAGGAATGCAAACAGATGTTGTCGTGGGTGTCGTCGCGGATCGCACGAAGATAGGGCAGCACTGGGCTCATGCGACGCACGACAAGTACGTCGCGCCGGTGGTCGACGGATTGGGCGCGCTGGCGGTGCTGTTGCCCGCATGCGGGGCACGCCAGCAGCCGGAGGCGATTTTGCGCTGCGTAGATGGTCTGCTGTTCACGGGCAGCTATTCGAACGTCGAGCCGCATCTCTATGGTGGCGCGCCCAGCGCACCTGGCACGCTGCACGACCCGCAGCGCGACGCCACGGCGCTGCCGTTGCTGCGCGCCGCGATTGCGCGCGGCGTGCCGCTGCTCGCGATCTGCCGCGGGTTTCAGGAACTCAACGTTGCGTTCGGCGGCACGTTGCATCAGGCGGTGCATGCCGTCGACGGCTACGCCGATCATCGCGAGAACCGCGAAGCGTCGCTCGATGCGCAATACGCGCCGGCCCACGCATTGTCGATCGAGCCAGGCGGCGTGCTGGCGGCTTGTGCGGGCGGCGTGCTGGAGACGCGCGTGAACTCGCTGCATGGACAGGGCATAGCGCGGCTGGGCGCGGGGCTGCGTGTGGAAGCCCGTGCACACGATGGCCTGATCGAGGCCGTGAGCGTCCCGGAGGCCCGCGCGTTCGCACTCGGCGTGCAGTGGCATCCCGAGTGGCAATACGCGGATCAGGCGCTATCGCAGGCAATCTTCGCGGCTTTCGGCGCGGCATGCCGAGAAGCTCGCGAGGCCAAAGAAGCGAAAGAGGCAGCGCATGCTTGCCTCACGCATTGAGGAGGGCGGCGCAATGGAATGGCGTGTGCTGCTGCGCATGACGATCGAGACCGCGATCGCAAACAGGACAAACCGATGGACACGCGTATGGAAACGACATTGAACGCCCGCAGCAGCCTGGCGGACTGGCTCGCACTGCGCGAGACGCTCGCGATCGAGACGCGCCTTTTTATCGACGGCGCGTATCGCGAGTCCGCGAACGGGCAGCGGTTCGACTGCATCAGCCCGATTGACAGCCGCAAACTCTGCGAGGTCGCTTACGCGGGCGCGGCGGACGTCGATGCCGCGGTCGCCGCGGCGCGGCGCGCATTCGACACGGGCGTCTGGGCCGATCGCAACCCGCGCGAACGCAAGGCCGTCCTGCTGCGCTTCGCGGCGGCGCTGCGTGCGCATCAGGACGAACTCGCGCTGCTGGAGACCCTCGACGCCGGCAAGCCGATTGCCGATACGACTACCGTCGACATCCCAGGCGCGGCCTATTGCCTCGAATGGTTTGCGGAAGCAATCGACAAGACCGGTGGCGAAGTTGCCGCGGCGGATCACCATTTGCTTGGCCTCGTCACGCGCGAACCGGTTGGCGTGGTGAGCGCAATCGTGCCGTGGAATTTTCCGTTGCTCATGGCTGCCTGGAAGTTCGCGCCCGCGCTCGCGGCGGGCAACAGCGTCGTGCTCAAGCCCTCTGAGAAGTCGCCGCTCAGCGCTGTGCGCGTCGCGCAGCTGGCGCATGAAGCGGGCATTCCGGCGGGGGTGTTCAACGTCGTGCCGGGCGATGGCGAGACGGGCAAGCGCCTTGCGTTGCATCAGGACGTGGATTGCGTGGCGTTCACGGGATCGACGGGCGTGGGCAAGCAGATCATGCAATACGCGGCGCAATCGAATCTCAAACGCGTGTGGCTCGAACTGGGCGGCAAGTCGCCCAACATCGTGCTGCCCGATTGCGCCGATCTCGACCGGGCGGCGCGCACGGCCGCATCCGCGATCTTTTACAACATGGGCGAGATGTGCACCGCCGGATCGCGCCTGCTCGTGCACCGCTCGATACGCGAGCGCTTCATGGCGAAACTGCTGGAGGCGGCGCGCGCATGGCAGCCCGGCAATCCGCTGGATCCGGCCACGACGATGGGCGCGATCATCGACCGCGCGCAGCAGGAGCGTGTACTCGCGCTGATCGGGAGCGGTCGCGTCGAAGCCACGTTGCTCACGGGAGGCAAGACGGCGCGCGAGGAAACCGGCGGCTTCTATATCGAACCGACGATATTCGAAACGACGCCTGCCTCGCGCATCGCACGCGAGGAAATTTTCGGGCCGGTGCTTGCAGTGATGACCTTCGATACCCTCGATGAGGCAATCAGGATGGCTAACGATAGCGAGTACGGTCTAGCCGCTGCCGTATGGACAGCCGACCTTGCCACGGCGCATGACGTCTCCCGCCGTCTGCGCGCGGGCACCGTCTGGGTCAATTGCTACGACGAGGGCGGCGACATGAATTTCCCGTTCGGCGGTTATCGGCAGTCGGGCAACGGGCGGGACAAGTCGCTGCACGCGCTGGAGAAGTACACCGAACTCAAATCGACGCTGCTGCGGCTGCGTTGAACCACACGATAGGGGCAAGCAATGAAGGCGAAAGTTGGAGTGCTGGCGGGATTGCTATGCGCGTCGCTGGGCGCGCAGGCGCAGAGCAGCGTGACCTTGTTCGGCGTACTGGACGAGGGCTTGAACTTCACGAGCAATGCAGGCGGGCATCGCGCGTGGCAAACCTCAAGTGTTGACCTGGCGACGAGCCGCTGGGGCATCAAGGGCAGTGAGGATCTGGGCGGCGGCCTGCATGCCATCTTCGACCTGGAAAGCGGCTTCACGATGGACGACGGCAAGCTCTATTACGGCGGCCGTCTGTTTGGCTACCAGTCGTATGCGGGGCTGCAATCGGATCGTTTCGGCACGCTCACCTTCGGACGCCAGTTCGACTCCATCACCGACGTGATCGGCGCGATGACGGCCAACGGCAACTGGGCGGGCTTCCTGTTCTCGCATCCGCTCGATAACGACAACACCGATGCGACCTACCACGCCAGCAATGCGGTCAAGTTCACATCGGCGAACTACGGCGGCTTGAGCACCACCGCGCTCTATGGCTTCAGCAACCAGGCGGGCAACTTCGCGGGCAACCGGATATTCAGTGCGGGCCTGAATTACGCCATCGGTACGCTCACGCTGGGCGCGGTATATGAAGACCTGTCGTCGCCGGGCACGACCACGGTTGGCAGCGTTGCTGCCGACGACGCCAATTTCACCGCCGCGAATCAGAAGACCTACGGTCTGGGCGCGAGCTACGGCATCGGTGCAGCGGTGCTGGGTCTCGTCTATACGCACGTCGCGATCGAGCAACCGGCTTCGTCGCTTTACGTCGGCGATTTCGGTACGGACATTTCGAAGCTCAATTTCGATAACGTCGAGCTGAATGCGCGCTATAACCTGAGCGACGCCGTGCTGGTGGGCGCAATGTACACCTATACGCGCGCGCATCTGGGGCGCAGCAATTCAGACGCATCGCGGCACTGGAATCAGGTCGGCGTGATGGGCCAGTACCTGCTCTCGAAGCGCACGTCGGTGTACGCTCAGGCGGTCTATCAGAAACTCAGCGGCGGCGATGGCAGCACGCCGCTCGATACGGCCTATATTCCCGGTGCGGCGGGGCCTTCGTCGAACGGACATCAGTTCGTCGCGCGCGTGGGCGTCTCGCACTCGTTCTGAGCCAGGCTTGAATGAAGCGTGTCGCGCGGTTCGTTGAGCACCGAAGCTCAATGCGCCGCGCGATTTTTATGGTTAGCCGAGATTTTTCCAGAACGTTTCGGCAAGGCTCTGGCCGGCGCTCAGGAAACTGTCGGTTTTGCCCTGGTCGAGATTGCCGTCCGAATCGCGTGTATAGGAATCCATAAGATCGTTGAACACCTGGTTTCCGCTCGAAATGCTCCTGCTTACGCCGGTCACGAACTCGGTAAGCGATACCAGGCCGTCGTCGGACGTGTCGAAGCTGCTGAAAAGCTGCCTGGCGTCGTCTGCGCCTACGCCGACGCGAGAGAGTTGGGCCTGGAATTCGTCGAGCGACAGGGCGTCGTCGTTGTTCTTGTCGCCCTGCACGAACATCTGGGGCGCCCATGCAACCGCCATCGGCGTTGCGCGCAGTGTCTGTGTTTCGGCCGCACCGGTGCTCGTATTGATGGCCGTAACCGTTTGCTGGGTCGAAAAGCTGTTCAGCGTGGCGCGATCGGGCGAGTCCGACGAAGCTGACTGCTTTTGCGCGAAGTTGAAATAGGCGTCGTATGCAGAGGCCGAGCCGTTGACTGAGGACATGGACATCGCGGAATCCTTTGATGAGATGTGTGGGGTAGGCCGCAAATTGCCGGGCGGCCGTGCAGACATTCAATCGGGATTACGGTTGCATTTCATCCGGCTTTAGGTGTTGTACAAAACTCTACAAATCTCTTGTTCATGCGTGACCGCTCGTGCGCGTTTCGCATGAAATAGGCTGATGACGTCGCACGGCAGTCAGTGTTGTATTGCGGGGCGCTCACGCTGAGTCCCATCAAGCGATCAAACGAGAGTCAATACGGACACGCGCGAGCGCCAGACTCACTCGATCGCCGCTTCCTGTATCGCCTCGATAAGGTCAGCGTTGCTGTGGGCGCGGCCCGCGATTCCCCATGAGCCGTCCGCTGCATAGACGATGTTCGTCCAGATGCGATCCCGCGCAAGACGCCCGCCTGCCGCCTGTTCGAGGATCGCTGTCGCCTTTTCGGTGAAAGCCTGTTTGGCCTCGGGCGTGGCGAGCGCGATCTGCGGCAAGGTGAGTTCGACGAACGCGGCGGCGGCGGGCTTGCCGGCTGAGAACACGCGCGTGGCCGGAATGACGTTCACCGTCCCGATCACATTGGGCGTCATGAACGCGTTGCCTTCTAGCTGTGCAACGCTCAACAGCGCTTGCGTCAAGGCGGCGAAGGTCTGGCCTTCGGCTTCGGCGGACAACACTCCCTCAGATACGGTCAGCGTGATAGGCATGGCAGATCCTCATAGATGAGTGACAGCGGGTAGTGATATATATATAGCGACTGCTCTCTATGTATAGACACTGGTCACTCTTTAAGCAAGAAGAAGAGTGGTCGCTCTGAATGTGAGATCCGATGCGTTACTCCGCCGAGCACAAAATCGAAACCCGCAAACGCATCGTCGATGCTGCGAGCCGCCTGTTTCGCCGCGATGGCTATGGCGGATCCGGCATCGACGGCCTGACGAAAGAGGCGGGCGTCACCAATGGCGCGTTCTATGGACACTTCAAGTCGAAGAGCGAAGCCTTCCGCACCGTCGTGCTGGCGGGCATGGAACAGTTACGGCTTGCCGTCGCCGATCTGAAAACGAGCCAGGGCAAACGCTGGATCAAGACCTTCATAGGGTTTTACCTGGGCCCGAAGCGCACCTGTGACATCGGCGAAAGCTGCGCGCTGCCCAGTTTTTCGCCCGAGATGGTGCGCGCCGACGACGAGACCCGCGAGGCCTACGAGGCGGAACTACTTCGCTTGATCGACGAGGTTTCGGCGGGGCTGATCGACGAAGCCGGTGCTGCGCGCGACGACAAGGCGATCGCGCTGCTGGCGATGTTGTCGGGCGGGGTCACGCTGGCGCGGGCGGTGCCGGATCCGGCGCTGTCCAGGCGGATCGCCGGTGCTGTCGAGCGTTCGGCGCTCGCGTTGACTGCGGCGCCGCGCAAGCACGGTTGAGGGCGCGTTGATGAGGCGGTATCAGGCCAGTGCGTATAAGGGAAATCTGGGCTGGGCGCAAGGGCATCAAACTAGATTTACTTATATCAAACAATTTTTGACGCCAATTTGTGTTCCTGATATGGTCTCGACACGTGGAAAGCAGGCCCAGGCTGCGTAGGCGTTCGGAGAAAAAATCCGCACACTGCGCCAGCGGTGGAACCTGAAAGACAGGATGTTTGTGCCGCAATCAGGAGACTCGGCACATTATCAGTCCACTGCGCTGCATGGCTGGGGCAGCAACGGAGGCAAGCAGGCAGTCGTCGTCCAGGGAAGGGCGCCGCGTTTGTCCTGATCGGAGTAATGCCGGGCAGGTCGAGAAGCACGGCCCGACCCTGCAGAGGATTGTAAGGATGACGAAGTGACAGGCTTCATCTGCTGCTGGCGCGAGCACGACGCCGGGTGATGTTGGCGGATGCTGGCGGAAGCGGGTCATTGCGGTTCGAGACGCCGCGCGGGCCCTGCACCGTCGTCTGCTTTCCAATGAAACAAGCCCCATTCCAATCAATCCAAAAAATTACACGTGGACGTGAATTACAGATGAAAAACAACAATATCAAGGCCAGCGTCATCGCTGTTGCCGCTTTCGCAGCATCCTCGGCCGCCATGGCACAGTCGTCCGTCACGCTGTACGGCATGCTCGACGCAGGTATCGGCTATACCTCGAACGTCGGTGGCCACAGCAAGTTCAGCCAGGACGGCGGCGCCGCTGGTTCGAACAAGTGGGGCGTCAAGGGTCAGGAAGATCTCGGCGGCGGCCTCTCGGCTGTCTTCAAGCTCGAAAATGGTTTCAATATTGGCACCGGCAAAATTAACGGCCAGGGCCCGATTGGTTCCACGCGTTCGTTGTTCAACCGTCAAGCCTACGTAGGCCTCTCTTCGGATCAGTACGGTACGGTGCGTCTGGGTCGCCAGATCGATGCCGTGACGGAAATGGTTCAAGGCCTGACCGGCGACGGCATTTCGGCCTCGGCATTCTCGACCCCGGGCGACGTCGACAACAACGACAACACGACCAACCAGAACAACGCCGTTAAATACCTTTCGCCGATCTATCACGGCTTCCAGGTTGAAGGCGCTTACTCGTTCGGCGGCGTTGCCGGCGCTACGGGTTCGGGTCAATCGTGGTCGGTGGCCGCAGACTATAACCAGGGTGGCCTGACCGCGGCTGGCGGCTACTTCCGTGCCGTCAATCAAGGCGAGAACGGCTGGGAAAACGCAACGGCACAGCCGTCGTTCGGCGGCGCGCTGGGCTACGCGAGCTCGGGCTACTACGGTGGCAACGCGTACAAGAGCGCGGGCATTGCTCAAATCGCTGGCCAATACCAGTTTGGTCAGTACACCGCCGGCCTGCGCTACTCGAACGCGCAGTACCAGGGTTTCAACGGCCAACCGTCGATCCACTTCAACGTGTTCGCTGGCCTGCTGCAGTATCAAGTCACCCCGGCGCTTTCGCTGGCGACCGAATACACGTACGTGTACGGTTCGGCGGCCACGCCTGACCAGACCGACAAGGGCCGCACGATGGCGTCGATCAACCAGGTGTCGCTGGGCGCGACGTACGCGCTGTCGAAGACCACCTCGGTCTACGTCATGGGCGCCTACGTCCACGCGCTGGGCGCGCAGGCTTCGGTTGCTGACTTCGGTAACACCGCATCGGGCGGCAACCAGGTTCAAGCCAACATTGGCATGTACCACGCCTTCTAATCGCAGGTTCAGGATTCCGGAGCAATGCGTGCATTGCTCCGGAAAAGAAGCCCTCCGCGATTGAACTGCAGCGCAAGTTACCGGCACATCATTGCCAGCCGTTCTCCGGTTGCGGCGATGAGGTGACCGGGATTGCGCGCATACCTCGATAGTCCCGACTGGCATCGACCCGGAAAAACC
>NZ_BAYA01000008.1 GCF_000685015.1 Paraburkholderia bannensis NBRC 103871 | reverse complement strand
GCCGTGGCGCGCGCCGTCGCCGCGCGCGGGCCGGTGGACGTGGCTGTCGCGAACGCGGGCGCGGCGCTCGGCACGTCGCTCGCGCGCACCGACGCGGCCAGCTGGCGGCATGACGTCGACCTGAACCTCAACGGCACTTACTACACCGTGGAAGCGGTGCGCGCCTCGATGATCGAGCGTCGCAGCGGCGTGCTGGTGCTGATCGGCTCGGTGAACGGCTTGAGCGCGCTCGGCCATCCCGCCTACAGCGCGGCGAAGGCGGGACTCGTGAGTTACACGAAGGCGCTGGCGATGGAACTGGGGCCGCACGGCATTCGGGCGAACATCGTCTGTCCCGGCACCGTGAAGACGCCCGCGTGGCATGCGCGCGTGGCGCAGAACCCGGAAATATTCGAACAACTCAAGAAGTGGTATCCGCTTGGCGACGTGGCCACGCCCGACGATATTGCCGATGCCGTGCAGTTTCTCGCCTCGCCGCAGGCGCGCGTGATCACGGGGGTCGCGCTGCCGGTGGACGCGGGGCTGATGGCGGGCAACCGGCTGATGGCGAGCGAACTCACGCTCGACGAAATCTGAAGAACGCACACGCACACGCACACGCACACGCACACGCACACGCACACGCACACGCACGAGGACAGCATGGCAGCGGTACAACTGAACGGCATCTACAAGCGCTACGGCGACACCCAGGTCGTGCATGGCGTCGATCTCGACATCGAGGACGGCGAGTTTGTCGTGCTGGTCGGCCCCTCGGGCTGCGGCAAGACCACGCTCATGCGCATGATCGCGGGTCTCGAAGACATCAGCGGCGGTGACCTGACCATCGGCGGCACGCGCGCGAATGCGCTGCCGCCGCAGCAGCGCAATATCTCGATGGTGTTCCAGAGCTACGCGCTGTATCCGCATCTTTCGGTGTACGACAACATCGCGTTCGGCCCGCGGATCCGCAAGGAGCGCGAGGACGGCTTCAAGCCGCGCATCGAGGCCGCCGCGAAGATGCTCAATCTCTCGAACTATCTGGAGCGCCTGCCGCGCGCGCTTTCGGGCGGCCAGCGGCAGCGCGTGGCGATGGGCCGCGCCGTGGTGCGCGAGCCGTCGCTGTTCCTGTTCGACGAGCCGCTGTCGAATCTCGACGCCAAGCTGCGCGTGCAGATGCGTACCGAAATCAAGGCGCTGCATCAGCGTCTGCGCAACACGGTGGTGTACGTCACGCACGACCAGATCGAGGCGATGACGATGGCCGACCGCATCGTCGTGATGAACGCCGGGCGCATCGAACAGATCGGCCGTCCGCTCGATCTCTACGACAGACCCGGCAACCTGTTCGTGGCGAGCTTCCTGGGCTCGCCGTCGATGAACTTCGTCGCCGGCAGCGTGATGAGCGACGCGCGCGGCACGGCGCTGGTGCTCGACGACGGCGTGCGCATCGCGCTGCCCGAAGGGCGCGCGCAGCAGGGCGCGCGCGTGACGCTGGGCATCCGGCCCGAGCACATCGAAACGGGCGCGGGCGACGTGCCCTTCGGCGTCGAAGTGATCGAGCCGACTGGCGCCGAGACCCACTTGTACGGGAAAATAGGCGGCAATTCATGGTGCGTCACGACGCGCGCGCGGCCCGGCATCGAACCGGGCCAGCGCATGACGCTGGGTTTGCCTCTCGCGCACCTGCATCTGTTCGATACCGAAAGCGGCAAGCGGCTCGATTGACGAAATGCGCGCCGGGCCCGCGCCCGGCCTGCTCATCGCCCGAAACAGGCACGTTGCGGCGCTCGCACCTTCCATGGTTCAACCCACGGCTCACGCCACGGAATTTAGCTTGCCGGTCTCCAACCTGATCCACCATATCCGCAATGTCGCGGAGTCGCTGCGGCCCGCCGAGCGCAAGGTCGCGCAGATGGTGCTCGCCGACATCGACTTTGCGATGCGCGCGAGCATCACCGAACTCGCGCTGCGCGCCGATGTGTCCGAGCCTTCGGTTACGCGCTTTTGCCGCGCGGTGGGCGCGCACGGCCTGCGCGACTTCAAGATGCGGCTCGCGCAGAGCGCGGCGGGCAGCATGCCGTTCGCGGCGGCGCAGGAAGTGACGAGCGGCGATGTCACCCAGGTCGGCACGTTGCTCGACAACGTCGCGGAGGCGGTGGCGCAAGGGGTGAAGCACGCGCGCGCGTCGCTCGATCCGGCGGTGTTCGAGGCGGCGGCCGCCGCTCTGGGCAGCGCGCGGCGTGTGTACTTCTTTGGCGTGGGCGCGGGGTCGGGGCTGGTCGCGCAGGACGCGGCGCTGCGCCTGCTGCGCCTCGACATCGCCGCGAGCGCGTTCACGGACGCACACCTGCAGCGGCTTTACGCGGGCTTGCTCGAACCCGGCGACGTGGCCTTCGCGATTTCGCAGTCGGGGCGCAGCGTCGAAGTCAACGAGAGCATCCAGATCGCCAAGGAGCGCGGCGCGACCACCATCGCGCTGACCAATGCGGGATCGCGGCTCGCGTGGGTCGTCGATATTCCGCTGCTGCTGCGCGTGCCCGCCGCGCAGGAACCGCACGCACCGGGCGTCGCGCGCATCGCGCATCTGGCCGTGATCGACGCGCTGGCGATTGCCGTGGCGATGGGCCTAACGCCGCATGCGCTCGAAAAGATGCGCGATGCGCAGGCGCGCAGCGGTTCGGATAGCGTAGGCGAAGTGAAGGAGTGAGCGCTTCGGCTTTTGAGACGCGTTCGCGCTGCGTGCTCTGTCAGGAGTCCGGCCAGCCAAATTGAGACGTCACTAGACTTGAGCGTTATCCGCTTGCCGCGCCGCTTGCCGCGCACTACGCATCATGTCTCGTTCCCAAACTTCCGAACCTTCACTGGCCGCCGCCGAATCCGCCTGGCAGCGCGGCGACATCGAAACCGCCCGCGCGCTATGCGCGCAGTTGATCTGCGCGAATGCGCATGACGCCGATGCGCTGAACCTTGCCGCCATGCTCGAAATCGGCCGCGACCGGCTGGCGGCCCGCGCGCTCGTCGACCGTGCTTTGGCCGTGCGCGAAACACCCAGCTTTCTCGTGACGTTCGCGATGACGTGCGACGCTGGCGAACGCCATCGCGCGATCCATGCGCTGCAATGTGCACTGGAACTGGAACCCCGTTCGCCCATCGCGCTCAACAATCTCGGCCATGTGTACGGCGAAGCGGGCGATTGCGCAGCGGCATCGCTGTGCTTCGAGCGCGCGCTCGCGCTCATGCCCACACACGCGGCGATCCACTTCAACTACGGCACGATGCTCTCGCAGGCAGGCGAACTCGCGCGCGCCGAGGCCGTGCTAAGGCGCACGCTGGAACTCGCGCCCGCGCATGCGAACGCGTGGAACAACCTCGGGCAAGTGCTGCTGAAACAGCATCGGCAGAGCGAAGCGTTGACTGTCTTCGAACACGCCCGCACGCTCGCGCCCGATTCCGTCGACGTGCTGACGAATCTCGGCGCATTGCTGGCGGGCGTGGGTCGCATCGACGAAGCGCGCGCCGCGCTCGAACGGGCGCTTACGCTGGAGCCAACCCGCGTGTCCGCGTGGAACAACCTCGGCAACCTGCACCTGCGTCTGGGCGACGTGGACGAAGCGCGCGCGGCGTTCACGCGCGCCATCGAGCTAAAGCCCGATTTCGCCGATGCGTTGCTCAATCTCGGCAATACGCATAGCAAGATGGGCGATATCGAAGGGGCCATCGCGAGCTATCGCCGCGCCCTGGTCGCCCAGCCCGCGCATATCGGTGCGCACAGCAATCTGCTTTTCGCGCTGATGTTCGCAACGGACGATGGCCATACGGTGCGCGTCGAGGCCGAGCGTTTCGCAGCGCAGCACGAAGCCGCGCTGCTTGCCGCAAGCGAGCACATGCACCACGCAAACTTGCCCGATCCCGCGCGACGCTTGCGGATCGGCTACGTGTCGCCGGATTTTCGCCACCATTGCCAGTCGCTGTTCATGATGCCGCTGCTGCGCCATCACGATCACGCTGCGTTTGAGATCGTCTGCTACGCGCTCGGCAACCAGCGCGACGACATGACCGACCAGATCAAGCGTCACGCCGATCTCTGGCGCGAAGCCGGCGAACTCGACGACGCGCGCCTTGCGCAGCAGATCCGCGACGATTCCATCGATGTCCTCGTCGATTTGACGATGCATATGGACGGCGCGCGGCGTTTGCTGTTCGCGCGCCGGCCCGCGCCTGTTCAGGTGGCGTGGCTGGCGTATCCGGGCACGACGGGCAGCCCGTCGATTGGCTGGCGGCTCACCGATCCGTGGATCGATCCGCCCGGTACGCCGCATATCGACGCCCCGTACACCGAGCGTTCGCTGCGCCTGCCCGATTCGTTCTGGTGTTACGACGCGCAGTCGCCAGGCGTGGAAGTTTCTCCGCTGCCCGCGCTGGAAAACGGTCACATAACATTCGGATGCCTGAATAACCCCTGCAAGCTCACCGACGCCACGCTCGCGCTCTGGGCGCCTGTGTTCGCGGCGCTACCCGACGCGCGGCTCATCTTGATGGCCCCGCCGGGCGCAGCCCGCGAGCGGCTGGCGGCGCGTTTTCGCGCGCACGGCATCGATCCCGCGCAGCTGGATTTCGTGGGCTTCCAGGCGCGCGAGGCCTATCTGCGCACGTACGGGAAAATCGACATCGCGCTCGATACGTTTCCGGCCAACGGCCACACCACGAGTCTCGACGCGCTCTGGATGGGCGTGCCGGTGCCCACGCGTCATGGGCGCACGGCGCTTAGCCGCGCGGGGCTATGCCTGCTCGCGAATCTGGGCTTGCCGGAACTTGCAGCCGATAACGATGCCGACTACGCCCGCATCGTCACGGCGCTGGCGCGCGACCTGCCGCGCCTGGCCGAACTGCGCGCGGGATTGCGCGCGTGCATGCAGGCGTCGCCGCTGATGGACGGCGCGCGCTTCGCCCGCAACATGGAAGCCGCTTTCCGGCACATGTGGCAGGCGTGGTGCGAAGCTAGCGCCTGCGCTTCGTGAGCCTCACCGGCATGGTGTCCGGCACCATCGTGAACGCGGACACTTCGTTGATCTTCGCGGGATCGATGGCCAGTTCGATCGAGAACTCGTTCATCAGCATGGAGAGCGCGAGGCGCATCTCCACCGTCGCCAGATGGCGACCGGGACACACACGCGGCCCCGCGCCGAACTGAAGATACGCCCGCACGTCGTGCGCACCCTCCGGCGCGGCGTGCTCGCCCTTGCGCATCCAGCGCCACGGATCGTAGCGCTGCGGATCGACGAAATTCTTCGCGTCGATCATCGCGGGCCGCGCGACGAAGAACATGCGCGTGCCTTTGGGCAGCGCCACGTCGTCCACCACCACGTCTTCGAGCGGCTCGAACGAATGCACGGCGGCCACCGGGCGCAGACGCGTCGCCTCGATGCAGATGGCCTCGAAGATGTCGAGTTCCTTGAGCGTCGCGTAGTCGGGGCAAACTGGCGCGTCGCCCAGCACGCGGTGGGCTTCTTCGCCCAGATGCGTCTGCAAGGCGGGATCGGCGGCCAGATAGGGCAGCGTCCAGGCGATCGAATCGGCGGTCGTGTCCTCGCCCGCGAGCAGGATCGTCAGGACATTGGCGCGGATCTGCGCATCGGTGATGGCGCCATGTTCGCCGCCATGCTGCTGCACGAGCATCGCTTCCATCAGGTTGCGCGGCGTGTCCGACGGCTCGTCGCGCATGCGCTCGCGGGCGCGCGCCATCATCGAATCGATATAGCGATGCACTTCCACGAGCGACTGGTCGAGCTTGCGATCGGCGGGCAGCTTGACGTAGCGCCAGTACGGGAACAGCGCGTTGATGCGGCCCATCACGCTCGGCAGGATGCGCTCCAGGTGCTCCTGGATCACGCCGTGATCGCGCTCCAGCGTGCGCGGGTCTTCGCCGAATGCGAGCGCGCTCGTCACGTCCACCGTGTAGCGCTTGAGATCGTCGGTCATCTCGACGGTCTCGCCACGTTCGGCTGCACGCAGCCAGCGCGTGCGCAGGCGCTGCGTGATGTCGGAAAGCGTCGGGTAGAACGCCTTGATGTTGTTGATCGACAGCGCCTGCATCACCAGCCGCCGATGCGTTTCCCACGCCGCGCCTTCGGCGGAAAAAAGGCCGTTGGAGCCCATCTCCTCAAGCACGGCTTCGATCGGCTGATAGCGGCGGTAGCGATGAGGACGCTCGCGCATGATCTGCTGGATCAGCTCGGTGTCCGTCCAGATCGTGATGGGAATGCTGCCCACCTGGAAGCGGTACGGCGTGCCGAGTTCTTCGGCCCAGCGTTCGAGGATCAGATGCAGGCGCGTGGGCGAAAGCTGCAGCAGGTTGCCGATGAGCGGCAGGCCGCGCGGGGCGGGCAGATCCGCAACCTGGCGCAACGCGGCGCTGGAACCGGTGGAGGCTGTGCTCATGGGCGCTTCCTTGTGCCTGTTGTATAGCGGTGGGCTTTCTTTCGGCTGGGTCGGCTTGGCGACGCGGCAATGCGGATTGAATCTGCATCGCCTGCGTTTGAATCAGCCGCGTTTGAAGCGCGATTATATCGACCGCCTATAGACCCGGTAACGCCGCGCCCGCGACATAACCGAAGCGGCGCGACAGGCGCTCGGCGGCGGCGATCAGGCGTTGCGCGCTCGCGCCTTCGCGCGTGACGTCGAGGTTGCCCGACGGCCCCATCAGCGCGAGCACGAGGCACACGCTGCCGGTGTGGTCGAACACGGGCGCGGCCACGGTGCTGATGCCGGGAACCGGCTTGTCGAGCGCGGTGTCGAGTCCCTGCGCGCGGATCGCGGCAAGGCGCTGCGCATAGTGAGCGTCGTCATCGGGCAACGCCGCTACACCGGCGAGCCGCAACCCGTCCTGCAGGAGTAGCGCGGCGCGCACGTCGTCGTCGAGCCACGCGGCGAACACGCGGCCGATGGCGGTGTTCACGAGCGACATCACCGTGCCCGGGCGCAGGCTCACATGCAGCGGACGCGGCGATTCTTCCAGGCGCACGACCGTGGGCCCAAGCGGCCCGGGCACCGCGAGCGCGACGCTCATGCCGGTGCCGGTGGCGAGATCGACGAGTTCGGCATCGGCTTCGCGCACGGGCGACAGGCGCGCGAGACCCAGCAGGCCGAGTTCGAGGCTCAGCGGCCCAGCTTCGTAGCGGCCCGCTTCGTCGCGCGCGAGCAGGCCGGTCTTGAGCAGGCTCACCAGATGCGGAAAGGCCTTCGCGCTGGGCATGCCCGCCGCCGCAGCGAGGTCGCGCAGCGACAGCGGCGTGCCGGCCGCGACGAGGGCAGCGAGCAGTTCGCCCGTGACGTCGAGCGCCTGAATGCCGCGTTGGGGTTTATCGGCGCTATCGATGCTGGTGGACGCGTCGGGTTCCAAAGAGGTTTTCGGCATGGTCAGGTCGATGGAAAGGCGGCTTGCGCGATCTGTTGCGCGGCGCCGTGCAGCGCGCGCACGAGCTTGCCGTCGGGCCGCACGTCGAGTGCGCCGCTCGCGCCGATGGCCGTGAGCGTGACGCGCAGCGTGTCTTGCGCATCGAGCACGGGCATGCAGACGCTGCTTACGCCGGGGCTCGGCGCATCGATGCCGAGTTCGAAGCCGCGTGCGCGGATCGTGTCGAGCGTGGCGGCGAAGGCGGCATCGGGCGTGGGGATGGCTTCGGCTGCCGCCGTGCCGCGCCAGACCGGCTGCGCCGTCTGGTTGGCCCACATCGCGCGCAAGGTGGTTTCGTCGAGAAACGCGCAGAACACGCGGCCCGTCGACGTGGCCGGCAGCGACATCACCGTGCCCACGTGCAGGTTGACGTGCAGCGGCAGGCTGGCGTGCTCGTAACGCACGATGGTCGGCCCCTGCGGCCCGGCGATGCACAGCGCGACGCTGCAGTTGTGGGCCTGCGCAAGCGCCGCCGCATGCGGCACGGCGTGGCGCAGCGCGGGCTGCTGCGCGAGATGCAGCAGGCCCAGGCGCAACGCCAGCGGCCCCGCTTCGTAACGACCGGACAGCGCGTCGCGCTTGATCAGTCCCAGGCGCGTGAGGCTAACAAGATAGGCGTGCGCCTGGCTCGACGCGATGTCGCCCGCCGCCGCGAGATCGGTGGGCGCGAGCGGCACGCGCGCGTCGGCGAGCACGCGCAGCAGGCGTGCGCCCACTTCGACACTCTGGATGCCGCGCTGGGTCTTGCCGGCGCCTGCGCCGTCCGCGTCCGGTTCGGCGACGCTGGGCGGCGCGTTGCGAGGGGTCTTCACTCGTTGTACCAGGCTAAAAAAGGGTTCATGTTAACCGAAGGAGGGGAGAATTCCGCTAGCTCCGTTGTTTGCATATGGCTAGTGTATTCGCTATTGACAAATAAAAACCGTCGGGCGATCATGGCCTCACCCCGGCAGAACAGCGCCTTAACCAAACCAGACGGGGCGAGACAAAACCGGCTGGCGCCCGCGCGCCGGTCACTGCACATGCGCCCCCGTAGCGCGTGCGCCCGGCCTCGCCTCGTCGCCCGTTCCCTACAGATACGGAGACTCCAGATGGCAAAGGCGTTCGCATCGCAGGCCGACCTCGAAGAAAAGCAGGTCACCTTCACCCAGCTCTCGGAAAACGCCTACGCGTACACGACCGAAGGCGACCCGAATTCGGGCGTCATCATCGGCGACGACGGCGTGCTGATCGTCGACACCACGGCCACGCCCGCCATGGCGCAGGATCTCATCGCGAAGATCCGCAGCGTCACCGACAAGCCCATCAAGTACGTCGTGCTCTCGCACTATCACGCGGTGCGCGTGCTGGGCGCGTCGGCGTATTTCGAGGAAGGCGCGCAGCAGATCATCGCGAGCCGCGGCACCTACGAGATGATCGTCGAGCGTGGCGAGCAGGACATGAAGTCGGAAATCGAGCGCTTCCCGCGTCTCTTCGCAGGCGTCGAAACGGTGCCGGGCCTGACGTGGCCGACGCTCGTGTTCGAGAAGGAAATCACGCTGTTCCTCGGCAAGCTCGAAGTGAAGATCGCGCATCTGGGCTCGGGCCACACCAAGGGCGACACGGTCGTGTGGCTGCCGCAGCAGAAGGTGCTGTACTCGGGCGACCTCGTGGAATACGACGCGGCCTGCTATTGCGGCGACGCGCAACTCGCCGAATGGCCCGCTACGCTCGAAGCGCTGCGCTCGCTGGGCGCGGAAAAGCTCGTGCCGGGCCGCGGCCCCGCGCTGCTCAATCCCGACGAAGTGAACAAGGGCCTCGATTACACGAAGGATTTCGTCTCGACGCTGCTCGCGCAGGGCCGCAAGGCGGTCGAACAGAAGCTCGACCTGAAGCAGTCGATGGCGCTCACGCGTGAAGCGATGGATCCGAAGTTCGGCCACGTGTTCATCTACGAGCATTGCCTGCCGTTCGACGTGTCGCGCGCGTATGACGAGGCGAGCGGCATCACGCACCCGCGCATCTGGACGGCGCAGCGCGACAAGGACATGTGGGACGCGTTGCAGGATTGAGCGGTCGCAGAAGAGACGGAGAGAGACAATGATCGACTATCAATCGCTGACTTTCGACTACACGCGCTGCCACGAACAAGGCGCGGAAGTTGAAAAGCGCGTGCGCCCGGTCGTCGTCGTCGGTGCGGGCCCGGTGGGCCTCGCCACGGCGATCGACCTCGCGCAGCAAGGCACTCACGTCGTGCTCGTCGACGACGATTGCACGCTTTCCACCGGCTCGCGCGCGATCTGCTTTTCGAAGCGCTCGCTCGATATTTTCGATCGCCTCGGCTGCGGCGAGCGCATGGTCGAAAAGGGCGTGAGCTGGAACGTGGGCAAAGTGTTCCGTAAGGACGAGCTGGTTTACACCTTCAACCTGCTGCCCGAAACCGGCCATCATCGTCCGGCTTTCGTGAACCTCCAGCAGTACTACGTCGAAGGCTTCCTGCTCGAACGCGCGCAGGCGTTGCCGAACCTCGAAATCCGCTGGAAAAGCAAGGTCACCGGTATTGCGCAACGTGGCGAGCCGCGCTCGGACGATGCCCACGTGGCGCTCGAAATCGACACGCCCGACGGCCCGTATGAACTGCTCGCGCGCTATGTGGTCGCGTCGGACGGTTCGCGCAGCCCCGTGCGCAAGCTGATGGGTCTCGACAGTCACGGGCGCACCTTCAAGGATCGCTTCCTGATCGCCGACGTGAAGATGGAAGCCGATTTCCCGACCGAACGCTGGTTCTGGTTCGATCCGCCGTTCCATCCGAACCAGTCGGTGCTGCTGCATCGCCAGCCCGATAACGTCTGGCGCATCGACTTTCAGCTGGGCTGGGACGCCGATCCGGTGCTAGAAAAGACGCCCGAGCGCGTGATCCCGCGCGTGCGCGCGCTGCTCGGCCCCGACGTGAAGTTCGAGCTGGAATGGGTGAGCATCTACACGTTCTCGTGCCTGCGCATGGACAGCTTCCGGCATGGCAATGTGCTGTTTGCGGGCGACTCGGCGCATCTGGTTTCGCCGTTCGGCGCGCGCGGCGCGAATAGCGGCTTCCAGGACAGCGAAAACCTGGCGTGGAAACTCGCGATGGTGCTGGAGCAGCGCGCGCCCGATGCGCTGCTCGACACCTATGCGAGCGAGCGCGAATATGCCGCCGATGAAAACATCCGCAATTCCACGCGTTCGACGGACTTCATCACGCCCAAGAGCGCGGTGAGCCGCGTGTTTCGCGACGCGGTGCTCACGCTGGCGCGCGAGCATCCGTTTGCGCGCCAACTGGTGAACAGCGGACGGCTTTCGGTGCCTGCGGTGCTGCACGAATCGACGCTCAATACGGCCGATGAAGACCGCTTCACGGGCCAGATGGTGCCGGGCGCATCGTGCGCCGACGCGCCGCTGGGCGACGCGCAAGGCAACGCGCAGTGGCTGCTCAAGCAGCTTGGCGGACGCTTTACGGGGCTGCTGTTTTGCCGTGCCGGAGCGACGCTGGACGAGCCAACGCGCGCGGCGCTCGATGCGCTTGCGAATGGGCCGGTGCCGCTGAACTTCGTAGCGGTGATCGACGGCGAGGGCGCGGCGCCCGAAGCCCTGCCTGCGGGTACGTCGGTGCTGCGCGATACGCAAGGTCTCGCGGCGCAGCGTTACGGCGCGCAGGACGGCGCGTTCTACCTGATCCGCCCGGATCAGCACGTGAGCGCGCGCTGGCATCGCGTCAGTGCGCCGCGTGTGGAGCGTGCGTTGAAGCGCGCGCTGTGCGTGGAAGGCACGGCTTGAAGCGATGAAGCCGAAAGGCGGCGACGTGGGCAACGCATACAGCTTGAAAGCGTAAAAGCGCGGCCGCCTTTCGAATCGATTGTGCAGATCATTACGAATCAAACGACGATATGAAGATGGGACAGGAGACGACGATGCTGAATACCCAACCCAATCTCGCGCGCCCCGACGACTTTTACGAAGCGCTGATCGACATGCATCGCGACCTCGACGATGCGCAGAGCCAGTCGGTCAACGCGCAACTGATCCTGCTGCTGGCCAATCACGTTGGCGAACATCAGGCGTTGATGGAAGCGATCCGCTTCGCGCGCGCGGGCGTTGCAGTGCCTCCAGCGAATGGTTCGGTGGGGCAACTGGCGGCTTGATCGATGCTTGATCAATAGATGAGACCGGGAAAATGGCGAGCAAGCGCGATCCCGGTCGACATGAACGCGTGCGCATGCACAGTCAACGCAATCGTTTGCCTTTTATCTGTCGGCATCGATTGAATCGCTAAAACGTGTGTATCGATCACAGCGCTCATCGCGCCGTGAACAAGAGTCACTTGCACGTGCGCAAAGCCGATGCAAATTGATTCAAGAACCCCCCGTGCGAAGCCGTAAACGGCAGTCATACGAGAACCAGATCGATCGTCCTTGAGACGGTCGCTTCATACGGTCGACAAAGACACCGCACACGGGGAATCACCTTGAATCGCAGTCAAACATGGTCGCGCACCGCTGCGCCAGGCGAAGTCATCTATTCGGAGGGCTACGCGGGTGAGCGCCTGCTCTTCGTCATCGCCGACGGCAAAGTCGAAATTTCCACCCGTTGTGAAGAGAAGCGCGTCGTGACGGCCACACTCGGCCGTGGCGAGTTTTTCGGCGAAAGCGCGCTGCTTGGCGCGGAGCCGCGCCCGAGCACCGCCAAGGCGCTGTCGTTCTGCCAGCTCACGGTCATCCCTGCGAACATCATCGAAGACGAGCTCGAACGCGTCTCGCCGCTGCTGCGTCACGTCGTGCGCACGATGATCCGCCGCGCGAAGGCCAAGGACGATCAGCTCGCGACCTACACCCACGCCGACTTCATGCCAGGCGTGCTGTCCTACGCGCACGTACTGTCGTTGCTGGCGGGCGCCGAACGCGCCGAGCCCAAGGGCGGCTGGCTGCGCCAGGGCAATAACGCCGGCGCGGGCGAAGTGAGCGTCGCGCTCGCGGACGTGGTGCACAAGTGCCGCGCGGTGGCGGGCCATTCGCGCCCGCACGTGATGGCGATGCTGCGCCGCATGGAAAAGCTCAACCTCATCACGATGGAATCGGGCCAGTCGTCCTCGCATCTGGGCGGCGCGGAAAGCGGCGAAGGCGCGCTTGGCCGCCAGGTCGTCACCTTCGACCCGGTGCGGATCATCGACCGTGCGGCGCAAGTGGCCGACCACGATCTCGACGTGTCCATCAACAGCGAGCTTGAACTCATCGAGCTGAGCGACCTGGAAGCGCTGATCGGCGTTGAGCGCACGCTGCTGCTCAACAAGCTCTCGCACGGCGAGATCGCCGACGAACTGTTCGCGTTCAGAAAGTCGAAAGTGCTCAATTTCGTCGAGCAAAAGGGCGTGTCGTACTTCAGCAAGCGTGCGAACCGCGGTTCGGGCGACGTGAAGACACTCGACGATCTGCTGTTCGTCGATCAGCGCACGCTGTTCGATGCGGTCAACGCGCTCGATACCTACGACCTCGCGAAGCTGCTGGCGTCGCCGCAGGATGCCGCTGTCCTGGAGCGCTTGCAGTCGGTGCTGTCTGAGGCGCGCAAGAACGAGATTTCGTGGCTCATGCGCCGCGAGATCAAGTCCGATCCGATGGAGCTGGAAGGCATCGAGGAGCGTCTCGTGAACGCCGTGCGCGAACTCAAGACACGCGCCGCGTAAGCCGCGATTCATTAGCGTAACCGCCAGGCAGGCTAGCGCGCTCGCACCATGCGGGCGCGCCGGATGCGCCTGCGCGGCGCTTTCAATCTTATTTTTATCGGAACATGCATGGATCTGTTGACTTTGTTCGGAGTCCTGCTGGGCGGCGCGGCGGTCGTCGTGGGCTTCATGCTGGAAGGCGGCCACTTCGGCGCGCTGCTGCAGCCCGAGGCGCTGGTGGTCGTGCTGGGCGGCACGCTCGGCGCGGTGATGATCCAGAATACCTGGGCGCGCTTTTTCGATGCGATCCGCCGCCTGCGCACGGTGTTCGTGCGCGCGCAGCAGGTCGATGAAGCGAGCCTTGCCGCCGTGCTCGAATGGGGCGACCAGGCCAAGCTCAGCGGCCTGCTCGCATTCGAGTCGATGGACTGGCAGGGCATTCATCCGTTCGCGCGGCGCGGCCTCGAACTGCTGGCGAGCGGTGTGTCCACGGCCGTGCTCGAAGACGCGCTCAATCGCGAACTCGAAGCCTATGGGCGCACGCATCTGGCCGCCGCGCGCGTCTGGCAGCAGGCGGGCGGCTATGCGCCGACCTTCGGCATTCTCGGGTCGGTGCTCGGGCTGATCCAGGTGACGACGCATCTGGTCGAGCCATCGCAGCTTGGCACCGGTATCGCGGTGGCGTTCGTCGCCACGCTGTACGGTCTCGCGCTCGCGAACCTTGTGTTTCTGCCGCTGTACGGCAAGATGCGCGCGCATATCGAAAGCGAACTGCGCCTGCGCAAGCTCTATCTGGACGGCCTGCTGGCGATTTCGCGCAAGGAGACGCCGCATATGATCGCCACGCGTCTCTCAGGCGAAGTAGGCGCACGCGGCGAAGCGCATGCTTGGGCCCGCCAAGGCGCGCAGGCCGGTGCAGTGGTCAATTAAGCGCGAGTGCCCAGGCATGCAAACGACGTCACCCGATAAACACGCGGCGCGCGACCTCACGCTCAGCATCCTCGATCACGACGAGGACGAGGGCGGCGAACAATCGGGATCGGGCCGCTGGCTGCTGTCCTACGCCGACCTCGTCACGACGATGATGGTGCTGTTCCTCGCGCTCTACGCCATGCAGCTCGCGAAGCGTCACGAGCAGGAGCTGCGCATGCAGTCGCAGGCGGTGCAGGCGGTACAGGTGGCGAAGGCCAGTAGCGCGCCCGCGAGCACGCCGCAGGCGCCGGTCACCGAACGCACGCTGCTCGCCTCGCTCGATCCGCTGCGCGCGCGTGGCGAAATCACCATCGCGCCCGTGGCGCACGGCATGGAAATCGGCATTAACGCGAAGATTCTGTTCAATGCGGGCGATGCCGCGCTGCTGCCCGATTCGTTTGGCGTGTTGAGCCGCATCGCGGGCGTGCTGGCGCAGGTGCCGGACGGCAACATCCTCGTGGAAGGGCACACGGACAGCACGCCGATCGCCAACGCGCGTTACGCGTCGAACTGGGAGCTGTCGTCGGCGCGCGCGGGCGCCGTGGTGCGCTACCTGGTGGAGCGCGGCGTCGAGCCGCATCGTCTCGCGGCCATCGGCCGGGCCGACAACTTCCCGCTCGTTGCCGGCACCGACCCCGCGAGCCGCGCGCTCAATCGCCGCGTCACGATCGTCGTGCAGTACTAGGGCTCGCGACTCAGGCGACCTTGTCGCCTTCGCGATGCACCGGCTCGGTCTCCTTCAACTGCTTCGCGAGCCGCGACGCCTGCAGATAGCCCGGATTGGCGGGCCGCTTCAGGTAGCGGCCCGCGCCACGGCGCGTGCGCAGGTCGCCGTCGGCCCACACCAGTTCGCCCTGCGAGACCGTATGCGTGGGCACGCCACGCACCGTCATGCCTTCGAAGACGTTGAAGTCGACGTTCTGGTGATGCGTCTTGACCGAGATCGTGCGCGTGGCTTGCGGATCCCAGACGACGAGATCGGCGTCCGCGCCCACGGCCACCGCGCCTTTGCGCGGATAGAGATTGAAGATCTGCGCCGCGTTGGTCGAGGTGACGCGCACGAATTCGTTCGGCGTGAGGCGGCCCGTGTTCACGCCCTGGTCCCAGAGGATCGCCATGCGGTCTTCCACGCCGCCACATCCGTTAGGAATCCGTGTGAAATCGTCGCGGCCCATGGCCTTCTGCGACGCGCAGAACACACAGTGATCGGTCGCCGTGGTTTGCAGCAGGCCGCCTTGCAGGCCGCGCCAGAGCGCGTCGCGATGTTCTTTGGTGCGGAACGGCGGGCTCATCACGTGCGCGGCGGCGCGCGTCCAGTCGGGGTCGCGATAGACGGCTTCGTCGATCACCAGGTGGCCCGCGAGCACTTCGCCGAACACGCGCTGGCCTTCCGCGCGCGCACGCGTGATGGCTTCCAGCGCCTCTTTCGCCGACACATGCACGATATACACGGGCACGCCCAGCACCTGCGCAATGCGAATCGCGCGATTGGCCGCTTCGCCTTCGACTTCGGGCGGGCGCGACAGCGGGTGCGCCTCCGGCCCCGTGAAGCCGCGCGCGAGCAATTGCCGCTGTAGCTGGAACACGAGTTCGCCGTTTTCCGCGTGCACGGTCGGCAGCGCGCCCAGTTCGAGCGCGCGCGCAAAGCTGTTCACGAGGATCTCGTCGTCGGCCATGATGGCGTTCTTGTACGCCATGAAGTGCTTGAAGCTCGACACGCCGTGGTCGTTCACCAGCAGGCCCATGTCGCGATGCACGCTCTCGTCCCACCACGTCACGGCCACGTGAAAGGCGTAATCGGCAGCGGCCTTTTCGGCCCAGCCGCGCCACTCGCGGAACGCTTCCATGAGCGGCTGCTTCGGGTTCGGGATCACGAAGTCGATGATCGACGTCGTGCCGCCCGCGAGACCCGCCGCCGTGCCCGTATAGAAGTCGTCGTGGGCCTTGGTGCCCATGAAGGGCAGTTCCATGTGCGTGTGCGGATCGATGCCGCCCGGCATGACGTACTGGCCGCCCGCATCGACCACGGTGGCCCCGGCCGGAGCGTCGAGGTTCTCGCCGATCGCCGTGATCGTGCCGTTGTCGCAGAGCACGTCGGCGCGATACGTCTTGTCCGCGTCCACGATGGTGCCGCCTCGAATCAGGATCGCCATGATGCTATGTCTCCTTCAGTTTGAGCCTGCATTTCCAGTGTATTTGCGTGATCTCATGCACTCGCGACGCTCGGCCTGCGGCTCTTGCCGAGCTTCATCAGCACGCCGTAGACGACGGCGGCGATGGCGAGTCCCACGAACCACGCATAGGTATAGAGTCCCTTGAACGCGTCGGGCACCGAGGGGAACGCAGCCGGAAACGCCTCGTTCAGGAAGCCCGGCAGGTTAGGCAGCACGCCCGCTAGCAGCGCGATCACGGCAGCGCGGTTCCAGCCGTTCGTGTAGGCATATTCGCCGCTTTCTTCGAAGAGCTGGTCGGTATCGAGCCGCGTGCCGCGAATCAGGAAGTAATCGACCATCAGGATGCCCGCGACCGGGCCAAGCAGCGCCGAATAGCCCACGAGCCACGTGAAGATATAGCCCTGCGTGGTGGCCAGAATCTTCCACGGCATCATGACGATGGCGAGTCCCGCCGTGATAAGGCCGCCCGTCTTGTACGAAATGCCCTTGGGCCAGAGGCTCGAAAAGTCGTAGGCGGGGCCGACCAGGTTCGCGGCCAGGTTGCAGCACATCGTGTCGAGCGTGAGGATCACGAGCGCAATGCCCACGCCAATGCCTTCCATGCGGCTGGTGAGGTCGATGGGATCCCAGATCGCCTTGCCGTAGATCACGACCGTCGCCGACGTCACCACCACCGACACCACCGAAAGCAGCGCCATCGGAATCGGCAGGCCAATCGCCTGGCCGACCAGCTGATCCTTCTGCGTCTTCGCGAAGCGCGTGAAGTCGGGAATATTGAGCGCGAGCGTGGCCCAGAAGCCGACCATCGCCGTGAGGCTCGGCCAGAACGTGACCCAGAAGAGGCCCGCTTTCTTGCCGCCCGCCGCGAACTGCGAGGGCTGCGAAAGCATGCTGCCCACGCCGCCCGCCTTCGAGCAGGCCCACCAGACGAGGGCCACGCACATCACCACCTTGATCGGCGCCGACCAGCTTTCCAGCCAGCGGATTGAGTCCGTGCCGTGCAGGATGAAGTAAAGCTGCAGCACCCAGAACAGCAGGAAGCACGCGCCCTGGCCGATGGAGATGCCCAGGAACGGCAGCGCGTCGCCGACCAGCGCGTTATGAAACAGGATGTTGGCGAGCGTGTAGATCGCGCTGCCGCCGAGCCACGACTGAATGCCGTACCAGCCGCATGCCACGATGGCGCGCAGCATGGCGGGCAGCTTCGCGCCCTGGGTGCCGAACGACGAACGCACCAGCACCGCATACGGAATGCCGTACTTTGCCCCCGCGTGGCCGATCGCCAGCATCGGCACCAGCACGATCACGTTGCCGAGCAGCACCGTGATGACGGCCTGCCACGGCGACATGCCCTGCTCGGTCAGCCCGGCCGCGAGCATGTAGGAGGCAATGTTCATCACCATCCCCACCCAAAGCGCCGCGAAGTGATACCAGCGCCACGTACGCTGCGCGACGCCCATGGGCGCGAGGTCGTCGTTGTACAACTCGCTTGCACTGCGGCGCGCGCTTGCGTCGCCTGGGGCCGGGCTCGCTGCTGGCTGGCTCATGATGCGGATTCTCCGTGACTTGTCGTTGGGTTTTATAGGGCTTCTTTTTAGTACCGATGGATCAAGCGGCTTTCGGATCGGCCACGCGGCCCGGGTTGTTGGGATGCGTCGTCCAGTTCGCATAGCGGCCCGAATCGACGCGCTCCATCGTGATGCATTGGTCGACCGGGCACACATGCATGCATAAATTGCACCCGACGCAATTCGCATCGACGACTTCGAAATGACGCTGGCCGTCTTTGGTCGCCGTGATGGCCTGGTGCGAGGTGTCCTCGCACGCGATATGGCACAGGCCGCACTGGATGCAGCGATCCTGGTCGATGCGCGCCTTGATGTCGTAGTTCAGGTTCAGGTATTGCCAGTCGGTCACGTTCTGCACGGCGCGGCCGCGAATTGCGTCGAGGTTCGCGTAGCCCTTGTCGTCCATCCAGTTCGACAGGCCGTCGATCATGTCGCTGACGATCCGGAATCCGTAGTGCATGGCGGCGGTGCAGACCTGCACGCTGCCCGCGCCCAGCACCATGAATTCGGCGGCGTCGCGCCAGTCGGAGATGCCGCCGATGCCCGAGATCGGCAGGCCCTGTGTCTGCGGGTCGCGCGCGATCTCGGCGACCATGTGCAGCGCGATGGGCTTGGCGGCAGGGCCGCAGTAGCCGCCGTGCGTGCCCTTGCCATCGACGGTCGGCAGCGGCGCCATGACGTCCAGGTCGACGCCGACGATCGAGTTGATGGTGTTGATGAGCGAGACGCCGTCCGCGCCGCCCTTGAGCGCCGCGCGCGCGCCGTGGCGGATGTCCGTGACGTTGGGCGTGAGCTTGACGAGGCAGGGCAGGCGCGTGCCTTCCTTGACCCAGCGCGTGACCATTTCGATGTACTCGGGCACCTGGCCCACGGCCGCGCCCATGCCCCGTTCGCTCATGCCGTGCGGGCAGCCGAAGTTCAGCTCGACCGCGTCGGCGCCCGTGTCTTCGACGAGCGGCAGGATCCATTTCCAGTCGCTCTCATTGCACGGCACCATCAGCGAGACGATCAGTGCGCGGTCGGGCCAGTCGCGCTTTACCTGGGCAATTTCCTTGAGATTGACGTCGAGCGGGCGGTCGGTGATCAGTTCGATATTGTTCAGGCCCGCGATGCGCTGGCCGCGCCAGGTGGTCGCGCCGTAACGCGAACTCACGTTGACTACGTGCGGGTCGAGGCCGAGCGTTTTCCAGACCACGCCGCCCCAGCCCGCCTCGAAGGCGCGGTTGACGTTGTAGGCCTTGTCGGTGGGCGGCGCGGAGGCGAGCCAGAACGGATTGGGCGATTCAATACCGGCAATCGAGCAGCGCAGATCGGCCATGATGCGACTCCTTGTTATATCGGTGTGGATGCTTTGTGCTTGCGTTTTCGACTGCGCGGGTCACGCGGCCTTGCCGGTCTGTGCGGCGAGATAGCGGTCAATGGCGCGCGCCGCGAGCTTGCCGTCCTGCACCGCCTGGACGGTGAGGTCGGTCGCGCCGTGGCCCGCGCAGTCGCCGCCTGCCCAGACGCCGGCGAGCGACGTCGCGCCATCGGCGTCGACGGCAATGCGCGCGCCGCCGTCGCTCAATTGCAGCGCATCGAGACCGGCGGGCAGGAGCTTCTGGCCGATGGCCTTGAGCACCACGTCGGCTTCGATGCGCTCGATGTCGCCGGTGCCTTGCAGCGCGCCGTTCGCATCGAGCGCCGCACGTTCGAACTCCACGGCTTGCACAGCGTGTTCGCCGACGATACGCACGGGCTTCATCCACTCCACGATCGTCACGCCTTGCTGGCGTGCGAATTCCTGCTCGGCCCACGTCGCGCTCATCTGTGCGCTGCCGCGACGGTAAGCGAGCGTGACGTGTTCCGCGCCCAGCTTGCGGCTTTGCACGGCGGCGTCGATGGCGGTATTGCCGCCGCCGATCACGACCACGCGGCGGCCCACGGGCAGCGCGGCCAGATCGTCGGCTTCGCGCAGTTGCGCAATGAAGTCCACCGCATCGCGCACGCCGTCTAGCGCTTCGCCGTCGATCTTCAGCGCATGCGTGCCGCCCAGGCCCACGCCGATAAACACGGCGTCGAAGTCGCTGCGCAGCGCATCGAGCGTAAAGTCGCGGCCCAATTGCTGGTTCTGCTTCAACTCGATTCCGCCGATGGAGAGCAGCCACGCGACTTCGCGCTGCGCGAAATCGTCGACGGTCTTGTACGCGGCGATGCCGTATTCGTTGAGGCCGCCGGGTTTCTCGCGCGCGTCGAACACCGTGACGTGATGCCCCGCAAGCGCGAGCGTATGCGCGCAGGCCAGGCCCGCAGGGCCAGCGCCGACTACAGCGACCTTGCGGCCCGTTTCGCTCGTGCGGCGAAACAGCGGCGTCGCGCCTTCGGCTTCGCGCGCCATCTGGAAGTCGGTGGCGTGACGTTGCAGCGCACCGATCTGGACTGGTTCGCCATCCTGATGATTTCGCACGCAGGCGCCTTCGCAGAGAATCTCGGTCGGGCAGACGCGCGAGCACATGCCGCCCAGCGGATTGGCGCTCAGGATGTCGCGCGCGGCGCCCTTGAGATTGCCGTTGCCGATCTTGCGGATGAAGCTGGGAATGTCGATGCCGGTGGGGCAGGCTGCGACACAGGGCGCGTCGTAGCAGTAGTGGCAGCGATCCGAAGCGATCACGGCGGCGTTGGCGGAAAGCGGCGGGGCAACGTCGGCGAACTGGCAGCCCAGTTCTTCTGCGCTGAGCCGGCCTGCGGCAATGCCTTGAGTGGCACGCGTGTTGTTCTTGGCGGAGTGGGACATCCGGATGCTCCTTGCGAGGCAAAACACGGATCCGCCGGCTGCGCGCAACGCGCGGCAGCCGGTACGTGGGGAACAGCTTGTTTTAGGGCTCTATTCGGCTAAAAGTGGATGTTCAGCCTGGCTCGCTCGCACGTTCGAGCATGGCATGCAGCAGCACGTTTGCGCCGGCCTCGATCCATTCCTGGGTCGCGTCTTCGATCTCGTTGTGGCTGATGCCGTCGATGCACGGCACGAACACCATCGACGTGGGCGCAACCGTCGCCAGATAGCAGGCGTCGTGGCCCGCACCCGACACGATGTCGCGATTCGAATAGCCGAAGCGCTCGGCGGCGGCGCGCACGGACTTCACGCAGGCCTTGTCGAACGGCACGGGCGCGTAATAGAAAATCTGCTCAAGCTCGGTTTCCAGCTTGCCTTGCTCGGCGATCTTCGCGATGCCTTCGCGCAGTTCCGCATCCATCTTCGCGAGCACTTCGTCCAGCGGGTGGCGGAAGTCGATGGTGAAGAACACGCGGCCCGGGATCACGTTGCGCGAGTTCGGATGCACCTGCATCATGCCGACCGTCGCGCACGCGAGCGGCGCGTGGCGCAGGCCGATTTCGTTGACCAGTTGCACGACGCGCGACGCGCCCAGCAGTGCATCGCGGCGGCGCGGCATCGGTGTGGGGCCCGCATGGGCCTCCTGGCCCGTCAGCACGACTTCATACCAGCGCTGGCCTTGCGCGTCCGTCACCACGCCAATCGTCTTGTTTTCGGCTTCGAGAATCGGCCCTTGTTCGATGTGCAATTCGAACGCCGCGTGAATCTTGCGGCCGCCGCACGGCAGGTCGCCCGCGTAGCCGATGCGCTGGAGTTCCTCGCCGATGGTCTTGCCGTCCACGTCCTTGCGCGACAGGCCGTAGTCGAGCGTGAACACGCCCGCGAACACGCCGGAGGCCACCATCGCGGGTGCGAAACGCGAGCCTTCCTCGTTCGTCCAGATCACGGTTTCGATGGGGTGTTCGGTTTCGATGCCGTGGTCGTTGAGTGCGCGGATCACTTCGAGGCCGCCCAGTACACCGTAGATGCCGTCGAAGCGCCCGCCCGTGGGCTGCGAATCCGCGTGCGAGCCGGTCATCACGGGCGGCAGGTCGTTGTTGCGGCCCGCGCGGCGCATGAACACGTTGCCCATCTGGTCGACGCTCACCGTGCAGCCCGCTTCCTGCGCCCACTTGACGATGAGATCGCGGCCCTGTTTGTCGAGATCCGTGAGCGCGAGGCGGCACACACCGCCCTTGGGCGTCGCGCCGATCTTCGCCACTTCCATCAGACTGTCCCAGAGACGCTGGCCATTCACGTGAATCGAGGTGGTCAGCGCGGCTTCGCTTACTACGTTCATGCGTGCTCTCCTGTCAATGATCGACTGGCGGTGCAGCGCGATGCGGCCTGTTTTTAAATGGCCGCTGTGGGGATCGCGCCGCCGTTGTATCCATGAAGCGTGTTCATAAAGCGTGCATCGTCGCCATCGTCTGGGGCGTCTTGCGCGATCACGGTGCATGCGCTCGACGCTCATTCGGGGCGATGATTCCGCGCTCTCCGAATCCTGTCCGATTGGACAGGTTGTAGGCTATAAACTTCGGGAATTCAATGCGGTAATACGAGCGAAAAGCGTGCCATCGATGTTGCAGTGCGTGATAACGCGCGCAAGGCACGCAGGTTTACCCGCGGGCACGGCACGCACCGGATCACGCTGCGTGGGTTGCGTGTCTACAATGAAACCGCATCGCGGTGCGATGCTTTTCTTCCTGAACGGACGGATGCCATGCGCGACGACGACACCGACACGCCAGCCGCGAACCTTGCACTGCGCCCAGGCGCGAACGCACACGCGAACCAGGACGCCAAACAGAAGGAGACGAAGCCGCGCCGCAAGGCGTCGATCCGCGCGTCGAACGAATTGCATCTGCTCGCGTGTGCGGAAGCCGTGTTCGCCGAGCGCGGTTTCGAAGGCGCGAGCACCGCATTGATCGCCGAGCGCGCAGGCCTGCCCAAGGCGAACCTGCACTACTACTTCCCGACCAAGCTGTCGCTCTACTGGCGCGTGCTGGACGACCTGTTCGAGGAGTGGAATGCAGCGGCCGATACCTTCGATGCGAGCGACGATCCCGTCGAAGCCATCGGCGGCTATGTGCGCGCGAAGATGGAGCTGTCGCGGCGCAGGCCGCTAGGCTCGAAGGTGTGGGCCAACGAGATCATCAGCGGCGCGACGCATATGCAGGACATTCTGCTCAAGCGCGTGAAGCCGTGGATGGAGTCGCGCGTGACGCTGATCGAGCGCTGGATCGCGGAGGGCCTGCTCGCGCCCGTCGAGCCCAGGACCTTGCTCTTCATGATCTGGGCGACCACGCAGCATTACGCGGATTTCGAAGCGCAGATTCGCGCGCTTGCGGGCAAGCGTGCGCTGTCGGCGGCAAGCTTCGAGGCGACGACCGACGAAGTCGTGAAGATGATCCTGCGGGCGAGCGGGGCGCGCTCGCCTGATGCCTGATTGAATTTCGGAGGCCGAACTAAACCTGCATCGACGCCACGTCCTTCATGCAGCGCAACGCGAACATCGAGCGGCTGTGACGAATGCTGGAAATGCGATAGAGCTTCTCGCGCAGGAAGCGCTCGTAACCCGCCGTGCCATCCACGGCGACCTTGATCCAGTAGTCGTATTCGCCCGACACCAGATACGCCTCCAGCACTTCGGGCAGCGCCGCGAGCTCGGAGCCGAAGCGCGCGAGCGCGTCGTCCTCGTGCCGGTCGAGCGTGACTTCCAGGATCACGATATCGGCGAAACCGAGCTTGCGCTGGTTCACTAGCGCCACATAGCCGTCGATATAGCCGTCGGCTTCCAGCTGGCGCGTGCGGTTCCAGCAGGCGGTGGTGGACATGCCGACCTGTTCGGCCAGTTCGGCATTGGACAGACGCGCGTTCTGCTGGAGGGCGCGCAGGATCTTGCGATCCTGATTGTCGAGGGTTTTGGGCTGGCGTTCGCGGGCGCTCATGGCGAAAAAGAATCTTGTACAGGGAAATCCGATTTTAGCGGAAGGAGCTTCTGGTTTCAGCGGCCTGGAGCCGAAAAACAGGAAGCAAATCCCGCCCCTGTCGCGGTATATTTTTCACATGCCATCTCGCCCGGCACGACCCACGCGGCCACCTCCCCGCGTCGGGGCGCGCCGCCGCAGCCACAAGCCGCGGTGGACCGTCTGAGCCGATCCTCGCTGCATCCTGCGGCGGCCATCGGGCGCGGCGCGCGATTATCTCGCGGCCTGCGGCGTCCGATCGGGCGAATGGCATTTGAAAACCGCGCTGTTGCGCGGTTTTTTGTTGCCCACTTTTCGTGGCCGATCCGGCTTGCCGGGTTCGCGCCTCTACCCAAAACGCCTTCGCCAGAACTTTCGGAAATGTCGCTTCAGCTGTATTTGTCGTTTCTCGCCGCCGCCCTGGTGCTCGTCTATACCCCCGGCCCCGTCAACGTGCTGACCATGAGCCAGGCGCTGCACGCCGGCTGGCTGCGCGCGCTGCCCTGCGTATGGGGCGGCACGCTCGCGGTGCTGCTGCAACTCGGATTGACGGCGCTTTGCCTGAATTCGCTGCTGCTCATTAGTGAGCACTCGCTCACTGTGCTGCGATGGGTCGGGGCAGCCTATCTGGTGTGGCTGGGCTGCAAGCAGTGGCGCAGCCGCACGCTGGGCGGGCCGCAAGAGAGTGAAACGAGTGAGCCTGCGCTCACTTCGCAGCGCGATCTGTTCTGGCGCGGATTCGCGACCTCGGGGCTCAATCCCAAGACGTTGCTGTTTTTCCCTTCGTTTTTTCCGCAGTTCATCAACGCCGATGCGGCGTGGGGCGCCAATCGCCAGTATCTGGTGCTGGCCGCGACCTTCGCGTTGCTGTTCGCGGGCGGCGTGGCGTCGATGGCGCTGTTTTCGCACCGCCTGCGCCACGTGTTGCAGCGCCCGCGCCGTCTGCGCGCGGTCAATCGCCTGATGGGCAGCTTGCTGGTCGGGATGGGAGCGATGATGGCGGGGCTGCGCTAAAGCGGCTTTGCGCTGCTTTGGGCGTCTAACTGCCCCGTCTTGTCGCGAGAGAAGGCGTCAGGGCGCCGTGGTGGCCGCTGACGTCGCGCTGTTCGAGGGCGTGGCGTTAGCCGCGCTGGCCGTCGCGGGAGTCGATGCGGCGGCGAGCGTTTGCGCCGCGCTGGCAGGCGTCGCCGCCGAAGCTTGAACAGCCGCCGGGGCCGCCGACGCGGCCGCAGGCGCAGCGGCTACGGCCTGGCTGGCCGCGTGAGCGGCAGCTTGAACCGGCGTGCTGGCCGGGGCCGCCGCGCTGGCGGCACTGGCCGCACTGGCCGCAGCCGCAACCGCAGCGGGCACGACCGGCGTGAGCAGCGTCGCCGTGGCGGCGGGCGCCACCGGCATGACCGCGTGCACGGCGCTGGTTTGCTGCGCCGGCTGGGTCGGCTGCGTTGCGCTCAATACCGGCGTCGCGGGCAGCGCATCGTTATGAACGGCGGCAGCGCCCGTCGCCGCAGCGGCAACCGCCGCCGCAGGCGAAGCCGAGATACCCGGCGTCGCGACGCCAGGCGCACCGGCATTGGCCATCGCCGGAGCCGGTTCGAAGCTCGGCGGCAAGGGCGTGATCTTGATTGCGCCGCTGCCGGGAATCGGTTCGCTCTTCGCGACCGTGTTCAGGTACTTGCCGACCAGCTCGAAAAAGCGCGTGTAGAACGCGCCCGACTGGATCGTCTCGCTCGACACCTTCACCATCTCGTCGCTATTCGAGCGGATCGGCAGCGACACCGACCCCAGAATCGACAGCCCGACGCTCGCCGACGTGTCGCTCTTCTTGAGCGCATAGCCGTTCTGCACGGCGTTCACGTAGACCATGCTGGTGTTGGACGCGTCCGCCACGGTACACACCACGTGCACTTCCACGACGACGTGCTGGTCGCTCGTCGGCTGGAAGTTCTTGGTGGCGTCGACGGTGTCGTTGTGCGTCATCGTCGTCATGTAGCCCTGGCTCAGCAGCGCGCGGCGCGACGCCTCGCAGGCATCGGCGCTGGCGTAGCTGAAATTGCGCGAGAACGGGCTGGGCGCGCTGCTCAGCAACTGGTCGTCCTGAAACTTGTTACCGGGCTTGGCCGACGAGCATGCGCCGAGGGCAGCAACCAGCGGAATCAACAGGAACGGGGAAAGTCGGGGAAAACGGGGCATGTTCGGTGCAAACGGGACGGCGTTCGGGACTCAAACCACAGTTAACGAACGACCGGCAAACCAGTGGACGGCATGCATTGTAGTGCGGTTCGGGGCTGCACGACCGAATGCCAGATTCCGCCCGACCCTAAAAGCGCTCAAAGCCCCGTGCGACGGTGTTCTGCGGCACTGTGTCGCTCTTTGCTGGCGAGCGCGAAAAAAATCGGCAGAGCGAAAAAAACGGGCTCCCGCGTAATGCGAAAGCCCGTGTCAACCCGGCGCGCTCGCCGGCGGACGGAGAAGAGTGCCCGCCGGTCTGCGCACCGCAGCCGGGTACCGCCGGCTGTCCCGTGCACGCCGCGCCGCCTCGAAGGCGCACGGCGTGAGCGTTCACTTACATCGCGATTTACTTCGTGCCGACCGTCGTGAGCGGCTGCCACTGGCCGTTGACGACCTTGTAGACCGTCACGCCGCCGTACTTCAGGTCGCCGTACTGGTCGTAGCCCAGTTCGTTGGTGGTCACGCCCTTCATCGAAGTGCTCTTGAGCGAGGCGAGATAGACGTGCGGATCGGTCGAATTGGCCTTCTTCATGGCCGCGAACACCGCGCGCGTGCCGTCATAGGCGTACGGCGAGTACAGCTCGACCGGCTTGTTGAAGCGCTTCGAATAACGTTCGACATAGCTCTTGCCGCCCGGCATCTGCTCAAGCGGGCTGCCGCCCGACGACGCCAGCGCGCCGTCGGCGGCGGGGCCGGCAATCTTGATCAGCTCGGCGGAATGAACCATGTCGGGGCCGATCAGCGTCGCCTTGATGGCGAGCGACTTCATCTGCTTGAGCATCGGCGCCGCCTGGGTGTCGGCGCCGCCGTAGAAGATCGCGTCGACATCGGCCGACTTGATGTGCGTGAGGATCGAGCGGAAATCGACGGCCTTGTCGTTGCTGAACTCCTGCGCGACCACCGTGCCGCCCGCGGCTTTCACTGCTTTCGCGAATTCTTCGGCCACGCCCTGGCCGTAGGCCGTGCGGTCGTCGATCACGGCGAAGCGCTTGAATTTCAGGTCTTTCACGACGTAGGCGCCCAGCACGCTGCCCTGCTGCGCATCGGAGGTCACGAGGCGGAAGGTGGTCGGCAGGCCCTGGCGCGTGTAGGCGGGCGCGGTGGCGGTGGCGATTTCGGGAATGCCGGCCTTGGCGTAGATCGGCGCGGCCGGGATGCTGGTGCCCGAGTTGAAGTGGCCGATCACGGCGGCGACGTTGTCGTCGACGAGCTTTTGCGCGACGGTCGTGCCGGTGCGCGGGTCGGCCTGGTCGTCGTAGGCGTCCAGCACGAAATGCACGGGCTTGCCGCCGATGGTCGGGTTGGTGGCGTTTTCGTCCTCGATCGCCATTTCCACGCCGCTGCGGAAGTCTGCGCCGTAGTGGGCCTGGCCGCCGGTCAGCGGCGCGGCGAAGCCGATCTTCACGTCGTTGGCCTGGGCGCAGGCGCCCGCGCTCCAGAGACCGGCCAGGGCGGCGATCAGGACGGGAGTGCGCAGGCTCGGCTTGCGAGTGTTGTCATGGGTGTTGCGTGCCATCTTGGTTCTCTCCTCTGCGTTCTACGTTTTTCATGGGCGCAAGCGGGCCCGCACCGCGTGAAAACGCGCGGCGTGCCTGATGCGCAGGGGTGAATCGACTGGAGCCGGGCCGCGTGTATCCAACGCGACAGCCACGCTGCGACCCTAAAACCGTTGCGCACGCAACGGTCTCGGGCGGCCCGGACGGATACGCTAAAATTGTTTGTTTTTCAGACGCTTACAACATCCCATAGGGTCTCCGGACAAGGATGCGGCAACAGTGAAGGTCAGCTTGACGGATACAACTCAGCAACATGAGTATCCATAACTGGCTGGATTGTATCCAATTCTGGCAGACGCAAAAAAAGACGACAACACTTTTTCGTCGGCCTACGCTCGGCCGGCCAAAACGCTCACGAACACATGACGACAGTGCAGGGCAAGGAAGACCAACGATCGCTGCCTCAAACCATCCGCGACCAGTTGCGCGACGAGATCCTGCGCGGCGTGCTGCCGCCGGGCGCGCAACTGCGCCAGGAGGGGCTGGCGGAGCGCTTCGGCGCGAGCCGCATTCCCGTGCGCGAGGCGCTGCGCCAGCTCGAAGCCGAAGGGCTCGTGAGCTATCAGCTCAATCGCGGCGCGGTGGTGATGGCGATGTCCACGCGCGAGATCTGCGAGCTGCTCGATATCCGCGCGGCGCTGGAAACGTACGCCGCGAAGCTCGCGGTGCCGAACATGGTGGCCGCCGATATCGACGTGATGAAGCGCATCCTCGCCGCCTACGACGCTGCGACCTCGCCCGCCGACTGGGCCGAGTACAACCGCCAGTTCCACCTCGCGCTGTGCGCGCCTGCGAACAACGCGCGGCTGCGCAAAATGATCGAGGAATACTGTTTGAGCACGACGAATCGCTATCCGCATCTGCGCATGTCGCTCGATACGGAGAAGGGCGACGTGCAGCGCGATCACTACGAGATCGTCGAGGCCTGCAAGCGCCGTGCGGTGGATGACGTGGTTGCGCTGATCGAGCGGCATATTCTCGATACCAAACGCGAAGTGATGGCCGCGGCGCGGCTGGCGGGGCTGGAGGATTAAGCGCGATTGATGGTGCGTTGTGTGCGCTTTGTGTTTGATTTGATTGTGCACACAACGAAAAACGGCGAGCGCCCCTTGCGGGACGCTCGCCGTTTGTTTTGGTGCTGGCTTGAGAAACGTGCTGCTTACACAGCCATTTCCGGCGGCGCGCGGCGGAAGCAGCGCGTGATCCAGCCGAGGTAGGCCAGACCCAGCACGAACCAGATCACGCCAAGCACGATCGCCGTCTTTTCGAGGCTGCACAACAGCCAGAGGTCGGTGACCGCGCCGATCAGCGGGAAAACCACGCCGCCCATGAAGCCGAAGCCACGCGAGCCCGGCGCGCCGCTGAAGTACTGGCGGATCACGCAAAGGTTCACCGCGGTGAACGCGAGGAATGCGCCGAAGTTGATGAACGACGTGGACGTGGCGACGTCGAGCTTCAGTGCGATCAGGCCGACGATACCGGCGATGATGATGTTGATTGCCGGCGTGCGGAAACGCGGGTGAATGTAGCCGAAGATCGACTTCGGCAGCACTTCGTCGCGGCCCATGGCGTAGAGCAGACGGCCAACGCTCGCTTGCGCCGAGATGCCCGAGGCGAACTGCGCGAGGATCAGGCCTGCCAGGAAGATCGTCACGAAGATATCGCCGCCGACCTTGCGTGCGATTTCGAACGCAGCCGAATCCGGATCCTTGAACACCGCGCCCGGATGGGCGAGTTGCAGCGTGTACGCGGCGATCACGAAGATCGCGCCGCCCACCAGCGCGATCAGCACGATGGCGCGCGGGATGGTCTTTTCAGGTTCGATGGTTTCTTCGGTCAGCGTCGAGACTGCATCGAAGCCGAGGTACGAGTACGCAGCGATCGCAGCGCCCGCCATCGTGGCCGACAGCGGCACGTGCGCCTGGAAGAACGGCTGCACGGTCAGGAGGCTGCCCGTACCGGCGGCCGACACGTAGTGGCAGCACAGCACGACGAACATCGCGGCGATGCCCAGTTGCACGACCATCAGCACGATGTTGAAGCGCGCAGCCAGTTCGATGCCGAGCACGTTCAGGCCGCTGGTGAGCACGATGAACGCGACGATCCAGACCCACGCGGGCACGCTCGGGAACGCTGCCCCCAGGTAAGCCGCGCCGATCAGCCAGATCACCATGGGCAGGAAGAAGTAGTCGAGCAGCGTGGCCCAGCCGATCATGAAGCCCATGTGCGCGTTGAAGCTCTTGCGCGTGTAGGTGTAGGCGGAACCTGCGACCGGGAACAGGCGCGCGAGCTTGCCGTAGCTCAGCGCCGTGAAGACGATGGCGACGAGCGCGATCAGGTACGCGAGCGCGGCCGTGTCCTGGCTTGCGCCGGCGAGCACGCCGTAGGTGCCGTAGACGATCAGCGGCGCCATGTAGGCGAGGCCGAACAGCAGCACCGAAGGCAGGCCGAGGGTTCGCTTGAGGTGCGTTTCTCGTGCGCCGCTGGCGGCGGGCGGTGAGGATGGCTTCATGATGCAGGTGTCTCCAAAGTGCTGCGGGTGTGGGTTGCGCGGATCCCGTGCGGCCATGCCGGGCGGGGCAAAGGCCTGCGAATCCGGGGCAAACGTGCGGCGCGCTTTCTCCCTGCGTGGCGCGCCAGGTATTTCAATTCGACTTCGCGATTCGTTTTGGTGTCCGAATCACTGGATGCTGCTTGATCGAGCCACGCTTGCCTTTTATTCGACGCAAAAAGGGCGCGGCCATCGGCAAAACAGTACTGCGGGGAACCAGATCGACTCGCGCAGAGCGTGTGCTGTCGATCCGGCGATCCAGGGTAGGGCGGTTTAGCGCGCGCGCGGACGGATATTGAGCGAGCGGCGGCCTTGCGCGTCGTTCTCGTCGACGAGGTTCAGCGCAATGCGCGCGTCGTGCAGATAGCTGTAGTGCTCGCGGCTTTGCGCGAGCAGTGCGCGGTCGACGGTCACGGGCAGCACGGCGTCTTCGTTTTTCAGCTCGGCCAGCACGTCGCCAAACGGGCTCACGAGCGCGGATTCGCCGGGGAACGTCAGGTTGTCGTCGCCGTCGCCGATACGGTTCACGAGCGCGGCGAACATCTGGTTCTCCTGCGCGCGCGCGACGATCGCGCGGCGGTGCACCGGGCCGAACGGATCCATGTTGCCGTTGGTGACGACCAGCATTTCCGCGCCGAGCGAGCCGACCGCACGCGCGGATTCGGGAAACTCGATGTCGTAGCAGATCAGCAGGCCGACGGTCATGCCCTTGAATTCGCAGACTTCGAAGCGGTCGCCGGGCGTGAAGACGCCCACGTCCGTGGCCCACAGGTGGGTCTTGCGATAGCGCAGGGCGATGTCGCCACGCTCGTCGATGAGTACCGTGGTGTTGTAGAAGCGTTCGCCGTCACGTTCGGCGAGGCCCACGGCGACGGCGACATTGGCGGCGCGCGCGGCGTCACGCACGGCGGAAAGCGACGGGCCGGACAGCGTCTCGGCGATATCGCGCACGTTCTCGCGCGTGGGGAACCCGGTCAGGGTGGCTTCGGGGAAGACCATCAGGTCGGTGCCCGCGCGGCGCTGGCCGATTGCGTCGATGGTGCGTGCCAGGTTCGGGGCGACGGCGCCGTCAACGAGGGGAATCTGCGCGAGTTCGAGTTGCATGCTTGTCTCCAATTTACTTCCGTCTTGCGGGCTCGCGGGCGGTGTTGCTTTGATGCTGTCCATTTAATTGGCCGCGCGAGCGTCTGGAGCGGCTATTATCACCACGTTATTTTTGTCCAGGAATTACCCAGCAGGGTTACCCTGATCGGAGGAACCATGGAACACGACTGGCAGGACCGTGCGTTCCATCATCACATCGCGACGCTGATCGACGCCCTCGACGGCCCCGATTTCTGGACGCGCACGACGCGCGTGATCGAGCGCTTCGCCGCCTTCGACAACTGGGTCGCGCTCGTCTTCATACGCGATCGCGCACCGCTCGTCTGCGCCGAGTCGCCGATGCCCGACGGCACCGTGGATCTCTTGTTCCGCGCGTATCTGGAGGGGATGTACCAGCTCGATCCGTTCTATATCAACGCATGCGAAAGACCGCGCGCGGGGCTCGTCACGCTCGCCGAAGTCGCGCCCGATAACTTCCGCATGACGGACTACTATCAGCGCTACTTCAAGAGCAACATCATCGGCGACGAAGTGCAGTTCAACGTGCCCTTCGATGCGCAGCGCACGCTGATTTTCTCGCTGGGTGCAAAGCACCATTACACGGAGCGGGATATTGCGCAGTTCGCGCTGTTCGCGCCGTGGGTGATTGCACTGATGCGCCAGCGCCTCGCGTATGAGCCGCTGATCGCGAACGATGTCGTGGCGGACGTGCCGCAATCGGAAGCGGTGGAGCCGAGCGCGCTGGTCGCGTTGCGCGAGGCGGACAGCGCGGGCCGCTTCGAAGCGGTCACGCAGCAGAACGGACGCACGCCGCTGACGGCGCGCGAAATTGAAGTGGTGCGGCAGAGTCTTTCGGGATTTTCGACGCGCGCCATCGCCGAACGGCTCGAAATCTCGTTCGAGACCGTGCGGGCGCATAAAAAGCACATTTACGCGAAGCTTGGCGTGAGTTCGCAGTCGGAACTCTTTGCGCTGTTCTACGAGCCGCATGCGCCGCGCGAGGGCGGCTGAGCGGCTTTAAGGCTGCAGTCCGGGTTAAAACTCGACCAGCGCGAAGTCTTCCTTGCCCACGTCGCACAGCGGGCAGCGCCAGTCTTCGGGCACGTCGGCCCAGCGCGTGCCGGGCGCGAGGCCGTCGTCGGGCGCGCCTGCTGCCTCGTCGTAGACCCAGCCACAGATCACGCAGACCCATTGCTTGAAAGCGGTGTCCTGGGCGGCGGCGGCGGTGGCTCCTGCTGCGACTTCGGCGGGCGCTTGCGCTGCAGGCGCTTCACGCGGCGTGTCGAGCGCGACCACAAGCGGCGCCGACGTGCTTTCGCGAGCGGCGAGCTTTGTCTGCAAGGTGTCGAGCAGCGCGGCGGCTTCGTCGGCGGTGAGGTCGATCCAGTACGGATCGCCTGCGCCGTCGTTCAGACGCTCGGGGGAGAACTGGATTTCGAGGGCGACGCCTTTCTTGTACATAAGCGAAAAAACCGGGTTCAGGCGTCCCTCGCGGTGCGGTGCTCGTCGCTTAGACGAACAGGCGGAGCACCAGCGAAGCCGCGATGCCGCCGAAGGCGATCAGCGCGAGCATTTGCAGCAGCGAAATGGTCTTGCGCGGAGCGGCGTTCGTGGCGGGGACAGATTGAGGAGTCGTATTCATGGCGTGCGGCGTCGCGAAAGCGTGTCGTGGAGTCTCGTGCGCCAGGATTGGCGCGGCCGAGGAGTGTCGCACGATTTCGTGTCGGCAGGGGGCGTTTCGACGCCGCCCGCGCGCTCGCGCCGCACCCGGCGAAGCCTTTGCGTGCGCCCGGATCGGGCATTGCCGCATGGCGTGCGCCATTATCGCCGCGATTGCGCAGAACATTGCGCAGCGACGGGAGATGGATTATTTCGCGAGGGTTGAGAGCGCCGAAATTCGTGCGCGATCAGGTACATAAGCAGGCACACGACCAAGGCACACAAGCAAGGCACTCGCCGGGCGGTGCGCTTTGTTATGCGCTCAGCCGTGCAGCCATCGCCGTTCCGCAAACGAAAACGCCCAGCACACCGGCAGCGCGCAGGCCATGCCGATGGCGACTTCCGCCACGCGAAACAGCGCGACGTCCCACACCGGCCCGTGCGTGGGCACGAGCAGCACGATGGTGGTTGTGATGGCGCCCAGGCGCGCGGCGGTGCTCACGCGCAGACACCAGCACGCGACGATGACCACCGCCACCGCGGCGAGATACGCCGGGATGTTCTCCGCGCCAAGCGTTGCCGCCGCAAAGCCGACAATGCCGCCTGCAATCGCACCGATGAACTGGTCGCGCGACTGCGAGAGCGTGTCGGCGTAATCGTGCTGCGTGACGGCGATGGCCGTGATCGCGGCCCAGAACGCTTGTTCGGTATGCAGCGCGCGGCCGATCGTATAGGCGAGGCCCGCGCCGCAAACGGCGCGCAACGCCATCAGCGCGCCTTGCGCGGCGCGGCTCTTGAGCGGCAGGCGCTTGAGCGCGCCAAGCGCTGCTTGTTGAAGCGATGAGAGGTAAGCGTAAAGGTTGTCTTGCGGGTCGTGCATCGTTGTTGTGCTGCGTGAAAAAGCGGCCAGAAAACCGGTGTGAAAGCGAAATGGCGAAATGTCGAATTCGAAGGCGCGGCGCTTGTATCGCGCCTATCGCATCCGACACGCACCATCAGGCCGCCAAGCATAGCAAGGCCGTATGCAAATCCCCGATCTCGACGGCTAGCCGCACAGCTGCGTGAGACAGTCATCGAATGCTTCAAGCAGGCGGTCGACGTCCGCTTCGCTTGTCTCGGGGCACACCAGCATCATGTTGTGGAACGGCGTGATGAGCACGCCGCGATTGAGCAGATACAGATGAATGATGTGCTCGAGTTCGTCGTCCATCGCGGCGCGTGCTTCGCTGCCATTGCGCGGCGGCGTGGCGCAAAACTGGAACTCGCTGCGCGCGCCTACGCGCGTCACGCACCACGGCAACGCGTGGCGGGCGATCGTGGCCGTGAGGCCGTTCGCGAGGCGTTCGGAGAGCGCGAACATATGCGCATAAGCGGTGTCGGTCATGACCTCGGCGAGCGTCGCGCGCATCGCGCTCATCGACAACGCATTGGCCGTGAGCGTCGTGCCAATGCCCGAATGCCCCGGCGGTGCGTCGAGTTTCGCTTTCTGCGCGCGAGCCGCCAGTTCCGCTGTGAAGCCATAGACAGCGCAGGGCACGCCGCCGCCCACCGGCTTGCCGAGCACGAAGAGATCGGGTTCGATGCCATGCGCACGCGCATAGCCACGCGGGCCGCTGCTGATGGTGTGCGTCTCGTCGATCAGCAGCAGCGTGCCGTAGCGCTTGATGAGCGCCTGGGCTTCATGCCAGAAGCCCGCGTCCGGCAGCACCATGCCGACGTTGGTCATGGCGGGCTCGGCCAGCACGCACGCGACTTCGCCATCGGCGAGCGCGTTTTCCAGCGCCGCGAGATCGTTGAACTCCACCACGCGCGTATGCGGCAGCAGGTCGTACACCTGGCCGAGCAGGCTTGCACGCTGCGTGGCTTCGCCGTCGATGAGGTCGACAAATACGTCGTCCACGGTGCCGTGATAGCAGCCATTGAACACGACGATCTTCTGCCGTCCGGTGGCCGCGCGCGCCCAGCGCAGCGCGAAGCGGTTGGCGTCGCTTGCCGTCATTGCGAACTGCCAGTAGGGCAGGCCGAAGCGTTGCGCGAGCGCCGCGCCCACGGCGACCGCGTCTTCGCCTGGCAGCATGGTGGTATAGCCGCGCTGCGCCTGGCGTGCGAGCGCCTGCGCGACGGCGGCCGGCGCATGACCGAACATCGCGCCTGTGTCACCCAGACAGAAGTCGATGTAGCGATGTCCGTCCACGTCGCTGAAGGCCGCGCCGCGCGCGCTGTCCACGTACAGCGAAAACGGCGTCGACCAGTCGTTCATCCAGTGCAGCGGCACGCCGAACAACAGATGCTGGGCGGCCTGCGCGGAAAGCGCCTGCGATTTCGGGCGCGCGGCGATAAAAGCGTCGCGTTCGCGTGCGAGGACGCGCTGCGCGCGCTCCCAGTTCACGCCTTGACGGTCTTGCATGGACGGTTCCTCCAGTGCCTGGTTGGGTCTGCACCGATCGTCGCATGCACCTGCATCGAAGTAAATTCGGACAAATGGCATAGGCCATTCGGCTGAGTCTACAAAAGCGAAAAGGCGCGATACCGTTACGGTCATCGCGCCTTTGTCCGTCGCGCTCCGGGGGGAGCGCCGAAAGCAGCTTACTTGCGGTCGATCGAGAACTTGCCCGGGCCCGTCACAGCGAGGGCAAGCAGGCCGCCCGCGATGCTGACGTTCTTGTAGAAGTTAATCATGTTCGCCATCTGGTCAGCGCCGGTCATGTTCCAGAAGTGATGGCCGATGATTGCGGTAGCGACCGTATAAAGCGCAAGCAGCACGGCGAGCGGACGCGTATAGAAGCCCACGACAATGAGGATGCCAACCACGAATTCCATCACGACGGCGATGATCGCCGAGATCATCGGGGCGGGTGTGCCCACGTGCGCCATGTAATCGACGGTACCGGAAAAGCCGGTGATTTTCGACCAGCCGAACAGCACGAACAGGGCGGCCAGCAGGACACGCGAGATCAGCAGGACGACGTCGTTGTTCTGGCCAAAGAGGTTATAGCGCATGGTGTTTCTCCAGATTTTGCCGGCAGATGTTTATAAGGATCTACCGTTGCGGTTTTAAGTGGTTGAAGCAGTAAGAGCGTTTGTCTGCCGGGCGGCGAGCGCCCGGCAAGTCGGCTTTACGACCAGAGCTCCGACACTTCGATATTACGCAGATCGAACACCAGGACTTCTGCATCGTGTCCGTCCGTGAAGCTCAATTCGCGTTCCGAACGGATACGCGCGCCGTCGCCTTCGCCCAGCTCCACGCCGTTCAGCTTCACGCTGCCGCGCGCCACATGAACATAGGCGAAGCGGTCTGCGCCAATCTCGACCTTCGCGCTTTCCGCGCCGTCGAAGCGGCCGGCGTAGACACGCGCATCCTGGCGCAGCACCAGCGACTCATCGGCGCCGTCCGGCGAGAGAATCAGGCGCAGCTTGCCGCGCTTGTCTGCATCGGCGATGTTCTTCTGCTGATAGCGCGGTTGCGCACCCTTCTCGTTCGGTGCAATCCAGATTTGCAGGAAGTGCACGCCCTCGTCGGCCGAGTGGTTGAACTCACTGTGCGCCACGCCGGTGCCGGCGCTCATCAGCTGCACGTCGCCGGGGACGATCACCGAGCCGGTGCCCATCGAATCCTTGTGCTCCAGCGCGCCTTCCAGCACGTACGAGAAGATTTCCATGTCGCGGTGCGGGTGCTTGCCGAAGCCGCGCGCCGGGGCGACACGGTCATCGTTGATCACGAGCAGGTCGGAGAAACCCACTTGCTTCGGGTCGTAGTAGTTCGCGAAAGAAAACGTGTGACGCGAGCTGAGCCAGCCATGTTCACCGCGGCCGCGTTGGTCTGCCTTGCGAAGTTCGATCATTTTTTCTCTCCGGTCGAATCGGTTGCAATTCGTTGTCAGTTGCGATGGAGAGAAGTTTAGGTCAACCAAATCGGCTTAGATGGCCGTAAAATACGACTCACCGTCACTGTTTAGTGGACAATAAAATGCAACTCGACGACATGCGGATCTTCGTCAACACCGTTGATGCGGGCAATTTCACGGCGGCAGCACACCGGCTGCGGCTCTCGAAACAGTTCGTCAGCCGCCGTGTGGCCGCGCTCGAAGCCGACCTGGGCGCGCGCCTGTTGATCCGTAACACGCGCAAGCTCGCCGTGACGGATTTGGGGCACGACTTCTATGAGCGCGCAAAACGCATTCTCGGCGACGTGGTCGACGCGGAGCGCGCGATGTCCGATCGCCGCTCGGAACCGCACGGCCTGCTGAAAGTGAGCGCGCCGATGTCATTCGGGATGGCGCATCTGTCGCCGCTCGTCGCCGAATTCCTGCGTGAGCATCCGGACGTGCGCTTCGACATGGACTTGAGCGACCGCACCGTCGATGTGATCGGCGAAGGTTTCGATATGGCGCTGCGCATCGGGCGGCTGGCCGATTCCACGCTGGTGGCGCAGAAGCTCATCGACGTGCGCATGATCGCCTGCTGCAGTCCCGGCTATCGTCGCCGTCGGCGTGCCCCCGACACGCCCGCCGATCTGGCCCAGCACGCCTGCCTGCCGTACGGGCAACAAGGGCGCGCGCCGTGGGAATTCATGATCGACGGGGTCAGAACGCCGTTCGAGGTGCATGGGCCCCTGCGCGCCAACAATGGCGAGGTGATCCGCGACGCGGCTATCGCGGGCCTTGGCATCTGCTACCTGCCGGACTTCATCGTTGCGGGATCGGTCGATGCGGGACTGCTGGTCGAGGTGCTGGAGGACTTCATGCCGCCGTCCAACGCCCTGCACGCGCTGTATCCGCAGCATCGTGAAGCTTCCGTGACGATCCGGGCGCTGACGCAATTCCTGCGCGAGCGGCTGGCCGCGCGCGCGGCAAGGGCGCGTGGCGGGGCGCTTTGACGCGGGCTGCCCGCGCGCCATTGAGGAATGGCGGTTGCGCCTGCATCTAATTGGAGGTTGTGGCGGGACTTATGTAGCGTCAGGCCCGTGGAACCTCGCGGCCTCTCGCACGATCACAGCCGTTGCATGCCGCGGCCAGCTGCGCGCATGCACCTGGATGGCGCAAGAAAGTGGAACACGAAGCGCTGGCGCGTGAGGTGCAATGTCGCAGTTTCGTTGTATGCTCACCGCCCCGAGGGTTGTTCGGGCCGCCCGAAGTGGGTGGTGGCGGGCGCGGAACCCCTGCTGGCGGGCTTTTGAGGCCGATTAAGGGCTTTCACGGGGCCCGATAGGCACGGTTTATTCCTGCGATCAAAGCAACCAATTTTTCAAATGGGCGGAGTTCCCGTAACCTTCGTCCATACCTTTTCCCAACCCAGAGCGAGGAAACAACGCATGTCTCTCATCAACACGCAAGTCAAGCCGTTCCAGGCAACCGCATACCACAACGGTAAGTTCGTTCCGGTCTCTGAAGAAAACCTGAAGGGCAAGTGGTCGGTCGTCGTGTTCTACCCGGCTGACTTCACGTTCGTGTGCCCGACCGAACTCGGCGACCTGGCTGACCAGTACGCAGAATTCCAGAAGCTGGGCGTTGAGATCTACGGTGTGTCGACCGACACGCACTTCACGCACAAGGCATGGCACGACACGTCGGACACGATCGCCAAGATCCAGTACCCGCTGGTTGGCGACCCGACGGGCGCAATCACGCGTAACTTCGACGTCATGATCGAAGAAGAAGGCCTGGCACTGCGCGGCACGTTCGTGATCAACCCGGAAGGCGAGATCAAGCTGTGCGAAATCCACGACAACGGCATCGGCCGTGACGCGAAGGAACTGCTGCGCAAGGTTCAGGCAGCTCAGTACGTCGCATCGCACCCGGGTGAAGTTTGCCCCGCCAAGTGGACGCCGGGCGCAGAAACGCTCAAGCCGTCGCTCGACCTCGTCGGCAAGATCTAAGCGTCGTTTCATCGATGCGGTCGCATTGACCGCATGACGCTGAAGTCTCACTAGCTGTATTTCCGGGCCGCGCCTACGCGGCTGCGGCCCGGATGCCTGAATCGCCTGCTACAAAGCGGCGCAAATGCCAGGCAATACTGAGCAATAAACTCAAAGAATTCCCCCCGCTTCTTCTTTAGCCGGAAAACGCCATGCTCGACGCAAATCTCAAGACCCAACTGAAAAGCTACCTCGAAAAAGTCACGCAGTCGATTGAGATCGTTGCGTTCCTGAACGACGGCGAGAAGTCGCAGGAACTGCAGCAACTGCTGCAGGACATCGCATCGCTGTCCGACCGCATCACCTACGAAGAACGCCGTGGCGCCGCTGCTGGCGACGCGCGTACCCCTTCGTTCGAGATCCGTCGCGCCAATTCGGACGTGAAGGTCACGTTCGCCGGCATCCCCATGGGCCACGAATTCACGTCGCTCGTGCTGGCCCTGCTCCAGGTGGGCGGCCACCCGGTCAAGCTGGAAGACGAGACGGTCGAGCAGGTCAAGTCGCTCGACGGCGTGTTCTCGTTCGAAGTCTATATGTCGCTCACGTGCCAGAACTGCCCGGAAGTCGTGCAGTCGATCAACGCGATGGCGGCGCTCAACCCGAACGTGCAGATCGTCACGGTCGACGGCGCGCTGTTCCAGGATGAAGTCGAAAAGCGCAAGATCATGGCCGTGCCGACCATCTACCTGAACGGCGAAGTGTTCGGCCAGGGCCGCATGGGCGTGGAAGAAATCCTCGCCAAGCTCGACACGGGCGCATCGGCGCGCGCTGCCGAGAAGCTGAACCAGAAGGACATTTTCGACATGCTCATCGTCGGCGGCGGCCCCGCAGGCGCAGCGGCTGCGATCTACGCGGCGCGCAAGGGCATCAAGACCGGCGTGCTGGCCGAGCGTTTCGGCGGCCAGGTGCTCGACACGATGGCGATTGAAAACTTCGTCTCGGTCACGGAAACGGAAGGGCCGAAGTTCGCGACGGCGCTCGAACAGCACGTGCGCGCCTACGACGTGGACATCATGAACCTGCAACGCGCCGACGCCGTGGTGCCGGTCGGTCGCGGCTTCGAAGTGCGCACGCAAAGCGGCGCGACGCTGCGCGCGAAGAGCGTGGTGCTGGCGACCGGCGCGCGCTGGCGCAATGTCGATGTGCCGGGCGAGCAGGAGTACAAGAACAAGGGCGTGGCGTACTGCCCGCACTGTGACGGCCCGCTGTTCAAGGGCAAGCGCGTTGCCGTGATCGGCGGCGGCAATTCGGGCGTCGAGGCGGCGATTGACCTCGCCGGTATCGTGAGCCACGTCACGCTGCTCGAATTCGGCGCGCAACTGCGTGCGGATGAAGTGCTGCAACGCAAGCTGCGCAGCCTGCCGAACGTCACGGTGCACGTGAATGCGCAGACCACGGAAATTTCGGGCGACGGCCAGAAGGTCACGGGCCTGGCGTTCCTGGAGCGTACCTCGGGCGAGAAGCGTCATGTCGAACTCGAAGGCGTGTTCGTGCAGATCGGCCTCGTGCCGAACACCGAGTTCCTGAAGGGCACGGTGGCGCTGTCGAAGCACGGCGAGATCGAAGTGGACGCGAAGGGCCAGACGTCGGTGCCGGGTCTGTTCGCGGCGGGCGACGTGACGACCGTGCCGTTCAAGCAGATCGTGATTGCCGTGGGTGAAGGCGCGAAGGCTTCGCTGGCTGCGTTCGATTACCTGATTCGCTCGTCGGTGGACGAGGAAGAGGATGCCAAGGCGGCTGCCGCCGTCGCATAAGTTTTTTGCCGCGGGATGCCCCATGCGGACGCCGGCCAGTGGCCGGCGTTTTTTTTCGCGTGGTCGCGTCCGCAGCGCGCAGGCGTGCCACACTTCAAGCGGCGGCGTGCTGCCGCGTCGTCATTGAGCGAGGAGACTGCCGTGGATCGCGATACATTTATCCGTACGCTGGCGGACGAGGGCTTTCCTGAGCCGGTGCTCGTGACGCGCGAGCCGGGCCATATGGGCGAGCATTCGCATCCGTTCGAAGCGAAGGCGCTGATCGTCGCCGGCGAGATGACGATCAGCGTGGCCGGGCAGGAGCGGCTATATCGGGTGGGTGACGTGTTTCACGTCGCCGCCAATGTGCCGCACGTCGAGCATTACGGCCCGCAGGGCGTGCAGTATCTGGCGGGACGCAAGGGGTGAGGCGAAGCGGCGCGCAAGGATCAGGCCGCGAGGCGGCGCAGATCCGAGAGCTTGACGTGTCGCGCGGCTTCTTCCAGGTCGTAGTCGGCCTGCAACGTCATCCAGAACTGCGGCGTCGTGCCGAACACGAAGGCGAGGCGCAGTGCCGTATCTGCGCTTACGCTGCGTTCGCCGTGGACGATTTCGTTGATGCGTCGCGGCGGCACGTTCATGGCACGCGCCAGCGCGTTCTGGCTCATGTCCATCGGTGTGAGGAATTCGTCCTGAAGTATGACTCCGGGGTGGACGTTCGCGAGTTTTTTCATAGTCAGCGCCTCAGTGGTAGTCGACGATCTCGACGTCGTGGGCGTTTCCATTGTGCCAACGAAAGCAGACGCGCCATTGGTCGTTGATGCGTATGCTGTGTTGACCCGCGCGGTCGCCTTTCAGTTGCTCGAGCCGATTAGCCGGAGGAATGCGCAAATCCCACAACGTGTGGGCTGCATTGAGCATACGCAGCTTGCGACGAGCGATCTGCTGCATTTCGGCTGGCAGATGCCGCGAGCGTTCGCCTGCCCAGACGAGCGCGGTTTCCCGGTCTTCGAAGTTTTGGATCGCCATGCCAAAGCATAACGCCACGCGTCATATGACGCGTGGCGTTATAGTCGGACAAAGTCTGCCCTGAGTCAAGCAACAGTCAGAAACCCGAGCCTCACCCGCGCGCCGCAATCTCCCGCTTCCACCCTTCGATGATCTTCGCTGCGAGCGCGCTGTAGTCGCCATCGAAGTGATGGCTGCCGTTGGTCTTCACCAGATCGATGCCGGTGTTGGCCAGCGCCGGGCACAGCGTGTCCTTTTCGTCCGCGCCGTAGACGCATTGCACGATCGACGGCGGCACTTTCGCGAGTTCCGGCTGCACCTTGAGCGCCTTGTCGCTCGCCGGCATGCCGAGCCAGCCCACCACGCGAATCTGGAAGTCCGCATCGGGCGCGAAGCCCAGCAGCGACATATACGACACCTTCGCGCGCAGCGCATCCGGCAGGCGGTTATAGGCGAACGGCATGACATCGGCGCCGAACGAATAGCCCACCAGCGCGATGTGCTTCGCGTGCCAGCGCGACGCGTAGGTGTTGATCACGCGCGCGAGATCGTGGCTCGTCTGCGCGGGCGACTTCTCGCTCCAGAAGTAGCGCAGCGCGTCCCAGCCGATCACCGAAATCCCCTGCTTTTGCAGCGCTTCCGCAATCGTCTTGTCGAGGTCGCGCCAGCCGCCGTCGCCGGAAATCACGACTGCGAGCATGTCGGTCGGATGCGCGGCGGGCAGCTCGACGAGCGGCAGGTCGGAGACGTCTTCCTCGTTTTCCGCGGCCAGGTGCAGATGCGGCGCAGCGAGCGCGGCGAGCTTGTCGGCGTCGCTGACGTTGGCGGCGAACGTACGTGGCGCGGCGCCACTCGCCGTGGTCGCAGGCGCTTTCGTTGCGTTCGCAACCGTCGTCACGCCTTGCTCGAAGAAGCCCGGCAGGCCCTTGCCGCGCGAGAGCGTCGGATCGGCGGGGCAGGGCGCGAAACGCGGATCGAGCTTCGCAGCCGGATCGAGCGACACCGCTCCCGCCATCGTGTTCGCGGGCGCCTGCGAGAGCATGCGCTGCGCGATCAGCGCGCCTTCGCCGGTACCGATCGCGATCGGCGCGAAATACTGGCTCGACGCTTCCTGGCGTTCGAGCTGATGGCTGAGCGCTTCGGCGTCGCTGTAGAGCTTGTGGCAGGTCTCGTTCTTGACCGCTGCGAGGTTCGTGGCGTAACGCTCCTTGTCCACGCCCACCACCAGTGCGCCGTGATGCGCGAGCGCATCGGCGCGGGTCTGGTCGTCGGCGTTCCAGTGATCGCCTGCGGAGAACAGCACGGTGAAACCGCGCATCCCGCCGATGGGGCGCGTCACGGCGACATCGCCATAACGGCCGCCGGAGACATGCGTGACGGCGCTATGCGCCGGCGCCTCGGTGGCCTGCGCCTGAGTGGCGCCAAACGCGAGCAATGCTGCACCCGCCGCCGCGCGAACCGTGCGCGGCAGCGAGAAAATACGATGAATCATGAACGCCAGCCTCCTGCCAGCAACGAAAGATCCGCGAGGGTGATGAACACGCTCATCGAGCCCGAGGCGGCCAGATAACGCGGTTCCCAGCGTGGCGCGAACTTGTTCTTGAAGCCGCGCAGCCCCCGGAAGTTGTAGAACTTGCCGCCGAAGCGCCAGATCAGTCCGGCCAGGCGGTGCCACGACGACGCCAGCGGCGTCGGCCCCATGCCGGAAAGCGGCGCCATGCCGAGCGAGAGCGACTGATACCCGGCGGCTTTCAGGTGCAGCGCGAGCTGCGTGAACAAATACTCCATCGCGTAGGGCGAAGCGCCCGGCAGATGGCGCATGACGCCGACTGTCGCGTCGGTGTTCAGGTCGGTCGTCATGAAGGTGACAAAGGCGAGCGGCGCGCCGTTCTGGCGCACCAGCAGCACGTTCTGCGCGGCGAGGTAATCGTCCTCGAAAGCCGCCACGGAGAAGCTCTTTTCGCGCGCTTCGCGGTCTTCGAGCCACGCGTCAGAGATCGCGCGCAGCACCGGCAGGCTGTCGGCCATCTGCGCCGGTTCGATGTTCTCGAAGGAGAAACCGTCGCGTTCGCCGCGCTTGAGCGCGTAGCGCAGGTGCGCGCGCTGCGGGCCCTTGAGATCGAATTCCTGCAGCATCACGCGCGCTTCCTCGCCGAGCTTCATCAGCGTGAGACCGGCGTCGAGGTAGAGCGGCAGGGCGTCGGCGCGCACCTGGTAGAACGCGGCGCGCCCGCCATGCGTGTGCGCGAGCGCGACGAATTCGCGGATCAGCGCGGGCCATTCGTCGCGCGGGCCGACCGGGTCGTGCAGCGCGGCCCACGTGCGGCCGCGCTTGGCGTACATCAGGAAGGCGTTGCGCGACTGCGAGAACAGGAAGCTCTTGTCGCCCATCAGCGCGAGGCCCGCGTCGCTGCGTTCCTGCGCGCGCACGATGCGAGCGGCTTCGATGAGGTCTTCGCTCGCGGGCATGACGAAGCGGCCCGCCGCCGGACGCAGCAATTGCCACGAAGCGAGCGCAGCGGCGAACACGCCCGCGCCGAGCGTTGCGCGCAGCGCCCGCGGCGCGCGTTCGTCGAAGGCGAATTGCCACCACAGATGCTGCGAGTAGTCGACATCGCGGAAGGCGAATAGCAGCACCCACACGGCCAGCGCGATCACGCAGCCGACCGAGGCGAGCCACGCGGGCGTGAACGGCTCCTTGAACAACGACGAATGGCGGTTGAAGCGCCCGCGTGTGGCGATCAGCAGCGCGATCAGCACGCACAGGACGCCTGCTTCGACAAAAGCCAGGCCCTTGGTGAGCGACAGCGCGAGATTGGCGACCGCGAGAATGAGCGCGAGCCACCAGGCGGCGTCGAGGCGGCGCAGCAGGCCGCGTGCGACGAACAGCAGCAGCACGCCAAACAGGCTGCCGAGCATCTGCGAGCTTTCGAGCACCCACAGCGGCAGGAAGGTCTGCAGCAGCGCGATGCGCTTGGCGAACGCGGGCGTCGCGCCCGAGATCACGAGCATGCTGCCCGTCACGAAGGTGACGATGGCGAGGAACAGCGGCGCGAGCTGCGAGACGCCGTCGGCGCCGCGCTTCGCGAAGGTGGTGTTGAGCGGATTCTTGAGCGCGCGGCCTTCGAACACGGCGAGCAGCGCCGCCGACAGCGCGAGCGGTGCGCCGAAATAAATCGCACGATAGGCCAGCAGCGCGGCGAACACCTTCGAGCCGGGCACGCTGGCGCCGAGCGCGAACACCATCGCCGCTTCGAACACGCCAATGCCGCCTGGCGTGTGGCCGATCAGGCCGAGCAGCATGGCGGCGGTGTAGACGGTCAGGAAATCGGCGAAATCGAGCTGCGCATGCGGCATCACCGACCAGAGCGCGAGGCCTGCGCCCACCACGTCGAGCGCGGCGAGCAGCAATTGCGCGACGAGATCGCGGCGCGCGGGCACGGTGAAGCGCAGCCAGGCGCGCTTAAAGGGTTCGATCTCGCGGGCGCGGGCGGGGCAGGCGACGATCATCGCAGCGCCGAGCGTGAGCACGCTGCCGCCGATCCAGCGCAGCGCGTCGGGCGTGAGGTGCAGCAGGCCCGAGAGCGTGTCGGCGGACGCGACCATGCCGAGCGCGGCCATCAGCGCGAGGGCGATGGCGAGCGTGACGCTCGTGAACACGGTCATGCGGCCGATCTGCGCGGCGGTGACGCCCGCGGGGCCGTAGACGCGGCAGCGCACCGCGCCGCCCGTGAGCGCGCCGAAGCCCGTCACGTTGCCGAGCGCCGAACCGGCGATCGCGCCCACCCACAGCGCGCCGCGCGAGACGCGCGCGCCGAGGTAGCGCAGGCCGACGGCGTCGCGCCCGACGAGGGCGACGAAGCTGAGCGCCGTGGCGCCGAGCGCGCCAGTCCACTGTCCGGGGGCCAGATGCCAGAGCTGGCGGATCACCGAGCGGTAGTCCACCGATTTCGACAGGTGCTGGAACACGATCAGCAGCAGCGCGCAGATGCCGAGCGCCAGGGCCGGCGCCGCGAAGCGCTGCAGGCGCAGGACGCGGGCGCGGCGGCGCAGCGCCACGAGGGCGGCGCGCGCGAGGCGCGAAGGAGGCGTTTGGGGCATGGGTCGGTCCGGCGATTTCCGGATGCCGCCCAGGCGCCGTGCTGGCGTCCCCGGGGGCGACATCGCATGTTGGACGTTACGTTTGGGGGCGGCGGACCTGGCTGGCGGCCCGCTGCGGCGCGCGAAAACGTAAACGTTTGGTAAATGACTGGTAAAGCAGCAAACGCGCGGGGCGTCGGGACGGTTGACTACGTAGTTAAAGAAACCTCAAACGGGTTCGGATGAAAATTCGTTACTTTGGCGTGCGGGGACGGCATTTTACGCAATTGCCCTGCTCCGCTTCCGTTATTCAGGCGCGAATTATCCGGATTGTCACGATTCTTCATGTTTGCAAACACATCGAAACCCGGTCGCCGCGCAGACCGGCTTGCAATGACGCGCAAAGGAAACGGCGGCCATGCCAGGAGCAATTTGATTAAAAAGGCGCTTCGAACAGTCAGTGCCTGTTTGCACACGTATTGCTTCGTCGCGCGACTCAATGCATTACGGCAGCCGCCAACCCTTTCTGAATCCGCTGTTACCAAATCGAGACACGCTTTTTAATTCTTTTACTTCGGGTCACGGTGGAGTTAGTCTCAACCAGTCAAGTGATGTGAACTGCGCCGGGGATCCAGCAACGTGCGATCCCGCATGAGGTCTTGCATCGGATCGGAGCACGGGCTTCGATCGACAAGGAGAATGACGTGAAAAGATTCGCGTTGACTTCGCTTTCGCTTGTCGCGCTGGGCGCCGCCGGCACGGCACATGCCCAGACCAGTGTCACGCTCTACGGCACCATCGACACTTCGATCACCTACGTCAATCACGCCGACGGCAGCAAGAACCTCTGGTCGCTCGGCAACAGCAGCAACGGCAACCTGTCCGGCTCGCGCTGGGGCATGAAAGGCGCCGAGGATCTGGGCGGCGGCCTCAAGGCAATCTTCCAGTTGGAGAGCGGGTTCAATCCGTCGACGGGGTCGTCGGCGCAGGGCGGACGGTTGTTCGGCCGCCAGGCGTATGTCGGCTTGACCGCCGCGCAATATGGATCGCTCACGTTGGGCCGTCAGTACGATCCGCTGATCGATCTGGTGCAGGGCATTACCGAGGACAACTACTTCGGCTCGGCGTTCGCGACAGCCGGCGACGTCGACAACTACGACAACAGCTTCCGCGTGAACAACGCGGTCAAGTACACCACGCCCGTGTGGAACGGCTTGCAGGCCGCGGCGATGTACTCGTTCGGCGGCATTGCGGGCACGACGGGCTCCGAGCAGTCGTATTCGGCGGCGGTCGCCTATAACAATGGGCCGATCGCGGTTGCGGGCGGCTACTTCTACGCGGCCAACAGCCAGGCCGGTCTGGGCGTGCGCACGGACGGCTGGACGAGCACCTCGGACGGCACCTTCGACGGCCCGATCAACTCCGGCTATGCGAGCGCTCACTCACTTTCGATCGCGCGCGCAGCGGCGCAGTATTCGCTCGGCCTGTTTACGTTCGGGCTCGGTTACAGCAACGCGCAGTACGCGCCGGACGCGAGTTCGGTGTTCCGCGACACCGAGAAGTACAACACCGGCCAGGGCTTCATGAACTATCAGCTGAGTCCGGCGCTGCTGTTGGGCCTCGGCTACAGCTACACGCACGCCAATGGCGATACCAACGCGACTTACCATCAGGTGTCGATCGGCGCCGATTACAGCCTGTCCAAGCGCACCGATCTCTATATGACGGCCGCGTGGCAGCACGCGAGCGGCGACCAGGGCGACGGCTCGGGCGGCTCGATGCCCGCCGAGGCGTCAATTGGCTCGTATGGCTACAACGGGACGGCGTCGCAAACCATGATCAATCTGGGCCTGCGACACAAGTTCTGATCTTCCGACGACAACGATACGAGGAGCACAGACGCCGGGCGCGCCGATTCAAGGCGCGTCCGGCGTTTTTCATGGCGGGCGTGTGCTGGCTAGCGAGAGCTGCGCGGTGCTAGCAGCGTCTGCAGTTTGCGCAACGTCAGCAGCGAAAAAAGCGCGACGCAAAGCTCGACGACACGGCGCGCAATGCCCAGCGGCGGCCGCCAGGCGCAGGTGATCGTGACGCGCGCGGTGTTCGGCGGCGCGTCCCATGCCGGGTCGCCGCTCAACCAGAGCCGATCGCCGCGCGCAACGCGCAACGTGTCGCCGGGGTTCAGCCAATGATCGTAAGGCGAGCGTGCGCGCGTGAGCCAGATGCGTGAGCCGTGGACGCGCACGGTGCTATCGGCGACGACGCGCCACGTGAGCGTCTGCCCCGCTGGCAGGGCGAAGTGGATCGACTGCACGGGCAGTGCGGCGTCGGCGGGAAGACGATCGAAACTGAAGGCGGGACAGGCGCCGGCGGCGTCCTGCTGTGAAGCTTGATCCATCGCGTTCTCCATTTCTGAAGCCGACGGACGGAGCGTTGAGCGTTACTTCTGCCACTCACCAATCAAAAAGCCCCGTCGAGTCGGCGGGGCTTGTGGTTTGCGTAACGACAGACTGCCTGGATTGCCTATACGCACACATTCCCCCGTGCCATGCCGTGTTTCGGCATATGCCACGGGCGATTTGTCGCGGTCGTGTGGGGAAGGGTGGCAAAGGTGTGCATGAATCGAATGTACGGGCAGCTTGTTTGCACTGTCAACAAAATTTCTTGCGCGCGATTTCGGCCGGGATGCGCGAAGCGATGCCTCTATTGATCCTCTTGCCGCGCTGGCGCGTTTGGTTCAGCATCGACTTTTGCCGTCGCAGGCCGGGCCAGGGCAGCGTGTATCGAAGACGCCACAGATGAGATCCCTGTTTTTGATATATCACATACAGAATATTGATTTTTGTCGCGACGCAGCATATGATTGAGTCATTCAACGACTCAATCTTGTGGAGCTTCAAATGGATTTCGTCTCTCTCGCTCTCTTCGGTGCGGCAGTGGTGGGTTTAGGCGCGGCTGCAACGGTTATGATCGCCAGATGGCTGCCGCAGTCGGCCATCGATCAGGCTGGCCAGCATGGCCGTTTCGCTGGACTGGGCGAGGCACCGCGCGTGCAGCCCGTTCGTCAGCCAGTCCGTTCGCACGTGGGGCCCAAGGTTGGCCCGCAGGTTGGTCGTATCGGTTAAAGGGCAATGAATGTCGTCAGAACACACTGAAGCTGTCGCCACCCGGGACGCCGCGCCGCTCACGCTGGCGCTGCAACCCATCAACGCCACGCTGAGCCTGCGCGACCAGGCTTATGCGATGCTGCGCCAGGCCATCGCCGACGCCGACATCTATCAGTCGCGCGAAGAAATTCGCCTGGACGAGCGCGTGCTGAGCGAGACGCTCGGCGTAAGCCGCACGCCCGTGCGCGAGGCCATGACGCTGCTGGAACAGGAAGGCTTCCTGCGCATGGTGCCGCGCCGCGGCATCTATATCGTGCGCAAGAACAAGCGCGAGATCGTCGAGATGATCCAGATGTGGGCCGCGCTCGAAAGCATGGCCGCGCGCCTCGCGACGCTGCACGCGACGGACGAGGAGATCGCCCGGCTGCGCCACATGTTCGACGCTTTCCGCGACAGCACGCCGGCGGAGCATATCGCCGAGTACTCGGACGCCAACATCGCCTTCCACCAGGCGATTGTCGAACTGTCGAAGTCGCAGATCATCCTCGACACGATCAAGAACATCTTCGTGCACGTGCGCGCGATCCGTCGCATGACGATTTCGCAGAGCGACCGCGCGTCGCGTTCAATCGTCGATCACCTGCGCATCATCGAAGCGCTTGAAAAGCGCGACACGGAACTTGCCGAGCGCCTCGTACGCCAGCATTCGCTCGATCTGGCGGTCTTCGTCGAGAAAAACTGCGATTTTCTGGATTGAATGCGCGACGGGTGTAGCCCGCTTGTGCGGCCAACGGGAGACCTTCGGGTCTCCCGTTTTCGTTTCAGGGCTACGCGCGGGAAGACCCTCCGCGCAGCTTCATCCGGGCTTTATGCGCATCAAGGCAGGGCTCCCTCCCGCGCCACATCTCGCACACCGAATCTGAAATATCTGCGCACAAAACCCTCGGGGTTTTCCCGCTCCTGCGGCGCAGCAATTCGGCGTTTTTTCCAACAAAGCCATACAGGAAAAGGCTGAGAGCCTGATCGACGTGTCGTTCCAGCGGATAAACCCGCTCTTGCTTCGCTGTGATATATCACATACCGTATTGATCAAGGACGCATCGAAAGCTACTGACGGATTTCGTTTCTCTCGCCCGGCCACGACTAACCAAGGAGACATGACATGGGCAAGGCACTGGATGGCGTGCGCATTCTCGACTTCACGCATGTGCAGTCGGGCCCGACCTGCACGCAACTGCTCGCATGGTTCGGCGCCGATGTCATCAAGGTGGAGCGCGCGGGCGCGGGCGATATCACGCGCGAGCAACTGCGCGACCTGCCCGACGCGGACAGCCTCTACTTCACGATGCTCAACGGCAACAAGCGCTCGCTCACGCTCGACACGAAGAATCCGCAGGGCAAGCGCGTGCTGGAACGCATGATCCGCGAGTGCGACGTGCTGGTCGAGAATTTCGCGCCGGGCGCGCTTGAGCGTATGGGTTTTAGCTGGGAGCATATCCAGTCGCTCAATCCGCGCATGATCGTGGCCTCTGTGAAGGGCTTCGGCCCGGGGCCGTACGAAGACTGCAAGGTCTACGAGAACGTCGCGCAGTGCGTGGGCGGCGCCGCCTCGACGACGGGATTCGACGACGGGCCGCCGGTGGTGTCGGGCGCGCAGATCGGCGATAGCGGCACGGGCCTGCATCTGGCGCTGGGCATTGTCACGGCGCTCTATCAGCGCACGCACACGGGGCGCGGCCAGAAAGTGCTGGCGGCCATGCAGGACGGCGTGCTGAACCTCTGCCGCGTGAAGTTGCGCGACCAGCAGCGGCTGGAGCGCACCGGCGTCATGAAGGAGTACCCACAATTTCCGAACGCCGCTTTTGGCGATGCCGTGCCGCGCGCCGGGAATGCGTCGGGCGGCGGCCAGCCGGGCTGGATCCTCAAGTGCAAAGGCTGGGAGACCGACCCGAACGCGTACATCTATTTCATCGCCCAGGCGCCGGTGTGGGATCGCATCTGCAAGCTGATCGGCCGCGAGGAATGGATCGACGATCCGCATTACGCCACGCCCAGCGCACGCCTTCCGCACCTGAAGGACATCTTCGCCGAGATCGAGCACTGGACGATGCATCGCACCAAGTTCGAGGCGATGGCCGTGCTCAACCGCCACGACATTCCGTGCGGCCCGATTCTCTCGATGAAGGAAATCGCCAACGACGAATCCTTGCGTGCGAGCGGCACCATCGTCGAGGTCGAGCATCCGGTGCGCGGCAAATATCTCACGGTCGGCAACCCGATCAAGCTGTCCGACAGTCCGACCGAAGTCACGCGCTCGCCCATGCTGGGCGAGCATACCGATGAAGTGCTGACCGAGTTTGGCTATAGCGAAACGGAGATCCGTTCGCTGCGCGCGTCGGGGGCGATCTAGGGCCGGGAGGCCAGCGATCACGCGCGCACACTATATAGATGTGCGCGCAACGAATACATGAACCGCAGGAGCAGAGCATGGATACATGGATGCGCTTGATGGCGAACGACGGCAGCATGGTGTTCGGCCGCGTCGAGAACGGTTATCTGCACGAATACGAAGGGATCGACCAGCCGGTGCCGACGGGCGCGGTGCTCTCGCTGCGTGCGCTCACGCCGCTTGCGCCTTGCGCGCCCGGCAAGGTCGTCGCGCTCTGGAACAACTTTCACGCCCTGGCGCGCAAGCTCGACAAGCCTGTTCCTGAACACCCCCTCTTCCTGATCAAGCCCGCGGAGTCGGTGATCGGTTCGGGCGAAACCATCGTGCGGCCGGCCCACTATGCGGGAAAAATCGTCTTCGAAGGCGAGTTGGGCATCGTGATCGGCAAGCGCTGTCGCAATGTGAGCGAGGACGAAGCGCAGGCCGCGATCTTTGGCTTCACGGTCGTCAACGACGTGACGGCGGCTGGACTGCTGACCGAAAATCCGCACTTCCCGCAATGGTGCCGCGCGAAGGGATTCGATACGTTCTGCTGTCTGGGGCCGGCCATCGTCTCGGGTTTCGACTGGCGGAGCGCGAGTGTGGTGACGCGGCTCGATGGCGTCGAGCGACAGAACTATCCGCTCGACGACATGGTGTTCTCTCCCGCGCAGCAGGTGAGCCTGATTTCGCAGGATCTCACGCTGGAACCGGGCGACGTGATCGCGTGCGGGACGTCGCTGGGCGTGGGCTCGATGGGCGAAGGCGCGACGGTGGAAGTGACGATCGAGGGCATTGGCACGCTCGCGAACACGCTGCGCTCGCAGGTGGCCGCAGAGCAGGTGCAAACCGAAGACGCACGCGTGGTTTGAGCACGCACGTGACGCGCAAGGAGACGAGATGCAGCAGCAACTCGCTGAAGTTGCGATAGCGCTGGGCGGCGCAATGCTGTTCGGTGGGTTTGTCTGTGCATTTGCACAATTCGCGGCGCTTGCGCCGGGATGGGCGCGTCGTGCACCCGTTCACAGGAAGCCAGGCTGCAAGCGCAACATCGTGCCGCAACGTCATCTGCTGTTTGCCATTTCATTTGCACTGCTTTCAACCGTGGCGCCGGGTGTGATAGCGGCGCTTTTCGTCCCGAGGGCGCTGCCCGTAGCCGCAGCGGAGGCGGGCGCGCTAGTCGGCCTCTGGTTGACAGCGCGCGCCAATCCTGTGCGACACGCAAGCGTGACGAGCGCAGTGGGCGCCGCGCTGGGCGTCGCTGCGACGGGTGCGGGCGTCATCGGCATACTGTCGGCGTCACTGCATTCCATCGAGACGCGACTTGCGTTCTATTTGATCGCGACGCTGGGCGCGCTGGCGTTCGGCGCGTTTGCCACGGCTTGCCGCCTGGCGCGAGAGCAAGGATTCATTGGGCGCAAGCGAACCGCGCTCAGTCGTGGCGAGCATGTGTTGCACCTCGCGGCGCTCGCGTTGATCGTTGCGTTGGGCGTCGGCATGGCGGTGTCGCCGGGATCGATGGAATTTGCCGTTTCTGCGCTGGGGGCGGCGTGTGTGCTTGCCGTGGCATTGGGCGTGCGCGCGATGGGTGGCGCGCGGCACATGCGTGAATCACGCATCGCACGCATCGCGCACGATGTATCGAAACGATCAGCGCCAGCGCCTTTGGCCGCGGTGCCCGATGCATGGCTGGTCGCCGCGTGTGGCCCGGCCGCTTATGAACCGGCGAACTTCGATACCTGGATTTCGGTGTACGAAGCGCCGGTGCAGGCGCCGCACAAAACCTACCGTGCCTCGCGCGATTCCCGGCGCCGAAGGCGTCGATCACGCTGAATCGCGCTGAATTGTCCCGGATCGCGCGAATCATTAATCAAGCGTAAACGTTACGCCCGTAACCATAGTGCCTTACTTATGAAGTGAGGCCTGTGAGACTTGTGTAATGTTCTCGATCAGTTGTGCGCCTTCCTCCATGAGGAAGCGCTTGAACGCGAGCGCAACGGGCGGCAGGCGCTTGTTCTTGCGGTGCACGACATACCAGTTGAGCATGACGGGAAAGCCCTCGACGTCGAGCACGGCGAGATGGCCGACCTGTAATTCCAGGCTGATCGTATGCGCCGATAGAAACGCGATCCCCATGCCCGCAATCACGGCCTGCTTGATGGTTTCCGTGCTGTGAATCTCCATCGCGATCTTCAGGTTCGTGAGCTTGCCCGCGAACCCTTCTTCCATCGAATTCCATGTATCCGAACCGCGCTCGCGCACGATGAACGCCTCGTTGGCGAGCGCGCTGAGCTTGATGCCGCGCTTGTGCGCAAGGGGATGCGTGGGCGCGGCGACGATCACGTACGGATGCGGCGCAAACGTTTCGTTGACCGCATCCGTCGCGTGCGGAGGCCGCACCATGATCGCGAGATCGGTCTGGTTGGTGGAAAGCTGATGCAGCAGTTGCTCGCGGTTGTGCACCGAGAGATTGAGCTCGACGCCCTTGTAACGCCGCGTGAATTCCGCAAGCAGGCGCGGAAAGAAGTAGTCGCCTGCACTGATCACCGCCACGTTGAGCTTGCCGCCTGAGACGCCTTTTAGCTGGCTCATGGCTTCGTCGACTTCATGGAACTGCTGCATGATCGCGCGGCTGTAATGCAGCATCTCCGTGCCGGCCGGCGTGAGGTAGATCTTCTTGCCCAGTTGCTCGAAGAGCGGCAGGCCCGCGTGTTCCTCAAGCTGCTTGACCTGGGTGGAAACGGCTGGCTGGGTGAGATGCAATTCCTCGGCGGCACGCGAAAAACTGAGGTGGCGCGCCACGGTCTCGAAGACCTTCAACTGGCGCAGCGTGGCGTTCCGCATGGTCATAGCCGATCCATAAAGGATGGTGAATCCACATACTAACAAACTTTAATTGTGAGTAATTGAGCATTCACCCTAGCATGAGTTGAAAGGAGTCCGAATGCCTCGTCTATTGCTTGCGGGTTAACGCGTAAATCAGCAAAAAAAGCCGCGTTTATAGCGGGAAAACCCGGATCAAGAGGCTGTCCTTTAAGCACTTCAACGTATCAAGTGGAAGCAGCAATCGAAATCGATTCAAAGAATTTCAATACGAATTTCCGTGTGACGAATCGAATAAAAACAAGCGAAAGATCTAGAACCATAAGTTGAAGACTATGCAGGCCGGCAAAAGTACCGGCCCCCATGAATGGATAGCGGAGACAAGCGAGATGAATGCAATCGGTCAGAGGAGCGAAGACGGTCCGTTCTGGACGAACCGTTGGTGTCAACTGGTGGTCGGCATGCTATGCATGGCGCTCGTTGCCAATCTGCAATACGCGTGGACGCTGTTCGTCGCGCCGATGAATGCGCGCCATCACTGGGGCGAAGCCTCGATTCAACTGGCGTTCTCTATCTTCATCCTCACCGAAACCTGGCTCGTGCCCGTCGAAGGCTGGCTCGTCGACAAGTTCGGCCCGCGTCCGGTCGTTGCCGTCGGTGCGCTCTGCGCGGGTCTGGCCTGGGTGCTCAATTCCTATGCGACCACGTTGCCGATGCTGTATGCGTCTTCGGTGATCGCGGGCATTGGCGCGGGCGGCGTGTACGGCACCTGCGTGGGCAATGCGCTCAAGCTGTTTCCCGACCGGCGCGGCCTGGCGGCGGGCCTCACGGCGGCGGGCTTTGGCGCGGGCGCGGCGGTCACCGTGATCCCGATTGCCAATATGATTACGCGCTCGGGCTATGAACACACGTTTCTGTTCTTTGGCATCCTGCAAGGCGCGGCGATTCTCGTGCTGGCCTTCCTGCTCGTGAAGCCGGTGCCGCGTGTGGGCGGCGTGGCACGGCGTCTCGTTTCGCGGATCGACTACACGCCTGGGCAGATGGTGCGGCAGCCCGTGTTCTGGATCATCTACGTATCGTTCGTCGCGGTTGCAGCGGGTGGCCTGATGGCGACTGCGCAGATCGGCCCGATTGCGAAAGACTGGGGTCTTGCGCGCATTCCGATGACGGTGTTCGGCGCGACGTTGCCGCTGCTCACGCTCACGCTGTCGATCGACAATATCTGCAACGGCTTCACGCGTCCGCTGTGCGGCTTCATCTCCGACAAGATCGGCCGTGAAAACACCATGTTCATCATCTTCGTGGGCGAAGGGCTCGCGCTGCTCGGCATGATGCAGTACGGCACGAACCCCTATGCGTTCATGACCTTCGCTGCACTGATCTTCCTGTTCTGGGGCGAGATCTTCTCGATCTTCCCGGCGATCTGCGCCGATACCTTCGGCAGCAAGTACGCGGCCGCCAATGCAGGCACGCTCTATACCGCCAAGGGTACGGCCGCGCTGCTCGTGCCGGTGGCCTCGGTGCTGTCGGCGACCGGCGGCTGGAGCGCAGTGTTCATCGCCGCCGCGGTCATCACGATTGCCGCCGGTGTGAGCGCGAAATTCATCCTCGCGCCAATGCGCCAGCGCTTGATCGAGCAGGATGGCGAAACATCGTCGGCCACGCTCGCGACGCACTCCGGCACGCTCCAGCAGTGGCAGAACCAGACCGGCGAATGACGCACTGATCCGCCGATGTCGATGAACGTTTCGCTTCAGCAACTCAAGGTATTCGTCGCCGTCGCGCGCTCGCGCAGCTTTACGCGCGCGGCGCGCGAATTTGGTCTGACGCAGTCCGCCGTGAGCCGATGCGTGCGCGAACTGGAAGAAGCCGTCGACCTGAAGCTTTTCGATCGCACCACCCGCCAGGTCGAACTCACGCTGGCGGGCAGCGGCTTCGAGCGGCGCATTGCGCACCTGCTCGACGAAATCGACATGGCCTTGAGCGAAGGCCGCGACGCGCATCAGGCGCATCGCGGCGTGGTGACGGTAGCGAGCAATCCTGCCTTGTCGTCGGGCTGGGTGCCTCATGCGATTGCCCACTGCGCCGCCGCCTTGCCCGCCGTCACGCTGCATTTGCAGGACTGGCCGCAAGAAGCCGTCTTGCAGGCCGTGGAACAGGGCGAGGCGGACTTCGGCGTGATTGCCGAAGCGATCCCTTCAGTGCGTCTCGCGAGCGGCCAGTTCGACGTGCAGCCGATTGCGGCCACGCCGTTGTGCGCATTGTTGCCCGCGCAACATCCTCTCGCGTCAGGTGGTGCGCTGCATTGGCGCTCACTCGCCGATCAGCCGCTTGTGACGCTCAATCGCGATTCGGGTTGCCGTAACGCTGTCATGCATGCGCTCGATGGCGTGCGCGCGCCGGAACTCCATGTGCAGGAACTCGCCCACGCGGCAGGCGTCGCGCGCATGGCGCAGTTCGGCATGGGCATCGGCATCCTGCCGGTCTGCGCCGATGACGATGCCAACCACTGGGCGGCGCCCGCCGGGGCGCTCGTCGCGCATGTGCTGCATCCGGTCGTGAAGGTCAGCACGCTGCTCGTGCGCAGACGTCATCGCTCCTTGCGCCCGTGTGCGCAGGCCGCGTGGGCGCAGTTCATCGCAGCGGGGCGCGTCGATCATGGCGATACACCAGAACCGCAACTCGTCGATTCAATCGCGCAATGACGTGATGAAAAAGACGTAATGAAAAAAGCCGCGCTTGCGCGCGGCTTTTTGTTTCCAGTCGCTGCCGTTCAAGCCGCAAGCTTCATCATCTGCTCGCGCTGCTTGACGAGGGCGAGCACCGTGTCGATGGCAGGCGTCGCTTCGCCCACCAGCATGCCCATCTCCTGCACGACGGTCAGCAGCGGATCGATTTCCATGGGCCTGCGCTGCTCCAGGTCGACCAGCATCGAGGTCTTGTGCGCGCCCACTGCGCCCGCGCCGTCGATACGCCGCTCGACATCCACCCGAAAATGCACGCCGAAATGCTCGGCAATACGCTGCGCTTCCAGCATCATCGTGCGCGCGACGGCGCGCGTCGCGGGATCCTGCGTGATGACGTCGAGCGTTGCGTGCGTGAGCGCGCTGATCGGATTGAAGCAGAGGTTGCCCCACAGCTTGAGCCAGATTTCATCGCGGATATTGTCGCGGATTGGCGCGTCGAAACCGGCGGCGGTCATCGCTTCGTGCAACTGCACGATGCGTGACGTGCGTTCGCCCGACGGCTCGCCGATGGGAAACTTCTTGCCGTACACATGACGGATCACGCCCGGCGCCTCGATTTCGGCGGCGGGGTAGAGCACGCAGCCAATCGCGCGCTCGGGGCCCAGGCGCGTCCATTGCGCGCCGTCGGGATCGATGCTGTCCAGGCGCGTGCCTTCGAACTTGCCGCCGTGCCGATGGAAGTACCAGTAGGGAATGCCGTTGGTGCCCGTGACGATGGCCGTATGCTTGCCGATGAGCGGCTGCATCGAATCGATCACGCCAGCCACCGAATGTGCCTTGAGCGTGACGATCACGACATCCTGCACGCCCAGTTCGCGCGGATCGTTCGTGCAACGAACCTTTGCGACGTATTCCTCGCCGTCCATCAAGAGCCGCGCGCCGTTTTCGCGCATCGCGGCCAGATGCGGGCCGCGCGCAACGAAGCTCACGTCCGCGCCCGCGCGCGCGAGCTGCACGCCCATCATCGCGCCGATCGCACCGGCGCCGAAAATGCAGATCTTCATGTGATTCCCCAATGACGTTGAAAGCCGCGTGTCCGTTGTTCGCTTGCCGCTCATGCGTCTGGCAGACAGACGACCGAAGCGGACGATGAAAACGGACGATGATTCGAGCATAGGGGCAGCCATCGATTAACGACAGTTAAAGTTTCTCCGTCGAAGCATCAAGGATGACTTATGGAATCGGCGCTGTTCTACACGCTGATTTACTGAAAGATCGGCAAGGCGAGAAACAGCTTGATGACGATGGCGTTGGCGATATCGATAAAGAATGCGGCGACCATCGGCACAACCAGAAACGCGAGATGCGAGTGACCGAAGCGCGCAGTCACGGCCTGCATGTTGGCGATGGCGGTGGGCGTCGCACCCAGCCCAAAGCCGCAATGGCCCGCTGCGAGCACGACGGCGTCGTAGTTCGCGCCCATCACGCGGAACGTGACGAAGAGGGCGTAGAGCACCATCAGCACCGTCTGCGCGACGAGGATCGAGAATACCGGCAACGCGAGCGCGGCCAGATCCCAGAGCCGCAGCGTCATGAGCGCCATCGCGAGGAACAGCGCCAGGCTCACGTTGCCGATCAGCGCCACGGCATGGGCGGTGACCGGGCGGCCCGCGAGCGCGAGCCCGTTGGCGAGCAGCACCGCCACGAACAGCACGCAAACGAACGCCGGCAGCTCCGCGGGCGTGCCCACGAGCCAGCGCGCAATGACGTTGCCGGCCGCGAGACTGATGGCGATCAGCGTGAGCGTTCCGATGAAGGCGGCGGCGGTGGTGGGCTGCTCGGCTTTGGGCTCCTCGAACGCCTGGGCATCGGCGCTGCCCTTCGCCTGCTGGCCTTCGATCGCGTCTGCGCCGCGCCCAAGCCGCTTGAGCAGACGTTGCGCGACCGGGCCGCCGAGGATGCCGCCCATCACGAGCCCGAAGGTCGCGCAGGCGATGGCGGCTTCGGTCGCGGACTGCAAGCCGTGATGCTCGGTGAAGACCTTGCCCCACGCTGCGCCGGTGCCATGCCCGCCGGACAGCGAGACCGAGCCGCCCAGCAAGCCGAACAGCGGATCGACGCCCAGCGCATAGGCGAGCCCGATGCCGACCACGTTCTGCAGCACCAGCAGGCCGATGACCACGACCAGAAAGCGCGCGAGCATCGGGCCGCCTGCCTTGAGGCTCGCGAGATTCGCATTGAGTCCGATGGTCGCGAAGAACGCGAGCATCAGCGGCGTCTGCAGCGAAGCGTCGAAGCTTACGTCGATGTTAGCGAACGCATGCAGGCCGAACAGCACGAGCGCGGCCACGAGGCCGCCCGCCACGGGCTCTGGAATCGTCCAGCGGCGCAGCAGCGGCAGCGCGGCCACGAGCCGGTTGCCGAGCAGCAGCACGAGCGACGCAGCGACGAGCGTTCCATAAACGTCGACATTCATTGAGGCCTCGCGATGCGGCGAAGGTCGAACCCGGCTCACGCGTCCGGGACAGCCCGCTGACGCCGTCCCCGCGCGCGACGTCCAGTGCGCACGGTACACGAGCGTGGCGGGCGTTGCGCGCACAATGGGCGCTTGCGCGAAAGAGGGCCACACGCTTAAATACGCAGGCGCCTTGTTCTGTCAGACGAGCAGACGGGAAGACGAGCAGGCGCGCCGATGCGGGACGAATCACGGCATCCACGAACATCCTCAAGAACGGGAGCAGTTCATGAATGGAAGGACCGTTGCGGAACGCGAAGCGGCCGGACGCGCCGCGCGCGAAAAGGCGAAGCGTTCGAGCCACCGCATGGTGGGCGATCTCAAGCGCGACCCGCTCGCGCTACTCAAGGAAAGCAGTGAAGGCCGCGTGCCCAATCTCGTGCCGCTGCGTTACGGGCGCATGATCGTTTCGCCGTTCACGTTCTTTCGCGGCAGCGCCGTGCTCCAGGCGCACGACCTCGCCCAGGTGCCCAACACCGGCATGGCGATGCAGATTTGCGGCGACGGCCATCTGCTGAATTTCGGCGGCTTCGCGACGCCCGAGCGCCAGCTGGTCTTCGATCTCAACGATTTCGACGAGGTCGCGCCCGGCCCCTGGGAATGGGATCTCAAGCGGCTGGTCGCGAGCTTCGTCGTCGCCGCGCGGCACATGCGCTATTCGCGCGGCGTGGCGGAGGACCTGGTGATGACGGTCGTGAACACCTATCGCGACCGCATGCGCCAGTACTCGGAATTCGGCGCGCTCGAACTCTGGTACGACAAGATCACCTTCGACCGCATGGCCGAAGGCGCGCTCACGCCGGAAGGCCGCCGCATGATCCGCCGGGGCATGGAGAAGGCCGCGGGCCGCACGCACGAAAGCATGCTGGAGAAGCTGGCATATCGTGACGGCGCGCACTGGACGATCCGCGATGCGCCGCCCGCGCTCTTTCACGTACACGGCCCGAACTCGCTCTACGAATCCGAAGACAACTGGCTGACGCTCGGCGACTGGCGCTCGCTCATCACGCCCACATACGATGCCTACCTGAAGACGCTCGCGCCCGAGCGCCGCGAGTTGCTGGAGCACTTCGAGATCCAGGATCTCGTATTCAAGGTGGTGGGCGTGGGCAGCGTGGGCACGCGCTGCCTCGTGATGATGCTCGTCGATCACTATGACAAGCCGCTGTTCCTGCAAATCAAGGAGGCGCGCCGTTCGGTGATTTCGCAGTATTTCAAGTCTCCCGCGTTCAAGCACGAAGGCGCGCGCGTCGTGCATGGGCAGCGCCTGTTGCAGGCCGCGAGCGACCTGTTCCTAGGCTGGTCGACCGGGCCGTCGGGGCGGCACTTTTATTTTCGGCAGTTGCGCGACATGAAGCTTTCGGTCGAACTCGATCTGCTCGACAGCACGCTGCTCGCCGGTTATGCGCGCATGTGCGGCTGGGCGATGGCGCGTGCGCACGCGAAGTCGGGTAACTCGGCGATTGAAATTGCCGCGTATATCGGCCGCAGCGATCAGTTTGCCGAAGCGCTCGTGGGTTACGGCGCGGCCTACGCGGATCAGGTGGAGCGCGACTACGACGCATTCGTGAAAGCGGCGCGCAGCGGCGAGATTTCCGCGCGCAGCGACGAGGACATGGCGGCCGATTTCCGCGTGTGATTTTTTTGCGGGCTTTTGCCGGTGCTTTTTGCCCGTGTTTTTGCCGTTGTTTTTGCCGATGAGCGCGACCGTCGACGGGCCCGGACGCGCTATCCTTGCGCTTTTGTTCCGCGGTATGCGGGCCATGCCTGAGGCTGGCCTGCATACGGCTCGCGCACCATGCGTCTACGTCATATCGAAGTCTTCCACGCGATCATGCGCACCGGCTCGCTTTCCAAGGCCGCCGAGTTGCTGTGCGTCTCGCAGCCCGCCGTGAGCAAAGTGCTCGCGCATGCCGAGCGCAGCGCGGGCCTCAAGCTGTTCGCGCGTGCTCACGGCCGCCTGCAGCCCACGCGCGAAGCCGAACTGCTGTTCGCCGAAACGCAGAAGCTGCAGTCGAATCTCGACAGCATTCGCGATCTCGCCCGCAATCTTTCGTTGCGTCCGCAAGGATTGCTGCGGATCGGCTGCCTGCCCAGCCTCGGGATGAGCCTGATTCCACAGGCCGTCGAAGCGTTCCGCGCGAGCTATCCGGACGTCTCGCTCAAGATCCAGACCCGCCATACCGATGAACTGCTCAACGCCCTGCTTACGCGCGAACTCGACGTGGGCGTTGCGCTGAACCCGCCCGCGCGGCCAGGCATCGAGGCGTTCGAGCTCGGGCGCACCGCCGTGGTGTGTGTCGCGCCGCCCGACGACCCGTCGCCCGAAGACGCGCCGCTCGCGCTTGAGGAGTGCGTCGCGGGCGAATGGATCAGCATTGGCAATGTCGATCCGCTGGGCGAGGCTATCGGGCATTGGCTCGAAACGCAGGGCGTGGACGGGCAGCTTGCCGCCGTCGAGGCGCAGACCTGGTACGTGGCGCGCTCGCTCGCGGCGCGCGGTGTGGGGCGTGTGCTGCTCGACGAGATCACGGCGCGCAGCGCGGGCGAACCGGTGGCGATCCGGCGCGTCGCGCCGGAACTGACGGTCGGCGTGTTCGCGGTGTGGCGCGACGGAGGCATGGATTCGCAGGCGGGCAGGGCGTTTGTAGAGGTGTTGCGGGCGGGGCTGGGGTTGAGTTGAGGTTGACGTTGAAGTTGCAGGGGTAAGTTTTCGCCGAGCCTGGCCATGCCTCTTTCACCGCCATGGTTGCGGGCTTTACGCGCACTCTCCCTACCGAGGAAACAACGATGAAAATTCACAACGCGCCTCAGTCAGGCTATCCAGGCCTCTCGCTACGTCAGCTCGAACGCCATGATTTGCCTTCGTGGTATGCCTATCTGCGCAAGCCTGACGTTGTCCGGCACACTAGCTGGAACCTGCAATCGGAAAATGACCTTCTGCCGATGTTTGATGGGTTTGACTCTGAGTTGCCGTCCTCAATCAGGCGGTTGGCGATCGTCAACGACATTGCTGGCGACCTGATTGGCACGATAGGGTTTCATACCGTCTCCGACGTCAACCGTACCGCTGAAATCGCGTATGACCTTGCGCCTGACTATTGGGGCAGGGGCATTGCGAGCGCCGTATGCTCGGCGGTGACTGAATGGTCGTTTTCGGCATTTGGATTTATTCGAGTGCAGGCGACAGTGCTTGAGACGAACTCAGGCTCGGCGCGCGTGCTGCAGAAGTGCCGGTATCGGCACGAGGGGTTGCTTCGCTCCTATCGCATGATCCGCGGCATACCCGGAAATTTTCAGTTGTATGCGCGCTTGAGCGACGACTAGTCACCAGGCGCCAGACATGGCCCCCTGCAGCGCCCTCAACGCACCTCGACGCCCTCCCGTATACTGGAAGGCGTTCTGCTTAAAAAGCCTGTCCCTTCATGTCTTTGCCCCCGCGTCCCGAGGACGATCCGCGTCCGCAGCCGCCCGAGCGGCCCGATGACAACGCCTGCTGCCAAAGCGGCTGCGACCCTTGCGTCTTCGATCTGTACAACGACGAAGTGAGCCGTTACCGCGCCGAACTCGCGGCGTGGGAAACGCGCGAGGCGCAACGTCAGCCGGCAGCGGAACAATCCGCGAAAGCGACGGGCTAGCAAGCCGCCACTTCACGCCACGCCACGCCAAGCCCCGCCGAGTCGAGTCACGTCCCGAGCCATGCCCGATCCCGCCCCGCTCATCGCCGTCAATTCCGTGGTCTCGCCCGCACCGGCCACCCTGGAAACCGCCGCGCTCGACGCGCTTCACGCGTTCATCGAGCGTCACCCGCGCCTGTTCGTGCTGACCGGCGCGGGTATCAGCACCGATTCGGGCATCCCGGGCTATCGCGACGACAACGGCGCCTGGAAGCGCTCGCCGCCCATCACGCTGCAAGAGTTTCTCGGTTCGGAAAGCTGGCGACGCCGCTACTGGGCGCGCAGCATGATCGGCTGGCCGACCGTCGGCCTTGCGCAGCCCAACGGCGCGCACCGCGCGCTCGCGCAGCTCGACGCGGCGCAACGGGTCGGCGCGCTCGTCACGCAGAACGTCGACGGCCTGCATCAGCGTGCGGGCAGCCGCGACGTGATCGAGCTGCACGGCAGCATCGGCCACGTGCATTGCCTCGATTGCGGCGCGCAGTACACGCGCGCCTCGATCCAGCCGGAACTGGTCGCGCGTAACCCGGCCGTGGCGGGCGCACTCGCCGAACCGGCCGCCGACGGCGACGCCCATCTCGACTTCGACGGCGCCAATGCCTTCGACATTCCGGCCTGCGCGGCTTGCGGCGGCATGCTCAAGCCCTCCGTGGTGTTCTTCGGCGAGAACGTGCCGCGCGAGCGCGTGGCCGCGGCGTCGGCGGCGCTCGATGCGGCGGACGCGGTGCTCGTGGTGGGCTCGTCGCTGATGGTGTATTCGGGCTATCGCTTTTGCGCCTGGGCGCAGCAGCGCGGCAAGCCGGTTGCGGCCATCAACCTCGGCAAGACGCGCGCCGATCCGCTGCTTGCGCTCAAGGTGGCGGCGCCCTGCGCGGCCACGCTCGAAGCGCTCGTCGCGCGCCTCGCGGCCTGATTCGCTGTTGATTTGCATCGCTCCAGATTCGATCCATCGACGAGGAAGTGCCCCATGCTGAACACGATGAACACGACCGCCGAACTCGAAGCGCACTACGGCGCGCCGAACGAACGCTCGCTGCGCAAGGAAATCGACCATATCAATGCGGATTACCGCCGCTTTATCGAGCTGTCGCCGTTCGTGGTGCTCGCCTCGGGTGGCCCGGACGGGCTCGACTGCTCGCCGCGTGGCGACGCGCCCGGTTTCGTGAGGATCCTCGATTCGCGCACGCTCGCGCTGCCCGACCGGCCCGGCAACAATCGCGTCGACAGCCTGCGTAACGTCGTGGCCGCGCCGCAGGTCGGACTGCTGTTCATGGTGCCGGGCGTGGGCGAGACGCTGCGCGTCAATGGCCGTGCGCGCGTGAGTCTCGATGCGGCGCTGCTAGAAAGTTGCGCCGTCGACGGCAAGCCGCCGCGCTCGGTGCTGCTGATCGAGGTCGAAAGCGTGTATTTCCACTGCGCCAAGGCGATTGCGCGCTCGAATCTCTGGGATCCGGCGCGCTTCGTGGAGCGCTCGCAACTGCCGAGCGCCGGTGAAATGCTGCGCCGCGTAAGCGACGAGCAATACGGCGAGGGCTTCGACGTCGAACGCTACGAAGCCGATCTCGCCGAGCGCATGAAAAAGAGCCTCTACTGAACTGAAAACCGACATTTGCCGAACCCGATGACCGACCCTCAAGCCAGCCTGCGCCTCACCGCGCCCGCCGCCGCGCGCAACGCCGCGCCGATCCTCGACGTCCTGCGCATGGCGCTGCCCGCGCGCGGCACGGTGCTGGAGATCGCGAGCGGCACGGGCCAGCACGCCGTGCATTTCGCGGCGGCGCTGCCCGGCATCGACTGGCAGCCGAGCGACGCCGATCCGCGCGCTCGCGCCTCCATCGACGCGTGGCGCGCGCACGCCGGCCTCGCGAACCTGCGTGCGCCGCTGGATCTGGACGTGCGCAGCGAACCATGGCCGATCGAGTCGGTCGATGCGATCGTCTGCATCAACATGATCCACATTGCGCCGTGGGAAGCCGCGATTGCGCTGACGAAAGGCGCGGGCGCGCGCATTGCGCCGGGCGGCGTGCTGGTGCTGTACGGGCCGTACCGGCGCGACGGCGCGCACACGGCGCCGTCGAACGAAGCCTTCGACGCCGATCTGCGTGCGCGTGATCCGGCATGGGGCGTGCGCGACCTTGAGGCCGTCGATGCGCTTGCGCGCGCCGAGGGCTTCGTTTGCGAGGCTGTCGTGCCGATGCCGGCAAACAATTTCACGGTAGTTTTTCGCAAGGAGAAGTTGGCTGCGAGCGCCCAGCAGGCGTCAACTGAGCGATAATCGCGGCCCTCGATAAGCGGCGCGCGCCCACAAAGCGTGCGCCGGACACGAAGACAATGCGAAGACGAATGCAGGTGCGATTGAACGCGCGGTTGCAGGCGCGATTGCAGGCGCAAAGGCGAGGCGAAAGCGCGCTGTAGCCCTTGCCCGCAATCACGCATCGTTGGAGCGTTTCCCTTATCCTTGCACGATCGACGTCTTGCGCAAGACCTGCGCGAGCGTCACCCCAATCGATTGAAGTGGAGAGTCAACATGAGCAAACAGGCAATCGGCGTGGTGGGTCTGGCCGTGATGGGGCGCAATCTTGCGCTCAACATCGAAAGCCGCGGCCATGCGGTGTCGGTGTTCAACCGCAGCCGCGAGAAAACCGATGAGCTGATCGCTGAGTTCCCCGAGCGCAAGCTGGTGCCCACTTTCACGCTCGAAGAGTTCGTGGAGTCGCTCGAAAAGCCGCGCCGCATTCTGCTGATGGTCAAGGCCGGCGAAGCCACCGACGCCACCATCGCGGCGCTCAAGCCGCTGCTGGACAAGGGCGACATCCTGATCGACGGCGGCAACACGCACTTCACCGACACGATCCGCCGCAACCAGGAACTCGCCAAGGCGGGCCTGCATTTCATCGGCACGGGCGTGTCGGGCGGCGAAGAAGGCGCGCTCAAGGGCCCGTCGATCATGCCGGGCGGCCAGCGCGATGCTTACGATCTGGTTGCACCGATCCTCACCGAAATCGCAGCGAAGGCGCCCGCCGACGGCGAGCCGTGCGTGGCCTACATGGGCCCGGACGGCGCAGGCCATTACGTGAAGATGGTGCACAACGGCATCGAATACGGCGACATGCAGCTGATCGCGGAAAGCTACGCGGTGCTCAAGCAGGTGGCCGGCCTCACGAACGAAGAACTCGGCAAGGTCTATACCGAGTGGAACCAGGGCGAGCTCGACAGCTACCTGATCGAAATTACCTCGAAGATCTTCGCCAAGAAGGACGAAGAGACGGGCCAGTACCTCGTCGACGTGATCCTGGATCGCGCCGCGCAGAAGGGTACCGGCAAGTGGACGAGCCAGAACGCGCTGGACCTGGGCGCGCCGCTGCCGCTCATTACCGAAGCCGTGTTCGCCCGCGTCCTGTCGTCGCTCAAGACGCAGCGCGTGGCCGCGAGCAAGGTGCTGTCTGGCCCGGACGCGAAGCCGTTCTCGGGCGACCGTGCGGCCTTCATCGAAGCTGTGCGCCGCGCGCTGTACTTCTCGAAGGTGATTTCGTACGCACAGGGTTTCGCGCAGCTGCGCGCCGCCTCGGACGAGTACAAGTGGGATCTGCAGTACGGCACGATCGCCAAAATCTTCCGCGCGGGCTGCATCATCCGTGCGCGCTTCCTGCAGAAGATCACGGACGCCTACGCGAAGGACGCGCAGCTCGCCAACCTGCTGCTCGATCCCTATTTCGCCGATATCGCGGCGAACTATCAGGCTGCGCTGCGCGACGTGGTGATCCAGGCCGTGACGGCAGGCGTGCCGGTGCCGGCGTTCTCGTCGGCGATTGCGTACTTCGACGCTTACCGTTCGGAGCGCGTGCCCGCCAATCTGGTGCAGGCGCAACGCGACTTCTTCGGCGCGCACACGTTCGAGCGCACCGACAAGCCGGGCAGCTTCCACGCCGACTGGTCGTAATCGCATCAACCGGCAGGTCGTAGTGGGCGGCTAGGTCAGCGTTCACTGCGGCTATTGCCCGCATTGTCGTTGCGGGTATTCGTCGAATGAATAGGGGGACCTCATGAGGTTCCCCTTTTTTATTACCGTTTTCGCAACGGTGTATTTTGTAATTAGGGTTTTCCCTAGAGCGGATAAGAGCCTAGACTTCAGTCAATCGCAGACGGACATGAACACCCGCCCGGAAGCGTCAATAAAACAGATGGAGGTCAAATCATGAAGAAGCTTATCCCCGCAGTCGTCGTGGCAGCCGCTCTCGTTGTTCCGTCGCTTTCGTTTGCCCAGTCGAGCCAGCAAGGCTTGACCCGCGCCCAGGTGCGCGCCGAGCTCGTCGAGCTCGAACAGGCTGGCTACAACCCGTCGGCCGACCGTGTGAATTACCCCGAAAATCTTCAAGCCGCCCAGGCGCGCGTGACCCAGGAAAAGCTGGCTCGCGGCGACACCAGCGGTTACGGCGCGCCGGCAGTTGGCACGTCGCAGGCTGGCGGCCCGGCTGTGCAACCGGCACATGTCACGCCGTCGCAGGCAGTGTATTTCGGCCACTAAGCAGGGCGTGGCTGTGAGTTGAAGCGGAGCTGCGGTGTGCAGCGGCTTCGCGAAGAAGGCGGTTGTAAATGCAGTGCGAGTAGTAGCAGTAGAAGTGGTAGTGAGTGGAGCAGTAGAAGGTTGCAGTGAGCACAGAGGTGTGTCAGGCAGTTGCAGTGCGCAGTTGAAGTTGTTGTGTTGTTGCTTGAGTGGTTAGCAGTGGTTAGCAGTGGTTGCAGGTAGTGAGTAGTAGAAGTTGCAGTACGCAGTAGAAGGTCGAAGCAAGCACAGAGGTGTAGTACGCAGTAGTGGTCAGCAGTTGCAGTACGCAGTTGAAGTTGTTCTGGTTGTTGCTTGAGTAGTTAGCAGTTGCAGCATGCGGTACGTAGTAGCAGTTGCAGTACGCAGTAGAAGGTCGAAGTCAGCACAGAGGTGTAGTACGCAGTAGCAGTACGTAGCACGCAGTTGATGTTGTTGTGTTGTTGCTTGAGTCGTTGCGGTACGCAGTAGATGTTGCAGTAGCAGTTGCGTGAGAAAGAGGCAGTAGAAGTTGCAGTAAGCAGTAAGCAGTAAGCAGTAAGCAGTAAGCAGTAAGCAGTAGAAGTCGCAGTACGCAGAGAGGTTGCATGAGTTGTTGCAGTAAGCAGTACTCGCAGGTGTATGAAGCAGCAGAGGTAGAAAGTGAAGTACGCAGTAGCAGCATGCAGTCCAGCGCGGCCCGGTTCTTACCGGCCCGCGCTTTTCGTTTTTGGGGCGCCGGTTTTCGCGCCGCGCAGCCGCTTCAGCGCCCAGGCAAATGCGGCACGCCTTCGTTGCTCGTCACGCTGAGCTGATGAATCGTCCGGTGCGCCTTGTTCAACTGCGCTTGCGCCGCAATGCGCTGCGCCTCCAGTTGGGCCACGTCCCGGCGCACCTGATGCTGGCGTGCCGTGACCTGATGCTCCTGTTCCGCGTGACGTTGCAGGTCTATTCGCAGCCGTTCGGCGTGCGCTTCTGATTCCTCGATTTGCCGAGCCAGCGTCGCATTTTGCGCAGCCAGCTGCGCAAGACGCGTTTCGCCATCGGCTAGACGCGTCGCCTGCTCCTCCAGATGGTGAAACACCGCGCCCGCGGATTCGAGATCGGCGGCGCGAAAGGCATGCCAGAGCGTGTCGTCCTGGTACATGGCCACAAAGTACGCGAGCGAGCGCGCGTGAAACAGCAGCGTCACCGAATAATCGAAACTGCGGAATGCGCGGAAGGTGCTCAACTCGTCCGCAGCGGCGAGGGCGGCGAAAGACGCGCCGTCTGCAAGCTGAACCGGGCGATTGGCGAGGTGCGCGGGCACGGCCGGCACCACATGCAGCGTGGACACGGGGCGGGCAGGCGCGCTCGAATCAGGGCCGTCCGCCGCAATCGCGCTGGCTTGCTCATCGCTGCCAGCGGCGTCAGGCGCGTGATTTGCTGACGGCGCTGCGTCGGCGATGAGTTCGACTGCCTCGATTGCGGCGTTCGCGTCATCGGATGACGGATCGACGTTCACGGAGACCAGATGCGATGCGCCGCCCGACAGCACGGCGTTGCGGCGATGTAGAAATGACTTCACGGTGTGTCCCCAGAAATGCCCCGCCAGACGGTTCGTGCATCCTGCGACTTGAATGACCGATAACGTTCGCCAGGCGGTCAGGCGGGGCGGGCGCTCGCGCGGCCCGCTCCGGCGTGTCCGATGATGGTTGTGCGCCCGGCGCGTCAGTGCAGCAGGCGCGGCCGGCGTGCGATATCGTCGAAGAGTGCGCGGCCGGGCTCCAGCGCGAACAGCCAGGTCTCGTCGTAGCCGCTCAGGGTGTCGAGCGCATCGCGCAGGCGTTCGACGACGATGGCGGGTATCTCGACGGTGGCGTGCAGGCCGCCGGACAGGCGGGCGACGCTGGCGTGCTGGACAAGTTCGTCGGCGGCTTCGGCCACGTCGGCGGCGAACACGAGGTGGTTGTTCAACAATTCGACGAGGCCCGGCGATGCCGCGACGTCTTCGACGTTGATCTGCACAGAAAGGAAGGTGGCTTTGTTCATCCTGGGTTCCCTCAGGGACGTACGTTGCACCACAGCGAGAGGCGGATCGGCGGTTTTTGTCTGATTATCGGCAGGCGATAAAGCCCAGTATAGGCGAGGGCTGAAACGGGCTAGCGAGTTTGTACGACGGAAGTAAGAACATTCTGCCGATGGCAGGGAATTTAACGGATGCGGCTGTGCGTGCGCCTTAAAAAAGCCGCCACGCCCGGGACGATATAATGGGGGCCGTTCGCCAATTCCGGCTTATTAATCAACGGAGAGGGTTTCGCGGGCGAACGCCGGCGGCCCCACGCGCATCCAACAATACGTATCCCCGTCGTACGTAGCGAGGAACCAGCGAGGAACAGCAACATGAATCAACAACGGCGAATTCCAGGCGCGTACGCGGCTCTGGCTGCACTCACGCTTGCCTGCGGCGCCTGTACGCTCACACCCTGGGAAGGCAACCGCTACTCCGCGCCGCCCACCCCGACATCCAACGGTGTGCCCGCTGGTTACTACCGCGTCAATCCCGGCGACACGCTTTCGCGCATCGCGTCGGCTTATGGCCAGCGCCCGCAGGATCTGGCGAGCTGGAACCAGTTGCCGCCGAACGCCCAGGTGCTGCCGGGCCAGGTGCTGCGCGTCGCGCCGCCCGCAGGCTACAGCGCCGGCGCCGCGCCCCAGCCGCCCGCGCTCACCAGCAACGCGCCTGCCGCGAACGGTGTTGCCGTGCCCAATCCGGTTGGCTCGACGCTCACGCTCATGTGGCCCGCGCGCGGCCCCATCCTGCAACGCTTCGTGCCGGGCAAGTCGACGGGCATCGTGATCGGCGGCGCGCCGGGCGAACCGGTCAAGGCCGCCGCCGCTGGCCGCGTGGTGTACGCGGGCACGGGCATCGAGGCTTACGGCCCGCTCGTCATCATCAAGCACAACGACCAGACCGTGACGGCCTATGGCCACAATGGCCGCCTGCTCGTGAAGGAAGACGACGCCGTCTCGCAGGGCCAGCCGATTGCCGAAATGGGCGTCGACAACAATGGCGTCGCGGGCGTTCAGTTCGAAGTGCGCAGCGACGGCAAGCCGGTCGATCCGCTGCCGCTGCTGTCGCGTTAAATCTTCGCAATACCTCTCGCGCGGCGCTCCCGCAACGCCGCGCAACTTCGCGCCCTGCCTGTCGCCGTGCATTTCGGTGCGCTTTTCGGTGCGCTTTTCGGTGATTTGCCAGGGCGCGTTGTTTGAAAATACACTCGATGGTTTCCACGTCTCGCCTGCTTGCCGTGCACCGCCAGACGGCTCGGCTTTTTTGAGGATTCCATCGCATGATCGATTTGCGTAGCGACACCGTCACCCGTCCCAGCCAGCCCATGCTGGCCGCCATGACCCGCGCCGAAACCGGCGACGACGTCTGGGGCGACGATCCCACCGTGCTGAGCCTGCAAGCGCGCGTCGCCGAAGAAGCCGGCAAGGAAGCGGGCCTGTTCTTCCCGAGCGGTACGCAAAGCAACCTCGCCGCGCTGATGGCGCACTGCGGGCGCGGCGACGAATACATCGTCGGCCAGCTGGCGCACACCTATAAGTACGAGGGCGGCGGCGCGGCGGTGCTCGGCAGCATCCAGCCGCAGCCGCTCGACAATGCCGCGGACGGCTCGATTCCCCTCGAACGGGTCGCCGCCGCGATCAAGCCGATCGACGATCACTTCGCGCGCACGCGCCTTTTCGCGCTGGAAAACACCATCGGCGGCAAGGTGCTACCGGCGGCCTACGTCGCCGAAGCCACGCAGTTCGCGCATGGCAAGGGCCTCGCGACCCACCTCGACGGCGCGCGCGTGTTCAATGCGGTGGTGGCGTCGAGCCAGTCGCTGGGCGCGCTGGCCGAGGGTTTCGATTCGGTGTCGATCTGTTTTTCGAAGGGACTGGGCGCGCCGGTCGGCTCGGTGCTGGTGGGCAGCCGTGCGCTGATCGACGTGGCGCACCGCTGGCGCAAGGTGCTGGGCGGCGGCATGCGCCAGGCGGGCGTGCTGGCGGCGGCCTGCCTCTACGCGCTCGACCACAACGTCGCGCGCCTAGCCGACGATCACGCGAATGCCGCGCGCCTCGCGGCCGGACTTGCGCAGATCGACGAGGTCAAGGTGACGTCGCACGCCACGAACATGGTGTTCGCGCAGTTCCCGCAAGCGGACTGTGTGCCGCTGGAGGCGTGGCTCAAGGAGCGCGGCATCCTCACGCAAATGCTCTACGCGTCGCGCTTCGTGACGCATCTGGACGTGAGCGCCGCCGATATCGACACCTTCGTCGCCGCCGTGAAGGCGTACTTCAACCGCTGATTCTCCCGGCGTCAATAGGCGGCGCGGGCAACCGCGCCGCTTCCTCCTGCTTCCTCCCGCTTCAATGTCCGCCTGCGCGATGCGACGGTGCGAACAGGCGCAGGCCGCTCGCCACGCTCGCTGCCGCCGAGAACGCGGCGCCCAGGCTGAGCGCCACGGTCGGGCCATGCTTGCCCGCGATCCCGAAGCACAGCGCGACCAACGCCGCACCCGTGGTCTGCCCGAGCAGCCGCGAAACGGCGACGGTGCCGCTCGCGCCGCCGCTGCGCTCGGGCGGCGCGGCCGCCATGATCGCGCGCAGATTGGGCGACTGGAAGAAGCCGAAGCCCGCGCCGCAGATCGCCATGCGGATCACGATGTCGATCACGCTCGGGTGCACCGGCAGCATCGCCAGCGACGCCATGCCCACCGCGAGGATCGCCAGCCCGATCGCGCCGAGCAGGCCCGGCGGATAACGGTCGGAAAGGCGTCCCGCGATGGGCGCGGCGGCGGCCACGACCACGGGCCAGGGCGTCATCAGGAAGCCGGTTTCCACCTGGCTGCGCATCAGCACGGTTTCGAAATAGAACGGCAGCGACACGAACGCCAGGCCCTGGGCCGCGAACGAGCAGATTGCCGTGAGCGACGAGAGCGCGAAAACGGGGCGCTTGAACAGATCGACGGGCAGCATCGGCGCGGGATGGCCGACTTCGCGGCGGATCAGCAGCGCGCCGAACACCAGCGCGATGACGGCGGCCGTCGCCACTTCCTTGCCCGGCGCGCGCTGCGCCGCCTCGCCGAGTGCGAAGATCAGCGCGGCGAAGGTCACGAGATTGAGCAGCGCGGCGACCGGGTCGAACGCGTGCTTGCCGCGCGCCGTCTGCGGCAGCGCGGGCATCGCGAACACCAGCGCGACCACGCCGAGCGGCACATTGATCGCGAACAGCCACGGCCACGTGCCCGCCGAGAGAATCAGCGAAGCCATGGTCGGGCCCACCGCGAACGACACGCCCACGATCAGCGCGTTCATGCCGAGGCCGCGCCCGAGCCGGTGCGGCGGGTAGAGAAAGCGGATCAGCGCGGTGTTGACGCTCATGATCGCGCTCGCGCCCAGGCCCTGGAGCACGCGCGCCCCGGCCAGCGCCGTGAGCGACGGCGCGAGCGCGCAGGCGAGCGACGCGACGGTGAAGATCGCCAGCCCGCTCAGATAGATGCGGCGATGGCCGAGGATGTCGCCCAGCGCCGCGAGCGGCAGCAGCGTGGCGACCATCGCGAGTTGATAGGCGTTGATGATCCACACCGAGGCCGCGGGCGCCGCGTGCAGATCGGCAGCGATGGCGGGCAGGGCCGTGTTGGCGATGGCGGTGTCGAGCGTCGCCAGCGCGACGGCGAGCATCACGGCGGCCATGGCGCGGCGGTTCTTCGCCGTCATGGGGGCGTCGGCGCGCCCGGTTTCTTTCGGCGCGGATACGGTTTCGGACAAGGCGGTCTCAGGCGTGGTCAGGGCGGAGCAAAGGTTCAGGCACGGGCGGGGGCACAGGCGCGCCACGGCATCGTGCGAACGATTCCGCGATTGTCACAGAGGTCGCGCGATTGTGCAGCGCTTGCTTCAGAGCGTGGGGAAGCTGTAAGCCGAGTCTTTATTCGCGTCGTGATCGCAACTAACAGCCAGCCCGTGCGGGCTTCGCGAATGGGCCGTGCAGCGGCGCATAACGCGTTTCGCTACCCTATACGAACGCCGTAGATAATGCGTCCTGCATGGTTGCCGCGCCGCCGCACGTCTTGAAAATGTCCTACTCTGCAAACTGATCTGCGCCTGCCGGCCCGCGTTTTTGCGTGGCCGAAGTGCACCGCGACGGTGCCCACGCGCGTTGCCCTTGCGAGCGAATCTCGCCATGCCCGGCACGCGACGTGCAAGCGCAGCCCGAACGCCCGCGCGCCGCGCCCGCCATCCTGGCATCCCGCAGCGCGCCGCTTTTTCCGGGAGGCATTCGATGACAGCAGTTGGTCTTGAATTCGACCAGTTGAAGAGCAGCGCCGATGCGCTGCGCCGTTCCATCTCGAACCGTCTGATGTACGGCGTCGGCAAGGACGCCGTGACCGCGCGCCCGCAGGACTGGTTGCATGCCGCGGCGCTCGCCGTGCGCGATCGTCTCGTCGAGCGCTGGATGGTGACCACGCGCCGCCAGTACGACCAGGACGTCAAACGCGTCTATTACCTGTCGATGGAATTCCTGATCGGCCGCACGTTTTCGAACGCGCTGCTCGCGCTCGGTATCTATGAGCCGATGAAGGAGGCGCTCGCGGGCGTCGGCGTCGACATGGAAGCGCTGATCGATCTCGAACCCGACGCGGCGCTCGGCAACGGCGGCCTTGGCCGGCTGGCGGCCTGCTTTCTCGACTCGATGGCGACGCTGGGCATTCCGGGCTTCGGCTACGGCATTCGCTACGACTACGGCATGTTCCGCCAGCAGATCATCAACGGCGAGCAGGTGGAGGCGCCCGATTACTGGCTGCGCTCGGGCAATCCGTGGGAGTTTCCGCGGCCCGAGGTGCAGTATCCCGTGCATTTCGGCGGGCGCACGGTGCAGCGCGACGGCCATGTCGAATGGATCGAGACCACGCACGTCAATGCGATGGCCTACGACACCGTGATTCCCGGCTATGCGACCAGCGCGACCAACACGCTGCGGCTCTGGTCGGCACGCGCCGACGAGGAACTCGATCTTTCGGCCTTCAACCAGGGCGACTATCAGCGCGCCGTGGAAGCACGCAATATTTCGGAGAACGTATCGCGTCTGCTGTATCCCGACGATTCGACCATGGCGGGCCGCGAACTGCGTCTGCGCCAGGAATATTTCTTCGTTTCGGCGACGATGCAGGACTTGATCCGCCGCTATCTGCGCACGCACAGCACGTTCGGGCGCTTCTCCGACAAAGTCGCGGTGCACCTGAACGACACCCACCCGGTGCTGGCGATCCCCGAGTTGATCCGCCTGCTGGTGGACGTCCACCACATGCCGTGGGACGAGGCGATGGGGCATATCAAGCGCGTGTTCTCATACACGAACCACACGCTGATGCCCGAGGCGCTGGAAACCTGGGACGTCGAACTATTGGCGCGCTTGTTGCCGCGCCACCTGGAAATCATCTTCGACATCAACGCGGCCTTTTTGCGCGAAGCGAGCGACAAGGGCGCGCACGATCTCGACTTTATCCGCCGCATTTCGCTCGTCGATGAATATGGCCAGCGGCGCGTGCGCATGGCTTATCTGGCGATCGTTGCGAGCCACAAGGTCAACGGCGTGTCCAAGCTGCATTCGCAGCTGATGACGCGCGATATCTTCGCGGACTTTGCGCGGCTTTTTCCCGATCGCTTCACCAATGTCACCAACGGCATCACGCCGCGCCGCTGGCTGGCGCAGGCCAGCCCGCCGCTCGCGCATCTCGTCGACGAGGCGATCGGGCCGAACTGGCGCGGCGACCTGTTCGCGCTGGACGGCTTGCGCAAGTTCAGCGGCGACGCGGCTTTCGGCGAACGTTTTCGCGCCGCCAAGCGCGCGAACAAGGTGCGTCTCATCGAGCGCATGACGGCGCGCACGGGCCTGAGCTTCAATCCCGATGCGCTGTTCGACATGCAGGTCAAGCGCATCCACGAGTACAAGCGCCAGTTGCTCAACGTGCTGCACGTCATCACGCGCTACAACCGCATCGTGCAGCAGCCCGAGCGGGACTGGGTGCCGCGCGTCGTGCTGTTCGCGGGCAAGGCGGCGTCGGCGTACCGGATGGCGAAGACCATCATCCGTCTCATCAACGACGTGGCCGAGAAGATCAACCACGATCCCGTGGTGGGCGACCGTCTCAAGGTGGTGTTCGTGCCGAACTATGGCGTGAGCGTGGCGGAGGTGGTGATTCCGTCCGCCGATCTGTCCGAGCAGATATCGACGGCGGGCACCGAGGCGTCAGGCACCGGCAACATGAAGCTCGCGCTCAATGGTGCGCTGACGATGGGCACGCTGGACGGTGCGAACATCGAAATCTGCGACGCGGTGGGCAACGACAATATCTTTATCTTCGGCCACACGTCGGATCAGGTCGATGCGTTGCGCTGCGCGGGCTATCGGCCACGCCAGGTCTACGAAGAGAATGCCGAGCTGCGCGCCGTGCTTGACCAGATCCGCACGGGCTTTTTCTCGCCGGGCGACCCGGCGCGCTACTCGGATATTTTCCACACGCTGGTGGACTGGGGCGATCACTACATGGTGCTGGCCGACTACGCTGCGTTCGTGCAGGCGCAGGAAGCGGCGGACGAACGTTTCGTCGATACGCCGCGCTGGACGGCGAGCGCGATCCTGAACGTGGCGGGCATGGGCACGTTCTCGTCGGATCGGGCGATCGCCGAGTACGCGCGCGACATCTGGCACACGAAGCCGGTCGAGCAGGTAGGCTGACCGGTTCGCGTCGCGGGAGTTTGCTAGCGGCTTTATTGCGCGGCGGGGCGCGGCGCCGGAGCATCGGCGCTGGCCGCCTTGGCCGCGCGCACCGCTTGTTCGACGCGCTCGACGAAGCTGCGGTCGCTGCTGGAGACCGCTTCGCGCGTCTCGCCCTTCGTCACCACCAGCAGGCGATGCGTGACTTCCTGCCAGATCCAGGCAAGCCAGCCCACCACCACCAGCATCACGCCGCAGCCGAGCGCCGCGCCCGACGTGTAAGCGCCACCCACGGCCGCGAGCACCACGCCGAGCAGCGAAAGCAGCACCGGCACCACGCGGCTGCGCCCGATCGTCACGACCTGCAGGTCGTCGATATCACGTAGTGCGAAGATCTGTCCCGCGGCGGAAAGCGAGGTGCGCGTGACGGACACGCCGGCTTCGTTGAAAGGGAGTTCCATCGGATCGATTGCTGCGAAGGGAAAGGGCGCAGCGTACCAGATGCGCGCGCGGGACGGCAGGTAGCACGGCGCCGCAGGGCGAGCGCACAAAACAGAAAGGCCTCCCGAAGGAGGCCTTTTGCACGCAGTTTGCACGCAGTTTGCATGCAGCTTGCACACAGCGCCCGCAAGGCAGGCGCTGCATTCGCGATGCTTAGAACTTGTGGCGGATACCGACGCGAACCGCGACTTGTTCCTGCGAACCCGAACCCGACGGCGCGAAGATGCTCGACGACGAATCGCCGATCTGAGCCTGAACCGGCGCGCCCTTGTACGTGCCCGACGCTTCTTCCCATGCGACGAGACCGTAGACGTCCGTGCGCTTGCTCAGAGCGTAGTCAACCGAACCGTTGACGTCGTTCCAGTGCGCGTTGAACAGGCCCGAAGCGCGCGAGTACGTGTAGCCCACAGCGCCCGTCAGAGCCGGCGTGAAGGCGTACTTGACGCCTGCTTCGTACGCGTTGTACAGCGTCGACGAACCCGTGATCGGCTCGAAGCGCGTGTTCGTCCACAGCAGCCATGCCGTAGCCGGGCCGTAGACATAGCGGCCGCCGAAGCCGAACGAACGCAGGTCACGCACGACGCTCGAACCTGCCGTGTTCACGTTGGCCAGCGACGTCGAGAACGTCGTCGGCGATGCCGATGCCGGGTACGTGATGTCCGTGTACGCGCCGCCGATGCTGAACGGGCCGTATGCGTAGTTCGCGCCGAAGCTGTAAGCACGCGACGATGCCGTCGAAGCGGTCGACGGAGCGCCTGCGAACGACGTCGTGTTCGAGAAGCCATACAGGCCGCCGAACGTGAAGCCCGAGAAGTTCACGCTCTGGAACTTGACGGCGTTGTTGATACGGCTCGACGTGAGCTGGTCGACGTCGTTGACGTGGTAGGCCCAGTTGCCCGAAACCGAGTTGCCGCCCGTCGAGTACAGCGCGCCGAGGATGTCGGTGCTGAACGAGTATTGACGGCCGAACGTGATCGAGCCGATGTTGCTTTGCGTCAGGCCGACATAGGCTTGACGGCCGAACATCGCGCCGCCTTGACCCGCCGTGCCGTTGCCGCTGTTGAAGCCGTTTTCAAGGACGAAGATCGCCTTGAGGCCGCCGCCCAGGTCTTCCGAACCGCGCAGGCCCCAACGGCTGCCTTGCGCCACGCCGTCGCCGTACGTGAAGGCCTTCGAGCTGCCCTTCGTCGCGTTCGTCGTGTGGTTGATGTAGTTCACACCCGCGTCGATCAGGCCGTACAGCGTCACGCTGCTTTGTGCGTGAGCGGAACCGGCGATCAGGCCGAGGATAGCGGTGGTCAGAATCTTCTTTTTCAACTGTTTCTCCGGATGAAGGAAAGTGAGTCTCCGGTCTCGTGCGGACCGGTTGATGTGTCGCGCTGCAATTTAAGGGTCGCTAGCGAAAGAAATGTGACAGTAAGGATATGTCGCTGAAATGTCGCTGTTATGTTGTGCGAATGCGACAGTGGTCTTGCGACTCGGGGAGATCGGCTGAAAGCCTTGTTGGGTGGGGATTTGCGAGGAATATCGCGGGGCTCGCGCGGCGCCGCCGGGCGACAAATAACCTTTATAAGATTTTCTGCTTTGTAAGGTTGGCTACGCGATTTGCATGAACGTTCTGTTAGTTTTGTGATGCAAATGACGGTTCGGCAAGCAGGGTCTCATCCCTCGCAATCGTTTGATTATGACGATTTCTGCAATATTCGCGATTTTTGGCGATGCGCGGACAGGCGTGTTTTTGCCGCCAGAAATGACAACGCCCCGGCTTGTTGCCAAGCCGGGGCGTCGGGTTCACCGCATGTGCCGGTTAGAGCGACAGCAGCGACCCTGAACGGATGGGCGTGTCGCCTGCGATGCGCGCGATTTCCATGCCGGCGGTCGCGAAGCGCGCGCTGTGACGCGCGTACATCACGCCGCTCACGCTCGCGCTGAGCGTGGTGACTTCGTCGGTGAGCGGGTTGACGATGTCGGCGACCGGCGTGCCCGCGTCGATCCATGCGCCGCAGTCCGCACGGAACACGATCACGCCGCTGGCGGGCGCGACGATCGGCTCGGTGCCTGCAAGCGGCGTGGCCGGGTGCGCGAGCGGCGGCAGCGGCGAGGCCGCGCCGTCGATCACGCCGCGCGTGATCAGGTAATCGACGATGCCCTGCGCGTCGTGTTCGGCGAATTCGTGCGAGACGTCGCGCTGGCTGCGCAGCTCGACGGTCACCGAAATCGAGCCGTGCGGAATCGGGAAACGCTCGCCGAAGCGCTCGCGCAGCTCGCTCCAGCAGAAGCTGTGAATCTCGTCGAACGGATTGCCGATCGAATTGAGCGCGAGCAGCGACGCCTTCGCGTCCAGATAACGCGCGAGCGGCTCGACGTCGGGCCAGATCTCGGGATTCGTGTAGATGTGCATGGCGGCTTCCCAGTCGCAATGCAGGTCGAGCACGATATCGGCGTCGTAGGACAGGCGTTGCAGCGCGAGGCGCTGCGATTCGAGCTCGGTCTTCGGCTGCATGGCGGCCAGGCCCTCGCCCATCAGCGCGCGGATCGCCTTGCGGTTCGCATCGGCATCGGGGCCCAGCCGCGACTCGACCTGCGGCAGCACGAGCGCCGTCAGGTCGTGGAAGTTGCGGTTGAAGTTCTGCGCGGTGTTCGACTCGAAGCGGCCCACGAGATGGCCGAGCCAGTGCTGGTTCAGGCCCATCGGGTTCGCCACCGGCACGATCACGACTTCGCCGCGCATGCGCCCTGCGGCCTCGAGTGCGGCGAGCTTGCGCCGCAGCGCCCAGGACACGAGCATGCCGGGCAGCTCGTCGGCGTGCAGCGACGACTGCACGTAGACCTTGGCGCCGCCGGGCTGGCCGTAGTGGAAACTCGTGATCTCTCGCGCGGTGCCCAGTGCGGGCGCAATCAACGGATGGTGGTGGGTTTGCATGATGGATGCGCGCGGGGCGCTTCAGGCGCGTGGCGCGTTGTTCGGCTTGACCGGGTGGATGGCCCGCTGGCGGGCCGGTGTCCATGATCTTAGCCGATCCGCGTAATGGACAGAACTCGGACAGAACCTCAGAGGCACCCCGCGCGCCCCAGAAGCAAAAAGCCCGAGCCGCAAGGGCTCGGGCTTTCAGCACAACAGAAAAGCGTGAAAAACCGCTTAGCCGCCGTACACGTCGAAGTCGAAGTACTTGGCTTCGATCTTCTTGTACGTGCCGTCCTTGATCATGTCGGCGATGGCCTTGTCGATCTTGGTCTTCAGGTCGGCGTCTTCCTTGCGCAGGCCGATAGCGGCAGCGCCCGTCGGGATTTCCTTGCCGGCGAACTGGAAGCCAGCGCCACGCGGGGTCTTCAGGAAGCCCAGGTCGGCTTGCACTTCGTCTTGCAGCGCAGCGTCCAGACGGCCCGAGATCAGGTCGGCGTAGACCTGGTCCTGGTTCTGGTAGGGAACAACGTTGACGCCCTTGGGCGCCCAGTTGTCCTTCGCGTAGGTTTCCTGGATCGTGCCTTGCTCGACGCCCACCGACTTGCCCTTGAGCGAGTCAGCCGTCGGCTGGTACGTGGTGCCCTTCTTGGCGACCAGGCGCGTCGGCGTGTCGAACAGCTTCGCCGAGAAAGCGATCTGTTCCTGACGCTGCGGGGTGATCGTCATCGACGAGAGCACGCCGTCGAACTTCTTGGCCTTCAGGCCCGGGATCATGCCGTCGAAATCCTGCTCGACCCACACGCACTTTGCGTTCATGCGCTTGCAGATCTCGTTGCCGAGGTCGATGTCGAAGCCGACCAGCTTGCCATCGGGAGCTTTCGATTCGAACGGAGCGTAGCTCGCGTCAACGCCGAAGCGCACGGTGGTCCAGTCCTTGGCGTAGGCGGCACTGGCCGAAACGGCCAGCAGGGCAACCGACAGGGTGGCAAGCAGTTTCTTCACTCTTTGTACTCCTCTTATGGTTCATGGCGCGCCATGTGCGGTCGTGCCGCCACGGTGCATTTTTCCAGCACAGCTCGCGCTGGAGATTCGGTTGTCCTCGCAAGCGTTGCTGCGAGCAGCGGCGCAAAGCTTACCCGGTCAAAAATGCTGCGTCGCTAGTGAAATACCGGATGGCAGGCGAACAAGTGCTCTAACGCGTCGGCGCGGTTGGCTGCCAATGGGCGAAAAGCCTTATACGACAAGGCTTTCTGGCCGATGAGGGGAGGTGTGAAGAGGGCGGCGAAAAACGGATTGCGATGCTCTGCCGCAACAGTCGGAAGCCTGCGCCGACGCTTGTTGGCGCTTAAGCGTGGCGCATGAAGGGAAGTTGAAATCGAAACGATGGCGTGCCGTCGGTTTCAGTGTCGGCGACGGCACGCCATTGCCGCAGTGCAGCAGGTAAAAACGCGTGGGTGTCAGGCGATCAGACCACGCGCTGGCCCGCGCGATACGTCGCGCGCGGCACGGGCAGCGTGTCGAGCATGGTCACGCGCACGAAGTCCGCGCGCAGGCCCGTCTCGATCGCGCCGCGGTCGTGCAGGCCCGCCTTGTGCGCGGGCTCCCACGACACCGTGGCGAGCGCGCGCGGCAGCGTCCAGTCCGCCTTGGTCACGAGATCGAACGCAGCAGTCAGCAGGCTCGACGGCACGTAGTCGGACGACAGGATGTCGAGCAGATCGGCCTGTGCCAGTTCGAGCGCCGATACATTGCCCGAATGCGAGCCGCCGCGCACGACATTGGGCGCGCCCATGATCGTGGCGATGCCGCGTTGCCTTGCGGCTTCGGCGGCGGCGCGCGTGGTCGGGAATTCGGCCAGCACGATGCCTTCGGCGGCGGCCTGCTCGACGTGCTCGACGAGCGTGTCGTCGTGGCTCGCGAGCGGAATGTTGCGTGCGCGGCAGCGCTCGACGATGGCGCGGCGGTGCGCGTCCGCATAGCGCTCCTGCTCGGTTTCCATTTCGGTGAGCAGGTTGTCGGCGTGTTCGTCAGTCCACTTGCCGTGACGCTCCTGGTAGCGACGCCATTGCGCGCGGTCGTGCCACTGGCGCTGGCCCGGCGTGTGATCCATCACCGACGCCAGGCGCAGCAACGGATGCTCGCTCAAGGTGTCGAAAAGCTCGATCACGTCTTCGGTGGCGATCTCGCAGCGCAGATGCAGGAAGTGGTCGGCGCGCAGCAGCTTGCGTTCGGAAAAGCGCGAGAGCGCGGCGGCGCTGGCCAGTTGCACGTCGCGGCCGCGCACGCCCACCGCCAGGCGCGTGCCGATGGCGAGTGCGTCGAACACCGTGGTGATGCCGGCAGCGGCGATCTGGGCGTCATGGATCACGAACGCGGCGTCGGTATTCCAGTGCACGCCGGGGCGCGGCGCGAGGTGCTTTTCCAGGTTGTCGGTGTGCAGCTCGACGAGGCCCGGCAGCAGGAAGTCGCCTTCCCAGTCCTCGGCTTCGGGCGTGGCGGTGGAGCCGCGCGAGATGTCGCGGATCGTATCGCCTTCGACATGCAGCGTGCCGGTGAAAACGTCGTCTCGCGTCACGATGCGAGCGTTCTTAATCAACATCGTCAGGCTCCGGAATTCGGTTCTTGAGTCACTGTTAAGGGTACAAAATCTGCATTACGAATGCGTGTTCAGGCGGCTGCCGTTGCTGGCACGACACGTGGCGCCTGCAAGGCCAGCACGCGGGTGGCGACACGTTCGCGCGTGTCCTCGTCATGGAACACGCCGACGATGGCCGCGCCGCGCTCGCGCGCCTCGACGATCAGGCCCGCGACCACTTCGCGATTTTCCGCGTCGAGCGAGGCCGTGGGTTCGTCGAGCAACAGCACGCGGTGCTGCGCGATCAGGCCACGCGCGATATTCACGCGCTGCTGCTCGCCGCCAGAGAACGTCGCAGGGGCGAGCGGCCAGAGACGCTGCGGCACGTTCAGGCGTTCGAGCAAGGCTGCGGCGCGAGCGCGCGCCTGTTCTTCGTCGATGCCGCGCGACACCAGCGGCGCGGCCACGATGTCGAGCGCCGACACACGCGGAATCACGCGCAGGAACTGGCTCACGTAGCCCATCACGTTGCGGCGCAGGCGCAGCACGTCATGCGGTTCGGCGCCCGTGATTTCCAGGTGCCGCGTGGGCGCCGCGTCGTCGCGAATCGCGATCGAACCGCCGCTTGCCAGATAGTTGCCGTACAGGCAGCGCAGGAACGTGCTCTTGCCCGCGCCCGAGGGGCCGACCAGCACGACGCATTCGCCGCGCTCCACGTCGAGCGACACGCCCGCAAGCGCGTCGATGCCGATGCCGCCCTGGCCATGCAGCGTGAAGGTCTTGCGCACGTCTTCGGCGCGCAGCATGAGCGCGGGGCGCTCGGCGAACGCGCGCGCTGCCGGGGAAGGCTGGGAATTCAGTGTCATGGCGTTCATCCTAGACCGGCAGCACGGACGCTACCAGCGTCTGCGTATAAGGGTGTTGAGGATCGTCGAGCACCTGGTCGGTCAGGCCCGATTCGACCACCGTGCCGCCTTGCATCACCATCAGCCGATGCGCGAGCAGGCGCGCCACGCCGATATCGTGGGTCACGATCAGCACGGAAAGATGCAGCGTGGTCGTGAGCGTGCGCAGCAGGTCGAGCAGGCGCGCCTGCACGGAAACGTCGAGCCCGGCGGTGGGTTCGTCCATGAACACGAGGCGCGGCCCGGTGACGAGGTTGCGCGCGATCTGCAGGCGCTGCTGCATGCCGCCCGAAAACGCCGACGGCAATTCGTCGATACGCGTCTCGTCCAGCTCGACGCGGCGCATCCACTGCTGGGCGCTCTGGCGGATCCGCCCGTAGTGGCGCGCGCCCACGGCCATCAGCGGCTCGCCGATGTTGGCGCCTGCCGACACGCCCGCGCGCAGCCCGTCGCGCGGATTCTGCTGCACGAAGCCCCATTCGGTGCGCGCGAGCAGCCGGCGGCGCGGTTCCGATAACGTGCGCAGATCGAGTGTTTCGCCGTTCGCGCTGGTGTAGTCGAGCGAGCCTGCATTGGCGTCGGTGCGCAGCGCGAGCGTGTTGAGCAGCGTGGTCTTGCCCGAACCCGATTCGCCGACGATGCACAGCACTTCGCCGGGGTACAGGTCGAAGCTCACGTCGCGACAGCCGTTGCGCCCGCCGTATTGTTTCGTCAGGCCGCGTGCGCTCAAGAGCGGCGTCATTCCTGCATTCATTGTTGCGCTCCCTTCGCTTCGTGATCCTGACTGTCTTGCGGATTGTCGCGCCGATCGTGGCAATAATCACTGTCCGAACACACGAACATGCGCTTGCCCGCATCGTCGACGATCATCTCGTCGAGGAAGCTCTCGCGCGAACCGCACAGCGCGCACGCGTGTTCCCAGCGCTGGACTTCGAACGGGTGATCGTCGAAATCGAGCGATTTCACCGGCGTATAAGGTGGAATCGCATAGATGCGCCGCTCGCGGCCCGCGCCGAACAGTTGCAACGCGGCGTTCATATGCAGCTTCGGGTTGTCGAACTTCGGAATCGGCGAAGGCGAGGTGAGGTAGCGCCCGTTCACCGTCACCGGATAGTCGTAGGTGGTGGCGATGCTGCCGTGCTGCACGATGTCCTCGTAGAGCTTCACGCTGATCAGGCCGTAATCGGCGAGCGCATGCAGCTTCTTGCATTCGGCCACGCGCGGCTCCAGACGGAACAGCGGCTCGGGCATCGGCACCTGATAGACGAGGATCTGCTTGTCCGTGAGCGGCGTCTCCGGAATGCGGTGGCGCGTCTGCACGATGGTCGCCTCGCTCGTGCGGCGCGTGGTGGCCACGCCCGTCGTGCGCGCGAAAAAGCGGCGGATATTCACGGCGTTGGTCGTATCGTCCGAACCCTGGTCGATGACCTTGAGCGTGTCCTTCGCGCCGATGATGGCCGCCGTCACCTGGATGCCGCCCGTGCCCCAGCCATACGGCAGCGGCATTTCGCGCGAGGCGAACGGCACCTGGTAGCCCGGCACCGCCACCGCCTTGAGCAGCGCGCGGCGAATCATGCGCTTGGTCTGCTCGTCGAGGTACGCGAAGTTGTAGCCATCGGCGGCCTGCGTCTCGTGCGAGGCGAGCGCCGTGTCGAAAGTATCGGGCGCGTTCATGCGGCCTCCCCGGTTTGCAGTTCGTCGTCGGCGCTGAGTGGGTCGCGCGGTTCTCCCTGCGCTTCGCCATGCTGCGCGCGCAGGCGGCGCACGAGTTCGAGTTCGGCCTGGAAGTCGACGTAATGCGGCAGCTTCAGGTGCTGCACGAAGCCCGACGCCTCCACGTTGTCGCTATGCGAAAGCATGAATTCGATGTCCTGGGTCGGTGAAGCGAGCGTTTCGCCCAGCTCCCCGGCGCGCAGCGCGCGATCGACCAGCGCCATCGCCATGGCCTTGCGCTCGCCGTGGCCGAAGGTCAAGCCGTAGCCCTGCGTGAAGGCGGGCGGCATGTCCTTGCTGCCCGCGAACTGGTTGATCATCTGGCATTCGGTCAGGTCGATTTCGCCGATCTCGACGGCTTCGCCCAGTTCGTCCAGCACCATTTCCACGGCCACGGTGCCGAAGCGGATCTCGCCCGCGAACGGGTGCGAGTGCGCGTAGCCGCGCTGCGTGGCGTAGCCCATCGCGAGCAGGAAGCCTTCGTCGCCGCGCGCGAGGTTTTGCAGGCGCACGCTGCGATCGGCGGGAAACGACAGCGGTTCGCGCGAGAGATCGCCCGGCTCGGCGCCTTCGCCCGAGACCGTTTCCTGCTCGATCAGGCCTTCGTTGTTCAGCAGCGTGACGACGCGCGGCATCGGCTCGGCTTCATGCGATGCGGCGGGCCTGGCGATCGATTCGTTATCCGGACTATCGTCCCCTTCTGCGAGCAGCGCGAAATCCAGCAGGCGCTGCGTGTAGTCGTAAGTCGCGCCCAGCACCTGGCCGCCGGGCACGTCCTTGAAGGTCGCGGAAATGCGGCGTGCGACGTCCATGTGCTCGGTTTCCACCGGCACCGTGTAGCCGAAGCGCGGCAGCGTGGTGCGATAGGCGCGCAGCAGAAAGATGGCTTCGACGAGATCGCCCGCAGCCTGCTTGATCGCGAGCGCGGCGAGCTCTTCGTCGTAGACCGAGCCTTCGGCCATCACGCGGGCGACGGCGAGGCGCATCTGTTCGCGGATCTGCGCGACGGACAGCTCGGGCACGTTCGTGTCGCCACGGCGCGCCTGGTCGAGCAGGCGCCACGATGCCTCGATCGCGCGCTCTCCTCCTTTGACGGCGACGTACATCAGTTCACCTCCACGCGGGTCGTGCGCGGCAGGCCCACGATCTGGGCGCCGCAGACGAAATAGAAGTCGATGCCGCACGGAAAGAGCGGCGCGAGCGCGGCGCGCTCCTGCCAGAAATGCGCGGCGAGGCCAACGGGCGCGAACGGCTGCGTTGTCTTGATGCCGGGGCCGCTGAGCGTGAGCGGCGCGCCGCCCGTCAGCGCATCGACGCGCACGAACACCGTCGCCGACTGTTCTGGCGATTCGGCGCTGCCGCAGGCGAACGCGTCGAGCGGCGGCAGCGTGGCGGCGTCGTGCACGTAGGCGAAGGCGGCGTCGCGCGGCGTGGCGGCGAGGGGCGCGTCGGCGTGAAAGCGCAGGGCGGCGGCGAGGGCGGCGTCGGGCTGCGCGAGCCAGATCGGCGTGGCGTAGTCGGCCAGCGCGAGCAGGGCGGCAAACACCGCGAGACCGGCGCGCGGCGTGTCGTCAGTGCCAACGTCGGCGGCAGGCAGCGGGGTCTCGATCGTATCGATCGTGCCGGGGCGCGAAAGCGCGTTCAGCAGCGTGCGGAACACGGCTTGCGTGTCGTGAACCGGATCGGCGAAACCGGGCGCGAGCACGTCGAGCGACAGGTGCACGGGCGGGCTGGCGATATCGGCAGTCATGGCGTATTCGTTCATGCGTCACCTCGAACCATCGTGAAGAACTCGACCTTCGTGCTGGCGGTGTCGTCGCGCCGCGCCGCGCGTTGTTCGGCGAGGCGCGCGGCCAGCGGCTCGATCAACTGCGCGTGCAGGCGGGCGTGTCGTTCGGGCTGTTGCAGCAGGGCGTCGGCGAGCGCAGCCAGTTCGGCGCGGCGCTTGTCGCGGCCCAGATGGCAGGCGACGCCGACGGTCGCGGCGTAAGCGCCCGGCGTGGCGCCGCCCGCGGCGCGCAGGCGCAGCGTGGCGCGCGTGACGGTGGCTTCGCCCAGGTTGAAGGCGTTGCCGGTGCCGCCGACGCGTCCGCGCACCATGGCGAGGCCGGTTTGCGGGGCGCGCAGCCAGTCGAAGGAAGGCGCCGGTTCGCCGCCGAGCGCGGCGGCCAGGGCCGCTTCGAGCTCGGCGCGCGGCGTGCGCGCGAGAACCGCCATCCAGGCGCGGCGCGCGGCGGAACCGGCGGCGGTGGACGGGGCGGAGGATGCGTTCATCGGAGTTCCTGTGTCGTGAACGGAATTGAACTGCGGATAAAGCCGGTTAAATCGGGTGCAACAGCTGCCGGAATGCGCACGTTGCGAGGCGTCGCGACGTCGGGATATTGAAGCATCTATTCATCTAAACGTCTAGACGTTTCATGTTACAGTGAACCCACGCCGGCACTGAGGACGTTTTCATATTTCCATCACGCCCTGGCCACTACAATGCGCAAAACGCTATTGAAACCGAGGGGAATGACAGCACCATGACATCGAACGACGACGCGCCACACAGCACGCTCGAGCGCGGCGCAGGGCTGGCGGTGTGGCGGCAGATCGAACAGATCCTCGCAGCCGAGATCGCCGCGAAGGGTTTCGGCGACGACGGCCGGCTGCCGAGCGAAGGCGAACTGGCCAGGCGCTTCGACGTGAACCGCCATACGGTGCGGCGCGCAATGCTGGGCCTTGCGGCGCAGGGGCTCGTGAGCGTCGAGCAGGGGCGCGGCACGTTCGTGCAGCCGGGCGCGATCGACTACAGCATCGGCAAGCGCACGCGTTTTACCGAAAACCTGCAGCGCCATCAGCATTCGGCGGTGGGCAAGCTGCTGGCGTCGTCGCGCGTGAAGGCCGACCCCGCAGTCGCCAAGGCGCTGGGGCTGCGCGCGGGCGCGCTGGTGTATCGGCTGGAAACGCTGCATGAATCGGACGGCGTGCCGCTCACGTATGCGCGCAGCTGGTATCCGGCGGCGCGCTTTGCCGACCTGCCTTCGGTGATGGAGCGCGTCGACAGCACCTCGAAGGCGCTCGCCGAATTCGGCGTGACCGACTATCTGCGTAAATGGAGCCGTATCGGCAGCGTGCTGCCCGAGCCCGAAGTGGCGCGGCGCCTGAACATCAACCGGCAGCAGCCGGTGCTGTGGGTCGAAAACGTCGACGTCGATCTGGAAGGTGTGGCAATCAAGTACGGCGTGACGCACTTTGCGGCGGATCGCGTGCAGTTGATGGTGGAGCACGACGTATGAGCGACGCTCACGTGCAGTGGAACGCCGCGACGCGCTTCGCGCTCTACTTCGCGCCGCCGCGTGACAGCGCATGGTGGCGTGCTGGCTGCGTGTGGCTCGGTCGCGATCCCGAAAGCGGCGCAACGCTTGCGCCGCCGCAGCCTGCCGAGCTTGAAAGGCCGCTCGCGTCGCTCACCGTGGCGCCTGCGCGCTACGGCTGGCATGGCACGCTGGTGCCGCCGTTCCGGCTGGCCGACGGCGTGACGCCGCAGGCGCTCGCCGCCGCCACGCAAGCATGGGCCGCACGCCTTGCGCGCTTCGAAGTCGCTGCACAAGCCGCGACGATCGGCCGTTTTGTCGCCGTGTGCGCCGCTGACGATGCGGGTGCACAAGCGCTCCAGGATCTCGCCGCCGACGCCCTGCGCACGCTTGGCTCGCTGCGCGCGCGACAGACGCCCGCCGAACTGGCGAAGCGCCTCGACGCGCCGCTCACGCCGCGCCAGCGCGATTACGTCGAAACCTGGGGCTATCCGTACGTGTTCGACGAGTTCCGTTTTCATATGACGCTTTCCGATTCGCTCGACGATGCAGCCGCGCGCGCAGCGCTCATGCACGCCTGGAACACGCAGATGTGCGACGCGGGCGCGCTGCCCGTGCACGGCGCGGCGATCTACGTCGAGCCGCAGCCCGGCGCGCCGTTCGTGCTGTGGCAGCGCGTGGATTTCCAGCAGGAGCTTCAAGCATGACGGCCCGGCTGATCTACGTGATGGGGCCGTCGGGCGCGGGCAAGGACACGCTGCTCGGCTACGCGCGCAAGCGGCTGGCGGTGGAGGGCGTCGTGTTCGCGCATCGCTACATCACGCGCGAGGAAGGCGGCGGCGAGAACCACATCGCCCTGACCGACGCCGAATTCGAGGCGCGTTCGCGCATGGGCCTGTTCGCGCTGCAATGGCGCAGCCACGCGCTGCGCTACGGGATCGGCGTGGAAATCGAGCAGTGGCTCACGCTCGGCTGCACGGTCGTGGTGAACGGCTCGCGCGCCTACGTGAGCGAGGCGCTTGCGCGTTATCCGCGCATGACGCTCGTGCACGTGAACGCCGCGCAGCATGTGCTGGCCGCGCGGCTCGCCTCGCGGGCGCGGGAAACGCCGGAACAGGTCGCGCAGCGGCTCGCGCGGCGTGCGCCGTTTGTCGTGCCCGAAGGCGCGACGTTCGTGCAGATCGACAATTCCGGACGGATCGAAGACGCGGGCGCGGCCTTTGTCGCGGCGGTGCAGCGAGTGGTGCTGAAGGGCTGAAGTGCGGTGAAGGTGAGGGCAACGGCGTGCTCGGATCATGTGCTGCGCCGGGTTCCGGGTATTTTTGGCCACCTCATGGGCTCATGAGAAGATGACGCCGACCCGTGAATCGTTACCAAACCGCACAAAACCACGAGACCGCCCTTGGACCGCTTCCAGGAGATGCAGATCTTCACGCGCATCGTCGACCGCCGCAGCTTCACGCAGGCGGCCGAAGACCTGAACCTGCCGCGCGCCACCGTCACGAATTCCATCAAGCGTCTTGAGACGCGCCTGGGCGTGCGCCTGCTTGAGCGCACCACGCGCCAGGTGAAGCCGACGCACGAAGGCGAGGCTTACTACCAGCGCTGCACGCGCCTGCTCGCGGACCTGGAAGAAACCGAGGAAGCCTTTCGCGACACCGACCCGCAAGGCCGTCTGCGCGTGAACATGCAGGGCACGCTCGCGTAGTACTTCGTCATGCCGCGCCTGCCGCAATTCCTCGCGCGCTATCCGCGCATCGAACTGTTCATCGGCTCGGGCGATCATTTTGTCGATCTCGTGCGCGAGGGCATCGATTGCGTGCTGCGCGCGGGCGAACTCAACGATTCGTCGATGATCGCGCGGCGCGTGGCGCTGCTCGAACAGGTGACCGTCGCGAGTCCCGCCTATCTCGAACGGCACGGAGACCCCGCTTCCATCGACGCGCTCACGGACGGTCATCGCGCCGTCAACTACCTCTCGCCGGCCACGGGCCGCGCGCATCCCCTCGAATTCGCGCTGGCGGACGGCGTGCGCAACGTCACGCTGCCAGGCCCGGTGGCCGTGAACGGCGCGGAGCTGTACACAGCGGGCGCCATCGCCGGGCTTGGGCTGGTGCAGGTGCCGCGCTACCGCGTGCGGGAGCAGCTGGCTAACGGCGAACTGTGTGTCGTGCTGGCCGACCAGCCGCCGCCGCCCATGCCGGTATCGGTGATGTTTCCGCAGGCACGCCAGCTTTCGCTGCGCGTGCGCACCTTCGCGGACTGGCTCGTGCAGGTTTTCGCGGACGTCGGCTGACGCGGGCGCGAGCCGTTCGTGCCCGGGACGCGTTAAGGCCGCGTTCAGGACGCGTTTTTCGCCGCCTCGATCAGCTTCCAGCCGTTGCCGGCCGGATCGCGAAAACCCGCATCGATGCTGCCGAAGCGCTCCACCGGCTCCTGCGTGAACTCGACGCCTTTGGCTTTCCATTCGGCGTAGCGCGCGCGGCAATCGGCAACGGTCAGCACGAGCGGCGGCATCGCGCCCTTGGCGACCATCGCGCGCAGCGTCTGCGCCGTCGCCTCGTCATGAACCGGCGGCCCTGGCGCGAACAGGCCGAGCTGGAACGACGGCTGATCCGGGTGCTGGATCGTCAGCCAGCGGTACGTGCCGTTGCGCACGTCGGTGTGAACCTGGAAGCCCAGTTTGTCGACGTAGAACGCCAGCGCCGCGTCCTGGTCGTCCACGTAGATCCCTGCCACGTTGATGCCTTCGCTCATGTTTCCTCCCTATCTGATCGGTTTCGATCGCCCGATCCACGTGGTCGGGTCGATGGCTGGACTGTAGCGCCGGCCTCGCGGCGGCGCTTCTCCAAAACTGCGCTGGTGAGGTCGGGGCGCTGCGCGGCCTTGAGCACGCAGGCAGGCACGCGTTCGAGCTGGGACGCCTGCGCTTGCGCCTGGGCGACGCGGCGGGCGGCGCTGGGGCTCAGGCCGGTGATATCGCGAAACGTGCGCCCGAAGGTGCCGAGGCTTTCCCAGCCGGTCGCGAAGGCGATGTCCGTGATGTCGAGGTCGGTGTCGCGCAGGAGCGTGGTGGCCTGCTCGATGCGGCGCGTCAGGAGATAGCGATGCGGCGGAATGCCGAAGGCGCGCTTGAAGGCGCGCGCGAAATGGGCCTCGGAGACGCCGCTGACTTCGGCCAGGCGGCTGACGGGCCAGGCCTCGTGCGAGGCGGCGTCGATGCGGTCTTTCGCGCGTAGCAGGCGGCGCAAGAGCGCGGGGTCTTGAGGGGCGGGGCTGGCTGACATGCGTTCCTGTTTTGGGGCGTCACGTCGGGGCGACCCCGTCGAGGCGACACCGCGTGGGAGGGCTGACAGTGCGCGACGCTTGACTTAGAGTGCACTCGAAGTCCTAACCTGAGATCCGTCATGTCAAAAGCCCTGACTATCGGCCAGGTGGCCGCGGCCACCGGCGTCACGACCCATACGCTACGTTATTACGAGCAGGCCGGCCTGTTGCGTGCGATCGGACGCACGCAGGCGGGGCACCGTTTGTATTCGCCGGCGGATCGGGACTGGCTGCTGTTCGTCATGCGCCTGAAGGCGACCGGGATGCCGATTGCGTCCATCCAGGCGTTTTCCGAGCTGCGCGCGCAGGGCGATGCGACCTACGAGGCGCGCCGCGACATGCTGGCGGCGCATCGCAGCGACGTGCTCGCACGTATCGACGAACTGCACGCCAATCTTGCGGCGATAACGGACAAGATCGGCTGGTACGAAGCGGCGGCGCGGGACGCGGCCCGACATGACGAAGACACGCCCACCCATCGACAGGAAAAGGACTCGCCATGGAACACGGAACCGACGCAACACCCCGCAAGCACGACCGGCACGACCGTTATGCACAAGGCTGGCAAAAGCTGAAGCAGATCGACGGTGCGGCGGGCGAGAAAGTCGTGGCGGCGCTGGCGCCCATTGCGCCGGACTTCGGCCGCTTGTTGATCGAGTTCGGCTTCGGCGATATCTATAGCCGGCCCCAACTCGATCTGCGCGCCCGCGAAATCGCGACGATTGCGGCGCTGGCCGCGCTCGGCAACGCGCAGCCGCAGTTGAAGATCCACATTGAGGCCGCACTGAATGTGGGCTGCACCCGCGATGAGATCGTCGAGGTCTTCATGCAGATGGCGCTCTACGCGGGCTTTCCGGCGGCGCTCAATGCGTTATTCGCCGCGCGCGAGGTGTTCGAGGCGAGCGAAGCGCTCGCCCCGGAACACTGAGCCGTCGGGTTATCTCGAATCGAGCGGGAGTGCGGGGACGTGAGTCAGATGCTGTCCGTCCTTGCCGTCCTCGACTCGCCAGCCTTGCTCGCTCAAGCTTGCCCGGATCCGGTCGGCTGCTGCCCAGTCCTTCGCCGCCCGGGCCTGCTCGCGCGCGATCAGCAATGCGCGGATGCTTTCCGGCACGTCGGCCGCTTCGGGGCGCCATTCGTTGAGCTTGAAGCCAAGCACGCTATCGAAGCGATCCACGGTCGCCCGCAGGGTCGCGGGCGGCAGGCCGCTGCGGATCAGCTCCCACAGCATGGCGAGCGCTCTGGGCAGGTTCAGGTCGTCGTTGACTTCGGCGTCGAAGCGCGCCGCGAAAGCCTGATCGACTCGACCGCCCTGCGGCCAGCCCGCATAAAGATGCCGAAGCCGGTTCAACGCCGTCTGCGCTGCTTCGAGCGATGGCCAGCTGAAACGCAGCTTGCTCCGGTAATGAGCCGTCAGGCACAGATAGCGATACGCGAGCGGATCGATGTTCCGGCTCTGCAAGGTCTCCAGACGCACGAAGTCGCCGCTCGACTTGGACATTTTCGTGTGCGCGTCGAACGTCAGAAAGTGACCGTGCATCCAGAAGTTGGCGAGACGGGTGCCATGCGCCGCCTGGGTCTGGGCGATTTCGTTGCTGTGGTGAACCGCGATATGGTCTTCGCCGCCGCAATGAATGTCGAACCAGGCGCCGAGGTATTTCGCCGACATGGCCGAGCATTCGATATGCCAGCCAGGAAAGCCACGCCCCCACGGACTGTCCCATTCCATCTGGCGCACGACGTCAGGCGGGCTGAATTTCCATAGCGCGAAATCCGTGCTGCTGCGCTTCTCGCCCACGGCGACGCGCTTGCCCGCCTGCAAGCCAGCGCGATCGAGGCGCGCGAGATAGCCGTAGTCGTCCTGCCGGCTCGTGTCGAAATACAGTCCGTCCGAGGTGCGATAGACGTAGCCCGCCCGCTCCAGCTCGCCGATGAAGCCGATCTGCTCGGCGAGGTGATCCGTCGCGCGGCACCATATCGTCGGCTCCAGCAGGTGCAGGGCGCACCAGTCGGCGACGAAGGCCTCGGTATAACGCTGGGCGATGGCCCACGCGGATTCCCCGGTGCGCCGGCTGCCTTTTTCCATCTTGTCTTCGCCTTCGTCCGCATCCGAGGTGAGATGCCCGACATCGGTGATATTGACGACGTGCCGCACCGCGTAGCCGTTGTGCATCAACACGCGGCGCAGGATGTCCTCGAAGACGTACGTCCTCAGGTTGCCGATATGCGCGTGGTCGTACACCGTGGGGCCGCAGCAATACATGCCGACCTGGTTGCCGTGGATCGGCGTGAAGGGGCGCACGGTACGCGACCAGGAGTCGTAAAGCGCAAGCGGCATGGGCTTCTCCGTCACAAAAGCGTTGGGCAAAACAAAAGGCCGCCGGTTTTTCAACGGGCGGCCAGAAGGCAATGGATTCGACGTATAGCTGGAACGCTAGACGCGACTTCCCCCCGGCATGTTCGGACAACATGCGCGATGCAACGAAGCGGGGAGTGGGAGGAAATCAGGCATGTCGTCGATCGTAGCGTTGGTGCGGGCGCGAGGTCAATACAGTCGAATCCGGTCTCGAATCCGGCGGCAAGCCTGAAGCGCGCTCCGGGCCGCCGGGTCGCCTCAAGTGCGTCGCGACACCATCCCTGAAACGCGCTGGGCCGCCTGTTGCAGCGGCTCCAGGAAGGTTTTCACCATCTGTTTGGCCGAGGTGCGCTGCGCGTTGCCGCTGATGTTCATGGCCGCGATCACGCGGCCCTGGCGGTTGCGGATCGGCGCGGAAATCGAGATCAGGCCGCCTTCCAGTTCCTGGTCGACGATGGCCCAGCCCTGTTCGCGGACCTGGGCGATGATCTTCTTGAGCTCGTCCTTGTCGGTCACCGTGCGCGGCGTGTGCGCGTAGAGCGGCGACGCGCCGAGCGTTGCGTCGAGCGCGTCCTCGTCGAGCGCCGACAGCAGCACGCGTCCCATCGAGGTGCAGTAAGCCGGCAGGCGGCTGCCGATCGACAGGTTGATCGTCATGATCTTGTGCGTGGGCACGCGCAGCACGTAGACGATCTCGGTGCGGTCGAGCACGGCCGCCGAGCAGCTTTCGTGCACTTCGCCGGACAGCGCTTCCATGACCGGCTCGGCCAGGTTCCAGAACGGCATCGACGTCAGATAGGCGAAGCCGAGGTCGAGGATCTTGGGCGTGAGCCGGAACAGGCGTCCTTCGGCCTCGACGTAGCCGAGCGTTTGCAGCGTCAGCAGGATGCGCCGCGCGCCCGCGCGCGTGAGGCCGGTGGCCGCCGCGACGTCGGTGAGCGTCTGCTCGGGGTGCTCGGCGTTGAACGCGCGGATCACGGAAAGCCCGCGCGCGAACGACTGCACATAGGAGTCGCCCGGCTTTTCGGGGATATCCGTCGGCTCGTCGGAGGGGGCGGGCGTGGCGCGGGTAGCGGGGTTCATGGCGTCGTGGCGTCGGATCAAGGGCTGGAGGCGGCGCGGAAGGAACCCATGACGATAGCGCAAGCGCATTGTTTCGCCAACCGGCGCGCGGCGGCGGGGTGACGCCCCGGCGGGAAAATGCAAGCAGAATGGCGCGCTAATTTACTTATGTCATTTGATTTTTCGCAAATGAGTTGTTGATTAATGATATTGACGAAATCGGTGAATATAAGTCGATCGAATATATCGGTCGATATTTTCATTCGTGCCGTTTAATCGTACAGGTCTGGAACCCGCCTCGGCTGACTTTTAAGCGCCGTTGAATGACGAAGCAAGCTTCCGTCACATTCACGCACTTTTTCGCCTGGCAAGCGCTTGTTGCTGCCTGCGGCGCCTTGCCACGCAAGGAATCCGGCCAATGCGAAAGACAGTTGAAAGATATGTGTGTCGTTCCGTCGCGCCGATAGCGATGCGCTGGTGCACCCGCAATAAACCTTAGCCTAAATCAAATTTTTGAATAACCCGTTTCCGTAGAATTTCGCTCAAAACGGTACGGGTGCATTTTGCATGGCGGGTTTTGCCATACAGATGTGTGACAGCGTTCAAAGTGGTTAAACGGAAAAGCAGGCAAACATGAAGAGAAAAGCCTTCAAAAGGTGGTTAATCCCCCTCGGCGGCGGGCTCGTCGCCACGCTCGCGGGATGTAGCGGCAACCTGACGGTGCTCGACCCCAAGGGCAGCGTCGGCGTGGCCGAAAAATCCCTCATCGCGACAGCCACGTGGGCCATGCTGCTCGTGGTGGTGCCGGTGATCCTGCTCACGCTCTATTTTGCCTGGCGCTACCGTGCGTCCAACCGCAACGCCACCTACGCGCCCAAGTGGGCCCACTCGACGGCGATCGAAGTCGTGGTCTGGACGATTCCCGCCGTCATCATCCTGTTCCTCGCCGTGCTTACCTGGAAGACCACGCACGAGCTCGACCCCTACAAGCCGCTTGAATCGAACGTGAAGCCCATCAACGTCGAAGTCGTCGCGCTCGACTGGAAGTGGCTCTTCATCTACCCGGATCTGGGCATCGCCACGGTGAACCAGCTCGCGGTGCCGGTGGGCACGCCGGTCAACTTCCGCATCACGTCGGATTCGGTGATGAACTCGTTCTTCATCCCGCAACTGGGCACCCAGGTCTACGCGATGGCGGGCATGCAGACGCGCCTCCACCTCATTGCGGACGAAGCCGGCAATTTCGAAGGCATTTCGGCCAACTACAGCGGCAAGGGCTTCTCGGACATGAAGTTCCGCACGCTCGCCACCAGCCAGCAGGATTTCGACGCGTGGGTGCAGAAGGTCAAGGCCTCGCGCGACGGCCTGTCGATGGACGAGTACGCGGGCGTCGCGCAACCGACCGAGAAGGCACCGGTGCAGTACTTCTCGACCGTCGATCCGAAGCTCTTCAACAACATCATCGCGAAGTACAACAACGGCCACGTCACGGACTTCAATGACCCGTCGTGCGTGACCAAGGGGTAAGCAGTCATGTTCGGAAAACTCACCTTAGGGGATATCCCGTTCGATCAGCCGATCATCATGGGCGCCGCGGCGGCCATGGCGCTGATCGTGCTCTCCACATTCGGTCTCGTGACCGTGAAGGGCAAGTGGAAGTACATCTGGTCAGAATGGCTCACGAGCGTAGACCACAAGCGCATCGGCGTGATGTACATCATCGTGGCGGTGCTCATGCTCGTGCGCGGCTTCACCGACGCCGTCATGATGCGCGTCCAGCAGGCCATCGCTTTCGACGCGCCGGGCTATCTTCCGCCGCATCACTACGACCAGATCTTCTCGGCGCACGGCGTCATCATGATCTTCTTCATGGCGATGGCGCTCATGGTCGGCCTGTTCAACCTCGTCGTGCCGTTGCAGATCGGCGCGCGCGACGTGGCGTTCCCGTTCCTGAACTCGCTCTCGTTCTGGATGACGGCGATCAGCGCGATTCTCATCAACCTGTCGCTGGTGATCGGCGAATTCGCACAGACCGGCTGGCTCGCCTATCCGCCGCTCTCCGAGCTGCAATTCAGTCCAACTGTGGGGGTGGATTACTACATCTGGTCGCTGCAGCTTTCGGGGGTGGGCACGCTCATCACCGGCATCAACTTCTTCGTCACGATCCTGAAGATGCGCGCGCCGGGCATGAGCCTCATGAAAATGCCCGTGTTCACGTGGACGGCGCTGTGCTCGAACGTGCTGATCATGGCCACGTTCCCGATCCTCACGATCGCGCTCGCGCTGCTGGGTTTCGACCGCTACGTCGGTACGCACTTCTTCACGAATGACGGCGGCGGCAACGCCATGCTGTATCTGAACCTGATCTGGGCGTGGGGTCACCCCGAGGTCTACATCCTCGTGCTGCCTGCGTTCGGCATCTATTCGGAAGTCATGGCCACGTTCTCGAAGAAGCCGCTGTTCGGCTACAAGACCATGGTCTACGCCTCGTGCGCGATCATGGTGCTGGCCTTCCTGGTCTGGCTGCACCACTTCTTCACGATGGGTTCGGGTGCTGACGTCAACGCGTTCTTCGGCATCATGACCATGGTCATCGCGATCCCGACGGGTGTGAAGATTTTCAACTGGCTGTTCACGATGTACCGCGGCCGCATCGAATTCACGGCGCCGGTGCTCTGGACAATCGGCTTCATGGTGACGTTCTCGATTGGCGGCATGACGGGCGTGATGATGGCGATTCCGGGCGCGGACTTCGTGCTGCACAACTCGCTGTTCCTGATCGCGCACTTCCACAACGCCATCATCGGCGGCGTGGTGTTCGGTTATCTCGCGGGCCTGCACTACTGGTTCCCGAAGGTGTTCGGCCTCAAGCCCAATGAAAAGCTCGGCAAGGCCTCGTTCTGGTGCTGGTTCGTGGGCTTCTACGTGGCCTTCGTGCCGCTGTACGTGCTCGGCTTCATGGGCGCAACCCGCCGCCTGAACCACTACGACAATCCCGTATGGCACCCGTACTTCATCGTGGCCGCCATCGGCGCGGCGATCATCGCGGTGGGCATCGTGTTCCAGGTGCTGCAATGGGTGATGGCGTTCGTCAATCGCAACAAGGCGGAATGCCAGGACGTCACGGGCGATCCGTGGGATGGCCGTACGCTCGAATGGGCAACCTCGTCGCCGCCGCCGGTCTATAACTTCGCGCTGATCCCGCAGGTGCAGGACATCGACGCCTTCACGCACATGAAGGAAACGGGCCGCGGTCTGGGCCTCGCGGCGAAGTACAGCGACATTCATATGCCGTCCAACACGTCGGCGGGCTTCTTCATCGGCATCTTCAGCCTGTTGCTCGGCTTCGCGGGCGTATGGCACATCGTGTGGCTCGCGGCGCTGGCGTTCGCCGCCATCGTCGTGACGATCGCCGTGCGCAGCTTCAGTGACGACGACGGCTATTACATTCCGGCCGCGAAGGTTCGCGAGATCGAAGAGAAGCGCCATCGCGCGGCAGTCGCCGTCGAGCGCGAACTGGCGGAAGTGGAGGCCTAAGCCATGCTACAGAAAACCAACACGGCAACCGTTGCCGACTTCGATCATCACGATCACCCGCCTTCGAACTCGGTGTTCGGCTTCTGGGTGTACCTGATGACCGACTGCGTCCTGTTCGCATCGCTGTTCGCGACCTTCGGCGTGCTCGCGCACCAGTATGCGGGCGGCCCGACGGGCAAGGATCTGTTCGATATCGGCGGCGTGGCGATCGAAACCGCCGTCCTGCTGCTCTCGTCCATCACCTATGGCTTTGCAATGCTCGGCGCGCAGCAGCGCAAGAGCGGTGCGGTGCTCGGCTGGCTGGCGCTCACCTTCGTGCTGGGCGTGCTGTTCCTCGTACTCGAACTGCGCGAGTTCTCGCATCTGATCGCCGATGGCGCGGGGCCCCAGCGCAGTGCGTTTCTCTCGTCGTTCTTCGTGCTGGTCAGCACCCACGGCCTGCACGTGTTCTTCGGTCTCGTCTGGATGGCCGTGCTGATGATCCAGGTGCTGCGCCGTCCGCAACTCGATGAGCGCGAAGTGCGCCGCCTCACGTGCCTGAGCCTTTTCTGGCACTTCCTGGACGTGGTGTGGATCTGCGTGTTTACTTTTGTCTATCTCGGGAGCGTGCTCTAAATGGCTCATTCTCATAGCGAAGCTCATGGCTCCTTCGGCAGCTACGCCGCGGGCTTCATTCTCTCGGTGCTGCTGACCGCCGGTGCGTTTGGCGTCGTGATGCACGGCGCGTTTGCGCCGGGTACGGGCATGGCGATTCTCGCAGTGCTCGCCTTCGTGCAGGTGGTCGTTCACCTGGTGTTCTTCCTGCACCTGAACGCGTCGCCGGGGCAGGGCTGGAACGTGTTGTCGCTTGCCTATACAGTGCTGGCCGCTGCGTTCCTGATTATCGGCACGATCTGGGTCATGCATAACGTGAGCATGAATATGATGTCGCGATAAGCCAGTCGATTTGATCAGACCAGGCTAGCGGCCGTGCGAGACTTCCGTCTTGCACGGCCGTCGCCATTTCTGACGTCCGGATTGCACACCACCCTGCGGATACCCCTGCTTGACACTCGCGCGCCGCGACGCCTATCATGGGCGCCAAATGTTCGATTATCGACCATGAGTTCGTAGGTCGAACAAAACGCACGAGGACGTGCGCGTTCGATACCTCATTCTTCGCCCGCGCAGTCCGTCGATCCCAACTGGTTTTGCATGGGATTGCGTCCGACGCTCACATCGCGCGCGCAATCGACAGGAGACTCTTATGACGGAAGCATTCATCTGCGACGCAATTCGCACGCCGATCGGCCGCTACGCGGGCGCCCTTGCTCAGGTTCGCGCTGACGACCTGGGCGCGGTGCCGCTCAAGGCGCTCATGGAGCGCAACAAGGAGCTCGACTGGTCGGCGATCGACGACGTGATCTACGGTTGCGCAAACCAGGCAGGCGAAGACAACCGTAACGTCGCGCGCATGTCGTTGCTGCTGGCGGGCCTGCCGCAGGCCGTGCCGGGTTCGACCGTCAACCGTCTGTGCGGTTCGGGCATGGATGCCGTGGGTATCGCCGCGCGCGCGCTCAAGTCGGGCGAAACCGGTCTGATGATTGCTGGCGGCGTGGAAAGCATGAGCCGCGCGCCGTTCGTGATGGGCAAGGCGAACACGGCTTTCGCACGCGACGCCGCGATCTATGACACGACGATCGGCTGGCGCTTCGTCAACAAGCTGATGAAGGCGCAATACGGCGTCGATTCGATGCCGGAAACGGCCGAAAACGTCGCTGTCGACTACAACATCAGCCGCGCCGATCAGGACGCGTTTGCGGTGCGTAGCCAGCAGAAGGCTGCGCGCGCCATCGCCGACGGCACGCTGGCTCAGGAAATCGTCTCGGTCAGCATCGCGCAGAAGAAGGGCGATCCGCTGGTCGTGTCGCGCGACGAGCATCCGCGTGAAACCTCGCTTGAAGCGCTGGCCAAACTCAAGGGCGTCGTTGGCCCGGACGGTTCGGTGACGGCCGGCAACGCATCCGGCGTCAACGACGGCGCTTGCGCGCTGCTGCTCGCCAACGAAGAAAACGCGAAGCGTTTCGGCCTGACGCCGCGTGCGCGCGTGATCGGCATGGCAACGGCAGGCGTTGCGCCGCGCGTCATGGGTATCGGCCCCGGCCCGGCGACGCAGAAGTTGCTCGCGCGCCTGGGTATGACGATCGATCAGTTCGACGTGATCGAACTCAATGAAGCGTTTGCCTCGCAAGGTCTGGCTGTGCTGCGCATGCTCGGTGTCGCGGACGACGATCCCCGCGTCAATCCGAATGGCGGCGCGATCGCGCTGGGCCACCCGCTGGGCATGAGCGGCGCGCGTCTCGTGACCACCGCGATGTATCAGCTGCATCGCACCGGCGGCCGCTATGCGCTGTGCACGATGTGCATTGGCGTCGGCCAAGGCATTGCTATTGCGATCGAACGCGTTTAATTCGCATCCGGTCATTCCGAAAAAGCCGCGGGTCTTTTTAAGATCCGCGGCTTTTTTCTTGGTCTTATCGACGCAATAGATTTAAAAATTCGAAACAATCGGGCCGAGAATTTCGTTAACAATCACCAAACAATTTAAAACCAATCATCTCAAATTCGCGGCGAATAATCTCGGTCAAACTCGGCGCATCCAGCAGCCTGTACTTCGTACTCCCGCGTAGAATCGCTCGCACATCGCGCCTCATGCAGGCCTGATTCGTTTTGCGAAGCGAGTTCACCGTAAAGAGGAGTGCAAAAAATGAAAAAAGTATCGGCTTTGGCAGTTGCAATGACGATGGCTTTGTGTGTTTCGCAGGTTTCGTTCGCGCAGGACGCGCAACCCGCATCGGCGCCCCAACAATCGGCACTGGCGAGCGCGGCGCAAGACGTTCTCGCTCATAGCGAGCCGATTCACGTGCAGGCGAAAATCGTCGGCATCGATCGCGCTTCGCGCATCGTCACGCTGCGCGGGCCGCTCGGCAACAGCGTCGATGTCGCGCTGAGCAAGCAGGTTGGCAACTTCGATCAGTTGAACATTGGCGATACCGTCGACGTGCTTTATCAGAACGCGCTGCTCGTCACGGCTGAAAAAGTCACGGGCAAGGACAAGGGCATCCGCAAGCGCGTCGATACCAACGTCTATGTGCCGGATTCGTCGGGCTATGACGCCGCGCGTCAGGTCGAGGTTCAGGCGACCGTGCAGCACATCAACATGAAGAAGCGCGAAGTCACGCTGCGCGGCGCGTATCAGACCACCATCGTGAAGGCCACGCCGGACATCGATCTCAAGACGCTCAAGGTCGGCGACACAATTCACGCCGTGTTCGTTTCGGCCTACGCCACGCAGGTGACGCCGGTCGGCTCGACACAGTAAGCGCTGCACATAAAAAAACCGGCGCGTAGCGAACACATCGCCACGCGCCGGTTTTTGCTGATCGGCTTGAAGCCAATCAAGCGCCAATCAAGCCGACCAAGCCGGAAGGCTTACATGCCCGCCATGCACAGGTACTTGATGACGACGTAGTCGTCGATGCCGTAGTGCGAGCCTTCGCGGCCCAGGCCCGATTGCTTCACGCCGCCGAACGGAGCGACTTCGTTCGAGATCAGGCCGGTGTTGATGCCCACCATGCCGTATTCGAGCGCTTCCGCCACGCGCCAGACGCGGCCGATGTCGCGGCTGTAGAAGTACGCGGCCAGGCCGAATTCGGTGTCGTTGGCCATCTTGATCACTTCTTCATCCGACGAGAAGCGGAACAGCGGCGCGAGCGGGCCGAAGGTCTCGTCGCGCGCGACCTTCATCGCGGGCGTGACGCCCGTGAGGATGGTCGGCTCGAAGAAGCCGTGGCCGAGCGCGTGGCGCTTGCCGCCCGTCAGCACCTGCGCACCCTTGCCGAGCGCGTCTTCGATGTGCGATTCCACCTTCAGCACGGCCGCTTCGTTGATGAGCGGGCCTTGCGTCACGCCAGCTTCGGTGCCCAGGCCGACCTTGAGCTTTTCCACCGCATCGCGCAGCTTGGCGGCGAATGCGTCGTACACGGCGTCGTGCACGTAGAAGCGGTTCGTGCAGACGCAGGTCTGGCCGCTGTTGCGGTACTTGGACGCGATGGCGCCGGCCACTGCGGCGTCGAGATCGGCGTCGTCGAACACGATGAACGGCGCGTTGCCGCCCAGTTCGAGCGAGACCTTCTTGACGGTCGCGGCGCACTGGCTCATGAGCAGGCGGCCCACCGGCGTCGAGCCCGTGAACGACAGCTTGCGCACGATCGGGTTGCTCGTGAGTTCGCCGCCGATTGCCTTCGGGTCGCCGGTGACGACGCTGAACACGCCTGCGGGCACGCCTGCGCGTTCGGCCAGCACGGCCAGCGCGAGCGCCGAGAACGGCGTGGCTTCAGCGGGCTTGAGCACGATCGGGCAGCCCGCGGCGAGCGCGGGGCCGACCTTGCGCGTGATCATCGCGGCGGGGAAGTTCCACGGCGTGATCGCGGCGCACACGCCGATCGCTTCCTTGGTCACGACGATGCGCTTGTCGTTGGCGGGCGTCGGGATCGTGTCGCCGTAGACGCGCTTGCCTTCCTCCGCGAACCATTCGAGGAACGAGGCGGCGTACCCGATTTCGCCCTTGGCTTCGGCGATCGGCTTGCCTTGTTCGGTCGTGAGGATCAGCGCGAGGTCGTCGGCGTGTTCGATCATCAGATCGTGCCACTTGCGCAGGATGACGCTGCGCTCCTTCGCGGTCTTGGCGCGCCATGCGGGCCAGGCGGCGTTGGCGGTGGAGATCGCGCGGCGCGTTTCGGCGGCGCCCATGCGCGGCACCGTACCGATCAGCGCGCCGGTGGCGGGGTTGACCACGTCGAGCGTGGCGCCGTCTTCGGCGCCTTGCCATTCGCCGTTGATATAGGCGGCGTTCTTGAGCAGCGATGCGTCTTTCAGGTTCATGGTTGAACTCCGGGCAGTGCTTCTATTCGATTCGAAACGGTTAAGCGAAAACGGCACAGCGGCGCGCGCCGGTGTGCCGTTTTCGGGACTAAAGCTGAAACTGAAGCGCTGGAGCAGCGAGCGGGAGGCTTACGCCGGCACGCCCACGGCTTCCTTGATCGACTCTTCGAGGATCGCGAGTGCTTCGTCGAACACGTTTTCCTGGATCGTCAGCGGGAACAGGAAACGCACGACGTTCGAGTACACGCCGCACACGAGCAGCAGCAGGCCGCGGTTGAGCGCGGCGGTTTGCACGCGCTTCGTGAAGTCGGCGTCGGCTTCATTGGTGCCCGGCTTGCAGAACTCGACGGCGTTCATCGCGCCCGGGCCGCGCACATCGGCGATCTGCGGGACTTCAGCCTTCATCGCGGTGAGCTTGGCCTTGATCTTGTCGCCCAGCTTCGTAGCGCGCTCGCACAGCTTTTCTTCTTCGATGATCTCGATGACTGCGTGTGCCGACGCCACCGCCAGAGGGTTGCCGGCGTACGTGCCGCCCAGGCCGCCAGGCGCTGCCGCGTCCATGACTTCCGCGCGGCCGACCACGCCCGACAGCGGCATGCCGCCGGCGAGGCTCTTGGCGATCGTCATGAGATCCGGTGCGACGTCGTAGTGTTCCATCGCGAACAGCTTGCCGGTACGCGCGAAGCCCGTCTGGACTTCGTCGGCGATCAGCAGGATGCCGTGCGTGTCGCAGATCTTGCGCAGGCCGCGCACGAAGTCCGCCGGTGCCTGGTAGAAGCCGCCTTCGCCCTGAACCGGTTCGAAGATGATCGCGGCGACGCGCTTCGGATCGATGTCGGCCTTGAACAGCATCTCGATGTGCTTGAGCGAGTCAGCCGTGCTGATGCCGTGAACCGAGTTGGGGTACGGAGCGTGGTAGACGTCAGCTGGGAACGGGCCGAAGTTCAGCTTGTACGGTGCGACCTTGCCGGTGAGCGCCATGCCCATCATCGTGCGGCCGTGGAAGCCGCCTGCGAAGGCGATCACGCCCGGACGGCCCGTCGACGCGCGAGCGATCTTGACGGCGTTTTCGACGGCTTCAGCGCCGGTCGTGAAGAACGCGGCCTTCTTCGCGAAGCTGCCCGGTGCGCGCTGCGCGACCTTCTCGGCCAGCGAGACGTACGACTCGTAGGGGACGATCTGGTAAGCGGTGTGCGTGAACTGGTCGAGCTGCGCCTTGATGGCGGCGACGATCTTCGGATGGCGATGGCCCGTGTTGCACACGGCGATACCGGCTGCGAAGTCGATGAAGCGGCGGCCTTCGACGTCCCACAGTTCCGCGTTTTCGGCGCGCTCGGCGTAGAAGTTGCACATCACGCCCACGCCACGCGGGGTGATAGCGTCCTTGCGGCTCTGCAGATCGGCGTTCTTGCTCACGTTCATCTCCTTCAATGCTTTCGGTTCTGAGGTTGGTTGGTGGGCCGGGAGTGCATCCTTTGCCCATGCCGCGACTATACTCACGTTTGGCTCCAAAATTTAGAGCCATTCAGTGCAATCTTTAGGAGCCAATTTTATGCGTGCGAGTGTCCTGTCCGACTGGCTGGCCCAGCGGCTAGAGCGCGGCAGCGGGCAGCCGGTGTACCGGCAACTGCACCGCTTGCTGCAGCAGGCGATCCACTCGCGCGAACTGCCGGCGGGCGCGAAAGTCCCGTCCTCAAGGCTTCTGGCGGCGGAGCTGGGGATTGCGCGCAATACGGTGACGCAGGTTTACGAGCAATTGGTGCTCGAAGGCTACGTGACCTCGGCGACGGGGCGCGGGACATTTGTGGCCGATACTTCGCCGGATGAGATTGTCGGCGCGGCGGAAATTGGCTCTATCGAATCAGTGAAAACCCCGAGGCAACTGGGTTCCATTACGGGCCAATCCGGTCTGATTGCAACTAACAGCCAGACCTTGCCGAATGCGGACGTGCTGGCGGGATTGCCGCCGCCCGTGGCGGCTGTCGGCGCGGATTTGCGCGATGGCGAGGGTGGTTCGCTCATCCTGGGGGTGTCCCAGTCGCTGCAGTCGCCTCAGTTGCATCGTCCGGCTGCGCGGGCGTTGTCGGCGCGAGGCGCGCGCCTGATTGCTGGCGCGGGCGTCTCCAAGCGGCAGGGCGGCGCGTTCATGCCGGGCGTGCCCGATGTCTCGCGCTTTCCGGCGCGCATCTGGACGCGATTGCACAACAAATACTGGCGCACCTTGCGCCCTGATCTGCTGACCTATGCGCCGGGCGGCGGCCTTGCGTTGCTGCGTCACGTGCTGGCTGACTATCTGCGGACATCGCGCTCCGTGCGTTGCACGCCTGAGCAGATCATCATCACGACCGGCATTCACCAGTCCGTCGATCTGGCGGTACGTCTGCTGTCCGATCCGGGCGACACGATCTGGACGGAGGATCCGTGCTATTGGGGCGTGCGCAGCGTGTTGCATGTATCGGGTCTAAAGCCGCGTCCGATTGCCGTCGATAGCGAGGGCATCAATCCTTCCGCTGCCGATTTCGCTGCGCCGCCGCCGAAGCTGATTCTCGTCACGCCTTCGCATCAGTATCCGCTTGGGATGGTGATGAGCCTGGCGCGGCGGCGCACGCTGCTCGAATATGCGCGCCAGAATCAGTGCTGGATTATTGAGGACGACTATGACAGCGAGTTTCGCTACGGCAGCCGGCCGCTGGCTTCGTTGCAGGGGCTCGATACGGCGGGGCAGGTGATTTACGTGGGGAGCTTTGGGAAGACGCTGTTTCCGGGCCTGCGTGTGGGGTACCTGGTTGCGCCGGAACCGCTTGCCGAGAGTTTTGCTACGGCGAGTGCGGAGCTTTATCGGGAAGGGCAGTTATTGCAGCAGGCTGTGCTCGCGGAGTTTATCGCCGAGGGGCATTTCACTTCGCATATTCGCAAGATGCGGGCGCTTTATGGGCAGCGGCGGCAGGCCGTGCTTGATGCTGCTGCGCGGCGTTATGGGGAGGCGCTGCCCGCTATGGGAGGGGATGCGGGGCTGCATGTGGTGATGCAGTTGCCCGAGGGCAGCGACGATCGCGCGGTGGCTGAGGCTGCGTTGGCGCGCAATATCGTTGTGCGGCCGTTGTCGGGGTATTACTCGGAGCGGGAGCGGGCCGGGTCGGGGTTGTTGATTGGCTATGCGTGTGTGCCTGATGAGGAAATTGGGCCTGCGTTCGATATGCTGGGTGAGGCTATTGATGTGACTTTGCCTGCGTTTGGGTGATTTTTTTTGGCATTTCCTTGTTGTCGTGTCGGTCTATTAGCGTTGCCCCT
>NZ_BAYA01000009.1 GCF_000685015.1 Paraburkholderia bannensis NBRC 103871 | reverse complement strand
CACCACCGCCGCCGCTATTGCCGCTGCCTCCGCCGCCCGAGCCACTCGACCCGCTGGTCGATCCGCCGACACCCGATGTGCCGCCGCCGCGTCCCGGGCCAGAGCTGCTTGAGCTGCTCGAACTTGTGCTGCCGGATACACCTGCGCCGACGCCGCCCGCGCCGCCTGCGCTAGCCGAGCTCGAAGATCCGCTGCCGCCGCGGCCACCTTCACCGCAGTTGCCGTTGTTGTTCCCGATGCAGTTCTTCGGCAGGAAGACCGTGGCCGCATCCGACGCTTCGCTCGTGGTGTCGCTGCCCGTGCTTGCCGTGCCGCTGGTGCCTGGCGTGGCGCCACCGCCAGCCGCCGTTCCAGGGCTCGTCGTCACGCCAGCGCCGCTGGCGGGCTGCGCGCTTGCCGCGCCAAACGGGCTCGCGCCCGACATCGGCGTCGATCCGCTGGTCGAACCCGCCGTGCTTGCCGTGCCCGGGCCCGAGCCTTCCACCGGCATGCCGGCATCGTTCACGGCGCCGCCGCTGGCTGGCAGCACGGCATCGGCGACGACGATCCAGGTCGGGGACGTGACGTTGCTCTCGGCATGGGCGCCCATGGCGGGCAGGAGCACGCTGGCTCCTGCCGCGCCGATTGCAACGATTGCGAGTCCTCGGCCAACCCCGTAGCAGTACTGATGAAATAATCTGTTCTTCATGACGTCCTCCCGGGAAGCGATGGCGCGCGAACGCTTCGCTCCTCTTGCGCCTTGTGTCTGGCGCCGCGCAGTGACTGCGTCAACGCCGACCCCCGTCAGGCCGAATCCGCTTTGCGCCGGTGTGCGCTCCATGACGTGGGAGCGCGATGTCATGCCAGTTGAAGCGGTACACGAGGCACACGGCCGGCTTTGCAGCGGATGACCGGTTTGTGCAGGAGTCCTTGCCGATTGTCGGAGCCCTGTGGCGGGACGGCAGAAAGCAGGTGCGTCATGCTTCCGGTCATCCGTTCGCCTGGTGCGACGCGGGGCGCTCATGCGCTCCGCAACGTCGTCAGGCGGCGACCGGATGCCTGGTGTCGATATAGCGAGTTCTGTGCCATCGGCCGGAGAAGGCCGTGAGCCGTGGACTTTACAATTGACCTATGGTGCCAGCGTAGAAAAAATCGCTGAAAACGTTTCGGCGATGAAACGTCTCAGTGCGGAATGTCGAAATCCGTTGCAAATGCGGACAACGCAACGAGTTTCGTCTGATCTTCCACGCGTTGTTACGGCGTACCGGGCGTCGCGTGCTGGAGTACGCGTAGCTCGCTCGCGGGGATGTGGCAGCGGATGCGATGGCTGCTTGCTTCGGCCAGGGCATCGGCGGCAAAGGGCGGAGCGGTCTCGTCGCAGATCGCGCCGAGCTTGCGCGGGCAACGGCCGCTAAAGACGCAGCCTGAGCCGGAGTAGGGCGCGGCGCTAATGGCTGCGGCACGCGCAGGGTTTTCCTTTACCGCCGAACCGGCGTTCAGCAGCGTCTCCGTGTACGGATGGCACGGGCCGCCCAGCACCGCGTGCGCGGGGCCGCTCTCCACCACATGGCCCGCGTAGAGCACCATGACCCGATCGGCGAGATAGCGCACCACGTCGAGGTCGTGCGAGATGAACAGATAGCTCACGCCGCGCTCGCGTTGCAGGCGTGCGAGCAGGTTCAGGATCGCCGCTTGCACCGACACGTCGAGCGCCGAGGTGGGCTCGTCGCAGATCACCACGCGCGGCTCGCCCGCGAACGCCTGGGCAATCGCCACGCGCTGCTTCAAGCCGCCCGAAAGCTGGCGCGCCCGCGCGTTGAGATAGCGCAGCGGCACGCGCACCGCGTCGAGCAGACTGGCGATGCGAGGCGCGTTGTCGGCGCCCGTACTCGTGCGTTCGCTTTCGGCTCGCGCGAGTGCACGGCCGACCAGCCGGTTCACCGGCAGCGCGCGATTGAGCGAAGCGTCGGGATGCTGGAACACGATGCGCAACGCGCGTAATGCCTGCGCGCTGCGCTGCGTGAGCCGTGCGGCCAGCGGTTGTCCATCGAGTTCGAGGGTGCCGCCTGCATCGGCGGCATGCACGCCTAGCAGCAGCTTGGCGAGTGAGGTCTTGCCGCTGCCCGATTCGCCGACGAGACCCAGTGTTTCGCCCGCGCGCAGTTCAAGCGAGACATCGTTGAGCACGCGCAATGCCTGCGCGCCGCGGCCGAAGGTCAACGAAAGGCCGCTCGCGCGCAGCACGATGCGTGCCGCGCGGTCTTCACGTGTCGAAGCGGTTTCGTCTGTTTGTTCGTTTGTCTGTTGTATGGCCTCTGCGATGGCGGGCGATGCTGTCTGTGCGCTTGCGCGCACATCGACTTCTTCCATGCGGCTTACATCGCCCGCATCGTCTGCATCGCTTGCATTGGCTGCATCGGCGGCAGGCAAGTCGATGGCGCGCTCGTGATAGTGGCAGCGCGACATCTGCTCGCCGTGCGGCGCTTCCATGCGATGCGGCGGCGGCGCGTGTTCGTGGCAGCGGGCATCGGCCATGCGGCAGCGCGGCGCGTACACGCAGCCGTGCGCGAGCGTGCCCGGCGCGGGCAGCTCGCCCGCGATCGTGTCGAGCGTGCCGTGCGCCTTGGTGCGGCCAGGCGCGGGCAGGCAGCGCAGCAGCCCCACCGTGTACGGATGACGCGCGCGCGCGAAGACGTCCTGCGTCGCGCCTTCTTCGACCAGCCGCCCCGCATAGAGCACGCCCACGCGCTCGCACATGCGCGCGATCACGCCCAGGTCGTGGCTGATGAGCAGCACCGCCATGCCGAGCTCCTCGCGCAACTGCGCGACGAGCGCGAGGACTTCGGCTTCGACCGTGGCGTCCAGGCCGGTCGTGGGTTCGTCGAGGATCAGCAGCGTGGGATTCGAGGCAAGCGCCATCGCGATCACCACGCGCTGCTGCATGCCGCCCGATAGCTGATGCGGCCAGCTCGCCATCACGCGCGCGGGATCGGCGATGCGCACGCGCGCGAGCATGGCGTGGGCCTGCGCGAGCGCGTCGACGGGGCTGGCGCCCGCGGCTTCGAAAGCCTCGCTGAGCTGGCGCGCGATCGTGAGCGTCGGGTTGAGCGCGCTCGCCGGATCCTGGTAGACCATCGACACCTTGTGCGCGCGCAGCAGGCGCAGTCCTTCGCGGTCGAGCTTGAGCACGTCCTCGCCGCCGATCGCGATGCGCCCGGACTTTACGCGGCCGTTGTGCGCGAGATAGCGCAGCACGGCGAGCGCCACCGTCGATTTGCCACAACCCGATTCGCCGACGAGCCCGTAGGCTTCGCCGCGCTTGATGCGCAGCGAGACGTCGGTGAGCACGTCGCGATCGTGGCCGCGCACGCGGTACGACACGCTCAGGCCGACGAGCGCGAGTGCGTCGTCGGCGCGCGGCGCGCTGAAGGTGGCGAGGGCGGGGCTGCGTGCGGCGTCGGCGTTCACGTTTCGAGCACCTCGCGCAGGCTGTCGGCGATCAGGTTCACGGCCACGACCAGCGAAGCGATGGCAAGCGCATCGAACGCCACCGTCCACCATGCGCCGCCCGCGAGCAGCGCATACGATTCGGCCAATGCGAGGCCCCAGTCGGCCGAAGGCGGCTGGATGCCGAAGCCCAGGAACGAGAGCGTCGCCACGGCGAAGATCGCGTAGCCCAGCCGCACGGTCGCCTCCACGACGATCGGCGGCCAGACGTTGGGCAGGATCTCCGCGAACATCACATAGGGCGCGCGTTCGCCGCGTAGCCGGGCGGCGGACACGTAATCGAGATGGCGCTCGGCCAGCACGGCGGCGCGCACGGTGCGCGCGACGAGCGGGGCGAACGTAACGCCGATCACGAGCACGACGGCGAGATTCGACGCACCCACCGCCGCAAGCACGAGCAGCGCGACGATCACGAGCGGCAGCGCGAGCACGGCGTCGAGCGCGCGCGCGACCAGCGTGCCGAACCCGCCTTCCAGATAACCCGTGACCAGCCCGAGCGCTGCGCCCGCGAGCGTGCCCGTCAAGGTCGCGAGCGGCGCGATCGTGAGGATGTCGCGCGCGCCGACGATCACGCGCGAGCAGATATCGCGGCCTAACTGATCGGTGCCGCACCAGTGGGCGTGGTCGGGCGGCATCAGCGAGCTGAGCGGATCGGACGCGTAGGCGTCGTACGGCGCGATCCATGCGCCCGCGAGCGCGCAGACGATCCACGCGAGCAGGATCAGTGCGCCTGGTACGAAGGCGGGCGAGCGCAGCAGCAGACCGAGCGTCGCGGCGACTCGTGGCGGCTCGCGCACAACTGCGGCAGGGCGGTCGCTGATCGTTTCGGAGGTCGAATCGTTCATACGCGCTTTATCGGCGGGATTCATCGGCTGGCGGGATTGCGCAGGCGCGGATCAAACAGCGCGTGCAGCAGGTCGGCGCCGAGATTGGCGAGCGTGTAGACGAGGCCCACCGCGAGCACGCCCGCTTCGAGCAGCGGGAAGTCCTTTGCTTTGGCCGCGTTGTAGATCAGCGAGCCGATCCCGGGATAACGGAACAGCGACTCCACCACCACCAGCCCGCCGATCAGGTAACCGAGCTGCGTGGCCGCCACCGTGACGCTCGGCAGCAGCGCATTGCGCAGCACGTGGCGCACGATCACGGTATGGCGCGGCAGGCCCTTGAGGATCGCGGTGCGGGTGTAATCGGCGTCGAGCGCGTCGAGCATCCCCGCGCGCGCAATGCGTGCGAGATAGCCGAAGAACACCAGTACGAGCGGCAGCACCGGCAGCACCAGATGGCGCAGCGTCTCGACGATGCCCGCGTCGGGTGGCGCGACGGCTTCGATCGGCAGCCAGCGCAGCCACACGCCGAACACGAGAATCAGCGCAATCGACGAGACGAACTCCGGCACGGCGCTCGCGCACAGCCCAAGCGTGCTGATCAGGCGGTCGAGCCAGCGCCCGCCGTTGAGCGCCGCCCACACACCGCCGCCGATGCCGAGCGGCACCACCACGATAAACGCGAAGAAACCGAGCTTCGCCGATTGCAGCAAGGCGTCGCCGACCATCGGCGCGACCGGTTGACGAAACGTCCACGAACTGCCGAAGTCGCCGCGCAGCGCATGGCCGATCCACGTGGCGTACTGATCGAGCAGCGGTCGGTCAGCGCCCAGTTGATGATTGAGCGCGGCGACGGCGCGCGCATCGGCGAGCGGCCCCAGCACCGCACGGCCGATGTCGCCCGGTAGCAACTGGCCGCCCGCGAACACCAGAACGGAGAGCAGCCAGAGCGTGAAGACCGCCCACGCGGCGCGCTGCGAAAGAAAGCGCGCCGCGCCGCCGCCCAGGAGCGGGCGGCGCGGGTGCGGTTCGATGTGGGGCGGTTTCGTCAGCTCAGTGGCCATCGGGTTGGCGAAGGCGAGCGCTTTCAGCAGCGCGATGCATCAGCCCGCGAGCGTCGCGCGGTCGAAATAAAGCTGCGCGAGCGCCGTGAAATGCACGCCCGACAGCGTCGTGCGCTGCGCGATCAACTGGTCGTAGAAGTACGGAATGATCATCGGCGTTTCGTCGAGCAGCAGCGTCTGGATCTGCGCGGACACCTGCTTTTGCGCGGCCACGTCGAGCGTCGCCACGAACTGCGCGACCAGCTTGTCGTACTGCGGATTGCGAAAGTGCGCCGCATTCCACGTGCCGCCGCTCGTGAGGGGCGCGTTGAGGAACACGTTCGGCACGCCGCGATGGCCGTAGTCCGTGATGCCGAGCGGCGCGTCGAGCCAGTCCGATTTCCCGTAGGTGCCTGCGCCGTAGTACTGCGACTGGCTTTCCACCTTCAGCGTGATGCGCACGCCGATCGCCCTGGCCGCGTTCTGCACGACCACGGCCAGGTCGGGAATCTCCATGTACTTCTCGGTCGTGAGCGTGACGTCGAAGCCGTTGGCCACGCCCGCCTGGGCAAGCAACTGGCGCGCCCTGGCGAGATCGACCTTGCGTTGTGGCACGGTCGTGGCCGACGACGGGAAGATCGGCGCGAACGGGCTGTCGTTGCCCACCACGGCGCGGCCCTTGAAGAGCCCGCGCACCATCACGTCGCGATCGAGTGCGAGCGCCAGCGCCTGGCGCACGCGCTTGTCCTTGAACTGCGCGACGTCGTTGCGCATGTGGATCTGGCGATGCGCGCTCGAACGCACGCCGATCACCTTGAAATCCGGATTGTTGAGAATGCCGATGCCGCCCTGCACGGTGAAGGTGCCCATCACATCGGCCTGACGGCCTTGCAGCGCGAGAATCTGCGCCTGTTCGTCGGCGTAGAAGGCGAACTGCACGCGCTCGGGCAGCGCCTTGTCGCCCCAATAGCCGTCATGGCGCACAAAGCTCGCGCCGCGCCGCGCTTCGTATTTTTCGAGCTTGAACGCTCCGGTGCCGATAAAGCTCTTCTCGTAGTTGCCCGTGTAGCTGGCGGGCAGCAACACGGCGTTGTAGTTGTCCGAAGACACGTAGTAGGGGAAGTTGCCGTTGGGCGCGTCCAGATGGAACGCGACGGTGTGTTCGTCGACGAGCTTCGTGCCGCCTTTCGAGAGGACGCCCTTGAGCACCGACAGCGCCGCCGAGCCGCTGGCCGGATCGGCGAGACGGTCGAACGTCGCCACCACGTCTTTCGCGCCAAATGGCTGGCCGTCGTGGAATTTCACGCCGGTGCGCAGCTTGAACGTCCAGACATCGGCGCGGTCGTTGGGCTGCCAGGAGAGCGCGAGCGCCGGTTGCAGATGGCCGTCGGCGTCGTCGTTGGCGAGGAACTCGCCGGTCTGGTTCAGGAGGCACAGCGCGCCCGCGTCGGTGACGGTGAGCGGATCGACCGCACCCGCCGGCATCAGGTGCGCGACGCGGATCGTCTGGTTGCCGGGCTTGCCTGCGCCTTGTGCGCGTGCGCTGCGTGGCGCAATCAGGCCGCCGCCCGCAAGCGCGAGGCTCGACAGGCCGAGCACGCTTGCGTAGCGCAGCAACTCGCGGCGCGTGAGGCGCCCGGCAAGCAACTCGTCGATGGCGTGATTGCCGTAATCCCCTGCGTCACGGCGCAAAGGTTCGAGGCTGGACGATGCGCTGGCGCGCGCAAGCGGACGGGAAATGCTGGACTGCGGACGTTTCATCGGCGCGAGATTCCGTGCGGTTCCGTGGATGGGCGCGGCCGCAAGGAAGCGGACGCGACGGCGGCATGCGGGTGCGGCTGACGACGAATGAGGCTTGAGAGGCTCAGGGGCCTTGAGCTGGCCAGTTTACGCGTTTTCGGGGATCGGCACGAGGCCCAGGGTTGTGCGGGGTTGCGCGCAGCCGCGAGCGCGGGCAGCGATGGCGCGACGGGTCGCCGCGCCGTTGTGCAAAGCGGTGCGATAGCAGCGCGCGCGTGCGCTGCTATCGCATGCGGGAGGCTACAGCGCGCCCGGGCCGCTCAGGGGCGTGGCAGGGCGGCGCCAGCGATGGAACAGCACCGAGCCGATCCAGCACGCGATGAAGAGCGCGACGATGCCGTAACCGAGCTCGCCGAAGCGCTCGTTCAGCCCGCTGGCGATCGACCACACGCCGCCGCTTGCGCCGAGTTTGTCGCCGATCAGGCCCACGGCCTCGACGCCGCCAATCACGATCGCCACCAGCGCCGACACGAACGTGATGCTCGCGTTGTAGTAGAGCTTGCGCTTCGGATCGTCCATCGCCCAGCCGTAGGCGTGAACCATCAGCACGTTGTCGGTGGAATCGACGAGCGTCATGCCCGCCGTGAAAAGCGCCGGGAACACGAGGATCGAGTACATCGGCAGGCCTTTGCCGGCTTCGGCGGCGGCAATCGCGAGCAGGCCGATTTCGGTGGCCGTGTCGAAGCCCAGGCCGAACAGCACGCCCACTGGATACATGTGCCAGCTTTTCGTCACGAGCCTGAAAAGCGGACGCAGCGCGCGCGAGAGGAGCCCGCCAGGCGCAGCCGCCTGGGCGGCGAGCGACGCGGCGTCCTCGCCTGGCTGCCCGCGCCCGGTCATTCGATAGCGCCGCCACACGTCGCGCAGGATCACGAGGTTCACGCCCGCAAGCACCAGCAAAAAGCCCGACGACACCAGCGTGCCGATGGTCGAGCCGATCTCGTGAAACCGTTCGAAGCGCCCGTGCAGCGTGAGCGCCGACAGCGCAATGCCCACCGTCGCCGCGACCACGATGGTCGAATGCCCCAGCGAGAACGCGAGTCCCACGCCCAGCGGCTGCTGGCCGCGCTGCATGAGCTTGCGCGTGACGGCGTCGATGGCGGCGATGTGATCGGCGTCCACCGCGTGGCGCAGGCCGAAGCCATACGCGAGCAGGGCGGTGCCAAGCAGCAGCGGGTAGTGGCGAAAGGCGATCAGCGCCCATGCCCAGGCCGCGAGGTTGGCGGCGATCAGCACGGCATAGAGCGGGATCAGGCGTCGGCGCATCGGCGCAGCAGTGTGTGTCATGCGAAAGCGGTGTTCAGTGATCGTGTGGGTGGCGATGGATCGGATCGACCCAGTAGACCGTCTCGGGCGCTTCGACGGCGTCGATGTTCAGGTTCACGACCACGGCTTCGTTGTCGCTGCGCACGAGCACGCATTCGAGCGGGTCGTCGGTGCTCGCGTTGATTTCCTGGTGCGGCACGTAGGGCGGCACGAAGATGAAATCGCCGGGCCCGGCTTCGGCGGTGAATTCCAGGTGCTCGCCCCAGCGCATGCGCGCGTGGCCGCGCACGACGTAGATCACGCTTTCCAGCGCGCCGTGATGATGCGCGCCCGTCTTCGCGTTCGGATGGATCGTCACGGTGCCGGCCCAGATCTTCTGCGCGCCCACGCGCGCCGCATTGATGGCGGCGGCGCGGTTCATGCCGGGCGTCTGCGCGGTGTTGCTGTCGAGCTGGTCGCCGCGGATCACCTTCACGCCGTTCTCGCGCCAGTCTGTCGGCGTCGGCGCGCTGTCGTGACTGTGATCGTGTGGATGTTCATGGTCGTGGCTCATGTCTCTCTCCTTGCGTTCCTTGTCTCCACTGCCTTCGCGCGTGCGGGCGTACCGCCGCATTCTGGCATGGCCAAAAATTCGGCGCGCGCGCGAAAAAAAGCCCGTCCGCGAAGGGACGGGCTTTCGTCGATGACATCACGCACCTGCGTCGTGCGCGACATCGTGCTTCACGTCATGCGTCACGTCACGCTTTACGTCTTCTTCGCGTTGATGACGGCTTCGGCCACGTTTTGCGGCGTTTCCGAGTAGTGCTTGAACTCCATCGTGTAGGTGGCGCGGCCCTGCGTGAGCGAGCGCAGCGATGTCGAGTAGCCGAACATTTCGGACAGCGGCACTTCGGCGCGCACGATCTTGCCGCCGCCGCCCGCGATGTCCTCCATGCCCTGCACGATGCCGCGACGGCTCGACAGGTCGCCCATCACGTTGCCCATGAAGTCCTCGGGCGTTTCCACTTCGACGGCCATCATCGGTTCGAGCAGGATCGGCTTGGCCTTGCGCATCGCTTCCTTGAAGGCCATCGAACCGGCCATGCGGAAGGCGTTTTCGTTCGAATCGACGTCGTGGTACGAGCCGAACGTGAGCGTGACCTTCGTGTCGACGACCGGATAACCGGCCAGCACGCCGGCCTTGAGCGTCTCCTGAATGCCCTTGTCGACCGCCGGGATGAATTCGCGCGGAATCACGCCGCCCTTGATGGCATCGACGAATTCATAGCCCTTGCCCGGCGTCTGCGGTTCGAGCGTGATGACCGCGTGGCCATACTGGCCGCGCCCGCCCGACTGCTTGACGAACTTGCCTTCGACGTCCTCGACCTTGTTCTTCACGGTCTCGCGGTACGCGACCTGCGGCTTGCCGACCGTGGCCTCCACGCCGAACTCGCGCTTCATGCGGTCGACGAGAATTTCCAGGTGCAGCTCGCCCATCCCGGAAATGATGGTCTGGCCGGATTCCTCGTCGGTCTGCACGCGGAACGACGGGTCTTCCTGCGCGAGACGATTGAGCGCAATGCCCATCTTCTCCTGGTCGGCCTTGGTCTTCGGCTCGACGGCCTGCGAGATCACCGGTTCCGGGAAGATCATGCGTTCGAGCACGATCGGGTTGGCCGGATCGCACAGCGTGTCGCCGGTCGTCGCTTCCTTCAGGCCCACGGCCGCGGCAATGTCGCCCGCGCGCACTTCCTTGATTTCCTTGCGCTCGTTCGCGTGCATTTGAAGAATGCGGCCCAGGCGCTCGCGCTTTTCCTTGATCGCGTTGAGCACCGTGTCGCCCGATTCCACCACGCCCGAATAGACGCGGAAGAAGATCAGCTGGCCGACGAACGGGTCGGTCATGATCTTGAAGGCGAGCGCGGAGAACGGCTCGTCGTCGCTCGGATGACGCTCGATTTCCTTGTCGCTCAGGTCGTGGCCCAGGATGGCGGGCACGTCGACGGGCGAGGGCAGATAGTCGATCACGGCGTCGAGCATGGCCTGCACGCCCTTGTTCTTGAACGCGCTGCCGCACAGCATCGGCACGATTTCGCCGGCGATGGTGCGCTTGCGCAGCGCCGCCTTGATCTCGTCTTCGCTCAGGCTTTCGTGATCTTCGAGGTACTTTTCGAGCAGCGCTTCATCGGCTTCGGCGGCGGCTTCGACCATCTTGTCGTGCCACTCCTTGGCGGTTTCGAGCAGATTGGCGGGAATCTCCTCGTACTCGAACTTCACGCCCTGGCTCTCGTCGTCCCAGACGATCGCCTTCATCTTCACGAGATCGACCACGCCCTGGAAGTGATCTTCCGCGCCCACCGGAATCTGGATCGGCACCGCCACGCCCTTCAGGCGCTCGCCGATCTGCCGCTGCACGCGGAAGAAGTCCGCGCCCACGCGATCCATCTTGTTGACGAACGCGATGCGCGGCACCTTGTACTTGTTCGCCTGGCGCCAGACGGTTTCCGACTGCGGCTGCACGCCGCCGACCGAGTCGTACACCATGCACGCGCCGTCGAGCACGCGCATGGAACGCTCGACTTCAATCGTGAAGTCCACGTGCCCCGGGGTGTCGATGATGTTGATGCGGTGTTCGGGATAGTTGCCCGCCATGCCTTTCCAGAACGCAGTCGTCGCGGCCGAGGTGATCGTGATGCCGCGTTCCTGCTCCTGCTCCATCCAGTCCATGGTCGCCGCGCCGTCGTGAACCTCGCCGAGCTTGTGATTCACGCCGGTGTAGAAAAGGATGCGTTCGGTTGTCGTGGTTTTGCCGGCATCGATGTGAGCGCTAATGCCGATATTGCGATAGCGCTCGATGGGAGTCTTGCGAGGCACGGTGATCTCCTTGGAAAGACGCGCCATGGAAAGTGCCGGGCGGCGCGCGGCGCGGCCAGCGCGCGGTCCGGCGGCCCGAGCGGCGGACTGTCCGGAGTGTTCCCGGCAAAGCCTGTGCCGCACGGTGGATTAATAGGATAGCGCTTGCGCGCGGCTTTTGCTGGTAACGGTGTCGAAGCGGCCGGGCGGGCGCAGCCGGTGGATGCCTGGACGAAAAAAAACCGGCGCCGCGTGCCGCGGGGCCGGTTCTTCGCGCGAGGCGATGGGCGCGTGCGCCAACGCCGGATGAAACGCTTATTGCAGCGGCGGCAGGCCTTCGATCTTCATGCCGGGCTTGATGCCCTTCGACGTGAAGAAGCCCTTGCTCATTTCGAGTGCATAAACACCGTTGTTGCGCGGGCAGTGATTGTTGGTCGTCTCGGCCTGCATCTCATCGATGTCGGTGATCGTGCCGTCGGCGCGCATGAAGGCGATCGACAGCGGGATCAGCGTGTTCTTCATCCAGAAGCAGTGCACGGCGTTTTCGCCGAACACGAACAGCATGCCTTCGTTGGGCGCGAGCTGCGTGCGATACATGAGGCCCTGCTCGCGGTCCGCATCATTGGCGGCCACGGCGGCGTCGATCACGAACATGCCTGCCGTGAGCTTCAAACGCGGAAAATCGCCGGGCTGCTTCGCGCCGGGCGGCATTTGCTGGGCGTGTGCAGGCGTGCTGATCAGGGCCGTCGAGAACGTGAAGGCCGACACGGTGGCAAACGCTGCGAGCGCGCAACGCGCGATCAGCGGGCGCAGGGAAAATCGCACGAGTGAGCTCCTTGCTTGAGATTAGTCCGCGCATGTTACGCGAGTACGTCGGCGCGGGTCAAAACTTGCAGCGCGTGAACGCGCAACGATGCTGCAAAAAGGTACTGCGAATGGGTACAGCAAAACGGGTGCTGCAAAAACAAAAGGCAGAGCGCCTTGCGACACTCTGCCTTTCAAACGAAGCGAAGATCAGCGCTGGGCGCCATTCTCCGAGACGTCTTACAACAAGCTTACTCCGAAGCTGCCGAAGCTGCTTCAGCCTTAGCTGCTGCCTTCTTGTGCGACTTCTTGTGCGACTTCTTGTGCGATGCCTTGTGTGCCGACGAAGCAGCAGCTGCCGGAGCAGCCGAAGCAGCTTCCGGAGCCGAAGCTTGTGCGAATGCAGCCGATGCGAAGAGGCCAGCGACCAGAGCAGCGATCAGTTTGTTCATTTTGTGAATCCTCAGCTTGAGTTAATTAACCAAGTGACCCGGTTATTGGATCAGGTCGGTAAACGTGCCATCCACCTTTCGGTTGACAGTCGGATCGACAAATTCGCGTGAACTTGCAATTCGTGTCTGCCAGCGGCCAGGGCCGTGCATTGCTGCAAGACCCTTAAGGCTGAATGCCGGATAGCTTCGGGCGGCATCTGCGTGGTTTAACGCATGGTCTCGCGAGTCGGTTGACGAGAAGTTTTCATTTGCTTCGCGATTTTTTAGCTATGCGTGGCAACTGAAAGAGAGGGCGAGAGATGGCGTTTACAGGCCTTTTTGCAGGCCTATTTCTTCGGCAAATCGTAAAAAGTGCTTGCGCAACAGTTACTTGCGCGCATGTCGCGCATGCATGGCGGGCTTCCACGGTGCGTCTGCCGGTACATCGACGCTGTCTCCTGGCGCGAGACCCAGCGAAAAAATATCGAGTGAGCCGATCGCAACACGCACGAGACGCAGCGTAGGAAATCCCACGGCGGCCGTCATGCGCCGTACCTGACGGTTTTTCCCTTCGCTGATGGCGAGTTCGATCCAGGTCGTGGGAATCGCCGCGCGAAAGCGGATAGGCGGATTGCGCGGCCAGAGAATTTCGGCATCGGCGTCGGAAATTTTCTTCGCCCGACATGGCTGTGTCACAAAGTCCTTCAGGTCGACGCCACGTTCCAGCGCGGCCAGCGCATCGTCGCCGGGTGCGCCTTCTACCTGCGCCCAATAACGCTTGACGAGCTTGCGCTTCGGTTCGGCGATACGCGATTGCAACGCGCCATCGTCGGTGAGCAGCAGCAGGCCTTCGCTATCGGAATCGAGACGGCCGGCAGGGTAGACGTTCGGCGTCTTGACCCAGTCCGCAAGCGACTGGCGCGTCTCGTGCGGCGAAAATTGGCAGATCGTGCCGAACGGTTTGTTGAGAGCGATCAAGCGCATGGCGAAAGAAACAAAATGCAAAAACGGTAAAAGGATGTCGCGCCGCGATCTTAATGCATAACGCAACGCGTCTCGTGTCCGTGTGACTGATGAGTCTTATATAAGACATGAGACATCAGTTAGCGCTCGGGCCAGCGCAGGAACGCGCCGCGCGGGCCGTGTGAGGGCGTCGGCACGAGCGTTCGGGGCGTGGGCTAGAATAACGGCCAGAATAATTGCATTGCGAACTGTTCGCGCTCCACAGCCCGATCCCCCTACTGGAGTTGATCATGCCGTATCAGCACATCAAGGTCCCGGCAGGCGGTGAGAAGATCACCGTCAATCCGGATTTCTCGCTCAACGTCTCCAACCAGCCGATCATCCCTTATATCGAAGGTGACGGCACAGGTGTCGATATCACGCCGGTCATGCTCAAGGTGGTCAATGCGGCCGTGGAGAAAGCCTACAGCGGCCAGCGCAAGATTCACTGGATGGAGATTTACGCGGGCGAGAAGGCTACGCGCGTGTACGGCCCCGATGTCTGGCTGCCCGATGAAACGCTCGAAGTCGTGAAGGATTACGTCGTGTCGATCAAGGGCCCGCTCACGACGCCGGTGGGTGGCGGCATTCGCTCGCTGAACGTGACGCTGCGCCAGCAACTCGACCTCTATGTGTGCCTGCGTCCGGTGCAGTATTTCAAGGGCGTGCCCTCGCCGGTGCGTGCGCCGGAGAAGGTCAACATGGTGATCTTCCGCGAGAACTCGGAAGACATCTACGCGGGCATCGAATGGCCCGCGGATTCGGAAGGCGCGAAGAAGCTGATCGCGTTCCTGCGCGACGAAATGGGCATCTCGAAGATCCGCTTCCCGGACAGCTCGGGCGTGGGCGTGAAGCCGGTGTCGCGCGAGGGCACCGAGCGTCTCGTGCGCAAGGCGATCCAGTACGCGATCGACAACGAGCGCCGTTCGGTGACGCTGGTGCACAAGGGCAACATCATGAAGTTCACCGAAGGCGCGTTCCGCGACTACGGTTATGCGCTCGCGCAGAAGGAATTCGCGGCGGAACTGATCGACGGCGGCCCGTGGATGAAGATCAAGAACCCGAAGACGGGCGCCGACATCGTCATCAAGGACGTGATCGCCGACGCCTTCCTTCAGCAGATCCTGCTGCGTCCGGCCGAATACGACGTGATCGCCACGCTGAACCTGAACGGCGATTACATCTCGGACGCGCTGGCGGCGCAGGTGGGCGGCATCGGCATTGCGCCGGGCGCGAATCTGTCGGATTCGGTGGCGATGTTCGAAGCGACGCACGGCACGGCGCCCAAGTACGCGGGCAAGGACTACGTGAATCCGGGCTCGGAAATTCTGTCGGCGGAAATGATGCTGCGTCACCTTGGCTGGACGGAGGCCGCAGACCTGATCATCGCGTCGATGGAAAAGTCGATTCAGCAAAAGCGCGTGACGTACGACTTCGCGCGGTTGATGGAAGGCGCGACCCAGGTGTCGTGTTCGGCGTTCGGCCAGGTGATGATCGACAATATGTGAGCGTTGCCAGGGCTTCAATGCCCTGTTGCGCTGCAATTCACGAGCCCCGAAAGACGTCGCGTCTTGCGGGGCTTTTGTTTTGAATCGTCGACCGGCCTTCAATTCTGATCGATTAGGCATCCGAATCGATGGCCTGGAGATTATCTGTCAGAAGGCGGCAGTCCTTAATTGCTGAGCTTCGTGATCTTCTGACCTTGCACGCCGAGACCAGCCATCAGACCCGACTGTCCGTAGATGAACGCATAGATATCCGATCGCGCGGTCGTGGTCGTGACGTCCTTGGCCATGCCCGAATCGATCACCACGACGCTCGGGCCCATGCCGACCGACCAGCCATCGGCGGCGTCGAGTTGACTCACCGATTCCGGCGTCGTCAGCACCATTGCCTCCGAGAAGCTCTGTGCGCCAGCCTGAAGGCCCCACGAGACGGCGGCTGCGCTGTAGTAGCCCTTCACGCTGCCGTCCGGCCCGAACAGCACGCCCTTGCCGCCCGAACCGCCGAGCAGCAAGCCCGCCTTGACGATGCTGGGGAAAATCAGGATGCCGGCGGCGTTGGCGCTCAACTCCCTGGCGCGCGGCGTAGTGTCGTAGAGCTGGGCCAGGGCGACGCGCGCTTCCTGTTCGAGCTGCGCGTGTGAGGTGGCTTCGCTGCTGGCCGACGATGTCGTGATGTCCGTAGTCGAACAGGCGGCGAGGAGCACGGCGGACAGCAATGCGGCGATGCGTAGCGGCTTGAGGGACATGATGTGGGGCGCTCCTGATTCGATTTCGATGAGCCTTCGTCAGCGACGCGATGAAGCCTCGGGGCGGTTAGGAGGTCGGATCATAGCGAGCACGCCTGCAGGTCTCCTTGTCCTGGGCAGGGCCTGTCGTGCGTTTGTGCGTGAGTTGCCCAGGCTTCTGTGCGTTATCATGACGAGCGTCAATCTCGCGTTGTGTCCCTGATGGCCGTCCTGTGTCGCCTCCTTTTCGTTTGCGTGTTTGCGCTGCTCGGCATGCGCGGCGCGAACGCGTGCGAGCCCATGCAGCATGATGCGCAGACGTCGTCTGTCAGCCATGCCGTCCACGCGCAGGTGACAGGACGCGCCCATTGCAGCGGCGTCGATCGCAACGGATCCGGCGACTGCGGCTTGCACCATGCAGGCTGTTGCAGCGTGGGTTGCGGCATGCATTGCTGGGCGCCTGCGCTCGAATCACGCATTGATTCCCAGGCGCAAGCGCATGCCGCACCTGTGGTTCGCGTCGCTGCCTTGCGCGCCGGCATCACTCACGCCCCTCCTTTGCCTCCTCCGATCGTCTGAACGCGGGTCGGTGCGCGTACGCGCGCCGGGCCGATAGTCCACAAAATGCTTCGCATGCCGTGACGCCACGCGTGCGAAGGCCATGGCCGCCTGCGCATCTTGCAGGCAGACGAATTTGAGGAATTCATCGATGAAACGCAGAGTGTTTTTGTCCGGCGTGCTGGGCGCCGCCACCGCTTCGTTGTTCGCGCGCGTGTCGTTGGCAGGCGAGGGCGCAGAAGGCATGTCCGGAATGGCCGATATGTCCGGCATGGCAGGGATGGCCGGAATGGGTCACACGCCAATGCCCACACCGGCGGCGCTCGCGGCCGTTGACGCTTTGCCCGCTGGCGCACCGCTTGCGAACTTGCGCGTGCTCGCCAACGAAAGCCAGGAGGCCGGCGTATTTCGCGCGACACTGATTGCGCAGCCCGCCACGCATGCATTGCTCGCCGACAAGCCGCCCACTACTTTCTGGCAATACGACGCAAGCGCGGCGAATCACGACGGGCCCGTTGTCGGCCCGCTGATCGACGTGCGCGAGGGCGATCACGTCGAGATCCGCTTCGTCAACCGCCTGCCGCAGCCGACGACGATCCACTGGCACGGCCTGCCCGTGCCGCCCGATCAGGACGGTAACCCGGCCAATCCGATCGCGCCTGGCGCCACGCATGTCTATCGCTTCATCTTGCCGAAGGGCAGCGCGGGCACTTACTGGTATCACCCGCATCCCCACATGCAAACGGCGGAGCAGGTGTATCGCGGCCTCGCGGGGCCGATCGTCGTGCGTGCCGCCGACGATCCGCTCGCGGCCTGGCCCGAGCGCCATCTGTTCGTCTCGGACCTGAAGCTTTCGGCCGATGGCGCGATTGCCGCGAACAGCATGATGGACTGGATGAATGGCCGCGAAGGCCAGTTCGTGCTCGTGAACGGCGCGCGCGAACCACGCATCGACGTCGTGCGCGACGAGCGCTGGCGGGTCTGGAACGGTTGCAACGCGCGCTATCTGCTGCTGGCGTTCGACGATGGCCGCGCGTTCGCCCAGGTCGGCACCGATGGCGGGTTGCTAGGCGCGCCGCGCGAGGGCGTCACGTCGCTGCTGCTAGCGCCCGGCGAGCGCGCCGAATTGATCGTGCACGCGGGGCAGGGCCCTTCGACAGCGCGTTTGCTCGCGGCCCAGTACGACCGCCGCAAGATGGCGATGACCCACGGCAGCTTGCCGCCGACTCCCGTCGCGACGCTGGCGCAGGTTCATTTCGCACCCCGTGGCGATATCGCTAACCAGACGCTGCCCGCGCAACTGCGTCCGATCGCTGCGCTCACGCCATCGAAGGTCAAAAAATCCGTCGTGTTCAGCGAGGCGATGGACATGCATGCGATGCACCAGCCGGGTGCATCGACGCTCGCGATGCCCAAAGGGATGCGTTTCATGATCAACGGCGAGTCATACGACGCCGCGCGCATCACGCTCAGGAGCCGTCGCAACGAAGTCGAACAGTGGACGATTGCGAACCAGACGGACATGGATCATCCCTTCCATCTGCACGGCACGCAGTTTCAGGTGCTGGCGCGCGAATCGGACGGCAAGCGCATCGACGAGACCGTGCTTGCATGGCGCGATACGGTCAACGTGAAGCCGGGGGAAAGCGTGCATGTCGCGACCGTTCAGCGTGAAGCGGGCGATCGCATGTTCCATTGCCATATCCTCGAACATGAAGATCTCGGCATGATGGGCACGCTGCGTGTGACGTGACGCTTTATTAACACGCGCGAATGAAACGAGTGTGAAAAAATGTGTCGGATTTGCGTGGTATTCCAGGTGTTTTATTCAAAACACCTGGCGCGCATTAACACGGACATAACCGCGCTACGGCGTACTGTAAAAACGCACGCGCATAAAAATCGTTCGGACAAAAAAGAAAACCCGGCCGAAGCCGGGTTTCCAAGGGTACAGATATCGAACAGATCAGGCTGCTGACTGAATGTTCGATGCCTGCTTACCCTTCGGGCCTTGCACGACCTCGAAGCTCACCTTCTGACCTTCTTTGAGGGTCTTGAAGCCATTCATTTGAATAGCCGAAAAGTGAGCGAACAGATCCTCGCCGCCTTCATCCGGCGTGATGAATCCGAAACCCTTCGCGTCGTTGAACCACTTGACCGTACCGGTTGCCATACCAACTTCCCCTGTAACTCATGTCACTACCACGAGCAGTTCGAAAAGCTAAACGATCGCGAATTGCGATCGCCCCCTCCTCACAAGCTCACCAACGGCATTTTTTCGAAATTAAAGGCGGTTGAAAAAAGTGCCAGCTTGATTGTTGAGGCTCTTTATTCTGGTGTCAAGAATATTTTGAGACGTTCACGGACGCGTTGTAAAGATCGCATTTCCAGGGTTTTTCCGGCTTTTCTAGCGGGCTTTGCTGCTGCGTTGCGCAGTCCGTTGCCAGACTGAACAGTCGGTTCGCTTTTTGTCCCTACGCGCACGATGGCGGTTGCACGACCCATCTTGAAAAGTCGCATAATCGACTCACATGGGAAACACGCCGGGAGTACCGAGGCAAGCATCGCCAGGCAGGACAGCGCGCGCAACGTGGCACGGAATCTGTTTGTCTGCGTGCGCAGGCCGACAAAAGGCGGCGAATTGGGCCGAGGGCGCTGCCCACGCGAGCGGGCAGGTTGTGCGATACTCGATTCGACGGTGGCCCGAAAGCTGCTGGCAGGATGATTCGAACCGGCCCCGCAGCCGGGCGCCCACGCAAGTCGCGGTCAGGGCGAAGTAGATCGAGCCCGGACCGGGGAAGGCGCAGGGATTGCTCGCTGATGTGAGGGCGCCGGAGCCAGCTTCACCGGTCGGCCGGTCGGGTTTCGGCAGGATTGCGGGCCTGTCCGAGTTGTTTAGAATGGGTGTATGGCGATTATCCCGGACAAGCAGGATTCAACCGTACTGGAGCGGCAGGAGCACAAGGTCAAACCGCCCTCCATGTACAAGGTCGTGCTGATGAACGACGACTACACGCCGATGGAATTCGTCGTGATGGTCGTGCAGGAGTATTTCAATAAAGACCGCGAGACCGCAACGCAGATCATGTTGAAGGTTCATCGCGAGGGCAGGGGTGTTTGTGGGGTCTATACGCGGGACATCGCGTCGACCAAGGTTGAGCAAGTCGTTACCCACGCACGGCAAGCGGGACATCCGCTGCAGTGTGTGATGGAGGAAGCATGATTGCCCAGGAACTGGAAGTCAGCCTGCACATGGCGTTCATGGAAGCACGTCAGGCGCGGCATGAGTTCATCACGGTCGAGCACCTTTTGCTGGCGCTGTTGGACAACCCAACAGCCGCGGAAGTGCTGCGAGCGTGCGCCGCGAATATCGAAGACCTGCGACAGAACCTGCGCAACTTTATTCACGACAACACCCCTACGGTGCCAGGAACGGATGACGTCGACACACAGCCGACGCTCGGGTTCCAGCGCGTGATCCAGCGCGCGATCATGCACGTCCAGTCCACTTCCAACGGCAAGAAGGAAGTCACGGGCGCGAACGTGCTGGTTGCGATCTTCGGCGAGAAGGACTCGCACGCTGTGTACTACCTGCAACAGCAGGGCGTCACGCGTCTGGATGTCGTGAACTTCATTTCGCATGGCATTGCCAAGACCGGCAGCGGCGAAGCCGCCAAGTCGAGCGACGCCAACGCGGAAGCAGAAGACGCCGCAGGCCAGAAGGAAACCCCGCTCGCCCAGTTCACGCAGAACCTGAACCAGATGGCGAAGGATGGCCGCATCGATCCGTTGATCGGCCGCGAGTCCGAAGTCGAGCGCGTGGTGCAGGTGCTGTGCCGCCGCCGCAAGAACAATCCGCTGCTCGTGGGCGAAGCCGGCGTGGGCAAGACCGCGATCGCGGAAGGCCTCGCCTGGCGCATCACGCGCGGCGAAGTGCCGGACATTCTCGCCGACGCGCAGGTGTACTCGCTCGATATGGGCGCGCTGCTGGCTGGCACGAAATACCGCGGCGACTTCGAGCAACGTCTGAAGACCGTGCTCAAGGAGTTGAAGGAGCGCCCGCACGCGATCCTGTTCATCGACGAGATCCACACGCTGATTGGCGCGGGTGCGGCATCGGGCGGTACGCTCGACGCATCGAACCTGCTCAAGCCGGCGCTCTCGTCGGGCACGCTCAAGTGCATCGGCGCGACGACCTTCACGGAATATCGCGGGATCTTCGAAAAAGACGCTGCGTTGTCGCGGCGCTTCCAGAAGGTCGATGTGATCGAGCCGACTGTCGAACAGACGGTGGCGATCCTGCGCGGCCTGAAGTCGCGCTTCGAAGAGCACCACGGCGTGAAATATTCGTCGGGTGCCTTGAACGCGGCGGCTGAGCTGTCGGCACGTTTCATCACCGACCGTCATCTGCCGGACAAGGCCATCGACGTGATCGACGAAGCGGGCGCGGCGCAACGCATCCTGCCGAAGTCGAAGCAGAAGAAGACCATCGGCAAGAGCGAGATCGAAGAGATCATCTCGAAGATCGCGCGCGTGCCGGCTCAAAGCGTGTCGCAGGACGATCGCAGCAAGCTGCAGACGCTCGACCGCGATCTGAAGGCCGTCGTGTTCGGTCAGGATCCGGCGATCGACGCGCTGTCCGCTTCGATCAAGATGGCGCGCGCGGGTCTGGGCAAGACGGACAAGCCGATTGGCTCGTTCCTGTTCTCCGGCCCCACGGGCGTCGGCAAGACCGAAGTGGCGCGCCAGCTGGCGTTCACGCTCGGTATCGAGCTGATCCGCTTCGACATGTCGGAGTACATGGAGCGTCACGCGGTGAGCCGTCTGATCGGCGCGCCGCCGGGCTATGTCGGTTTCGACCAGGGCGGTCTGCTCACCGAAGCTGTCACGAAGAAGCCGCACTGCGTGCTGCTGCTCGACGAAATCGAGAAAGCGCACCCGGACATCTTCAACGTGCTGCTGCAGGTGATGGATCACGGCACGCTGACGGACAACAACGGCCGCAAGGCGGATTTCCGCAACGTCATCATCATCATGACGACGAATGCGGGCGCCGACACGATGAACAAGTCGACGATTGGTTTCACGACGCGCCGCGAACAAGGCGACGAAATGGCCGACATCAAGCGCCTGTTCACGCCGGAGTTCCGTAACCGTCTGGATGCGACGATCAGCTTCCGTGCGCTCGATGAGGAAATCATCATGCGCGTGGTCGACAAGTTCCTCATGCAGCTGGAAGATCAACTGCACGAGAAGAAGGTCGATGCGCTCTTCACCGACGCGCTGCGTGCCCATCTGGCCAAGCATGGTTTCGACCCGCTCATGGGCGCGCGACCGATGCAACGCCTGATCCAGGACACGATCCGCCGTGCGCTGGCCGACGAACTGCTGTTCGGCAAGCTGATGAACGGTGGCCGCGTGACCGTGGATGTCGATGCGGACGACAAGGTGCTGCTCACGTTCGACGAGCAACCGGCCACACGGCCGCCGGAGGCGGTCGAAGTAGAATAAGCGGTTTCCGCTTCAGGCCAGCCGGAACGGCGCGGACTTCACAGTCCGCGCCGTTTTCTTTTCTGCGCGCAAATTCGTCGAACGACGTCGAATGCGCGCGCAACCTCGGCAAACTGGCCGCATGTCGTAGAGGGTGAAGGTGAGTTCAGATAAAAAGGGTGCGTTCGACTCCATCGTCGAGCGCGAGCGCGGTCTGCGCCGCGGGCTGTCGGCTGGCCAGATGACGATGATCGCCATTGGCGGCGCGGTCGGCACGGGCCTGTTTCTCGGCAGCGGCTTCGCGATCAGCTTTGCCGGGCCGGGCGTGCTCATTTCCTACGCGATCGGCGCACTGATCGCCTTGCTGCTGATGGGGGCGCTCGCCGAGATGACGGTCGCGCATCCGACGTCCGGTTCGTTCGGCGCGTATGCCGAGCACTACATCGGGCCGCTCGCGGGTTTTCTGGTGCGCTATGCGTACTGGTCGGCGTATGTGCTGGCGGTCGGCACCGAAGTGTCGGCGATCGCCGTGTACATGAAGTTCTGGTTTCCGCATGTGCCGGGGCTTTACTGGATCGTCGGCTTTTCGGCGGCGCTGATCGTTGTGAACGCAATGAGTGTGCGCGCCTACGGCAGCATCGAATACCTCTTCTCCAGCCTCAAGATCGCTGCAATCGTCGCCTTCATCGTGCTCGGCGCGTGGTTCGTCTGGCACGCGCCTGCTGATTCGGGCGTGGGCGTGGCGAACTACACCTCGCATGGCGGCTGGCTGCCCAAGGGCTGGTGGGGCGTGTGGGTCGGCACCATCGTCTCGCTGTTCAGCTATCTGGGGCTGGAGACCATCGCCGTTGCCGCCGCCGAAGCGCAAGACCCGCAGCGCGCGGTCACGCGTGCGTTCCGCGCCACGGTCGTGCGCCTCGTGCTGTTCTATCTGCTCACGCTCGCGCTGATGCTCGCCATCGTGCCGTGGACTGAGGCGGGCGGCAACGAAAGCCCGTTCGTGAAGGTCATGGCCGAAACCGGCGTGCCGTATGCGGCGGGCGCGATCAACTTCATCGTGCTGGTGGCCGCACTGTCGGCGATGAACAGCCAGCTCTACATCACCACGCGCATGATGTTCAGCCTGTCGCGTGCGGGTTATGCGCCCGCCGCGTTCGGCCGCCTCACGCGTCAGGGCGTGCCGACGGCAGCGCTGTCGCTCTCGACCATCGGCATTGCGGTGTCTGCCGTGCTCAACGCACTGTGGCCGCAGACGGCGTTCACGCTGATGATGTCGATTGCCATGTTTGGCGCGATGTTCACCTGGCTCATGATCTTCGTGACGCAGATTTTCTTCCGCGTGAAGCAGGGTGGCGAGCCGCTCAAGTTCCGTATGTGGGGCTTTCCGTTCACGAGCGTGCTGGGCGCGCTGCTGATGCTCGGCATCCTGGTCGGCACGGCGTTCACGCGCGAATTCCGCATGACGCTGGCGTATGGCGTGGCGTTTCTCGTGGCGCTGACGATCGTGTATGCGGTGTGGTATCGGCGACGCGGGCAACCGGCAGCCTGATACTGTTGCCAACTCGGCACGCAAAAGGCAATGAAGCAAAAAAGCACGCTCGAAAGCGTGCTTTTTTGTTGCCGCGGCGAATCGCGCAAGACCGCGCGAAGCGCGAAGCTTAGTGCTTGCCCGTGCTGCCGAAACCGCCTTCGCCGCGCTGGCTCGCTTCGAAGTCGTCGACGATATTGAACTGCGCCTGCACGACCGGCACGATCACGAGCTGCGCGAGGCGCTCCAGCGGGTTCAGCGTGAAGGTCGTGTGGCCACGGTTCCAGGTGGAGATCATCAGCTCGCCCTGGTAGTCCGAGTCGATCAGGCCGACCAGGTTGCCCAGCACGATGCCGTGCTTGTGGCCGAGGCCCGAGCGCGGCAGGATCAGCGCAGCGTAGCCCGGATCGGCGAGATGGATCGCGAGACCCGTCGGGATCAGCTTGGTTTCGCCCGGTTCGAGCGTGACCGGCGCGTCGAGGCACGCACGCAGGTCAAGGCCCGCGCTGCCCGGCGTGGCGTAGTGGGGCAGCTGGTCGCGCATGCGGTCGTTGAGGATCTTGATGTCGATTTTCATGGGGTTCCGTTCAGGTTCGAGGGCGTTCAAACAGATTCAAGCGAGTTCAAACGCCTCGGCGAGTAATTCGTAGGAGCGCAGGCGCGCCTTGTAGCTGCCTGCGACAGTGAGCACGACGAGTTCGTCGGCGTGAAAGCGATCCTGCAAGGCGCGCAGGCGCTCCGCGACGCTCTCGGGCGTGCCGATGATGCTGCGCGGCTTCTCGCGGTCGATCACGATTTGCTCGCGTTCGCCGTATTCCTGCGCGCGGCCTTGTTCGAGACTCGGGATCGGCGCATTCAGGCCGTAGGCCATCTGCACGCGGCGCAGGTCGACGGCTTTTTCGAGGTCGGCGGCTTCGGCTTCGGTGTCGGCGCAGATCGCGAACACGGCGCACGCCAGATACGGCTTCGCTTCGTGGCCCGGCTGGAAGCGCTCGCGATACGCATTCGCGACCAGATGGCCGAAGTGCGCGTTGATGAAATGCGCAAACGAGAAGCGCAGGCCCAGTTGCGCCGCAAGCTCGCCGCCGAAGTCGCTGGAGCCGAGCACCCAGAGTTGCGGGCGCGTGTCGATCTGCGGTTGCAGCACCACGCCATTGGCGAGATGGCCGGACGCGAGCGTGCCGTCCATCAGGCCGACAAGATCCTGCACCTGTTGCGCGAACTGGTCGCCGCGATTGTAGGCGCCCGCTGCCACGGCTTGCGCCGTGCGCATGTCGCCGCCCGGCGCGCGGCCCACGCCCAGGTCGACGCGGCCCGGAAAGAGCGCTTCGAGCATCATGAATTGCTCGGCGACCTTGAACGGGCTGTAGTACGGCAGCATGATGCCGCCCGAGCCGATCCGGATGCGCTTCGTCACGCTGCCCAGCCGGGCGAGCATGACTTCGGGACAGGGATTGCAGACGCCCAGCAGGCCGTGGTGCTCGGCGCACCAGTAGCGCGTGTAGCCAAGGTCATCGGCGAGCTGGGCAAGCTCGATGGTGGCGGCGATGGCGTCCGCCGCGCTGTGCCCGGCGATCACGGGCGATTGATCCAGTACGGAAAGCAGTGTCATGGCAGTACGGCTCCTTCAACGACGTGCCTTCTACAACGTGCGCGGCACGCGGCGCGCTTGCCTGCGCCGGCACCGCGTCCGCGCATGCATCAGGTCAGGATGCCCGTATCCGGCAGACGTTTCGCGATTTCGGCGATCAGCGTCTGCGCGAGCGTGACCTTGGCCGCGCGCGGCAGCGGCGTGCGGCCGCTGGCTTCGAACAGCACGACTTCATTGTCGTCCTGGCCGAAGGTCTGCGGGCCAAGATTGCCGATCAAAAGCGGCACCTTCTTGCGGGCGCGTTTTTCTTCGCCGTGTACGTCCAGGTCGCCGCTTTCCGCGGCGAAGCCCACGCAGTAGGGCGGATCCTGCAGCGCCGCGACCGAGGCGAGAATGTCGGGGTTCTCGACGAAGGAGAACGTGGGCATGCGATGCTCCGCCGTCTTCTTGATCTTGTGCTCGGCGACGTGATCGACGCGCCAGTCGGCCACCGCGGCCACGCCGATAAAGACATCGGCATCGGGCACGCCACGCATCACGGCGTCGTACATCTGCTGCGCAGTCTGCACGTCTTCGCGGAACACGCCCCAGGGCGTCTCCAGCGCGACCGGGCCCGCGACCAGATGGACTTCGGCGCCCGCCTGCTGCGCAGCGCGCGCCAGCGCAAAGCCCATCTTGCCGCTCGAACGGTTGGTGATGCCGCGCACCGGATCGAGCGGCTCGAAAGTCGGCCCGGCGGTGATCAGCAGCTTGCGGCCTGCCAGCACCTTGGGCGCGAAGAACGACACGATCGCTTCATAGACGGCTTGCGGCTCCAGCATGCGCCCGTCGCCGACTTCGCCGCAAGCCTGCGGGCCGGAATCGGGGCCGAGCGTTTCGATGCCGTCCGCACGGATCTGCGCGACGTTGCGCTGCGTGGCAGGGTTCTGCCACATCTGCCGGTTCATGGCCGGCACCACCAGCAGCGGACAGTCGCGCGCGACGCACAGCGTCGAGAGCAGGTCGTCGGCGAAACCGTTGGCGAGCTTGGCGATGAAGTCGGTCGAGGCGGGGGCGATGACGATGGCGTCCGCTTCGCGCGACAGGTCGATGTGCGCCATGTTGTTGGGCACGCGGCCGTCCCACTGGCTCGTGTAGACGGGGCGGCCCGAGAGCGCCTGCATCGTCACGGGCGTGATGAACTGCGTGGCGGCCTCGGTCATCACGACTTGCACGGTCGCGCCAGCCTTGGTCAAGAGGCGCGTGAGTTCAGCGATCTTGTAGCAGGCGATGCCGCCCGACATGCCGAGCACGAGATGGCGTCCGGCCAGCTCGCCTGATGTTGCTGCGGAGGTGTTCAAGGCCCGTCTCCTCTGTCTCTTGACTACACGTGCGCGTTAGCGCGAACCGCGCACGCGGCGCAGTTCGTCGAACACCAGCAGCACGGCGCCGACGGTGATCGCGCTATCCGCGACGTTGAACGCGGGCCAGTGCGACGCGCCCAGGTGGAAGTCGAGGAAGTCGATCACATGCCCGTACATCAGGCGGTCGAGCACGTTGCCGAGCGCGCCGCCCAGGATCAGCGCGAGCGCCGTGCAGAACAGACGCTGCCCCGCATGACGCTTGAGCAGGTAGCTGATGACGAGCGCCGCCACGACGCCCAGCGCCGTGAAGGCCCAGCGCTGCCAGCCGCCTGCCGCAGCGAGGAAGCTGAACGCCGCGCCCTTGTTGTACACGAGCACGAGGTTGAAGAACGGCGTGATCACGCGGCCTTCACCGTAAGCGAACACCTTGGAAATGGCGATCTTCGTGAGCTGATCCGCGAGGATCACGATGACCGCGATGCCGAGCCACGGCACCAGCGTGCCCCTGGCGCCGTTGGCTCCATTGGCGCCGTTCGGCTTGGCCTGCTTCGACAGGGACTTGGCCATTATGCGGCGCTCCGGTTTTCGCCGTTACCGAACAGATTCACCACGCAGCGGCCGCACAGGCCCGGATGCTCGGCGTTCGCGCCCACGTCCTCGCGGTAGTGCCAGCAGCGCTCGCACTTGAGGTACTTCGAGGTCACGACTTCGACGCCTTCGTCCGCTTCGCTTTCGACCTTCACGACTTCCGCCGCCGAGGTGATCAGCACGAACTTGAGGTCGTCGCCGAGCGAGGTGAGGGCGTCATAACGCGCGCCGCTCGCGAGGATGCGCACTTCGGCCTGCAGCGACGAGCCGATCTGGTTCGCCACGCGCGCTTCTTCGAGCGCCTTCGTCACGTTGCCGCGCACTTCGCGCAGCAGCGTCCACTTGGCGATCAGTTCCGGCGCGTTCGCGACGTCCGGGAACGCGTGGAAGGTCTCGGTGAAGATGGTTTCGGTGTTCGGCTGGAACACCTTCCACGCTTCTTCGGCCGTGAACGACAGGAACGGCGCGAGGATGCGCAGCAGGCTGTGCGTGATGTGATGCAGCGCCGTCTGCGCGCCGCGACGGGCGGCCGAATCCGGCGCGCTCGTGTAGAGGCGATCCTTCAGCACGTCCAGATAGAAGCCGCCGAGGTCTTCCGAGCAGAACGTCTGCAGCTTCGCCACGACCGGGTGGAACTCGTAGCGGTCGTAGTGCGAGAGCACGTCGTTTTGCAGCGTGTGCGTGAGCGCAACCGCGTAGCGGTCGATTTCGAGCCACTGATCCGCCGGCAGCGCGTTTTTCTCGAAGTCGAAGTCCGACAGGTTCGAGAGCAGGAAGCGCAGCGTGTTGCGGATACGGCGATAGCCTTCCGTCACGCGCTTCAAGATTTCTTCCGAGATCGCCAGCTCGCCCGAGTAGTCGGTCGAAGCGATCCACAGGCGGATGATTTCCGCGCCCAGACGGTTTGCGACTTCATGCGGATCGACGCCGTTGCCGAGCGACTTCGACATCTTGCGGCCTTCGCCGTCGACGGTGAAGCCGTGCGTGAGCAGGGCGTTGTACGGCGGGCGGCCGTCGAGCATCGACGCCGTCAGCAGCGACGAGTGGAACCAGCCGCGGTGCTGATCCGAGCCTTCCAGGTACAGGTCGGCCGGGAATTGCAGGTCATCCTTGTGTGAGCCGCGCAGCACGTGCCAGTGCGTCGTGCCCGAGTCGAACCACACGTCCAGCGTGTCGCGGTTCTTCTCGTAGATGTTCGCGTCGTCGCCGATCAGTTCGCGCGGGTCGAGCGTCTGCCACGCTTCGATACCGGATTTTTCTACGCGCTGAGCGACTTCTTCGAGCAGTTCCAGCGTGCGCGGGTGCAGCTCGCCGGTTTCCTTGTGCACGAAGAACGCCATCGGCACGCCCCATTGGCGCTGGCGCGAAAGCGTCCAGTCCGGGCGGTTGGCGATCATCGAGAACAGGCGCTGCTTGCCCCACGACGGGTAGAACGCGGTGGCTTCGATGCCTTCGAGCGCGGTTTCGCGCAGCGTCTTGCCGCCGTCCTTGGGCGTCACGTCCATGCCCGCGAACCATTGCGAGGTCGCGCGGTAGATGATGGGCGTCTTGTGGCGCCAGCAGTGCATGTAGCTGTGCAGGTACTTTTCGCTGCGCAGCAGGGTGCCGGCGGCGTCGAGCGCATCGACGATCTTCGGGTTCGCGTCCCAGATCGACAGGCCGCCGAACAGCGGCAGCGATTCGACGTAGCGGCCATCGCCCATCACCGGGCTGATGATGTCCGAGTCGGCCATGTTGTGCGCCTTGCACGACACGAAGTCTTCCACGCCGTAGGCGGGCGCCGAGTGCACGATGCCGGTGCCGGTGTCGGTCGTCACGTAGTCGCCCAGATAGATGGGCGAGGTGCGCTGGTAGCCCGGATGCGCGGAGGCGAGCGGGTGGTTAAAGCGCAACAGCGAAAGCTTTTCGCCCAGGGTCGTGGCGATGACCGTGCCTTCGAGCCCGAAGTCCTTCAGGCAGGCTTCGACGCGCTCCTTCGCGAAAATCAGCAGGCCGCGCGGCGTATCGACGAGCGCGTACTCGATTTCCGGGTGCACGTTGAGCGCCTGGTTCGACGGGATCGTCCAGGGCGTGGTCGTCCAGATCACGATGCCGCCTTCTTCGCGCGGCAGGGCGGGCAGACCGAACGCCGCCGCCGTTTCAGCGGGCTGCGCGAACGTGAACAGCACGTCGATGGTCGGATCGGTCTTGTCCTTGTATTCGACTTCCGCCTCAGCCAGCGCCGAGCCGCAGTCGAAGCACCAGTTCACCGGCTTCAGGCCGCGGAACACGTAGCCCTTTTCGATGATCTTCGCGAGTGCGCGGATTTCGCCCGCCTCGTTCACGAAGTTCATGGTCTTGTACGGGTTGTCCCAGTCGCCGAGCACGCCCAGGCGCTTGAAGCCCGCCTTCTGCGTCTCGATCTGGCCGGCGGCGTACTCGCGCGCCTTCTTCATCACTTCCTGGGCGGGCAGCGACTTGCCGAACTGCTTTTCGATCTGGATTTCGATGGGCATGCCGTGGCAGTCCCAGCCCGGCACGTAGACCGCGTCATAGCCCGCGAGATTGCGCGCCTTGACGATCATGTCCTTGAGAATCTTGTTCACCGCGTGGCCGAGGTGGATGTCGCCGTTCGCATACGGCGGGCCATCGTGCAGGATGAACTTCTTGCGGCCTTTCGAAGCGGCGCGGATCTTCTTGTAGATCCCTTGCTCTTCCCACTCCTTGACCCATTGCGGCTCGCGCTTGGGCAGGTCGCCGCGCATCGGGAACGCGGTGTCGAGCAGGTTGACGGGGTACTTCGATTCGGACTTCTGCGGCTTGCCGGAGGATGCTTTCTTGTCGCTCATGGTGAGATCACGGTGAATTCGGGGATGCACGGCGTCAGCATTGCGGCCAGGCCGCGCAACCGTCGCCTCGCGCGCCACTTGCGGCGGTTGCCGCGTGGCGCGAAGGGGCGAAGCGGCCCAGTCGGGCGTCGCTCAGGCTCGCTACATCAAGCCGGGCGCGACGCTCGCAGGCCGCAAGTCACCTAATTCGGTCGGTCGCCGAAGTGGCGAAACCGGTGGAACGGCCGCCGGGTGTCGCCGCACTCGCGCCGACGCCCGCTGCCGCGAACCAGGCGCGGGCATGCGTCACGTCGCGCGCGATGGCGGCGGTCAGCGTTTCGAGGTCGGCGAACTTCTCCTCGTCACGCAGCTTCTTGAGGAATTCGACGCGCACGAGCTTGCCATAGGCGTCGCCGTGCCAGTCGAGCAGGTGTACTTCAAGCAGCACGCGGCCCGAATCGTCCACGGTCGGACGCAGGCCGAGGCTCGCGACGCCGGGCAGCGGATGATCGGCCAGGCCATGCACCTGCACGACGAAAATGCCCTTGAGCGCCGGGCGCTTGTGGCCGATCGGCAGGTTCAAGGTGGGGAAGCCCAGGTCGCGGCCGAGCTTCAGGCCGTGCGTGACGTGCCCGCTGATTTCGTAGCCGCGGCCAAGCGAGGCGCGCGCCGCATCGAGGTCGCCCGCCGCAAGCTGGGTGCGCACGGCCGAGCTGGAGATGCGCACGCCCGACGGATCGGCCACGGTCGCCATCTGCTCGACTTCGAAACCGTGTTCGGCGCCCGCGACCTGCAGCGAGGCGAAGTCGCCCGCGCGCTTTGCGCCGTAGCGGAAGTCGTCGCCAATCATCATCCAGCGCGCGTGCAGGCCGCCCACGATGATGCGCGAGACGAAATCGTCCGGCGACTGGCTCGCGAAGGTGTGGTTGAAGTGCTCGACCACCACGCGATCCACGCCGTTCTCGCGCAGCGCCTCAAGCTTGTCGCGCAGCATGGCGATGCGCGGCGGGGCGCTGGCCGGATTGAAGAATTCGCGCGGATGCGGCTCGAAGGTCATCACGCAGACGGGCAGGCCGCGCGCGTCGGCAGCTTCGCGCACGCGCGCGAGCAACGCCTGATGCCCGCGGTGGACACCGTCGAAATTGCCGATGGTGAGCGCGCAGGGCGCGCGGCTTTCGGCATTGGGAAGACCGCGGAAGACTCTCACGATAACGGAACCTGAGCGGACGCCGGCCTGGCGTCCTGAATTTGACCGAATGAGACCACGAATGTGACCGGCTCGGCGGCGACTAGCCGCGACGGAACAGGAGATTATAAACGCACGCGACGCCGATCGCCGCCGCCCGAGCGTTGGGTGTCGCGCCCAATGATAAAATCCACGGATGAAAAATCTCGTCATCCTGATTTCAGGGCGGGGCAGCAACATGGAAGCCATCGTGCGCGCCTGCGCGCACGAAGCCTGGAGCGCGCGCATCGCCGCCGTGATTGCCAATCGCCCGGATGCCGCGGGGCTTGCCTTTGCAGCCTCGCACGGCATCGCCACGGCGGTCGTCGATCATCGCCAGTATCCCGATCGCGCCAGCTTCGACACGGCGCTCGCGCAGACCATCGACGGTTATGCGCCCGACCTCGTCGTGCTCGCGGGCTTCATGCGCGTGCTGACCGAAGGCTTCGTCCAGCATTATTCGGGCCGGATGCTCAACATCCACCCGTCGCTGCTGCCGAGCTTTCCGGGCCTCAAGACGCACCAGGGCGCACTCGACGCGGGTTGCCGCGTGCACGGCGCGACGGTGCATTTTGTCACGCCCACGCTCGATCATGGCCCGATCGTCGCGCAATCGGCTGTGCCGGTGCGCAGCGGCGACGATGCCGCCACGCTGGCTGCACGCGTGCTGAAGACCGAACACACGATGTACCCGCGGGCGATCCGCTGGTTCCTCGAAGGGCGTCTCGCGCTCGACGGCGAACGCGTGACGCTCACTCCGCCCGAGCCGCAATGGCTCTTCCTTGACGACGCAAACGAAACACAAGCACAAACCGCCGGGGAGGGCGTATGAGGCTACATGGTTTTTTGATTGGACAAACTGAGACGTTGCTGGCCGACGTTCTGAAATTCAATGGTCCCGCCGATGCGGCGACGAGCCGCTTTTTCCGCGCGCATCCGAAGCTCGGCCACGGCGAGCGCGGCGTGATCGCCGAAGCGGTGTTCGCCGTGCTGCGCCGTCGCATGGAGTTCGCGCACCTGGCCGAAAGCGGCACGGGCAACCCGACGCGCCGTCTGACGCTGCTCGGCCTGATGGCCACGGCGGGCCGCAATGCGATTCGTCCCTTTGTCTCGGACGCCGAAGCCAGCTGGCTTGAGCACGTTTCGAAGATCGATCCGGCGAGCCTGCCGCTGCGCCAGCAGCTGAACCTGCCCGACTGGATCGTCAAGGCGCTGGAACCGCGCTTTAACGCCGCCGAACTCGCGCAACTGGCCGCCGCGCTGAATTACCCGGCGCCGCTGGATCTGCGTGCGAACCCGATCAAGGCGAGCCGCGAAGAACTGCTGCGCGCACTGTCGCAAGCCGGTATCGAAGGCGGCGAGACGCCGTTCGCGCCGTTTGGCGTCCGCGTGACGGGCAAGCCGGCGCTTTCGAAGCTCGATTCCTTCAAGGACGGCTGGTTCGAGGTGCAGGACGAAGGCAGCCAGCTGCTGTGCACGCTGCTCGCGCCGCGTCGCGGCGAGATGGTGGTGGACTTCTGCGCGGGCGCGGGCGGCAAGACGCTGGCGCTGGGCGCGATGATGCGCTCGTCGGGCCGTCTGTACGCGTTCGACGTGTCGGACAAGCGCCTCGCCAAGCTCAAGCCGCGCCTCGCGCGCAGCGGCCTGTCGAACGTGAATCCGGTGCTGATCGACAGCGAACACGACGCTAAGATCAAGCGCCTGATCGGCAAGATCGACCGCGTGCTGGTGGACGCGCCCTGCTCGGGCCTCGGCACGCTGCGCCGCAACCCCGATCTGAAGTGGCGTCAATCGCCGGAATCGATCGCGGAACTCGCACCCAAGCAACTGTCGATTCTCACCAGCGCGGCGCGTCTGCTCAAGCGCGGCGGCCGTCTCGTCTACGCGACGTGCAGCATCCTGGACGCTGAGAACGAAGCGGTCGTGAAGCAGTTCCTCGACACGCATCCGGACTTCGTGCTCGTGCCGGCGCGCGACGTGCTGGCCGAGCAGCGCGTGGGTCTCGACACGGGCGACTACTTCTCGCTGTGGCCGCACCGCCACGCCACGGATGGCTTCTTCGCCGCCGTGCTGGAGCGCCGCGGCGACGCACAGCCGAAGGTGAAGAAGGCCAAGGCCGAAGCCACGCCTGACGAAGCGGCCGCAGCCAGCGAAACCGCTGACGCGATCGCCAAGGCCCAGCAGCCCGAGGCCGCCGAGCCGGACACCGCGGTCGAATAAGCGCAAGCGGCGCCAGTTAGCCGCTCACGCTCAGGCTCAGGCAGGGCCAGCGGGGCCGTCCGGTGCAGACCGGACGGCCCCGAATCGCTTGGATGACCAGTTTCAGTAATGTTTGTGTACTTCTTGATGTCGTTCTCGACGCGAAAGCGCCCATGATGGAAAACCGTTTGCTCTCACATATGCTGGGCGGCGTGATCCGCGACTTCGGTCAGCCGGTCATGCTCTGGCAGTCCGGCGTGCTGATCGGCGCGCTGCTGCTTGCCTGGCTGCTCGCGCGCCTGCTGCGCCATGCGCTCGAAGCGCGCCGCCAGGATCGCTACGAAGCGCTGCGCTTCGGTGCAGAAAGCCTTACGCGTGCGCTCTTTCCGCTGATCGGCGCGGGCTGCGTCTGGGGCGCGCGCGAAATCGCCAGCAACTTCATTCACACCTCGCTGCTGAACCTCGCGCTGGTGCCGCTGTTCGGTATCGGGCTGATCTACATCGCGTTCTTCTTTGCGCGGCGCGTGTTCGGGCGCGACGGGCAGACCCACGCCTGGCTGTCGATCGTCGAGAAACTCGTTTCGTTGATCGTCTGGCTCGGCATGTTGTTTACGGTGCTCGGCATTCAGGACGACGTGCTTGAGTGGATGGAGAGCGTGCGCTTTCGCATCGGCACCGCGCATGTGAGCCTGTTGTCGCTCTCCAACGGCGTGCTGTGGGTCTGCGTGACCATGGTGGTGGCGATCTGGGCGGGCGCGGCGCTCGAAGACCGCCTGATGCGCGCCACCACGATCGACGCCAATCTGCGCGTCGTGCTTGCGCGCGTGGGCCGCGCACTGCTGGTGTTCGCGGCGATCCTGTTCAGCCTGTCGATCGTCGGCATCGACATCACGGTGCTGGGCGTGTTCGGCGGCGCGCTGGGCGTGGGCCTCGGTTTCGGCTTGCAGAAGATCGCGAGCAACTACGTGTCGGGCTTCATCATCCTGATCGACCGCTCGTTGCGTCTGGGCGACACCATCAACGTGAGCGGCCTCGCGGGCAAGGTCACGCAGATCCGCACGCGCTATACAGTGGTGCGCGGGCTCGACGGCGTGGAAACGCTGATCCCCAACGAAAAGCTCATCACCGACGTGGTGCAGAACCAGTCGTCGTATCTGACGCGCGGTTATGCCAAGGCTGCGGTGCAGGTGGCCTACGACACCAATATCGAAGACGCCATGGCGCTGCTCGCTCGCGCCGCCGAAGGGGTGGAGCGGGTCTTGAACGATCCGGCCCCGACCCCATATCTGGCAGGCTTCGGCGCGGACGGCATCAATCTGGAACTGGGCTTCTGGATCGCCGACGCCGCCAATGGGACGTCGAGCGTGCGCTCGGCCGTGAACCTGAACATCTGGCGCTTATATAACGAGCACGGGATCTCGATTCCGTTCGCGCAGCGCGAGGTGCGGATCATCGGGCAGGGGCTGCCGGTGGCGAATCCGGTTGCCGCGCAAGTCGCGGAAATGGGAAACGCGGGCGAAGCTGACGCAGCGGCCCAGACGCGTTGATTGCGCTAGATCAAAGACAAAAGGGCCGAAAGGCGGGGGTGGCGCTGGAAGGGCAAATCGGGTGCGGCAAAGCGCCTCCAGGCGCCCAGATTCAGCGTCATAGAGGTTGACTCTGGCGGCATTAGGGAAAAAAATCTTCATTTGTTACAAACACTTGGAACGGTTCTAGTAGAATGCCGTCCAACCTCTCCTGAACGCTTTCACTTTTCTGACAACCGCGTAAGGCTCCCGGGCCGGCGCGCTTCGTTTCACGGGTACGAACCTTGTTGAATTCCCTGCTTGATTTTCTCGCCCACGGGGTGCTGCATTTCTCGTGGTGGCAGATCCTGCTCAGCGCGCTTGTTGCGACGCACATCACGATCGTCGGCGTGACGGTGTATCTGCACCGTTGCCAGGCGCACCGCGCACTCGAACTGCATCCGATCGCGAGCCATTTCTTCCGTTTCTGGCTGTGGATGACCACGGGCATGCTCACGGGCCAGTGGGCGGCGATTCACCGCAAGCACCACGCCAAGTGCGAGACCGAAGAAGATCCGCACAGCCCGCAAACGCGCGGCCTGTGGAAGGTGATGCTCGAAGGCGCCGAACTCTATCGCGCTGAAGCGAAGAACGAAGAGACGCTGCGCCGTTTCAGCCACGGCACGCCTAACGACTGGATGGAGCGCAACGTCTACACGCGCTTCCCGATCCTCGGCGTGAGCATCATGATGGTGATCGACGTCGCGTTGTTCGGCGTGGTCGGCCTGACCGTGTGGGCCGTGCAGATGGCGTGGATCCCGTTCTGGGCCGCCGGCGTCGTGAACGGCCTGGGCCACTTCTGGGGCTACCGCAACTTCAACTCGTCGGATGCCAGCACGAACCTGATCCCCTGGGGCATCATCATCGGCGGCGAAGAACTGCATAACAACCACCACACGTTCGCGACCTCCGCGAAGCTGTCGAACAAGTGGTACGAGTTCGACATCGGCTGGATGTACATTCGCCTGATGTCGGCCGTGGGCCTCGCCAAGGTCAAGAAGGTTGCGCCGACGCCGCGTCTGGCCAAGGAAGGCAAGCTCATCGCCGACCACGAAACGCTCCAGGCCGTGCTGTCGAACCGCTACGAAGTGATGGCGCGTTACGCCAAGGCCGTGAAACAGGCCTATCGCCAGGAACTGGCGCACCTCAAGGACGTGGGCGAGCGCGAGAAGTACAAGATCATGCGCGGTGCGAGCAAGTGGGTCGCCAAGGAAGAAGCCAGCCTGAACGAGCCGCAAAAGCGCCAGCTGCCGCAGATTTTCGCGAACAGCCAGAAGATGCGTACCTTCATCGAACTGCGCAACGAACTCGCGCAAATCTGGGATCGTTCGAGCGCTTCGCGCGAACAACTGCTGACGCAGCTCCAGGATTGGTGCCATCGTGCCGAACAAAGCGGCATCAAGGCGCTCCAGGAATTCGCGTCGCGTCTGCGCCGCTACGCCTGATGCACCCTGCGTGACCTGAAGAAAATCCATTAGAATTCAGGTACGTCACAAAACCCCGCGTTGGCGGGGTTTTTCTTTTTGGGCCGCGGATTTTCAGTGGTGCCGCGGCGGTCGGCAGGGCAGCAACCGGCATGGGATCGGAGTCGGCTGCAAGGGGCCAGAACTGGCCACTCGCGCAGCAACGCCGATCGGTGGAGAGGTCGAGGAGATCATGAGTCAGGCGATTAAAGCGGTCGAATATGACCGTCCGCAGGGCGCGATGTGCGGAGTCGGGCAGGCATGGGCGAAGGTGCCCGATGCGCCGTCGGCTGCCGAGCGCGCTGCGTTGAAGGAGCGCATCCGCGCATTGCTCAAGCGCGAGAAAGCGGTGCTCGTTGCGCACTATTATGTCGATCCCGAATTGCAGGAACTGGCCGACGAAACCGGCGGCTGCGTGGCCGATTCGCTCGAAATGGCGCGCTTTGGACGCGATCACGAGGCCCAGACGCTCGTGGTCGCCGGTGTGCGCTTCATGGGCGAGACCGCGAAGATCCTGAGCCCGAACAAACGCATCTTGATGCCGGATCTCGACGCGACCTGCTCGCTCGACCTTGGATGCCCCGCCGACGAGTTCTCGGCCTTCTGCGACCAGCATCCCGACCGCACCGTGGTCGTCTACGCGAACACCAGCGCGGCCGTGAAGGCGCGCGCGGACTGGATGGTCACCTCGTCGATCGGCCTCGAAATCGTCGCCGATCTGCACGCGAAGGGCGAAAAGATCCTGTGGGCGCCGGATCGCCATCTGGGCAGTTACATCCAGAAGAAGACGGGCGCCGACATGTTGCTCTGGCAAGGCTCCTGCCTCGTGCATGACGAGTTCAAGGGGATCGAGCTCGACCTGCTGCGCGCCGAGTATCCCGATGCGAAGGTGCTCGTGCACCCCGAATCGCCCGAAGGCGTGGTGGCGCTCGCGGACGTGGTCGGTTCGACCACGCAGTTGATCGACGCGGCCGTGAAGCTCGACGCGCAGCGCTTCATCGTTGCGACGGATCTGGGCATCCTGCACAAGATGCGCCTGGCGGCGCCCGGCAAGACTTTCATCGAGGCGCCCACGGCCGGCAACAGCGCGACCTGCAAGAGCTGCGCGCATTGCCCGTGGATGGCCATGAACGGCCTCGCGAATCTCGCCGACGTGCTGGAGCGCGGTCACAACGAAATCTTCGTCGATACCGCGATCGGCGAGCGTGCGCGCCTGCCGATCGACCGCATGCTGGCGTTCGCCGCAGAGCACAAGCGCCGCGTGCAGGCGAGCGGCGACCTCGCGCGCGATGGCGCGCTGTTCTCGCAAGTGGGGGCGGCGTAAATGGGCGCACTGGAATTGCTGGCGGTGGACGCCGTGTCGTCCGTGTTGCCTGAGGTGCGTGCGCAATACGGCGCGGCATTCGATGCGGCGATCGCGCGTAACGTGGCCGACACGCTGGCCGAAGACGTGGGCGCGGGCGACCAGACCGGCCGTCTCGTGCCTGCCGACGAGGTGCGCGACGCGCGCATCATCGTGCGCGAAGACGCGGTGCTGTGCGGCGTGCTCTGGTTCGACGCCGTGGTGAAGCAGGTCGATCCGCGCATCGAAGTGCGCTGGCACTATCGCGAAGGCGAGCGCATGACGGCGGATACGCCGGTCTGCTCGCTGCGCGGCCCGGCGCGCTCGCTGCTCACCGCCGAGCGCAATGCGATGAACTTCCTGCAACTGCTCTCGGGCGTGGCGAGCGCGACGCGCCGTTATGTCGATGCCATCGCGCATACGAAGACGCGCATCCTCGACACGCGCAAGACGCTGCCGGGCCTGCGCCTCGCGCAGAAGTACGCGGTGCGCGTGGGCGGCGGGGCGAACCAGCGTCTCGCGCTCTACGACGGCATTCTGATCAAGGAAAACCACATCGCGGCGGCAGGCGGCGTAGGCGCGGCGATGGACGCGGCGCTGGCGCTCGATGCCGGCGTGCCGATCCAGATTGAGGTCGAAACGCTCGAACAGCTCGATACGGCGCTCGCGCACGGCGCGAAGTCGGTACTGCTCGACAACTTCTCGTTCGAGATGATGCGCGATGCGGTTCAGCGTACGGCCGGACGCGCGGTGCTCGAAGTCTCGGGCGGCGTGAATTTCGATACCGTGCGGACGATCGCAGAAACGGGTGTGGATCGCGTTTCGATCGGTGCGCTCACGAAGGATGTGCGCGCGACGGACTTCTCGATGCGCATTGTCTGAGCGCTGGGTTTTGCGCTTGTTCTGCGCCTGATTGAAATGCAAAAAGGCCGTCTCGTGAGAGACGGCCTTTTTTGTGCTCAGCGTCGCGGGTGCGCTTACACCACGGTGCGATTGCGCACGCGTTCCGGCGACAACACGCTCGGCAGCGCCTTGGGCAGCGAGTTCGGCCAGTCGCGGCTGTAGTGCAAGCCACGGCTCTCGCGGCGCGAGCGCGCGCTTTCGACGATCAGCGACGCCACTTCGACCAGATTGCGCAGCTCCAGCAGATCGCGCGTGACGCGGAAGTTTGCGTAGTACTCCTGGATTTCGTCGCGCAGCAGCGAAATGCGGTGCTGCGCGCGCTCGAGGCGCTTGTCTGTGCGCACGATGCCGACGTAATTCCACATCAGGCGGCGCAGTTCGTCCCAGTTGTGGGCGACCACGACTTCCTCGTCCGAATCCGACACGCGGCTCTCGTCCCAGTCGGGCAGCGGTGCGTGCGCGCCGGCCTCGAAACCTTCGGCCTCGATCGCCTCGGCGGCCGAGCGGCCGATCACGAGACATTCGAGCAGCGAGTTGCTCGCAAGACGGTTCGCGCCGTGCAGGCCGGTGTACGACGTTTCGCCGACGGCATACAGGCCCGCGAGATCGGTGCGGCCGGCCAGGTCGGTGACGACGCCGCCGCAGGTGTAGTGCGCGGCGGGCACGACAGGGATCGGCTCTTTCGTGATGTCGATGCCGAACTCGCGGCAGCGTGCGAGCACGGTGGGGAAGTGCTCCTCCAGGAACGCCGCGGGCTGATGGCTGATGTCGAGATGCACGCAGTCGATGCCGTGCTTCTTGATCTCGAAGTCGATAGCGCGAGCGACGATATCGCGCGGCGCGAGTTCGGCGCGTGCGTCGTGTTCGGGCATGAAGCGCGTGCCGTCGGGCAGGCGCAGCAGGCCACCTTCGCCGCGCACGGCTTCGGTGATCAGAAACGACTTGGCGTGCGGGTGGAACAGGCAGGTCGGGTGGAACTGGATGAACTCCATGTTCGCCACGCGGCAGCCCGCGCGCCAGGCCATGGCGATGCCGTCGCCGGTGGCTGTGTCGGGGTTCGTCGTGTAGAGATAGACCTTGCCCGCGCCGCCCGTCGCCAGAACCGTATGCGGCGCCTGGATCGTGACGGTGCGGTCGTTCTTCAGGTCGAGCGCGTAGAGGCCGTGGCAGCGGCGACCCGGCAGGCCGAGGCGGTCGGACGTGATGACGTCGATGGCCTGGTGATCTTCGAGGATCGTGATGTTCGGATGCTGGCGTGCGCGTTCGAGCAGCGTCTGCACGACGGCGTGACCGGTGGCGTCGGCGGCGTGGATGATGCGGCGATGGCTGTGGCCGCCTTCGCGCGTCAGGTGGAAGCCCAGCTCTGCGGCGGCGTCCTTCGTGAACGGCACGTCCTGCGCGATCAGCCATTCGATGGCGGCGCGGCCATGCTCGACGATATAGCGTGTCGCGCTTTCGTCGCAGAGGCCGCCGCCCGCGACGAGCGTGTCATCGACATGGTTTTCCACGCTGTCGGCCGAATCGAGCACCGCCGCAATGCCGCCTTGCGCGCGATCGCTCGCGCCTTCGGTCATCGCCCGCTTGGCGATGATCACCACGCGGCGCGTCTCGGCGAGGTTCAGGGCGACGCTCAATCCCGCCAGCCCGCTGCCGACGATCGCTACATCGAAATTCATCTTCCTGCTTCTCCGTCTCTCTTGTTCTGCGCTGCCCGCTGACATGTGCACGCCCACTTGACGTGGTAAGCGTGCTGGCGGCGGGTGAAGCGGCAAGCATACTCCGAGTGGGGAGCGTACGAAAAGCCGCTGTTGCAACGTGAAGGGGAAAACGCGCGGAAAAGACTGTTACGCGTTGCGAGAGAGGAGAGCGGCTGGCGCGATGCCCAGAGAAAGGCGCGCCGGAAAAGGAAAAGCCCCGCCAGAAGGCGGGGCTTTTCTTGTCTTCGTCAGGCTCGGAAACCGATCAATTACTTGATCTTGGTTTCCTTGTACTCGACGTGCTTGCGAACAACCGGGTCGAACTTTTTGATCGACATTTTTTCCGGCATGTTGCGCTTGTTCTTCGTCGTCGTGTAGAAGTGACCCGTGCCTGCGGTCGACTCGAGCTTGATCTTGTCGCGAATACCCTTGGCCATGATTTACTCCTTAGATTTCGCCGCGTGCGCGCAGGTCTGCGAGCACGGAATCGATGCCGTTCTTGTCGATCAGGCGCAGGCCTGCGTTCGAGATGCGCAGACGCACCCAACGGTTTTCGCTTTCAACCCAGAAACGGCGATTTTGCAGATTCGGGAGGAAACGGCGCTTGGTTTTGTTGTTTGCGTGGGAAACGTTGTTGCCGCTCATCGGCGCTTTCCCAGTGACTTGGCATACACGTGCCATGAGTGCACTCCTACGGAAATTCTGAGTTCGTGAGCCGCTTGACTGAAGTTTCCCAGGCGAGAAATGGCCGGAATAAGAGCGCGCTCACGTATGGATGAGAGACAACCTCGAACCCAGGCCGTATTTCCCCTGGAAGACCGCGAAGGGCTTCGGAACAGGGTTGGAAATAGGCAAACCGTGAGTCTAGCAGAAAAAGGCCAGGAAAATCAAACACGATTTGCCAATGGGCTGTTGCGGCGGCGCACACCTGGCGTTTGCCGAGGCCTCGCGCCAGCGCTGCTTAAAAAAGGGTGTGATCAAAGATCGTCGCGATCTTCAATCCAGGCCGTGACGCGCGAACGAAAACGTCTCGCTCGTGCCGATGATCAGATGGTCGACGAGCTGCACGTCCACAAGCGCCAGCGTTTCGCGCAGGATTCGCGTGAGACGACGGTCGCTCGCGCTCGGCTGCACCGCGCCGGATGGGTGGTTGTGCGCCACGATCAGGTGCGCGGCGTTGAGCATCAGCGCGCGCCGCACGATTTCGCGAGGATAGACCGCCATGCGCGTGAGCGTGCCGCGTGTGCTTTCCTCGGTACGAATCAGCCGGTGCCTGACGTCCAGAAAGAGGCAGATGAACACTTCGTGCGTGCGCCCACCTATTAACAGGCGCAAATAGTCCTCCACCGCGCCGGGCGAATCGATCAGCGGTTTTTCCTCGATCTGTTCGGCGAGCGCGCGCCGCGCCAGTTCGAGCACCGCGACGAGCTTGGACGCCTTGGCGGGGCCGATGCCGCGCAAGCTCTCGAATTCCTCGCGCTGGGCGTCGAGCATTGCGCGCAGCGAGCCGAAATGTTTGAGCAACGAGCGCGCGACATCGAACACGTCGTGACCCGGCAGCCCCGAGCCGAGCAGCAGCGCGACCAGTTCGAGATCGGAGAGCGATGCGGGCCCGGCTTCGCGCAGCCGCTCGCGCGGCATGGCGGAGCGGCGCGGTACGCCGGGTGCGGGTGGCGCGAACGACGCAGAAGGCATAGACCCCACTGACTTTACGGGCTTCAAACCCGGCAGCGGCGGCAGGGGGTTCGCGCATGCGGCGTCACTGCCCCAGTGCGACTTGTCACAGGCGATTTCGAACATTCGACCTCCTCGCTGAGGGCGGCGCAGGCCATGCGTGCGGCGTCCGCCCAGGAACTATGTGGCTTACAATACGGGTTTTCCGACCGCTGACAGGCGGCGGCCGGGCCGGCCCCTCGGGGCGCTTGGGGCGAGCACGCGCGGCGGGCGCGCCCAGACGAAAATGAGTACCGCATGAGCATCATCGACATCTCCGAGGTGAAACCCGGTTCCCACGTCACGTTGCACTACCGGCTTTCGCTCGCCGATGGCACCGAGATCGTCAACACCTTTGTCGACCGGCCCGCCACGCTGCTGCTGGGCGCCGGCCAGCTCGCGCCGCCGCTGGAAGACATTCTGCGGGGTCTCAAGGTCGGGCACCACTCCACCTTTCAGCTAGAACCGGGCGTTGCCTTCGGTCAGCGCAACCCCGACCTGATCCAGCGCATTTCGCTCAAGACCCTGCGCGACAACGCAATGATCGGCGAGAGCTTCCGCCCTGGCGACCTGATCGAATTCAACGCGCCTAACGGCGACCGTTACGCCGGCGTGCTCAAGGAAGTCAACGAAACTTCCGCGCTGTTCGATTTCAACCACCCGCTCGCAGGCCAGGCGGTTGCGTTCGAAGTGCAAATCATTGGAATCCTGTAAAGAAAGCCCATGACTACGGACACGTCCCTTCTCGCCAACGCTGAAATTCTGCTAGCCCAGCCGCGCGGTTTTTGCGCCGGCGTCGACCGTGCCATCGAGATCGTCGAGCGGGCCATCCAGATCCACGGCGCGCCGATCTACGTGCGCCACGAAATCGTCCACAACGCGTATGTCGTCGAGGATCTGCGCAAGAAAGGGGCGATCTTTATCGAGCAGCTCGAGGAAGTGCCCGCGGGCAACACGGTGATCTTCAGTGCGCACGGTGTTTCCAAGGCGGTGCGCGCCGACGCCGAAGCGCGCGGCCTGCGCGTCTACGACGCTACCTGCCCGCTCGTGACCAAGGTGCACGTCGAAGTCGCGAAGATGCGCGACGAAGGTCTCGACATCGTCATGATCGGCCACAAGGGCCATCCTGAAGTCGAAGGCACGATGGGCCAGGTCGGCGAGGGCATGTATCTCGTCGAAGATATCGCCGATGTCGGTGCGCTCACGCTGCGCGATCCCGAGCGCGTTGCCTTCGTCACGCAGACCACGCTTTCCGTGGACGACGCGGCCGATATCATCGCCGCGCTCAAGGCGCGTTTTCCTGCGATCCGCGAGCCGAAGAAGCAGGACATCTGCTACGCCACGCAAAACCGTCAGGACGCCGTCAAGTTCATGGCGCCGCAGTGCGACGTCGTGATCGTGGTGGGCAGCCCGAACAGCTCGAATTCGAACCGTCTGCGCGAAGTCGCGGAAAAGCGCGGCATTCCTGCCTATATGGTGGACGCGCCGGATCAGATCGATCCGCGCTGGCTCGAAGGCAAGCGTCGCATTGGCCTGACCGCGGGAGCATCGGCGCCCGAGGCGCTCGCGCAGCAGATCATCCAGCGTCTGAACGAGCTGGGCGTGCGCAACGTGCGCGCGCTCGAAGGCATCGAGGAAAACATCGCATTCCCGTTGCCGCGCGGTCTCGGCCAGGCGGCCTGAACGCAGTCAAGCGCGGCTGAGCCGATGCTCGACCCCAAAGCGCGCCTCAGGCGCGCTTTTTTTTCGCCTGCGCTAATAAATAGGGATCAAACACCAAAAGTGTGCGGTAAACCGCGTTGCTACACCCTGATCGTATTAGTGTTTTCGCTATGGGTCTGGGTCAAATCCAGTGGTATGGCCCCGTTTAAACAGGGCTCTGGAGTCCTGAATATCTTGACTGCACCAATCTGGTGCTATCGCTCAACAATCGCTTAAATGCGCGACATCACATCTGCGATGCCCGCCCCATAAGGGACAGCGGCCGCTGCTCACAACACTTGATGTGAATTGCGTCGAATTGTGGTGCAACTGATGCACGAAAATGCGGCGCAACCCAGGGTGCAACCTCTGTCGGCTTCTTCTTTCAGAGGGTGGTTGCAATGCAGGAAAACCCTGTCGGTTCAACAATATTGCCGGCCGCATAATTGGAGTTACAATGCGCGCGTTCTGAGGGGCCAAACGTCCGCGTGAGGCCCACCAGGCAAGCATTTCGGAAGGTGCAGGAGACCTGTTTAAATGCAATTCGAGTTGGCTTTCGCCGTGTCTTTTGCGGCTGCGGTTGCGCCACGTATCTGGTGGTGCTCCCGTGGCGTCGAAGCGGGCATGAATGCGACATCGATGACCGTTGCGCTCCCGGAGAGAACCGATATGCATTCCGGAAACGACGATGACAACGGCCACAGACGCCTTGGGGAAAGGCGTTTGAGCCACGTGTGCCTGAAGCAGGTGCACGCTGCCGAGCCGACCGGAACTGCAATCCTCACCGTTGTCATGAAAACTGGCACGCATGTTGCATATGGCAACAGCGCCGCGAAGCCCGCAGAAGCGGATTTCGTAACGGACCCAAAAGTTGGGGGCGATGCTGCCGTAAAAGGTAGCGCGGCTCGAACCAAAGATCTGTCTGCCAGTTTGTCCGCAGTCCTGCGCGGCTCCACAGCGTCGATCGACGCCGTGTCCGCCAGTGCCGCGGTCCGCCTGGGAAGGGGAGTCATGACGCAAGGCGCAGATGCAGCCGGCCGCGAGGCTCGCTACATGCGCGTCGCAGCGAATGTGACAGGTAGTTGAACCCGACGGCACCGAACCATCCGACGGTGCCGTTTTTGCATCCACCTCTGGCGAGCCTGCCGCTGCAACACAGCGGCACCGCGAACCGGATGTGGCCAACCGTTACCGGTCTTTTACTTCAGTACCCGAGAGTGTCGTTGCGGTTCCGTAAAACATCGCCCACCGGCCGATGACAAGCGCGAATCCGGTTGCACGGGCAAAGGAGCATTAAATGGATATTTTCATCCAGCAGATCCTGAATGGGCTGGTGCTTGGCAGCATCTACGCCATCATCGCGCTGGGCTACACGATGGTGTACGGGATTCTGGGCATCATTAACTTCGCGCACGGCGACGTGCTCATGATCGGCGCGATGGTGGCGCTGTCTGCGATCACGGTGCTTCAGAATCACTTCCCGGGCCTCGGGAACATCCCCACGCTGATCATCGCGCTAGCGATTGCCGCCGTGGTCTGTGCGTTCGTCGGGTACACGATCGAACGGATCGCTTACCGGCCGCTGCGCCGCGCGCCGCGTCTCGCTCCGCTGATCACGGCGATCGGCGTGTCGATCCTGCTGCAGACGCTCGCCATGCTGATCTGGGGCCGCAATCCGCTGCCGTTCCCGCAGCTGATCTCGACCGATCCGCTTAACGTCATCAAGGCCACCGACACGACCGTCGGCGCCGTGATCTCGCCGACTGAAATCGTCATCATCGTCGTCGCGTTCGTCGTGATGGCGGGCCTGCTGCTGCTCGTGCACCGCACCAAGCTCGGCCGCGCCATGCGTGCGATCGCGGAGAACCCGAACAACGCCTCGCTGATGGGCGTGAACCCGAACTTCGTGATCTCGGCCACCTTCATGATCGGCTCGGCGCTGGCTGCGCTGGCTGGCGTGATGATCGCCTCCGAATACGGCAACGCGCACTTCTACATGGGCTTCATTCCCGGTATGAAGGCGTTCACCGCGGCGGTGCTGGGCGGTATCGGCAACCTCGGCGGCGCGATGGTCGGCGGCGTGGTGCTCGGCCTGATCGAGCAGCTCGGTGCGGGCTACATCGGCAACCTGACCGGTGGGGTGTTTGGCAGTAACTATCAGGACGTCTTCGCATTCGTCGTGCTGATCGTCGTGCTCGTGTTCCGTCCGTCGGGGCTGCTGGGCGAACGTGTCGCGGACCGCGCATAAGAGGGGGTAGGACAACATGACTTCCATTCAACCGATCGAGCCGTCGACGACGCTCATCCCCGAAAAGAACATGACGAAGACGCTGACCGTGGGCATCCTCACGGCGGCCTTCGTGATCGCGCTGCCGATGGTGGTGGGCGCAACGGGCGGCAATTACTGGGTGCGCGTGCTGGACTTCGCGATGCTCTACGTGATGCTCGCGCTGGGCCTGAACGTGGTGGTGGGCTTCGCCGGCCTGCTGGACCTGGGCTACATCGCGTTCTACGCGGTGGGCGCCTACGTCGCCGCGCTGCTGTCCTCGCCGCACCTGACCTCGCAGTTCGAGTGGATCGCGCATATGTTCCCGAACGGCCTGCATGCGCCGTTCTGGGTCATCATCCCGTGCGCGATGGCGCTCGCGGCGCTGTTCGGCGTGCTGCTCGGCGCTCCGACGCTGCGCCTGCGCGGCGACTACCTCGCGATCGTGACGCTGGGCTTCGGGGAAATCGTTCGTATCTTCATGAACAACCTCGACCGTCCGGTGAACATCACCAACGGCCCGAAGGGCATCACGGGTATCGATCCGCTGACGGTGGCGGGCTTCAATCTTTCGCAGACCCACACCTTCCTCGGGTTCACGTTCCCGTCGGTGTACATGTACTACTACGCGTTCGTGGTCTGTGCGCTGTTCGTGATCTGGGTCTGTACGCGCCTGCAACACTCGCGTATCGGCCGTGCATGGGCCGCGATCCGCGAAGACGAAATCGCCGCCAAGGCGATGGGCATCAACACGCGTAACGTCAAGCTGCTCGCCTTTGCCATGGGCGCGTCGTTCGGCGGCCTGTCGGGCGCGATGTTCGGCTCGTTCCAGGGCTTCGTGTCGCCGGAATCGTTCACGTTCTGGGAATCGGTCGTGGTGCTCGCCTGCGTGGTGCTCGGCGGTATGGGCCACATTCCGGGCGTGATCCTGGGCGCGGTGCTGCTCGCGATCTTCCCCGAGTTCCTGCGCTCGACCATGGGCCCGCTGCAAAACGCCATCTTCGGTCACGAAATCGTCGATACGGAAGTCATTCGCCAGCTGCTCTACGGTCTCGCCATGGTCGTGATCATGCTGTACCGCTCGGAAGGCCTCTGGCCCGCGCCGAAGCACGAAGACAAGATCGCGAAGATCGCCAAACGCGGCAGCAAGAAGCCGGTGCGCGCTTAAGGGGGCCACACATATGAGCAACAAGCAAACCCGCCTGTCCGTCAAGGGCGTGAACAAGCGCTTCGGCGGCCTGCAGGCGCTGTCCGACGTGGGCCTGCAAATCGAGGAAGGCACCATTTACGGCCTGATTGGCCCGAACGGCGCCGGCAAGACCACGTTCTTCAACGTGATCACGGGTCTCTACACGCCGGATTCGGGCGAGTTCAAGCTCGACGGCGAAGCCTATACGCCGACCGCCGTGTACCAGGTCGCGAAGGCCGGTATCGCGCGTACCTTCCAGAACATCCGTCTGTTCGGCGGCATGACCGCGCTCGAAAACGTGATGGTCGGCCGTCACGTGCGTACGAAGCACGGCCTGCTGGGCGCCGTGTTCCAGACGCCCTCAGAGCGCAAGGAAGAGCGCGAGATCAAGGAGCGCGCCATCGAGCTGCTCGAATACGTGGGCATCGCGCAATACGCGGACTACACCTCGCGCAATCTCTCCTACGGCCACCAGCGCCGCCTGGAAATCGCGCGTGCGCTGGCGACCGATCCGAAGCTGCTCGCGCTCGACGAGCCGGCAGCCGGCATGAACGCGACCGAGAAGGTCGAACTCACGCGCCTGCTCGACAAGATCCGCGCCGATGGCAAGACCATCCTGCTGATCGAGCACGACGTGAAACTGGTGATGGGCCTGTGCAACCGCATGACAGTGCTCGACTATGGCAAGGTGATCGCCGAAGGTCTGCCGCAGGACGTGCAGAAAGACCCGAAGGTGATCGAAGCATATCTGGGCGCGGGAGTTCACTGATGGCTACACCGATGTTGAAAATCAAGGGCCTGCAGGTCAATTACGGCGGCATCCAGGCAGTGAAGGGCGTGGACATGGAGGTTCAGCAGGGCGAGCTCGTCACGCTGATCGGTGCGAACGGCGCCGGCAAGACCACCACCATGAAGGCGATCACGGGCCTGAAGGCGTACTCGGCGGGCGACATCGAGTACATGGGTACGTCGATCAAGGGCGTGCCCGCGCACGAGCTGCTCAAGAAGGGCCTGGCGATGGTGCCGGAAGGCCGAGGCATCTTCGCGCGCATGTCGATCATCGAAAACATGCAGATGGGCGCGTACCTGCGCAACGACAAGGACGGCATCCAGAAGGACGTCGACCGCATGTTCGGCTTCTTCCCGCGCCTGAAGGAACGTGCCGCGCAGCTCGCGGGCACGCTCTCGGGCGGCGAGCAGCAGATGCTGGCGATGGCGCGCGCGATCATCAGCAAGCCGAAGCTTCTTCTGCTCGACGAGCCGTCGATGGGTCTCTCGCCGATCATGGTGGAGAAGATCTTCGAAGTGGTGCGCACGATCTCGGCCGAAGGCATCACCGTGCTGCTGGTCGAGCAGAACGCGCGCCTCGCGCTGCAGGCAGCGAATCGCGGCTACGTGATGGACTCGGGTCTGGTCACGATGGAAGGCGAAGCGAAGCAGATGCTCGACGATCCGAAGGTGCGTGCTGCGTACCTGGGTGAGTAAGTCATAAGCGGCTTCGGGCCGCCAAAGTACAAAAGCCGCATGAGCGTGATGCTCATGCGGCTTTTTTTATCGCTTGCTGGAGCGCGTAGCGAGTTTCGCGTCAGGCGACGGCTGCGGGTTCCTGCACGCTCAGGCGCTTGCCCAGACTCACGACGGCGTCCGCGCGATAGCCGAGCGCGTCGTAGAACGCGATGACTTCGGGCTTGTCGCTGAGCACCTGAAGGTTGAGCTTGAGGCAGCCCATCGCGGCCAGCGCGCTTTCGGCATGACGCACGAGTCGCGTGCCGATGCCCAGACGCCGCGCCTCATGCGCCACGGCCAGCGAATAAAGCCAGCCGCGATGCCCGTCGTAACCCGCCATCGCCGTGCCGACGATTGCACCGTCCCGATCCGCCGCGACGAAGAACAGCTCCGGCTGCGTGCCGAGTTTGTTCGCAATCGACAGACGCGGGTTGCGGTGCGGCCGGCTCGTGTCGTTGTACTCCGGGAACGCCTGGAGCCAGAGCGCGAGCACGGCTTCGGTATCGGCCGGATCGAAAACGCGGATCGTGATGGACATCGCGTGCGCTCCGCCTGATTACAGCGAATCGAGGATGTTGCGCAGCATCGCCATCATCTGGTCGATTTCCTCGTTCGTGACGTTCAGCGCCGGCATGAAGCGCAGCAGGTTCGGGCGCGCCGCGTTGAGCAGCAGGCCGTCCGGCTGCATGACGCGCGCCTTTTCGACGATTTCCGGGCCGATGTCCTTGCCGAGCATCAGCGCGCGCAGCAGACCTTCGCCGCGCTCGCCCTGGAAGCCGCGTTCAGCCGACAGTTCGAGCAGCTTTTCGCGCAGGTATTCGCCGCGTGCGCGCACGCCTTCGAGGAAGCCCGGCGCGACCAGCTGCGAAATCACCGAATAGCCGACGGCCGTCATCAGCGGGTTGCCGTTGTAGGTGCCGCCCTGGTCGCCCGCTTCGAACACGCAGACTTCCTTCTTCGCGCAGAGCGCCGCGAGCGGCACGCCGCCGCCGATGCCCTTGCCGAGCGTCATGATGTCCGGCTCGATGCCCGACAGTTCGTAGGCGAAGAGGGTGCCCGCACGGCCGCAGCCGGTCTGCACTTCGTCGACGATCAGCAGGATGCCGTGCTTCTTCGTGAGCTCGCGCAGTTGCTGCATGAATTCGCGCGTGGCGGGGATCACGCCGCCTTCGCCCTGGATCGGTTCGAGCATCACGGCGACGGTCTTGCCGGTGATGAGCTTTTCGACCGAAGCGATGTCGTTCAGGTCGGCCTTCGGGAAGCCCGGCACTTGCGGCGCGTAGATCGTGTCCCAGCCCGGCTTGCCGCTCGCCGACATCGTCGCGATCGTGCGGCCGTGGAAGCTGTGGTCGAACGTGATGATCTCGTAGGCGCCGTCACGATGCTTCTTGCCCCACTTGCGCGCGAGCTTGATTGCGCCTTCGTTGGCTTCCGCGCCGCTGTTGGCGAAGAACACCTTGTCGAAGCAGCTATGCTCGGTGAGCAGGCCCGCGAGCCTGGCCATCGGCTCGTTGTAGAACGCCGGCGACGGGTTGATGATCAGGCGCGCCTGCTTTTCGAGCGCTTCGATCATGCCTTCGTTGCCGTGGCCCAGGCTGTTGACGGCCCAGCCCTGGATGAAGTCGAGATAGCGCTTGCCTTCGTTGTCGTAGAGCCACGACCCCTTGCCATGCGTGAAAACGATTTCGGGCCGGTTGGTGATGTACATCAGCGACTCGATCGGGTACTCGGAAAAATTCATGGCAACGGGCTCCGCGATGGGATTGCAAAAAAGGGGGTGATAACGATACGGCAGAAAAACAAAAAGCCACGGGCTGGCCGTGGCTTTCGTGATTCGAACTTCCTGTGCGCTGTTGGGGTGAAACCCTTCGCAACGCGCGTCCGCGACTAGCCAGGCCCTAGAGATGGGGCGAGCGGCGACGTCGGAGTTCGGACAGGATGCGGTTCATGGGCGCAAGAATACGACAAGCGGATCGGCGATGTAAACCGTCAATGTGCAGGGCGGCGAAGAAATTTTCATGACGGCGGGGCGTCGCGCCCGTGCATTGCGCGCGCAACGACCCGCCAGGCCACGCCTTAAACCGCGTTCGCCAGATCCGCCGCGCTCGTGAACGAGTCCGCGTAGAACTCGTCTTCGGGCAGGCCGTGATGCTGCGTGAAGTCGCGCTGGGCCGACTCCACCATCACCGGTGCGCCGCATGCGTAGACCTGGTAGCCGGAAAGATCGGCCAGGTCCTCGATCACGGCGCGGTGCACGAAGCCCGTGCGGCCGCTCCAGGCGTCTTCGGCGGCGGGCTCGGAGAGCACCGGCACGAAGCGGAAGTTCGGGATGTCCTTCGCCCATTGTTCGGCGAGCTCCATCAGGTACAGGTCTTTCTTCTGGCGCGCGCCCCAGTAGAGCGTCATCGGGCGGTTCAGGTTCTTGTGAACCGCGTGCTCGACGATCGCCTTGAGCGGCGCGAAGCCCGTGCCCGAAGCCAGCAGCACGATGGGCTTGTCCGAATCCTCACGCAGGAAAAAGGTGCCGAGCGGCGCCTCGAAGCGCAGGATGTCGCGCTCCTTCATCTGCGTGAAGACGTGGTCGGTGAACTTGCCGCCGGGCATGTGGCGGATATGCAGCTCGATCGGGCCTTCCTCGTGCGGGGCGCTGGCCATCGAGTAGCAGCGGCGCGTGCCGTCCTTGAGGATGAATTCGAGGTACTGGCCGGCGAGGTATTGCAGGCGCTCGTTGGCGGGCAGTTGCAGCTTGAGCACGACGACGTCGTCGGCACGGCGCTCGATGGCGGCGATGCGGGTAGGCAGCTTGCGCACCTGCATGTCGCCGACGCCCGCGACTTCGCGGATGTCGATTTCGAGGTCGGTTTGCGCCGTCGCGCAGCACAGGAGCGCCATGCCGCGCGTGCGTTCGTCGTTCGACAGCGCCGAGGCCGCGTGAGCGCGCTGCTCGACTTCACCGCTGCAGACGGTGCCCTTGCACGAGCCGCACGCGCCGTTCTTGCAGCCGTAGGGAATGCCGACGCCCTGACGCAGGGCTGCGTTCAGAACCGTTTCGTCGGGCTCGACCTGGAATTGCCGGCCACTTTGCTTAAGCGTTACGTTGAAAGCCATATTCGAGAAAGCGTAAGTCTGTCATTCGGGGGATGAACCGGCTGGAGCCGGTTCGGGCCGTCGCAGGTCACGGCGGGCGGCGGCGGATAAAATAGCTCCACCATGATTGCCACACGAATCCTGCGCCGTGCGCGCATCCTTATTGTTGGTTGCGGCGACGTCGGTCTGCGCTGCGCCGCCCAGTTGCAGGCGCGCCGCTCGCGCCCCCGCGTATTCGCGCTGACGCGTCGCGCCGAGCGCTCCGACCTGCTGCGCGCCGCCGGCGCCGTGCCCGTGCTGGGCGATCTCGACCAGCGCGCGCGCTTGTCGCGCCTTGCGGGCCTGGCCGGCACGGTGCTGCATCTGGCGCCGCCGCAGAAAGACGGCGACGACGACTTGCGCACCCGCAGGCTGATCGCGGCACTCAAGACACGCCGGCAACCGGCGTCGCGGGTTTCGCGAGCGGGGCGGAGCGGCCTTGCGAGCCGCCTGCTACGGCGTGCGTCAAGCGGGAGAAGCCACCCGCCATCGCACCCACTAGCACTCCCACCCGCGCACCCGGCATCGCGACCTTTTTCGACGCCAAAACCATCCACCATTGTACCCGAGCGCACCTGGCGAGCCCGGCGCGCGCAAGCGGGCGCGACTAGCCGTCCGACGCTCGTGTATGCCAGCACCACCGGCGTATACGGCGATTGCGGCGGCGCGCGAATCGACGAAACACGCACACCGCGTCCGGCGAACGCCCGCGCCAAACGCCGCGTGGCCGCCGAGCGCCAGCTTCGGCGCGCCACCGCGCGCGGCGCGCTCAAGGCAACCATTGCCCGCATTCCCGGCATTTACGCGCGCACCCGCCTGCCGCTTGCGCGGCTCGAAAAGCGCACGCCCGCGCTTGCCGCTGACGATGACGTCTATACGAGCCACATCCACGCCGACGATCTCGCGGCGATCCTGCTGCGCATGGCCAGCCACGGCAAAGCGGGACGAATCGTGCATGCGAGCGACGATAGCGAATTGAAGATGGGGGAGTATTTCGACCGCGTGGCGGACGCCTTCGGCCTGGAACGCGCGCCGCGCGTGAGCCGCGAGGTCGCCGAGCGCGAACTCGACCCGGTATTGCTGTCGTTCATGCGGGAATCGCGCCGCCTCGACAATACGCGCCTCACGCGCGAATTGCGCGTGCGTTTGCGTTATCCCGACGTCGATGCGTTTCTGGATGGCTCCGTGCGCACGCAGCCGCCGGGCCCGTGAACACGGGCGGGCGGCGCGGCGCAAGCGTGCCGTTCACGTGATTGCCGGCAGCGCCTCGATCAGGAGGAAGCACAGCAAAGCCCCGATGAGCGCTCCGATCAGGTTCGGATGGTATTGATGCCGGTAGTGCATCGACGCCAGCAGGCCGCCAATCAGAATCACCCCTAGACCCATGAAAGCCATCAACACGAATGGAATCTCGAACGTACCGTTGATGTCCATGATGCCCCTCCTTGAAACTTGTAATCGTTGTTTAAGGGAGTATAGGGCGGGGTGTCAGGAAGAGCATGCTGCGGCGCGGCACAAAAGGGGCGCATTCAGCCGCTGAGAACCACGGCCGCCCGGCTGGGCAAGGCCGCGCGGCATGCGCCGTGGTTTACCCCGTATGGCGCAATGCGGCCAGGGCGTCGTCGTCGAGCCACTTCCAGGTGCCCGGCGCGAGGTCTTCCGGCAGCGCATAGCCGCCAATCCGCTCGCGATGCAGCGCCTCCACACGGTTGCCCGCCGCGGCCACCATGCGCTTGACCTGGTGATACTTGCCTTCGAGCACGCTCAGCTCAAGTTCGTGCTCGCCGCGCGCGTTGGCCGCGAGTGCCGCGCTCGGCGCGCGCTCGCCGTGCAGCAGGACGCCGTCACGCAACGCCTGCAATTGCGTCTCGTCGAGCGGGTGACGGGTCGTCGCCACATAGATCTTCGGCACCTTGCGTTTGGGCGAGGTGAAGGCGTGGACGAACTGGCCGTCGTCGGAGAGCAACAGCAGGCCGGTCGTGTCCTGGTCGAGGCGTCCCACGCATTGCACGTTGCGCTCGGCGAACTGCGGCGGCAGCAGGTGAAACACGCTCAGATGATGCTGCGGGTCGCGCGAGCACTCGTAGCCCGCGGGCTTGTTGAGCGCGAGATAGGCGCGCTCGTGAAACGGCCAGGGCGCGCCGTCGACGCTGAAGACGAGACCGCTGGTGTCGAAATCGGCGTTCGGATCGGTGCAGGTCGCGCCCGCGACGGCCACGCGCGCATCGGCGATCAGGCCGCGGCACTGGCGACGCGTGCCGAAACCCTGCGAGAAAAGAATACTTTCGAGATTCATGACGAAACGCCGGCAACTTGAAACCGCAGCATTTTAGCGAAGCGGCGGCCCTGCTAGGCTCGCCACGCTTCGCACGTTGACGATTGCCTTGCGGCTTGCATCCAATCCGGTTGCAGTTGAACTCCGTTCACGACGTGTTTCGCGAGGATCGCGTAACGTAGCGCGATGCAGTTGCGTACTGCAGTTCTGCAATGCAGCGGCGTGGGGCGCGCAGCCGGATCGTCGTGCGAGCGCCGCTCATTTCCCCATTTTCCAGAGCGCAGCGCCGGGCCGCCGCGAGGCGGCGCGCGCTGCGCGTGTCAGCTTACGTGGAGGGCAGCATGGCGAAGACGATTGCGGATTTTCTGGCGAAGACACTCGAAACAGTGGGCGTCGAGCGCATCTGGGGCGTGACGGGCGACAGCCTGAACGGACTGTCGGCGAGCCTGCGCAAGCTCGGCACGATCCGCTGGATGCACACGCGTCACGAAGAGGTTGCCGCCTTCGCGGCCGGCGCCGAAGCTGCGGCGACCGGCCGGCTCGCGGTCTGCGCGGGCAGTTGCGGGCCGGGTAACCTGCACCTCATCAACGGTTTGTACGACGCCCATCGCAACCGCTCGCCGGTGCTGGCGATCGCCGCGCACATTCCGTCGACGGAAATCGGCCTGGGCTACTTCCAGGAAACACACCCGACCGAACTCTTTCGTGAGTGCGCCCACTACGTCGAACTCGTGACCAACCCCGCGCAGTTCCCGCGCGTGCTGGCCACGGCGCTGCGCACGGCGATCGACCAGAAGGGCGTGGCCGTGATCGTGCTGCCGGGCGATGTCGCGTTACTCGACGCTCCCGACGAAGAGCCGACGTGGGCCCAGACCGAGCGTCCCGCGACACTGCCTGCAACGGCGGATCTCGACCGGCTGGCGGAACTTCTCAATCGTTCGGAGGCGGTGACGCTGCTGTGCGGCAGCGGCTGCAAGGGCGCGCACGACGAAGTGGTGGCGCTTGCCGATGCGCTCGGCGCACCGACCGTGCATGCGCTGCGCGGCAAGCAATACGTCGAATGGGATAACCCGTACGACGTGGGCATGACCGGGCTGATCGGCTTCAGTTCGGGCTATCACGCGATGATGTCGTGCGACACGCTGGTGATGCTCGGCACGGACTTTCCGTATCGCAACTTCTATCCTGAGCACGCGAACATCGTGCAGATCGACCGCGATGCCGCGGCGCTCGGCAAACGCGCGCCGCTTTCGCTCGGCCTGATCGGCGATGTGCGCGAGACGCTGCGCGCGCTCACGCCCAAACTCACGCGCAAGACCGACCGGCACTTCATCAACCGGGCGCGCGGGCATTATGCGGACGCGCGCAAGGGACTCGACGACCTGGCGCGCCCGGCGCCCGCGGGCAAGCCGCTGCATCCCCAATACGTGACGGCGCGCCTCGATGCGCTCGCCGCCGACGATGCGATCTTTGCTGTCGATGTCGGCACGCCGACGCTCTGGGCCGCACGCTATCTGACGATGAACGGCCGCCGGCGGCTGCATGGTTCGTTCAACCACGGCTCGATGGCGAACGCGATGCCGCAGGCGCTTGGCGCGCAGGCTGCGCATGCGGGGCGGCAGGTGATTTCGCTGTCGGGCGATGGCGGCCTGTCGATGCTGCTCGGCGATATTCTGACGGCGCGCCAGCTCGACCTGCCGATCAAGATCGTTGTCCTGAATAATGGTTCGCTCGGTTTCGTGGCAATGGAAATGAAGGCGGGCGGCTACGTGGAAACGGGCACGGACCTGGCGGCGACCAATTTTGCGGATATCGCGAAGGGTGCGGGGCTGTTCAGCGTGCGGGTGGAGACGTCGGAGGCGCTCGACGATGCGCTGCGCGAGGCGTTCGCGCACCCCGGGCCGGCGCTCGTAGACGTGGTGACGGCCAAGCACGAACTGGCCATGCCGCCGAAGCTACAGTGGGCGCAGGCCAAGGGCTTCAGCCTGTATATGCTGCGTGCCGTCCTGAGCGGGCGCGGCGATGAGGTCGTGGAACTGGCCCAGACGAATTTGCGCTGAAGTCCTCGGTACGGCAGAAACGACAAAGCCCCGCGTGAGCGGGGCTTTGTCGTGGATTCTGGTGCCTCGGGCCGGAATCGAACCGGCACTCCTTGCGGAACCGGATTTTGAGTCCGGCGCGTCTACCAATTTCACCACCGAGGCAGCTCGTGCAGCACGCTTGGATAGCGGGCGCTCGAAGTAGCCGTAAATTATGACGTAAAACCGCGGCCTCGGCAAGCCGTGCTCAGATCGTACGTGAAAAGCGCTCTGCCTGTTGCATGCCCAGATAGCGGTCGAACACCATGGCGATGTTACGCACGAACATGCGCCCGGCAGGCAGAACCTCCAGCCGGTTGACGCTGCGCGCAATCAGCCCGTCTGCCTCGAAGGCGTTCAGCCGCTCCAGCTCCGGCGCAAACGCCGCCGCAAAGCGCACGCCATAAGCCGCCTCGAACTCGTCGAAGCGCAATTCCAGGTTGCACATCAGCTCGGTAATGATGTCGCGTCGCAGCCGGTCGTCGGCGGTGAGACGCACGCCGCGCGAGATCGCCAGCCGCCCGCCGTCGATGGCCGCGCCATAGCCCGGCAGATCCTTCGCATTCTGCGCGTACACATCGCCGACCTTGCCGATCGACGAAGCCCCAAAGCCGATCAGGTCGCAGTCGGCGCGCGTGCTGTAGCCCTGGAAATTGCGATGCAGCGTGCGTTGCTGCTGGGCGCGCGCGAGTTCGTCGGTGGGCAGCGCGAAGTGATCCATGCCGATGTACACATAGCCCGCGTCGGTCAGTTGCTCGACCACGAGTTGCAGCAGCGCGAGCCGCGTGGCAGGCGTCGGCAACGCCGTGGCGTCGATCTGCCGCTGCATCTTGAAGAGCTGCGGCATGTGCGCGTAGCCGAACACCGAAATGCGCTCGGGCGCGAGCAGCAGCATCGTGTCCAGCGTGCGCCGGAAGCTTTTGACGTCCTGATGCGGCAGGCCGTAAATCAGGTCGACGCTGATCGATTCGAAGCCGCTGGCGCGCGCCGCGTTCATCACGTCGATGGTCAGTTCCAGCGGCTGCACGCGGTTGACCGCCTGTTGTACGAGCGGATCGAAGTCCTGCACACCCAGGCTCAGCCGGTTGAATCCCAGGCCGCGCAGATGCGCGATCGTCTGCGCCGAGGCCTCGCGCGGGTCGATCTCGATGGAGTATTCGGCGTCGCGCTCGGGCAGCAGCGTGAAGTGCTCGCGCGTGGCCGTCATTAACGTGCTCATTTCGTCGAGCGACAGGAACGTGGGCGTGCCGCCGCCCCAGTGCAGTTGCGAAACGGGGCGTTTCGTGTCGAACAGCGCTGCCTGGACTTCCATTTCGCGCACGAGTTGCTGGACGTAGGGTTTCGCGCGCCCGCGGTTCTTTGTCGCGACCTTGTTGCAGCCGCAATAGAAGCAGACGGTGTCGCAGAACGGAATGTGGAAGTAGAGCGAGAGGTCGGTTTCGGCGGCGCCGGGATCGGCTGCTGCACGCCGGTAGTGGTCGAGGTCGAAATCGTCGCGGAACTGCAGGGCGGTTGGGTAGGACGTATACCGTGGGCCGTTCGCGCCGTATTTGGCGAGCAGGTCGGGGCGGAAGAGAAGGTCGGCGTTGCTCATGCGTGGCTCTCTGGGAGGGGGCGCGGGTGGCGTCGCGCGCGCATCGCATCGTTCGCGCGGGCAGGCGTTTCCGACAGCGCCGGATGAATCCAGTGTAAGAGGGGGATGAGTCGCACCGTTTGTGTAAAAAGGTCGCAGTCCGAGGGGGCGGCCGCGAGGTGGCACAATGCGGGCAGGCATCGCTTGATGCGTCCGTATCGACGCCTGGACGCGTCGACGTATCGATGTTTAGCCGTCCCCGTTTTGAATCAGTAACAGTTTTGTTTCAGGAAGCCGATGTGAGTGCCGCTTCAAATTCCAGCGCGTCCGCGCACGCCTGCCGCCCCGGTTGCGGTGCGTGTTGCATCGCGCCCTCCATCAGCTCGCCGATCCCGGGCATGCCCGATGGCAAGCCCGCCGGTGTGCGTTGCGCGCAGCTCGGTGACGACTTGCAGTGCAAAATATTCGGTTCGCCGTTGCGGCCCGCCTGCTGCTCGGGTCTTCAGCCGCAGGCCGAGATGTGCGGTACCTCGCGCGAAGAGGCGCTGCTCTGGCTCGACCGGCTCGAAGCCGCCACGCAGCCGCCGTCCAGTCCTCGGGGTGCGCAGTCAGGCGCGCATTGAACCTCGCCGTTCTTCAAGGAGATTTCGCATGATCCGACGCGCGCCGCGCGCCCCTCAAACCGCGCTCAGCCCGGATGCGCCCCGCGCTACGCGGCGGGCTTTCCTGCTCACAGCCTGCGCCGCGGCCGGTGCGGCCATGTCGCTCGGCGCCTGTGCGACGGGCACCTTCCCGTTTATCCCCGATCACTACACCTTCTCGCAGCAGCAGGTGCAGGACGCGGTGCTGCGCAAGTTCCCGTATCACCGTTCGGTGCAGCAGTTGTTCGAGGTCGCGCTGACGAACCCCGTTGTCACCTTGCTGCCCGATCGCAACCGCGTGGCCGTGCACGTCGACGCGCACCTCGAAAGCCCGCTCATGCAGCAGCCTGTGAGCGGTGCGTTCACGCTGTCGAGCGAGCTGGCCTACGACGCGACGAGCCGCTCGGTTGTCCTGCGCTCGCCGTCGGTCGACAGCGTCGATATGGCGGGCAACGCCGCCGGTTACGCCCAGCAGGTCAACGCAGTCGCGGCGCTGGCGGCCACGCAGTTGCTTACCAACTACCCGGTCTATACGTTCAAGCCCGATCAACTTCAGTTTGCCGGAGTGAATTACGAACCCGGTACAATCACCATCCTTACAAACGGCATACGCGTGCAGATCGTCGAGAAATAGCGACAGAATCTGAGGCAGGGCACGCGCAGCGCCACTATCGCGAGGTGCAGGGATGGACTGGATCGTGACGTGCAAGGCCCTGATTCTGGGCATTGTCGAAGGGCTGACGGAGTTTCTTCCGGTTTCCAGCACGGGGCATTTGATCGTGGCGGGCAGCGTGCTCGGTTTCGACGGCGAGTATGAAAAGACCTTCGACGTGGTGATCCAGTTCGGCGCGATCCTCGCGGTGTGCTGGGAGTTTCGCCGCAAGATCGGCGGCGTGGTGGCGGGGCTGCCTTCGCGGCCTGATGCACGGCGCTTTGCGCTCAACGTGATCGTGGCGACGATTCCCGCGGTTGTGCTCGGGCTGATGTTCGAGAAGGCGATCAAGTCGGCACTGTTCTCGCCGGTGCCGGTGGCCTGTGCGCTGGTCTTCGGCGGCCTGGTCATTCTTTGGGTCGAAGGGCGGATGCGTGCGGCTGGCGGGGTGGCGGGCAGCGCCGCAGGCAATGTGGCCGTCAGCACCGCGAGTGCGGCGCGGCCCGCGCGCGTGAATTCGCTGGACGAGATCACGCTGCTCGACGCCTTCAAGGTCGGCTGCGCGCAGTGCTGCGCGCTGATTCCCGGCATGTCGCGTTCGGGCTCGACGATCATTGGTGCGATGCTGTTCGGCGTCGAGCGGCGCGTGGCGACGGAGTTTTCGTTCTTCCTCGCGATCCCTGTGATCTTCGGCGCGACACTCTACGAATTGCAGAAGACCTGGCAGACATTGTCGGCCGACTGGCTTGGCCTCTTTGGCGTGGGTTTCATCGCGGCATTCGTGAGCGCGTTCGCCTGCGTGCGCTGGCTCCTGCGTTATGTCGCTTCGCACGATTTCACGGCGTTTGCGTGGTATCGGATCGTGTTCGGCCTCGTGATTCTGCTGATCGGCTACAGCGGCGGGCTGGACTGGGGCGATTGAACGCCCTGCGATCGCCGCCGGATTTCACGGCTTCTGAAATGCAAAACGGGCACCGCGAGGGTGCCCGTTCTGTTTTGGTCGTGCCGTTTGAATCGGCTTCAGGCCGCGCGGCGCTTGAAAACCAGGTCCCACACGCCGTGACCGAGACGCAGGCCGCGGCGCTCGAACTTCGTCACCGGACGATAGTCGGGGCGCGGCGCGTAATCGGCGGCGGTGTTTTCGAGCGCGGCTTCGGCGCTCAGCACTTCGAGCATTTGCTCGGCGTAGTTTTGCCAATCGGTTGCGCAGTGAAGATAGGCGCCCGGCTTCATGCGCGAGATCAACTGCTGGACGAACTTCGGCTGGATCAGGCGGCGCTTGTGATGGCGCGCCTTGTGCCACGGATCGGGGAAAAAGATGTGCACGCCGTCGAGGCTCTCGGGCGCGATCATCTGCTCAAGCACTTCCACGGCGTCGTGCTGGATGATGCGGATATTGCTGAGTTCCTGCTCGCCGATCAGCTTGAGCAGCGCGCCCACGCCCGGCTCATGCACCTCCACGCCGAGAAAATCGTCGCCCGGACGCAGCGCGGCGATTTCCGCCGTGCTCGCACCCATGCCGAAGCCGATTTCCAGCACACGCGGCGCCTCGCGGCCAAACACGGTGTTCCAGTCGGCGCCCTCGGGCGAGTAGGGCACGACGAAGCGCGGGCCCAGTTCGTCCATCGCGCGGCGCTGGCCCGTCGACACGCGACCGGCGCGCGTCACGAAGCTACGGATGCGGCGATGATGAAGGCTGGCGTCAGTGTCTTTGTCGGCGCTGTTTTCAACGTCGGGAGCGGCGTCCGACTGGTCGGGCGGCGTGCAGCCGGGCTGGGCTGCGTCGTTCGGATCGTGATTCATCTTCGATGGGTGGCAAATGTGGGCAGCGGTGGTCGGCGGGCCAGGCGGTGTGAGCGCGCTGCGCGAGGTCGCAGGCGGCATCGCGCGCTAGCACAGCTACAGCCGTTGAAAGCCGTTATTCGCTGCTGGCGGTCAAGGAGCCGCGGATATTCGGGCCGATCGGTGTCCACCGGAAGACAGCAGAGCACGACCGCGAACCGCGCATTATAGCAGCGCGGCCCGTGGCCTCCTGTGCGCCGACGGCCCGGCCGGCAGGTGCGTATCGGCCAGTCTCGTCAATCCGACGAGATCGTGATGTGCATGGATCCCGCGTCTTTGAGCTCGAACACGCTGACGCGGCCGGCGCGCACGTCGAACAGCAGGCGCGTGAGATCGGCGACGCGTGCCTGCTGACGCTGGGCATCGGCGGGCGGCTGGTCGTCGTTATGGGCAAGCAGTGATGTGCGCACTCTCACGATGAGCGCAACCGCACTGCGGCGGGACATGAAGAATCGTTCCATCTATGACGCCTGCGTGTGCGCACGCAGGGGGAATACGCGGGTGGTTGGCGAAGGACCGGATCGTACCGATCATGCGAATCGTGTCGCGCAGACAAGATGCTAACGCAACGATCGGTCTGCTCGCAGCGAACTGCGCAAGCCTGTCGAAAGCTGGACGCGCGAAGGCACTGGCGGAAGAACCGCAAAACTGGCGAACGAGGGGAACTGGACTGGCGCTTGACGCTGTTTGATACCGTCCCGTCACGATGACGGAAAGCGGCGAGGACGCCGGGAAATACTGGAGCGGGCGATGGGAATCGAACCCACGTCATCAGCTTGGGAAGCTGAGGTAATGGCCATTATACGACGCCCGCAGAGCGCGCCATTTTACGCGGATTTCGCCGGGTTGCGCAAATTGGCGCTAACGCGCCCCGGCGGAATCGCTTAAAACGGGCGTTACATCAAATCCTGACTCAGATGCCGAACAGCGTGAGCGACACGGCCGCGCGCGTCACGACCATCAGCAGCACCTGCACGATCACGAACAGCAGGATCGGCGAAAGATCGAGGCCGCCGAAGTTCGGCAGGATGCGGCGCAGCGGATTGAGAAACGGCGCCGTGAGCTGGAACAGCACCGGCATTGCGGGCGAGCGCGGGTTCAGCCACGACAGCAGTGCCATCAGGATCGTCATCCAGATCAACAGGTTGAGCGCCCACTTTACGAGCGTCAGTACGGCGACGATCAGCAGCGTGGGAAGCAGGCCGAGCGGATCGACGCCCACGAGCCAGACCATCAGCAATACGTAGACGATCGACGCGATCAGCGCGGCAACAATGCTGGCCCAGTCGACGCCCCGCACACCCGGAATCACGCGGCGCAGCGGCAGCACGAGCCAGTTGGTGGCTTGCTGGATGGCATGCGTCACCGGGTTATAGGGCGGCACGCGGACGAATTGCAGCCAGGCGCGCAGCAGCAGGGCTGCGCCAAACAACGTGAAGACCGTATTGAGCAGAAAACGGGCGATATCGCCGAACATCGGTGTCTTTTCCTTCTTGTGGTGAATGACGGCACGCGGCGGCGCGTGCGGTGGCTTGCGGCGTGCGGATCAGACCGAGACTTTAATTTCGCTGATCAGGATGCTGCCGTTGCCGCCGTCGGTGTAGTTGGGAATATCGTCGATGAGCACCTTGTCGTGCTTGCCGAACACCTCATAGAAGGCGTCGAGCGTCTCGAACAGGAAGTGCCCGGTCGCTACGTAAGGCGGCGGCGTGCCCGGCGGCCCCGCGTTGATGCCGATGTCGACCGACCAGCCCTTGCAGGCGTCCCCGAACAATTGAGCAGCCAGCGGCATGTGCCGCGTGGCGTAGTACTCGCTGTCGAACCGGCCGTTTTCCCGATACGGATAAAGGATGCTGACCTTGATCATTGTGCGTTCTCGTCGATGAATCCCTAAGCGTGCGCCCCGTGCCGCGTTGCGTCGACACCTGCGCGCCGCTGCCACATTACCACGGCTTACGCCTCGCCAGTATGGGCGTGGAATGACGGCTTCCTACGGTGTGTGCACACGATTCTGACAGTCTTTGCGGTAAACCGTTACAGTGGATTCGGTAACCGCCTGGGGCGCGGCGTCGCGTAATGTTCGCTGTCGTACCGAAGCGATACGCATTGTCCGGTTACAAAGGATGCGAGGACACCGAGGCTTCAGCCCAGCAATACCCGCATCAGTGAAGTCAACAGAATGGATGAAGAACCCGAGGCACGGGTTTTGCGGCGCGAACGTGGGCGCGCACATGATGGGTCTCGATCGCAGGACGCAGCCGGCACCGGAACACACCGGGTTCAGCCTGGCGCGCGCGAAGAGGCTCTTGGGATCGCGAGCGGTCAGGTCAGATGATTGCCGCCGCCGCTGTTGCCCAGCACGGGGAGCGGGCAACGAACAGTCCCCAGACGTTATGTCTCGCGCACGCGGCTATCTCGCTACACCGCGTTCGGCGCTTGCGCAATCTGCGCACAATGGTTTCCATGACTGCGGTTTTCCTGTTGCTGTCGTGCAATTGGGCTGTTTCCTGTCGGTACACCGATTCGGGAGGTCACCATGAGCATCTTCGCTTACCGTAAGCATCTGCGGTTTCTTACGCCCCATCAGCGTCGTCGTTGGTGGGATCAGAAGAAGCGCCTCACGCCGCGCGTGCAGATCAGCGGCGCCTACGTGCCGCCGAGCGTCTCACGCGAGTTCGCCTACGTGAAAGTCGGCTAGCGTCCGACATCCCGTGTCGATCTGAAAAAGCCCGGTTCCAGAACCGGGCTTTTTCGTTTTCGTGTCCAGGCGCATTGCCTGGGCCAGATGCCGCGGCCAATTTGTAATCAAACATTACCTACGTATCAGACGCCTTTAACGGCGACTCCGGTAACTCTGACCGGGCGCGCAGCGTGCGGCCTCAGAAAGCCGTCTGGCGGCGCGATTCGGCGTTGTCGGGGCATGCACGCGGCAGGAATGTTTTGCACAGCCCTGATGTGGCGCATTGAATGCGTGCAAAGCAATTGCAATTTGCAACAAATGGCAACCTTTGGCGGCGTCCGTTTTGGATAGAGTAAGGACGTGGGCAGTGCCCGTCATGTGGAGCGACGCCGTCGTCGGCCGCCAGGAGAAGAGAAGTGAAAAAGACCGTTCCGTTTATCGTTGCTGCTGCGCTGGGGTTGGGGCTTGTCGGCGCGGCGCAGGCACACGTTTCGGTGGGTATCGGCATTGGCATTCCGGTCGCACCGGCTTATCCCGTCTACGCAGCGCCGGTCTATGCACCGCCGCCGCCTCCGGTGTACTACGCACCGCCGCCTCCGGTGGTCTACGCGCCGCCGCCTGCCGTCGTCGTTGGCGGTTACGGTGGTTATGGGTACTACGGCCGTCCGTATTACCACCATGGTTATGGCTACTACCACGGCTATCACGGCGGCTGGTATCGCCGCTAAGGTTTGAGGGTGAGGCGGTGGATGGCGGGGGCCATTCACCTGTCTTGTCAGCTTGATGTGCAAAGGCGCAACGCCGGCTCACGCCACGTTGCGCCTTTGTCGTTTTTGGGCTGCCCCGGGGCTGTCCTGGGGCGCGCAGAACGGAGCCGAGCAGGGCGCGGTGCCTAAATCGAGCCGGTGCCGTGAACGATCAGGTCGCGATATCCATGGACGATCACGCTGTACGAAAACCACGCGAACAGCAGCGCCGAAAGCACATGGCACGCGCGCAGCAAGCCCGTTCCCGCACGCTTGCGTCCGTGGCTCGCGAGTCCGCAGAGAAAGAGCGTCCAGCCAAGCCCGCCGAGAAAGAACCCCGACAGAAACAGCGCTGCCGATCCCGCGCTCGTCGCGCCCGATTTTGCGATGAGCGCGCCGCCCACCGCCGCAAACCAGAGAATCGCGCTGGGAGACGAAATCGCCAGCAAGACGCCGCGCACGAAACTGCGCCAGGGATCCGGCAGCGGCGACGCGCTGTCCTCTTCGCCCTCGACCGGCGGCGCCTTGGCGGGGTTGAGCGCTTCGCGCGCCATCTTCCAGGTGAGCATCAGCAACACCGCCGCGCCGCCGATCCACACGACCCAGCGCACTGCCTCGAATTGCAGCAGCGCTGCCATCCCGGCAAGCGCGAGCGCCGCATAAATCAGATCGCCAAAACAGGAGCCGAGACCGAGCCAGAAACCCGGCCGGAAGCCATGCGAGAGCGTGAGCGAAAGGATCGCGACGTTGACGAGGCCGATGTCGAGACACAACGAAAGTGACAGAAAAAAGCCGTCGGAAAGCAGGGAAACGTGAGACATAAAGCCGAAATTATTGTTGTCATGCGTCGCGCATAAAGCCCCTTCAAACGAGCCATTCGCGCGACTTCGCAGGCCGGATTGTCGCATCCGGCCCGCCTCTACTAATTAGATAGATCAGACGCCGATACAGAGGTACTTCAGTTCGACATATTCATCGATGCCGTACTTCGAGCCTTCGCGCCCCAGCCCCGATTGCTTCACGCCGCCGAACGGCGCGACTTCGTTCGAAATCAGCCCAGTGTTGATGCCAACCATGCCGTATTCGAGCGCCTCCGCCACGCGCCAGACGCGGCCGATATCGCGGCTATAGAAATAGGAGGCGAGGCCGAATTCGGTGTCGTTGGCGAGCTTGATGACCTCGGCTTCGTCAGTGAAACGGAACACGGCGGCGACTGGCCCGAAGGTTTCCTCGCGTGCAATCAGCATGTCGCGCGTGACTTCGGCGAGCACGGTCGGTTCGACGAAGCGGCCCTCGGTCACCTTCCCACCCGCGACGAGCTTCGCGCCCTTCGAGGTAGCGTCTTCGACGTGCTTTGCGACCTTCGCCACGGCGTCGTCGTCGATCAGCGGGCCCTGGTTCACGCCCGCGTCGAAGCCGTTGCCGACCTTGATCTTGCTCGTCGCCGCAGCCAGTTTTTCGACGAACGCGTCATAGATCTTGTCGTGCACATAGAAGCGGTTCGTGCACACGCAGGTCTGCCCGGCGTTGCGATATTTCGAGATCACCGCGCCTTCGACGGCGGCACCGAGATCGGCGTCGTCGAACACGATGAAGGGCGCGTGGCCGCCCAGTTCCAGCGCGATTTTCTTGACCGTCGGCGCGCATTGCTGCATGAGGATGCGGCCCACCGGCGTCGATCCGGTAAACGAAAGATGGCGCACGACGTCGCTCTCGCACAGCGTCTTGCCGACCTCGATTGAATTTGCCGAATCGGCGGTGACGACATTGAACACGCCCTTGGGCACGCCCGCGCGTTGCGCAAGTTCGGCGAGTGCGAGTGCGCACAGCGGTGTCTGTTCGGCAGGCTTGACGACGATCGTGCAGCCCGCCGCAAGCGCGGGCGCGACCTTGCGGGTGATCATCGCAATCGGGAAATTCCACGGCGTGATGGACGCGCACACGCCGATCGGCTGCTTTAGTACGACGAGCTTGCGGTCGGCGGTGGGGCTGGCGAGCACGTCGCCGTTCACGCGTTTCGCTTCTTCGGCGAACCATTCGAGGAAGGACGCGCCGTACAGCACTTCGCCGCGCGCTTCGGCGAGCGGCTTGCCTTGCTCGGCGGTCATGATCGCGGCGAGGTCGTCGGCGTGCTCGATCACGAGGTCGTACCAGCGGCGCAGCACGGCGGCGCGCTCCTTGCCGGTCTTCGCGCTCCACGCGGGCAGGGCCGTGTGTGCTGCGCCGATCGCGCGGCTGGCCTCCGCCGCGCCGAAATCGGGCACGCGGGCGATTTCCGAGTTGTCGGCGGGATCGAGCACAGCGAAGCTCGCCGTGCCGCCGCTCCATTCGCCGTCGATCCAGGCGCGCGTCTTGAAGAGGGCGGGGTCTTTTAACTGGGTCAGGCGTTCGGATGCCAGCTGGCTCATCGTCGTGTCTCCTCTATGCATGAGCGCTGCGGCTCACGGCGAGCCGCAACGGGCGCGGCGTCGCAGCGGCGTCGCGGATAAACGACAGGGCGCGCGCCGCGGCTCGTCATGAGCCACGGTGCGGCGCACTCAGGCGCGTCCGAGTCCGAGTTCGTCGTAGAGACGGTCTACGCGCATTTTTACGTCCTGACTCATCTCGATCGACTGGCCCCACTCGCGGTCGGTTTCGCCGGGCCATTTGTTGGTCGCGTCGAGGCCCATCTTGGAGCCGAGACCCGCAACCGGCGACGCGAAATCGAGATAGTCGATCGGCGTGTTTTCGACGAGCACTGTATCGCGCGCGGGATCGATGCGCGTCGTGATCGCCCAGATCACTTCCTTCCAGTCGCGGATATCGACGTCCTCGTCCACGACGACGATGAACTTCGTATACATGAACTGGCGCAGGAAGCTCCACACGCCGAACATCACGCGTTTGGCGTGACCCGGATAGCTCTTCTTGATCTGCACGATCGCCATGCGATAGCTGCAACCTTCGGGCGGCAGATAGAAGTCGGTGATCTCGGGGAACTGCTTTTGGAGCAGCGGCACGAACACTTCGTTGAGCGCGACGCCGAGCACAGCAGGCTCATCGGGCGGCTTGCCTGTATACGTGGAATGGTAGATCGCGTCGCGGCGCATCGTGATGCGCTCCACCGTGAAGACGGGGAACCACTCCTGCTCGTTGTAGTAGCCGGTGTGATCGCCGTACGGCCCTTCGAGCGCATGCTCGTAGGCGGCGCTCGCGCCCTTCACCGGACGCGGCGGTGCGCTTGCCGGCGCGGGCGACGGAGCGCCTTCCTGCGGATAGATAAAACCTTCGAGCACGATCTCGGCGCGCGCGGGCACTTGCAGCGTATCGACGCCGGGCGTCAGGCATTTCGCGAGCTCGGTGCGCCCGCCGCGCAGCAGGCCGGCGAACTGGTATTCGGACAGCGTGTCGGGCACCGGCGTGACCGCGCCGAGGATCGTCGCCGGATCGGCGCCGAGCACCACGGCCACGGGATAAGGTTTGCCAGGATTGCGCAGCGCAAATTCGCGAAAATCGAGCGCGCCGCCGCGATGCGCGAGCCAGCGCATGATGAGCTTGTTGCGGCCGATCAGCTGCTGGCGGTAGATGCCCAGGTTCTGGCGCGTCTTGTTCGGCCCGCGCGTGACCGTGAGGCCCCAGGTGATGAGCGGCCCCGCATCGCCGGGCCAGCAGGTCTGGATCGGCAGCTTCGCGAGATCGACGTCATTGCCTTCCCAGACGATCTCCTGGCAGGGCGGCGCGCTCACGGTTTTGGGCGCCATGTCCCAGACCGCCTTGGCGAGGGTCAGCAGCTTGCCCGCGTCCTTCAGGCCGCGCGGCGGCTCGGGTTCCTTGAGCGCGGAGAGCAGGCGGCCCACGTCGCGCAGCGACTCCAGCGCCGCACCGTCGCCTGCACTCTCCGGCGCATCGATGCCCATACCGAGCGCCACGCGCCGCGGCGTGCCAAACAGATTGCCGAGCACGGGGAACGCATGCGTCGTACGGTTCTCAAAGAGAAGGGCCGGGCCACCGGCGCGCAGCACGCGGTCGCACAGCTCGGTCATCTCCAGGACGGGAGAGACGGCCTGCGGCACGCGGCGCAGCTCGCCAAGCGTCTCCAGGCGACCGACGAAGTCACGTAAGTCTTTGTATTTCATCAGGATAGGGTCGCAGCCGCAGCGCGCGACAAAGCAGAAATAGGGCGGGAGCCAAAGCTGAACGAAAATCGATTGTCGATTTTACCTGCGTTACCTGGCGCACGCTGGCAGGCCGATCCGGCAACTGGCCGCAGACGCGCGTACCACGCGGGTCTGCCCGGATTGAACACTGTTCATTATTACAATTAGTTATAGATTTGACATTCTATAGTGTTGACGGTCTATAAATCCCTGCTAGAATTCGCCCACACTGGTTGCAGGGCTTGCAATTTTTAGCCACCGTCCCGGTCCTTCAGACGCAACGCGTCACCGTTAGCCGATTCCCTGCACGGCTTCCCACGGTTTAGATTGGCTGTCCTCGCCGGCGCCTTTGCGCCGGCTGTTCGCGTGAGAACCCCCACGCGCCGCTCACGGCGTGTCAGCAGTTCCTGAGGGGTTCCACCCACGGCGTACTTTGCCGTTTTCCCGACGTCGCTGCCGCACCAGCCAGGGCGCGCGGCGTCTTGATCCTGCGATTGGCCCTCGGCCTCGCGCCGACTTCGGTCGTCGGATCATGCACCATGGGGAGATCTGTTAGATGAATACCTGGTTATCGTGGTGGCGCGCCGATGAGCGTCTCGCTCTTGGCTTGCGTGCGCTGCTGCGGCGTGGCACGCGTCTGAGCCATCACCTGTTTAGCATCGTCGGCGGTTGCGCCGTCGTGCTCGCGCTCGCCGTGTGGCTCCTGCCCACCTGGCGCGGCACACTCGCCGCGCGCATGATGCCCTTCGTTTCCGCTGCCGTGCAGGCCGGGCCCGCCCGCCTGCTGCAAGGCAATCCGCTGCCGTCGATCATGCCCTCGGGCACGGCGTCCAGCGACGACACCAACCCTGCCGATGGCGCAACCCTGCCCACGGCGCTTGTCCCCAGCACCGGCCTGCCCGGCGCGGGCATCACGCCGGCCGGCTCGAACGGCACGGTCGCTCACGTGGCCAACAGCGTCTCGAACGGCGGCATGGCCACGCTCGACGCGGTCACGCTCAACGGACTCGATCCGCGTTCGCTGCCCAGCGTCGGCACGCTGGCGCGCATGATTCCGGCGCAACGCATCACGCCCGACGCCCGTGACGACCGCGTGTTGGTCTCGGCGCGCGAACAGGCGCTCGTCGCAACCTATATCTCGCGCCGCTACCGCGTGGCGCAGGAGCCGGTGGGCGAACTCGTGAAGGCTGCGTTCGATACGGGCCGCGAAGTGGGTCTCGATCCGCTGCTGCTGCTCGCCGTCATGGCAATCGAGTCGGGCTTCAACCCGTACGCCGAAAGCGGCGTGGGCGCTCAGGGCCTGATGCAGGTCATGTCGAAGGTGCACTCGGACAAGTTCCAGTACTTCGGCGGCCAGAGCGCGGCGCTCGATCCGCTCGCTAACATCAAGGTCGGCGCGCTGGTCCTGAAGGACTGCATCGCACGTGGCGGTTCGCTGCCGGGCGGCCTGCGTCTGTACAACGGCTCGACGTCGCCGGACGATGGCGGCTACGGCGCCAAGGTGATGGCCGAGCGTACGCGTCTGCGCGACGCCGCCCGCGGCCGCAATGTGCAGGTCAATGGGCCGCAGGCGCCCGTCACCTCGACGGCCAGTAACGGCGGCACGCAGAAAGTTGCCAGCCTGGGCGGTGACAAGCGCGTGCACATGACGCTCGACGGCGCGCATGCGCTGATGGAGAAGACCTCGGCCACGTCGTCGACTTCGCAGGACGATGCGAGCACCGGTGGTGCGGCGGCACAGAAGCATAGCCAGCCCGAGCTTGGCGCCTGAAGTATCCAAGGCGCACCAGGCCCGGCCACTGGAAAACCGGACGTAACGAAAAAGGCACCCTCGGGTGCCTTTTTCTATTCCTGCGAGCTTTTGTCGCGGATTGACGCGGATCAGCGCTCGAACAGCGTGCGCAGTCGCGAGACCGCTTCCTCCAGCCGTTCGTAAGCGGTGGCGTAGGACAGCCGCACGTACTGGCGCGGCGCGGCCACGCCGAAGTCCATGCCCGGCACCATCACCGCGCCCGCTTCGTGCAGCATCGCGCGGGTGAGCGCGTCGCTGTCCCCGGCGGCGGGGTGGTTGACCTTCGTGCAGTCGGCGTAGACATAGAACGCGCCGTCCGGCATCACGGGCACCGTGAAGCCGAGTGATTCGAGCGCGGGCGCGATGAAGTCGCGGCGGCGCTGGAACTCCAGGCGGCGCGCTTCATAGATCTTGAGCGTATCGGGTTCGAAGCAGGCGAGCGCGGCGTGCTGCGCGAGCGCCGACGCGCAGATAAAGAGATTCTGCGTGAGCTTTTCAAACGCACCGATCAGCGAAGGCGGTACCACGAGCCAGCCCAGACGCCAGCCCGTCATGTTGAAGTACTTCGAGAAACTGTTGACCGTCACCACGTCGTCGCCGAAGGCGAGCGCGGAAACGGGCGGCTCGCCATAGGACAGCCCCTGATAGATCTCGTCGACGATGGTGAAGCCACCACGCGCACGCACGCTCTGCACGATGCGCTTGAGTTCTTCGGGTTCGATCGACGTGCCGGTGGGGTTCGACGGCGAAGCCAGCAGCACACCCCGCGTGCGCGGCGACCACAGGCGCTCGACGTCGGCGGCGGTCAGCTGGAAGCGGGCTTCGGGGCCGCTTGGCACGAGCACCGGCTTGCCTTCCGCGGCGGCCACGAAGTGGCGGTTGCACGGATAGGACGGGTCGGGCATAAGCACTTCGTCGTCGCGATCGACGAGCGCCGTGCAGGCGAGCAGCAGTGCAGCCGATGCGCCGGCGGTCACCACGACGCGCGCCGGGTCGATTGTCAGCCCATACGCGTGCTGATAATGCGCGGCGATCGCCTCACGCAGCGCGTGAATGCCGAGCGAATTGGTGTACTGCGTGACGCCCTTGCGCAACGCGGCGGCGGCGGCCTCGACGACGGGTTCGGGCGCCGTGAAGTCCGGCTCGCCGATACCCATGTGGATGATGTCGCGTCCGGCGCGTTCGAGCTTCGCGGCTTCCTTCGCCAGTTCCATGACATAGAACGGCTGGATCGCGTCGACGCGCGCGGCAAGCCGCAGGAGCGGTTCGGCAACGGTGTTCATGCGGGTGATTCCAGTGCAGGCGGATCAGGTAGTCGGCGCGGGTAGACAGCGCAGGCAGGCTGCGCAAACAGCGCGCAAATCGCTGGGCGGGCGCGGATCTGACGATCCTGCGCTCCGCACCATCTGCGTCGAGACGCGCGATTGCGGCTATTTACGACTATTTACGGCTATGTGCAGCGATTTACGACTTGCGGGCGTTCTGGGCTTCGGTGGCGCGCAGTTGCGCCGCGAGCTTGTCGAGCACGCCATTCACGTACTTGTAGCCATCCGAGCCGCCGAAGGTCTTCGTGAGCTCGACGGCTTCGTTGATGACGACGCGATACGGAATGTCGACGTGGTGCTTGAACTCGTAGGTCGCCACGAGCAGCACCGCGCGTTCGACGGGCGAAAGCTGCTCGATCGGACGATCCAGGCACGGCGCAATCGCGCCGGACAGTTCGTCCGCTTCGCGGATCACGCCGTGCAGCAGCGTGTCCAGGTGCTCGTGGTCGGCTTTGTCGTAGCCCTGCGAACCGCGCAGTTGCGCATCAATCTCGCCGGCGGGCACACCCGACAGCAGCCACTGATACAGACCCTGCGTGGCCAGTTCGCGGGAGCGGCGGCGCGCGCTCTTCATTGTTGTTCCTCTTCGTCTTCCTCGTCCTCGTCGTCGTCGCCGCCGTCGAGTTGTTCCAGCGCAACCGTCAGGTTCGCCATTTCGACTGCGACACGTGCGGCGTCACGACCCTTTTCGGTCATGCGCGCGACGGCCTGCTCGTCGTTTTCGGTTGTCAGAACCGCGTTCGCAACCGGCACGCCGAAGTCGAGCGCGATGCGCGTGATGCCTGCGCCGCTTTCATTCGAGACCAGTTCGAAGTGGTAGGTTTCGCCGCGCACGACCGCGCCGAGCGCGATCAGGGCGTCGAACTGACCGCTTTCGGCGAGCTTTTGCAGCGCCAGCGGGATTTCGAGTGCGCCCGGCACCGTGACGAGCAGCACGTCTTCGCCCGTCACGCCGAGGCGTTCGAGTTCTTCGATGCAGGCGTCGGCGAGGCCGTTGCAGACGGGTTCGTTAAAGCGCGACTGGACGATGCCGATGCGCAGTCCGTCGCCGTCGAGGTTCGGTTGGTATTGTCCGATTTCCATGTGGTATCCGTAAGTTCGGTTGAGCGTGGTGACGCGTGAAAATGGGCGTGCGGTGCGGCGTAGTGTATGTCAGCTTGACTGTGCCAGCGTTACTGCGCCGCGCGCTCGGCCGTTTCAGGCGGGCAGGGGGCTTCGGTTTCGCTGCCCGGCATCGGAATGAAGCCGGTGACTTCGAGACCGTAACCCGACATGCTGCCGAGCCGGCGCGGCTTCGAGAGCACCTGCATGCGGCCCACGCCGAGTTCGCGCAGGATCTGCGCGCCGACACCGTAGGTCTTGAAATCCACGGGACGGCGTGCGAGCGCCTCCGCGCGCTCTTTCTGGTCGAACGCCTTGAAGACGTCGACCAGATGTTCTTTGCTCTCGCCGCAGTTGAGCATGACGATCACGCCGAGATCGCGTGCGGCGATCTCGCGCATGGCGGCGTCGAGCGTCCACGAGTGGGTGGACGAGCCCGTTTCCAGCAGATCCAGCAGCGAGATCGGCTCGTGCACACGCACGGGCGTTTCCGTCTCCGGCGTGGGCGTGCCGCGCACCAGCGCGATGTGCGGCGTGCCCGTCGGGCGATCGACATACATGATCGCGCGGAACGCGCCGTGAGCCGTCTGCATGGTGCGTTCGCCCACGCGTTCCACGATCGACTCGGTGCGGCTGCGATAGTGAATCAGGTCGGCGATAGTGCCGATCTTGATGTCGTGTTCCTTCGCGAACTCCAGCAGGTCGGGCAGGCGCGCCATCGTGCCGTCGTCCTTGATGATCTCGCAGATCACCGACGCCGGCGTGAGGCCCGCAAGCGCCGTGAAATCGCAGCCTGCTTCCGTGTGGCCCGCGCGTACGAGCACGCCGCCCGGCTGCGCCATGATCGGGAACACGTGGCCCGGCTGCACGATGTGCTCGGCGCGGGCGTCGTGCGCCACCGCCGTCTGGATCGTGCGCGCGCGGTCGGCGGCAGAAATGCCCGTCGTGACGCCTTCGGCTGCCTCGATGCTCACCGTGAACGCGGTGCCGTACTGCGTGCCGTTGCGCGAGGTCATCAGCGGCAGGTTGAGCAGCTTGCAGCGCTCCTGGGTGAGCGTGAGGCAGATCAGCCCGCGCCCGTACTTCGCCATGAAGTTGATGGCTTCGGGCGTGACGAATTCGGCCGCGATGACGAGGTCGCCCTCGTTTTCCCGGTCTTCTTCGTCGACAAGGATCACCATTTTGCCGGCTTTCAGTTCGGCGATGATCTCAAGAGTGGAGGCGATCGTCATGATGGGATTCTGGCTGGAAAGCGCACATTTTACGCCACGCGGGCGGGCGCGTCGCCCAGAACGGGGGCAATGCGACGGGTTTTGAGCGCCGCGCGTGCGTTCGCCGGCCTGCGCTCGCGCGCCAGCCGCACGGCTCCACGGGGCGCGGCCCGCGCGCGCATTGGCCGAACGGCTGACTGGGCGATGCGTGGCGTCGCCGCGACAATAGTAACGTTTGACGTTATTAACGTGAGGCGTTACTATCCATGGCGATTACATCATTTGCCTGCCGGGACACCGCCGCGCTCTTCATGGGGCGCCGCGTCACCCGCTTCGTTGCCATCCAGTCGGTGGCGATCCGCAAGCTTCAGCAGATTCACGCTGCGTGCACGCTGTCGTTTTTGCGCGCACCGCCGGGCAACCGGCTGGAGCCGCTGGGCGGCGATCTGGAAGGCGACTACAGCATCCGTATCAATGCGCAATGGCGCGTCTGCTTCCGCTTCGCGAACGGCGAGGCTTCGCAGGTGCGCATCGTGGACTACCACTCAGGAGTGTGACCATGGCACGGGAAGTACCGCTCGCCACCCCGGGAGAGATCTTGAACGAAGACTGGCTCAAGCCCATGGGCATCAGCCAGTACGCGCTCGCCAAGGCGATTGGCGTGCCGCCGCGCCGCATCAACGAGATCGTGCTCGGCAAGCGCGCGATCACGGCCGATACGGCGGTGCGCCTGGCCGTCTACTTCGGCACGGACGCGCGCAGCTGGATGGAGCTGCAGGCGCACTACGACACGGAACTTGCCCGTGAAGCGCTCGCCGATGTGCTGGCCGCCATCCAGCCCCACGCGCGCGCCGAAACCGTCTGATACTGGTCACGGTGCGCGCTTGGGACGCTGCAGGGCGGGTGCTCAGCGCAGCACCACATCGTCGGCGAGACCCTTGGTCAGCTCCAGCGCCTGACGCTCGAACAACCGCCGGTACAGCCCGTTCTGGCGGCGTACGAGTTCATCGTGCGTGCCTTCTTCGGCTACGCGTCCGCGCTCCAGCACCAGCAGCCGGTCGAGCGCGCGCACCGTCGACAGCCGGTGCGCCACCACGACGGTCGTGCGGCCTTCCATCAAGCGCTCCATCGCCTGCTGGATCAGCACTTCGCTTTCGCTGTCGAGGCTCGACGTTGCTTCGTCGAAAATCAGGATCGGCGCATTCGCAAGGAACGCACGCGCAATCGCCACGCGCTGACGCTCGCCGCCCGAAAGCTTCACGCCGCGCTCGCCCACCAGCGTGTCGTAGCCGCGCGGCAGCGCCATGATGAAGTCGTGCGCGCTCGCCAGTTTCGCGGCGTGCACGATTTCGGCATGCGTTGCGCCCGGACGCGCATAGGCGATGTTTTCCGCGAGCGAGCGGTGGAACAGCACCGGCTCCTGCTGGACGATGGCGATTTGCGAGCGCAGCGAAGCCTGCTGCACACGCGCGATATCCTGGTCGTCGATCGTGATGCGTCCGTCCGTGGCGTCGTACAGACGCTGGATCAGCTTGATGAGCGTCGTCTTGCCCGAGCCCGAATGGCCGACCAGCCCCACGCGCTCGCCCGGCGCGATGCGCAGATTCAGGTTCGCGTAAAGCGGCCGTTCCAGCGCGCCATAGCGGAACGTCATGTTCTCGAAGCGGATATCGCCGCGATCGATCACGATGGGCGGCGCGCCCGGCATATCCTCGATGCCGAGCGGCTGGGCGTCGAGCATCACCAGCTCTTCCATGTCGTTGACCGAGCGCTGCAGATTGCGCACATGCATGCCCACGTCGCGCAGGTAGCCCTTGAGCAGGAAGAACAGCGTGAGCGCGAAGGTGATGTCGCCCACGCTCGCAAGCCCGCGCGCCCACAATAGCAGCGCCGCGCCGAGAATCGCCGCCTGCATCGCCACCAGCAACGCGCCCTGCACGCCGCCGTTGAAGGTGCCGCGCCGCCACGTGCGCCGCGTGCGGCTGTCCCATTTGTCGATCACGCGCGCAAGCCGCGCTTCTTCCCGTGCTTCGGCGCCGAAGGCCTTCACGACGGGGTTGCATGACACGGCATCGGCAAGCGCGCCGCCCATCTTCGTGTCCCACTGGTTCGCCAGACGCGCGGACGGCGCGACATAGAACAGCGAGAGCGACACGGTGATGGCCAGATAGATCGCCGAGCCCACGCCTACCACCAGCCCCATCACGTGCCACTGCACCGCGAGCAGCGCGGTCGACCCCACCAGCATGACGAGCGAAGGAAACAGCGCGACGAGCAACGTGTCGTTGAGCAGGTCGAGCGCCCACATGCCGCGCGTGATCTTGCGCACCGTGGAGCCTGCAAAGCTGTTGGCGTGCCAGTCGGTCGAAAAGCGCTGCACGCGATGGAACGCGTGCGTCGCGACTTCGCCCATCATGCGCAGCGTGAGCATGATGATGTTCTGGAACGCGGCCTGGCGCATCAGCGTGCCCGCGAGGCCGAGCGCGGTGAGCGCCACGAACGCGACCACGGCCGCATGCCACGCGGCGGCGTTGCCGCTGACGTCGTGCGCGAGCGCATCGACGAGCTGGCCAGCGTAGTGCGGCGTAAAGACATCGGCGAGCGCGCCGAGCAGGGCGGTGAGCGCGACCGCACTCACGCGCACGGGCTGGCGCGACCAATGCCGGAACGTGAAGCCGAGCACCTTGCGGAAGGTGTGGCCGCCGGAAACGGATTGTTTGTCTTGGTCTGTCATGGACAGCATGCTCCGGTCGCGAGACCCGGAGACTTCCCTGAAGGAGAGGAAAAAACGGATAGCGATGGCGGCGCATCCCGGCTCGAAGAACCGGACGCTAAACCCTGATAAATCGCTGGAAAGTGACGCAGCGGGAAGAAGCTCGCTGCGCCGCGACAACCTACGGCTGCGGTCGACCCGCTCGACGGAGGATGCCGGCGCCGACAGCGCCACGAGACATCACCCAAACCGGCGACATGACAGCAGCCATTTCGATCGTTGCCATCTGTGCCTCCTTGCGACGTTCGGGTGATTGAGGGTGCGGCATGCTGGCGCATACCGCGAGAGGAATAGTCCGAATATTAGCAGCGCTATGAATCTTGCGCTTGCTTGTTGCGCGCCGCACGAGGCACGGCGCGCTGCGTTCATGCCGCAATCATGCGTCGATCAATCCTGCGCCACGCCAGCCTTCACGCCGGCCGACAGCATCCGTTCCACATAACGCGCGATCAGGTCGATTTCCAGGTTGACCTTGGCGCCTGCCGCGAGATGCCTGAGCGTCGTCACTTCGACGGTATGGGGGATCAGGTTGATCGAGAACTCGCAGCTGTCGGCGCGATCGTCGACCGAGTTCACCGTCAGGCTCACGCCGTTGACCGTGACCGAGCCCTTGTAAGCCAGATAGCGGCCGATTTCGACGGGCGCGAGAATGCGCAGCTCGTGCGATTCGCCGACCGGCGCGAAACGCGTGACCGTGCCGAGACCATCGACGTGACCGGAAACGATATGGCCGCCCAGACGGTCGTGCGAGCGCAGCGCCTTTTCGAGGTTCACTTCGCCGGTATCCGCGAGACCCACGGTGCGGTTCAGGCTTTCGCGCGAGACGTCGACGTCGAAGGTCGTCGCAGTCTTGGCGATTGCGGTCATGCACGCGCCCTGGATGGCGATGCTGTCACCCAGTTGCACATCTTCGAGGTCGAGGCCGCCCGCATCGACGGTCAGGCGCACGCCTGCGTCGGCGTCCGCGCCGAGGGGCTTGATCGAGGCGATGCGGCCCACGGCCGCGACGATTCCAGTAAACATCTGGCTGTCCTTTTGGGTGTCGTTCAGTACGTTCGTGAGATTCATTGTGCGTCCTCCAGCGTGCCCGCCGCGCCATCGACATCTTCGGCAGCGGCGTTCGGCACGAGGCGCGCGAGAATGCGCAGGTCGTCGCCGACGCGATCGACCGTATGGAAGGCAAGGCGCGTGCGTCCGTCGAGCGTGGCGGGCGCGGCCAGGTCGGCCATGCCGAGCGACTGCGTGCCGAGCAGCGAAGGCGCGAGATACACCAGCAGCTCGTCCACGCAGCCTTCGCGCAGCAAAGACCCGTTGAGCTTGTAGCCCGCTTCCACATGCAGTTCGTTCACGCCGCGCGCGGCGAGTTCGGTGAGCATCGCGGGGAGGTCGACCTTGCCGTGCTCGTTGCCGAGCGCGACGATTTCCGCGCCGCGCGCGCGCAGCGCATCGGCGCGTTCCTCGTTGCTTGAATCAAGCGCGGAGCAGAACACGAGCGTCGGCGCGCCCACGAAAATCTGCGCGAGCGGCGACGCGTCGAGTCGGCTGTCGATCAGCACGCGTCTGGGCTGGCGCGGCGTGTCGATCGCGCGCACGGTCATGCGCGGATCGTCTTCCTTCACCGTGCCGATGCCCGTGAGGATCGCCGAGGCGCGCGCGCGCCAGGCGTGGCCGTCGGCGCGTGCGGCTTCGCCGGTGATCCACTGGCTTTCGCCGTTGGGCAGGCCGGTGCGGCCGTCGAGCGTCGCGGCCATCTTCATGCGCACCCACGGACGCTTGCGCGTCATGCGCGACACGAAGCCGATGTTCAGCTCGCGCGCCTCGTTGGCGAGCAGGCCGCAGCGCACGTCGATGCCCGCATCGCGCAGGATCGACAGGCCGCGTCCAGAAACGAGCGGGTTCGGATCTTCCATCGCGGCGATCACGCGCGCGACTTTGGCTTCGATCAGCGCGTTCGCACACGGCGGCGTGCGGCCGAAGTGGCTGCACGGCTCCAGCGTCACGTAGGCGGTCGCGCCGCGCAGATCGTGGCCGCGCGCGCGGGCGTCTTTCATCGCCTGGATTTCGGCGTGATCGGAACCGGCGGGCTGGGTGAAACCTTCGCCGATCACCACGCCGTCCTTCACCAGCACGCAGCCGACGCGCGGGTTGGGATCGGTCGTGTAAAGGCCGCGCACCGCGAGGGCGAGCGCGCGCTCCATGTGGACGAAATCGGATTGCGAGAACATCGTCGAGCTTTCTCCGCAGCGGCGGTCGGTGGAACCGGCGAGGCCTGCGCCTCGCCTTCGGCTGGTTTTTTACGGCGCTTTCGGCTTACTTTTCGGCGAACGCGCGGCGAGCAGCGGCGATCGTCTCGTCGAGGATCGCGTCGTCGTGCGTGCTCGACACGAAGCCCGCTTCGTACGCCGACGGCGCAAAGTACACGCCCGCGTCCAGCATCTGGTGGAAGAAGCGGTTAAAGCGCGCGACGTCGCTCTTCGTGACTTCGGCGAAGCTGCCCGGCACCTTTTCGGCGAAGTAGAGGCCGAACATCGCGCCCACCGAATCGGCGACGAACGGCACGCCCGCTTCGCGCGCGGCCTGCGACAGACCTTGCGCGAGACGCGCGGTCTTCGCGCTCAGGTCTTCGTAGAAGCCAGGCGCCTGGATCAGTTGCAGCGTCTTCAGGCCCGCCGCGACGGCGATCGGGTTGCCCGAGAGCGTGCCCGCCTGGTAGACCGTGCCGTTGGGCGCGAGGTGATCCATGATTTCGCGTCGGCCGCCGAACGCTGCCGCCGGCATGCCGCCGCCGATCACCTTGCCCAGACAGACGAGGTCGGCTTCGACGTTATAGAGCGCCTGAGCGCCGCGCAGGCCCACGCGGAAGCCGCACATCACTTCGTCGAAAATCAGCACGCTGCCGTGCTTCGCGGTCAGTGCGCGCAGCGTGTGGATGAACTCGGGCGTGGCCTTCACGAGGTTCATGTTGCCAGCGACCGGCTCGATGATGACGGCGGCGATCTCGTCGCCGAACGCCTTGAACGCTTCTTCGAGCGCCGCGACGTTGTTGTACTCCAGCACCGTGGTGTGCTTGGCCGTATCGACGGGCACGCCCGCCGAGGTCGGGTTGCCGAACGTCAGCAGGCCCGAACCGGCCTTCACGAGCAGGCTGTCGGCGTGGCCGTGGTAACAGCCTTCGAACTTCACGATGCGGTCGCGCTTCGTGTAGCCGCGCGCAAGGCGCAGCGCGCTCATGGTTGCCTCGGTGCCGCTCGACACCATGCGCACCTGTTCCATCGACGGGACGATCTTGCAGATTTCCTCGGCGATCTCGATTTCGGCTTCGGTCGGCGCACCGAACGAGAAGCCGTTGGCCAGCACGTTCTGCACGGCGGCGAGCACTTCCGGATGCACATGGCCGACGATCATCGGGCCCCACGAGCCGATGTAGTCGATGTAGCGCTTGCCTTCCGCGTCCCACATGTACGGGCCCTGCGCGCGCTCGATGAAGCGCGGCGTGCCGCCCACCGAGCGGAACGCGCGCACGGGCGAGTTGACGCCGCCCGGAATGGTCTGCTGCGCGCGATCGAAGAGGGCCTGGTTCGTGGTCTGGGTGCTGGAAGTGGAAGACATGAGTGCTGGACCTGCGAGAGTGATGTCGGATGGCGGGTGCTGCATGATGCGCCCGGCGCGTGGCGGCTGCGCTCGGGCCAGCCTGACAACGTGGAGGCGGGCTGGCGCGGGCCGTGGGCGAGGGGCGTAGTGCCTGAAATTGTACCGGACTCGCGCCGAACGGGCCGGGGGCCAGACTGGACGGGGCTGGGCGCTCAGGTGGTGCCGCCGGCGGTGCTGCGGGAGGCCTTGCGCCTGCTTGCGGCGGCGGTCTTGCGCGGCGCTTCCTGTTCCGCGTGTTCCGCGTGTTCCGCGTGTTCAGCCTGCTCCGCCTGCGCGATGCGCGCGTTTTCCGCCGCGTGCATCGCTGCGACTGCCAGAGCGGGCATGGGCCGCTTGCCGGTCAGCTCGGCCCAGCGCTTCTCCAGCGCGCCCAGCGCGATCGGCTTGATGACCGTGCCGGAGCTTTGCGCGTCCCATGTCTGCACCGACCAGGGATGCGCGCGCAGCGCGTCGCGCCCGATCACGACCTCGCTATTCGCATCGACGAGCCAGTCATAGACGAAGTCGATACACAGCCGGTAGCCGCGCTTATACGCCGTATCGGGCACCTCGTAAGGCCCGCGCAGGACGTAGCCCGAGCCGAACAGCCCGCGCGGCTCGGCGGCGACGCGATGCACGAACACGCGGTCGCCCGGCAGGATGCCGCGCGCGAAGCCGCAGCCCCACGTGTCGGTGACGGTTTCGCCCGCCTGCACGCGGCGCGCGAAGTCGGGCAGTTCGGGCCAGGGCCACTTCTTGGGGCTCCAGATCAGCAGATAGGCGCTCATGGTCAGTCGGTCGAAACAGTTGCCGCAAGGCAAAGCGCGCAGCTTAGCGCATCGCGTGGATGCGCGGTCGGGCCCGCGTAAGCCAACTGAAGCCCTCCGAAGCCCTCGGGTACAATGCTGCGGCTACGCTGCCGCCTCGCTGCGCCCGGGTTGACGGCCCGCGCAGGCCGATCCGGCCCATGACATCGAGACCGCTCCGCCAGTGTGCGGTCTGCTCCCAGCCGACCCATGTCCCATTCCCCGCGACGCCGGCCCGATGGCCGGCTGATCCTGTTGCTCGGCGCGCTCGCTGCCTGCGGCCCGCTCGCCACCGACATGTACCTCCCGAGCCTGCCCGCCATCGCCCAGTCGTTTGGCGTGACGGCGTCGGCGGCGGCATCGACGCTCACCAGTTTCATGGCCGGTTTCTCGATCGGCATGCTGCTCTACGGCCCGGTCTCGGACGCCTATGGCCGCCGCCCCGTGCTGCTCGGCGGCATCGCGCTGTTCACGCTCGCGAGCATCGCGTGCTGGCTCTCGTATTCGGTCGGCGAACTGACCTTCGTGCGCTTTCTCCAGGCGCTGGGTGCAGGCGCGGCGTCGGTGCTCGCGCGGGCCATCGCGCGCGACGCGCACGAGCCGTCCGACGCCGCCAAGGTGCTGTCGATGGTCGCCATCGTCACATCGATCGGGCCGCTGCTCGCGCCGCTGATCGGCGGGCAGTTGCTGCTGCTGGGCGGCTGGCGCATCGTGTTCGTCGCGCTCACGCTGTTCGGTCTGGCGTGCGGCGCGGCGGCCTGGCTGCGCGTGCCCGAAACCTGGCCCGCCGAAAAGCGCGAAAGCGCCGCGGTGCTGCGCTCGTTCGCGGCCTACGGACGGCTGCTGCGCGACCCGCTGGTCTGGGGCCACATGTTGTGCGGCGGCATGGCGTTCGCGTCGATGTTCACCTATATCTCGGCCACGCCCTTCGTTTATATCGAGTACTTCCACGTCTCGCCGCAGCATTACGGGCTGTTCTTCGGCATGAACGTGTTCGGCATCATGCTCGGCAACTTCCTGAATACGCGCTTCATCGGCACGCTCGGCACGCTGAAGATGGTGTCGATGGCCTCGACGGTCAGCATCGTCGCGTCGTTCTTCGTCGCGCTGATGTGCGTGACGGGGTGGGGCGGCCTGTGGTCGATCGTGTTTGGCCTGTTCTTCGTCGTGAGCGTGGTGGGGCTGCTCGGCGCGAACTGCGCGACCGACCTGATGTATCGCTATCCGAAGAATGCGGGCGCGGCGGCGGCCGTGTTCGGCGCGGCGCAACTCGGGCTGGGCGCGTTCGCGAGCGCCGTGGTCGGCTGGTTTCCGGGCGTGTCGCCGCTTGGCATGGGCTGCACGATCGGCACGTGCGGTTTGCTCACGTGGCTGGGCCGCGCCATCGTCGTGAAGTGGCATGGTCATCCCGCGCCGGGGGCGGCGGCGTCGAACGCCTGAGCGCCTCGGTTCGCGCATACAAAAAAACGGGACGCCTGGGCGTCCCGTTTTTCATTGCGATGTCGCCGCGCCTGCTTACTCGCGCGGCGAAGGCGACGCCCCGTGGCTCAGCCAGTCGAGCACGGCGGACGCATCGTCGTCCGCCTGCTCGCGCGCCTGCGCGACCGCATTGCCCACGTCGTTATCGGGCGAGGCGCGACGGATCGCGACGCCCACGGCCAGAATGTCGATCATCAGCAGATGCAGGATGCGCGAGATCATCGAGAGCTGCGACTCGCGCATTTCGATGTGATCCGTTTCCAGCGCCACGGTCGCTCGCTTGGCGAGCGGCGTGTTGCTGGAGGTAATCGCGATCACCTTCGCGCCCGCCTGCATCGCCACGTCGAGCACACGCAGCAGTTCCGGCGCGCGGCCCGACTTCGACACGGCCACGATCACGTCGCCCTTGCCGAGCAGCGCGGCGGACGCCGCCTGCATGTACAGGTCGCCATAAGCGATGGTCGGGATGCCGAAGCGGAAGAACTTGTAGTGCGCGTCCTGCGCGACGATGTGCGAATTGCCCAGGCCGTAGAACTCGATGCGGCGTGCGCCGTTGAGCAGCGAAATCGCCTGCTCGACCTGATCGAAGTTCAGGTGTTCGCGCAACTGCAGGATCGCGGAGACCGTGTTGTCGAGCACCTTCGCGCCGAAGTCGGTCGCCGTGTCGCCCAGATGCACCTGGCTGTGGCTGACCGGGATCGTGCCGGTCAGGCCGGTCGCGAGCTTGAGCTTGAAGTCCGACAAACCCTGGCAGCCCAGCGAGCGGCAGAAGCGGATCACCGTGGGCTGGCTCACGTCGGCCTTGCGCGCGATATCGACGATCGGGTCGTTGATGATCGAGCGCGGGTGGTTCAACGCGAGATCGGCCACGCGGCGCTCGGCGGGCGTGAGGGCGTCGCGCATCTGGCGGATGCGCTCGAACACCGCCGACGATCCGCCGCCCGCGCGATTCGACAGTTGCTCCGCGAGGATCGCGGAAACGCCCAGAAACGCGGGGTATTCCGCCGTGATGACGTAGGTCGGCACGTTGGAGAGATAGACGTCGAAGCGGCCCTTGGCCTCGAAGCGCTGGCGGAACGACGAGCGCATGAACAGATCGCCCAGACGTCCCACCACGCCGCCGCCGATGTAAATGCCGCCCAGCGCGCCAAGCGTCACGGCGATATTGCCCGCGAAGCTGCCGAGAATGCCGCAGAAGCATTCAACCGTTTCGAGCGCGAGTGCCTCGCCTTCATGGGCGCGCTTCACGACTTCGGCCGGGTTGACGTCGTCGCCCACTTTCTTCTTGTCGCGGGCGGCGAGGGCGCGATAGATCAGCTCCATGCCAGGGCCCGCGCATACGCGCTCGAACGACACATGCGGCCACTTCGTGCGCGCGTACTGCAGCACGATGTCTTCGCGTTCGTCCTGGGGCGAAAAGCTCGCGTGGCCGCCTTCGCTGCCGAGCGCGATCCAGCGGTCGTCGGCAGGGATCAGGCCCGAGACGCCCAGGCCCGTGCCCGGCCCAAGCAGGCCGATCACGCTGTTCTGGCGGCGCTGGCCGCCGCCCACCTGGACGCGCTGTGCGTCGGTCAGGCCCGGCAGCGCCATGGCGAGCGCGGTGAAGTCGTTCACGACCAGCAGCGTGTCGAAGCCGAGCGCGCGGCGCGTGGCTTCGATCGAGAACGTCCAGTCGTGATTGGTCATGCGCACCTGGTCGCCGTCGACCGGGTTGGCGATGGCGATGGCCGCATGGTTCACGCGGCCGATCTTCGTGTCCTTCAGGTACTGCTGAATGACTTCGGCGACGCCCGGATACTGCGCGCACGGATAGACGCGCACCTGGCCGATGTCGCCCGGCGACGTCTCCAGCGCGAAGCGCGCGTTGGTGCCGCCGATATCGGCGAGCAGCCTCGGTCCGTCGGCGTGCTGGCCCGCGCCAGAGGCGGATTTGTTAGGCGCACCAGTAGACATCGAGTCTCACTCCCTTGTCGTTCGCCAGCTTCGAGATGGCGTTGTTTTGTTCTGTGGCGGCAGCCTGTTGCAGCACGTCGAGCTTGCGCTGGCCCGCGATCAGCAGGAACAGGCGGTCGACCTGGCGCAGCGCCTGCATCGACCATGACACGCGCGCATGAGGCGCGGCCTGCGGATGCACGGCGACGAACGGGCGCGCGGTGGTGATGGCGGTGTGCCACTCGGGCGCATCGGCGAAGATCGAGGCCGTGTGGCCGTCCTCGCCCATGCCCAGCACGGCGACGTTCGGCACGAAGCGCTGCGGATCGGCGTTGAGCGCGGCGACGTGGGCGTCGAGATCCTGCGTCACGTCCACGAGCGGCAGGAAGCGCGCGTTGGCGGCTTCGTGCTGGAGCAGCGTCTCGCGCACGAGGCGCGCGTTGCTGGCCGCATCGCTTTCGGGCACCCAGCGGTCGTCCACCAGCGTGATGTCGGTGTGCGCCCAGTCGAAGCGATGCGTCGACAGGTTCCCGAGAAAGGGACGCGGGCTCGTGCCGCCGGAGACGGCGAGCGTCGCACGGCGCGCACCGGTGCCGGGCGCGGCTGCAAGAGCGGTGAGCGACGCATGTAGCGCGTCGCCCACCGCTCGCGCCAGCGCGTCGGATTGGACGCGCGGGTCGTCGAATACGTGAAGCTCGATCACTTCTCCTCCAGGCTGCTTTTTTGTAGGTCTTCGGGGTCGTTCATCTGTCCGTTACGACGAGTGATGCTGCCCTTCGCTGTTGCTTTGCTGCGCCCGGCAAACGCCTACGAAAACCTGCCGCGCGCGCACATTCACTCGTTACATCAATTCTCTTCTTCGAGCCAGCAGGTGCCGTGCTGCGCCAGCATCGCGCTCGCCGCCGCCGGGCCCCATGTGCCCGCTGCGTACGGCTTGGGCGGGCGTGTGGAAACAGTCCAGTCGTTGAGGATCGGCTCGACCCATTTCCACGCGGCTTCCTGCTCGTCGCGGCGCACGAAAAGGGCAAGACGTCCGTTGATGACGTCGAGCAGCAGGCGCTGGTACGCCTCCATCTGCCCTTCGCGGAAGAACTGGTCGAACGCGAGATCCAGATGCACGCTCGCGAGGTTCATGCCTTCGCCGGGCTGCTTGGCGAGGCAATACAGGCGAATCGTTTCGTTCGGCTGCAGGCGGATCACGAGGCGGTTGGAGCCCGGACGCAGCGCCGTGGGGCCGAGCGCCGAGTGCGGCACGGGCCGGAAATTGACGACGATTTCCGCGACGCGATCGGCCAGACGCTTGCCGGTGCGCAGGAAAAAGGGCACGCCGGCCCAGCGCCAGTTCTCGATCTCGACTTTCAGCGCGACGAAGGTGTCCGTGCGGCTGTCCGGCTTCACGCCTTTTTCGGTGGCGTAGGCGGGCACCGGCGTGCCGCGGATCACGCCCGCGTGATACTGGCCGCGCACGGCGACCTTGCTGATTTCGTTGGGATCGATGGGCTTGAGCGCGCGCAGCACGCGCAGCTTTTCATCGCGCACCGAATCCGAGTCCATCGAGTGCGGCGGCTCCATCGCGACAATCGAGAGCAACTGCAGCAAGTGGTTCTGCACCATGTCGCGCAGCGCGCCAGTGTTGTCGTAGAAGTCGCCGCGCGCTTCGACGCCCAGTTCTTCGGCAATCGTGATCTGGATGCTTTCGACCCATTCGCGGCGCCACAGCGGCTCGAAGAGGGCATTGCCGAAGCGCAGCGCCAGCAGGTTCTGCACCGGCTCCTTACCGAGGTAATGGTCGATGCGGTAGATCTGCTCTTCGGCAAAGATTTCGCCGACTGCGTCGTTGATCGCATTCGACGATTTCAGGTCGTAGCCCAGCGGCTTTTCCAGCACGATGCGCGAATTCTCGTTCAGGCCGACCGCGGCAAGCGCGCGGCAGATCGGCACGAACAGGGACGGCCCCGTCGCCAGATAGAACACCCGGATGCCGGGCAGGCCGGCGATGCCGTCGCGCAGCGTGCCGAAGTCCTCGGCGCGCGACAGGTCGAGCTTCACATAGACGATGCGTTCGAGAAAGCTGGCCCAGGCGGCTTCGTCCAGGCCTTTCTTCGAGACGTGCGGCTTGACGTGCTCCTCGACCCACTGGAGGTAGTGATCGCGGTCGTTCTCATGACGCGCGACGCCCACGATCTTGCCGGACTCGGCCAGCATGCCCGAGCGGTGCGCTTCGAACAGTGCCGGAAGAATCTTGCGCATCGCCAGGTCGCCGGTGGCGCCGAACAGCACGAACGTGAATCCTGAATCGGTAGGGAATTGCATAGTCTCCGTCACAGTCCAGATGGGTCAGGACCCGGCCAGCCGCACGCTGAACGCAGGCGGGAAGCAAGCCGCGCAGGCCGTGCCGGCAAGGCGCTGGCAGGGGTCTGCAGCGCGGCCGTAGTCCGATAAAATTTTTTTTGACACTGAATTGTAGTTTAACTACAATCCAAATCAAGAGGTAACGTTGATTCGATGAAAAAAGCGTGGGGAAGCGCGGCCCGGCGAGGGTTTGCGGCGGTCTTCAGGCGAATTTCGCGAGTCGGACGGAACGTCTCCCATGTTAAAGGACAATGAATCCGTCCATCGGCGAGCCCGGCGCATGATCGGGGCAAGCAACATGGGCGAAGTTAGCCGAACGTTAGGCCGCATGCGCATGAACGATGCAGGCGGCGCCTCGACTGGCCGCGCATCTACAGGTAGCGAATAAGCCTGGCGCGCGCGACCGGACAAAATCAAAAGAGGAGACAGTCAGTTGCATCCCGAACCACTCATCTCTTGAGCGTCCAGCGGCCGGAACCCGGCACGCGGCCCGCGCGCATCCCGGTCACACGCGCGTGAGGTACTCCGGCGCCCGTCCGTCCAGTGTTTTGCCTGTTTGAACTACACCGCACCCTGGCGCAATCAGGGGCCAACCGTCTTTTTTGTTCAGGTGTCTGGAGGAGATAAGCAATGAAATTCCGAGCGATCATGGGCGCCCTGTGCGCAGCAGGTCTGATGGGCGGCGTCGCCACGGCGCAAGCTGCCGAGTCGATCGAAGTGCTGCACTGGTGGACGTCGGGCGGCGAATCGAAGGCCGTCGGCGTGCTCAAGGACGACATGCAGAAGCAGGGCTACACCTGGAAGGACTTCGCCGTTGCGGGTGGCGCGGGCGCAGCAGCCATGACGGCACTCAAGACCCAGGTCATTTCGGGCAATGCGCCGAGCGCTGCCCAGATCAAGGGCCCGCTGATCCAGGAATGGGCGGAGCAGGGCGTGCTGGTGCCGATCGACTCGGTCGCCGGCGACTGGAAGGCCAATCTGCCGCCGCAGATCGACAAGATCATCCACGCAGACGGTCACTACGTCGGCGCGCCGTTCTCGGTGCACCGCGTGAACTGGCTGTGGCTCAACAAGGCAGCGCTGGACAAGGTCGGTGCAAAGGCCCCGACCACGTGGCCGGAATTCTTCGCGCTGGCTGACAAGCTCAAGGCCGCAGGCATCCAGCCGGTCGCCGCAGGCGGCCAGCCGTGGCAGGACCTGACGCTGTGGGAAGACGTGGTGCTCTCGCAGGGCGCGGACTTCTACAAGAAGGCCATCGTCGACCTCGACCAGAAGACGCTGACGTCGGCGCAGATGGTCGGCGTGTTCGACACGGTTCGCAAGATCGAGTCGTACATGGATAACGGCCGCACGGGCCGCGACTGGAACCTGGCCACGGCCATGGTCATCAACGGCAAGGCCGGCATGCAGTTCATGGGCGACTGGGCCAAGGGCGAGTTCGCCAACGCGAACAAGAAGCCGGGTGCGGACTACATCTGCGCACCGGTGCCGGGCACCTCGAAGGGCTACACCTTCAACGTCGACTCGTTCGTGTTCTTCCAGCAGAAGGGCCAGAAGACGGCAACGCCGGGCCAGCTGGCGCTCGCCAAGACGATCATGAGCCCGGCTTTCCAGGAGCAGTTCAGCCTGTACAAGGGTTCGATCCCGGTGCGTCTGGGCGTCGACATGAGCAAGTTTGACGATTGCGGCAAGCAGTCGTACGCAGACGAGCAGACGGCCATCAAGGCTGGCGGCTACGTCCCGTCGCTCGCTCACGGCATGGCCCAGGCTGACGCCACGGCCGGTGCGATCACCGACGTCGTCACGAAGTTCATGAACTCGACGCAAGACTCGAAGAGCGCAGTTGAAGCGCTCGCGAAGGCAGCGAAGACGAAGTAAGCGCGCAGCAGTAGCGCAGTGAGTTTGTGAAGCAAGACGGGGTGTGCCGCGTGCGGCGCACCCCGGGCAAGACGGTTCAACCCGAACCCCTTCATCGTGCGCAAAGTCGTTTTCGATTCGCCTTCGATTTTTCGCACCGTAACAGGAGTTGCGCAGTGACTGCTTCTCTTAGCGGCAACGGCAAGGCGGCCTCGCCTGCTGAATCGCGCCGCGCGTCGCCGATGGCGGCGCTTGCAGACCGCTGGATTCCGAAGCTGGTGCTTTCGCCCAGCATTCTGATCAGCCTTGTGTTCGTCTACGGCTTCATCGCCATTACCGGCTATATATCGCTGTCCACGTCGCGATTGATGCCGCGCTACGATTTTGCAGGCTTCGACCGTTACAGCGAGCTGTTCTCGAACGACGTCTGGTGGACGTCGGCGCAGAACCTCGGCTGGTTCGGCATTCCGTTTATCGTCATCTGCGTGTTTCTGGGCCTGTTTCTGGCGATCCTGCTCGACCAGCAGATTCGTCAGGAAGGCGCGCTGCGCGCCGTGTTCCTCTATCCGATGGCGCTCTCGTACATCGTGACGGGCACCGCCTGGCAGTGGATCTTCAATCCGGACCTGGGCATTCAGCAGGTGCTGCACGACTGGGGCTGGACGAGCTTCCAGCTCGGCTGGCTTAACGATCCGGACAAGGCGATCTTCTGTATCGTCGTCGCGGCGGCGTGGCAGTCGACGGGCTTCTGCATGGCGCTGTTCCTTGCCGGCCTGCGCGGCGTCGACAGCGAGATCTTCAAGGCCGCCCAGGTGGACGGCGCGACGCTGCCGACGATCTATCGCAAGATCGTGATTCCGAGCATGCGTCCGGTGTTTTTCTCCGTGCTGCTGATCCTGTGCCACATCACGATCAAGACGTTCGACCTGGTGGTCGCACTGACGGCAGGTGGCCCCGGTACGTCGTCGTCGCTGCCGGCCATCTTCATGTACACGTTTTCGTTCAACCGCGGGCAACTCGGCGTCGGCGCAGCTTCGTCGATGATGATGCTCGCGACGGTGGTGGCCGTGCTCGTGCCGCTCATGTACCTGGAATCGAGGAGCACGCGCAATGCAGCCTAAGATGAAGGTGAGCCGCGTTGTCATCTACGCGGTGCTGATCCTGTTCGCGTTGTACTTCCTGTTCCCGCTCTACGTGATGCTGTCGACGTCGTTCAAGACGCTCGACGAGCTGCACACGGGCAACATGCTCACGCTGCCCGCACACCCGAGTTTCGCGCCGTGGGTGAAGGCGTGGAGCGAGGCCTGCACCGGCGTGCGTTGCGACGGCATGCAGCCGTTCTTCATGAACTCGGTGAAGATGGTGATTCCGGCCGTGCTGATCTCGTCGATCATCGGCGCGTTCAATGGTTACGTGCTCACGCACTGGCGCTTCCGCGGCGCGGACGCGCTCTTCACGATGCTGCTGGTGGGCTGCTTCATCCCGTTCCAGGCGATTCTCCTGCCGATGGCGCGTCTTGAAGGCTTCTTCGGCCTGTCGAACACGATCGGTGGTCTCGTGCTGGTGCACGTGGTCTACGGTATCGCGTTCACGACGATGTTCTTCCGCAACTTCTACGTGAGCGTGCCGGCTGAACTCGTAAAGGCTGCGCGCATCGACGGCGCCGGCTTCTTCATGATCTTCACGCGCATCATGCTGCCGATCTCGCTGCCCATTTTCATGGTGTGCCTGATCTGGCAATTCACGCAGATCTGGAATGACTTCCTGTTCGGTATCGTGTTCTCGGGCGTCGATTCGATGCCGATTACGGTGGCGCTGAACAATCTCGTGAACACGTCCACGGGCGTGAAGGAATACAACGTCGACATGGCCGGCGCGATCATCGCCGCGCTGCCCACGCTGCTCGTCTACGTCATCGCCGGCCGCTACTTCGTGCGCGGTCTCACGGCGGGCGCGGTGAAGGGCTAATTCGAGCTCAATCGATTAAAAGGATTCATAGCATGGCAAGCCTTTCCATTCGCGACGTCTACAAGACCTACCCGAACGGGGTGCCCGTCCTCAAGGGCGTGAACATCGACATCGAAGACGGCCAGTTCCTGATTCTGGTCGGCGGCTCGGGCTGCGGTAAGTCGACGCTTCTGAACATGATCGCCGGTCTCGAAACCGTGACCAAGGGCGAGATCATGATGGACGGCAAGGTGGTGAACAACCTCTCGCCGAAGGATCGCGACATCGCGATGGTGTTCCAGTCGTACGCGCTCTATCCGTCGATGACGGTGCGCGAGAACATCTCGTTCGGCCTGAATATCCGCAAGGTGCCCAAGGCCGAGCAGACGCAGATCGTCGACCGCGTGTCGAGCATGCTGCAGATCCAGCATCTGCTCGATCGCAAGCCGGGCCAGCTCTCGGGCGGCCAGCGCCAGCGCGTCGCCATGGGCCGCGCGCTCGCACGCGACCCGATCATGTTCCTGTTCGACGAACCGCTCTCGAACCTCGACGCCAAGCTGCGTATCGAGATGCGCTCGGAAATCAAGCTGCTGCATCAGCGCGTGGGCAAGACGATCGTCTACGTGACGCACGACCAGATCGAAGCCATGACGCTCGGCGACCGCATCGCGGTGATGAAGGACGGCATCGTGCAGCAGTTCGGCGCGCCGCAGGACATCTACGACTCGCCGTCGAACCTGTTCGTGGCGGGCTTCATCGGCGCGCCGCCGATGAACTTCATCAACGGCAAGCTGGTGGAGCAGGGCTCGGGCGTGGGCCTCGAACTCGATACGGGCGTGGCGCGCAACGTGCTGAACCTGCCGTTCGAGGCGAACAAGCTGCGCAGCCATATCGGCCAGGAAGTGGTGCTGGGCCTGCGCCCGGAACGCATTACCGACGCGCGCAGCTCGCACGACGGCCACGGCCATGAACTGCAACGTCACACGGTGAAGGTCGACGTGATCGAGCCGACCGGCCCGGACACGCTGGTGTTCGCACAGGTCAACGGCAAGCGCGTGGTGAGCCGCGTGCACCCGGGCGCGAACCCGCAGCCGCTGAACAGCATGGAACTGCTGTTCGACGTGTCGAAGGCCGTGCTGTTCGATCCGAAGACGGAAGAGCGCATCGCCTGATCGAGCGACACGCTAAATAGAAAAACCCGTTCGCTGCGTCAGCAGGAACGGGTTTTTTGTTGGGCGTTGCGAGTTGTGGGATCAAAGATGCCCGTGCTGGCCATGCCCGTGCGAATGCGGCTGCAACAGCACGAGCACCGCGCCCGCGCCGCCGTCATGTGGCCGCGCCTGGCAGAATGCGATCACTTCTTCCTTCTGCACGAGCCACGCGCGCACCTTGCCCTTGAGTACCGGCTCCTTGCCGACGGAGCCCAGTCCCTTGCCGTGAATCACGCGTACGCAGCGCAGCCCGCGCTTGCCGGCTTCGCGGATGAACGTCTGCAACGCCTCGCGCGCTTCCTCGCGGCGCATGCCGTGCAAATCGAGCTGCGCCTGCACGATCCACGTGCCGCGCCGCAGCTTCTTGACGACTTCCTCGCTGATGCCGGGGCGGTGGTAGTAGAGCGAATCGTCGGTGTCGAGCAGGGCTTCCGGATCGAACTCGTCGGAAATCGCTTCGTGCAGCACGGCCTGTTCGTCGAGTTGCGTCTGCAAGGGCAGCGGGGCGGGCGCTGAGCGGCGCGGCTGGGCGCGCGGCGGCGCCACCAGCGGCGCGACCTGGCCGATCTCGCGGCGGAACAGGTCGCTGTCGGCGGCGGCTTCCACGCGCGCGGCTTTCGCGGCGACGCGTTCGCGCTCACGCTCGCGCGTCTGGGTCTTGAGCGCATCGCGCAGGCTGCCGAGGCCGGAGAAGCCGCTAGCCGCCTTGCCGGGTTCCAGCGCAGGCGCGGGCGCAGCGACGGGCGCCGCGGCCGGACGCTGGCTGGCGGGGCGCTTGGGTTCGCCCGGATGGGGGACGTTCTTGGGCATGTGAGTCGATCTTGATGCGGAGAAATGTCGCGTGCGGCGCCAATGAAAAAGGGCCGCAGGCTGGCTGGCCGCGACCCTCTTTACTGCTTGCGATTCGCGCCGCCAGACGTCAGGGCGCTATTTTACCGGCTTGCCGGTCATCGCTTCGCTGCTGCTTGGCTGCTGCTTAGCGATCCGCTTCGGCGCTCATGACGTGCGCCTGGCCGAGTTCGTCCACGGTTTCCAGGTAGCGCTGTGCGTCGAGCGCGGCCATGCAGCCCGTGCCGGCGCTGGTGATCGCCTGGCGATAGACGTGATCCTGCACGTCGCCTGCCGCGAACACGCCCGCCACGCTCGTGCCGGTGGCGTTGCCGTTCAGGCCGCCGTTCGTGATGATGTAGCCGTTCTTCATCTCCAGCTGGCCTTCGAAGATGTCGGTGTTCGGCTTGTGGCCGATTGCGACGAACACGCCTTGCAGGTCGAGATCGGTGGTTTCGCCGGTCTTGGTGTTCTTGATGCGCAGGCCGTTCACGCCGCCTTCGTTGCCCTTCACTTCGTCAAGGACGTGATCCCACTTGATGTCGACCACGCCTTCCTTTTCCTTCGCCAGCAGGCGGTCGATCAGGATCGGCTCGGCGCGGAACTTGTCGCGACGGTGGATCACCGTGACTTTCTTGGCGATACCGGCCAGGTACAGCGCCTCTTCGACCGCCGTATTGCCGCCGCCGATCACGGCGACGTGCTGGTTGCGGTAGAAGAAGCCGTCGCAGGTCGCGCAGGCCGACACGCCGCGGCCCATGAACAGCTCTTCGCTGGGCAGGCCGAGGTACTGCGCCGACGCGCCGGTCGCGATGATCAGCGAATCACAGGTGTACTCGGCCGAATCGCCGATCAGGCGGATCGGCTTTTCATCGAGCTTGGCCGTGTGGATGTGATCGAACACGATTTCCGTGTTGAAGCGTTCCGCGTGCTCAAGGAAGCGCTGCATCAGTTCCGGGCCCTGCACGCCGTTCGGGTCGGCGGGCCAGTTTTCCACGTCGGTCGTGGTCATCAGCTGGCCGCCCTGGGCCAGACCGGTGACGAGCAGCGGCGACAGATTGGCGCGCGCAGCATAGACAGCTGCCGTGTAGCCGGCGGGGCCGGAACCGAGAATCAGGACTTTCGCGTGTTTGGTTGCGGACATGGTCGAATTCCGTAGAAGGCGCTGCGTGGCGGGTAGCCAGCGCGGCTGCCGGGGGTTCGCACGGGCCGCACGGCGATACGGCGGCGCTCATGCAGGTAATTGGGTATCAGCGCGTAATTATAAAGGCCGGGTGAGACCGATGCGTGATGAGGGTTTCTCATCGCGCCGATAGCGTTCTATTTGCCTGCCCTTTCCCTTCGGAGCGCTTCCGACGCCGCCCAAGGCCTATGCCCACGCCGTTGTCAGTTACCGTCATTTACAGCCTGGGGCCGCCGGGGCCGAAACAACGCGTTTACAATAGGCCGGATCGGACGGCCGCCGCGCCCGTCTGCCGGGGCGTCCGGCAGAGCGCCCGCGCCGCGCAAGCAAGACGGATCACCGGGATTCAATGGCCAAAGCTCCCTTTACCGCGCAGGCGCAGGCATTGCCTCATCGCATGTCGCGCCTTTTCACCGAAATTCGCTGGATCCTGCAGGTCGCGCTAGGCGTGTTCCTGCTGATGGCGCTCATCAGCTACAGCCGGCGCGACCCGAGCTGGACGCATGCCGCCCAGGTCGACCACATCGCGAACTGGGCCGGGCGCGTGGGCGCCTGGACGTCGGACATCCTGCTGCTGCTGTTTGGCCTGTCGGCCTACTGGTGGGTCGTGATCCTGGCGCGACATATCTCGAAGAACTACCGGCGCATCACGCGCCACGAGGCGCTTGCCGACGACGAGGACGAAGACAAGCCGCGCGACCACAGCTGGGTCGCCGAGGCCTTCGCGTTCGTGCTGGTGCTGCTCGCCTGCGACGGCATCGAGGCGCTGCGCATGTGGTCGCTCAAGGTGCAACTGCCGCGCGCGCCCGGCGGCGTGGTGGGGGAGGCCGTCGCGCGCGGCGTCTCGCACGCGCTCGGCTTCACGGGCGGCACGCTCGCGCTGCTGCTCGCGCTGGGCATTGGCCTGTCGCTGTATTTCCGCTTTTCGTGGCTTTCGGTGTCCGAGAAGGTCGGCGAATCCATCATCAACGCCGTGACGATGGCGCGCCTGCGCCGTGAGGAACGCAGCGACCGCAAGCTCGGCGAAGCCGCCGCGGTCAAGCGCGAAGGCAAGGTCGAACGCGGCCGCGTCAAGATCGAGGAACACGAGCCGGTCACGATCGTGCCGCCGGTGGTCACGCCGCAGCGCTCGGAGCGCGTCGAAAAAGAGCGCCAGGTGCCGCTTTTCACCGACCTGCCGGGCGACTCCACCTTGCCGGCGATTTCGCTGCTCGATCCCGCGCCCGCTGCCCAGGAAACCATCTCGGACGACACGCTCGAATTCACCTCGCGTCTCATCGAGAAGAAGCTCAAGGACTTCGGCGTCGATGTGGCCGTGGTCGCCGCCTATCCCGGCCCGGTCGTGACGCGCTACGAAATCGAGCCCGCCACCGGCGTGAAGGGCAGCCAGATCGTGAACCTCGCGAAGGATCTCGCGCGCTCGCTCTCGCTCGTGTCGATCCGCGTGGTGGAGACGATCCCGGGCAAGAACTGCATGGCGCTCGAACTGCCGAACCAGCGCCGCCAGACCGTGCGACTGTCGGAAATCCTCGGCTCGGCGGTCTATGCCGATGCGCCTTCGGCGCTCACCATGGGTCTGGGCAAGGACATCGGCGGCAAGCCGGTGTGCGCCGATCTCGCCAAGATGCCTCACCTGCTGGTGGCTGGCACGACCGGCTCGGGCAAGTCGGTCGGTATCAACGCGATGATCCTGTCGCTGCTCTACAAGGCCAGCGCCGAACAGGTGCGCATGATCCTGATCGACCCGAAGATGCTCGAAATGAGCGTCTACGAGGGCATTCCGCATCTGCTCTGCCCGGTCGTGACCGACATGCGCCAGGCCGGCAACGCGCTGAACTGGACGGTGGCCGAGATGGAGCGCCGCTACAAGCTCATGAGCAAGCTGGGCGTGCGCAATCTCGCGGGCTACAACAACAAGATCGAAGAGGCGAACAAGCGCGAGGAAAAGATCCCGAATCCGTTCAGCCTCACGCCGGACGATCCGGAGCCGTGCCAGAAGCTGCCGCATATCGTCGTCGTGATCGACGAACTGGCCGACCTGATGATGGTGGTCGGCAAGAAGGTCGAAGAACTGATTGCGCGCATCGCCCAGAAGGCGCGCGCGGCCGGCATCCACCTGATTCTCGCGACCCAGCGTCCGTCGGTGGACGTCATCACCGGCCTCATCAAGGCCAACGTGCCGACGCGCATGGCGTTCCAGGTGTCGTCGAAGATCGACTCGCGCACGATTCTCGACCAGATGGGCGCGGAATCGCTGCTCGGCATGGGCGACATGCTGTACCTGCCGCCGGGCAGCGGCCTGCCGGTGCGGGTGCACGGGGCGTTTGTCGGCGACGACGAAGTGCACCGCGTGGTGGACAAGCTCAAGGAGCAGGGCGAGCCGAACTATATCGAGGGCATTCTCGAAGGCGGCGTGACGGGCGAGGGCGACGAGGGCACGGCAAGTGCTTCGGGAACGGGCGACGAGTCCGATCCGCTCTACGACCAGGCCGTCGAAGTGGTCATCAAGAACAAGCGCGCGTCGATTTCGCTTGTGCAGCGGCATCTGCGCATCGGGTATAACCGTGCTGCGCGGCTGCTTGAGCAGATGGAGCAGTCGGGGCTGGTTTCGGCGATGTCGTCGAGCGGCAACCGCGAAATCCTCGCGCCCACGCGCGACGCCGATTGACGCGTACGCGCACCCCCGCGTAGTCATTACGCTATTGGAGAACGATAGATGCAGTTTTTCGCAGGACATTCCGCCCGCCAGAACGGCTTTAATGGCTTGATGAACGGCTCGACGCTGGCTCGTGCGGCGCGCGCCGTCACCGTCGCGCTGGGCGCCACGCTTGTCATGGCGGGGCAAGCCTACGCCAGCGGCACCGATCAGCTCAAGCAGTTCGTCGCGCAGGTGCACGCCGCGCGCGGCAGCTTCGTGCAGCGCGAACTCAAGACGCCGTCGAACGCCAAAAACGCCAGCGACGCCATCGCCACGGCCACGCTCAACGCCAAGGTGTCGAGCGGCTCGTTCGTGTTCGCGCGCCCCGGCAAGTTCGTCTGGTCGTATGAAAAGCCGTACCAGCAACTGCTGCAGTCGGACGGCGACAACCTCTACGTCTACGACAAAGACCTGAACCAGGTCACCGAGCGCAAGCTGGGCGGCGCGCTCGGCGCGAGCCCGGCGGCGATCCTGTTCGGCAGCAACGACCTGGACAAGAACTTCACGCTCTCGGACGCGGGCGTCAAGAACGGCATCGACTGGCTCCAGCTGATCCCGAAGGCGAAGGACACGCAGTTCAAGAGCGTGGGCATCGGCTTTCGCGACGGCAACCTCGAAGCGATGGAACTGCACGATGTGTTCGGCAACGTGACGCTGCTGACCTTCTCGAACATCGAGAAGAATCCGTCGCTGCCGGCGTCGACGTTCAAGTTCGTGCGTCCCAAGGGCGCCGATGTGATCACGGGCGGCGCGAACTGATAAGCGTTGATACGCGTCGTAGCCTGAAATGAAGAGGGGCGGCTCAATTCGAGCCGCCCCTTTTGTTTTAGTGCTGTTTTTTAAGCCGAAAAAAGGATCACGCCGTCCTCGCCGATATGGCGCGTGAGCTTGCCCTCAAGCCAGAGCAGGTGCAAATGCGCGAGCGCTTCGCCCAGCGCGAAGGTCAACTGGTGCATGTCGAGCTTGCGCTTGAACATGAGCGGCACGATGTCGGCGGCGCATTGCGGCGCGCCCGTGCAGGCTTCGAGCACTTCGGCCAGGCGCGCGTCGTGGTGCGCGCGAAGCTGCGCGATGCGCGTGTGCAGGCCGCGGAACGGCTTGCCGTGCGACGGCAGCACGAGCGTGTCGTCGGCCATCGTCTCGTAGCGGCCCAGCGATTCGAGGTACAGGCCGAGCGGATTGCCTTCCGGCTCCATGTCGAACACCGACACATTGGTCGAGATGCGCGGCAGCACCATGTCGCCCGAAATCAGCACGCCGGTTTGCTCGCACAGCAGCGCGCAATGCTCGGGCGAATGGCCGAAGCCAGTGACGACGCGCCAGTCGCGCCCGCCGATGCGCACGACATCGGCTTCGCGCAGGCGGCGGTACTGCGAGGGTAGCGCGGGCACGAGATTCGAATAGTAGTTGCGGCGCGTGCGCAACTGATCGAGCGAGGCTTCGTCGGTGACGCCGTGGCGGGCGAAATGGCGCGCCGCGCCTTCGCCGCCCGCGTTCGAGCCGTTGCCCGAAGCCAGCACGCAGGCGCTCATGTATTCGCCGAGCGTCGTCCACAGGCGCACGTCCCAGCGCGCCTTGTCGCCGCCCGCGCAGATCCAGTGCGCGAGGCCGATGTGGTCGGGATGGCAGTGCGTGACCAGCACGCGCAGCACCGGCAGGCCTTCGAGCTGGCTCTCGAACACGCGCTCCCAGTGCGCCTTGATCGTGTCGTCGGTGATGCCGCAGTCCACCACCGTCCAGCCCTGGCGGCCGTCGATCTCGTCGCGCAGCAGCCAGAGGTTGATGTGGTCGAGCACGAAGGGCAGCGGCATGCGCAGCCATTTCACGCCGGGCGCGACGTCGAAGGCCTGGCCCGCGTCGGGCAGCGTGTCGGCGAAAGGGTAATCGAGCTGGTGTTCGAGGGCGTTCATCGTGGGGGTGTCTCGTGTCGTTATCGTCTGTCTCGTCAATCGGCATTGTCGCCGCATTGCGGCATTTCTGCTGGCGGCCCGGTTGACTGTTCCGGCATGCGGAACAACGGGGAAGCTGCGCCGACGGTTGCGCGAGCGCGGACTTGACGATAACGTAAACGTCGATCCCAACGATAGCCATGCCGCCCGACCGAATCCGGCCCCGGCGAGCCGCGCCCCTTATGAACCAGTACACGATTACCGAGCTCGCCCGCGAATTTGACGTGACGCCCCGCGCGATCCGTTTCTACGAAGACCAGGGCCTGCTCGCGCCGAGCCGCGAAGGCGCCGGCGGCCTCAAGCGCGTGTTTTCGGGCCGCGACCGTACGCGCCTGAGGCTGACGCTGCGCGGCAAGCGCCTGGGTTTCACGCTCAACGAAATCCGCGCGCTGCTCGATCTCTACGAATCGCCGACCGATACGCTGCCGCAGTTGCAGGCCTTCCTCGACACGGTGGTGCGCCACCGCGAAATTCTGGAGCGGCAGCGCGACGATCTCGACGCCACGCTCGAAGACCTCGCGCAGTACGAAGCGCAGGCGCGCGCGCTGCTCGAAAAAAACACGGCGGGCGACGTGCGGCAGGCCGCGTCCGAAACGAAGTAGGCGAACGGAATCCGAGCGCGCCATGAGGCATTTTCCGAAACTGCTGTCCTCGCAGATCGGCTTCGATGTGGCGCAGACCCTCCTCGAAGGTTTCGACCGCCATTACCAGAGCTTCTGCGCGGCGGCGGTGCAGGCGAGGGCGTGTTTCGAAGCCGCCGACTGGCGCGGCCTGCAGCAGCTCGCGCGCGATCGCATCGCGTCCTACGACCAGCGCGTGCGCGAATGCGTGCACGCACTTGAAGACGAATACGACGCCGAAACGATCGACGACGAAGTGTGGGAGCAGATCAAGCTGCACTACATCGGCTTGCTGACCACGCACCGGCAGCCTGAATGCGCCGAGACGTTTTTCAATTCGGTGTGCAGCAAGATCCTGCATCGCTCGTACTTCAATAACGCTTTCATGTTCGTGCGGCCCGCGATCTCGACCGAATATATCGAGAACGACGAGCCTGCCGCCAAGCCGACTTATCGCGCTTACTACCCGGCCACGGACGGCCTGGCCGCCACGCTCGCGCGCATCGTCACGAATTTCCAGCTGGAGACGCCGTTCGAGGATCTGGAGCGCGATGTGGGCTGCGTGATGCAGACGATGTTCGACACCTTCGGCGCCGTCGAGCCCAAGGCGAATTTCCAGATTCATACGCTCGCTTCGCTGTTCTTTCGCAACCAGTCGGCGTATATCGTCGGGCGCATCGTCAACGGCGAGATCGTCGTGCCGTTCGTCGTGCCGATCCGCCATGTCGAGGGCGGCAAGCTCGCGCTCGATACGGTGCTGCTGCGCACCGATCCCGCGCTCATCATGTTCAGCTTCGCGCACTCGTATTTCTGCGTGGACATGGAAGTGCCGTCCGCGTATGTCGAGTTCCTGCGCTCCATCATGCCGCGCAAGGCGAAGGGCGAAATCTACACGTCGCTTGGCTTGCAGAAGCAGGGCAAGAACCTGTTCTATCGCGACCTGCTGCACCATCTTTCGCATTCGAGCGACCGGTTCGTCGCCGCGCCCGGCATTCGCGGCATGGTGATGATCGTGTTCACGCTGCCGTCGTTCCCGTACGTGTTCAAGGTCATCAAGGACAGTTTTCCCGCGCCGAAGGAAACCACGCGCGAGCAGGTGCAAGCGAAGTACCAACTGGTGAAGCGCCACGACCGCCTGGGGCGTCTGGCCGATACGCTCGAATATTCGAGCGTCGCGCTGCCCATCGCCCGGCTGGACGACGCGCTCATCAAGGAGCTGGAAACGCTCGCGCCTTCGATGATCGAATACGAAGGCGACAAGCTCGTGATTCGCCATCTCTACATCGAGCGCCGCATGGTGCCGCTCAATCTCTGGCTGCAAAACGGCAGCGACGCGGACGTCGAACACGGCATCCGTGAATACGGCAACGCGGTGAAAGACCTGATGCGCGCGAATATCTTTCCGGGCGACATGCTCTACAAGAATTTCGGCGTGACGCGTCATGGCCGCGTGGTGTTCTACGACTACGATGAAATCGAATACCTCACCGATTGCAACGTGCGCGCCGTGCCCGCGCCACGTTATGAGGATGACGAACTATCGGACGAGCCGTGGTACGCGGTGGGGCCGCGCGATATTTTCCCGCAGACGTACGGCACGTTTTTGCTCGGCGATCCGCGCGTGAAGCGCTATTTCCTCGCCCATCACGCCGACTTTTTCGAGCCTGCGCTCTGGCAGGAAAGCAAGGCGCGGCTGCTGGCGGGCGAAGTGCCCGATTGCCTGCCGTACGACGAAACGGAGCGCTTTCGCACGCGTTATCCGGAGCGCTTTTTGAAGGACACCGATGCAGCGCGTGCCGCTTAGCGCGCCGCGACACAACATCGAACCTATGAACAAGGAGGATGGACATGAGTGAGACACAGAAAAACCCGCAACAGGACGCCATCGTGATCGTGGCCGCCACGCGTACGCCGATGGCCGGTTTTCAGGGCGAATTCGCTTCGTTGACGGCGCCGCAACTGGGCGCGACGGCCATCGCCGCTGCGGTCGAGCGCGCAGGCCTCAAGCCCGAACAGATCGACGAAGTGGTGATGGGCTGCGTGCTGCCCGCGGGGCAGGGCCAGGCGCCCGCGCGCCAGGCGGCGCTGGGCGCGGGCTTGCCGCTCGCGGCAGGCGCGACCACGGTGAACAAGATGTGCGGCTCGGGCATGCGCGCAGCGATGTTCGCGCACGACATGCTGCTGGCCGGTTCCGCCGAGGTGATCGTCGCAGGCGGCATGGAAAGCATGTCGAACGCGCCGTACCTGCTGCCGAAGGCGCGCGCCGGCATGCGCATGGGGCACGGCCAGGTGCTCGACCATATGTTCCTCGACGGTCTCGAAGACGCTTACGACAAGGGCCGCCTGATGGGCACGTTCGCCGAGGAGTGCGCGGGCGAATACGACTTCTCGCGCGAGCGCCAGGACGCCTTCGCCATCGAATCGCTTCAGCGTGCGAAACGCGCCAACGAAGACGGCTCGTTCGCGTGGGAAATCGCGCCCGTGAAAGTGGCGTCGCGCGCAGGCGAAACGACCATCGAGCGCGACGAACAGCCCTTCAAGGCCAACCTCGACAAGATTCCCACGCTCAAGCCCGCGTTCAGCAAGACGGGTACGGTGACGGCCGCGAATGCGTCGTCGATTTCGGACGGCGCCGCGGCGCTCGTGATGATGCGCGAATCGACGGCGAAGCGCCTGGGCGTGCAGCCGATCGCGCGCGTGGCGGGCCACACGACTTTTGCCCAGGCGCCCGCGAAGTTCACCACGGCGCCGGTGGGCGCAATCGCGAAGCTGTTCGAAAAGACCGGCTGGAAAGCCGAGGACGTCGATCTCTACGAGATCAACGAAGCCTTTGCCGTGGTCACGATGGCGGCGATGAAGGAGCACAACCTGCCGCACGACAAGGTCAACGTGAACGGCGGCGCGTGCGCGCTGGGGCATCCGATCGGTGCGTCGGGCGCGCGCATTCTCGTCACGCTGATCGGCGCGCTGCGTGCGCGCGGCGGCAAGCGCGGCGTGGCGAGCCTGTGCATCGGCGGCGGCGAGGCTACGGCAATGGCCGTCGAACTCATGTAGGCTCTTGCCTGACGTGCGTCGCAGGGAGGCGGCGCGCGGCAAGACCCTGCACGCGATGCTGGGCAAAGATCGCGGCACACAAGAAAGGTGCAACATGAAAACAGCGTTGATTGTGGGTGCCTCGCGCGGCCTCGGACTTGAGTTCGCGCGCCAGTATGCAAAAGCCGGCTGGCGCGTGCTGGCCACGGCCCGTTCCGAAGCGTCGCTCGCCGAGCTGCGCGCGCTGGGCGCGCAGACTTATCAGTTCGATATCGCGCAGCCCGAGGACATCGCCACACTGGGCCGCAAGCTCGACGGCGAGCGGCTGGACGTGGCGCTGATCGTCTCGGGCGTGTACGGCCCGCGCACCGAAGGCGTCGAGGCCATCACCGCCGAAGACTTCGAGTACGTGATGAACACCAACGTGCGCGGCCCGATGCAGCTCATTCCGCTCCTGCTGCCGCTCGTCGATGCGGCGCACGGCGTGCTTGGCGTGCTGTCGAGCCGCATGGGCAGCATTGCGCAGACCACCGGCACGACTGGCTGGCTCTACCGGGCGAGCAAGGCGGCCGTCAACGATGTGCTCAAGATCACCTCGTTGCAGACGCGCCGCGCGACCTGCATCGCGCTGCATCCCGGCTGGGTGCGCACCGACATGGGCGGCGCGCATGCGGCCATCGACGCAACGGCAAGCGTCGCGGGCATGCGCGAAGTAGTCGCAGAAGCCGCCGCCGCGCGCGAAGTCTTCAATGGCCGCTTCTTCCAGTACGACGGCACCGAACTCGACTGGTAAGCGGCTACGCGCCGGATAAATGAATCAGGGCCGCTTCGCTCGCGCGGGCGGCTTTTTATTTTTTGATTTTTGTTTCGTAGAAGGAATGGTTTTCTCCATGAGCGCAAACACGCAGCGTCCCGTCGAATGTCCCTGTGGCGGCGCCGCGCCGAACCTTAAATCGGGCGCAAAGCCGCCGCGTTATGCCGACTGTTGCGGCCGCTTCATCGACGGCGGCGCCGTGCCTGCTACCGCGCTCGAACTGATGCGCTCGCGGTACACGGCTTACGTGCTGGGCGAGGTTCCGTATCTGCGCGCGACGTGGGCGAATGAAACCTGTCCCGCCGATCTCGATGTCGACCCCAATGATCCGGGTGCGCCGCGCTGGCTGGGGCTGGCCGTGAAGCGTCACGAAAACCTCGACGCAACGCATGCCATCGTCGAATTCGTCGCGCGTCACAAGAGCGGCGGACGCGCGTATCGCCTGCATGAGACGAGCCGCTTCACGCGCGGCGACGATGACCGCTGGCGCTATGTGGATGGCGATATCCTGGAAGGCTGAAGTCACGCGCGCCAGATCGAAAATACCTGCTTAGGCACGCAAAATCGCGCTTTTGCAAACACACGCTTACTTGCAAAAAACGGGGATGTAGGCGGCGCGCGACAGGGCTCATCCGCCATTATTTTTCGTTTCCGTTACCTCGCATTACCCCGAAATCCGCCAATGCGCCGTGCTTAAAGGCATGCGCGCCGTTGGCACGCCTTATGCCGGGTTAGCCCTGAATTGCACAACAATTATTTGTCGTGCGAGGATGCAATCACGGTGTCCGTTTCGCCATTAAGAGTTTGTTGAAAAACAATTTCGCGGCGACTTTCAACGGATGCTGGCGGCGAGTCTGATCGATGACAGAAAGGCGCCGCTCAGGTGTTCCGATCGGTTTTACTTCCCTGCAACGGGTCATGCCACGCCAGGCCTTCGGGCCAGGCGCGCCAGTGTCCTGTTGTGCCTTGTGATGATGCAGGGGCGGGAAGTGTTGCTCGGTAGTCAGATTCACAGCAGGATTTTCGCAGGCGGGTGTAGCGCATGGCGTTCAGGAAGCTTCTTACCGGATGGGCGGTGGCCGGCACAGCATGTGTGCTGTCGGTGGCGCACGCAGCTTCTCTTTCCGATCCGGCCGCTGTGGCGGGCACTCAGGTCTCGAATACCGCTGCCGCGCACGCTAGTGCCGGCACCGGCGCGCAATCCTCATTGGCGTCCAGCGCCGCCGGCCCGCTCGGCAGCGCTCACGTGCCGCGCATTGCGCTCGACGACAACTATCTGCCTGTCGTGCACGCGGGCATGAACGCCCAGATCATCCAGATTCCCGTGCCGGGCGAGTCCGACGTGACGCTCGAAACCACGGTGTACCGTCCGGACGGCCCAGGCCCGTTCCCGATGGTGATTTTCAACCACGGCAAGATTCCCGGCGATCCGCGCATGCAGCCGCGCAGTGACCCGATGTCGTTCGCGCGCGAATTCGTGCGCCGCGGCTACGTGGTGGTCGCGCCGAACCGCCGCGGCTTCGCGGGCTCGGGCGGCACCTACGAGCAGGACGGCTGCGACGTGGCGAGCAACGGCATGGGCCAGGCTGCCGACGTCGCCACCACGGTCGATTACATGTCGAAGCAGCCGTACGTGGACGCCAACCACATCGCCGTGGCGGGCACCTCGCACGGCGGTCTCGCCACCATTGCCTACGGCACCGAAGCCGCGCACGGCGTGCGCGCGCTCATCAACTTCTCGGGCGGCCTGCGCCAGGACGCCTGCACGGGCTGGCAGGACAACCTGACCCAGGCATTCGGCTCGTATGGCGGCAAGGCCCGCGTAGCCTCGATCTGGCTGTACGGCGACAACGACTCGGTGTGGACGCCCGATCTCGTCACGAAGATGTTCGCGGCGTTCCGTACCGCGCAGGCTGGCGACCCGCAGCCAGGCTCGGGTGCGAAGCTGGTCGATTTTGGCGCTTACAAGAACGACGCACACCGCCTCGTGGGCGATCGCGACGGCGTGCAGGTCTGGTGGCCGCAGGTCGAAGCCTTCCTCGCCAATCAGGGCATGCCGACTTCCGTGCAATACCGCGTCGAGACGCCCGCCGCGCCGCGCGCCAGCGGCTATGCGTCGATCGATTCCGTAGGCGCCGTGCCGTTCCTCGATCAGGCGGGCCGCGACGGCTATCGCAACTTCCTCAAGCAGTATCCGAGCCGCGCGTTCGCGGTGTCCGATTCGGGCGCCTGGTCGTGGGCCGAAGGCGGCGACAACCCGATGGACGTGGCCGTGGCGAACTGCCAGAAGCACAGCTCGGATCCGTGCCGTCTCTACGCGGTGAACGGCAACGTGGTGTGGGCGAACGAAAACGCCGCGACCGCGCAGGCCGATTCCCACGACGAAGGCCATGCCGTGGCGGACAGCGGCAACGCCGCGCCTGCCGCAGCCGACGCGTCGCACTCGCTCGCGAGCCGATAAAGCCTCGCCGTATCCGGTTAGTCGGAAACAAGGCGCCTGACGGCGCCTTTTTCATGTCCGCTTCCCGATGATGCCGCCCTTAATAACGCACACTGGCGCACCGCGAACGCTTCGCTCGCGTCTGCGTCCGCATATTTTTTTGCATAAGCGCGCGTCACTTTGTCGTCGTCATCTACGGTCATTTCGGGCCTTTGCAAACGAAGTGCGCCTAGCTGCCGGGAACCCCGCCAAACCCCGCGCCGACGGGCCTCCAAAGCCCATTTTGGGGGTAGTGCATTGCGCGAACGAACGCGCTAAATTCGGCTGCGCTGTCGTATCGGGAGCCGTTAGTGGACTCGCAACACAAGAACTTGCAAACGAATTTGCAAACGAATTTTCAAACCACGCCTGGCAACGATGCCTGGATCGCGCGCAGCCTGCGCGCCGTCTGGCACCCTTGCACCCAGATGAAACACCACGAGCGCCTGCCGCTCGTCGCCGTCTCGCGCGGCGAAGGCCCGTGGCTCTATGACCACGAGAACCGGCGCTATCTCGACGCCATCAGTTCGTGGTGGGTCAATCTGTTCGGCCACGCCAATCCGTCCATCAACGCCGCGCTCAAGGCGCAGCTCGACACGCTTGAGCACGTGATGCTCGCGGGCTGCACGCACGAGCCCGCCGTCGAACTCGCCGAGCACCTCCAGGCGCTCACCGACAACGTGCTGGGCCACGCGTTCTTCGCCTCGGATGGCGCGTCGGCGGTCGAGATCGCGCTGAAGATGAGCTTCCACGCCTGGCGTAATCAGGGCGCGAGCGACAAGCGCGAATTCGTCTGCCTCGCCAACAGCTATCACGGCGAGACCATCGGCGCGCTCGGCGTGACCGACGTGAAGCTGTTCCGCGACGCCTACGATCCGCTGCTCACGCACGCGCACGTGGTCGCCTCGCCGGACGCGCGTCTGGCGCAGGAAGGCGAAAGCGCCGCCGATGTGGCGCGACGTGCGCTTGCCGACGTGGAAAAGCTCTTCGCCGAACGCGAAGGCCGCATCGCCGCGCTGATCGTCGAGCCGCTCGTGCAGTGCGCCGCCGGCATGGCGATGCACGATCCGTCGTACCTGCGCGGCCTGCGCGCGCTGTGCGACCAGTACAAGGTGCACCTGATCGCCGATGAAATCGCCGTGGGCTGCGGGCGCACCGGCACTTTCTTCGCCTGCGAGCAGGCCGGCATCTGGCCCGATCTGCTGACGCTCTCGAAGGGCATCAGCGGCGGCTATCTGCCGCTGTCGATCGTGCTTTCGCGCGACGAAATCTACGCGGCGTTCTACGACGACGACACCACGCGCGGCTTCCTGCACTCGCACTCGTACACGGGCAATCCGCTCGCGTGCCGCGCGGCGCTGGCGACGCTCGACCTGTTCGCGCGCGACGGCGTGCTGGAGTCGAATGCGCGCAAGTCCGTCCAGCTGCGCGAAACGTTCTCGCCGCTCGAAGCGCACCCGCTCGTGCGCAACCTGCGCCAGTGCGGCACGATCCTCGCGTTCGACGTAGCGCTCGACAATGCCGAACGCGCGCGCACGTTCTCGCGCCGTTTCTTCGAAAACGCCTTGCAGCGCGAACTGCTGCTGCGCCCGATCGGCACGACCGTCTACGTCATGCCCCCATATATTCTGGACACCGAAACGCAGGCGCTGCTCGCGACGCGCACACGCGAGACATTCGACGCCACCGTCGCGGAGGATCTCTGATGCATCTGCTGGACTCGCTCGAACAGAGCCTGAGCGAACTCGACGCGCACGGTTTGCGCCGCCGTCGCCGCACCATCGATACGCCGTGCGATGCGCACATGACGGTCGACGGGCGCGAGACGATCGGCTTCGCGAGCAACGATTACCTGGGCCTGGCCGCTCACCCGCAACTGGTCGCTGCGCTGGCCGAAGGCGCGCAGCGCTACGGCGCGGGCAGCGGCGGCTCGCACCTGCTGGGCGGCCATTCGCGCGCGCACGAGCAGCTCGAAGACGATCTCGCGGCGTTCGCGGGCGGTTTCGTCGATGCACCGCGCGCGCTGTACTTCAGCACCGGCTATATGGCGAACCTCGCCGTGCTTACCGCGCTTGCGGGCCGCGGCACGACGATCTTCTCCGACTCGCTCAATCACGCGTCGCTGATCGACGGCGCACGCCTGTCGCGCGCCGACATCCAGATCTATCCGCACGCCGATATGGAGGCGTTGAGCGCGATGCTCGACGCCTCGGACGCGGGCGCGAAACTGATCGTGAGCGACACCGTGTTCAGCATGGACGGCGACGTTGCGCCGCTCGCGCGTCTGGTCGAACTGGCAGAGCAGCATGGCGCGTGGCTCGTCGTCGATGACGCGCACGGCCTGGGCGTGCTCGGCCCGCAAGGGCGCGGCGCGATTGCCGAAGCCGCGCTGCGCTCGCCGTATCTCGTGATGGTGGGCACGCTCGGCAAGGCTGCGGGCGTGTCGGGCGCATTCGTCTGCGCGCATGCCACCGTGATCGAATGGCTCGTGCAGCGTGCGCGCCCGTATATCTTCACGACGGCATCGTCGCCGGCGGTGGCGCACGCGGTGTCCGCAAGCCTGCGCATCATTGCGGGCGAAGAGGGCGACGCGCGGCGCGCGCATCTCGCGCATCTGATCGCTCGCACGCGCGCGATCCTCAAGGACACCTGCTGGATGCCCGTCGATTCGGCGAGCGCGGTGCAGGCGCTCGTGATCGGCTCGAACGACGCGACGCTCGCACTGCAAGCCACGCTGGAAAGCGACGGCCTGTGGGTGCCCGCGATCCGGCCGCCGACCGTGCCCGTGGGCACCTCGCGCCTGCGCATTTCGCTGTCGGCGGCACATTCGGACGCCGACCTCGACCGTCTCAACGATTCACTGCAACGCGCGAGCCGCGCGGCCCTGGAGGGCGCACGATGAGCCTCGCTAACGTTTCTTTCTTCGTCACCGGCACCGATACGGAAATCGGCAAGACCTTCGTGAGCGCGGCGCTCCTGCGCGGCCTCACGCACGCGGGCCTGCGTTCCGCTGCTCTCAAGCCGATTGCCGCGGGCGCGTATGAGCGCGACGGCGTCTGGCACAACGAAGACGCCGATCAACTGGACGCCGCCGCCAGCGTGCTGCTGCCGCCGGAAATGCGCACGCCGTTCCTGCTCAAGGAACCGGCCGCGCCGCACATCGCCGCCGCGCTCGAAGGCGTGACGCTCGACATGGCGCGTATCGTCGACTGCCATCGCGCCGCGTGCGAGCGCGCCGATGCGGTCGTGGTCGAAGGCGTCGGCGGTTTTCGCGTGCCGCTCACGCCGACCGAAGATACGGCCGATCTGGCCGTTGCGCTCGGGCTGCCGGTCGTGCTCGTGGTCGGCATGCGTCTGGGCTGCATCAGCCACGCGCTGCTGACCGCCGAAGCCATCGCCGCGCGCGGCCTGAAGATCGCGGGCTGGGTCGCCAACCGCATCGACCCGAACATGACGTTCCCGGAAGAAAACATCGACACCTTGCGCACGCTGCTGGCGGCGCAATTCGACGCGCCGCTGCTGGGCGTCGTGCCGCACCTGCGCGGCGCGAGCGCCGACGACGCGGCCGGACACCTGAACATCGACACACTGCTCGCGCGCCTCGCCACGCTGGCAGGCCGCTAAAGCAAAACCACAAGTCACACGTCACGAAGGACTTCGACACCATGACGCAAACCCACATCGACCTCACCTCGCTGAAGGCCACCGCGCCGAGCGCCCACGCCGCCGCCGAAGCCGCAGCACGCTGGAAAGTCGCCGACGTCGCCGAGCTCTACGAGCTGCCGTTCAACGACCTGATGTTCCGCGCGCAGCAAGTGCATCGCGAAAACTTCGACGCCAATGCCGTGCAGCTTTCGACGCTGCTGTCGATCAAGACGGGCGGCTGCGAGGAAGATTGCGCGTACTGCCCGCAGTCGTCGCACTACGAAACCGAGCTTGAAGCCGGCAAGCTGATGGCGGTCGACGCCGTGCTCGACGCCGCGCGCGCGGCCAAGTCGAACGGCGCGACGCGCTTTTGCATGGGCGCGGCGTGGCGCAATCCGAAGGATCGCCACCTGGAGCCGATCAAGGACATGATCCGCGGCGTGAAGGCGATGGGTCTGGAAACCTGCGTGACGCTCGGCATGCTCGAAGATCACCAGGCGAAGGAGCTCGCCGATGCGGGCCTCGACTACTACAACCACAACCTCGATACGTCGCCGGAGTACTACGGCAAGATCATCTCGACGCGTACCTACGAGGATCGCCTTGAGACGCTGGAGCGCGTGCGCGACGCGGGCATCAATGTGTGCTGCGGCGGCATCGTCGGCATGGGCGAGTCGCGCCGCGAGCGCGCGGGCCTGATCGCGCAGCTGGCGAACATGGAGCCGTATCCGGAATCGGTGCCTATCAACAATCTCGTGCAGGTGACGGGCACGCCGCTCGAAGGCACGGAGCCGATCGACCCGTTTGAATTCGTGCGCACGATTGCGGTCGCGCGCATCACCATGCCGAAGGCGATGGTGCGTCTGTCGGCAGGCCGCGAGCAGATGGACGACGCGCTCCAGGCGCTGTGCTTCATGGCCGGCGCGAACTCGATTTTCTACGGCGACCAGCTGCTGACGACGAGCAACCCGCAAGCGGAAGCCGACCGCCGTCTGCTGCAACGCCTGGGCATCACGGCGCAGGCTGCGCAGCATCTGCCCGCCGATGACCATGGTCACGCACACGGCCACGATCATTCGCACGGCGGCTGCGGTCACTGCGAATAAGCCGCGAATAAGACGCGAATAAGCCTTCATTGAAGGGCTAAAAGCAAAAACGCCACGCTGGTTGCCTCAGCGTGGCGTTTTTCATTGCGCGTCTAGAGCGTACGCATCAAGCGTAAGCCGCGCGGCGACGTCCTGCGAGCACGAGATAGCAGAGCGCGCCGATCACGAGCGAAGGCAGCGTCGCGCCGAGGTTCGGCAGCCACTGGTTGAGCGCCTGGTACGCACCGAAGCCGACCGCCCACGCGACAAACGCGCTCACGTGCCAGCCGCCCGAATAGCCATACGCGCCGTTCAGGTCGGCGAGCGCCTGCGCGTCGATGCGGCGGCGGCGCACGATGAAGTGATCCGCGAGCACCACGCCAAACAGCGGCGCGAACACCGAGCCGATGAACAGCAGGAAGTTTTCGTACTTCGCCATCGGCACGACGAGGGCGATGACCGTGCAGATCGCGCCGAACGCGGCCGAGAGAACCGGCACGCCCGCGCGCGTCCAGACCGTGCCGGTCGAGACGGCCGCCGAGTGGATATCGGCGAAGGCGTTGTCGATTTCGTCGATCAGCACCAGCAGCAGTGCGAGGCCGCCGCCAGCTTGCGCCAGCGCCGTGGTCAGCAGCGCATCGCCGCCGCCCGCCGCGAGACCGTAGATCGCACCCAGGGCGTAGAACCACAGGTTCGCAATGCCATAGCCGAACAGCGTGCCACGGAAGGTTTCGCCCGCCTTGCGGCCGAAGCGCGTGTAATCGGCGATCAGCGGCAGCCAGGAGAGCGGCATGGCGACCACCAGGTCGATGGCGCTGCCGAACGGCATGTCGCCGGTGCCGGGGCGCTTCATCAGCGCGCCGATGTCGTGCTGCGCAAGCAGGCTCCACGTGAGCCACGCCGCGCCCGCGAGCAGCAGCCAGATGCCCCACGTGCGCAGGAAACGGCGCACGAACGAGAGCGGGCCGCTCACGGCCAGCAGCGTCGCGAGGAAGCCGAAGATCACCGTCCAGACGAGCGGCATCGACAGATTGAACGCCTGCTTGGCGAGCGCATCGGCGGAATCGCGCATCACGATGATCTCGAACGAGCCCCAGCCCACCAGTTGCACCATGTTGATGACGGCGGGCACCGACGCGCCGCGAATGCCGAGCGTCGGGCGCAGCGAGGACATGGCGGCAAGGCCCGTGTCCGTGCCGATCACGCCCGCGAGCGAGAGCAGCACCACGCCAATCACGCTGCCGATGCCGATGGCGAGCAGCGCGTGCGGCAGCGACAGGCCCGGCACGAGCAGGGCGCCCGCCTGCGCGACCAGCAGGCCGATGCCGAGGGAGAACCAGAGCGCGAAGGCGTCGCCGGTGCGGAACTGCCGGCGAGCGTTGGGCACCGGCACATTGGGCGCGTAGGCCGAGCCGGCTTGCGTGTTTTCAGTCATGGGAAAAGCTGTCCTCTGCGTCGTTTATAGTGAATCTGTATTGAATTCGTATGGTGTGCGTAGGGATTACGCAAAACTCGTGCGGGCGGCGGCTCTCGGGCCTCAGACATCGTACGGCTGCACGGACTGTCATAATGCACGACTGACTCCGGCGCGGCGGCGTGCGCTGCGCCCCATTTTCAGGGGCGCGAACAGCGTTCGAACCGCTCGGCCGCCGGAAAAGCCGACATTATCGCGAAAACGACATGTTTGAAGAAACCCGTGCCAACGTTCCGCTCGCGGAACGGCTGCGCCCACGCACCATCGATGAAGTCATCGGCCAGAAGCATTTGCTTGGGCCCAACAAGCCGCTGCGCGTCGCCTTCGAATCGGGCGAAGCGCATTCGATGATTCTCTGGGGCCCGCCCGGCGTCGGCAAGACGACGCTCGCGCGCCTCATGGCCGACGCGTTTCACGCCGAATTCATCGCGCTGTCGGCGGTGCTCTCGGGCGTGAAGGATATCCGCGAGGCCGTCGAGCAGGCGCAGCTGCACCGCGCGCGCGGCCACCAGACGCTCGTGTTCGTCGACGAGGTGCATCGCTTCAACAAGAGCCAGCAGGACGCCTTCCTGCCGCATGTGGAGTCGGGCCTGTTCGTGTTCATCGGCGCGACCACGGAGAACCCGTCGTTCGAGGTGAACAGCGCATTGCTCTCGCGCGCGGCGGTCTACGTGCTGCGCAGCCTCGACGAGGACGAGCAGGGCGAACTGCTCGCGCGCGCGTCGGAGGAGCTGGGCGGCCTGACGTTCACCGACGAGGCGAAGCAGGCGCTGATCGGTTCCGCCGACGGCGACGGCCGCAAGCTGCTCAACAACCTGGAGATCGTCGCGCGCGCGGCGGCCCAGCAGAAGAAGACGGAGATCGACGGCGAACTGCTCGGCAGCGCGCTGGCCGAGAACCTGCGCCGCTTCGACAAGGGCGGCGACGCCTTTTACGACCAGATCAGCGCACTGCATAAGTCGGTGCGCGGCAGCAACCCGGACGGTGCGCTGTACTGGTTTTGCCGCATGCTCGACGGCGGCGCCGACCCGCGCTATCTCGCGCGCCGCATCGTGCGCATGGCCTGGGAGGATATCGGCCTCGCCGATCCGCGCGCGGCGCGCATCACGCTCGACGCCTCGGAGACCTATGAGCGGCTGGGCTCGCCTGAAGGTGAACTCGCGCTCGCGCAGGCTGTGATCTACCTCGCGGTCGCACCCAAGTCGAACGCTGGCTACAACGCCTATAACGAAGCGCGCCGCTTCGTGAGCAAGGATCAGTCGCGCGCGGTGCCGATCCACCTGCGCAACGCGCCCACCAAGCTCATGAAGGAACTGGGCTACGGCCACGAGTACCGCTACGCGCACGACGAGCCCGACGCCTACGCTGCCGGCGAGACCTACATCCCCGATGGCATGCGCGAGCCGAACTGGTATCGGCCCACGCCGCGCGGGCTCGAAGGCAAGATCGGCGAAAAGCTGGCGCGTCTGGCCGAGCTCGACGCGCAATGGCGCGACGAGCATCGCGACGAAATCCGCGAACGCAACGAGCGCAAGCGTAAAGGTGGCGCGTAAGCTCAAAGGCCAAAGGCGGCCTAAAACCGCCAGCGCACACGGGCTGCCCGCGCCGGTGCGCTAAAATCGACTTCTCACACAACGAAACTGCGTCTCACAATCCCATGCTCGACATCCAGCTGCTGCGCAAAGACCTCGACGGCGTCGCGAAGCGCCTCGCCGACCGCGGCTACACCCTCGACGTCGCGGCTTTCTCCGCGCTCGAAGCGGAACGCCGCGCCATCCAGACCCGCACCGAAGAACTCCAGGCTCGCCGCAACAGCCTGTCGAAGCAGATCGGCGCGATGAAGGGCCGCGGCGAGGACACCTCGGCGGTCATGGCCGAAGTGGGCGGCATCGGCGACGACATGAAGGCGTCGGCGGCCACGCTCGACGAAATCCAGACGAAGCTCTCCGACCTGCTGCTCGGCGTGCCGAACCTGCCGCACGAAAGCGTGCCGCTGGGCCGCGACGAAGCCGGCAACGTGGAAGTGCGCCGCTGGGGCACGCCGCGCGCGTTCGAATTCGAGGTGAAGGATCACGTCGATGTCGGCACGCCGCTGGGTCTGGACTTCGAGACGGGCGCGAAGCTCTCGGGCGCGCGCTTCACGATGCTGCGCGGCCAGATCGCGCGTCTGCATCGCGCGCTTGCGCAGTTCATGATCGACACGCACACGCTCCATCACGGCTACACGGAAACCTATACGCCGTACATCGTGAACCCGGAAATCCTCTACGGCACGGGCCAGCTGCCCAAGTTCGCCGAAGACATGTTCCGCGTGGAGAAGGGCGGCGCCGAGAACACGGTCACGCAATACCTGATCTCGACCTCGGAAATTTCGCTGACGAACACGGTGCGCGAGAGCATCGTCGAAGGCAACGCGCTGCCGATCAAGCTGACGGCGCATTCGCCGTGCTTCCGCTCGGAAGCGGGCTCGTATGGCCGCGACACGCGCGGCATGATCCGCCAGCACCAGTTCGACAAGGTCGAAATGGTTCAGATCACCACGCCGGAAACGTCGTACAACGCGCTGGAAGAAATGGTCGTGCACGCCGAGACGATTCTGCAGAAGCTCGGCCTGCCGTATCGCGTGATGTCGCTGTGCACGGGCGACATGGGTTTCTCGGCCACCAAGACCTATGACCTCGAAGTCTGGCTGCCGGCGCAGAACACGTATCGCGAAATCTCCAGCTGCTCGAACACCGAAGCGTTCCAGGCGCGCCGCATGCAGGCGCGCTATCGCAACGCGCAGGGCAAGCCGGAACTCGTGCATACGCTTAACGGTTCGGGCCTGGCCGTGGGCCGTACGCTGGTCGCGGTGCTGGAGAACTACCAGGAAGCCGATGGCTCGATCACCGTGCCGGAAGCGCTGCGTCCGTATATGAACGGCGTGGCACGTCTGTCGGTGGGCGGCTAAGCGCCCCTCAGAACAGGGATCTGCAAAGCCCTCGAAAAAATTTTCGAAAAAGGGCTTGCAGGATCCGAAATTTGTTCTATAATCTTCGCTTCTCTGGTCGCCGACCAAGACCTGAGAAGCAGTAAAAAAGCAGTACCCCGGAGAGGTGGCAGAGTGGTCGAATGTACCTGACTCGAAATCAGGCGTACGGTAACCCCGTACCGTGGGTTCGAATCCCACCCTCTCCGCCAAATTTAGAAAACCCCGTAAGCTGAAAAGCCTACGGGGTTTTTGCTTTTCAGCGCCTGTTTTCAGGCGCTTTCGCTATCGTCTATCGCGTGACCTCAACCCGGCACGTGCCCGCGCCGTTCCAGCGAGCGCATGAACGTCCCCGAAATCGCCGATGCGCCGTGATGGACGATCTTCTCGTCGATCAGCGCCCACACCGGCATGCCCGCCGCCCGCGCACGCTGGCAGAACGACAGGTCTTCCGAGAGATAGACGCCTTTGTCGCCGACCGTGTCGAAGAACGCGTGGAAGCGGCCATCGGGCAGATACGCCGCGTACTGCGCAGGCGGACGATAGAGCTGCGTGAGCGGCGCCATCGCCTGCATGGCGTCGCGGCGCACGAGAAAAATGCCCGTGCCGATATGGTTCACCTCGACCCAGCCGCCTTTGACGCTGCTATTGCCGTTCGCATCGGAGCGGATCGCCGTGTTGTATTCGACGGTCTTTTCCTGCCACTCGCGCAGTGTGAGGCCCGCATCGGCGCTCGTGATCTTCTTTTCCCCATCGAAGAAGCGGTAGGGGCACGCGATGCCCGCCACGGGCTTGTCGCCGGCCAGCAGACGCGGAATGGCCTCGCGCGAGAAGTCCATGTCCGTGTCGAGGAACAGCACGTGCGTGAACTGGGGATGGCTCAGGAAATAATTCGCAAAGAAGTTGCGCGCCCGGATGATGTGCGACGACGCCGTGTGGATGTATTCGAAGCCGATGCCGCGCTCCTTGAACGTTTCCATCAGCCGCGCCAGCGCCATGGCGAAGTCGAAGTGCACAGAATTGTCGTAGGTGGGCAATGCAATCAGGATATTCAGGGGCGCTTGCGTGGGTGCACCTGTGCTTGCTGTGGCGCTGTCGGGAAGGGGCGATGGGTTCATGGTCTGGCGTTCCGCTCACGTCGTTGTAAGATATTTCCCATTCTTGTTGGCGGCTTGCGCCCGGACAATCGGACGTATCCGAATATCGCCGGTCCGGCGTGCGCAGGCGGCCCGGTACAATGGCGCCTTCGAGCGGCGCTCCCCTGAATTCGCTGCGCGGCGCAACGTGCGCCGTCGCGCCCACTTTGGTTCTCAAATGGCTATCACCTACAAATCCGCCGGCGACATCGAGCGCCTGCGCATTTCCGGCCGGCTCGCCGCCGACGTGCTCGCCATGATCGGCGAACACGTCAAGCCCGGCGTCTCCACCGACGATCTCGACGCAATCTGCAACGACTTCATCGTCAATACGCTCAAGGCCGTGCCGGCCAACGTCGGTTATCTCGGCTTCCCCAAGACGATCTGCACGTCCGTCAATTCCGTGGTCTGCCACGGCATTCCGAGCCGCAACGAAGTGCTCAAGGACGGCGACATCATCAACATCGACGTGGCCGTGATCAAGGACGGCTATTTCGGCGACACGAGCCGCATGTACACGGTCGGCACGCCGAGCTCGGTGGGCCGCCAGCTGATCGACACGACTTACGAAGCGATGCTCGCGGGCATTCGCGAGGTGAAGCCGGGCGCCACGCTCGGCGACGTCGGCCACGCGATCCAGCGGCGCGCGCAGGCCGATGGTTTCTCGATCGTGCGCGAGTACTGCGGCCACGGCATCGGCAAGGTGTATCACGAGGAGCCGCAGGTGCTGCACTATGGCCAGCCGGGGCAGGGCGTGCGCCTGAAGCCCGGCATGGTCTTCACGATCGAGCCGATGGTCAATGCGGGACGCGCGGGCACCGCGGTGCAGCGCGATGGCTGGACTGTCGTGACGAAGGATCGTTCGCTTTCCGCGCAGTGGGAACACATGGTCGCCGTCACCGACGACGGCTATGAACTGCTCACGCCCTGGCCGGACGGCACGGGCGCGTACGAAGCCCCGTGAGGGCAGTCACTGCTCGCAGTGCCGCTATCCAGCGGCCTGTGAGGTCTGTCGGCCAGTCTGTCAAGCGCCGCGCGCGCGGCGTTCAAGGAACTTTTTTGTCAAATAAGGATTTGACTCTCTGGCCAGTTCGGTTAAAGCTACGCGTTAGTGCTTTATTGGGGTTTACGACTGCATGAGTCCGTCACTGACCGTTCGCCGTATCGATGCCGATCAGGGTGCCGTGCTCCGCGAGCTTCGAACTGCTTCGCTGCGCGATGCGCCTTACGCGTTCGGCGACTCGCTCGAAGACGCCTTGTCTGCCGATGCGGCCGTCTTTGATGCCGCGGCCGCCCGTCATGCGGATTCGCATACCGCCACCTCGTTCATCCTCTACACGGAAGGCCATCCGGCCGGCCTGATCGGCGCGAACTTCGAGAGCGCGCCCGCGCGCCGGGCGTTCGTGTTCGCGTTGTGGGTGGCGCCGGCGGTGCGGCATCTGCGCGGCGGCGAGCTGCTCGTCAACGCGGCCATCGACTGGCTCACGAGCGAAGGCGCCAACCAGATCTATGCGTGGGTGACCGACAGCAACACGACCGCGATGCGCTTCTACGAGCGCATGGGTTTTGTCGCGACCGGCGATCACGCGCGCAGCACGCAGACACCCGAGCAATGGGAAACGCTGCTGATGCGCGATCTTGCCGGCGCTGCGCCCGCCGAGCCTGCTGCGTCCGCGCAGTGAGTGTGCAACCGGCGTGCGATGAACACGCCCTGGTTTTGAAGTTGTTGCGCCGGTTTTTCCCGCCCTGACGCGCATGCCGCGCGTTGGTTGGCGGCTTCCCTCTGGCGCTTTTCACGCCGTTCTTTTGTGATTCCCTTCGTTGCAGCATTTTGGGCCATTAAAAATAATGGCCGTGCGCGTCGACGCCTGTAAAATACGCAAAATTTTTCGCCGATCGCCATGTCGCCCAAGAAATCGCCATATTTTGAACTGAAGAGCGGTTCAGTCGATACGCTGCTATTCGTGGTCAAAACGACTGAACTCGATGCGATGCGCGCCGAACTCACGCGGCGCTTCGAGGCGACGCCGGAATTCTTCGCCAACGACACGGTGGCCATCGACCTGCGCCGTCTCGCCGACGGCGAGCAGGTCGCGCTCGGCGACATCGCCCGTCTGCTCGAAAGCGTGCGCATGCGCCCCGTGGGCGTGGTCGCGCTGCCCGAACAGCATGGCTGGGCCGCCGAAGCGGGCCTGCCGTTTCTCGAAGCGCGCGACAAGCGCGTGGCGGGCGGCAACGCTGCTGCAAAGAGCGAAGCCGAAGACAACGCCGCCGACGCACCCAACGCGAGCGCGAACGTTACCAGCGCCGCCCAGCCCGAACTCTTCCCCGCCGACCCCACGCAGGACGCGACCGAACTCGCCGCCACCGCGGGCGACGCCGATGCCGACACGCGCAATGCGCCGCGCGCGGCGACGCTCGTCGTCGACCGTCCGCTGCGTTCGGGGCAGCGTGTCTATGCGAAGGGCGACCTGGTGGTGCTCGGCATGGTGTCGAACGGCGCGGAAGTGATCGCCGAAGGCAACATCCATATTTACGCGCCGTTGCGTGGCCGCGCGCTTGCGGGCGTGCACGGCAACCACGACGCACGTATTTTCTGCACGAGTCTCGAAGCGGAACTCATTTCGATTGCGGGTATCTACCGTACCACTGAAGTTCCTCTCTCAGACGACGTGCGTGGCAAGCCGGCGCAAATCCGGCTCGACGAAGAAAAGCTGTTGATCGAACCGTTGAGGCTCACCTGAGTCGCCGCCTGCGCGTTGCAAAACGCGCAGCGTGCTAGCGGCACGCGATGAGACCAAACTGGGAAACTGACGAACGCAAGGTAAGGGAATGGCAAAAATCATTGTGGTGACTTCGGGCAAGGGTGGCGTTGGCAAAACGACCACGAGCGCGAGTTTCGCATCGGGCCTCGCGTTGCGTGGCCATAAAACCGCGGTCATCGACTTCGACGTCGGCCTGCGCAATCTCGACCTCATCATGGGTTGCGAGCGCCGCGTCGTGTACGACCTGATCAACGTGATCCAGGGCGAGGCGAACCTCAACCAGGCGCTGATCAAGGACAAGAAGTGCGAAAACCTTTTCATCCTGCCGGCTTCGCAGACGCGCGATAAAGACGCGCTCACGAAGGAAGGCGTGGAGAAGGTGATCGAAGACCTGCGCAAGATGGACTTCGAATACATCGTCTGCGATTCGCCGGCGGGTATCGAATCGGGCGCGATGCTGGCGATGCACTTCGCCGACGAAGCGCTCATCGTGACGAATCCGGAAGTGTCGTCGGTGCGCGACTCCGACCGTATCCTCGGCATGCTGTCGTCGAAGACGAAGCGCGCGATCGACGGCAAGGATCCGATCAAGGAGCACCTGCTGATTACGCGCTACAGCCCGAAGCGCGTGAACGAAGGCGAAATGCTTTCGCTCGCGGATATCTCGGAAATCCTGCGCATCGAGCTGATCGGCGTGATTCCCGAATCGGAAGCGGTGCTGCACGCATCGAACCAGGGGCTGCCCGCCGTCCATCTGGACGGCACCGACGTCGCCGAAGCCTACAAGGACGTCGTGGCGCGCTTTCTCGGCGAAGACAAGGCGCTTCGCTTCACCGATTACCAGAAGCCGGGGCTCCTGCAGCGCCTGTTCGGTAGCAAGTAAGGGAGGCGCACGTCATGTCGTTTCTTTCGTTTTTTCTCGGCGAAAAGAAGAAGTCCGCCTCGGTAGCGAAGGAACGCCTGCAGCTCATCATCGCTCACGAGCGCGCAGGCGGCCATCCGCCCGCCGATTACCTGCCGGCCCTGCAACGCGAACTCGTCGCCGTGATCTCCAAGTACGTGAAGATCTCCGATGAAGACATTCGCGTGAGCCTGGAACGCCAGGACGACCTCGAAGTGCTTGAGGTCAAGATCGAGATTCCGCAGGCCTGACCTGCGTGGAGAGTGCGGCGCGTCGTGTGTTTTGACGCGTGCCGCACTCGTCTCGTATCGCTGTATGTAGCGCATCTGGCGCGTCTTCCGCACGCGCCGCGCAGACCCCGCGCAGCATTCCTTACCTTACCGAAATATTCGGTTTCACTTCACCCGTCGCGGTTACACGGCCGCTGTCAGCGCACTCGCACGCTCGCGCATTGATCGGGTAACGCCACTCATGGCGTCCTACTCGAAGGGTGACCAACATGAACAATTCAATCCGCCTGCTTATCGCCAAGGCCGCTGTCGTCGCTGCGGGTACGTGCGCCGTTGCTGCGCCGGCTTTCGCCGAAATCGTCGTTGTCGAGCCGAGCGCGCCGCCGCCCGTCGAGCGTGTCGAAGTCGTGCCCGCGCCGCGCGTCGGCTACGCCTGGGACAAGGGCCACTGGCGCTGGGATCACGGCCGCTACGTGTGGATCGCCGGCCACTGGCAAGCCGAACGCGTGGGCTACCACTGGGTGCCGGGCCACTGGATCGCTCACGGCCCGAACTGGCATTGGGTCGAAGGCCACTGGGCCGCTTAAGTTTGCTTGAGTTCGCTGACTTTGCTTAACCGGTTTCATCGGCAAGGAGAAACATCATGAGCAGAAAACTGCTCGCTGCGGCGGCGCTCGCGATCGTGCTTGCCGGCTGCGTCGTCGTTCCCGCGCGGCCCATGTACGTGCGTCCCGCGCCCGTCGTGATCTATTGATTTTGGTGACAGGCACGCTGGCCTGGATCGGCAAAGCCGCGCCAGACCCGGCGCATGTCAGCGGTTCGAGTCATCGACCCTCGGCATGCCGCCGGGTTTTTTTTCGCCTTTGCCAAAGCGGGGCCCGATGAAATCCGCCAACGTTCGCAGAATTCGCCTGTTGCGAACGCCTCCGTCCGCTAGAATCTCGGGAAAAATGCCGGCAAATCATCGAAATCGGGCCTCAGCGTCCGCAGCACAATGAAACGAGTTTTGATAGTCAAGGTGACCTCGCTTGGCGACGTCGTCGAGGCCCTTCCCGTCGTCGCCGATGTTCAGCGCAAATTCCCCGGCGTCAAGGTCGATTGGGCCGTGGATGACGCCTTCGCGGAGATCGTGCACTGGAACGAAGGCATCGACCGCGTGCTCTGCGCGCCGCTGCGCCGCTTCAAGAAGGCGCGTCGCTGGAGCGACTTCAAGGCGATCTGGGATTCGATCGCCGATCTGCGCCGCGAACGCTACGACGCCATCATCGACATTCACGGCGTCTACAAGAGCGCCATCATCGCCTTCATCGCGCGCGGCAAGCGCCGCTTTGGCTATCTCGCGCAGGATCTCGGCGAGCAGGGTGCGGCGTTCGCCTATAACGGCCGCTTCGGGCCGCGTCCGAAGTGCGATGCGTGGCTTGGCATGCGCATCAGCACGGGCGAGGCACTCGGCTATACCGTCGACACGCCGCCCGATTTCCAGATGCGCATTCCGCGCGACGGCAATGCGCTGCCCGCGCCCGATGCGCCCACTGCGCTGATCTTCCACGCGACCTCGAAGGAAGAGAAGAAGTGGCCCGTCGCGCACTGGGGCGAGCTGTGCAACGAGCTGGTCAAGCGCGGCTTGCGTATCGAGCTGCCGTGGGGCTCGGACGCCGAGCACGCAACGGCGAAGGAGATCGCGGCACTCGTGCCCGGCGCGACGATCCTGCCGCGCCTGACGGTCACGCAGGTGGCGCAGCGCATCGAGGACAGCGCGCTCGTGGTCGGAACGGACACCGGCTTCGTGCACCTGGGCCACGCGCTGCTCAAGCCCACCGTGATGATCTTCATTGCGACCAATGCCGAACACCTTGGCGTGCGTGCACCGGATCGCTCGATCTCGATTGGCGACGGTCATCATGTGCCGCCGGTTTCGGTGGCGCTCGACGCCGTCGATCGCGTCTATCCCGCACGCACGGGCGATGCATCGAAAGGCCCGGCTGTGACGGCTGCCTGATAGCGCGCATCCTGCTTCGTACGGCCCGCTCGTCTCATGCAGACGAGCGGGCCGTTTTCATTGATGCGCGCGTGAAATCGCGCAGCGATTCGATTAGGAACTTGTTAAAAGTGTCGCGGTTGCGTGCACGATGCGGCGTGGATCGCACGTCGCTGCGCGCCCGGGCGTGGGCGCTGTAACACGGGCCACACTGCTACTTACAAATTGCAACGCCTTGGGGTGGCTCCGTCGTGTCCAATCTGAACTGTCCACCGCCCGCCATGCGAGGCACGGCAGCAGGGCAGGACAACAGACATTGACTCGATGGGAGAACGAAGTGAAACGATTGGCGCTTACCCTGATTGCGGGTGCTGTACTTGCGGCGTCGCTGACTGGCTGCATCGTCGTGCCGGGCGGCGGATACGGTGGCGGCTATCACCACGGTTACTACTATCAATGATCGCCACGCTGCGCGCGGCGACGCATGAGACGCTCGACAGCATGCGTCACGCGAGCAGCATCTCGACGGCGACGACCGCCGCGACAGCGGCGATGTTTGCCACCAGCGCTTCGATCAGGACGGCACGCCACGTAGCCGTGCGCAACCGGAAGGCAAGGAACAGGGAGATGCCCAGCGCAAGGGCGATCATCAGGACGACATCGGCGTTGCTTAGATGCAGGTTCATCGTCGGCCTCCCGTGCGCGGCTGCGCAGACCTTGTCGATTCATGCGGATTCGGGCGTGTTGAGTCGAGTATAGGCACGCCGCACGCGCGCCTCCAGTGAACAAAAAAAGCGGAGCCCGCCAGGCGGACTCCGCTTTTTTGTTTCTACTGCATGGCTGGATCAGGTCAGCGACGTATGACGCGTCTCGCGCATGCACAGCACGCCGACGAGGCTCACGCAGGCCGCAATCGACACATACGCGCCCACCCACGACAGCCCGCCGCGCGCGGCCAGTTGCTGCGCGATATACGGCGCCACCGACGCGCCCAGAATCCCGCCCAGGTTGTACGCGACGCCCGCGCCGGTATAGCGCACGCTCGTCGGGAACAGCTCGGGCAGCAGCGCGCCCATCGGGGCGAAAGTCGCGCCCATCAGGAACAGCTCGATCACGAGGAACAGCAGCACGAGCGGCAGCGAGCCGCTGCCGAGCAGTGGCTGCATCGTGAAGCCAGACAGAATCGCCAGGATGCAGCCGACGATCAGCACTGGCCGGCGGCCGAAGCGATCGCTCAAAGCCGCCGAAATCGGCGTGGCAATGCCCATGAACACCACCGCGATGCACAGCATGCCGAGGAAAGTCGGACGCGGGATATGCAGCGCCGTCACGCCGTGCGAAAGCGAGAACACCGTCGCGTTGTAGAACAGCGTGTAGCAGACCACCATCGCGAGCGCGCCAAGAATCGTCGGCCACCAGTAGTTGCCGAGCAGCGTCGCAACCGGCACCTTGACGCGCTCCTCGCGCTCGATGGCGGCCTTGAACGCGGGCGTTTCGGCGATCTTCAGGCGCACGTAAAGGCCGAGCGCCACGAGCACCGCCGAGACGATGAACGGCACGCGCCAGCCCCAGTCGCGGAACTGCTGGTCGGAGAGCGTCGAGGCGAGGCCGAAGAACAGGCCGTTCGAAGCGAGAAAGCCCACTGACGGCCCGAGCTGCGGAAACATGCCGAACCAGCCGCGCTTGCCTTGCGGCGCGTATTCGGTGGCGAGCAGCGCCGCGCCGCCCCATTCGCCGCCCAGACCGATGCCCTGGCCGAAGCGCAGCACGCACAGCAGGATCGGCGCGAGGCTGCCGATCGAGTCGTAACCGGGCACGAAGCCGATCAGCGTGGTGGAGAGTCCCATCACGAGCAGCGAGGCCACCAGCGTCGATTTACGGCCGATGCGGTCGCCGAAATGGCCGAACAGGAACGAGCCGATCGGGCGCGCGACGAAGGCGATGCCAAACGTCACGAAAGCCGAGAGCGCCTGCGCCGTGGCCGAGCCATGCGGAAAAAACACCGGGCCGATCACGAGCGCGGCGGCCGTTGCATACACATAGAAGTCGTAGAACTCGATCGCGGTGCCGATGAAGCTCGCGAAGATCACGCGCGCCGTGCTCTGCTGGCGCGCGGCATCGGGCTGATCGGCGCTCGCCGACGAAAGCGGTGAGGTGGACATCGAAGGGTCTCCAGTCGTTGTGACGCACGCTGGCGGGCCTTGTCGGCGGCGGTTCGATCGGTCTGGCGACGGATCGGCAGATCGACAAACCGGCAGGCGTGAGGCGCGGCGCGGGCGTCTTTGTTCAAAGCTCGAAGCGGGCAGGGCGGCGCGAGGCGCGAACAGCGCCACGGCGGGATCCTTGATCCGGCAACGATTCGTCAGTATGCATCGCACAGCGGCAACTGTGCGCGCGAAAGCGGGAACCGGCAGGCGCGTGCGCCGATAGGCGCGAAGCGGGCGCGAAACACGGTCTGAAGGCGCTGCGGCGCGGCGTGGGTGACGCGGCGTGCAGGCGGCGCCAGCATGAAGCCGGCAGGGGATAGCGAAAAATTATAACGAGCGCGGGCTGCGCGCAGCAAGGCGGCCGCAAGGTTTGCGGCCGGTGTTTCTGCGCCGTTCAGGCTGCGATCAAGCGACGTTCAGTTGAAGTTCTGCGCCTGCGGCGAGGCCAGCGTGCGTAGCTGGAACTTGCCGTCGTCGTTGAACAGCCAATCCTCGAACAGCTCGATCTGTCCGGCCGAGTTGAGCAGGCGCGGCGGCGGCGCCGGCAGTGGCTGCGCGCGGCGCAGGGTGGCGAGCGCGGTGGTCTCCGCATCGTCGTCGCCATTGGTGCGATAGACCGACGACTTCACGACCTGACCTTCGCGGTTGACCGTGAACGACACGACCACGAGCGAGCGCAGCATCGCCTGAGGCGTGCCGCGCAGGACAGAGGACGGATTGCGCTCGATGATGCGCCTCGCGACCTGCGCGCGATAGTCGTCAAGCGTCGTGCTGTTGATGGCCTGCGGCGGAATGATGAGCAGCGGTCGAGGCGGCGGTGTGATCGTGCAGGCGCTTGCGAGCGCAAGCAAAAGAGCCGGGCCGAGGCGGCGGAGGGCGGCGGCGCTCACGGCGGCAAGGCCGTTGCGCATGCGGGCGCAGATGAGCATGGCGAACAGGCTCGGTGGCGAGACAGATTCGAGCTTAGTTCAAACGCGAGGGGAATCAATCCGCAGTCACCCCTGCCGCATGACCATCGATGGCGGGCAGGGTGTAGCGTGGCTTGCTGGGAGAGGCAGGTGAGGCGGTGAGCGTCGCGAGGGAAAGGGCGACGCGAAGAGCGCTAGCGGCGTGCGACGCCGCAGCGCTTATTCAACCGGGAATTGCGCGCAGGGATCGGCCACGACCGTCGAGCAGGCGTACGAGTATTCGCCGCTCTTCAGGAACAGCTCCTTGCCGACCTGGACGTTCTCGCGCAGATCAGGCGAGGTTTCCCACGCGATGTAGCTGGAGCACATCACGGCAAACAGGACGACGATAGAAAAAGCAAACTTTTCAAGCAGTTGGTAACGGTGCGGCATGGCGGCTGATCCCTTCGAAGGTTGGGATTTTACCGCAATACTAGGGTTTTCACCTAGTCAAATACCGCGTAGTAGCTGGGCCGTATGAAGTCGAAAATTGAGTGCGACCCTTAAATTGAATACGCATCGAATCACTGGAGCTTTATCTGGCGCAAAGTCTCGCGTCGTCGTGCGTGTTAGTTATGTCCGCCTCTGATCGAACAGGAGGCGGCCCATGTCATATAACGGACTGACCGTACCGCTTGATATCGGCTCATGGAGCTGCGAGCTCGTACCGGTGGACGACTATCGCACTCCTTCAGGAGAGTGGCTGCGCTTCGCGCGCGGCGATGAACTGAGGCGGATCGAAGGCGACCGGCGCACTAGACATGGAGCAATGTCAGGCTGCTGGAGCTATGTATCGCGACCCACGTACTTACGCGGCTTGTACAGAGCGTGCATTCGCCAAATTTCAGACCTGCAGGGGATATTGAATTGAGCAAGCCAGAAAGAGCAAGCATCGTTTTCTATGACGCGGACACACAGCAATTGAAAATTTGCACCATACCTCGGTCTCGTGTGGAGTCGGCAATTGAGCGGGGCATGGCGCTCACCATTCCGCCAGACGCACCCGAGAACTCCGATGCGCCCGTTACGGACGAAGATGCACGAAAGCTTGGCGGGATGGCGATATTGGTTCAGGCGATAGCGCATCCTGAACTGCGCGCCCGCTTGCAGATAACAACCGAAGCGCCGATGGAGTGGGACACGCCCAAGCCGCCAACCGAGTAAGCGATGAATGCGATTCGCCAAAGCGTTACGACTGAAGGCGACAAAAGCAGACCATCCCTTTTCAAGGGATCAGCGGACAGCCTTATCTGGCGGGCGTTTGGGGGATTGATTCAGAAGAAACCAGACGGTTGAAGAGAAGCCATCTGGCGGAGGCGGTGAGATTCGAACTCACGGAAGGGTTACCCCTTCGCCGGTTTTCAAGACCGGTGCATTCAACCACTCTGCCACACCTCCGGAGGCGCGCATTGTAACCTGGAATGTGCGCGCACCGGCAGGTCTGCCGGTGGCGCAAATCAAATCAACGCACAAAGATCATCGAATGATCACTGCGCGTCCTTCAAAAACAGCTCCTGCAGATCGTTGAGGAAGCGCTGGCCCAGCTCGGTCGGCACGATCTTCTCGTAGTCGCGCGTAATCAGCCCGCGCTTCTCCGCTTCCTGCAATTGCGGCTCGATCGTCGTCATCGGCAGGCCGGTGCGCTCCATGAAGCGATACACCGGGAAGCCTTCCACGAGGCGCAGCGCATTGAGCATGAACTCGAACGGCAGATCCTTCGCGCTCACTTCATGCTCTTCCTGGATCGGCTTGCCCGCGCGCGCTTCTTCGATGAACGTCGCCGGATGCTTGTAGCGCATCTGGCGCACGATGCGGTTAGGGAACGACAGCTTGGTGTGCGCGCCCGCGCCAATGCCCAGGTAATCGCCAAAGCGCCAGTAGTTGAGGTTGTGGCGGCTCTGCCGGCCCGGCTGCGCATAAGCCGACACCTCATAGCGCCCATAACCCGCCTCGGACGTGCGCGCGTGAATCCACTCCTGCATGTCCGCCGACTGGTCGTCGTCGGGCAGCACGGGCGGGAACTTCGCGAACATCGTGTTCGGTTCGAGCGTGAGGTGATAGAGCGACAGATGCGGCGGCGCGAAGGCAAGCGCCGTCTCGATATCGGCCTGACATTCGGCGAGCGTCTGCTTCGGCAACGCGAACATCAGGTCGAGATTGAAATTGTCGAAGGTATTCGCCGCCACTTCGACGGCATGACGCGCCTGCGCCGAATCGTGAATCCGGCCGAGCGCTTTCAGATGCGCTTCGTTGAAACTCTGGATGCCGATGGACAGCCGGTTCACGCCGCTCGCACGAAACTGCGCGAATTTATCGGCTTCGAATGTGCCGGGATTCGCTTCGAGCGTGATCTCGGCGTCGGCGTCGAGCGGCAGCAGCGCGCGCACGTCCGACAGCAGGCGATCGAGCCCCTTCGCGGACAAGAGGCTCGGCGTGCCGCCACCAATGAAGATCGTATGCACCTGGCGGCCCCACACGAGCGGCAGCGCCTGTTCGAGGTCGGCGCGCAGGGCGTCGAGATAATCGTCCTCGGGAAAGCGCTCGCCTTTCCACTCGTGCGAGTTGAAGTCGCAGTACGGGCACTTGCGCACGCACCACGGGAAATGCACGTAAAGCGAGAGCGGCGGCAGCGAGCTCAGGCGAATGCTGCCCGGCATCGTGAACGACTGCACGACGTCGAGGCCGGTCTGGTGCTGCTGGCTCACGCTTCTTCCTCCAGCCGTGCGAGCAAATGCCGCAGGGCGATCGCGCGATGGCTCGACGCGTTCTTGAGTGCCGGATCGAGTTCCGCAGCCGTGGCTTCCAGGCCCGGAATGTAGAAGTACGGGTCGTAGCCAAAGCCGTGGTCGCCGCGCGGCGCGTCGATCACTTCGCCGTGCCAACGGCCTTCCGCGATGAGCGGTTCGGGGTCGTCGGCGTGGCGCACGAGCGCAAGCACGCAGTAGTAGTACGCGCGGCGGTCGGCCTGGTCCTTGAGGTTCTGCACGAGTAGCGCGTTGTTCGCGGCGTCGCTCTTTTCGCCGCCCGCGAGCTGCGCATAGCGCGCCGAATACACGCCCGGCGCGCCGCGCAGCGCGCGCACGCACAGGCCGGAATCGTCGGCGATGGCGGGCAGGCCGGTGAGCTTCGAGGCGTGACGCGCCTTGGCGAGCGCGTTCTCGACGAAGGTCGCGTGCGGCTCCTCGGCTTCGGGCACGTTGAGCGTGCCTTGCGGCACGAGCTCGATGCCCGCGGCTGCGAGCAGCGCCGCGAATTCGCGCAGCTTGCCCGCGTTGTTCGACGCCAGCACGACGCGGCCGAGCGCGCCCGTGCCGTTGTTTGCGCCGTTGCTCGCGATGTCAGACGTGCCAGCCATCACACGATCTCCAGCGCGGCCTTCTGCATGCCGATGAGCGTGGCGATGCCGCCTTGCGCGAGATCCAGCAGCGCGTTGAGTTCGTCGCGCGAGAACGGCGCGCCTTCAGCGGTGCCCTGGACTTCGACCATGCCGCCCGAGCCCGTGATGACCACGTTCATGTCGGTGTCGCATTGCGAATCTTCTGCGTAATCGAGGTCAAGTACGGGCAGGCCTTCGTACACGCCCACCGAAATCGCGGCGACGTAATCGGTGATCGGCGAGCGCTCGATCTTGCCTGCGGCCAGCAGTTTCGACACGGCGTCGTGGGCGGCGACGAACGCGCCCGTGATGCTCGCCGTGCGCGTGCCGCCGTCGGCTTGCAGTACGTCGCAGTCGAGGTTGATGGTGCGTGCGCCGAGCGCTTCGAGATCGAACACTGCGCGCATCGCGCGGCCGATCAGTCGCTGGATTTCCTGGGTGCGGCCCGTCTGCTTGCCGCGTGCGGCTTCGCGGTCGCTGCGCGTGTGGGTGGCGCGCGGCAGCATGCCGTATTCGGCGGTGAGCCAGCCCTGACCCTTATCGCGCAGGAACGGCGGCACGCTTTCGGACACGCTCGCGGTGCACAGCACCTTCGTGTCGCCGAATTCGACGAGCACCGAGCCTTCGGCGTGCTTCGTGAAGTGGCGGGTGATGCGGACGTCGCGAAGCTGGTCGGCGGCACGGCCGGAGGGGCGCAGGATGGTTTGGGTCATCGTGGGGTGTGCGCGAGGGCACGGAAAGGAGGGCAAAACACAATTTTACCGCCTTCGCGCAGCGGGCGATGGAGGCGGTCGTGGGGCGCGAACATCGCACGGCAAGCGCACGGATTCAGCGCAACTGCTGCTCCGGCGGGCGCGCGGCCAAAAATGGGATAATACGTTTTCTCCGCCCCGCGTCATCGAGCGTCACAGACAGTACGCGTACACGCCGGGCGCCTCGAATCCCCTTGCCGTGACCGGCGCCTTTCAGGTGCGCCGCCGCGGCTCTATCGCGAGACGAACCATGATTTACAGCATGACCGGCTACGCCAGCGCCACGCGCGAACTGGTTGCGGCATCGGGCACGGGCGGCGCCAGTGTCTCCGTCGAATTGCGTACCGTGAACTCGCGCTTTCTCGACCTGAATTTCCGCATGCCCGAAGACGTGCGCGTCGTTGAGCCGACGCTGCGCGAAATGCTGATGCAGAAGCTCTCGCGCGGCAAGGTCGATATCCGCATCAACATCCAGCGCAGCGAGCAGTCCGCCAACGCGGGCGCGCTCAATCGCGATGCGCTCGAACAACTGGCCGTGCTGGAGCGCGCCGTGCTCGAAGCGTTCCCGGAATCGGGCCGCCTGCGTACCGGCGAGATTCTGCGCTGGCCCGGCGTGCTGGCTGAAAGCGGCGTCGCGCCCGAAGTGCTGCGCGATGCGGTGCTCGGTTGCGGCAAGCAGGCCATCGCCGACCTGATCGACGTGCGTGCGCGTGAAGGCGCGCAACTCGCCAACATGTTGCTCGCCAATGTTGCGGAGATGGAAGCGATCGTCGCGAAGATCACGCCGCTCGTGCCGGACTTGATCGTCAAGCATCAGCAGAAGATCGTCGAGCGTTTGCAGGAAGCGCTGGGCATTGCGGCGCCCGATGCGGCGAACGGCAACATCGGCAACGTCTCGCGCGACGAAGTCGCCGAGCGTATCCGCCAGGAAGTGACGATGTACGGCATCCGCATCGACATCGCCGAAGAGCTGTCGCGTCTCACCGCACACCTGAACGAAACGCGCCACGTGATCGAGAAGGGCGGCCGCGTCGGCAAGCGTCTGGACTTCATGATGCAGGAACTCAACCGCGAAGCGAATACGCTCGGTTCGAAGGCCGCCGCGAAGGAACTCGCCGACGCGTCGATGACGCTCAAGCTCCTCATCGAACAGATGCGCGAGCAGGTGCAGAACCTCGAATAATGGCGTGCATATGTGTGGATGCGTGCGCATGCACACATACGCTGTGCCGGGCAACAAAGAAAGTAGCAAAACAGGAAGCAACGAACATGACCGACCAGACCAGCGCATCCGGTGCGCACAAGGCTGAAACGAAACCGCGCAATCCGTACGCGGGCGTTTATCCGGGCAATCTTTTCATGGTGGTCGCGCCGTCGGGCGCGGGCAAGTCCACGCTCGTGAACGCGCTGCTCGCCGAAGACAGCGCGATCCTGCTGTCGATTTCGTACACCACGCGCGCGCCGCGTTCGAAGGAGCGTGACGGCGAGCACTATCACTTCACGACCGTCGACGACTTCCTCGCGCGTCACGCGCAAGGCGAGTTCCTCGAAAGCGCGGAAGTGCATGGCAACTACTACGCTACGTCGCGCGTGTGGATCGAAGACCAGATGAAGCAGGGCCACGACGTGCTGCTCGAAATCGACTGGCAAGGCGCGCAGCAGGTGAAGAAGCAGTTCCGCAATGCCGTGGAAATCTTCATCCTGCCGCCGTCGCTCGACGCACTCGCGGATCGCCTGCGCAAGCGTGGCGAAGACGAGCCGAACGTCATCACGCGCCGCCTGCTGGCAGCCGGCAGCGAGATGGCGCACGCGAGCGAATCCGAGTACGTCGTCATCAACGAAAATTTCGATACCGCGCTGCAGGAACTGCGCAATATCGTTAGCGCCACGCGCATGCGCTTCGCTTCGCAATATGCGCGACACACCGAGCTCTTCGTGCAGCTCGGCATCCACCTGCCGCAGCCCGGCGCATCGGGCACATAAGGTAGAATAAGAACCTGCTGAGAATGAGAAGGAACCGACATGGCCCGCATCACCGTCGAAGATTGTCTGAAACAGATTCCGAACCGCTTTGAACTGGCGCTCGCCGCAACGTATCGCGCACGCCAGCTCGCACAAGGTCACACGCCGAAGATCGAAAGCCGCGACAAGCCGACCGTCGTCGCGCTCCGTGAAATCGCATCTGGCCAGGTGGGTCTGGAAATGCTGAAAAAGGTACCCGTTTAAGGGCGCCTTGTAGTGCAATCGAAGTTGCCGTACCCGTTTTACCAGTCATGTAATTCGCGCTGCGCGCCAACCGTCAACGCCTGACCTGATACGGAGGGGAACATGAGCACGACGCCCTCGCCGGCCACCGAGGTGGACCAGGAAGCCGAGACCTCAAGCCCTGCGCGCAATTACATCGACGCGGTTCTCGAACAGTCGTTTCGCCATCTGTTCGGGCCAACCGCAACACCGGAGCAGCCCCGCAAGCACGGGGTCGTCTCCATCGCCAATCTGACCGCTGCGCTTTCCGGTTACCTCACACCTGAGGAAATCAAGGAGATCAAGGCGGCGTTTCACTTCAGCGACGAAGCCCACCTCGGGCAATATCGTCAGAGTGGCGAACCCTACATTACGCATCCCGTCGCCGTCGCGGAAATCTGCGCCGGCTGGAAGCTCGACGCCCAGGCCATCCAGGCGGCGCTGCTTCATGACGTGATCGAAGACCAGGGTGTGACCAAGGCGGAAATCGCCGAACGCTTCGGTGCGAAGGTCGCAGAACTGGTCGATGGTCTGTCGAAACTCGACAAGATGGAGTTTCGCAATCGCGAGGAAGCGCAGGCGGAAAATTTCCGCAAGATGCTGCTCGCGATGGCGCGCGACGTGCGCGTGATCCTCGTGAAGCTCGCCGACCGTCTGCACAACATGCGCACGCTCGGCGCGGTGCCCCCGGAAAAGCGCCGCCGCGTGGCGCGCGAGACGATCGACATTTACGCGCCGATCGCCCACCGCCTGGGTCTGAACAATACCTATCGCGAGCTGCAGGATCTCAGCTTCCAGAACTTCAACCCGAATCGCTACGCCACGCTCGAAAAGGCGGTGAAGGCGGCGCGCGGCAATCGCCGCGAAGTGGTCAGCAAGATCCTGGAGGCGGTGCAGCGCGCGATCGCCGACGCGAAGCTCGACGCGGAAGTCACCGGCCGCGAGAAGACCATCTTCAGCATCTATAAGAAGATGCGCGACAAGCAGCTGTCGTTTTCGCAGGTGCTCGACGTTTATGGTTTTCGCGTGGTGGTGGATTCGGCGCTCGAATGCTACACCTGCATCGGCGCGCTTCATGCGCTCTACAAGCCCGTGCCGGGCAAGTTCAAGGACTACATCGCCATTCCCAAGGTGAATGGCTATCAGTCCCTGCACACGACGCTCGTGGGCCCGTTCGGCGCGCCCATCGAGTTCCAGGTGCGTACGCGCAAGATGCACGAAATCGCCGAAGCCGGCGTGGCCGCGCACTGGCTCTACAAGAACGGCGGCGCCGACCTGAACGACGTGCAAAAGCGCGCCCATCAGTGGCTCAAGTCGCTGCTCGACATCCAGAGCGAGGCGGGCGACTCCAGCGAATTCCTGGAACACGTCAAGATCGACCTGTTCCCGGACGCCGTCTACGTGTTCACGCCGAAGGCGAAGATCATGGCGCTGCCGCGCGGCGCCACGGCACTCGACTTCGCGTATTCGATCCACAGCGACCTGGGCAACCAGTGCGTCGCCGTGAAGATCAACAACGAACTCCTGCCGCTGCGCACGGAGCTCAAGAGCGGCGACATCGTCGAAGTCATCACCGCACCGTATTCCAAGCCGAATCCCGCGTGGCTCGGCTTCGTGCGTACCGGCAAGGCGCGCTCGGCGATCCGCCACTATCTGAAGACGATGCGCCTCACGGAGTCCGTGCAGCTGGGCGAGCGTCTCGTCGACCAGGCGCTCAAGGGCTATGGCTACCAGCTTTCGGAAGTCACGCCGGAAACCTGGGAAAAGCTGGTTCAGTGGACTGGCAACAAGAATCGCCAGGAAATCTTCGCGGACATCGGCCTTGGCCGGCGCGTGGCGGCGGTCATGGCCAAGCGCATCGAAGTGCTGATGAAGGGCCTCGACGCCGACGACGAGGAACACCATCACCCGCCGCGCGACCCGAACGCGCCGCAGGCGCCGCCCGTGGTCATCACGGGCACCGAGGGTATGTCGGTGCAGCTCTCGGCGTGTTGCCGCCCGATCCCGGGCGACGACATCATGGGCTATATCGGCATTGGCCTCGGCATGGCCATTCATACGACCGACTGCCGCGTGGCGCAGCGCATTCACCGCCGCGATCCGGGCCGCTGGATCGACGTCGCGTGGGCGCCGCAGCCGGGCCGCCTGTTCGATGTGGCCGTGAAGGTGCTCGTGAAGAATACGAAGGGTGTGTTCGCACGTGTGGCGGCGGATATCACCTCGGCGGACGCGAACATCGTGCACATCGCCATGGACGACGATCTCGCGCAGGAGTCGAACATGCTGCGCTTCGTGATCCAGGTGAGCGACCGCGTGCATCTCGCGAACGTCATGCGCCGCGTGCGCACGAATCCGGACGTCATGCGCATCACGCGCGAGCGGCCTAGCGACGAAGGGCATCATCGCCACGACGGCGGCATGCGGATCGATCGCGAACGCGCGGATTATTGATGCGGTTTAAACGGGCGGCCTGTTCAGGTCGCCCGTGTCGTTTCTGACGTCTCTCTCTGGCCCGACCTTCTGCGGCCAACCGGCGCTGCCTCAAGACTGGATGAGCCTGATCGGTCTTGCTGCGTCCCTCGAACACTTTCAAACGGGAAACGAGGACAAGCCATGAACGTAGCTGATCTGACCGGTCTCGAACTCGACTATTGGGTGGCGCGTAGCCTGCCTGACTTCGTGCGCGAGATTTACTTCACCGACAGCGGCGAGACCGTTGCTGTGCGCGGCAACGACCGTGGCAAGCCCTGGGACGGTCGCTTCGAGCCATCGACATCGTGGGACGCGGCAGGCGTTGTGCTCGACCGTGCGAGGCGTGTCGAGTTGCGCGAGCGGCGCGAGGGCGAGCCGGCGTTCTGCGTGGCCGAATTCGTGGGCAGTCATCACGTCGCCGAAGCAAGCGGGGCGACGACGCGCGAGGCGTTGCTGCGTGCGTTCGTGAAGAGCCGTTTTGGTGACGTGGTGGAGGCGATGCTGCGCCAGCCGCAGGCGCTCACCGGTATTGAGTCGGAACTCGCCGCTGAGCCGAGCGACGTTGGCGACGTGGAGGACTTGCCGCGGCCCGACGCACAGATTGGCGATATCGGCTCGCCGCCGCGTTGAGTCGATGAAGGCAGGGAAGAGTGCGCTGAAAAAGCACGCTACAAAGACAAAGGGCCTTCCTGAATCAGGAAGGCCCTTCGAGAGGTGGCGCGGCTGGCAGGATTCGAACCCACGACCCCTTGGTTCGTAGCCAAGTACTCTATCCAACTGAGCTACAGCCGCACGCTAAAACGATACTACATACTGCAGTGTTACTTGAGATCTGCGCCCAACAAACTAACGCAAAACTCTTAATAGGTGGCGCGGCTGGCAGGATTCGAACCCACGACCCCTTGGTTCGTAGCCAAGTACTCTATCCAACTGAGCTACAGCCGCACACAGAAAGGAGAGTATAGCACCTATTTCAGAAAAGGGAAGCCCCTTATCGCGATTTGTTTAAAAGTGCGCTTCGTGTAACCTCGGGGGAAGGGTGCAGCAAGCCGCGAGCAAACGCATCCACGACACACGACGACGCACCGACGCACAAGCAACGCAGTCTATCGAACCATCATGAACAAGGCCTTTGTCAAAGAACCGACCGACAACGACGACGATCTCGAAGCCGGTCAACCTCAGATCCCTGCGGGCGCCAAGAACTACATCACGCCCGCCGGCTACGAACGCATGCGCAGCGAACTGCTGCACCTGATCGACGAAGAGCGGCCGGAAGTCGTCAAGCTGGTTTCGTGGGCGGCGTCCAACGGCGACCGTTCCGAGAACGGCGACTACATCTACGGCAAGCGCAGGCTGCGCGAAATCGACCGCCGTATCCGTTTTCTGACCAAGCGGCTGGATCTGGCTGAGGTGGTCGACAGCAGCCGTCAGGAGAGCGTAGAGCAGGTGTTCTTCGGCGCGACTGTCGAATACGGCACCGAGGATGGCGAAGCGCACACCATCACCATCGTGGGCGTGGACGAGGTCGATCTGGACGTTGGGCACGTGAGCTGGGTCTCGCCGATCGCGCGGGCGCTCATCAAGGCGAAGATCGGCGATCAGGTGATCCTGCACACGCCTGCGGGCCCGGAGCCAATCGACGTGCTCGATGTGCGCTATCCGCCGCGGGCGGCCTGAGCGGGCCACTATGCGCGATTCGAAGCAGAAATGAAAAAAGCCGCCCGAGGGCGGCTTTTCAGCTGCACGGCTGGCCGCAAGGGCCAGCGGAGTGCATCTTAGAAGCGGTGACGCATACCAACCGTCACAGCAACCTGGTCTTGACGACCCGATGCGTTGCTCAGACCGTTCAGGAACGCCGTCACGTTGCCGTCGTTCGACGACACGTGTTGCCAGTCGCCTTGCAGGTAGACGTCCGTGCGCTTCGACAGGGCGTAGTCCGACTGCAGAGCCACCGTGTGGAAGTTCGGGTTCACGCCGCCGCCGAAGTTCGAACGCGTGTACGTGTACGCGCCAGCCAGGCTGATTGCCGGCGTCAGAGCGTAGCGAACATTGCCTTCGAAGTTCTGGAAGCGTGCGCTGTTTGCGTGGAAGCCCACGCCGTTCGTCGTGCCCGATTGCGTCGGCGAGATGCCGATTGCCTGGCTCAGTTGCGTCTGCGTGTACACGAAGCCAGCCGTTGCCGGGCCGAACGTGTAGTTCACGCCGCCGCCGAACGTGCGTTGACGGCCTGCGCCGAACGTGTAGTCGCCAGCTTCCGCGCCCGAGAACGTCGCAGCGTTGAATTGCTGGTTGTTGACGTTGTTGTTCGTTTGCAGGTAACCAGCAGCAAAGTTCAGGCCAGCGTAGTTGTACGATGCGCCGAAGCTGTATGCACGGTTGTTCGCGAATTCGGTGCTGTTCGAGAACGAGTACGTGCCGCCGAACTTGAAGCCAGCGTAGTTCACGCTGCTGTACTTGACCGTGTTGTTGAAACGGATCGAGTTGTTCAGGTTGTCGTTATCGAACGGGTGAGCAGCGATCGTGCCGCCGAATTGCGTACCCGTGTTCGACAGCGGTGCCAGGTAGTCAACGATCGAGTCGTATTGACGGCCGAGGGTCACTGCACCGTACTGGCTGCTTGCGAGACCGACGAATGCTTGACGACCGAACAGACGGCTCTTCTGACCCATGTTGCCGTTGTCGATGTTGAAGCCGTTTTCCAACGTGAAGATAGCCTTCAGGCCGCCACCGAGGTCTTCAGCGCCACGCAGGCCGAAACGGCTGCCGTTGACGGTGCCGCTCGTTGCCTGGTACGTAGCGTGGCCCTTTTGCGCGCTCGAGTAGGTGAGGCCGGCGTCGATCAAGCCGTACAGCGTAACGCTGCTTTGTGCGTGTGCAGCCGTTGCAAAAACGCCCGTGAGGGCAGCGACCATGAGAGTCTTTTTCATCTTTGTAAACTCCGAGAACAGAGGTGGGTTTCGTCGAACCCTGTTTGGGAAACCGTCCACACGAATCGCAGCGAGAGGCAAAGCTCGCGTGGTGCGTTAAATCCGTCGCTGTCGGTTTCCGGACAGGCAGAGTGTAGAAGAGGGTCGCTGCAATCAAGGTATTCCGATTTGCGCAATAAAGTATTGCGCATTTAGAAATGATATTTGAGCCGGCTTCAAGCCTTACTGGTCGGGGCTTTCAGCGGATTTACGGTTGACGGCGGAAGAACTGTCAATCGAATGGCGTTGTGGGATCGCTACAATAATTGATTGCAGAAAACGGTGGTAATCGGTGTCAACCACCATTATTGCGTCGCACGTAACAGATGATTGTGTGCCGCAGAGTTAATGGGTCAGAACCCTGCGGCTATACTGCAATGGCTGCTTTCCGAAGCAGACTTTTTCGTTGACGAAAAAGATCTCCAAACCTTTGTCAGCGCGGCCTTGGCTGCGCTTTTTTTTTGCCTGTCGTGCGCGCACGCACGTCGCCATTTGCTACACCACACCCTTAGCGGGCATGGTCTTCAGGCGGCTCCAACTGCAGGCTCCAGTCTTCCATTACATAGTGCCGGGCATCCATCGGGGAACACAGCAGGTTATGCCAGTGATCGCCGTGCCACGACCCATACGTCTCGATCTCGTCTGCTGGCTCTGGGCTGTCTATTTCAACCAGCCAGTGAAGACAGCGTCGTAGTAACGTCAGCATGATTGCCTCCCATAGCACGCTAACTCTATTCATCATGAGTTTTTCAGGGTATGCGAACAACCGGTAAAAACACTTACGTTTGACACTGATTGTTACACTTCACGTAGTTTTTCCCGATTGAAACCAGCGCATCCGAATCGATGAGTAAAAAGGTCGCGTGCGCTTGATTGCATTTCAATTGCATATCTTTTTGCGCGTCTTTTGATGCATGCCGGTTTATCTCGAAACCGGGATTGCTGTTATAAAAAATTCGCTTGACTGGCGATTGGCGTTCCCCGTATAACGGCAATTCTGAATTGACCTTTCAGCTTCAATTGCATTGGCATTGCGGTGAGGGCGACTCAGTTTGAATTCGGCGTGAGGGTATGCCCGCGTCATTTTATTTCGAGGGAAACGGAAACATGGAAACCGGTATTGTCAAATGGTTCAATGATGCTAAGGGCTTTGGCTTCATCACGTCGGATGCCGGCGGCGACGATCTGTTCGCGCACTTCTCGGAGATCCGTTCGGAAGGCTTCAAGTCGCTGAAGGAAAACCAGCGCGTCTCGTTCGACGTCAAGGTTGGCCCGAAGGGCAAGCAGGCTGCGAACATCCAGCCGCTGTAAGTACTCGCAATTGCCTGATGTAGCTTTGGCTACCTCAGGCGAGCGGGTCGAATGCATGAAGCATTCGCGCTGCACATAAAGACAAGCCCTGGGTATCCAGGGCTTTTTTGTTTTTGCGGAAAACAAAGGCTGGCTGAAAATATCGGTCGCTTTTAAAGGCGTACGGTTTTAACGGGAAAACCCCAATTCAAAAAAATCCGTCAATCGCGTCATTAAAATGCAATCCCGAAAGCGCTCATGTTTCCGAAAGCGCTGCGCACTTTGCCCAAACGGTGCATACTTGGGCCGATTTCTTCTCTTCGTTCTTCCGTTGCACCATGTCCGACACCCTATTGAGCGCCGAACCCTCGTCCGGCGACGTTCCCCTCGTCTTTGTTGATCTTGAAACGACGGGAGGCTCGGTGGGCGAACACCGCATCACCGAAGTCGGCATCGTCGAGGTGACGGATGGGCAGGCCACGCGCTGGAGTTCGCTGGTCGATCCCCAGCAGCCGATCCCTCCCTTCATTCAGCAGCTCACCGGCATCAGCGATGCAATGGTGCGCGGCGCCCCCACGTTCGCCGAGATCGCCCCGGCGCTATTCGAGCGTCTCGCGGGCAAACTCTTCGTCGCGCACAATGCGAGTTTCGATCGTGGTTTTCTGCGCGCCGAATTCGAGCGGGCAGGGCTCACCTTCAATCCCGACGTGCTGTGCACCGTGCGGCTGTCGCGGGCGCTCTTTCCCGCGGAGAAGCGCCACGGGCTCGATGCGCTGGTCGAGCGTCATGCGCTCGTGGCCTCCGATCGCCACCGCGCGCTCGCCGACGCCGATCTGCTTTGGCAATTCTGGCAACGTCTGCCGGGCCTTGTGCCTGAGGAGATGCTGGCTACGCAGATCGAGCGCCTCACGCGCCGCCATCGCCTGGCGGGCGATATCACCGACGACCTGATCGAAAGCGCACCGGCGGGGCATGGCGTCTATGCTTTCTTCGGCGAAAACGATGCACCTCTATATGTAGGGCGCAGTGTGCGCGTGCGTCAGCGTGTGCGTTCGCATCTGTCGGGCGAGCGCCGGTCGTCGCGCGAGCAGCGTATGGCCCAACTGATTCGCCGTGTCGAATGGCAGGCTACCGGCGGCGAAATCGGTGCGCTGCTGGTCGAGGCGCGCTGGCTCGCGCAACTGAAGCCGTCGTTCAACCGCGCGACGCGTGTTTCGAAGCTCGATCCGGTTAGCGCACCCTGGCCGTTTGGTGCCGCGGTGCTCATCGAGGAGCAGGACGCCGTGCGCGGCACGGCGGTCTTTCATGTGATCGATCGCTGGTGCTACCTCGGCGCAGCGTCGAGTGCGGCGCAGGCGAGCACGCTTGCCGCTGCTTCAAGCGCAGCCGAAGCGCCGTTCGAACTCTCTACCTGGCGCATCCTGCAAACCCGGCTCGAGCGCGGTCTGCGCGTGCAGCCGCTGGAACCGTCGGCGACTGAAGGCGCTGCGAGCGTCGTCTAAACGGCGGCCCGCGCCTGCATCAGGCCGTCCCGCCCACGCCGCCCGCTTCACAGACATGGCCTAGTGCGCGTGTCATGGCTTCGGCACGTGTGGAATCGTAGCGCGTCAGTTCCTTCCAGTTCGCGACGGCCCGCGCCACGCGCGCCGGGCAGTCGTCGGCCGTGCGCGTGGGTTGTACGCGTGCGAGTGCGCCGATCAGTTGCCCCGTCAGCCGGTCGAGTTGCGGGCGCGTGACGCTCGCAAGATCCGGAGCCGGGCCGCTGGGCGGCTGCGAGTTGCGCCAGTTCGCAAAGAGGCCTTGCTGGACTTGCGTGCTGGCATCGATCTGATCGCGGAAGAATGCCCGCGCGAACGCCGGATCGACGCCGGCGGCCGCGGCGCGTTTCTGCACGTCTGCGAGCAGGGCGTTTTCACGCGGCGTATCGGTGATCGGCTTGTGATTGAGCCACTTCCATTGCGCGACCGGTTCCGCCAGCGCAAGGCGTTGCGAAACGAGCGCGACGAGATTGGTGAGGGAGGTGTCGTCGCCGTCGGCGTGAGCGCAAACGGCAGGCAGGGCGAGCAGCAGGGCGGCTGCGCAGGACGCGAGCGCGCGAAAGCGAAAAGTCATTGCAAGTGAAGGGCGGCTAGCCGAGAGGAGAAAAGCGAAGGATAGCCGGTTATGACGCGCAAGTTTGACGAAGCGCTTTCACGAGCGCGAACCGCACGCGCTGGAATGCGGCGTGCCTGGCACATGGCATTGGCGAACGCGGCGTATTGAGCGCGACAGCTCGCGCACCTCATGATGTGACGGTGCGTCGACAGTGCGCAAGCTAACGCGGCAGTCGCAGCCGACTGCCGTTTCTCCTGCCCCGTAAGCGCCAAAGCGCTTTGTCATTACTTCTGCTCGTGGCCCTTGCGTTGCTCGTCGAGGAATGCCCGGACATGTGCGGGCAATTCATCGCCGAGAAACTCGACGGCCACCGGTTCCGGATCCGGGCTAAATACTTGATCCGGGGTCGGAATCCTTGGCGGTTTGGCGTCCATGATCTTTCTCCTGTGTAAGGCGATTATCCGACTCGGCGCTTCACGCGCGCTAGGGGCGCCCAACGTAAAAGTGCTTTTCAGGTGCGTGTGTTGCTTTATTCGTACAGCGAGCGGATTTATTAAGCCAGCAGGAATATACTTATTGGGTTCCCCGGTTAATATCCACGAAGCCCTCGCATTGAGTCGAGGGCTTTTTGCATTGTGTGGGTTTTCCCGTAACGATCTGTTGCGCCGCCACATGCTGGCCGGCAGGCCGCTCTGGACAGGCCGTCAGGGTTCACCCGACGCGCTGACCCGCTTGCCGCGTGAAATTGTGGGCGCTGCCACAAGTCGCTGGTCTGCTCGCTCAATCACCACTCTCCTGCTATTCCCCTGGAACGAACGATTATGCGCAATCGTTGACTCCCGCACGGTTAACACAATTAAAAGTATGTAAGCGGGCGTTTCTTCTGATGTGGCTTATTAAAAGCAAAGAGAAGCATTGATGTGTCGATTTAACTGTAACTGCAAGTAAGCGAAAAAATGAGAATGCTTCGCACATCGACTCACGCTTTAGCTTGAGGGCGAGAGGGGTTTTCGGAACCGTCCGATTCGATCGGCGGGCGCCAATCGCTATCTTCAAAAGATCGCGAGCGGAAAGCCGCGGCCATTTCATCCGACCCTCCCATGATGCATTCCATTGAAACCTCGCTGTCCGACACCATCCTGGAATATGAACGTCAGTTGGCGCGCGAGCCCGGCGACGCTGGCGTGCTGCATCGTCTCGCGCTTGCCTGTCTGCGCGCGAAGCGCACGGAGGATGCATGCCGCTATCTCGATCGGGCGATTCATGTCGCGCCCACGAATGCCGAACTTTGGGAGCATCGCGGCCTGATCGTGGCGATGGCGCGCGATCACGTGCTCGCGGAGGCGGCCTATCACCGCGCGCTGACGCTGGCCGGGGATACGCCCACGCTGCACCGCAATCTCGCCGATGTCCTGAAGCTCGCCGGTCGTCGGGACGAGGCGGGGCGGCATTACGAGAAAGCGCTTGCGCTCGACCCGTCGCTGCACCACGCGGCGCGCCGCCTGGCCGATCTCAGTCTCGAAGCCGGTCAGGATGACGATGCTGCACGCTATCTGGAGCAGGCCTGGCGCCTGGGCGCTGCGCGGCCTGACGATGCAATCGACTTGCTCAAGCTCGAGTCGCGGCTGGGTCGCCGGGAACGGGTCGATGCGCTGATTGCACAACTGCGCGCCGAGTTTGCCGGTGACGCCCACGCGCTCAAAGATCTCGCGTTCGCGTTGAACAGCATCGATCGCTTCGATACGGCGCTCGACGTGGCGAAGCAAGGTGTGGCCGTCGCACCCTCACTGCCGCTGCTGCATCTGAACGTGGCCTACGCCTCGCACATGCGCGGCGATTTCGACGCCATGCATGAGCACAGCGCTGTGGCTGCGCGCCTGGCGCCCGAGGACGCGCCGATCCAGTTCAACCTGGCCGCGTCGCTGCTGCGCCGTGGCGAATTCGACGCAGGCTGGAAGCAATATGCGTGGCATGAGCGCTTGCCGGAAAACCGCACGCTCGCACGTCCGCCCTACGCCGAATGGCAGGGCGAGCCGGTCGTGGGCAAGCGTTTTCTGCTGCTCGGCGAACAGGGACTCGGTGATCAGATCCAGTTGCTGTGCTGCGCCGCCTGGCTGCATCGCGCTGGCGCCGTGGTCGATGTCTGGGTTGATCCGGCGCTCGTCGGCGTTGCGCGCTGCGCGAGCGGCGTGCATCAGGTCTTCGACACCTTGCCGCGCGGCCATTACGACTTCTGGTGTCGCATGTTCCGCTTGCCCGAGCACATGAAGCTCGCATTGCGCGACCTGCCCGTGGCCACGTCATACCTGCGCGCGCCCACAACGCAGGTCGCGCACTGGCGAGCGCAAATCGATGAAGCGGCGCAGGCCGGTAAGTTGCGCGTCGGCCTCGTGTGGGCCGGCAATCCGCAATACCAGCTGGATCGTTATCGCTCGATGATGCTGGATCAACTGCGACCGGTGCTCGCTCAACCCGGCGTATCGTGGTTCGCCTTGCAAAAGGGCGGGGCTGAACGCGAGCTCGCTTCCTTGCCCGAAGCAATCGACATGACGCCGCTCGGCGAGCGGATTGCGACTTTCGAGGACACGCTCGCGATCGTGCAGTTGCTCGATCTGGTCGTGAGCGTCGATACCTCGGTTGCGCATCTGGCGGCGGCGGCGGGTGTGCCGGTGTGGGTGTTGTTGCCGTCCTGCACCGACTGGCGCTGGATGGCTGCGCGTGCCGATAGTCCGTGGTATCCGTCGGCGCGTCTTTTCAGGCAGCGCGAGCTGGGGCAGTGGGGGCCGGTGCTGGATGAAGTGCGCGAAGCGCTAGGGGAGGTCGTCGCGGCAAAGACCGCGAACCGGTAGCCACAAAGCAAAAAGCCCAGTCAGAAGACTGGGCTTTTTGTTGAATCTTTGGTGCCGGAAAGAGGAATCGAACCCCCGACCTTCGCATTACGAATGCGCTGCTCTACCGTCTGAGCTATTCCGGCCGCACATCAGAGAAGAAAGATTATAGGAAAGTGCTCAGAGGAATGCAAGCCCTTTCTGCATCTTTTTTATTTTTTCGCTTCGTGGTGATAGCGGGTGACGCGCTCGACCTCGTTCTTCGAGCCGAGGAACACGGCGACGCGCTCGTGCAGGCTCGTCGGCTGGATGTCGAGGATGCGTTCTTCGCCATTGGTCGCCACGCCGCCCGCCTGCTCGACGATGAACGACATCGGGTTCGCTTCGTACATCAGGCGCAGCTTGCCCGGCTTCGACGGGTCGCGCTTGTCGGCCGGATACATGAAGATGCCGCCGCGATTCAGGATACGGTGCACGTCAGCGACCATCGAAGCGATCCAGCGCATGTTGAAGTTCTCGCCGCGCGGGCCGTCCTTGCCATCGTTGAGCTCGCCGATGTACTTCTGCACCGGCTCGTGCCAGTGGCGTGCGTTCGAGGCGTTGATGGCGTATTCGCGCGTGTCTTCCGGAATGCGCATGTTGCTCTGCGTGAGCACCCACGAACCGAGTTCGCGGTCGAGCGTGAAGCAGTTCACGCCGTTGCCGGTCGTGAGCACGAGCACGGTCTGCGGGCCGTACACGGCGTAGCCGGCCGCGACCTGCTGCGTACCCGGCTGGAGGAACGATTCCTCGGTGGCCTGCTTGCCGTCCGGGCAGCGCAGCACCGAGAAGATCGTGCCGATCGACACGTTCACGTCGATGTTCGACGAACCGTCGAGCGGATCGAACACGAGCAGGTATTCGCCCTTCGGATAGTTGGCCGGGATCGGGAAGAAGGTTTCCATTTCCTCGGACGCCATGGCCGCGAGGTTGCCGCCCCATTCGTTGGCGTCAAGGAGGATTTCGTTCGACAGGATGTCGAGGTTCTTCTGCACTTCGCCCTGGACGTTCTCGCTGCCGGCGGTGCCCAGCGCATCGCCGAGCGCGCCCTTGCTGACGTTGAAGCTGATCGCCTTGCACGCGCGTGCGACGACTTCGATCAACAGACGCAGATCGGCGGGCAGGTTCTTGTGTTCGCGTTGCTGCTCGATCAGGTATTTCGTGAGAGTGGTACGACGGTGCAAAGCCATTGCAGTACTCCGGGGAGCTTGGGGAATAGCGCAATTCTACCCGCTGGGGTGTGACTGTCCGGTGCGTACCGCTGTAAAAAGCCGTCGGCGCGCGGCCTGGCGCGCCTGGCCGGGATCGTGGCGGGGAACAATATTCGAAAAGAATGGACAAAAATACGCACCAAAAAGCGCACAAAAACACGCACCAACAAGCCCGAAAAAAAACCGGCCCGACGCAGTGCATCGGGCCGGCTTGGTCTTGACGGGTTTAAAGCGTCAGGCCAGTGCTTTTTCCACGATTTCACGCACATCGCGCGACTTCACGCGGGCGGCGACCTGTTCGAGCGCGGCGCGCATCTTGTCGCGCAGGGTGGGCGTGAAACGGCGCCACAGTTCGAGATTGCGCGCAAGACGCGCGGCAACCTGCGGATTGATGGCGTCGAGTGCGATGACCTGTTCGGCCCAGAACGCGTAACCCGAACCGTCGGCAGCGTGGAATTGCGCCGGGTTGGCCGCGCAGAAGCTGAAAATCAGCGAACGCGCGCGGTTCGGATTCTTCAGATTGAAGGCCGGATGGCGCATCAACGCGCGCACCGTGTCGATCACCGGACGCTGCGCCGTGCCACGCTGGGTCGCTTGCAGCGAGAACCACTTGTCGATCACGAGCGGCTCCTTTTCGAAGCGCGCGTAGAAGTCTTCGAGCGCGTTCTTCGCGTAACCCGCGCCCGTGGCCGCCGACGCGTTCATCAGCGCCGACAGCGCCGCCGCGCGATCGGTCATGTTGTTGGCGGCGTCGTACTGGGCGGTCGCGAGGCGCACGGCGTCGGCGGGATCGTCGAGTTCGCTCAGGTAGGAGAGCGCGAGGTTCTTCAGGCCGCGCCGACCCGCGGCTTCCGGCGTCGGCTCATAGGCGCCCGGCGTCAGGTTGGCCTGATACGCAGCCAGCCACTCGGCCTTGAGCGCCGTGGCCAGACGCTTGCGCACGAACTGGCGCGCGGCGTGCACGGCGGCCGGGTCGGATTCCGCCATCTGCTCGGCGAGATAGGTTTCCGACGGCAACATCAGCGCGAGTTCGCGGAACGACGGCGACAGCGAGGTATCGGTCAGCACGCGGCTGAAGGCCTGCACGAGCGCATCGCTGGTTTCGAGCGGCTGGCCCGCCGACGCGCGTGCGGCCAGCGCAAGCAGTTCGCGCGTGGCAAGACGCTGGCCCGCTTCCCAGCGGTTGAACGGGTCGCTGTCGTGCGCGAGCAGGAAGGCCAGCTCGTCGTTGCCGTAGTCGTACTCGACGATCACCGGCGCGGAGAAGTTGCGCAGGAGCGAGGGCAGGGGCTTTGCCTCGACATCGACGAAGGTGAAGGTCTGCTGCTTTTCGGTGACTTCGAGCACGCGCGTGGTCGCGCCAGCTTGCGCTCCCTGACTTTCGCCTTCGAGCTTGAGCGGCAGATCCTGGCCGTCCGGGCCGATCAGGCCGATCGCGAACGGAATCAGGAGCGGCCCCTTCTGCGTTTCGCGCGCGGCGGGCGAGCCGTTCGCGTAACCCTGCGCCAGCGTCACGCTATAGCGCTTCGCGGCGGCGTCGTAGTGCGTCGTCACGCTCACGCGCGGCGTACCCGCCTGGCTGTACCAGCCTTCGAATTGTGCGAGGTCGCGGCCATTGGCATCGGCCATCGCGGCGCGGAAATCGTCGCAGGTCACGGCCTGGCCGTCGTGGCGCTGGAAGTACAGATCCATGCCCTTGCGGAAGCCGTCGCGGCCAAACAGCGTCTGGTACATCCGCACGACTTCCGCGCCTTTCTCATAGACGGTCATCGTGTAGAAGTTGTTGATCTCGACGTAGCTTTCGGGGCGCACCGGATGCGCCATCGGGCCCGCGTCCTCGGCGAACTGCATCTGGCGCAGCACGCGCACGTCCTCGATACGCTTGGTCGCGCGTGCGGCTTCGTTTTCGTCGCCGCCCGACATCGCCGCCGAGAACTCCTGGTCGCGGAACACCGTGAGGCCTTCCTTCAGGCTCAACTGGAACCAGTCGCGGCAGGTCACGCGGTTGCCCGTCCAGTTGTGGAAGTACTCGTGGCCGACCACGGCTTCGATATTGGCGAAGTCGACGTCGGTGGCCGTTTCGGGGTTCGCCAGCACGTACTTCGTGTTGAAGATGTTGAGCCCCTTGTTCTCCATCGCGCCCATGTTGAAGTCGCTCACGGCGACGATCATGAAGCGGTCGAGATCGAGTTCCAGCCCAAAGCGCGACTCGTCCCAGCGGATCGAGTGGATCAGCGAATCCATCGCATGACGCGTCTTGTCGAGATCGTGCGGCTCGACCCAGACCTGCAGCAGCTTTTCCTTGCCCGAACCGGACTGGATACGCTCTTCCAGCGCCACGAGCTTGCCCGCGACCAGCGCGAACAGATAGCTCGGCTTGCGGAACGGGTCTTCCCATTTCGCATAATGACGGCCGTCGGGCAGGTCGCCTTCGGCGATCAGGTTGCCGTTCGAGAGCAGCACGGGATACGAGGTCTTGTCCGCGCGCAGCGTGACCGTATAGGTGGACATGACGTCCGGACGGTCGAGGAACCACGTGATGCGGCGAAAGCCTTCGGCTTCGCACTGCGTGAAGAAGTTGCCGCCCGACACGTAGAGGCCGGAGAGCGTGGTGTTCGCCGCCGGATCGCAAGCGCCTGTGAGCGTGAGCGTGAAGCTGTCGGGGACGTTTTCGATGCTCAGGCCGTGTTCGTGCGCGCGCACCTGTTCCCAGGGCTGGCCGTCGATGGCCGCGCCGATGAACTCCAGCTGCTCGCCCAGCAGTTCGAGATGGGCGGCGTGCTTCGCATCGGGATTGCGGCGCACGGCGAGCGTGCTTTTGACGATGGTGCGCTCGGGCACGAGGTCGAATTCGAGATCGACGGTATCGATCAGGAAGGCGGGCGGCGCGTAGTCTTCGCGGCGGATCACGTTAGGCGTTGCGGTATCGGACATGGTCTCGTGCTGGGGAGAGTCGGGTCGTCGGATCGGGGCGTCGTTTAAACCTGGAGGCCGCCTGCGTGCGGCGCTGCGGGCGGCAGGTCGTCCCATTGTACAAAGGCTCGGGCGGCTTGTCCGGAGCGCGGTCGCGCTTGCGGGGCGGGATCGGGAGCTATCGGAAGGTATCCAGAGGGGCGCGAACTTTCGCGTCGCCGCGCGAGTCAGTATGATCGGGCCTGCCGCGTTGCATCGCGCATGCTGGCGAAGCCGTCCGGAGCGCCGAAGATTACAGAAGAATCCGCGAAAAATCGCCAGAAAATAATTGAGCGACGGTCGCGCGACGGAATAAACGCTGCGGCAAATTCGTATCGGAAGGAGCGGCCCCCACGACTGCGCTTTCACAACCACTGGCAACAATGCAAGAGAAGACCATGATGCCCGACCGATGGACCCGCCGCGCCCTGCTGATGCTGGCCGCGCTCGCCGTGACGCTTTCCGGCTGCACCACCTACGTAACGAGCCAGGTGACGGCTTTCTCCGCGTGGGATGGCGGCAGCGACGCCACGCGCACCTATGCGTTTACGCGCAACCCCGATCAGGAACACAGCATCGAGCAATCGACCTACGAGAACCTGGTCGCCGACGGCCTGTCGACCCAGGCGTTCCGCCAGGTGCCGCAGCCGCAGGCGCACTATCTCGTCGGCCTGGCTTATGGCAGCCGCATGGATACCGTGACGGTCGCGCAGCCGGTGTTCTACAACCCCTGGCCGAGCCCGTATTGGGGGCCGTTCAATCCGTGGGGCCCGTGGGGGCCGTACGGCCCGGCCTATGTGAACCAGAGCTATCCGGTTTATTCGCATGTGCTCGCCGTGCGCATCACGGACAAGGCGTCGGGCAAGGAGCTCTATAACGTCTCCGCGCGCGCTTCGGGCGACGATCCCTCGCTCGTGCGCGTGATGCCTTATCTGGTGCGCAGCGCGCTCGCCAACTTCCCGCTGCAGAACGGCACGGTCACGCAGGTGAAGCTGCCGGTCGACAAGAACGGCGGGGCGTCGAACGAAGCTCCTGCCGCGGCCATGCCGCCTGCCGCAGCCGCCAATACGCCAGCGGTAGCGAAGTAAGCTGCAAGCAGCAACAAAAAAGCGCGCCGGACGTTTGCGTCCGGCGCGCTTTGCTTTTGGGCCGCCGTTTGACCCGCCTTTTGGCGTGACGCGTCGTTACACGTCGTTATGCGCTTTCGCGGCTATGCACACGTGCGCCTGCCGCATAGGTTTCGAACACAGCGCGATCGTCGCCGAGCAACGCGAACGCGAACAGCAGTTCTTCGAGCGATTCAGCGCGCGCGGTGCGGCGCGCGAGCAGTGGCGTGGCCTTCGGGTCGAGCACGACGAAGTCGGCTTCCGATTGCGGTGCGAGCGTGCCGATCTTGTCGGCGAGATCGAGCGCTTGCGCGGCGCCTGCCGTGGCGAGCCAGAACATGCGCGTGGCCGTCAGATGATGGCCGCCCATGCGCGCGACCTTGTGCGCTTCGTTCATCGTCTGCAGCATCGAGAACGACGTGCCGCCGCCGACGTCGGTTGCCAGCGTCACGGGCATCTGCGACTCATTGGCCTTGTCGAAGTCGAACAGGCCGCTGCCGAGGAACAGGTTCGACGTCGGGCAGTGCGCCGCGACCGCGCCGGTTTCGGCCATACGCTGGCGGTCTTCGTCGTCGAGCCAGATGCAGTGGCCGTACACCGCGCGGCGACGCAGGAGTCCGTAACGATCGTAGACGTCCAGATAGCTGCGCTGGCGCGGGAACAGTTCCTTGACCCACTTCACCTCGTCGAGATTTTCCGCGACGTGGCTCTGGATAAAGATGTCGCCATGCGCCTTCGCGAGCGCTTCGCACGCTTCGAGCTGCGCCTCGGTCGAGGTCGGCGCGAAACGCGGCGTGAGCGCGTACATCTGGCGACCCTTGTTGTGCCAGCGGCCGATCAGCTCGGCGCTGTCGTCGTAGCCGGTCTGCGGCGTGTCGCGCAGAAACTCGGGGCAGTGGCGATCCATGAGCACCTTGCCCGCGACCATGCGCAGGTTCTTCGCCTCGCTGGCCGTGAAGAGCGCATCGGCGGACTGCTTGTGCACCGTGCAGTAGACCAGCGCCGTGGTCGTGCCGCTCTTGAGCAGTTCGTCGACGAAGAATTGCGCCGTGTCCTGTGCAATGGCCTCGTTCTCGAAACCGCGTTCGGTCGGGAACGTGTAGGTGTCCAGCCACGGCAGCAGGCCCGGCGCGGGCGACGCGATCATGTCGGTCTGCGGATAGTGGATGTGCGTGTCGATGAAGCCCGGCACGATCAGCTTGTCGCGCATGTCGTGCACCTGCGCGCCATCGCTCACGCGCTCCTTGAGCGCCGACCACGCGCCGGACGCGGCAACCTGGCCGTCCTCGACGATCACGACGCCGTCCTCGTGGAACTGGGCTGCGTCGGGCGACTGCGCGGGGTCGCCGGTGAAGGTCAGGAGTTGTGCGCGAAAAACCGATTGAGTCATGGGAACTTCGTCTCCGTAAATTTCAGGTATGCAGGCGCCGTGCGCGCTTCATGGCTGGCGCGCGCTGCACGCGCCGCTCCTGAAAATGCGGCGCGCAAAAAATTGGGCGCGAGCGCTCCCCCGGCCCGGCGCAGGTGCGCGGGGCCTTTGAGGGGGAACTGCCCGGCTGAAAACGTCCTGCGCGTGTTAAGCGGCTGCGCTGCTCCAGTACTGGTCGAGCTTCGCGATCATCGCGGCGCGCTCTTCGGGCGTGACGAACGACGCCTCGAAGCCGTTGCGCAGAACCGTGTACACCTCTTTGTCGTCGAGCTTGAGCGCTTCGATGATGGCGCTGTAGTTCTCGTTGACGTAGCCGCCGAAGTAGGCCGGATCGTCCGAATTGATCGTCACCGCGACGCCTTGGTCGAGCAGTTGCTTGAGCGTGTGCTGCGTCATGTCGTCGAACACGCAGAGCTTGGTGTTCGAAAGCGGACAGACGGTCAGCGCGACGCGCGAATCCGCCAGGCGCGTGACGAGCGCTGCGTCCTCGATGCTGCGCACGCCGTGATCGACGCGATCGACCTTGAGCAGGTCGAGCGCTTCGTAGATATAGGCGGGCGGGCCTTCCTCGCCGGCATGGGCGACGAGCTTCAGGCCCTTGGCGCGGGCCTTTTCGAACACTCGCTCGAACTTCGAGGGCGGGTGGCCGCGCTCGGACGAATCGAGACCCACGCCGATCATGCGCGGATAACGCTCGAACACCGGCAGCGCGGCTTCCCACGTGGCGAGCGCATCGGCTTCGCTCAGGTGGCGCAGGAAGCACAGGATCAGCTTGCTGGTCAGGCCGCGCTTTTCGGCGTCCGCGAGCGCGCGGTCGATGCCCGCAACGACGGTCTCGATCGACACGCCGCGTTCGGTGTGCGTCTGCGGATCGAAGAAAATTTCGGTGTGCACGACGTTGTCCGCGAGTGCGCGCTCGCAGTAGGCCATCGTCATGTCGTAAAAATCCTGCTCGTGCAGCAGCACGCTCGCGCCCGCGTAGTAGATGTCGAGGAACGATTGCAGGTCGGTGAACGCGTAGGCCGCGCGCAGTGCTTCGATCGACTCGTAGGCAAGCGTGACGTTGTTGCGCTGGGCGAGCGCGAAGATCAGCTCGGGCTCAAGCGAGCCTTCAATATGGATGTGCAGTTCGGACTTGGGCGCGCCGAAGGCTTTCTGCACAAGCGGATTAACAGTAGTCGTGATGGTCATGATCTGGTCGGTCAATATGTTCGTGGGTGACATCACGCGCAATGGGGCAGGGCGACCTAAGCATGGCTGTGCTCGTGGGCGGCGTGCGCCCGGGTCGCCTCGATTGCCTGCAACAACTGGGCGGCGGCCGATATCGCGATCACTTCGGGCGATTTGTCGACGATGCCGTCCACGCCCAGCGGGCAGTTCATGCGCGCGATCTGCGACGGATCGATGCCGCGCGCGGCGAGCCGGTGCTCGAACTGCTGGCGCTTGCTGTGCGAGCCGATCATGCCGAAGAACACGAAGTCGCCGCGGCGCAGGATGCGTTCGGCGAGATCGAGGTCGTGCGCATGATCGTGCGTCATCACGATGAAGCTGCTGCCGGGCGGCGCGGCTTCGACGGCGTCGAACGGCGCGTCGGTGGCGTCGATCACGACATTGGCCGCACCGAGCGCCGCGAATGCTTCCGGCGAGGGAAACCCGGCGTCGCGCCCATCGACCCAGCGCACGCGGCACGGCAAGGTGCCGAGCACGCGCACGAGCGCCGCGCCGACATGGCCCGCGCCGAACAGCACGATGGGGAAATCGTTGGGCGCGATCGTTTCGGTGAGCAGCAGCGTGGAATCGGACGCGTCGCCGGCTCCGCCGATCGCCCCCCCATTCGCACCGCTATCCCAGAGCAGGCAGTCCGGCGCTTCGACGCCCGGCTCTGGCTCCGAGAGCATCACGGCGCCCGCATCGGCATCGCTGGAAGTGGCCCCGCTGGCTCCATTGGCCCCATTACGCGAGGAGCGGAATGATACGCTACGAACGGTCGATGCGCCCGCGGCGAGCCGGCGCGACAGCGTGGCCAGCCAGCCGAGATCGGCCACGTCGAGCCGCTCGAACGCGAGCACGACCGCGCCGCCGCAACACTGGCCGAGGCTGGGCCCGAGTGCCAGGCGCTCCAGCCGCCGGGCGTGCGACATCCTCATGCCGTCGCGCAGCACCTGGCGCGCGATTTCGATGGCTTTCCATTCGAGGTGCCCGCCGCCGATCGTATGGCGCGCGGACTCGCGCGTGACGATCATCTTCGTGCCGGCTTCGCGCGGCACCGAGCCTTCGGCGCGCGCGACCGTAACGAGTACGGCGGCGTCGCCATGCGCGAGCAGTTGTTGCAGATCGGTGACCCAGGCTTGCATCGGGCGGTGCTCCTACGCTGCGGCCAACGCGGCGCATTCGCTCGCAACGCGGCACGCAAGACGCACGCGCTGGTCGAGGACGAAAAGAGTCGGGACGTGCGCGAGCGCAGACACGGCGCGCTGGCGGCTTGCGAAGGGCGCGTCATGAACTTCATGCACGGCGCCACGGGGGACGTTTCGGATGGTTTGCGTTGTCATGTGAAACCCAGGAGACATTGCGGATCAGGCGCGCGTTACGCAGGGGAGCAAGGGCCGGGCCAAAACCGGCCTCGCGCACGTAGATCGCCATCCAGTTGCGAATGTAACACTGACAGCGCCAGGAAACTATTCCCTGCGAATAATGCGGGTTATGTGACGGCGCCCATGACCGGATGATGAATGTTCCGCCCCTTTAGAGAGAAAAAGGCTACAGGAACACGGGGAAAGGCGTGCCGCCCGCGAACGGGGCGGCGTGAGAGAGGCGTAGCGCTTAACGGCGGATGCCGGGCCACGACACCTGGCGGCGGCGGTTGCGCCACAGGCTCATGAGCACCGCGACAAACACGACGACAAATGCCACCACTGACCAGATCGGCAGCGTCAGGCCGAGAATCGGCGGGTAGGTGGTTTCGCACAGTCCCTGCACCTTGAAGACGCCGGGTAGCCAGTGTGCGGGCGGCAGGGCGTCGACGATCGGCTGCAGCGTGTCGAAGCCGCAACTGAAGCTCGGGAACGCCTGCACCCAGGCGAGCTTCGCCGAGGCGACGATGCCGCCGACCGCCGAAATCACGATCAGCCCTTCGAGCGCGCGCACGCCGCGCCAGCTTGTGAAGCGCGCGCCCAGAAACGCGAAAACGGCGATCAGGATGAAGAAATAGCGCGTCAGGATGCACAGCGGGCACGGATCCTGGTGCTCGGCGTACTGCATATAGAGTGCGCCGGCCAGCAGCGCGAGACAGATGATGCCGAGCAGTACCAGCAGGCTGCGTTCGCGGCGCAATAGCGCGTTATCGTCGTTCATGTGGTTCGTTTTTTTCGGGTTGGAGGCGCAGCGGTGCGCGCGGACACCGGCTACAACGGCGTGACGGGATTCTAGCGCGAAGGCCGGCCGCCGCGAGCAAGCGCACAGGCGCGCGGCGGGCTGACTCGCGGCTCACCGGGCTTCGCGCGCGGCGTTTTCCAGCAATCCAGCGGCTCAGCGCAGCGGGGCCAGCACGGCTTCGACGCCGCGCCCGATTGCGAGCAGCGCGTCGTCGGCGTAAGGCGCGGCGGCGAGCATCAGTCCGACCGGCGCGGCCCCGTGGCGGTGCACCGGCAGCGAGAGCGCGCACGCGTCGAGGAAGTTGAAGGCGCTGGGATTGCGCAGCACGAGCGCATTGGTGCGTGCGAACACGTCGTCATCGGCGGCGAGCGGGGCGACGGCGGGCGGCGCGATCGGCACCGTCGGCGCGATCACGACGTCAAAACGCGACCACAGCGCGGCCTGCGCCTCCTCCATCACGGCGGCGCGCGCGGCGACCAGGTCGAGATAATCGGCGGCGCTGGCGGGCTCGCCCTTGAGGATGCGCATGAGCACGCGCGGATCGTATTGATCGCGATGCTGGGCGATCAACGCGCGATGCCACGCGTAAGCCTCCATCGACGCAAAGCCGATGCGGTTGATCTCGCCGAAACGCTCGAACGCCGAAAACCGCACGTCGTTGACGATCGCGCCTGCCGCGTCGAGATGCTTGAGCGCGGTGTCGATGGTGTCGGCGACTTCGGCCTCTACGCCGTCGGTCACGAAGTTCGTCAGCACGCCGATGCGCACGCCTTCCAGATGACGCGCGGCCGGCACGTGCGGCGCGAGGCCCGCGAGGATGCGGTCGGCGAGCGCGCAGCAGGCCACGCTGTTGCCGATCGGGCCGAACGAGTCGAGCGTCGGCGAGAGCGGCACGCCGCCCGCCTTCGGGATGCGCGCGGCGGTGGGCTTGAAGCCGGTCAGGCCGCAGAACGCGGCGGGAATGCGGATCGAGCCGCCGGTGTCGGTGCCGAGCGCGATGGCGGCCATGCCGTCCGCGACCGAGGCCGCCGCACCCGACGACGAGCCGCCCGCGACACGCTGGTCGCCCTTCACATCGCGCTGCCACGGCGAGAGCGGCGTGCCGTAGTGCGGATTCAGGCCAAGCCCCGAAAACGCGAATTCGCTCATGTTGGTGCGCCCGACCAGCACCGCGCCCGCCTGGCGCAGGCGTGCGACGGCCGGGGCGTCCGCGCTGGCGGGCGCGGCGTTGGCTAGCGCCGTAGAACCTGCGCGCGTGACTTCGCCTTCGACATCGAAGAGATCCTTGATCGACACCGGAATGCCCGCGAGCGGCGACAGCACCGTGCCCGAGGCGCGCAGGCGGTCGTGTGCGTCAGCGGCGGCGCGCACGCGAGCGGCGTCGACGTGCGTGAAGACCGTCGCGCCCTGGCCCGCCGGATCGGCGATGCGTTCGAGCGCGGCTTCGGCGAGCGCGCGGCTGGTGGTGCGACCCGCGGCCAGATCGGCGGCCAGTTGGGCGAGCGGAGGGAAAGCAGGGGAGGTGGCGCTAGAGGTCATGGCAGCGGGGCACGGAAGGCGGTTCGTTGAACTCGGGCGGCGGCGCGCGGCGGCGGCGGACAGCATCGTGATCCGCGCATGACGCACCGCAAGGGACACATCATTGTAGAACGCTGGATTTTTGTTGCGCGGACGATTTGGCGCAGCCGGATCATCGGGTAACATTCAGCTATTCGATAGCATTTTGTAAGGATTTGAGCTTATGCACCAGGGAATCGGCTTTATTCAGGATCTGGCAGTCGTCATGGCGATCGCCGGGATCGTCACCGTACTGTTCCATCGCCTGAAACAGCCGGTGGTGCTTGGCTATATCGCGGCAGGCGTGATCATCGGGCCCTATACGCCGCCGTTCCAGCTGATCCACGACGAGCAGACCATCCAGACGATGGGCGAGCTAGGCGTCGTGTTCCTGATGTTTTCGCTCGGGCTGGAGTTCAGTCTGCGCAAGCTGTTCCAGGTGGGCGCAACGGCCATCGTCGCGGCGATTTCCGAGATCGTCGTGATGCTGTGGCTGGGCTATGAAATTGGCCGCGCGTTTGGCTGGGCCGCGATGGATTCGCTGTTTCTCGGCGCGATCCTGGCGATCTCCTCGACCACCATCATCGTCAAGGCGCTCGCGGATCTGGGCGTCAAGCGCGAACCGTTCGCGCAGCTCGTGTTCGGCATCCTGATCGTCGAGGACATCCTGGGCATTGCGATGCTCGTGCTGCTTGGCGGCATCGCGCAAACGGGGGAGCTTTCGCCTGGCATCGCGCTCATCACGCTCGGCAAGCTGCTGCTGTTCATGACGGTCTCGCTGCTGGCGGGCATCCTGATCGTGCCGCGCGTGCTCGGCTATGTGGCGCGCGTGGGCAGCGACGAGATGCTGCTGGTGTCGGTGCTCGGGTTCTGCTTCGCGTTCTGCCTGCTGGTCGTCAAGCTCGACTACTCGATCGCGCTGGGCGCGTTCCTGATCGGCGCGGTGATGGCCGAGTCGCGGCACCTGGAGCGCATCGAGCATCTGGTCGCGCCGTTGCGCGATGCGTTTTCGGCGATCTTCTTCGTCACCATCGGGCTGATGCTCAACCCGCTCGTACTGGTCGACTACGCCTGGCCGATCGCCGTGATCTCGCTGGCTGTCGTGTTCGGCAAGCTGGTGTCGTGCGGTCTGGGCACTTTCCTCGCGGGGCGCGACGGCCGCACGGCGATGCGCGTCGGCATGACGGTGTCGCAGATCGGCGAGTTCTCGTTCATCATCGCGTCGCTCGGGCTCACGCTGAAAGTGACGAGCGGTTTCCTGTATCCGATCGCCGTGACGGTGTCGGCCATCACGACGCTCACCACGCCGTATCTGATCCGCGTGGCCGATCCGCTCTCGCAGCGCCTCGCGCGCGCCATGCCGCCCGCCGTGTCCAACGTGTTCGGCATGTATAGCCAGTGGTTGCGCTGCCTGATGCCGCGTTCGCAGGGCGAGGGCGGCCCGACGCTGTTTTCGCTCACGCGGCGCATCGTGCTGCAGATCGCGCTGAATCTGGCGCTGGTGTCGGCAATCTTTATCGGCATGTCGTATGGCGCGCGCTATGCGTCGCCGGCTATTGCCAGCTGGGTGCCCGACGAGCGCATCCAGCGGGTGGTGCTGTGGAGCGTCGCGCTGTTGCTGGCCATGCCGTTCCTCGTGGCCGTGTGGCGCAAGACCCAGTCGCTCGCGTTGCTGCTGGCCGAGGTCAGCGTGCAGCCCGAGAAGGCCGGACGCTTCACGCGCGCGCTGCGCCACGCCATCGCCGAGCTGGTGCCGGCCATATCGATGATCGGTGTGTTCGTGCTGGTGGCCGCGCTGTCGGGCACGATCCTGCCGCCGACGGGCTTTCTGATCGGCGTGCTGGTGTGCGCGGCGTTGCTGACGATGCTGTTCTGGCGTTGGTGCGTGAAGATCCACGCGAGCATGCAGATTGCGTTGCGCGAGACTTTCGACGAGCGCCAGGACACGCACTAGGAGAACGGCGGGGGCAGCAAAGGCTGGACAGGATGACGAGCGCGGCCAATGTGACGGAATGTGAGCAATTGTGCAAATGGGTGGCGGCGTGATGCGGTGGGACGCATAATCGAAACCCTGTTCATCCGTTTGCGCCCTGCAACGATGTAGCGCGCCCCGACCCCACGTCATGAGCGACAACAAGACCGACCGCCCAGAGGTTCCCGACGGCGCAGGCCGTCCCGCCGGATCCACCGGATCCACCGATCCCAACCGTTCCACGGATTCCGGCGCCGCTTCACCTTCTCCTTCCGCTTCTTCTGCATCTCCCCAGGCTGCCGCCCAGACGCCCGGTTCCGGCGAGGCCGCACAACGCGCATCGACTGATTCGCCTGAGAGCGCATCGACGATCACGCCCGATGCGGCAGGCGCCGACAGCTCCGGCGGCGGCACCGACGAGGAACCGCCGACGGCCCAGGCAGCGGCTTCTGCCTCCACCGTGTCTGAGGCCGCTGGCGAAGCCGCCCAGGCCCGCGAGGAAGCCGAGCGGGCGGTGGCGCGACAAGCCGCGGAAGCCGCCGCCAGGGCGGCCGCGACGGGCGCAGGCAAGCCGCAGGTGCCGATCGAAGTCGCTGCTGCCGCCGATCGCGAAGTGCCCGCGCCCACGCCAGGCACAGCGAAACCCACCGCCACTGAAGCCGCTGCGCCACGAGCGGGTGCAGCGCCCGCGGGCTTTGGCCAGGCCCCCGACTTCAGCGCGCAGAATCCGCCGCCGCCGGGTGCCTTGCCGCCCGAATCGCCGCGCTACCTGCGTCCGAGCGATTCGGCGTGGTCGGTGTTCGGTCGCATCGTCGCGGCGCGTGCGCGTCAGTTGTTCGACCGTGCGGGCCAGCGCATCACGCAACGCACATTGCGTATCGGTGTATCGGCGCGCATCTTTCACCCCGAGCCCGGCGCCCAGGGCTTGCGCGGCAAGACGCTTCAGTATCTTGAGGAATCGATCGCGCACTGGGTCATGTCGCGCGACGTGATCGTCTTCATGATCCCGACGGTCGGCCATCAAGGCATGCTGCATCCGAGCAATATCCGCCTGCGCGACTACGCGAAGCATCTCGACGGACTGCTGCTGCAAGGCGGCGCCGATGTCTCGCCGCAAACCTACGCGGAAGTCGCGCCGCGCCCCGAATGGCCCGGCGACCGCGTGCGCGACATGTACGAACTGGAACTGCTGCATGAATTCGTCGAATCGGGCAAGCCGGTGCTCGGCGTGTGCCGCGGTTGCCAGCTCATCAATGTCGCGTTCGGCGGCTCGCTGTATCAGGACATCGCCACCGATGTGCCGACGGCCGGCGTGCACGTTAGCGAGCATTACGACCAGCATCGCCATGCCATCACGTTCCCGGAAGGCTCGTCGCTCGCCAGCATGTTTCCGGGCCGGCGCGAGGCCATCGTCAACTCGATCCACCACCAGGCGGTCAAGACGCTTGGCCGCGATCTGACGGTCGAGGCGGTGTCGGCAGGCGATGGGCTGATCGAAGCCGTGCGCTACCGGCGTGCGCCGTTTGTCGTCGGCGTGCAGTGGCACCCGGAGTTCCATCGCGCGGGCGGCCCCGAACTGCTCGACTGCACGCCGCTGCTCGACAACTTCCTGCGTTCGGCGCGCGAGACGCGTTTCTGATCAGTGCCGACCGTTTCTCACCGCCCCTGACGTTTGCTGACGCGACACTTCGCGAGCGTCGAGCAAGGCAGGGCAACCGCAAAGGCATCACCGAAAAAGGGGCGTCGCCCCTTTTTCTTTTCCCGTACGACTCTTCCGACAATTCCTAAGATTAAGTAGGTGATTTCGGACAAGGAAATCGCAGGTTTCGCGCGTTCTTCTGTTATCCGAAATTAATCGGCGTTTATGAGATTTTCGGGCGGCGATAATAAGCGGTTACTCGGAATCCTGAACGGAACAGGCAGTCATGAAGCAATCCACTGTGCTGCGGCGCGCCCTGCTGGCCGCCGCGGTTATCACCCTCTTGCAGCAGGGCGCGCCGGCATGGGCTGGCTCGCTCGCGAGCGACGCCGCGCCGGTGGCGGGCAGCCGCCCGGCGCTCGGCAGTCTCACGCCGCAGCCCGCGAATGCCTTGCCGCCTGCAGGCATGGCCGACGACCAGGCGACGGCTGGCGCATCGCAGGGCGACGTCGCTACGCTGATGCAACTGATCCACGATGCGCAACTGGTCGAGCTGCGCACCACCTACAACGCCAGCTACGGGGCGAGCCTGTTCTTCTATCCGCCGGAAATGACGTACTACGTCGTGCTGTTCCAGGACAAGCACTTCTGGCGTGTGATCCGTTCGCAGGACGATGCACGCGCGGAATCGATCTATGCAAACTTCGTGCAGCAGACCCAGCGTCTTGCCGAAGTCGAAATCCGCCGCATGCAGATCGAGGCGCAAAAGGCCTTCATCGAGCGCGTCATTGCGATCAACGCAGATCGTGCCCGTCGACTTCAGGCGGATATCGATGTCGCGCGCACGCAGCAGGCGCGCGTGGACGACTATCAGCGCCAGGTGCAGGGCAACGCAGCCGCGCTCAATGCCGAGAAGATCCAGGCGCAAGCGCAATTGCGTCAATTGCAGAATCAGGTCGATCAGCTTCAGCGTGAAACGGAGCAAGGCCTGCCTGGCTCGCGTCGGTAGATATCAGACCTGGTCGGCGGGGCGCTGTCCACAGGGCGGCGTTCTGTGTCGGGATGACGAGTCGAACGCACCAGGCGAGACAAAAAGCAAAAGCCCGGCGAGGAGCCGGGCTTTTGCTTTGGGACGGGTTGCCGGTTTTGCTTCGGGAACCTTACTTTTCGAAGTGATCAGGCACTTCAGTCACGCGGCGTTGCGCGACATGATTGACCCAATCCGTGCTGTCAGCGGCAACCGGGGCGCGGTGCGGCGCTGCGCGCGTGTTCGCATAAGTCGTGAGGGACGCGTATTCGTCGCTGGAGTCCGCTGCGAATTGATGCGGCGAATACTCAGCGGCTTCTGAATACATGCCGTGGGTGCGCTGGGTCGTGACGATCGGCGCGCTGCGGTGCGGCGCGAATTCGTGCACCGCGTGGCGGCTACCTATATCGCGCGCCGCCTGTTCTGCGGCTCTGGTTGCCTTCGTTGTGCTTGTCGCCTGAGTGATCGCCTGGTGCGACCTGGCGGTGCGCTTCTCGCCAGCGGCCCTGGGTTTGAACGTGCTTTGCACGGGCTTGCCGGTGTGCGCACGCATTGCGAAGTCGGGACGCTTCGCGGTTGCAGGCGCAGCAGCGAGCGCTGACGTGGCGTCCTTGCCCCGCGTAACGGCGGGTGCCGCAGTGGCGGCGGGCGCGGTCGCGATCAGTTCCGGGCGTTGGACTGGCGCGGCTTGCGGCGCGGCGTCCCGCACGGTACCCGGCGCGACGATTGGTGTGGCCGTGGAAGCGGTAGCCGCCGTCGTAGGCGAAGGCACTGGCATCGCCCGCTGGGCCACGACCGCCGAACTGATCGCGACGCCTTGTTCATGGCTCGCATCCGGGATGGCGGCGGGGATGGCGGCGGCGGGGGCGGCGGTTTTCGGGCCTTCGATGACCCCCGAGATCGAGCGGTCATGCAGTGCGCGTTCGTCGGCGAGGCGCGATGAGGAGTGCGTATCGGCCTTCGCAGCCGGGCTGGCGGACGCACGCAGGGTGGACTGGCCTTTATCGTCGCGGACTTGCGTATGACTGGCGACGATCCATGCGAGCAATGCCGCGCTGCCGATGGCGACGGCGCTGGCTGTGAGCTTGTGCGACGGTGGTGGCGTGCGTGCGGCCGGAGCACCTTGCGCACGCTGAACCGCTTGCGCCATTTTCGTAGCACCCGCCGTGCGAGCGCCGAGGGCTTCGGCAGCGGCTTGCTGGGCCTGTGCGGCGTTCATTGCAGCGCCGACCGGCGCGGCGGCGGGGCGCGGCGGTTCGGCTGCGGCGCGCGGCTGGCGATCCCAGCGATAGGCCTGGCGGAAGGCTTCCGCGCTCAGGCAGATGGTGCGCAGGAATGCTGCGTAGAGCGCGTGAAGTTCGGTACGCAGGCTGAACTGCGAAGGCATGAGTGACCATTCGCGGCCGAATGGCGGTGGAACGCGGTTGAGCGGGCGCATGTGTGGCATTGCGAGTGCGCCTTCCACCTGAACTAACGGAAAAGTTGACATGGATCTCTCGCTGCCTTGCTGTGGCGGGGCACCAGAAACGGTGGTGTTCGAAAGGCGCGCCACCCCTCAGCGGGCGGCGCGCTATTCGGGAATCGGATGTTCGACCGTTGATTCTGAAGATCCGACGCCCGGCAATCCATCGGAAACGTCTGAAAAATTGACGGGAATTGTAGTCTCTGTACGGATAGACGGCCCGGATAGACGGCCGATAGCCGGGCCAATGCAGCACGTCCACCGTGCGAGCGAAGCGCAGGCTTACGTCTGGCGGCCGGCGAGCCGGTAGACGTAGCGCAGCGCCGTGATGTCGACGCCGCCCATGCGATCGGGTTCGGAGCCCGAAAACTCCCAGCCTTGTCGCTCATAGAAAGCGATCGCCGGCGTGTTGCCGTCGAGCACGTACAGATAGAGCTGGCTCTCGCCCTGCTGGCGTGCCCATGCCTGGGCGGCCGCCATGAGCCGCTTGCCCACGCCGATTCCCTGATGCGCGGGCAACGCATGCAGATTGTCGAGCAGCACGCCCCACTGCGATTCGGGCTGGCGTTCGACACACACGAAACCAACGGGTGTCGGCTCGGCACCGGGCGCACCGAGTTCGGCGATCAGCACCAGACGGCGCTGCGCGCCAGGCGCCTCCATGCGCGCGCGCCAGTAGGCCGCCCGCTCTGCGTTGACTTCGCTTTCGAGGAAGGCAGCCGGTAGCAACTGCCGATAGGTGGCCTGCCAGCTTGCGGCGTGCATGGCGGCGAGTAGCGGGGCATCGGCGAGCGTGGCCGGTCGCAGGGTGAGGGTAGCGGCGGTGGACATGCGGGCGTCGGTTTTGCGGAAAAGGTCTGCTGCGGGTGCGGCCCGTCACACACCCGGCGAATTCGCCGAAACGGGCAGCATCGATGGACTATTGTGCATGATAGGCACCGCCATGCGAACCGCCCGGCGGCGGGCTTATTTGAAAGCAAATAGAAATAATAGCGCGAAGTTGGCGGGCGTTAGCTAACTGTGCTCAGGTCTTACCCGGATTTCTGACCCTGGAAGCGAGCAGGATAATGAGCGCCCGCGCGCGCGAGGCCCAGGCGCAACGGCGCGCATCGATGTTTCGTGCTTCACCTCATGTTTCACAGTCAGGCCGTCTAGCTCAGTCACGCGCGTGTGTCTGGGCCAGACGGCCGGCAATCCTTCAGAGATCGTCATGTCCACAGCGACCCACGCTTCTTCCAGCGAATCGAAGTTCCGCACGGTGTTTCGCGTCGTCAGCGGCAACTTCCTGGAAATGTACGACTTCATGGTCTACGGCTATTACGCCTCGGCGATTGCCAAGACCTACTTCCCGAGCAACAACGCGTTCGCCTCGCTGATGCTCGCGCTGTCCGTGTTCGGCGCAGGCTTTCTCGTGCGTCCGCTCGGGGCGATCATCCTCGGCGCGTATATCGACCATCACGGCCGGCGCAAGGGGCTCATCCTGACGCTCGGCCTGATGGCGCTCGGCACGCTCGCCGTCGCCGTCGTGCCGGGTTACGCGACCATCGGCGTGCTCGCGCCCGTGCTCGTGCTGTGCGGGCGGCTGTTGCAGGGCTTCTCGGCGGGCGTGGAGCTGGGCGGCGTATCGGTCTATCTTTCGGAGATCGCGACCAAGGGCAACAAGGGCTTCTACGTGTCCTGGCAGTCGGGCAGCCAGCAGGTTGCCGTGATCTTCGCGGCGCTGCTGGGCGTGCTGCTGCACCGCTTGCTGCCGGTCGAGGAAATGACCGCTTGGGGCTGGCGCGTGCCGTTCATCATCGGCTGCCTGATCGTGCCGTTCCTGTTCCTGATCCGTCGCTCGCTGCAGGAAACCGAGGAATTCGCGAAGAAGAAGCATCGCCCGTCGATCCGCGAAATCATGGCGTCGATGATGCAGAACTGGGGCATCGTGCTGGGCGGCATGGGCATGGTCATCATGACGACGGTGTCGTTCTACATGATCACGGCCTACACGCCGACCTTCGGCAAGGAAGTGCTCAAGATGGGCGAGCTCGATACGCTCGTCGTGACGGTCTGCATCGGCTTGTCGAATCTGTTCTGGCTGCCAGTGTCGGGCGCGATTTCCGATCGCATCGGCCGTCGTCCCGTGCTGCTCACCTTCACGATTCTCACGATCCTGACCGCGTATCCGGCGGTGCAATGGCTCGTCGCCGATCCGTCGTTCGCGCGCCTGCTGATGGTCGAGCTGTGGCTCTCGTTCCTCTATGGCTGCTACAACGGCGCGATGGTCGTGGCGCTGACCGAAGTCATGCCCGCCGATGTGCGCACGGCCGGTTTCTCGCTGGCCTACAGCCTTGCGACCACCATCGGCGGCTTCACGCCGGCCATCTCGACCTACCTGATTCACGTGAGCGGCAACAAGGCCGCACCGGGTGCGTGGATGGGCGTCGCGGGCATCTGCGGGCTGATCGCGACGCTCGTGCTCTATCGCACCGCCGAAGCGCGCAACCAGTACAAGACGGTCTGAACGACGCACAACGACGTAAAAAAACCCGCAGCGATGCGGGTTTTTTTACGTCTGGCGTGTTGGCGGCGGCCTTGCGCCCGCAAGCGTGTCAGCCTTCGCGCAAGGCGCTGGCGACCTGGGCGACGACTTCGTCCCACGCACCCGGGCGCGGCTGGCGCACGAGCCGCGCGCGCGGATACCAGGGGCTGGCATCGGTATTGGCGAACCAGCGCCAGTCGGCGGCGAACGGCAACATCAGCCAGAGCCTGGCGTCGAGCGCACCGGCAAGGTGGGCAATCGACGTATCGATGGAGACCACTGCGTCGAGCCGCTCGATCACGGCGGCGGTGTCCGCGAAATCGGCGAGCTTCTCGCCCAGCCGATGGATCGAGCGAGCGCGCGGATGCACGTCGAGCGCGGCATGCTCGGCGTCGGTCAATTGAGGTTGCAGCACGATCCAGTCAATGCCGTCGAGCGCGAACAGCGGTTCGAGTGCGGCCAGCGGCATGCTGCGGTTTTCATGCTTATGAATGCGGCCCGACCACGCGAGGCCGATCTTGCGCCGCGCCTGGCCGCCGAGCGAGCCGCGCCATTTGCGGCGGTACGCGGTGGGGGCGGCGAGGTAAGGCATGGGCGCGGGCAGGGCGTCGAAGGTCGTGCCGAGCACGAGTGGCAGCGACAGCAGGGGGCATTGCAGATCGGCCTGCGGGCGCGGCGCGCCCTGGGCGACCAGCGTGATGCGCGCCGCGTGCGCAGCGGGCGCGATCAGCGGCACGAGCGGCGCCTGCACTTCGAGCACGATGCGCGTGCCTGCCTGCGCGAGCGCGATCACCGACGGCACGAAGCGCACGAACTGCAACGTGTCGCCGAAACCCTGTTCAGCGTGGATCAACAGCGTGCGCTCGCCGAGCGGCTCGCCGCGCCAGCGCGGCACGCCTTGCGCGCAGGTGGGCACCGGCGCGCTGGTGCGCGAGGGCAGACCGAGCGCGCTGAAGCCGACGTCGCGCGAAGTCGGATCGAGTCGCCATTCGTATTCGGGCAGGCCGCGCCGGAAGTCGCCGAGCGTGAGCCAGGTGAGCGAGCGGTTCAGGTGCGCGGCGGCGAGATCCGGCCGGGCGCGCAGGGCCTCGTCGAAGGCGCGCAGCGCGGCGGCATGACGGCCGAGCGCGTGCTGCGCCGTGCCGAGTGCGAGCCACGCAAGCGAAAACTTCGGATCGAGGCCGATGGCGCGCTCATAGGCCGCGATTGCTTCGTCATGCCGACCGAGCGCCGCGAGCGCATTGCCAAGGCCGAACAGGGCGGGCGGGAACTGCGGCTGCAGCGCAAGCGCTTCTTCGTAGCCCGCCACGGCGTGCGCGTGATAGCCGGTCGCGTCGAGCGTGTTCGCCAGGTTGAAATGCGCAGCGACGAAGCGCGGCTGCGCGCGCAGCGCCTTCTGGAAGTGCTCGACCGCGCCCGCGCTGTCGCCGAGCGCATTGAGGGCCATACCGAGGTTGTTGTGCGCGCCAGCGTGGCCGGGACGGATCTTCAGCGCGCGGCGGAACGATTCGGCGGCTTCGGCGTGACGGCCCAGCGCGTGCAGCGCGTTGCCCAGGTTGTTGTGCGACGACGCGTCGCCCGGCTGCAGGCGCACCGCGTGCTCGAACGCGTACATCGCGTCCTCGTGGCGGCCGATCGCCGCATAGGCGTTGCCGAGGTTGTAGTGCGCGAGCGCGAACGTGGGCGCGAGCGTGAGCGCATTGCGAAAGCGCTCGATCGCGTTGTCGAGCTCGCCCATCGCCTTCAGCGCGTTGCCGAGGTTCAACTGGAGCGCGGCGTCCTCGGGACGCAGGTCGACGGCCCGGCGCACGAGATCCGCGGCTTCGGCGTGCTGGCCCTTTTGATGCCGCAGCACGCCGAGCATGTGCAGCGCATCGACGTGCACGGGATCGGCGGCGAGCGTCGCGCGGTAACCGCGCTCGGCGTCCTCCAGCCGGCCGTCGCGATGTGCGGCGAACGCGCGGACAAAAACCTGTTCCATGACCGAAAGGCAAATACGTGGGAGATCTAAAGGCGGCATTTTCCCACACTCGCGCAGGCGTTCCGTAATCGGGCTGTGGAAGCTTGACCCTATTCACTGGCCAGGCAGCCGGAACCCCGCATTGAGCCCGCATCCCGACGGCCCAAGATCAGCCGATGAGCGCCGACGATCCGCACGATCACGCCCATGGGGTATAGAGAGGGCACAGCGGGTGGGCTCCGGGTACGGTCGCCATCGCGCAATCGGCCGCGATCTTTCCGATGCGCCCAGCTTGAGGACATACCTGAGCACAGCGCCAGGGCAGGGCCGGCCACGCGGATAGCGGGCGTACACTACGGTTCATGTCGGCCGCATGGAGGTCTGCATGACCGAGGTTTTTTCCCAGCCGTCCGTGCTCATCGTCGGCGCGGGACCAACCGGTCTCGCTGCTGCACTGAGCCTCGCCCGCGCGCGCATTCCGGTTCGCCTGATCGATCGCGCGCACGAGCCCGCACGTCATTCGCGCGCCATCGGCATCCAGGCGCGCACGCTCGAACTCTTCGAGCAGCATCGTATCGTCGAGCCCTTTCTCGCGCGCGGCCATCGCGCGCACGTCGCCAATCTCTATTCGAATGGGCAGCGCCGCGCGCGGCTCGACTTCGATCCGCTGTTCACACGTTATCCGTACCTGCTGTTTCTCGACCAGACCGAAACCGAACGCATTCTCGCCGCGCAGCTAGCGACCTTCGGCGTCGAGGTCGAACGCGGCTGCGAGTTGCTGGAGCTGCATCAAGGCGCGGCGGGCATCAGCGCCGATGTGCGTTGCGCCAATGGCCGCGTCGAAGCGCTGCGCTGCGCCTACCTGGTCGCCGCCGACGGCGCGCACAGTACCGTGCGCCATCGCCTGAACATGCAGTTCGAGGGCGAGACGCTCGCGCAATCGTTCCTGCTGGCCGATATCGAAGCGAGCACGCCCTGGTCCGACGACGAATTCCACGTGTTCGCCTCGGGCGATGGGCTGGCGGCGCTGTTTCCGTACGGGCATGGCCGCTATCGCCTGATCGCCGATCACAAGACGATGCTGCCGGCCGCGCCCGAAGGCACGATCCCGGTGCCGACGCTCGAAGAGTGCCGCTCGGTGGTCGAGCGGCGCGTGCATCATCCGGTCTCGATTGCCGATATGCGCTGGGCGTCGTACTTCCGCATCAATAGCCGCATGGTGCGGTTTCTGCGCATGGAGCGCGTGTTCTTCGTGGGCGACGCCGCGCATGTGCACAGCCCGGCGGGCGCGCAGGGCATGAACACCGGCATTCAGGAGGCGTTCAATCTGGGCTGGAAACTCGCGCGCGTGCTGGGCGGCGCGCCCGAGCGGCTGCTCGACACCTATCACGCCGAGCGTTCGCCGATCGAGCGCATCGTGCTGCGCCAGACGAGCTTCATGACGCAACTCGTCGAGGCCGATCATGGCCCGCTCAAGCTGCTGCGCGAGCGCGTGATGCCGGCGCTGGTCGCGCTCGGGCCGTTGCGCGATGCAGCGCGTCAGGCGGTGAGCGAGTTGTCGATCCAGTATCGGCGCAGTCCATTGACGCTGGAGCGCGTGCTGGACGGCGGCCCGCGCGCGGGCGAGCGCGCGCCCGACGCCTGTGTGCGCGTGATCGATGGGCCGCTTGGCAAGGCGCCGGGCAAGGGCCGCATTTTCGATCTGCACGACCCGGGGAGCTTTTCGCTGTTCCTGCTGGTGGACGCCGATACGGTGCGTGCCGCCGACGCGGCCGGACATGGCGCGATGGAGGTGGGGGCCGCGAATGGAGCGACGGGTGCGACGGGGGCGACTGGCGCAAGCGGTTCTGTCGGCGCGAAAGGCAACGGCGCTGACGCATTGCGTCATTTCGCCGAGTCCGTCGAGCACGCGTTGCCGCAAGCCGTGCGGGTCTGGTGGCTCGCGGATCTCGAAGAAGGCGAAGCGCCGCTCGCGGGCGAGGGCGCGCCGTCGCTGGGCGACGCGTACGGGCGCACGCGTCCCGCGTTCTATCTCGTGCGGCCCGACGGTTATATCTGCGCGCGCGGCCGTACTGGATCGGACTTGCACGGCCTGCTGCGCCACTGCGAGACGTGGTTCGCGCCCGCGCCTTCGCCCAGGCCATCCGCGCAGTGACGCCTGCCGCGTACGCCCGCGACGTTACGCAGCGGGCGTCAGCGCCTCGCGATGCTGCACGAGCGCGGCACGCACGATCTCGCTGAAACCGGCGTCATCGTGCGTGCCGCTGCCATCCAGCGCCCCGAGCAGCGCGCGGCGCATACGCGGCTCCCAGAACTTGCGGATGTGCTCGGCAATGCCGGTGAGCGCTTCCTCGCGATCGGGCAGCGAGTCGAAGAACTCGCCGATCTGGTTTGCCATCTCGATCAGGTGGTCGGTTTTCATCGGCTCATTTCCCTGACGTCACGACCGTATCGCGCTTGCCCAGCAGATCGAGCTGCGTCGCGTTGAAACGCGAGTACTCGCGCTGCCATTCCGAAGGCTGCTGCACATGGCTCACCTGCACGGCCGTCACCTTGTACTCGGGGCAATTGGTGGCCCAGTCCGACGCATCTGTCGTGATGACGTTAGCGCCCGACTCGGGGAAGTGGAACGTCGTGTACACCACGCCCGGCTGCATGCGCGTGCTTACCTTCGCGCGCAATACCGTATGCCCCGCGCGCGATTCGATCCCCACCCAGTCGCCGTCGCGAATGCCGCGATCCTCGGCGTCGACCGGATGCACTTCCAGCCGGTCTTCTTCATGCCAGCGCGAGTTTTCGGTGCGGCGCGTCTGCGCGCCCACGTTGTATTGCGACAGGATGCGGCCCGTCGTGAGCAGCAGCGGGAAGCGTCGCGTGACCTTCTCCGGCGAGGCGATGAACTTCGTGATCACGAACTTGCCCTTGCCGCGCACGAATCCGTCGATGTGCATGATCGGCGTGCCATCCGGTGCGGCCTCGTTGCAGGGCCACTGGATGCTGCCCATCTCGTCGAGCCGCTTGTACGAAACGCCATGGAACGTCGGCGTGAGGCGCGCGATCTCGTCCATGATCTGCGACGGATGCGTGTAGTCCATCTCGTAGCCCAGCGCGCGTGCGAGCAGGATCGTGACTTCCCAGTCGGCGTAACCGGCGATCGGCGGCATGACCTTGCGCACGCGCGAAATGCGGCGCTCGGCGTTGGTGAAGGTGCCGTCTTTCTCCAGGAACGACGAGCCCGGCAGCAGCACGTGCGCGTACTTCGCCGTCTCGTTCAGGAAGATGTCCTGCACGACGATGCATTCCATCGACGAGAGCGCCGCCGCCACATGCTGCGTGTTCGGGTCGGACTGGACGATGTCCTCGCCCTGGCAGTAGAGGCCCATGAAGGTGCCGTCGAGCGCCGCCTCGAACATGTTCGGGATGCGCAGGCCCGGCTCGCTTTGCAGCGTGACCTGCCAGGCGTCTTCGAAGAGGGCGCGCGTCGTGGCGTCGCCAACATGCCGATAGCCCGGCAGCTCATGCGGGAACGAGCCCATGTCGCACGAGCCCTGCACATTGTTCTGGCCGCGCAGCGGATTCACGCCCACACCTTCGCGGCCGATATTGCCCGTCGCCATCGCGAGGTTCGCAATGCCCATCACCATCGTCGAGCCTTGCGCATGCTCCGTCACGCCCAGGCCGTAGTAAATCGCCGAATTGCCCTTGCGCGCATAGAGGCGCGCCGCCTCGCGCACCCTTTGCGCGGGCACGCCGGTGAGCGGCTCCATCGCTTCGGGCGAGTTCTCCGGCAGCGCGACAAAATCGCGCCATTGCTCGAACGCGCGCGTCTCGCAGCGCTCGGCGACAAATGCTTCGTTGACCAGACCTTCGGTGACGATCACGTGCGCGAGCGAATTGACCATCGCGACGTTGGTGCCGGGGCGCAGTTGCAGATGATGTTCGGCCTTCACGTGCGCGGTGTCGACGATATCGATGCGGCGCGGGTCGACGACGATCAGCTTCGCGCCCTGGCGCACGCGGCGCTTCAGACGCGAGCCGAACACCGGATGGCCGTCGGTCGGATTCGCGCCGATCACCATGATGACGTCGGAGTGATCGACCGAGGCGAACGTCTGCGTGCCCGCCGATTCGCCGAGCGTCGTCTTCAGGCCATAACCCGTAGGCGAATGGCACACGCGCGCACAGGTATCGACATTGTTGTTGCCGAACGCGGCGCGCACGAGCTTCTGCACGAGATAGGTTTCCTCGTTCGTGCAGCGCGACGACGTAATGCCGCCGATCGAGTCGCGCCCATGCTTCGCCTGGATGCGGCGGAACTCGCTGGCGGCGTAATTGAGCGCTTCTTCCCAGCTCACTTCGCGCCACGGATCGGTGATCTTCGCGCGGATCATCGGCTTCTTGATGCGATCCTTGTGCGTTGCGTAGCCCCACGCGAAGCGGCCCTTCACGCAGGCGTGGCCTTCGTTGGCCTGGCCGTTCTTGTGCGGCACCATGCGCACGACTTCATTGCCCTTCATTTCGGCCTTGAACGAGCAGCCCACGCCGCAATAGGCGCAGGTCGTCACGACCGAATGTTCGGCCTGGCCGAGCATCACGACGCTCTTTTCCTGCAGCGTGGCAGTCGGGCACGCGGCCACGCATGCGCCGCACGAAACGCATTCGGAATCCATGAACGCTTCGCTCGCGCCCGCCGCGACGCGCGATTCGAAACCGCGCGCGGCGATGGTCAGCGCGAAGGTGCCTTGCGTTTCCTCGCAGGCGCGCACGCAGCGGTTGCAGACGATGCACTTCGACGGATCGTAGGTGAAGTACGGGTTCGATTCGTCCTTCTTGTCCTTGAGGTGGTTCGCGCCGTCAAAGCCGTAGCGCACTTCGCGCAGGCCCGTCACGCCCGCCATGTCCTGGAGTTCGCAGTCGCCATTGGCGGGGCAGGTGAGGCAGTCGAGCGGGTGATCGGAGATGTAAAGCTCCATCACGTTGCGGCGCAGCTTTTGCAGGCGGTTGGTTTGCGTGCGCACTTTCATGCCCGCTTCGACGGGCGTCGTGCACGACGCCGGATAGCCGCGCCGGCCTTCGATCTCGACGAGACACAGACGGCACGAGCCGAACGGTTCGAGCGAGTCGGTCGCGCACAGCTTGGGCACGTTGACGCCCGCTTCGATCGAGGCGCGCATGACCGAGGTGCCCGCGGGCACCGTCACGCACTGGCCGTCGATTTCGAGGGTGACGTCGATATCGGCGTGGCGCAGCGGCGTGCCGTAGTCGGTGTCGTCGAACGGCGAGCGTGCGCTGGCCTTGTTCATCGCTGCGGACTTGCAGGCGCAATTGCCGGAACCGCAACCGCCGGCAGGGGACTTGAGCATGTCGGACATGAGGGTTCCTCGTTCAGGCGGCGGCTGTCGGTTGCGTTGCGGGTTCGAGACCGAAGTCTTCGGGGAAGTGATCGAGCGCGGAGAGCACAGGGAAGGGCGTCATGCCACCCATCGCGCACAGCGACCCGGACACCATCGTGTCGCAGAGGTCGCGCAGCAGCGTGACCTGCTTTTCCGACGTGTCGCCTTTGCGGATCCTCGCGATCACCTCGACGCCGCGCGTGGAGCCGATGCGGCACGGCGTGCACTTGCCGCATGATTCGAGCGTGCAGAACTCCATCGCGTATTGAGCCAGCTCCGCGAGATTCGACGTATCGTCGTGCACCACGATGCCGCCGTGGCCGACCACCGCGCCGACGGCCGCATACGCTTCGTAGTCCATCGGAATGTCCCACTGGCTTTCGGGCAGATAGGTGCCGAGCGGCCCGCCCACCTGCACGGCGCGCGCGGGACGCCCGCTCGCGGTGCCGCCGCCGTAGTCGACCATCAACTCGCGCAGCGTCACGCCGAAGGCCAGCTCCACCAGCCCGCCGCGCGCGATGTTGCCCGCAAGCTGGAACGGCAGCGTGCCGCGCGAGCGGCCCATGCCGAAGTCCTGATAGAACGCCGCGCCCTTCGCGAAGATGATCGGCACCGTGGCGAGCGTGATGACGTTGTTGATGACCGTGGGCTTGCCGTAGAGACCGGCGAGCGCGGGCAGCGGGGGCTTGGCGCGCACGATGCCGCGCTTGCCTTCGAGTGATTCGAGCAGCGCGGTTTCCTCGCCGCACACATAGGCGCCCGCGCCTTTGGCGACGAACAGATCGAAGCGCTTGCCGCTGCCAAGTACGTCGTCGCCGAGCCAGCCCGCGGCGCGCGCGCGGCGGATCGCTTCTTCGAGCGCGGCGATCGAGTGCGGATACTCGCTGCGCACATAGATATGGCCGATCGTCGCGCCGACGCTCACGCCCGCGATCGTCATGCCTTCGATCAGCATGTACGGATCGCTTTCCATGACGAGCCGGTCGGAGAACGTGCCCGAATCGCCTTCGTCGGCATTGCAGACGATGTACTTCTGGTCGGCCTGCGCCTGCGCGACCGTGCGCCACTTGATGCCGGCAGGGAAGGCCGCACCGCCGCGACCGCGCAGACCCGATTCGATCAGCGACTGGCAGGCCTGCTCGCCCGTCAACTTCAGCGCGTTGCGTAGACCTTCAAGGCCGCCGTGCGCGACATAGTCATCGGTCGACAGCGGATCGGTGATGCCGATGCGCGCGAAAGTCAGGCGCTGCTGGCGGCGCAGATACGGAATCTGCTCGACCAGGCCCACGCTGCGCGCGTGCTGGCCGCCTTGCACGAAACCGGCGTCGAACAGCGCGCTCACATCGGTTTCTTCGACGTTCGCGTAGCCGACGCGGCCATCGGCCGTTTCGACTTCGACGAGCGGTTCCAGATAGAGCAGGCCGCGCGAACCGTTGCGCACGAGTTCGATGTCGATGCCGCGTGCGGCGGCTTCGCGCTGGATCGCGGCGGCGACGTCATCGGCGCCGAGCGCCAGCGCCGACGAATCGCGAGGAACGTAGATGCGCGTCATGCGGCCTCCTCGGTGCGGGCGGCGGCTGCCGTGGCGGCGAGCGCCTTCGCGAGCAGCGCGTCGAACTTCTGCGGGGTCACTTTTGCGTGCAGCGTGCCGTTAATCATCATGGCGGGCGAGAGCGCGCACTGGCCGAGGCAATAGACCGACTCCAGCGCAACGCCGTCTGCCGAAGCATGGTCATGCGCGCCGAACTTGCAGCCCGTGTGCGCTTCGGCGTGCTGCGCGAGCGCTTCGCCGGCCATGCTGCGGCACGCTTCGGCGCGGCAAAGCTGGACGACGACGGGCGCCGGCGGCGCGGTGCGGAAGTGGTGGTAGTAGGTGAGGACGCCGTGCACCTCGGCTCGCGAAAGACTCAGCGTCTTGCCGAGCGGCGCGACGGCGGCTGGCGGCACGTAGCCTAGCTCGTCCTGAATCGCATGCAGGATCGCGAGCAGGGTGCGGCCCGGCAGCGCGTGACGCTGCACGAGCGCATCGGCCGAACCGTTGAACGGCGCGGCTGACTGCGACTTTGTCTCGTCCATTGTGAGGCTCCTCCAGGGGCATATATGCACTTGTTATTCATAAAGTGTGCATCTATGCTGGGGTTGTCTTGTTGTATGGACGAACAATAGGCCCGTAGAATGGCCGTTGCAATAGGAAGGAAGACTTCATAATGATCAAGGTCGATTGCCACGCGCAACTGGTCGTGCGCGACCCGGATGGCCGCGAGGCAAGCCTGACGGACGTCGTGCCGCTGCTCGCGCTCGTCGCGGAAGAAGGCAGCATCGCGCAGGCCGCGCAGCGTAAGGGTTTGTCCTATCGCCATGCGTGGGGCTTGTTGCGCGATGTCGAAGAGCGCCTGGGCGGCGCGCTGATCGCCAAGGCGCGCGGCCGCGGCTCGGTGCTGTCGGAACTGGGCGAGGCGGTGCTGCGTTCGCAGCGTCTGTGCACCGAGCGCCTGCAAGGCAACCTCCAGGCGCTCGCGAGCGAAGTGGCGAGCGACCTTAACCGCTGGCTCGCTCCGGACGTGCAGGATCTGCGCATCCATGCGTCGCACGGCTATGCCGTGGCGGCGCTGGTGACGGCGCTGGTCGGCGATCAGGTGCCCGTCGAGATCAAGTACCGCGATAGCGCCGACGCCATCACGGCGCTCGCGCGCGGCGAATGCGATCTCGCGGGCTTTCATCTGCCGCGCGGCGAATTCCGCGCGGCCTGCGCCGACGCCTATCGCAACTGGCTCGATCCGCAGCGCCATGTGCTGGTTCATCTCACGCGCCGCAAGCAGGGCTTGTTCGTCGAACGCGGCAATCCGCGCGGGATTGCGGGTCTGGCCGATCTCGCGCGCGGCGATATCCGCTTCGTGAACCGGCAGCCGGGCTCCGGTACGCGCTTGCTGATCGACCTGTTGCTCACGCGTATCGGCGTGGATCCGGATCGCGTGAATGGTTATGCGTCATCGGAGCTCACGCATTCGGCGATCGCGGCGTTCGTCGCGAGCGGGATGGCCGACGTGGGCTTCGGCGTGGAGCCGGCTGCGCATCACTTCGGTCTGGACTTCATCCCCATCGTCGACGAGGACTATTACTTCGCGTGCGAACGCGCCCAGCTCGAGCGCGAGCCGCTTGCCAAGGTGCTCGAACTGCTGCGCGGCGAGCCGTTCGGCGAGGCTGTGGCGCGGCTGGAGGGCTACGATCCGGGCGAGTGCGGCACGGTGGTGCCGCTCGGGGAAGGCTGGCTGGGGCATGCGTTCGCGAGCTGAGCGCTGCCTGAGGGTTGCTTGAGGGGGGCTGAGCGCGGGTTTCGGCGCGCGGGCCCTGTAACGCGGAGCAATATCTCTGTAAGGCAGCGCTGCAGACTTGGCGACTTTTTGTGATACTTTCGACCGGTACAAGCTCCCCCGTTCCAGATGCGCGCTGAGCGCGCCGATCGATCATGAAATTCTTGCTCAATGTTTGTGCAGCTGCCGCAACCGCGGGCGCGCTGTTTGCCACCGTCAATGTCGCTTTCGCGCAGAATTCCCCGGGCGTGCCGGGCGGCATCCTGTCCGACGAATTCCGTCTCCAGGAACATCCGCAGATGCAGTTTGCCGCCTCTGCGCCGTCCAACAAGTATCAGCACGGCAAGACGTCGGCGATGCGCAAGAAGGGCGATCTCGGGGATCCGAATGGCTGTAACCTGCAGTGCCCGCAAGATAATTAAGCGGACGAATTTCGCAAAGATTTTTTGCAAAATTTATGCAATAAAAAGACGGCGCGATTTGCGCCGTTTTTTTATTGGCCGCTGCACAATTTGTTACAGATTTATTGCGCCGCAAAAAACAAAAAACTCGCGAAGCTTTAAAAAGCTTTCGCGAGTTTTTATTTTGCTGCAGCAAATTCTGGTGGAGCCGGCGGGAATCGAACCCGCGTCCAGAAGCAATCCATAAACAGTTCTACATGCGTAGTTCAGTCATTTGATTTAACCGGAGCGACGCGGACGAACACGCTGCGCGACGGCGATTCACTAGGTTTTCGACTCTGGCGTCGTGACGCCGACAGAGCTTAACTGACGTAAATGACCTCTGGCGGTATTGCTACCGGTCTTGCGACACTAGCCCGTCAGTGAGCCAGGCAGAGGACGGCGGCCCTTAGGCTGCCAGTGCGAACGTATCGTCGTTTGCAGTTACGATTTTCCCATTGATTAACGAGGTGACGGGTCCTCGGCATGCCCTGCCTACTTCATAACCCCTGTCGAAACCAGGTCGGCCCCAGAGGAACAGCAATTATCCCATAGTTCGGCAGATGAGGCGAACCGTGCCCTTTTCAAGGGGCACGGCGGCGTCAAAGGCCGCGGTCGATGGCGCCGCTTACTTCGCTTGAACGTGCTGGAGCTGGGCGAACAGCGCCTCGGCGGTATCGGCCACGAAGTCGGCCTGCCACTGCTCGGGCGGCTCGACATTGCCGCAGTAGCCGTAGGCGGCCGCGATGGTCGCCATGCCCGCCGCGTGGCCGGCCTGCACGTCGCGCAGGTCGTCGCCCACATACACCACGCGCGTCGCCTCGATGCCGAGCGCCTGCGCCGCATGCAGCAGCGGGGCGGGGTGGGGCTTCGAATACGGTGTCGTATCGCCGCTCACCACGCAGGCCGCGCGGGTATCGAGGTGCATGAGCTTCACGAGCGGATCGGTCAGGCGCGCGACCTTGTTGGTCACGATGCCCCAGCGCACGCCGCGTGCGTCGAGATCGTCGAGCACCGCGTCGATGCCCGGGAACAGCGCCGTTTCCACGCGCAGATTGGCCGCGTAGTTGGCGAGGAATTCCTCGCGCATCGCGGCGAACTCGCGGTGATCCGGGCCGATGCCGAACGCCCCGCCAATCAGCCCGCGCGCACCAGCGGAGGCGAGCGGACGCAGCTTCTCGTAGGGCGCGGGCGCGAGGCCCCGCGCATGGCGCATCTGGTTCACCGCGGCGGCGAGGTCGGGCGCCGTATCGGCGAGCGTGCCGTCAAAGTCGAACAGGACGGCGTCGCAGGCCACCAGCGCGGCGTAATCCACAGCAGCCACAGCAGCGGACGGGTTTTCAGACGGGTTCTGGGTCATGTCGAAGGAGCGGGGGCGCCGACTCAGGCGTCGCGTCGGCAGGCGATCATGTAATTGACGCTTGAGTCGTTCGACAGCGTGAAGCGACGCGTCAGCGGGTTATAGGTGATGCCCTTGATCTCGGCCGCCGTCAGGCCGGCCTGGCGCACGAAGCCCGCGAGTTCCGAGGGACGGATAAAGCGCGCGTAGTCGTGCGTGCCCTTGGGCAGCATCTGCGCGATGTATTCCGCGCCGATCACGGCCAGCAGGTAGGACTTCACGTTGCGGTTGAGCGTCGAGAAGAACACCCAGCCGCCGGGCTTCACGAGCGTCGCGCAGGCTTTGACCACGCTGAGCGGCTCGGGCACGTGCTCAAGCATTTCCATGCAGGTGACGACGTCGAACGAGCCGGGCTCGCGCGCAGCAATGGCTTCGGCGGCGATCTCTTCGTATTCCAGCGTGATGCCGCTTTCGAGACTATGCAGGTCGGCCACGCCCAACGCTTCGCGGGACAGGTCGATGCCTTTCACGTTTGCGCCGAGTCCCGCCATCGACTCCGACAGGATGCCGCCGCCGCAACCGATGTCGAGCACACGCTTGCCGGTCAGATGTGCATGGCTGTCGATCCAGCCGAGACGAATGGGGTTCAGCTCGTGCAGCGGCTTGAACTCCGCGTTCGGGTCCCACCAGCGATGAGCGAGCTCGCTGAATTTCTGCAGTTCGTGGGGATCGGCATTCGTCATGTCGGATTGGCCTGAAGCGCGCAAGCGAAGGTGGAACAAGCCCAGAGTATAAAGGCGCTCGCATGTGACAGCAAAACAGGGCGGCAATATGTGCGCCAGCTTTGCAGGCGTTGCCGCAGCCCGCGTGCCCGCGCGTTTGCTGCGCGATGCATGCCAGATGTCGGTCGATCACGGCGCGATCCCAACCCATCGCGCAATAAAAAAACCCCGCCGAAGCGGGGCTTTTGAGTCGTGCTGTCGCAGCTCGCAGATTACTGCTTTTGCGTGCCGACGACTTCGACTTCAACGCGGCGATCCGGTGCCAGGCACGAGATCAGCTGCTTGTGGTTCTTCTGGTTGCAACCCGTCGTGACCGGGTTACGCTTGCCCTTGCCTTCCGTGTACACGCGCTCAGCCGGGACACCCTTGCTGACGAGGTACGACTTGACGGCTTGCGCACGGCGCAGCGACAGACGGTCGTTGTAAGCTGCCGAACCGATACGGTCGGTGTAGCCCGTCGCAACGACGACTTCGAGGTTCAGAGCCTGGATCTTGCTTGCCAGATCGTCCAGCTTTTCCTTGCCAGCCGGCTTCAGGACAGCCTTGTCGAAGTCGAACAGGGCGTCAGCTTGGTACGTGATCTTCTGGCTCGTGATAGCCGGAGCAACCGGAGCGACCGGCGGCGTCGGTGCCTGGGCGACCAGCGCGCCATCGCACTTTGCGTTGGCCGTGGCCGGCGTCCAGAATGCATCGCGCCAGCAAAGCTCGTTCGTGCCGTTCATCCACACGTATTCGCCGGTACCATTCACCCAGTTGTCATTGACGGCTTGTCGCGACGCCGGCACCGATTGTGCCTGGGCGGTTGCAGCGACTACTGCGGTAGCTGCAATGAACGCGAGCTTTGAAAGTTTATTCATATTTCTCCTCTCGAAATTGAGATTACCGCAGGTTTACTGCGAGCCATATGACGAAGACAAGTCATACATTGCTCGAAGTATAACATTGGCGCGTTGTGGGGCACGTCTTGTGTAGACTTCGAGCGGTGTCTAACTCTTTGTGCGTTCGCATTTTGCCATATCGTTCCCTTCCCACGATAAAAAAAATCCGCCCCTTTCTTTGGGGCTAGGCGAATGTGGTAGGTCAGCAACAAAAAGTTCCCGCTCGATCTCCTGGTAGTGTGCCTGGTCGTTGGGTAAGCGCAAGTGATTGGCTTGCGTGTGCTGCGTATTGTCATATCCGGATGCTAAATGCGCGTGTTGATGTCGCGTGGCAGCGACTATTCGATCGTCGCCGGGCAGGCGTTTCTGCTGGTGTCCTTCTGCGCCGTTTTTGAGCCTCAGGCAGGCCGCCGGCGGTGCCCCCTCTAATAGGTATACGTACATCGTGCCTGGACGGCGGGCAGGGGTGCCGCGCATGATAGAATCGGAAGATTGCGCTGCGTCTGCGGCGTCCATGCGACAGCAGGGTGCGCCGCGTGGCTTCCGGCGGTTTTTGCCGGTAGCACTGCGCGTGCCTGACAACGACATCGATAATGGATCAATTCGCCAAAGAGACTCTGCCTATCTCCCTCGAGGAGGAAATGCGCCGCTCGTATCTCGATTACGCGATGAGCGTGATCGTCGGGCGGGCACTTCCCGATGTGCGCGACGGCCTGAAGCCGGTGCACCGGCGCGTGCTGTACGCGATGCACGAGTTGAACAACGACTGGAACCGCGCGTACAAGAAGTCGGCGCGTATCGTCGGCGACGTGATCGGTAAATACCATCCTCACGGCGACACGGCTGTCTACGACACCATTGTCCGGATGGCGCAGGACTTCTCGCTGCGCTACATGCTGGTCGACGGCCAGGGCAACTTCGGCTCAATCGACGGCGACAACGCCGCGGCCATGCGTTACACCGAAATCCGCATGGCGAAGATCGGTCACGAACTGCTGGCCGACATCGACAAGGAAACGGTCGACTTCGGGCCGAACTACGACGGCAGCGAAAGCGAGCCGCTGATCCTGCCCGCGCGTATCCCGAACCTGCTGATCAATGGTTCGTCGGGTATCGCGGTCGGCATGGCCACGAATATCCCCCCGCACAATCTCAACGAAGTTGTCGACGCTTGCCAGCATCTGCTCAAGACGCCGGAAGCGACGATCGACGAGCTGATCGAGATTATTCCCGCGCCCGATTTCCCGACCGCCGGCATCATCTACGGCGTCGCGGGCGTGCGCGACGGCTATCGCACGGGCCGTGGCCGTGTCGTGATGCGCGCCGCCACGCACTTCGAAGAGATCGATCGCGGCCAGCGCATGGCGATCATCGTCGACGAACTGCCGTACCAGGTGAACAAGCGTTCGCTGCTCGAGCGCATTGCCGAACTGGTCAACGAGAAGAAGCTCGAAGGCATTTCCGACATTCGCGACGAGTCCGACAAGAGCGGCATGCGTGTCGTGATCGAGCTCAAGCGCGGCGAAGTGCCCGAGGTCGTCCTCAACAATCTGTATAAGGCGACGCAGCTGCAGGACACGTTCGGCATGAACATGGTCGCGCTGGTGGACAACCAGCCGAAGCTGCTGAACCTGAAGGAAATGCTCCAGCATTTCCTGTCGCACCGCCGCGAAGTGCTTACGCGCCGCACGGTGTACGAACTGCGCAAGGCGCGCGAACGCGGTCACGTGCTCGAAGGCCTGGCCGTTGCGCTTGCCAACATCGACGACTTCATCGCCATCATCAAGGCCGCGCCCACGCCGCCGATCGCGAAGCAGGAGTTGATGAACCAGTCGTGGGATTCGTCGCTGGTGCGCGAGATGCTGCAACGCGCCGAGCAGGACAACGCCACGGCGGGCGGCCGCGACGCCTATCGTCCGGAAGGCCTCAATCCGCAGTACGGTATGCAGGGCGACGGTCTCTACCGCCTGTCCGACACGCAGGCGCAGGAAATCCTGCAAATGCGTCTGCAACGCCTGACGGGTCTGGAGCAGGACAAGATCATCGGCGAGTACCGCGAAGTCATGGCCCAGATCGCCGACCTGCTCGACATCCTCGCGCGCCCCGAGCGCGTGACGACGATGATTTCCGACGAACTCACCGCGATCAAGAGCGAATTCGGCGATGCCCGCCGCTCGAAGATCGAGATGAACGCGACGGAGCTGAACACCGAAGACCTGATCACGCCGCAGGACATGGTCGTGACGATGTCGCACGCCGGTTACGTGAAATCGCAGCCGTTGTCCGAATATCGCGCGCAAAAGCGCGGTGGTCGCGGCAAGCAGGCGACGTCGATGAAGGACGACGACTGGATCGACACGCTCTTCATCGCCAATACGCACGACCACATCTTGTGCTTCTCGAACCGTGGCCGCGTGTACTGGGTCAAGGTCTATGAGGTTCCGCAAGGTTCGCGCAACTCGCGCGGCCGTCCGATCGTGAACATGTTCCCGCTGCAGGACGGCGAAAAGATCACGGTTGTGCTGCCGGTGAAGGAGTTCTCGGCCGACAAGTTCGTGTTTATGGCGACGGCCCTCGGTACGGTCAAGAAGACGCCGCTCGAAGCCTTCAGCCGCCCGCTGCGCAAGGGTATTATTGCGGTCGGCCTGGATGACGGCGACTACCTGATCGGCGCGGCCATCACGGACGGCGAACACGACGTCATGTTGTTCTCGGACGCCGGCAAGGCGGTGCGTTTCGACGAAAACGACGTGCGCCCGATGGGTCGCGAGGCACGCGGCGTGCGTGGCATGCAGCTCGACGACGGCCAGCAGGTGATCGCACTGCTGGTGGCCGGCGACGAGCAGCAGTCCGTGCTGACCGCCACCGAAAACGGCTACGGCAAGCGCACGCCGATCACCGAGTACACGCGTCACGGCCGCGGCACCAAGGGCATGATTGCGATTCAGACGTCGGAGCGCAACGGCAAAGTGGTCGCGGCAACGCTGGTGGATCCGGAAGCCCAGATCATGTTGATCACCACCACGGGTGTGCTGATTCGCACGCGTGTCTCGGAGATCCGCGAAATGGGCCGCGCAACGCAAGGTGTTACACTCATCAGCCTTGACGAAGGCACGAAGCTCTCGGGCCTGCAGCAGGTCGCGGAAGCCGATGCCGACGGCGATATCGCTGAAGGTGAAGGCGAGGGCGAAAGCGAGGAGTAAGGCTACGCCCGCAGGACTGAACGGCCCGCGCGAGCGGGCCGCTTCGTGTCAGGCGCTTGTGGTTTGCTGGTGGAAATATTTGAGCTGTTTTTGGGTTATTTGCCAGTGGTGACGCAATGGCCAGCAAGGCCGGGCGGTGCTGCGGGTTTTGAATGATGCCAGGCGGATCGGGCAGCGGCGCGGGGTGACGGTTAAGTCCGTGACCATGCACTATCAGGCGCGCCCCGCAATCCGCACGGCAGGCAATTCGATTAATTTCACAGAGGGAGTAATGATGCAAAAACGATTCAAGCAGGTTATGTTGCTGGCCGCTCTCGTGCCGACGTTTGCCATGGCTCAGGCGCTCCAGCCCCAGGCGCCCGCACAGGCTCCGGCCGCTGCTGCCCCGGCACCGATCGATTCGGCCAAGCAAGCCGCGATCAAGGACCTGCTGGACGCGATCGACGCGCAGAAGCTCGTCGGCGCAATCGGCAACAGCGCACAGATGCAAGCCAAGCAACTCGTGCCGGCGATCCTCTCGGACGCGCTGTCGGAAAACAAGACGATGACGGACAAGCAGAAGCAAGCTGCTGTCCCGACGCTGCAGAAGAACGCAGTGCCGAAGCTGGTTGACGGCGCAGGCCAGGTCTTCAACACGGACGGCTTCAAGCAGGACGCCATGGAAGCCCAGTACGAAGCTTACGCAAAGTACTACAGCACGCAGGAAATCAAGGATCTGACGTCGTTCTACCGCAGCCCGACCGGCCGCAAGTTCATCCAGGTTCAAGACCAGGTTGGCCGCGACGTGGTCAACGGCCTGATGCAGAAGTACATGCCGCAGTCGATCAAGGCAACGCGCGACCAGGCTGACAAGGAAGTCGCTTCGGTCAAGCCGGGCAAGTAAGCACGCCTCTCGCTGGCTTCGTCCTGCGTCGCTGTGGTTTAGCGCACGGTAAAGGCGGGCCAGATCGAGCCGCGTTGCCCGGAAACCCTGCGTTGGCGGGTTCCCGGTGACAATGCGATAATGGCCGTTTGCGCGATCAGCGCAGACGGCCATTTTCTTTTTTCGGCGCGTCCCGGCCTCCACTGCCGCAGCGCCCGCCTCGGGGTCTCCAAACGATGCGCGTTTTCAACTTCTCCGCCGGACCGGCTGCACTGCCTGAAGAAGTCCTCCGTCAGGCTGCCGACGAAATGCTCGACTGGCACGGCAGCGGCATGGGCGTGATGGAAATGAGCCATCGCGGTCCCGAATTCATGCAGATCCACAGCGAAGCGCTGCAAGATCTGCGCGACCTGATGCAGGTTCCCGCGAGCCACAAGATCCTCTTCCTGCAAGGTGGCGGTATCGGCGAAAACGCGGTCGTACCGCTGAACCTGTTCGGCGCGAAGCCGCGTGCGGATTTCGTCATCACCGGTTCGTGGTCGCAGAAGTCGCAGAAGGAAGCGCTCAAGTACGGCGCTTCGCATATCGCCGCGACGGGCCGCACCGAAGCCGGCTTCACGCATTCGCCGCCGAAAAGCGAGTGGCAGCTCTCCGACGATCCCGCTTACGTGCACCTGTGCACGAACGAGACGATCGACGGCGTCGAGACTTTCGAGATCCCCGATCTCGGCGATATCCCGCTCGTGGCGGACGCCTCGTCGCACATCCTGTCGCGTCCCATGGACATCGCCAAATACGGCGTGCTCTACGGCGGTGCGCAAAAGAATATCGGCATGGCGGGCGTGACCGTCGTGATCGTGCGTGAAGACCTGCTTGAGCACGCCATGCCCATCTGCCCGTCGGCGTTCGAATGGAAGACGGTCGCCGCCAACAACTCCATGTTCAACACGCCGCCTACCTACGCAATCTACATTGCGGGCCTCGTGTTCAAGTGGTTGAAGCGCCAGGGTGGCCTCGAAGCCATCGAAGCGCGCAATATCGAAAAAGCAGGGCTGCTCTACGACACGATCGACGCGAGCAGCTTCTACCTCAACAAGGTGGAGCGCCGCGCGCGCTCACGGATGAACGTACCGTTCTTCCTCGCCGATGAAACACGTAATGATGATTTCCTGGCCGGCGCGAAGGCGCGCGGGCTTCTGCAGCTGAAGGGCCACAAGTCCGTCGGCGGCATGCGGGCGTCGATTTACAACGCGGTGCCGCTCGAAGCAGTGCAGGCACTTGTCGAGTACATGAAGGAATTCGAAGCGAAGCACGCTTGACGCAAGCGGCGCATCGCCACGTATTCATCCTTCCAGATTGCCGGTTTCACGCATGGACGACGAACTCAATTCACAACTCAAGCCGTTGCGCGAGCGCATCGACGCCATCGACGCGCAGCTGATTGCGCTCCTGAACCAGCGCGCGTCGGTCGCGCTCGAAGTGGGCGAGGTCAAGAAGCACTTCAACGCGCCCGTGTTTCGCCCGGAGCGCGAGCTCCAGGTGATCGAGCGCCTGCAAAACCTCAGCGACGGCCCGCTCGGCAACGATCACATCAGCGCGATCTGGCGCGAGATCATGGCCGCGAGCCGCTCGCTCGAAAAGACCATCACGGCGGCGTTCCTCGGCCCGGTCGGCACCTATAGCGAACAGGCGATGTACGCGTACTTCGGTCAGTCGATCGAAGGCCTGCCGTGCCCGTCGATCGACGAGGTGTTCCGCGCGGTCGAGTCGGGCGCGTCCGAATTCGGCGTGGTGCCGGTCGAGAATTCGGCGGAAGGCGCGGTGTCGCGCACGCTCGATCTGTTCCTGCAGACGCAGCTCGTGATCGGCGGCGAAATCGCGCTGCCGATCCAGCACAACCTGATGACGCAGAGCGGCAAGCTCGCGGGCGTGACGCGCGTGTGCGCGCACCCGCAGGCGCTCGCGCAGTGCCAGCACTGGCTCACGGCGAACGCGCCGCAGCTGGAGCGCCAGGCCGTGTCGAGCAACGCCGAAGCCGCGCGCCTCGCGTCGGAAGACCCGACGGTCGCAGCCATCGCGGGCGAGCGCGCGGCCACGCACTACGGCCTCCTGATCGCCAACGCGCTGATCCAGGACGATCCGCACAACCGCACGCGCTTCGTGATGATCGGCAAGCAGCCGGCGGGCGTGTCGGGTCACGACCAGACGTCGATGATCGTGTCGGTGAAGAACGAGCCGGGTGCGGTCTACAAGCTGCTGGAGCCGCTCGCGCGCCACGGTGTGTCGATGACGCGTTTCGAATCGCGTCCGGCGCGCGTCGGCACGTGGGAGTACTACTTCTATATCGATTTCGAAGGGCATCGCGACGAACCGGCCGTGGCCGCCGCGCTCGACGAACTCGGCAAGAAGGCGGCGTTCCTCAAGATCCTCGGTTCGTATCCGCGTTCGCGCTAAGTTGGGCCAGGTTGCGCGTCGGGGCGCAGACTTTCTTTTTTCGGTGATGGCGTGAGCGCGTTCTCTTTCAAGAAGCTGGTGATTTTCGGCGTCGGCCTGATTGGCGGATCGCTCGCGCGCGGCCTGCGTGAGCGCGGCGCGTGCGAGCACGCCGGCGAAGTAATCGGCGTGGGCCGCCGCGCGCATTCGGTGGCGCGTGCGCTGGAGCTGGGCGTGGTCGACGCCGTCGCGACTTTCGATGACGACGCGGCGCTCGCCAGGGCGCTCGACGGCGCGGATCTCGTGCTGATCGCCGCCCCCGTTGCGCAGACGCAGATGCTGCTCGAGCGCATCGCGCCGCACCTTCAGCCGCACACCATCGTCACCGATGCAGGCAGCACCAAGAGCGACGTGATCGCGGCCGCGCGCTCGGCGCTGGGTGCGCGCATCGGCCAGTTCGTGCCGGGCCATCCGATCGCGGGTCGCGAATCGAGCGGCGTGGAAGCGGCGTTGCCCGACCTCTACGTTGGTCGCAACGTCGTGCTGTGCCCGCTGCCCGAGAACGCTCCGGCTGACGTCGAGCGCATCGCGCAGATGTGGCGCGCCACCGGCGCCGTGATCGGGCAAATGAGCGCGGAGCAGCACGACCGCGTGTTCGCTTCGGTGAGCCACCTGCCGCACGTGCTGTCGTTCGCGCTGGTGGAGCAGATTCTCGCCACGCCTGACGCCGAGCTGAAATTCTCGTTCGCGGCGGGCGGCTTTCGCGACTTCACGCGCATCGCGGCGTCGAGCCCGGAAATGTGGCGCGACGTGTGCCTGGCGAACCGCACGGCATTGCTCGCCGAACTCGACGCCTACACTGAAGTGCTGGCGAAGTTGCGCGCGGCCATCGACGCTGGCGACGGCGCTGCGCTGGAAACCGTGTTCGCGCGCTCGCGCGCGGCGCGCCAGGCGTGGCAGGAGCGCGGCGGCAAGCATGCCGTGAATGGGGTAGGCGGGGCGACAGACATGGCGACAAGCACACCCTCGCAGGCAGGACCCGACAAGTAAGGCTTCAGACATGCGGCAGGGCGCGGGCATTTCCCGCTTGCCACGCCGCACCATCAGGACACGCTCATGGAACACCTCGAACTCGGACCGTTCACCCGTGCGTCCGGCACGATCCGCCTGCCTGGCTCGAAGAGCATCTCGAACCGCGTGCTGCTGCTCGCGGCGCTGGCCGAAGGCGAAACGACGATCACGAACCTGCTCGACTCCGACGACACGCGCGTGATGCTCGACGCGCTGGAAAAGCTCGGCGTGAAGCTCAAGCGCGACGGCGACACCTGCGTCGTGCAGGGCACGCGCGGCGCCTTTACGGCAGTGCGCGCGGATCTTTTCCTCGGTAACGCCGGCACGGCGGTGCGCCCGCTCACGGCGGCGCTCGCGGTCAATGGCGGGGACTATCGCATCCACGGCGTGCCGCGCATGCACGAGCGCCCGATCGGCGACCTCGTCGATGGTCTGCGCCAGATCGGCGCGAAGATCGACTACGAGGAGAACGAAGGGTTCCCGCCGCTGCGCATCCGTCCCGCGCAGATCGACGTGACGGCGCCGGTGCGCGTGCGCGGCGACGTGTCGAGCCAGTTCCTCACCTCGCTGCTGATGACGCTGCCGCTCGTGCGCGCCGAAGGCGGCGTGACGATCGTCGAAATCGACGGCGAGCTGATCTCGAAGCCCTACATCGAAATCACCATCAAGCTGATGGAGCGTTTCGGCGTGAAGGTCGAACGTCACGGCTGGCACCGCTTCGAAGTGCCGGCAGGCGTGCGTTACCAGTCGCCGGGCAAGATCATGGTCGAAGGCGACGCGTCGTCGGCATCGTATTTCCTCGCGGCGGGCGCCATTGGCGGCGGCCCGATCCGGGTGGAAGGCGTGGGCCGTGCGAGCATCCAGGGCGATGTCGCGTTCGCGGCGGCGCTCATGCGCATGGGCGCGAACGTGACGGTCGCCGACGACTGGATCGAGGTGCGCGGGATCGGCAACGATCACGGCAAGCTCGACCCCATCGACATGGACTTCAACCTGATTCCCGATGCGGCCATGACAATCGCCGTCGCCGCCCTGTTCGCCGACGGCGCGACCACGCTGCGCAACATCGCGAGCTGGCGCGTGAAGGAAACCGACCGCATCGCCGCGATGGCCACGGAACTGCGCAAGGTGGGCGCGAACGTGGAGGAGGGCCCCGATTACCTGATCGTGCGCCCGCCCGAGAAACTCACGCCGAACGCCGCGATCGACACCTACGACGATCACCGCATGGCGATGTGCTTTTCGCTCGTGAGCCTGGGTGGCGTGCCGGTGCGCATCAACGATCCGAAGTGCGTCGGCAAGACGTTCCCCGATTATTTCGAGCGTTTTCTTGAGCTCGCCCAACCCTGATTTTGCTGATTTTTCGCAGCCGGGCCGTCGCAGGACGGTTCGCTGCATGAGACCGACCGCCGCATGAAATCGACTCGTCCCTTTTATCCGACGCCCGTCATCACGATCGACGGCCCGACCGCCTCCGGCAAGGGCACGGTAGCCGCGCTGCTTGCCGCCCACCTGGGCTTTCACCTGCTCGACAGCGGCGCGCTGTATCGCCTCGCCGCGCTCGCGAGCGTGCGCTACACGATCGCCGCCGACGACGCCGACGGCCTCGCCAGGCTCATCGACGATCTGCACATCACGTTTCGCGAGGGCATGGCCCAGCTCGACGGCGTCGATGTTTCGAACGAAATCCGCGCCGAGGAAGTCGGTAACCGGGCCTCGATGATCGCGGCGCACCCGTCCGTGCGCGCCGCGCTGGTGGCGCGCCAGCGGGCCTTTCGCAAGCTGCCGGGGCTCGTTGCAGACGGCCGCGACATGGGTACGGTGATCTTCCCGGATGCCGGTCTGAAGGTGTTCCTGACGGCCAGCGTGGAGGCCCGCGCGGCCCGCCGGTATAAGCAATTGATCCAAAAAGGATTTTCTGCTAATATGGATAACTTGCTCCGGGATTTGCGTGAACGTGACGCGCGCGACAGTAATCGCGCGGCCGCGCCGCTCAAGCCCGCAGCAGATGCGAAGCTGCTGGATACCTCGGCGCTGTCCATCGACCAGGCGGTCGAACAGGTCGTGCAGTGGTACCAGACTTTGCCCGTGCGTCATACCGATGCACACGGCAAATCGCAGTAAAGAGCAGTCGTAACAACGTAGTGCGTAGTGGTGCCCTGCTGGGAAGCGGGGCGTGTCTTAACCCTTTAACCCCGTATGGCTTTTGCATCCGTGCCACGAGCGTAAGCGCTCCGGCCTCAACGCCCAACCGGCCTGGAACAGGCTGGAAGCGCAGCAGAAACCATGCAAATCCAGATTTTTATGTCCGACCTGCAAACCTCCACCCCCAATACCGAATCTTTCGCGGCTCTGTTTGAAGAGTCGCTGACCCGCCAGGACATGCGCGCCGGCGAAGTCATCTCCGCTGAAGTCGTGCGCGTCGACCACAACTTCGTGGTTGTCAACGCTGGCCTGAAGTCCGAGGCTTACATTCCCCTCGAGGAATTCCTGAACGACCAGGGCGAAGTGGAGGTTCAGGCGGGCGATTTCGTTTCCGTCGCGATCGACGCGCTGGAAAACGGCTACGGCGACACGATCCTGTCGCGCGACAAGGCAAAGCGTCTCGCTTCGTGGCTGTCGCTGGAAAAGGCTCTCGACAACAACGAACTCGTGACCGGCACGATCACGGGCAAGGTCAAGGGCGGCATGACCGTCATGGTCAACGGCATCCGCGCGTTCCTGCCGGGTTCGCTCGTCGACACGCGTCCGGTCAAGGACACGACGCCGTACGAAGGCAAGACGCTGGAATTCCGCGTCATCAAGCTCGACCGCAAGCGTAACAACGTCGTGCTGTCGCGCCGCGCAGTGATCGAAGCCACGCAAGGCGAAGAGCGCGCAAAGCTGCTCGAAACGCTGAAGGAAGGCGCGATCGTCAACGGCGTGGTCAAGAACATCACCGACTACGGCGCGTTCGTGGACCTCGGCGGCATCGACGGCCTGCTGCACATCACCGACATCGCATGGCGTCGCGTGCGTCACCCGTCGGAAGTCCTGTCGGTTGGCCAGGAAGTCACCGCCAAGATCCTCAAGTTCGACCAGGAAAAGAACCGCGTTTCGCTCGGTATCAAGCAACTGGGCGACGATCCGTGGGAAGGCATCTCGCGCCGTTACCCGTCGGGCACGCGCCTGTTCGGTAAGGTCACGAACATCACCGACTACGGCGCGTTCGTCGAAGTCGAATCGGGCATCGAAGGCCTGGTTCACGTGTCGGAAATGGACTGGACCAACAAGAACGTTGCTCCGTCGAAGGTTGTCCAGCTGGGCGACGAAGTCGAAGTCATGGTCCTCGAGATCGACGAAGACCGCCGCCGCATCTCGCTCGGCATGAAGCAGTGCAAGCCGAACCCGTGGGATGACTTCAGCCGCAACTTCAAGAAGGGCGACAAGCTGCAAGGCGCAATCAAGTCGATCACCGACTTCGGCGTCTTCATCGGTCTGCCGGGCGGCATCGACGGTCTGGTTCACCTGTCGGACCTGTCGTGGTCGGAAACGGGCGAAGAAGCTGTTCGCAAGTACAAGAAGGGCGACGAAGTCGAAGCCGTGGTTCTGGGTATCGACGTCGAGAAGGAACGCATCTCGCTGGGTATCAAGCAGCTCGAAGGCGACCCGTTCAGCAACTTCGTTGCTGTCAACGACAAGGGTTCGACGGTTGACGGCGTGGTCAAGTCGGTCGACGCAAAGGGTGCAGTTATCACCCTGAACGCTGACGTCGAAGGCTACCTGCGTGCTTCGGAAATCGCGCAAGACCGCGTGGAAGATGCTCGCAACGTGCTGAAGGAAGGCGACAAGGTCAACGCGATGATCATCAACATCGATCGCAAGTCGCGTGGCATCAACCTGTCGATCAAGGCGAAGGACTCGGCTGAAACGCAAGAAGCACTGCGCAGCATGTCGTCGGACACGGGTGCGGCTGCTACCGGCACGACCAACCTCGGCGCGCTGCTGAAGGCCAAGCTCGACGGCCAGAACCAGTAAGCCTCAAACGGGGGCAAGCTGAAGTATGACCAAATCTGAATTGGTCGCGCAGCTGGCTACGCGATTTCCGCAACTTGTCCTCAAGGATGCGGATTTCGCGGTGAAAACGATGCTCGATGCGATGTCCGAGGCGCTTGCCAAGGGCCATCGCATCGAAATTCGCGGCTTCGGCAGTTTCGGACTGAATCGCCGGCCGTCACGCGTCGGACGCAATCCCAAGTCGGGTGAAAAGGTGCTGGTACCTGAGAAGTTCGTACCGCACTTCAAGCCGGGCAAGGAACTGCGCGAGCGCGTGGACCGTAATTCGGGCGAGCCGCTGAAGGCGGACGAGCCGGACGACGATCTGTAATCGCCGCAAGGTTATTGCAGCGGTTGCAGCCGTTGGCGGTCAATGCCAGATGGCCAGTGCATGGACCGAAGAAAGCGCAGGGTTTTTCGAAACCCGGCGCTTTTTTTTCGTCCGCGTTTTTTGCGCGATGCGCTGTGTGCGCACTGCCTGCGCGCTTCGTGAGCGTTTCTTTCTCCGTGTGAGGCGCGCTGACGCCGTGTAAGGTGTTCTTGTCGTCCCGCATTGTTCGGCTCACCGTGCGGCTTCGCGCACGTGCCGGGTCGCGGGCCGTTCCATTACAATACGGGACACTTCGGCGCGTCCTTTGCTGCGGCGCAGCAAGCCGGCCGCGCCGGCGCTCTCCCGCAACTGCCAAGAGAATCCTTCATGAGATTGATCGCCTGGGTGATCCGTGTGCTGGTCTTCGTGCTGCTGCTCGTGCTCGCACTGGCCAACACGCAAACCACGACGCTGAACTTTCTGGCCGGCTATGCGTGGCAGGCCCCGCTCATCCTGATCGGGCTGGCGTTCTTCGTGGTCGGCCTGCTGGCCGGGCTGCTTTCGGCGCTGCCGGCGATGTTCCGGCTGCGCATGGAAAACGGCCGCCTCAAGCGTGAGCTGCGCACTGCGCGCGAAACGCCCGTGGTCGCCGCTGAACCGCCGCTGCCGCCGCTCATCTGATTCGAATGACCCGCCGCGCGCGCTCATCCAGGCGTGCGGCTTGAACCTCATACCATCGCTCGCATGGATCTCGATTTCTGGTGGCTCCTCGTCATTCCCGTCGCTTTTGCGCTCGGCTGGATGGCGTCGCGCTACGACCTCAAGGCGCTGCTGTCCGAAAGCGCCAACCTGCCGCGCTCCTATTTCCGCGGCTTGAACTTCCTGCTCAACGAACAGCCGGACAAGGCGATCGATGCGTTCATCGAAGTCGCCAAGCTCGATCCGGAAACGGTCGAGCTGCACTTCGCGCTCGGCAACCTGTTCCGCCGCCGTGGCGAAACCGACCGTGCAATCCGCGTGCATCAGAACCTGCTTTCGCGCGCCGATCTGCCGGTCAACGAGCGCGACCACGCGCTCTATGAACTCGGACAGGACTTCCTGAAGGCGGGCATGCTCGATCGCGCCGAGGAAACCTTCGGCACGCTCAAGTCCGGCGACTACGCGCAGGGCGCGCAGCGCGCGCTGCTCACGATCTACGAGATCGAGAAGGACTGGAACCGCTCGATCGACACCGCGCGCCAGCTCGAAACCATGGGTGCGCAGCCGCTCGGCCTGGAAATCGCCCAGTTCCATTGCGAACTCGCGCAGGAAGCCCTGCAGCGCAAGAACCCGGAGGAGGCGCGTCGCCAGCTCGGCCTCGCGCTCAAGGCGAATCCGCAGAACGTGCGCGCCACGATTCTCGCGGGCGACGTCGACGCCGCCAGCGGCGACGCCCAGTCGGCGCTCACGCAATGGAAGCGCGTCGAGCCGCAGAACGCGGCCTATTTGCCGCTCGTGGCCGAGAAGATCATGAAGGCCTACGAGACGCTGGGCAAAGCGCCGGAAGGCGCAAAACTGCTCACCGACTGGGTCGACCGCCATTCGTCGAACGATCTGCTCGATGTGGCCTATAAATATGTAGCCGAGCTCAACGGCCCCGACGCGGCCCACACGCTCGCGCGCACGCAGATGCAGAAGTCGCCGAATCTCGCCGGCATGACGCGTCTGCTCGAAGCGCAGCAGGCCACCGCCGAGGAGCCGCGACGCAGCGAACTGGAACTCATGCGCAAGCTGATCCAGCAGCGCACCAAGAATCTGCCGCGCTATACCTGCCAGAACTGCGGGTTCCGCGCGCGTCTTTTCTACTGGCAGTGCCCGGGCTGTAGCGGTTGGGAAACCTACGCGCCGCGCCGCGTCGAGCCGATTCCGGCGTCAAGCTGACGGGCCGCTTCAAGTCGGCCCGCGACCATGCAATATCAACATCCGAATCTGTCACCGGAGCGCGTATGAAAATCACCATTATCGGTACCGGCTATGTCGGCCTCGTCACCGGGGCGTGCCTTGCCGAAATCGGTCACGACGTGTTCTGCCTCGACGTCGATCCGCGCAAGATCGACATTCTGAACAACGGCGGCGTGCCCATCCATGAGCCGGGCCTGCTCGAACTCATCCAGCGTAACCGCAAGGCGCGCCGCATCACGTTTTCCACCGACATCGCCGCGAGCGTCGAGCACGGCGAGGTGCAGTTCATCGCCGTCGGCACGCCGCCGGACGAGGACGGTTCCGCCGACCTGCAATACGTGCTGGAAGCCGCGCGCAGCATCGGCCGGCACATGAACGGCTTCAAGGTCATCGTCGATAAATCGACGGTGCCGGTCGGCACGGCGCAGCGCGTCCAGGCCGTGGTCGCCGAGGAACTCGCCAAACGCGGCATCGACGCGAGCGAGCAACACCGCTTCTCGGTGGTCTCGAATCCCGAGTTCCTGAAAGAGGGCGCGGCCGTGGACGACTTCATGCGTCCCGACCGCATCATCATCGGCATCGACGAAGACGCTAACGGCGAACTCGCGCGCGAGAAGATGAAGCGCCTCTATGCGCCGTTCAACCGCAACCACGAACGCACGATTTACATGGACGTGCGTTCGGCGGAATTCTCGAAGTACGCGGCCAACGCCATGCTGGCGACGCGCATCTCGTTCATGAACGAGATGGCGAACCTGGCCGACCGCGTGGGCGCCGACATCGAAGCGGTGCGTCGCGGCATCGGCTCCGATCCGCGCATCGGCTATCACTTCCTCTACGCGGGCTGCGGCTATGGCGGCTCGTGCTTCCCGAAGGACGTGCAGGCGCTGATCCGCACGGCTGCGGAATCCGGCCAGAACCTGCGCATTCTCGAAGCGGTCGAGGACGTGAACCACGACCAGAAGGACGTGCTGGTCGGCAAGATCGTCAAGTCGCTGGGCGAGGACTTGAGCGGCAAGCACTTCGCGGTCTGGGGCCTCGCATTCAAGCCGAACACCGATGACATGCGCGAAGCGCCGAGCCGTCGCCTGATCGCCGAACTCGTGTCGCGCGGCGCGACGGTGTCGGCCTACGATCCGGTCGCGACCGACGAGGCGCGCCGCGTGTTCGCACTCGATCTGGCGAACTCGCCGGAGCTGCTCGCGCGCATCACCTTTGCGCCGAGCCAGGACGACACGCTCGCGGGCGCCGATGCGCTCGTGATCGTCACCGAATGGACGGCCTTCAAGGCCCCCGATTTCGAAGCGCTCAAGGCGGAGCTGAAAGCGCCGCGCATCTTCGACGGACGCAATCTCTACGAGCCGGACGCGATGGCGGAGCACGGCTTTGACTATCACTCGATCGGGCGCCCCCATGTCAAACACGCAAGCGATGCAACCTCAGCAGCCTGATTACGCGGCGCTCGCACCCGACGTCAAGGTCGTGCCGCGCGAGCAGTTTGGCCAGTCGCGCGTGCTGGTGGTGGGCGACGTGATGCTCGACCGCTACTGGTTCGGCGACGTCAACCGCATCTCGCCGGAAGCGCCGGTGCCGGTCGTGCACGTGCAGCGCCAGGAAGACCGCCTGGGCGGCGCAGCCAACGTCGCGCGCAATGCGGCGGCGCTGGGCGCGCAGGCGGGGCTGCTGTGCGTGGTGGGTCATGACGAGCCGGGCGAGCGTATCGTCGAGCTGCTCGGCGAAAGCCACGTGCACGCGCATCTCGAACGCGATCCCGCGCTGCCGACCACCATCAAGCTGCGCGTGCTGTCGCGCCAGCAGCAACTGCTGCGCGTGGACTTCGAGAACACGCCTGCGCACGAGGCGCTGCTCGCGGGCCTCGCGCGCTTCGACGCGCTGCTGCCCACGCACGACGTGATTCTCATGTCGGATTACGCGAAGGGCGGCCTCACGCACGTCACGCAGATGATCTCGAAGGCGCGCGCCGCCGGTAAGGCCGTGCTGGTCGATCCGAAGGGCGACGACTGGGAGCGCTATCGCGGCGCGAGCGTCATCACGCCGAACCGCGCCGAACTGCGCGAAGTCATCGGCAACTGGAAGTCCGAGGACGATCTGCTGGCGCGCGTGACGAAGCTGCGCGCGGAGCTGCAAGTCGACGCGTTGCTGCTCACGCGTTCGGAAGAGGGTATGACGCTCTTTTCCGCGGACGGCGTGCTGCATACGCCGACCGTTGCGCGCGAAGTGTATGATGTCTCGGGCGCCGGCGACACGGTGATTGCCACCCTCGCAACCGCGCTGGGCGCGGGCCTTTCGCTTCAGGAAGGTGTTGCGCTCGCCAACCGCGCGGCCGGCATCGTGGTCGGCAAGCTCGGCACCGCCACCGTCGATTACGACGAACTCTTTCAATGACGTTGCACGCGCGCGGTTGACCACCGCGCCGCCCTGAAGTGAAACTTCGGGGCGCCCCGGCCGGGATTTCTGGAGAGTTTTCCCGGCCCGCGTGAACCCTCGCGTGAAACTTCACCGCAGAAATACCATGACCATCATTGTGACCGGCGCGGCCGGCTTCATCGGCAGCAACATCGTCAAGGCGCTGAACGAACGCGGCGAAGACCGTATCATCGCCGTCGACAATCTCACGCGCGCCGACAAGTTCAAGAACCTGGTCGATTGCGAAATCGACGACTACCTCGACAAGACCGAATTCGTCGAGCGCTTCACGCGCGGCGACTTCGGCAACGTGCGCGCGGTGTTCCACGAAGGCGCCTGTTCGGACACGATGGAAACCGACGGCCGCTACATGATGGACAACAACTTCCGCTTCAGCCGTGCGGTGCTGGACGCCTGCCTCGCGCAGCGCGCGCAGTTCCTCTACGCGTCGTCGGCGGCGATCTACGGCGGCTCGACGCGCTTCGTCGAGGATCGCGAAGTGGAAGCGCCGCTGAACGTCTACGGTTATTCGAAGTTCCTGTTCGACCAGGTGATCCGCCGCGTGCTGCCCACGGCGCAAAGCCAGATCGCGGGCTTCCGTTACTTCAACGTGTACGGCCAGCGCGAGACGCACAAGGCGCGCATGGCGTCGGTGGCGTTCCACAACTTCAACCAGTTCCGCGCCGAAGGCCGCGTGAAGCTGTTCGGCGAGTACAACGGCTACGCGCCGGGCGAGCAGACGCGTGACTTCGTGTCGGTGGAAGACGTGGTGAAGGTCAACCTGTTCTTCTTCGATCATCCCGAGAAGAGCGGCATCTTCAATCTGGGCAGCGGCCGTGCGCAGCCGTTCAACGACATCGCCACGAGCGTCGTCAACACGCTGCGTGCGATGGAAGGCAAGCCCGCGCTCACGCTCGAAGAGCAGGTCAAGGAAGGGCTGATCGAATACATCCCGTTCCCGGATGCGCTGCGCGGCAAGTACCAGTGCTTCACGCAGGCTGACCAGTCGAAACTGCGCGCAGCGGGCTACGACGCGCCGTTCCTGACGGTTCAGGAAGGCGTCGATCGCTACGTACGTTGGCTATCTGGCCAGGTGTAAGCACAAGCGGTCTCTCCCTAAACTGGATTCTCCTCGCCGGCGATGGTCGCCGGCGGTGGCTATCAAAGGAGATCCAGCATGATCAGAAAAATTCTCGCACTGGTGGCGCTGCTTGCCGCCTTCGGCCAGGCATTCGGCGCCGTGGACGTCAACACCGCCAATGAGGATGCGCTGCGTGGCATCAAGGGCATCGGGCCCGCACGCGCCAAGGCCATCCTCGACGAGCGCGGCGCGCATGGCCCGTTCAAGGATGCATCCGATCTCGGCAAGCGGGTGAAGGGGCTGGGCGGTCATACCGTCGAACGTTTGCAGGCCGAAGGATTGTCGGTCGGCCCGGCTAACGGCAAGCCCGGTGCGGCGACGCAGACGGCTGGCAGCGCGGGCGCGAAGGGTGCGACGGCAAAGAGCGGTAACGCGCAAGGCGCGGCTACGGGCGCAACTGTTGGCAGCACCACGGTCGCGGTGAAGAAGTAGCGCTCGCGCGCGTGATAGCCGCGCCGCGACCTTGCTCGCATGGCGCGGCGGCAGTCTCCTTCAGGTGTCGCCACGGTGCCGCTCAACCACCGTTCGGGCGACGTTGAACCCGCGGTTCCGGCCGCGGGCTTTTTGCGGCGGTCGCGACCGCTCGCGACCCTCATGTCCGCATGGGCTGTCAGGGCGCCTCAGCGCAGGCAGGCCGCGTGGTTTAGAATCGAAAAATCACGTAATCGCGCCTGACCGTCACCTTTTATGCCATACAAGACCATTGAAGACACGATTGGCAACACGCCGCTCGTGCAACTCGTCCGTTTGCCGGACGATGAAATCCGCGCCCGCAACAACATCGTGCTGGCCAAGCTGGAAGGCAACAACCCGGCAGGCTCGGTCAAGGACCGCCCCGCGCTGTCGATGATCCGCAAGGCGGAGCAGCGCGGCCGCATCAAGCCGGGCGATACGCTGATCGAAGCGACGAGCGGCAACACCGGCATCGCGCTGGCGATGGCCGCGGCGATTCGCGGCTACAAGATGATCCTCATCATGCCGGAGGATCTTTCGATCGAACGCCGCCAGAGCATGGCCGCCTACGGCGCGGAAATCATGCTCACGCCGGTGAAGGGCGGCATGGAATACGCTCGCGATCTCGCCGAGCAGATGCAGCGCGACGGCAAGGGCATCATCCTCGACCAGTTCGCCAATCCCGATAATCCGCTTGCCCATTACGAAGGCACCGGCCCGGAACTGTGGCGCGAGACTGAAGGCCGCATCACGCACTTCGTGTCGTCGATGGGTACGACGGGCACGATCATGGGCACGTCGCAATATCTGAAAGAGCAGAACCCGGCCATCGAGATCGTCGGCGCGCAGCCGGAAGAGGGCTCGCGTATTCCGGGTATCCGCAAGTGGCCCGAAGCCTATCTGCCGAAGATTTTCGACCGCAGCCGCGTGGATCGCGTCGAGAACGTGAGCCAGGCCGCCGCCGAAGCGATGGCGCGCCGTCTGGCCTCGGTCGAAGGCATCTTCGCGGGCATCTCGTCGGGCGGCGCGTGCGAAGTCGCGATGCGTCTCGCGCGCCAGCTTGAGAATGCGACGATCGTGTTCATCGTCTGCGATCGCGGCGACCGTTATCTGTCGACGGGCGTGTTCCCGGCTTGATTATGGTTTGAGCGTGGCTTGAGCGTCGCTGCCAAGCCGACGCGCTTGAATACAAAAGGGCGGTCTGTCTTGTGAGACAGACCGCCCTTTTTCGTGGCGCGATCCAGCGTGCGTTATTGCGGCTGCGCCTGAGGTTGCGTGGGGCGTGCCTGGCGCAGTTGCTGCAATTGCTGTAACTGCTGCGGCGTGAGCGTCGTCGTGCCGTTCGACGGCCCGGTGCTCACATCGCCGCCAACATCGCCGCCCGTGTCTGCGCCGGCATCGGCGCCGGACTGCGACGCCAGCATCTGTGCCTTCACGCGCTGGCCAAGCTGATACACCGACAGCGCGTAAAAGAAGCTGCGGTTATAGCGCGTGATCACATAGAAGTTCTTCAGGCCCAGCATGTACTCGGTCGCGCGACCGGGAGTCGGCAGATCGATCACGGTGACCGGCGTGCCGCCTTCGGCTGCGATATCGACATTCGGCTCGTTGAGCGCGAGACCCGAGCGCAGCAACTGCACCAGCGGCCAGCGCGGATCCGGCTTGCCGTCGGCGGCGGCCTGCGCAATGCCCTGGCTGCCCGCATCGTTGGCGATCTTCCACACCACCGGGCGACCCGTTTCCCAGCCGTTCTGCTTCAGATAGTTCGCGACGCTGCCGATCGCATCGGCCGTGCTTGCGCGCAGGTCGATATGGTGATTGCCTTCGTAGTCGACGGCGTATTGCACGATGCTGCTCGGCAGGAACTGCGGAATGCCGATCGCGCCCGTGTACGAACCCAGCACCGACGACGGATCGAGCTGCGCATCGCGCGTCCACACCAGGTAGTCTTCGAGATTCTTGCGGAACGTCGCCATGCGGTCGGCGCGATTGGGCGTATCCGGATAATCGAACGCGAGCGTCGTGAGTGCGTCGAGCACGCGGAAGTTGCCCATGTAACGGCCGTAGATCGTCTCCACGCCGATGATGCCGACAATCACCTCCGGCGGCACGCCGAACTCGTCCGATGCGCGTTGGAGCGTCGCCTGGTTCGCGCGCCAGAATTTCACGCCCGCATTGATGCGCACGGTGTCGAGAAAGCGCGCCTGATACGCGCGCCAGTTTTTCGTGCCCGGCGTGGGCGAGGGCGTGACCAGTTTCACCGCCGTCGCCGAGTAGCTGGCGCTTGCGAACAGGGCGTGCAGCGCATCGGCGTTGAAGTCGTAGCGCGCGACCATGTCGTTGATGAAGGCATCGACGTTCGGATTGTTCGCGTAGCGCTGCGGGACGATTTCCTCTTCGAACGTCTGGCCTTGCGAAGCCTGTTGCGGCTGCGCCTGGGCGAGCGTCACGGGCTTGCGCTTCGCAGTGGACGCTGCGGGAGCCGGCGGAGCGGATTGCGCATGCGCGGCGCCAGTCCACAGCGCCGCCGCAGTGCAGAGCGCGAGGGCGAAAGACGAAATGCGCGGGTGGCCGGAAACTGACGGAGCGGACTTTTGCGCGGACGTGTGCGTCATGGGAGGCGAGCGGGATCTGAACGGGAGAAAGGGGTGCGGGGCAGTATACCCGAGCACTTCGCGCGCACTAAGCCTGATGGGCTTGCGCACGTGGGGAACGCGATGGCGGCGCACCTCGCACGCCTGCTGGCGCAATCGATGCAGTGGCCGTGTGGTAACGTGACGCTAACCCGCGCTTGACCGCGGCCCGCGCGACTGTTGCGAATCCCTGCGCAGCACCCCGACGAAAGACCTGATGGAGACCCGCGATGCGCCTGCGTGCGCCGCGGCCAGTACGACACATGACGACCGGTTTTTTCACGCATCCCGACTGTCTGCTGCATGAAATGGGCGAGTGGCATCCCGAATGCCCCGCACGCCTGCAGGCCATCGAAGACCAGCTCATCGCCAGCCGCATCGACGCGCTGATCGAGCGCGACGACTCCGCGCCGCTCGCGGACGAAGCCGCGCTCCTGCGCGTGCACACCCAGGCGCATATCGATTACCTGCGCCAGCTCGCGCCGCAGGAAGGCTACGCCGCGATCGACCCCGATACCTCGATGAACCCGCACACGTGGCAGGCCGCCTTGCGCGCGGCGGGCGCCGCCGTTGCCGCGACGGACGCCGTGATCGCGGGCCGCTACGAGAACGCATTCTGCAGCGTGCGCCCGCCCGGCCATCACGCCGAGCCCGCGCGCGCGATGGGCTTTTGCTTCTTTAACAACGTCGCCGTCGCGGCGCGCCATGCGCTCGACGTGCATGGCCTGTCACGCGTGGCCGTCGTCGACTTTGACGTGCATCACGGCAACGGTACGGAAGCCGCGTTCGCGGGCGATTCGCGCGTGCTCATGTGCAGCATCTTCCAGCATCCGTTCTATCCGTTCTCGGGCGCCGACAACCAGGCACCGAACATGGTCAACGTGCCGATGGCGGCGCGCACCAAAGGCATGGAGGTGCGCGAGGCCATCGACATTCTGTGGCTGCCGCGCCTGCACGAATTCAAGCCGGAGATGGTGTTCGTCTCGGCGGGCTTCGACGCGCATCGCGAGGACGATCTCGGCAACATGGGTCTCGTCGAGGACGACTACGCGTGGATCACCGAGCAGATCGTCGATGTCGCCAAACGTCACGCGAAGGGGCGCATCGTGAGTTGTCTCGAAGGCGGCTACAACCTCTCGGCGCTGGGGCGCAGCGTGGTGGCGCATCTGCGCGTGATGGCCGGCATCTGATTGTCCAGGGCGTTGCCAGGGAGCACAGCGTCATGCACCAGGATTCCCCGCTGATCGATGTGACGTACGACGCGTATGGCGTTGCGGGCGTCGTGCGTCTTACCTTGAATCGGCCCGACGCGTTCAACGCGCTCTCCGAAGCGCTCATCGACGCCTTGCAGGCCCAGCTTGCCGCTATCGCGAAATCCGATGCGCGCGTGGTCGTGATCGCAGCGGCAGGGCGCGCGTTCTGCGCGGGCCACGATCTCAAGGAGATGCGCGCCACGCCCTCGCTCGACTACTACAAGGCGCTGTTCGCACGCTGCTCGAAGATGATGCTGGCGATCCAGACGCTGCCGCAGCCCGTGATCGCGCGGGTCCAGGGCGTGGCGACGGCGGCGGGTTGCCAGCTTGTCGCGATGTGCGATCTCGCCGTGGCGGCCGACTGCGCGCGCTTTGCGGTGTCGGGCATCAACCTTGGGCTGTTCTGTTCGACGCCTGCGGTGCCGCTCACGCGCAACGTGTCGCGCAAAGCGGCCTTCGAGATGCTGATGACGGGGGACTTCATCGACGCGCCGACGGCGCTGCGCGAAGGACTCGTCAATCGCGTCGTGCCGCCTGACGAACTCGATGAAGCCGTGACGGCGCTCGCCGCCAGGATCTGCGCCAAGCCGCGCGAGGCGGTCGAGGCGGGCAAGGGACTCTTCTACCGGCAGCTCGAAATGAGTGTCGAGGCTGCGTACCAACTCGCCGGGCAGACCATGGCGTGCAACATGATGACGGATCCGGCGCTCGACGGCGTGCAGGCGTTTATCGACAAGCGGGGCGCGAAGTAGCCCCGTTCAGCAGTGGCGGTCGATCCAGTCCAGCATTGATGCGATCACGCGCTCGCGGTCGAGATCGTTGAGCGTTTCGTGGAAGCTGCCTTCGTACAGCGTGAGCGTGCGATCGGCCGAGCCGACGTGTTCGCCGAATGCGCGGCTGCCATCGGGTTCCGTGAGCTTGTCTTCGGTGCCGTGCCACACGAGCACCGGCAGGCGCAATTGCGCGCGGCCCGCTTCGATACGCTTCATCGCTTCGAGCAATTCCGCGCCGGTGCGCGCGGGAATCGCGCCGTGGTGCACGAGCGGATCGGCGCGATTGGCTTCGACCACGGCCGCATCGCGCGCGAGCAACGCGGCGTCGATCTTCATGGCCGGAAAGCGCGGCCAGATCGCGCTCATCACGCGGCTCGCGGAAATCATCCACTGCGGCACGTCGCGGCCGGGCGCCAGCGCGGCGCTCGACAGCAGCAGGCCCGCGAAATTCACGCCCGCACGCGGCGCGCGCTCGATGGCGTAGAGCGCCGCGATCGCCCCGCCCATGCTGTGGCCCATCAGAAAGAGCGGCGTGTGGCGCCGGGCGCTCTGTGCCGATGCATGGGCGATCAGCGCTTCGGCGTCGTCCAGGTAATCGTCGAAGCGCTGGATCGTCGCGCGCCGCCCGCTCGCACGCCCATGGCCGCGCAGGTCGATCGCGTAGACGTCGATGCCCGCGGCGTTCAGTCGCGCCGCCAGTGCGGTGTAGCGCCCCGCATGCTCGGCGAGTCCGTGAACCAGCGCGATGGCCGCGCGCGCCGGTTTGGCGACCGTGCGCCAGACGTAGAGCGGCAGTTCGGCGCCGTCGCGCGCGCGCAGCGTGACGGTTTCGGCTGCGCCGTAACCGCTCGGTACCGCGTGTGCAGCGGCGTTCAACTGGCTTGTCTCCATATGTGCGCCTCTTTTCCTTGGTGGTTTGATTATCGGGATCGGGCAGTCGGGGGAGGGTAGCGCCGATTCGGCGCGCACACACCCGCATTTCGCCGCACGATCCCTCTAATGCGTTTGGGTTATGAAAGTATCGGAATTGATTATTAAAAGGAATTTTGCCGGCCAGGGTAAAATGTCGAGTTGATTCCAGTCCATCAAACGGCGGCAGTCTGCCGGTGCGACGTGGCTTGTGCGGTTGAAAGATCGTTGCAAGATTCCTGTGGCGCACGGCACACCCCGCCGTTTCGTTTTTTTCATGATCGAAATTCGAAACGTGTTCCAGCGCTTCGCCGGCCCGCAAGGCGGCTGGGTCGAGGCGCTGCACAACGTCAATCTGACGATTCCGCAGGGCGAGGTGTTCGGCATCATCGGCCGCAGCGGCGCGGGCAAGAGTACGCTCGTACGCACCCTCAATCTGCTCACGCGACCCACCGAAGGCGACATCGTCGTCAACGGGCGCACGCTCACGACGCTCTCCAGCGCCGACCTGCGCGAAGCGCGCCGCGAGATCGGCATGATCTTCCAGCACTTCAACCTGTTGTCCTCGCGCACGGTGTTCGACAACGTGGCGCTGCCGCTCGAACTCGCGGGCATGAAGCGCGCCCAGATCGAAGAAGCGGTGCTGCCGCTGCTCGAACTGGTCGGCCTCACGGCGCAGAAAGACCGCTATCCGTCGCAGATCAGCGGCGGCCAGAAGCAGCGCGTGGGTATTGCGCGCGCACTGGCCAGCAAGCCGAAGGTGCTGCTTTCCGACGAAGCGACTTCGGCGCTCGACCCGGAAACCACGCGCGCGATTCTCGATCTGCTGCGCAAGATCAATCGCGAACTGAACCTGACCATCGTGATGATCACGCACCAGATGGAAGTGATTAAACAGGTCTGCGACCGCGTGGCCGTGCTCGACGCGGGCCGGGTGGTGGAAACCGGGCCGGTGCTCGACGTGTTTCTCCAGCCGCACCACGAAGTCACGCGCGCGCTGCTCGGCGACGTGATCGCCCAGGAACTGCCGCCCACGCTCAAGGCGCGCGTGGTCGAACGTCTGGCCAAGGGCAACGCGCACCTGCTGCGCCTCGCCTTCAAGGGCTCGGGTGTCGACCAGCCGGTGCTCTCGGAGACGATTCGCCGCTTCGAACTCGATTTCAACATCCTGCATGGCCAGATCGACGAGATCCAGGGGCAGGCGTTCGGCTCGCTCGCGGTGCTCGCGGGCGGCGATGCGGTGAAGGTGGCGCAGGCCATGACGTGGCTGCGCGAGCAGGGTGTGGTGGTGGAGGAGCTGTCCCATGTGGAGTGAAATGTTCGATATGTTCGTCCAGTCGTTCTGGGAGACGCTCATCATGGTGGGCATTTCCGGACTGGTCGGCGCGGCCGTGGGCTTGCCGCTCGGCGTGCTGCTCTATCTGACCGACCGCAACGGCGTGCTGCAGAACGTGGCCGTCAATCGCGCGATGGGCGTGGTCGTCAACGCCGTGCGCTCGACGCCGTTCATCATCCTGCTGGTCGCCGTGATTCCGTTTACGCGCGTCGTGGTCGGGTCGTCGATCGGCACGGCCGCTGCCATCGTGCCGCTGACGATCTCCGCCGCGCCGTTCATCGCGCGTCTGGTCGAAACGGCTCTGCGTGAAGTCGATCGCGGCCTGATCGAAGCCGCGCAGTCGATGGGCGCGACCACCAGCCAGATCGTTTTCAAGGTGCTGCTGCCTGAGTCGCTGCCTGGCGTGGTGGCGGGGCTGACGATCACGTTCATTTCGCTGGTCGGCTATTCGGCAATGGCCGGTGCGATCGGCGGCGGCGGCCTGGGTGACCTGGGTATCCGCTATGGCTATCAGCGCTTCGAGCCGGAAGTCATGTTGCTGGTCGTCGTGGTGCTGATCGTGTTCGTGCAGATCGTGCAGTCGTTCGGCGACTGGCTGGTGCGGCGCCTGAGCCACAAGTAACCGCAGTAAGCGCAGTAAGCGGATCGTCCAAACCGACGAGGCTGGCCAGGCGTTTTTTCGCTATAGATCAATAACTACAGAGACAAAGGTTTGGTTATGCAACGTCGTTTTGTGATTGGGCTGGCTGCGGCGCTTGGCGCCGCCGTGCTCGCCGCGCCGCTTCTCGCGAATGCGGACGAGACCATCAAGGTGGGCGTGACGGGCGGCCCGCACGAGCAGGTGATGGAAGTGGTGAAGCGCGTCGCGGCGAAGAACGGCCTCGACATCAAGATCGTCGAGTTCTCGGATTACGTGCAGCCGAATGCGGCGCTGGCGGGCGGCGATCTCGACGCCAACAGCTACCAGCACGAGCCGTATCTGGATGCGCAGGTGAAGGATCGTGGCTACAAGCTCGTGAAGCTTGCGGACACGGTCACTTTCCCGATGGGCATTTACTCGAAGAAGATCAAGACGCTGACGCAGCTCAAACCAGGCGCGCGGATTGCGGTGCCTAATGACCCGACCAATGGCGGGCGCGCGTTGCTGCTGTTGCAGACGCAAGGCCTCATCAAGCTGCGCGCCAGTGCAGGTCTGAAGGCCACGCCCATCGACATCGTGGATAACCCCAGGAAGCTGAAGATCGTCGAACTCGACGCGGCGCAGATTCCGCGTTCGCTCGACGATGTGGACGCCGCCGCGATCAATACGAATTTCGCGATGCAGGCCGGGCTCAAGCCGAAGGCCGACGCCATTGCGATGGAAGATCCGCACGGGCCGTATGTCAATATCCTTGCGATCCGTGCAGAAGACCGCAACAAGCCGTGGGCGGCGAAGCTGGCGGCGGCCTACCGGTCGCCGGAAGTGAAGCAGTACATCGAGCAGAAGTTCGGCGGGGCGGTGATCGCCTCCTGGTAATTCTGGTGGGCGAGTCCAGCCGCGACGAATTAGATAGAGAATTCAGTCGGAGCCCGGGCTTGAGCCCGGGTTTTTTCCGACATAAAATCGCACGACCGTTCGCTACTGGCGAACAAGGCAGCCAGCCGCGAAAATGGGGCGGCTGCGACTGCAAAGCGGGTCGTGCGGGAAAAATGCTGGCGGCGGGTGCGTGCGGGAACGCTATCGCTATAATGTCCGCCAGGTTGACGTATTCGTAACTTCGGAGCATGTGAATGAAAGTCCTTGTGCCAGTCAAGCGCGTAGTCGATTACAACGTGAAGGTTCGTGTGAAGTCGGACGGCACGGGCGTCGACATCGCGAACGTGAAAATGTCGATGAACCCGTTCGACGAAATCGCTGTTGAAGAAGCGGTGCGTCTGAAGGAAGCGGGTGTGGCGACGGAAGTCATTGCTGTGTCCGCAGGTGTGGCGCAGGCGCAGGAAACGCTGCGCACGGCGCTGGCGATCGGCGCGGATCGCGCCATCCTGATCGAGTCGAACGAAGACCTCCAGCCGCTGGCCGTCGCCAAGCTGCTCAAGGCGCTGGTCGACAAGGAACAGCCGCAGCTCGTCATCCTGGGCAAGCAGGCGATCGACGACGATTCGAACCAGACCGGCCAGATGCTGGCTGCACTGGCAGACCTGCCGCAAGCCACCTTCGCTTCGAAGATCACGGTTGCAGACGGCAAGGCTACGGTCGCACGTGAAGTCGACGGCGGCGCGGAAACGCTGTCGCTGACGCTGCCCGCAGTCGTTACGACGGATCTGCGCCTGAACGAGCCGCGCTACGTCACGCTGCCGAACATCATGAAGGCGAAGAAGAAGCCGCTGGAAACGATCAAGCCCGAAGACCTCGGTGTGGACGTCACGCCGCGTCTGAAGACCCTCAAGGTCGCTGAGCCGCCGAAGCGTTCGGCAGGCGTGAAGGTCGCCGACGTGAAGACGCTGGTCGAGAAGCTGAAGACCGAAGCCAAGGTGCTGTAAGGGAGCGAGAAGAAAATGACGAATCTGGTTATTGCTGAACACGACAATCAGTCGATCAAGGCTGCAACGCTGAACACGGTTGCTGCCGCACAGAAGATTGGCGGCGACGTGCACGTGCTGGTCGCAGGTCACAACGCTCAAGCAGCGGCTGACGCTGCAGCGAAGATCGCGGGCGTGTCGAAGGTGCTGCTGGCCGACGCGCCGCAACTCGCGCAAGGTCTGGCTGAGAACGTCGAAGCCACGGTTCTCGCCATCGCGAAGAACTACTCGCACATCCTGGCGCCGGCAACGGCAGCGGGCAAGAACGTGACGCCGCGTATCGCTGCGAAGCTCGACGTCGCGCAGATCTCGGACATCACGGCAGTCGATTCGCCGGATACGTTCGAGCGTCCGATCTACGCAGGCAACGCGATTGCGACGGTGCAATCGGCGGATCCGGTCAAGGTCATCACTGTGCGTACGACGGCATTCGACGCAGTTGCTGCCGAAGGCGGCAGCGCAGCGGTTGAAAAGCTCGAAGCCGCAGCCGACAACGGCAAGGCAGCGTTCGTTGGCCGCGAAGTCACGAAGCTCGACCGTCCGGAACTGACGAGCGCGAAGATCATCGTCTCGGGCGGCCGGGGTCTCGGCAGCGGCGAGAACTACACGCAAGTGCTGGAGCCGCTCGCTGACAAGCTCAATGCAGCGCTGGGCGCATCGCGCGCAGCCGTCGACGCGGGCTATGTGCCGAACGACTACCAGGTCGGCCAGACCGGCAAGATCGTCGCTCCGCAGCTGTACGTTGCGGTCGGCATCTCGGGTGCGATCCAGCATCTGGCCGGCATGAAGGACTCGAAGGTCATCGTCGCGATCAACAAGGACGAAGAAGCACCGATCTTCAGCGTGGCTGACTACGGCCTCGTTGGCGATCTGTTCACGGTTGTGCCGGAGCTCGTCAAAGAGCTCGGCTAAGCCGGAACGATGCGTGAATAACGCAAACCAGACGCGTGTCACCACATGACGTCTGAAACAGAAAAGGGGCGCTTTAAGCGTCCCTTTTTTTATCCGATAACCGGAACAGCCGGAGACTGGGAGGACTGACATGTACGACGCGCCGATCAAGGACATGCTGTTCGTGATGCAGCAACTCGCGGGACTCGACGCCATCGCGGCGCTGCCAGGCTACGAGGACGCCACGCCCGAAACCGTCGAAGCCGTGCTGCACGAGGCCGCGAAGTTCTGCGGCGAAGTGCTCGCACCGCTGAACGCCGAGGGCGACCGCAACCCCAGTCGCTGGGACAACGGCACGGTGCACGCGACGCCCGGTTTTGCGCAGGCGTTCGGCCAGTACGTCGCGGGCGGCTGGCAGGGCGTGCAGCATCCTCAGGAATACGAAGGACAGGGCTTGCCCAAGCTCGTCGGCACGCCGTGCGTGGAGATGCTCAACGCGGCGAATCTTTCGTTCGCGCTGTGTCCGCTGCTCACCGACGGCGCCATCGAGGCGCTGCTCACGGCGGGCAGCGAGACGCAAAAGCAGCGCTTCGTGCCGAAACTGATTGCGGGCGTCTGGACGGGCACGATGAACCTCACCGAGCCGCAGGCCGGCTCGGATCTCGCCGCCGTGCGCACGCGCGCCGAGCCTCAGCCCGACGGCACCTACAAGGTGTTCGGCACCAAGATCTTCATCACCTGGGGCGAGCACGACATGGCGGAGAACATCGTCCACCTCGTGCTCGCGCGCACGCCCGATGCGCCCGAAGGCGTGAAGGGCATATCGCTGTTCATCGTGCCGAAGTTCCTCATCAACGAAGACGGCACGCCCGGCGCGCGCAACGACGTGCAGTGCGTGTCGATCGAACACAAGCTCGGTATCAAGGCGAGTCCGACGGCGGTGCTTCAGTACGGCGACCACGGCGGCGCGATTGGCGAGCTGATCGGCGAGGAGAATCGCGGCCTCGAATACATGTTCATCATGATGAACGCCGCGCGCTTCGCGGTGGGCATGCAGGGCGTGGCGGTGTCCGATCGCGCGTACCAGAAGGCGCTGGCCTACGCGAAGGAGCGCGTGCAAAGCCGGCCCATCGACGGTTCGTCGAAAGCGGCGACGACGATCATTCACCATCCGGATGTGCGCCGCATGCTCGCGACCATGCGCGCGCTGACCGAAGCGGCGCGCGCGCTCGCTTACGTCGCGGCGGCGCAGAGCGACCTTGCGCATCGCGATCCCGACGAAACGAGGCGGGCGCAACACCAGGCGGGCTACGAATACCTCGTGCCGATCGTGAAGGGCTGGAGCACGGAGCTGGCCATCGACGTCGCGAGCCTGGGCGTGCAGGTGCACGGCGGCATGGGTTTCATCGAGGAAACCGGCGCGGCGCAGTTCTATCGGGACGCGCGCATTCTCGCGATCTACGAGGGCACCACGGCGATCCAGGCCAACGACCTGATTGGCCGCAAGACGCTGCGCGACGGCGGGGCGGTGGTGAAGGCGTTGCTCGCAGAGATCGGCGAAACCGTCACTGAGCTGGTCGCGCAGGACGGCGCCGCGTTCAAGTCGATGGCGAATCATCTGGCGCTCGGCCAGCAGGCGCTGGGATTGACGGTGGACTTCGTGCTCGCGAACGCAAAGCGCGACCCGAACGCCGTATTCGCGGGCAGCGTGCCGTACCTGAAGCTCGCAGGCATCGTGCTGGGCGGCTGGCAGATGGCGCGCGCGATGCTGGCCTCGCAGCGCCTCATGCAGGATGATCCGAAGTTCCACGGCGCGAAGATCGCGACCGCGCAGTTCTACGCCGAGCATGTGCTGCCGCAGGCGGTCGCGCTCGAAGCGTCGATTGTCAGCGCGAAGGGCTCGGAAGGCGTGCTCGCGCTTGCCGAGGATCAGTTCTGACGGGATTGACCTGCGGCGGTAAACGCAAAACGGCGGCTCGTGTGAACGGGCCGCCGTTTTTCTACACCAACGAGAAGCGGGCGTTACGCGTAAGCCGGACGATGCTCGCCCTTGGTCTCGCCGAGGTAGCGATAGACCGAGAGATCGTCGGCCTTGATCGCGGGCTGCTTGCCCGAGATCAGGTCGGCGAGCAACTGACCCGAGCCGCACGACATCGTCCAGCCCAGCGTGCCGTGGCCCGTGTTCAGGAACAGGTTCGAGAACGGCGTGCGGCCCACCACCGGCGTGCCGTCCGGCGTCATCGGACGCAGGCCGGTCCAGAACGTGGCCTTGGTCGTGTCGCCGCCGCCCGGGAACAGGTCGTTCACGCACATTTCCAGCGTTTCGCGACGGGCTTCCTTGAGCGTCTTGTCGAAGCCGACGATTTCGGCCATGCCGCCCACGCGGATCCGGTCGTCGAAACGCGTGATCGCGATCTTGTAGGTCTCGTCGAGCACGGTCGACACCGGCGCTGCGCCCGCGTTGACGATCGGCGCGGTGATCGAATAACCCTTGAGCGGATAGACCGGGATCTTCACGAGGCCCGCAAGCATCTTCGTCGAGAACGAACCGAGCGCCACGACGTAGGAATCCGCACGCACGACTTCCGCGCCGCACTGCACGCCGGCAATGCGGTCGCCTTGCACGACGAGGCCGTCGATCGGCGTGTTGTAGCGGAACTTGACGCCCAGCTCGGCGGCCATCGCGGCGAGGCGCGTGGTGAACAGCTGGCAGTCGCCGGTTTCGTCGCCCGGCAGGCGCAGGCCGCCCGTGAGCTTGTGCGAGACGGCGGCGAGCGCCGGTTCGGCGCGATGGAGTTCGGCGGGCGTCAGCAGTTCGTACGGGACGTTGGCGTCCTTGAGCACGGCGATGTCTTTCTGTGCGCCGTCGAATTGCTGCTGGGTGCGGAACACCTGGAGCGTGCCGCCCGTGCGGCCTTCGTACTGGATGCCGGTGTCGGCGCGCAGCGCCTGCAGGCAGTCGCGGCTGTATTCGGCCAGGCGCACCATGCGGCCCTTGTTGAGCGCGTAGCGATCGGCCGTGCAGTTTTGCAGCATTTGCCACATCCACTGCAACTGGAATTTCGTGCCGTCGAGACGGATCGCGAGCGGCGCGTGCTTCTCGAACATCCACTTGATGGCCTTGAGCGGCACACCGGGCGCGGCCCACGGCGCGGCATAACCCGGCGAGATCTGGCCGGCGTTCGCAAAGCTGGTCTCCAGCGCAGGAGCGGGCTCGCGGTCGATCACCGTCACTTCATGGCCCGCGCGGGCAAGATACCAGGCGCTGGCCACCCCGACCACACCACTGCCCAACACGACGACTCGCATAGCTGCTCCACCAGTTAGATTTGTTTGGGGCTACGCCGCTTTGCCGGGCTGAACCGCCTGTCTGAGGCGTGTGCAGCGCACAAGGCATGAAAAATCGGATGTAGCCAGTGATATCGCCTATGCTATTGTTCAACGTCCAGATTTTGTTATTGTATTTTTTAGATTTTCAGGAAAAAAACATGAGAACGCAGCGTCAGCCGGTTCGTGCGCTCGACCGGCTCGATCACCGCATCCTGAAACTGCTCCAGGAGGACGGCCGCATGGCCATGAAAGACCTCGCGGAGCAGGTGGGGCTGTCGGTCACGCCGTGCATCGAACGCGTCAAGCGCATGGAACGCGACGGCGTCATCACGGGCTACTACGCGCGCGTGAATCCCAACGTGCTGGGTGCGGCGCTGCTGGTGTTCGTGGAGATCACGCTCGACCACAAGAGCGGCAACATGTTCGACCAGTTCCGCCGCGAGGTGCAGAAGATTCCCGAGGTGCTGGAGTGCCACCTGGTTTCGGGCGACTTCGACTATCTGATCAAGGCGCGCATCGGCGAGATGGCCGATTACCGCAAGCTGCTGGGCGACATCCTGCTGCAACTGCCGGGCGCGGTGCAGTCGAAGAGCTATGTGGTGATGGAAGAGATCAAGGAAACGCTGACGATCGCCGTTGGCGAGTAGGCGCAGGCCGCTTCCAGGCGCATTCCGGGGCTGAGTTCGGCCCTGTTTTTCTCGCTCGACAAAGCGTCTCGATACTGTATATTTGTACAGTATCGAGACGCTTTTTTGCATTGAGCCGTGAACGACCCGGAATCCAGTCGGCAAGCCGACACTCGCGACACACGTGAGCACGACACTGACACGTGGTATCCCGTCGCCCCGCCTGCGCCACGCAAGGGGCGCGGCGCGGTCACGAACATGCAGGGGCGTTACGAAGTCGACCAGCGCGAAGTCTTCGACGATGGCTGGCAGCAGGCGCAGCCCGAGGAAGGCGAAGAACATGACGGGCCCCAGGCCGATCTGCTGCGCACGCAGGTCTTCGAGGAGCGCGCGAAAAGCATTCTCACGCGCAACCAGTCGCCGGATATCCCGTTCAATGTTTCGCTCAATCCGTATCGCGGCTGCGAGCACGGCTGCATTTATTGTTTCGCGCGACCCACGCACAGCTATCTCGGGCTGTCGCCGGGGCTCGACTTCGAAAGCCGGCTCTACGCGAAGATCAACGCGCCCGACTTGCTGCTGCGCGAGATCTCGAAGCCCTCGTACGAGCCGGAGCCGATCGCGCTGGGCGTCAACACGGACGCCTGGCAACCCATCGAGCGCGACTTGCGTCTCACGCGCCGCGTGATCGAGGTGCTGGCCGAGCGTCAGCATCCGTTCGCGGCCATCACCAAATCGTCGCTGATCGAGCGCGACATCGATCTGCTCGCGCCGATGGCGCAGCGCAGGCAGTTCATGGCGGCGATCACCATTACCACGCTCGACGCCGATATCGCCCGCACGCTGGAGCCGCGCGCCGCCACGCCCGCGCGTCGCCTGCGCACGATCCGCACGCTCGCTCAGGCGGGCATTCCGGTGGGCGTGAGCATCGCGCCCGTGATTCCCTTCGTCACCGAACCCGACATGGAACGGGTGCTGGAAGCCTGCGCCGAAGCGGGCGCGACAAGCGCGAGCTATATCGTGCTGCGTCTGCCGTGGGAAGTGTCGCCGCTGTTTCAGGGCTGGCTGGAGGCCCATTTCCCGCAGCGGGCGGCGCGTGTGATGAGCCGCGTGCGCGACATGCGCGGCGGCAAGGATTACGAGTCGGATTTTTCGCAGCGCATGAAGGGCACGGGACTATGGGCCGATCTGCTCAAGCAGCGCTTTCATCAGGCCGTGAAGCGGCTCGGGCTCAACGAGCGCCGCCACGGTATTCTGGATATGTCGGAGTTCGTGCGCGAGAAGACCGTGCGGGACAAGCCGCAGCTCGACCTGTTCTAGCCGATCCGTTCTAGCGCCGGCGCACGCGCTTACTGCGAGAGCGCCCTGGCCGCTTCGACCTGCGATTCGAAATACGTCTGGAACGAGAGCGCGAGTCCCGTCATCAGCAGGAACGCGCCGATCAGCAGCGAAAAGATCACCACGAAGATCACCGTCCAGCCCGAGCCGCTCACGCGCGTGCCCGCGAAGGCGGCATTGAACTGCGCGTCCCACTTGTCGTCGGGGCGCAGGCCGTAGACGATCGCCGCGAGAAACGCCGAAAGCACCGACACCGCGCCGATCACGGCAAGCACCCAGCCGGCAATCGATGCGCGTTCGGTGGCCACGAGCAGCATCACGCCCGGAATCCCAAGCAGCGTGCCGGCGATATGGGCCCAGCCCCACACGTCGCGCGGCCCATACAGATAGAAGCGGTGAGCGCCCAGGCTGCCTAGCAGAAAGGCGAGGGCGGCGGTGAGCGTCTTGTTGCGAAAGCGTGCGGGATTTTTCTGATTGGGCATGGGCTGGCGGGTTTTCTCGGACGGCGCGTAGAGCGGTATTCGAACGCGCAAAGCAAACGACGAGCGGGCTGTCTCGGCCCGCGGGTCATTGTACGTGCGGCGTTCGTGCTTCAGCAGGTGTTGCGCCTTATGTCCGGAACAGCCTGGGCCGTGAGTCGATTCAGGGGGGGGGCTCAAGGTCGCGTGTAAGTCACGCGATAGATCGCCCCGGCGTAATCGTCGCTGATGAGCAGCGAGCCATCGGGCAGCGGCAGCACATCGGCGGGGCGGCCCCATTGCGTATCGTCGGCATTGAGCCAGCCCTGGGCGAACACTTCCTGATGCGCGTTCGCGCCGTTGGCGTCGGCCGTGACGCGCACGACGCGATAGCCCACCTTGCGGCTGCGGTTCCACGAGCCGTGCTCGGCGATGAAGATGCTGTTGCGGTAGGCGGCGGGAAACATCGCGCCTGTATAGAAGCGCATGCCGAGCGAGGCGACGTGCGCGCCCAGTTGCACGACCGGCGGCGTGAAGTCGCTGCACGGATGCTGCTTGCCGAATTCCGGGTCGCTCACGTTGCCGCCGTGACAATAAGGAAAGCCGAAGTCCTCGCCGGTGTGCGCGAGGCGATTGAGCTTGTCGTCGGGGATATCGTCGCCGAGCATGTCGCGGCCGTTGTCCGTGAACCATAGCTCGTGCGTCTGCGGATGCCACGCGAAACCCACCGTATTGCGCACGCCGCGCGCAATGGTCTCGTAGTGCGAGCCGTCCGGATCCATGCGGCCGATCATCGCGAAGTGGGTGCGCTGCGGATCGCTCGCGGGCAGGCAGACGTTGCAGGGCGCACCTTGCGGCACGTAGAGCTTGCCGTCCGGGCCGAAGGCGATGAATTTCCAGCCGTGATGACGCTCGCTGGGCAACTGGTCGGTGACGACGGCGGGTTTGGGCGGATCGTCGAGATGATCGTCGATGGCATCGAGCCGCACGATCGACGACACGGCGGATACATATAGAGCGTTATCGCGCCACGCCACACCCACTGGCATGTTCAAGCCGCTGGCGACCACATGACGCTTCACGAGCTTGCCGTCGCGCAATTCGAGCGCATAGACGCGGCCCTCCATGCTGCCGACGTAAAGAATGCCTTTGTTGGGCGAGAGCGTCATTTCGCGTGCGGCGGGCACGTCGTCGCTGAGCACTTCGATATGGAGGCCGGGTGGCAGCTTGATGCGCTCGATGGGCAGCGCGGCATGCGCGCTCGATGCGCAGAAGAGGAGGGCGGCGGCAATCGTCGCGCCGGTATCGCGTAAAATACGCGGCGCTTTGCGCACTGGTGGTGCCGACGATGCGTCGGCGCCACACCTCTGCCGTTCGAGGGACGCATCGGCAGAAAGCGTGAAGACGCGCCCGTTACACCGTTTGAAAATCGCCCAGGCCCGCGCCAGAAGCCGCTGCGCCGCCATCGCACAGGTACCCTCGTTGTCCCTGCGAGCCGGGTTTCGGTCGCCTTGCATCGTCGCCTTCCTTGCCGCTTTCGTGCGGCCTTTCTGGTTGAGCAGCGCGGTTTTCAGTTAAGTGTTTGTTATGCCATTGGTTTCGGGCTATAATCGCATGTTTCAGTAGTCCCGAACCCCCGGTTTTCAAGGATTCTAGTATGGTTATCATCCGTCTGGCACGCGGCGGCTCGAAGAAGCGCCCGTTCTACAACATCGTCGCAACCGATTCGCGTAACCGTCGCGACGGCCGTTTCATCGAGCGCGTGGGCTTCTACAACCCGGTCGCTACCAAGGGTGAAACGCTGCGTATCGCTCAAGATCGCGTTACGTACTGGCAGGAAAACGGCGCGCAAATGTCGCCGGCTGTCGAGCGTCTCGTGAAGGAAGCGCAAAAGGCTGCAGCCCAACCGGCTGCTTAAGTCTTTGACGTGTTTTACCCCGTGCGCGCAGCGTAAGCCGCGTGTGCGAATTCAAGCTGGCTGCGAGGTTTGTCCATGCCCGTAATTAGGGACGCTAACGCGAAGGACGCAAAAGCGGACGACGCAAAGGCGATTGCCAAGGCTACGGGCGAAGCGACGCCGCAGAACAGTGGCCGGGAGGGTGGGCGCCCGGCGCGCAACGCACCGAATTTCGGTGCGTTCGTGCGTAAGGCGCCGCCTGTGCGCGAAAGCGCGCCCAAGGCAGACGCTGAGGCAACTGCCGAAGGCCTGCGCGCCGAAACCCCGGCGAGCTGGCCGGCCGATGCGGTCGAAGTCGGTGCCGTGATCGAAGCCTACGGCCTTAAGGGCGGGCTGAAGATCGCTCCGCACGCACAAGGCGGCAAAGCCTTGCTGGCGGCGAAGCGCTGGTGGCTCCTCAAGGGGCGCGAGCGGCCCGAGCGTCATTCCGCGGTATGTGTGAGCGCGAAGGTGCACGGCGATTCCGTCGTCGGGCAACTGGGTGGCATCGCCGACCGCGATACCGCGCTATTGCTGCGCGGGGCGCGTATCTACGTGAGCCGCGCCGATTTCCCGGCGCCGGCAGCCGACGAGTATTACTGGGTTGACCTGATCGGTCTCGATGTCGCCAACGAGGCGGGCGTCGAGCTGGGCAAGGTCGCCGACCTGATCGACAACGGTGCGCAGTCGGTGTTGCGCATCGAGTACCCGGAAACGGGCAAGGACGGCAAGCCCACCACCGGCGAGCGGTTGATCCCGTTCGTCGGCGTGTTTGTGAAGACGGTGGACCTGGCGGCGAAGCGCATTGTCGTCGACTGGGAAGCCGATTACTGAACCTGCTGTGCTGATTCGCTGAACGGAGAGAGCGATGCAGTTCGATGTCGTTACGCTCTTTCCCGAAATGTTCCGCTCGATCACCGATTGGGGCATTACCAGCCGGGCAGCCAAGCAGCAGCGTTACACGTTGCGTACGTGGAATCCGCGCGATTTCACGACCGACAATTACCGCACCATCGACGATCGTCCTTACGGCGGCGGCCCCGGCATGGTCATGCTGGCCAAGCCGCTCGAAGCGGCGATCGACGCGGCGAAAGCCGCGCAGGCGGAGCAGGGTGTAGCGAAACCGCGTGTGCTGCTGATGTCGCCGCAAGGCAAGCCGCTCACGCACGAGCGCGCCGTGCAGTTCGCGCAGGAACCCGGTTTCGTGATCCTGTGCGGTCGCTACGAGGCGATCGACCAGCGTCTGGTCGACCGTTGCGTGGACGAGGAAGTCAGCCTTGGCGACTTCGTGCTGTCGGGTGGCGAATTGCCCGCGATGGCGCTGATGGATGCCGTGGTGCGGTTGCTGCCGGGCGTGTTGAACGACGCGCTTTCGGCGGTGCAGGACAGTTTCGCGGACGGTCTGCTCGACTGCCCGCATTACACGCGGCCCGAGGAATACGACGGCGTGCGCGTACCCGATGTGCTGCTCGGCGGCCATCATGCGGAAATCGAGCAATGGCGTCGCCGCGAGGCGCTGCGCAACACGTGGCAAAAACGGCCCGACCTCATCGCTCGGGCCCGCAAGAACAAGATGTTGAGCCGTGCCGACGAGGCATGGCTCACTAGTCTCGCGAAGAGCGCGAACGAAGCGTAAGGCTTCGGGCGGGCAGGGCGCGAGGCGTCCAAGGCGGTGCCGCTTCATGCGTGAACGGCGCCAGTTGTGAATCCATCCTCTATCGGGGCCGTAGTTGCCGGTTTTTCCGTCAACGGGTACGAACGCCGACAAGATGGCTTACGGAGTCAATCCATGAATCTGATTGCAAAACTCGAGCAGGAAGAGATCCAGCGCGTGCTGGGCGAGAAGACCATCCCCGATTTCGCCCCGGGCGATACGGTGATCGTCAACGTGAACGTTGTCGAAGGCACGCGTAAGCGCGTTCAGGCATACGAAGGCGTCGTGATCGCAAAGCGTAACCGCGGTCTGAACTCGGCGTTCATCGTTCGCAAGATCTCGTCGGGCGAAGGCGTCGAGCGTACGTTCCAGACGTACTCGCCGCTGCTGGCAAGCATCGTGGTGAAGCGCCGCGGCGACGTGCGTCGCGCGAAGCTCTACTACCTGCGCAACCTGTCGGGCAAGAAGGCTCGCATCAAGGAAAAGCTGGTGTCGAAAGACCGCGCAGCTGCTCCGGCTGCCGAGCAGGCGTAAAAGCTGTAAGAAAGAAGCACCCTCCGGGGTGCTTTTTTCTTTTTGGCCGCACAATAAACCGATGTGCCCGAATCCCGAGTCAGCCGTTGATCCGTCCTGTATTTGAACCCGAAAGCCTGCCGATAGAATCGACCGGCGCCGATCTGCCCAGGGTCGCCGCCGGACGCCTCACGCCCGACGGGCTGCGCGCGCGCTTCGAACAACGCCTGCCCTGGCACCCCGAGCCGCAGGAATCCCGCGTCATGGATATCCGCGACCCGCGCGAAGCCGCCGTGCTGATGCCGCTGGTGATCCGCGCCTCGGGTCTGTCGGTGCTGCTCACGCAGCGCGCCGACCATCTGAGCAATCACGCTGGCCAGGTGAGCTTTCCCGGCGGCAGCCGCGAACCGTCCGACCCCACGCCCATCGCCGCCGCGCTGCGCGAAGCGCACGAAGAAGTCGATCTCGACCCGGCGCGTGTCGAGGTGCTCGGTGCGCTACCCGAATACCTGACCGGCACGGGCTTTCGCGTGACGCCCGTGGTGGGCCTCGTGCACGAGCCGTTTTCGCTGGCCGCCGATTCGCTCGAAGTGGCGAGCATCTTCGAAGTACCGCTCAACTTCCTGATGAACCCCGCGAACCATGAAATTCGGGTGTTCCGCTGGGAAGGCGGCGAGCGCCGCTTTTTCGCCATGCCGTATCCGCAGCAGGGCGGCCAGGCGGGTGCCGTCGGCGCCTCGCATTTCATCTGGGGCGCGACCGCCGGCATGCTGCGCAACTTTTATCGCTTCCTGTTGGCCTGAAGCGGCCCCCGGATTGCAGATTCGCGACGCGTTTCTGCATTGCTGCGCTGCGTCTGTTGTGTCTTTGCCGCCAGACGTTCAGGTACATCTGGCCCTGTGATATCGTTGCAACAATTTTCTGAAAGCCCCTGAAACCCCCGAATCCTCTTTTGCAACCTGACTTGCACGGCGCGTCGCATGACCTTCTTCTCCGTATTGCTGGCTCTCGTCATCGAACAGGTGCGGGCGCTTTCGCCGAATAATCCGGTGATGGCGCTGGTGCGCCTCAATGCGGAATGGGCCGCGCATGGTTTTGACGCGGGCAAGCAGAAACATGGCCTGATTGCCTGGCTCGTGGTGGTGCTGCCCTGGACGGCGGCCACGGCGCTCGTCTACTACGTGCTCTATCACATCAGCTTCGTGCTGGCGTTTCTCTGGAACGTGGTGGTGGTGTACTTCACGTTGGGCTTTCGCCAGTTCAGCCACTATTTCACCGATATCCACCTTGCGCTGAACAACGACGACGTGCCGCGCGCGCGTGAAATCCTCAACGAATGGACTGGCCTCGACACGGTGGACATGCCCGTGAGCGAGATCGTGCGCCACACGCTCATCCATGCGGTGGTGGCCTCGCATCGCCACGTGTTTGGCGTGTTCTTCTGGTTCCTCGTGCCGATCGGCCCGGCGGGCGCGGTGCTCTACCGGATCTCCGAATACCTCGCGCGCGAATGGGCGCGTCCCGCCGAAGACCGCACCGAAGCGTTCTCGAATTTCGCGCAGCACGTGTTCTTCGTGATCGACTGGATTCCGGCGCGGTTGACGTCGCTGGGCTTCGCGATCGTCGGCAATTTCGAGGATGCGATTTACGCCTGGCGCAATCACGCCAACCAGTGGCCCGACACCAACGAAGGCGTGCTGCTGGCCGCCGGCAGCGGCGCGCTGGGTGCGCGCCTGTCGGGCCCGCTCGCCGAACAGTCGAGCGTCGATGCGCTCGCGCAGCCGGGCGACGGTGGCCCCTATACGGTCGGCGACGACTGCACGCCACGTACGCTGCAATCGGCGGTCGGCCTGGTGTGGCGTGCGGTGATCCTGTGGATGATCCTGCTGCTGATGCTGACGATTGCCGTGTGGGTGTGAGCACGCGTCATCATCCGGCTTCGAGACAAAAAAACGGCCCGCTTCAAGCGGGCCGTTTTGCATTCTGGCGAGTGCTTCAGTCGTCGCGCGGATCGCGCTCGCGCCCGCATTGCCAGCAGACGGTGAACTGCGGCTCCAGCGTCTCGCCGCACTGCGGGCAGCGCCACGAAGGCGCGCCGGGCTTGGGGCCGAGCGTCGCATCGGCGATCAGCTTGCGCGCGAGCGTCTCGTCGCGCTCGTCGACGAGCCAGATTTCCGGCGCGCACTGTTCGGCCGGAATCTCGCCCATCGCGCCGCTCAGGTAGCGGTTGTGCAGCTCGCAGGGCACGCCAGCGGTGGCCAGAATGTTCATCCAGTGCTGGGCGATGACCACATTGGGCGCGCGCACGAGCTTGAGCATGGACTGTCGCGAAAGCGCGCGCGTCAGCGCACGACCTGGCTGATTTCGTGCACGAGCTGGGCGTAGAGTTCGTGGCGCTCGGGCGCGATGCGGCCGTCCTCGACCGCTTCGAGCACCGCGCATCCCGGCTCGTGCAGGTGATGGCAGTTGTAGAAGCGGCAATGCGCGAGCAGCGGCCGGAACTCGGGGAACGCGCGCTCCAGCGTGCCTTCGGTGAGGTGATAGAGGCCGAACTCCTGGAAACCCGGCGAATCGATCAGCGCGCCGCCTTTAGCGCCTTCCGGGCCCACGTCCGGCAGCTTGTAGAGCCGCGTGAACGTCGTCGTATGGCGGCCGCTGTTGAGCGCCGTCGAGATCTCGCGCGTCGCGGCTTCGGCGTCCGGAATCAGCAGGTTCACGAGCGTCGATTTGCCCATGCCCGACTGCCCGAGCAGGATCGTCTGGTGGCCGTAGAGATGCTTCGAGAGAATCGCGTGCGCTTCTTCGGGATGCTTCTTCTCGGACACTTCCAGCACCGTGTAGCCCAGCGCCCGATAACGCTCCAGCCGCTGGCGCGCGAGCGGCAGCGCGGCTTCCAGGTCGATCTTGTTGAGCAGGATGATGGGCGTGAGGCCATTGGCTTCGGCGGCCACCAGTGCGCGCCCGAGCAGATCCTCGCTGAAATGCGGCTCGGTGGCGAGCACGATCAGCAACTGGTCGAGGTTGGCCGCGAAGAGCTTCGATTTGAACTGGTCGGAGCGGTAGAGCAGGTTGCGACGCTCGCCGATCGCGACGATCACGCCCTGGTCGGCCGACGTTGATTGATAGTCGACGCGGTCGCCCACGGCGACTTCGCTCTTCTTGCCGCGCGGGAAGCACTGCAGCGGCGCGCCGCCGTCGTCCGGCGCGACCAGGTAGTGGCGGCCGTGCGCGGCGATCACGACGCCATGGAGCGTCGCGGCGTTCGCCGTGCTGTTCGGTGCGGATTGTGCAGCCCCGCCGGCGGCTTTCGATGCGCGCCGGTTCATGCGTGCGCGAGCAGTTTGTCGATCCGCTGCGAAGCCGGCGGATGCGAGTAGTAGAACGCGGTGTAGAGCGGATCCGGCGTGAGCGTCGACGCGTTGTCCTCGTACAGCTTCACGAGCGCGTTGACGAGCTGCTGCGCGTCGGTCTGCGTGGCGGCGAAGGCATCGGCCTCGAACTCGTGCTTGCGCGAGCTCAGGCTATTGAACGGCGTGATGAAGAACAGGAACACCGGCACGGCGAGGAAGAACAGCACCAGCGCAAGCCCCTCGTTGCCGCCGAGCAGCGACGGACGCACGCCCAGCCCCTCGTAGAACCAGACGCACTGCGTGAGCCAGCCGAGCAAACCGAGCAGCACGAGGCTGATCAGGAAGGTGACGACCATGCGCTTGATGACGTGGCGGCGCTTGAAGTGGCCGAGTTCGTGCGCGAGCACGGCTTCGATTTCACTGCCCGAGAGGCGCGCGAGCAGCGTGTCGAAGAACACGATGCGCTTGGCCGCGCCGAAACCCGTGAAATAGGCGTTGCCGTGCGCCGAACGGCGGCTGCCGTCCATCACGAACAGGCCCTTGGCCGCGAAGCCGCAGCGCTGCATCAGCGCTTCGATGCGCGAGCGCAGTGCTTCGTCCTTGAGCGGCTCGAACTTGTTGAACAGCGGCGCGATGAAAGTGGGGTAGAGCACCAGCACCAGCATCTGGAAGCCGACCCAGACCACCCACGTCCACAGCCACCAGAGGCTACCTGCCTGCTTCATGAGCCACAGCACGACGAACAGCAGCGGAATGCCGAACGCCGCGCCGATCACGAGCCCCTTGATGCGATCCATGAAGAAAATGCCGCGGGTCATGCGGTTGAAGCCAAAACGCTCCTCGACCACGAACTGGCGGTAGTAATCGATCGGCAATTCAATGATGCCGCTCACCGCGAGCACCGCGCCGATCAGCGCGATCTGGCCGACATAGCCACGCCCGAGCCAGTCGGACAGGCCCAGGTCGAGCGCCTGCACGCCGCCGAGCAGCGTCAGCGCGATCAGCACGACGGCCGACAGCACAATCTCGAACATGCCGAGGCGCGTGCGCGCGACGGTGTAATCGGCGGCGCGCTGGTGCGCCGCGAGGGGAATCGTGGCCGCGAACTGGGCGGGCACCGCATCGCGGTGGGCCGCGACGAAGCGGGTCTGGCGCGAGGCCAGCCACAATTTGGTGGCGACCATCGCCAGCACGGCGACCATGAAAAGTGCGCTGAAAGCGAGCGCAGGGGACAAAGTAGGCATCCGGGAAGTCCGTGGTATCTATGCGACAATTATATGTTCTTGGCGGCCCGCGCATTGCATCCTGCAATGGCGACGATGGCCGCATGCGGCGCGCGCCGCTTTCCTGCAGCTTTCCTGCAGTTTCCCTATTGTTCCAGGCGACATTCATGACAGACATCACTACTGCCGACCCGGCCGACCCGTCGGGCCAGGCGACTGCGGCCATGCAGCGCACCGACATGAACCTGATCTGGCTCGACATGGAAATGACGGGTCTCGACCCCGATAACGACCGCATCATCGAAATCGCCGTGGTCGTGACCAACTCGACGCTCGACAAGATCGTCGAGGGCCCGGTGCTGGCGATTCACCAGTCCGAAGCGGCGCTCGACCGCATGGACGAGTGGAACCGTAACACGCATGGCCGCTCGGGCCTGACCGAGCGCGTGCGCGCCTCGACCGTCACCGAAGAAAGCGCCACCGAGCAGATCCTGGCCTTCCTCGCGCAGTACGTCCCGCCGGGCAAGTCGCCGATGTGCGGCAACTCGATCTGCCAGGATCGCCGCTTCATGGCGCGCTGGATGCCCACGCTGGAGCGCTTCTTCCACTACCGCAATCTGGACGTGAGCACGCTCAAGGAGCTGTGCCGCCGCTGGCAGCCCGCGATCTACAAGGGTTTCCAGAAGCGCGCGATGCACACGGCGCTGGCCGACATCCACGAGTCGATCGACGAACTCAAGTACTACCGCGAGCATTTCCTGATTCCGTCGGCGCCGCTCGGCGGCTCGACGGAGGCGGCTGCGGGCGGCGACGCGCAGTAACGCGTACGCAAAACGCCCGCTCTGCAGGCTGGTTGTGAAAAACGGCGCCCCTGGGCGCCGTTTTGCTTTTCTACGCGCGTGATCTACGCGAATGATGCGCTTACGCGCGCGGCGGGCGTTGCGCGTTTTTCGGCCGGAACGCGGCCACGATGGCCGGATCGGTTTCGATATACGGGCCGCCGATCAGGTCGATGCAGTAGGGCACCGCCGCGAAAATGCCGGGCACTTTCGATTTGCCGTTCTCGTCGCGCAGGCCTTCCAGCGTTTCCTTGATCGACTTCGGCTGGCCGGGCAGGTTGATGATGAGCGCCGCGTGATCGTCGGTTTCGCGGATCACGGCGACCTGGCGCGACAGGATCGCCGTCGGCACGAAATTCAGGCTGATCTGGCGCATCTGCTCGCCAAAACCGGGCATTTCCTTCGTGGCCACCGCAAGCGTCGCCTCGGGCGTGACGTCGCGGCGCGCCGGGCCGGTGCCGCCCGTGGTCAGCACGAGATCGCAGCCCAGGCCGTCGACCAGCGCCGTGAGCGTGGCCGAAATGGTGGCCGCATCGTCGTGAATCAGGCGCGTTTCGGCGCGCCAGGGCGACTTGAGCGTCGCGCCGAGCCACTCCATCAGCGACGGAATGCCCTTGTCCTCGTAGACGCCCGCGGTCGCGCGGTCGCTGACCGACACGAGGCCGATCACGAGTTCGTCAGGATGGCTGCGCTCAGGCTTCGTCATCTTCGCGATCCTCACCGGCATCGTGATCCGCATCGTCTGCGTCCTCGTTGCCCTGGTGGCTCACGTCCTTGATCCACTGGAACAGCTCGCGGAAGTACTTGGGCGGCTTGGCCTGCTGGTGCTCGCGGCGCGCGTTGCGGATCAGCGTGCGGCCTTCCTGCGGGTCGGCGGCCGGATATTCGCGGATGAAGGCGGTGAGCGCCTCGTCGTCGGCCAGCAGTTTCTCGCGCGTGCGCTCGATCCAGTGCAGGCGCGCCGTGGCCGCCTTGTTCACGCCGCGATGCTCTTCCATCGCCTTGCGCAGGGCCGCGACTTCGGTCTCGGTCAGGCCGCGCATCATGCGGCCCACATACTGGAGCTGGCGGCGGCGGCCTTCGTGGTCGGAGATGCGGCGGGCTTCGTGGACGGCGTCCGCGAGGTCTTCCGTCATCGGCATGCGCTTGAGCGCGTCCTTGGGGAGCTCGACGAGCGCCACGCCCAGCTGCTGCAGGGCTTCCATATCGCGCTTGAGCTGCGATTTGCTCGGGCGATCGTAACCGTTGTCGTCGACTTCGGCGACAGCGTCGTTCATGGGTTGAATGCGGGTTTTGCGTTTCATGACGCATATTGTAGCGTGCGCGCGCGAGCCGATCGGACTTGGCGGCCGTGACGCACGCATGCGATGCGGCATTGCGGCACGCTCAGCCTCGGTGCGCGCGCGCAGTCCTTGCTATGATCGCGAAACGCGTCTGACGTAAAGACGCAGCATGTACGGCAAATCTGCGTACGCGCGACGCATCACGCGACACCTCCGACACACGACAAGCGGGCCGCACCGGCCCAAAACCGGACCGTAACGACAATGGCAGCAGACATCGAAGCCCGGCAGCGTTTTTTTCCGCACACCCAGGACGAACTGAAGGAGATCGCGTCGGACATCCTCCGCCACGCGAAGGCGCTCGGCGCGAGCGACGCCGCGACCGAACTCTCCGAAGGCGACGGTCTTTCGGTGTCCGTGCGGCGCGGTGAAGTCGAAACCATCGAGCACAACCGCGACAAGATGGTCGGCGTCACCGTCTACATCGGCAACAAGCGGGGCAACGCGAGCACCTCGGACTTTTCCGCGCAGGCGCTCAAGGACACCGTGGCGGCCGCCTACAACATCGCGCGCTTCACCGCCGACGACGACTGTGCGGGCCTCGCCGAGCGCGAGCTGCTGGAAACCGCGCCGCGCGACCTCGACCTCTACCATCCGTGGAGCGTCACAGCCGACGAGGCCGTCGAAATCGCGCGCCGCGCCGAAGACGCCGCGTTCGCCACCGACCGTCGCGTGACCAATTCCGAGGGCGCAAGCGTGTCCGCCCAGCACTCGCAGTTCGTGCTGGCCACGTCGAGCGGCTTCATGCACGGCTATCCGTACTCGCGCCACTACATCGCCTGCGCGCCCATCGCGGGATCGGGGCGCAGCATGCAGCGCGACGACTGGTACACCTCGCGGCGCAGCGCGGGCGAACTCGCTTCGCCGGAAGCCGTGGGCCGCTACGCCGCCGAGCGCGCGCTCTCGCGCCTGAACGCGCGCGGCCTCGACACGCGCAAGGTGCCGGTGCTGTTCGAAGCGCCGCTGGCGGCCGGGATCCTCGGCGCGTTCGTGCAGGCGACGAGCGGCGGCGCGCTGTATCGCAAGACCTCGTTCCTCGTCGACAGCCTGGGCAAGCCGGTGTTCGCGCCGCATATCCAGGTCGTCGAAGATCCCCACGTGCCGCGTGCTGCGGGCAGCGCGCCGTTCGACGAAGAAGGCGTGCGCACGCAACGTCGCGACGTCGTCAAGGACGGCGTGGTGCAGGGCTATTTCCTGTCGTCGTATTCGGCGCGCAAGCTCGGCATGCAGACGACCGGCAACGCGGGCGGCTCGCACAACCTGCGCCTGGAAAGCTCGCTCACGAAGCCCGAGGACGACTTCGAAGCCATGCTGAAGAAGCTCGGCACCGGCCTGCTGCTGACCGAGCTGATGGGGCAGGGCGTGAATTTCGTGACGGGCGATTATTCGCGCGGCGCGTCGGGTTTCTGGGTCGAGAACGGCAAGATCCAGTATCCGGTCGAGGAAATCACGGTGGCGTCCACGCTGCAGGAGATGTTCCGCCACATCGTCGCGATTGGTGCGGATACGCTTGCGCGCGGTACGCGCCAGACCGGTTCGGTGCTGATCGAGCGCATGACGGTGGCGGGGCAGTAGGCGGCAGTCAATTGTTTGGGGAGGGCGCTTCAGGCGCTCTGCAGATGCGAAAACGGCACGCTCTGGCGTGCCGTTTTGTTTTGGATCCAGCGAAGCGAATCGCTCAATCGCGCTCAATCGCGCCGTTCGTAAGCCACGAACGCAAAGTCGAAGTTATTCGGCGCATTCGCATGCAGTGTCTCGCGCGCTGTCTCAACCCAGACCGCCGCGTCAGGCGCGGGGAAGTGCGCGTCGCCTTCGAAATCGGCGGCGATTTCCGTGACGATCAGCTTGTGAGCGAGCGCGATGCCTTCAGCGTAAAGCTGCGCGCCGCCGATCAGGAACGCCTCGGGCGCCTGGTCCTGGCCCGCAAGCTCAAGCGCGGCTTCGAGGCTCGTCACCGTGTCGCAGCCGGCAAAGCGCTTGCCGGCGTCGCGCGTGACGACGATGTTGCGCCGTCCGGGCAGGGCGCGGCCGATCGATTCGTGGGTTTTGCGGCCCATCACGATGGGCGCGCCCATGGTGGTGCGCTTGAAGAAAGCGAGGTCTTCGGGCAGCCGCCAGGGCAGCTCGTTGTCGCGGCCGATCACGCCGTTTTGGGCGCGAGCGACGATCAGGGTGAGCGTCGTCATCGAGTGGGTCGGAGAGAGTCGAATTGCGATGGGATTGAAAGGTCGATCCCATCGATTCTACCCGACGGCGCGTTTCGAACCGCATCGGCGCCTGGACGTCGCCGCGGCCGATATGCGTACATCATCGGGCCGCAGCGTCGCCACGCGTCAATCGGCAGGATGCTCCGGCAGCGCGGGGCTTTCGGCGTGAACGTCGGCGTGACCCTCCGCCTGATTCTCGGCCTCTCCGCCAAAAATCGACTTTTCGTCGCGCAACCCATGCGTGCCCATCAGCCGGTACAGCGTCACCCGCGAAATGCCGAGATCCGCCGCCGCTTCGGTCAAACGATGGCGGTGCCGCAGCAGCGCGGCCTCGATCGCGCGCTTCTCGGCGGCCTCGCGCGCCTGCGCGAGCGTGACCGTCTGCTGCTCGGTGAACTGACCGAGGTCGAGGTCTTCCGCCGAAATCAGCTTGCTCTCGGCCATCACGATCGCGCGGCGCACGCGGTTGATCATCTCGCGCACGTTGCCGGGCCAGTTGTAGTTGTACATGGCCTCGATGGCGTCGGGCGTGAAGCCGCGGATCTTGCGCGCGCTGTCCATCTTGAACTTGTGCAGCACGTGATGCGCGAGGATCTCGATGTCCTTGCCGCGCGCGCGCAGCGGCGGCTCGTCCACACGCAGCACGCACAGGCGATGGAACAGGTCGGCGCGAAACCGTCCGTCGCGCATCGCCGCTTCGAGATCGACGTGAGTCGCCGAAATGATGCGCACGTCCACGGGAATCTGCTCGTGGCCGCCCAGCCGCTCGATCTTGCCTTCCTGGAGGAAGCGCAGCAGGCTCGCCTGGCTTTCCATCGGCAGGTCGCCGATTTCGTCGAGGAACAGCGTGCCGCCGTTGGCCGCTTCGACGCGGCCGATCTTGCGCTGGTTCGCACCCGTGAAGGCGCCGCGCTCGTAGCCGAATAGTTCGGATTGCAGAAGATGGTTCGGGATCGCGCCGCAGTTGATCGGCACGAACGGCGACTTGCGCCGCGGCGAGCGCTCGTGGATCGCAAGCGCGGTCAGCTCCTTGCCGGTGCCGGATTCGCCCGAGATGAACACCGACGCATCGGTGTTCGCCACCTTGCGGATCGTGCGAAAGAGCTGCTGCATCGCCTCGCAGGTGCCTACCATCTCGTCTTCGTCCTGGCTCGTCGCCGAGGCGGGGGCCTCGTCGAGATCGCACAGCGTGACCATGCCGAAGGCGTGGCCGACCAGATAGTCGAGCGTCGCGGGCGCGACCGGCAGGTGCACGTAGTCGAAGCAGTAGTGGCGGATCAGGCGGCGCACTTCCGGATCGGTCAGGCGCTGTGCGTCGGTCAGTGCGATCCAGCCTACCTGTTGCAGGCGCAGCACCGATTCGAGTCCGGCCAGGTCGCGCGGCGCGAAGCCGGTCAGGTCGATGATGCCCGCGCAGGTCGGCTCTTGCTTCACGAGGCGCGTGGCTTCGTGCGCGCTCTTCGCCATGGCGACTTCCCAGCCGCGGCTCTTCAGGTAGGCGCCGAGTTGCGTGTCCGGCGTGCGGGCGACGTAGAGCAACATCCGGTCGATGTCGGCAATCGGCCTGCCATCGCTGGACTTCGCTGCATTCGTCGCACTCGTCGCATTCGTTGCATTTGCAACGTTTGTCGCATTCGACGCGCTGGGCGCATCGACGCCACGCGCAGTTGAATCTACCGTACCCGCCGAGCCTTCGACGGCCGCGTCCGCCTGCAAGGCGGCGTGCGGCGACTGTCCCACCACGGCGAGCCGCTGGCCCGCCCCGGCGAACGACGTCACGTTGGCGCTCAGATGTGAGGATTCGCGCACGATTGACCTCGTATTCATCAGAAGGTGTAGGGGAACCGCACGCCGACGACGAAGTTCGGTGCGTCGGGCGTGAGGCCGACGGACACGGCGCCGTTGATCGTCAGGTGCTTGTTGACCACGTGATTGAGCCCGAAGTTGAGCACCGAGGCGGTCGTCTCGCTGCCTGGCACGCCCGTCCAGCTGCCGCCGGGCGCCTTGGTCTTCGATTGTGGCTCGATGGCCATGGTGTAGGAGATGCTGGCGGAATCCTTGTCGGAGAAGGCGAGCGCGACGCCGCCGCCGAACTGGATGATGTCGCCGAGCTTCACGTCGGCCGGCTGGGTCTGCCCAATGACCGACGAGATATCGGAGAACGACCGCGAAATGTTGTAGGTGTAGGAGAGGCTGCCGAACAGCACGACCGGATCGTAGGTCTTGAGCACGGACAGGCCTGCCGTCACGTTCCAGAAACCCGTGCCGGTGGGCAGCTTGGTCGGTGCGACGAGGTTGGTGTTGTCCTGCGAGATCTGCTGCACCTTGATGCCGAACGGCGAGGTGCCGGTCGGCGTCTTCACGCGCAGGCTGCCGACCACGTCGGGCATGTTGTTGGTTTCCTTCAGGAACTGGTAGTAGATCCCGAAGTTCACGTCGCCGATGGCGTTCGAGTTCACCGACGAATCGGACAACGAACTGGCCGAGCCGCCCGCGCCGCCCACGATGAAGCTGCTGTGGCGGTAGATGTAGGGTACGTCGACGTCGATGCTCATGCGGTCGGTCAGGCCGTACCGCGTGTCCAGGTCGGCCATGATCTGGTGCGACTTGGTTTCGCCCAGATTGATGTTGCCGAGGAAAATCGCATCGAGCGCGAGGAAGCCCGACAGCTGCAACTGGCGGCGATCGTAATAGGTGTCGCTGATACCCCAGTCGAGCGTGAGCTTGTGGTCGAAGAGCGGCGCATGCTCGCGCTGCACGACGGCCTGTTCGGCCTGGGTGCGCTCGGGTTCCGCGTTCTTCTGCGTCTCGCCGACGGTCGGGTTGTTCGGGTTCACGCCGACGGGCGCGCCCTGCTGCGGGCCGCTAGCCGCCGACGAACCGGTCGCGTTGTTGGTCGCGCCCGCATCGGGCGAGGGCGGGTTCACCGGCACGCCGGTAGCGGTGCCCGTGAGCGCGCCGGGCGCGGTTGCACCGGGCAGCGCCTGCGCGAGCGGCGGCAGCGGGACGGGCAGGCCGTCCGCGCCAGGCTGCTCGGCGACACTCGTGCCGGAGGCGGCGTCGGGCGCACCGGCGCCCGGCATGCCGCGTCCGCGCTGGGACATTTCCAGGTTGGTGACCTGGCGCTCTAGCGACTGGATCTGGCGTTGCTGCTCGTCGACCACGCGCATGAGCGTGTTGAGCCGATCTTCCAGCGACTGGCCTTGCAGCGCCTGCGCGTTGGCGTTTTGCGCAAGCGTGAATACCAGTACGGCTACAGGAATGGCCGCGAGCCGCACGTGCGGCGCCGCCGTCTTGAATATCGTGTTCATTTTTCTTCCCCCGGATCGAATTCGCCCGCATGACCGGACCCCCTGGTCCCGTACCCGCGCACGTCGATGCACCTCCTCGATACGTCACGCAGGGCCTCGGCCTGCGTGTACTGGTCTCCTTCTCGGGCCTCCTTCTGTTATGTGGCCGCCCATGGCGGTGGGCGGCGCATCTGGGTTGGCGATAGTCGTGAGCTCTGGTTGTGGACTCTGTCTCTCAGCGGATATTGCGCAGAGCCTGTAATACGCCGGCCTGCCGGATCATTTGCGCGCTCATCTGCTGCGTCTGCAGGCTGAGCGACAACTGATTGGCGACCTGCTGGTTATTTCCCGCGACCTGGAGCAGCTGGGCGATCGCGCCCGCCTGCGCCGTGTTGCTCGGCATGATGTTTTGCGTCGCGATACCGGCGGGTGTCTGCAACGTGACGTTGATGCCGTTGCCGCCGAACGCGATGCCGGCCCGGATGGTGCCGTTGGCGTTCGAAGCGGAGGCGCTGGGCGTGTTCGCGAGCCCCGAAAGCTGCGTGCCGCCCGTGCTGTTGGTGTAATCGATCGTCGCGGCGTTGGAGCCAACGTTGTTGTTGCCGGCCACCTGGGTGACCTGCGAGACGCCGTTGACCGACACGTTCTGGCCGCCCGTTGCCGATGTATTCGGCGAGGCGCCGCTGTTGGCCGTGGTGGTGCCGCCCGCGACGGGGTCGGTGACCTTGGCGCTCGTTTGCACGCTGGCGCTCAGCTGGTTGGCCGTGTTCTGCACGACCGTGAGCGCGCCCTGGGCGGTGGCGGTGGCGCCGTTGGGCAGTTGCCATTGCGAGATGACGTTCAGGACGACGCCCGAAATCATGTCGTTGCCGGCGTACTTGCCGGTCTGATGCGCGAGCACGTCGTCGTCGACGGGTTCGCAGTGCACGGGAAGGGCGTCGCCGCCGCCGGCGAGAAAGGCGGGGGCGATGGGCAACGGAGGCTGCGTGGCGGCAAGGCTCTCGGCGGCGCTTGCGCCGTGCGAATAAGCGCAGGCGAGCGCGCAGATGCCTGCAGCGATGCCAGTCTGTGAGAGGTTGCGGTTCATGACTCTTGTGTACTTCAGAACATGACGGCCTTATCGAGGCCGTATTCGAAGAAGGGAGTCGCGGCGGTGCCGTTGAGCAGGGCGTTCTCGCGCAGCTTCAGCGCGAGCGACTCGTTGTTCTGCAACAGCGGAGAGTCCTCCAGGAACGGTTTGCCGAGCACCGCGAAGACGAGACCATTCCAGGTCTTCGCAAAATCGTCCTCAGCCACGATTCGGTTTCCAAGCGCCGGATCCGCAATGAAGACGCGGCCGTTTTCGGCGTGCTTGACGATCACGAAATGCTCGTAGCCATCGATGTTCATGAGCACGAGCACGGGAATCTGCAAGTGATACAGGGCGTCGGTGTTGACACGGAAGCCGCGCCCGCGCAGGCCGATCGTTTCGACGAACTTCTTCATGTCGAGCATGGAGAAACCGTTCTTCACGACGACTTCGGGCGTGGAGTACACCATCATCCGGCGGATCAGTTCCGGTTCGGGGATGTCGATGCCGTAGCCATACTTGAGCAGCGTTGCGAGCGCGGCGGCGCCGCAGCTGTAGTCGTATTGCTGGCTGACGATGCTGCTGTAGCGGATATCGCGCATCGAGCGCAGCGGCAGCTTGATCGGTACGCCGACCAGATGCGTTGCGTCGATTGTCGATTGCGCGTGCACAGGCATGAAAGCCGCGGTGGCACAGAGCGCCAGCGCGACAGCACACATCCTTGACGCCGGGGACGATACGAGCCCGGACATGGTGGTCTCCTGCTTTTGTCTGGTTGCACACCGGCCGCGTGTGGCGGCGGCCGGTGCGTCTAGGTACAGCCCTGGTTTGCTACGACTTCTGGACTGCTTAGTGGCCGTTGCTGATTGCGGCGATGGCCATGCCGTTGTGCTGCAGGTTGCCGATACCGCCGGCGATGTTCACACCGATGTTGCCGCTGGCGCCGGCGAGTGCACCTGCGCCGAGCGAAGCCGTGCCCTGGAACTGACCCGTGGCCGTCATCGCCGCGTCCTGCACGTTGTTGTCGGTTGCGACCATCGCCGTCGTCTTGGCGGTGCCAGCGTTGCTCGACGTCGTCACCGAGCCGGCGAGGCTGTTGTTCTGCGCGTTGCCGATACCCGATGCGACGTTCACGCCCACGTTGCCCGATACGCTGGCGAGCGAGCCATCACCCACCGACGCATTCAGGTTGAAGTTTTTCACGCTTGCGCTGCCGCCAGAAGCTTGAGTGTTGAAGATCTGAGCGTTGCCGAACACATTGCCCACATCGACGGACGCGAGAGCGACGTTGTTGCTCTGTGCGTTGTTGATGCCTTCGGCGATGTTCACGCCCAGGTTGCCCGTGACGCCCGTTGCTGCGTCGCTGCCCGTCGTGGCGTTGAGCGTGCCTGCGACTTGCGTGTCGTAGTGCTGCGTAACCGAACCGGTCGTCGTTTCGTTGACCGTGTTCAGCGAGTCGCTCACGCTATAGCCCCATGCCTTGCTTTCCTGCGTCGCCTTCGCATACGAGTGAGCATCGGCGCTCTGGCTCGAACGCGATTCGCTCGACGAGCTGCTGGCGGACTTGCTGGAACTGCTCGACTTCGAGCTTGAGCCGTTCACGTAGGCGGACAGTGCTGCGCTGCCCGTGCCATCGGCATAGGCGCTGTTCGCGTTCGTCGAGTTGCTGGTCGAGCTCTTGTTGTCCGACGCCGTCCAGGCCACGCCCTTGGACGTGTTGTCCGTGTTGTTGTGCGAGTTCGTCGCCGTTTGCGTCGTCGATTCGGCGCCGTTGATGGCGGCACCAGCCGTACCGTTGTGATGGTTGCCGGTGTGGTACCACGACGCGTTGACATCGGCGTTGCCGCTGGCGCTTTGCGACTTCGTCGACGTGTTGTTGCCCGTGCTCGTGTACGCCGTTGCGACGGCCTTGTCGCCGGTGTTGTTGTACGTGCTGGCCGACGTCGAGTTGCTGGCGTTGCCGCTGTCGGTGGTGACGTGGTAGTCGGCCGAGACGCCTGCGTTAAGGGTCTTCGAGAAGTTCGAGCTGCTCGACGAGGACTTCGACGAAGACGACGAAGCGCTCTGCGAGTGCGACGACGAGCTCGACGATGCCGACTGGTCGGCCGTTGCGTACGACGAGTTCTTGTAGCTCGTGTTGGTGCCGGTGCCCGTCACGCTCCACGTGTTGTTGTCATACGTGGTCTTCACGTTGCCGGTGACATAGCTCTGTGCCTGGGGCAGGAGCGTGCCGCCGCTGGTGGTCTGCGAGTTGTTGATAACAGCGCCAGCGGTGCTGGAGACGGCGACGCAGCCGTACAGGCTGACCCAGCCTTCGATGCCCACTTGTTCGCCCACTGCCGTGTAATTGAACAGGTAGGCGGAGTTCGAGGCTGCGAACGAAGACGTTGCTGCCGTTGCGAGGACTGCCGCTGCGATGAGGGTGCGCTTCATGTTTCGCTCCGATACTTGAGTGGTCAGTTAGAAAAGAGTGCCCGCCGGGGGACGGAGCACAAAACTGTTCGCCGTTGCATTACCGGCACCGGCCGTCTGGTTCACCTGCACGAGGCCCGTTGCATTCCTGAAGGTCGCACCGTCGATGCGTACCTCACGAATGCCGCCTGCCTGGCCTGCCTGGCTTGCCTTGTTGCCGTTCTGAGCGGTGACCGCGGACAGTTCCCCGTCCGAGAGCATCGCCACTCCGAACGCCCCAGTGCCGATCTGGGCACTGTTGCGCTGGATATTGCCCACGCCTGCCGCCTGATTGACCATCATGGCGCCCGACGTGTTGGAGAAAGCACCTGAGCCGATAATTGCGGTGGCGTTGGCGAGCCGCGCACGGCTCGAGGTGCTTTGGTCATCCAGGTTCACATTCGCAACCGAGCCGCCGCTGCTGATGGTCAGCTGGTTGCCTTGTGCGTTGTTCAGCCCCGCGGCTTCGTTCACGGCCACGGCACCGGTCGTCGAGGTCGCAGCGTTCGGCGCGATCACGGCGGTGGCGCCGACGGTGACCTGTGCGTGTGCGCCGGTTGCGAGTGCAGCCGAGGCAGTCGCGAAGGCGAGCGTGGCCAGAAGGTTGGGACGACGAATCATTTCACTCCTCCGATGGAGCCGAGCGCGCTCGTGAGCGGCGCCAGCGCACCGGTCACGGTGCTGGAAATTGTGTTGCCGATGCCGCCCACCACCGACGCGCTGCCGCCGGCGCCGAGCGCGGTGTTCGAGCCGCCCGCCGGGCTGCCCACAAGGATGCGGTTGATGGCCTGCACGCCTGCGGCTTCGCCCGCCATTGCGCCGCTCGTGTTGACGCCCGAGTTGCCGCGTGCGTTGGTCAGATCCGTATCGTTGACGAGCGTGGCCATGGCCGGATCGAACGAATTCTTCGGGAACGTCGTGGCACGCACGAGCACCGGATCCTGGCTCTTCGGAACGTTGGCGAACGCGCTGCGCGGGGTGACGTCGCGCTCGACGATGATGTCGCCGGGGTTCACCACCTGCTGCGCGCTGACGCCTGCAACGAGCCCCGCTGCGCACACACCGCTTAGGATTCCTGCGATCCGGGCGCAACGCCGGCGCACGCCTGGCGTCGTAAAGCGAACTTTCATGTCGGTCTCCGTCTTGCCCCTCGGGGCGGCGACTCTGGTTCGCCGCTCCCGAACCGCGCCGCGTACGGCGCGTTCCCTCTGTCTGGATTACTGCGTCTGGTTTAATGCGCGAATCTGTTTCACTTGTTGCGGGTGTAGCTGGCGATGTTGCCTTGCGCCGCCTGGCCGCTATCCACCGGAATCGGCAGTGGCGCGGGTGGGGCGATCTCGTCCCAGAGCGTCACGTTGTTGCCGCCGCGCATCAGTTGCGGGGTGGCTGCCACCATCAACATGCCGACCGCGCCGCCGCGTTGATGCGAGAGCGTCTGGTCGTCGATCGAACCGACGCCGGCCATCACCGGTTCGTCGCCGGCCGGGCCCGGGTCGGCGGCAAGCGGGGCGGCGCTCAGGTTCGCGCCGCTCGTGCTGTTATCCGGGTTATTGCCGCTGCCCAGTGCTGCGTTAGTGTCGAGCGTCGCCGGCTGCATGCCGGAATCGATCGCGGGTGCGGCTGCCGTCGTGCTGACCGGCGTTGTTGCAGGAATGACATCGGCGTTCACGCTGGCGACGACGATGGAGGCGCTGGCCGCATCCGTGGCGCTTTGCGCATACACCGACGGCGCGGCAGCGAGGAGCGCAGCCGGAATCAGCACGACCGCGAAGGCGGTGGCGTGGCTGACTGCATAGCTGACTGCGCTGGGCTTGGCGTTCGAACGAATGAGTCGCATGGCGTGTCTCCTGGTGCGAGTCATTTAGCGAAACGTGTGCCATGTCCCGGAAACCGTTGATACGACGGGGGTTCCGATATTTTCAGCGGATTTTGAATTGCGGATATAAGCGAAAATGTTTCAGCGCTGAAACGTCGGCCTCTTTAAACCCCTGGAATTCGCTCAGGAGTTTCAGCGGAGAACGTTTGCGCGATTTTTTTGTTACGTAATGACGTTACGTAATGGCGGGTGGGCAGGGGATTGGGCAGCGCCGCGAATGGAAATGTACGTAATCATTTTCTTCTTATCATTCAAGGCGAAAAGCTAATGGAAACCTTTCCATCGTGCCCTTATCCATTCACGCCGCATATTTTCTATCCAAGTCCCCGGCGCATATAGTAAGCTTCAGAAAAATGCGTAAAACCGAAAACAAATAGCCCAGCCAAGGGCAGGTTGTTGACATACACACGTCGCAGCTCGGGGATTCACTGTCAGCAAAAGCTAGGGTGTCGTGTCGTCTGGCCCGTTGGAGCCGGGCGCATGGAGCGTTTGCTGCGTGTCTGTACATCAGGAGCGTGCCGTCATTCCGCAACGATGTGTTGGCAAGAGGATCTGAATAATGGAATCCGCAACGCGGCAGTTGGTTTACGTGACGCGCAGTCCCAACGAAGCGCTGAACGAGCGGTTCCACGAGCGCGGCTGGCAGGTGGAGATCGTGGGCAACGCCCGCGACGCGCGGCGCGCGCTGCGCGCGGGCACGCCTGCGGGCGGCCTGCTGGATCTGTCGAGCCAGTTCCATCTGCATGAAATCGGTTCGTTCGAGCCGTGCCTGACGTTGCCGAACGTGGGCTGGGTTGCCGCGACCACCACGGGCCAGCTTCAGGACGCCAACCTGCGCCGGCTGGTGCGCGATTACTGTTTCGATTACGTAACGGTGCCGTGGAGCGGCGAGCGCATCGTCGATTCCGTCGGCCACGCCTATGGCATGGTTTCGCTCGTCGAAGCCGCTTCGAACGACACCACGGGCGGCGCCGAAGGCGAAATGGTGGGCTCGTGCGAGGCGATGCTGGCGCTGTTCCGCTCGATCCGCAAGGTCGCCATGACCGACGCACCGGTGTTTATCTCGGGCGAGTCCGGCACCGGCAAGGAACTCACGGCCGTCGCCATCCACGAGCGCTCGTCGCGCCGCAGCGCGCCGTTCGTGCCGATTAACTGCGGCGCGATTCCGCCCCACCTGCTGCAATCCGAACTGTTCGGTTATGAGCGCGGCGCCTTCACGGGCGCGAGCCAGCGCAAGATCGGCCGTGTCGAGGCGGCCAACGGCGGCACGCTGTTTCTCGACGAAATCGGCGACCTGCCGATGGAAAGCCAGGCCAGCCTGCTGCGCTTCCTTCAGGAAGGCAAGATCGAGCGGCTGGGCGGCCACCAGTCGATGCCGGTCGACGTGCGCATCATCTCGGCAACTCACGTGGACATGCGCGCGGCCATGGTGGAAGGGCGTTTCCGGCAGGATTTGTATCACCGCCTGTGCGTGCTGCAGATCGACGAGCCGCCGCTGCGCGCGCGCGGCAAGGACATCGAGCTGCTCGCCCGCCACATGCTCGAACGTTTCAAGAAGGACGGCGCGCGCCGCCTGCGCGGCTTCTCGCCCGATGCGATCGCCGCGCTGCACAACTACAGCTGGCCCGGCAACGTGCGCGAACTGATTAACCGCGTGCGCCGCGCCATCGTCATGTCGGAAGGGCGCGCGATCACGGCGCGCGACCTGGAACTGGGCGATTACGTCGAGGTCGTGCCGGTGTCGCTTGCGCAGGCGCGCGAAGCGGCCGAGCGCCAGGCGATCGAACTGGCCTTGCTGCGTCATCGCGGCCGGCTGGGCGACGCGGCGCAGGAGCTCGGCATTTCTCGGGTGACCTTGTACCGGCTGCTGTGCGCACACGGCATGCGGCATATGGAAAGCGACCCGCTTGCGCCGCATCCGGGCGGACTGGTTTCGGGGGGCGGGGCCTGAGTCAGGCTTCGCAAGAAGGGGACCAAACAGCGGCCACATGCAATCCCGATCCGTGGCCGCTGGACGCCGGCGATGGCGTTCATGGCGTGTTCAAGCGCTGACGAAGAGCCGATAGCGGCCGTGAGGGTGTCAGGGGTGCAAGCGTACTTGCGCGGGGGCGCGGGTTCGTGCGGGTGGCGGCTCGCGTGAGCGGGCCGCCTCGTCCGCGAAAATCTGTTTTATCCGGTTTGTTCTGATCTTTCCCCGATTTATACTGTCGCGCCGCAATGGCCTGCTTTGCCTTTATAAGGCTTGTACGCGTGTCGCGTTGCATGTCACGTCGCGTAGTTCAACTCGCGCAGTTCAACTCGAATTCCGTGATATTTCTCGCGTAATTTGCGCGACATTTAAATGGCCGGGTGTAGTACCAGTTTATACCGCAGGGGCCTGTTGTTTTTTCCGTATTTCGTTTTTCCCCGATTATCGGCACTGCAATTGGCTGCATTATTTTCCGTTTGAGTGATGATTCGCTGCGCTATAGTGCTGCCCCGCAAATTACATTCCTGGCGCTATTGGGATGTTCCCGGTTTATGTTCCGTAACAGCGTATTCACCGCGCATAGCCCGCATTAATCACGTTTTAGCTACGCGCCTTGCGCACGCATGAGCGCTATATCCAGCCAAAGCCAGCGGTGGTTGCCCCCGCGCGCGATTTGGCCCCGGTCAGCGATCGGCCGCTTGCTATAGAATCTCGCTTTTGAAGCCGCACGGGGCACTTGCACCCCGTTCAGGGACTCCGCATGAAACAGTATCTCGAGCTCGTCCGCTCGATTCTCGACACCGGCAGCTGGCAGGAAAACCGCACGGGCATTCGCACCATCAGCATGCCCGGCGCGATGATGCGCTTTGACCTCCAGCAAGGCTTTCCGGCCGTCACGACCAAGAAGCTCGCGTTCAAATCGGCGGTGGGCGAGCTGATCGGCTTTATGCGCGCCTCTCGCAGCGCCGCGGACTTCCGCGCACTCGGCTGCAAGGTCTGGGACGCCAACGCGAACGACAACGCCCAGTGGCTCGCCAACCCGTACCGGCAGGGCACGGACGACCTCGGCGACGTCTACGGCGTGCAATGGCGCCAGTGGCCGGCCTACAAGGTGCTCGACGCGGGCGCGACGGCCCAGCTGGCGGACGCCGAATCGCGCGGTTACGCACGCGTGACCGAATTCAGCGAAGACGGCCAGCCGAAGGTGCTGCTTTACAAGGCGATCGACCAGTTGCGCCAGTGCCTGGACACCATCATGAACAATCCGGCCGATCGTCGGATTCTGTTTCATGCGTGGAACCCGGCCGTCCTCGAAGAGATCGCGCTGCCTGCTTGCCACCTGCTTTATCAGTTCCTGCCGAACCCGACGAAGCGCGAAATTTCGCTCTGCCTGTACATCCGCAGCAACGACGTGGGTCTCGGCACGCCGTTCAACCTGACCGAGGGCGCCGTGCTGCTGAGCCTGGTCGGGCGCCTGACGGGCTATACGCCGCGCTGGTTCACGTATTTCGTCGGCGACGCGCATATCTACGAGAACCAGCTCGACATGCTCAACGAGCAACTGCGCCGTGAGCCGCTGGAGAGCCCGCGCCTCGTGATCTCGGATCGCGTGCCGGATTACGCGAAAACCGGCGTCTACGAGCCCGAGTGGCTGGAGAAGGTCGAGCCTTCGGACTTCTCGCTCGAAGGCTACCGGCACCACGAGCCGCTGACCGCACGCATGGCGGTGTAACGTTTCTGATGCACCGATGTAAAAAAGCCCGCGAACGGCGACGTTCGCGGGCTTTTGCTTTGCTGGCCGGGCTAGTGGCAACCCTTAGCCGTGGTGATGCTCGTCATGGTTGCCGCCCGCGTGTTCCTGCGGGTGCGGCTGGGGTTGCGGCTGCGGGCGCGGCGCTTCCACGTGCTGCTGAGGCTGCGGCTGCGGGTGGAACTCGGCGCGCGGCTGCGGCTGCGGGCGCGGTTCCGGACGCGGCTGAGGCTGAGGATGGAATTCCTCGCGGGCCTGTTGCTGCGGTTGCGGGCGCGGCGCTTCCGCGCGCGGCTGGGCTTGCGGCTGCGGGTGGAATGCTTCGCGCGGCTGTTGGGCCTGCTGCTGCGCTTGCGTAGGCTGCTCGGCTCTTTGCTCGGCTCGCGGCTCGTTTCGCTGCTCGGGGCGTTGGTCTGCATGGCCCTGAGCTTCGAAGCCGCGCTGTGCCGCCTGGGGTTGCGGCACAGGCTGGGCGGCGCGCTGTTCAGGCGCACGCTGCTGTTCGGCCTCATGCGGCGGCTGCATCGCGAGCGCCTGCGTACGGCCCGCTTCGTTTGCGCCCGGCTGGTTGTGCATCGACATCGGCGTGTGGGCCTGCGTCCATTCCGGTTGATGCGCCTCGGCTTGCGCAGCGGGCGCCGGACGGCCGTTCATTGCGGCCTGCGGCTGGCCAGCTTCGGGATGACCCGCGAACTGCGGCGGACGCGGCACGCCATGCGCCTCGTTCGGCTGCGCACCGGTCGGAGCGTGGATATTGGCCGCCATCGCGTTCGCGCCGGGCGCGAAGTTCGGCTGGCCGTGCTGGCCCATTGGCTCGTTGGGGCCATGCGCGGCGTTCTGCATCGCTGCGCCAGGCGTACCGGCGCCCGGTGCGCCATTCGGACGGCCCGCGCTGATCTCAGGCGAGTGGGGCGGCACGACGCGCACGTTCTGTTGCGGCCAGCCGCCATGCGACGCCGTCGAGAACGGCGCGAACGACGCATGCGCGGGCGCCGAGACACGCACGACCGGCGCACCCGCGCCCGGCACCGTGCCGCCGCCATGCGCAAAACGTTGCGCCAGGTTGTCACGGAAGGCGGGCGGTGCGACCGGTGCACGCGTCGCCACGACCTGGCGCTGGTTCAACGTAGCCGGCGGGCGATAGTCGGCGCGACGCATATTCGCCCCGAAGCTGCCCTGTACCGGCGCAATGCCCGGCGTGCCCGGCTGGATGCGCGCGTTCTGCCACTGACGCGGATCGACGTGCTGCGCGAAGCGCGCGGTCGGCTGGCCGTGGACGAATGCGGTCGCGGGCACGGCCGTGACGGCGCCCGGCACGCGGTAGTTGATATAGGTGTTGTGAACGTTGATGTTCGTAACGTTGATGTTCTGGCGATAGTTATTGACGACCACCGTCTGGTTCACGCGCTGGTAGTAATGCGGGCTCCAGCCGCCCCAGCCCGGATGCCACGCTTCGCCCGGCCCGAGTGCGAACCACGCAACGCCCGCTGCCGCCGCGCCGCCGATCGCCAGATTCACGCCCCAGTCCGAACCGCCGCCACCGCCGCCCACGAAGGCGACGAGCGCCGGTGCATAGACGGGCGGTGCGCTTTCGACCATCGGCCCCGGCACCCATGCCCACGAATCGTCGACCTGCGCCCAGCGGCCATAGTGATAAGGCGCGAAGCCCCACGGCGCGTCGTCCACCCACGTCCAGCCCCACGGCGCCTGCCAGACCCAATGGCCGTCGTGATACGGCGCCCAGCCCTGCGGCTCGGCGTTCGGAACCCACACCTCGCCGTATTGCGGGCTTTCGCGCCAGGTGCCGTTATTGTCCAGGTCCTGGTAGCCGGGCATGTCGCGCGACACGTAACGCGCCGAGACCGAGCGGTCTTCGGCCTGGTCGCGCGCGAGTGCCCACTGGTCGAAGGCATCGGGCGGCGGCGCAGCGTCGCTTGCGACCTGTTGCAGCGCGGTGCCCGTGAAGCGGATCTGCTGGCCGGCCTGCATCGGCATCTGGCCGTTTTCGCCGTACACGGTCACGCTGCCGCTGCGCACGGTCACGGTGGTCGTGCTGCCGTCAGGCGCGACGTCCACGCGATAGTCGCCGGGGCCGTTCAGGCCGAGCGCGAGATTCGGTGTATCGATTTCGTACGCGGTGCCTGCGGGCAGGGAGCGCACACGCGTCGAAAGCGTGCCCTGGGCGACCTTGAGCTGCGCACTGGCGTCGTCGAGATTGAGGACGTCGAGGCTCGTCTGCGGGCCCATGCGCACAGCCGTCGAGCCGATGTGCATTTCCGAGCGCGCGTTGCTGTCGTTCCAGAGCTGGTCGCCGGTCGTGAGCGGGCGGTTCAGCTGGGCGTACGACCAGTCGGTGGCGCCTGCGGGTTCGGTCGTGACATCGCCGGCCATGTAGTCGAGGCGCGCGACGCGCGACGGCGGGTCGCCCGCCGGTGCGGCTTGCGGTGCGACTTGAGGCGCTGACTGCGCGACAGCATCGGTGCTGGCGAGGTTGAACGCGAAGGCGGCAAGGACGGCGCCCGCGATCAGCGTGCGGCGCGTGAAGGTGTGGTGGCGGTAGTTGGTCGCTTTGTTTGTCGTTTTCACGGTGTGTTCTCCTGCGCGGTGCAGAGCATGACTTCCTGATGAAATATCGCGAAGCCATGCGACCCACTTTATCCGGCGCGTATGTTTCCAGGCGCTCGGATTTGTTAAGGCATCTGCACGAACTGTAACAAACCGTGTGATGACGACCGGAAAGAGGGGGTTTAGAGGTGATTTAAATGAAGTTGTCGGCTATTTGTCAGCTTGTTTGGCGCTTCATTGGGCGCTTCAAGCCCGCACAAAGGCGTCGAATTCGCGTTGACCGAGCGGGGTGATGCGCAGCACGCGCGGGCGGCTCGTGCGCTCGACCCAGCCGTTCGACGTGAAGCGCTCAAGCAGCGCCGCGCCGAGTGCGCCGCCCAGATGCGCGCGCCGCTCGCTCCAGTCGAGGCAGGTGCACGCAAAGCGCCGCCGCCGCACGCGCAACGCGCCGAGATCGACGCCCCAGGCCGCGAGCCGCGCGGCGCCCGCCTCGGTGGCTTCGAGATCGTCGCCGTCGAGCGTGAGCAGGCCGCCCTCGACGAGGCGGTCGAACACCTGCACCGCGACTTCGCCCGCCATATGGTCGTAGCAGGTGCGCGCGTGGCGCATCTCGACAGGCACGGTGCGCGCGGGGCGCGTCGTGGGACGTGCGGGCGCAGTGGCGTGGGCGACGTTCATGAGCGCTTCGATGGTCTGGGCGATGTCGGGCGTCGCGATGCGGAAGTAGCGATGCCGCCCGCGCACTTCGGCCGACAGCAGGCCGCCTTCGGTGAGCCGCGCAAGATGGGCGCTGGCCGCCGATGGCGAGAGCCCCGCGATCAGCGTCAGTTCGCCAGCGGGACGGGCGCTGCCGTCCATGAGTGCCCAGAGCATGGCGGCGCGGCCCGGATCGGCGAGCAGCGCGGCAACGCGCGCGAGACCTGGGAAATGGGTGGATTCGTCGGCGGTGGGGATGGGCATGATCGGCTCTCTCGTCAGTCGCGGCGGTTCATGCTGGCACTTTAACGAAATGCGGCATTCGACGTTTCAGCTTGACGTGAAATGTCGCGTGCTGCCCCCGAAACGGCGAGACGCCGGGCCCCCGCGCTAAAATTGGCTTCTTTCCGAAGCACACAGGCAGTCATGAAACGCATTCTGGCCCTTGCAGCACTCACGCTGCTCTGCGCGGCCTGCGCCGGCGGTACGCCGCCGGCGGGCAGCAGCTCAAGCGGTATCACGATGTACGGCACGATCGACGAAGGCGTCACGTTCCACAAATAATCGTGCGTGGCAGGAATTGACAGCAGATTGACGAGACTGCCAGTCGCGAGCGTGGGAAGATAAGTGGATCCGCTCCGAACGCCGCCTTTATGTCCGCCAATACCGCTCACGCGCGCCACATCGTCTTCGCCGTCGCGCCCGATCTCGTGCTGCTCGACGCTTGCGGCCCGATCGAGGCGTTCTGGCGCGCCGAACTGACGTTGCGCGCGCAACTGTCCTCGCCGTCGGCGCAACCGTGCGCCTATCGCGTCACGCTCGCTTCGATCGAAGGCGGCGTGCTGCCGACCTTCGCGGGCCTGCCGGTGATCGCCGAACGGCTCGATGCGCTCGATCCCGCCACCATCGACACGCTGATCGTCCCCGGCGTCCCCATCGACGACAACACCGTCCTGCAACCCGAACTCGTCGCCTGGATCGCGGCGAATGCGCCGCGTGCGCGGCGCGTTGCATCGGTGTGCACGGGCGCGTTCTATCTGGCCGCAGCCGGCCTGCTCGACGGCCGCCGCGCGGCAACGCACTGGCGCAACGCGACGCAACTCGCGCGCCGCTTCCCGCAGGTCGAAGTCGACGACGAGCCGATTTTCATACGCGACGAGCGTGCGGGCCGCGTGGTCTGGACATCGGCGGGCGTGACGGCCGGCATCGATCTCGCGCTCGCGTTGATCGAGGAGGACTGCGGCCACAGCGTCGCGATGCAGGCTGCGCGCCGCCTCGTGGTGTTCATGAAGCGCCCGGGCGGGCAGGCGCAGTTCAGCGAGGCGCTGGCGGCCCAAAGCGCGGCGGGCGGCGCGTTCGACGCGTTGCACGGCTGGATGGCCGCGAACCTGCACAGCGAACTGAGCGTCGAGCGTCTTGCCGAAGCCGCCTGCATGAGCCCGCGCACCTTCGCGCGCCGTTATGTGGAAGCGGTGGGGCGCACGCCCGCCCGCACGGTGGCGGCGATGCGCGTCGAAGCGGCGGCGCATGCGCTCGCGCAATCGCGCCTGCCGGTCAAGCGGATTGCCGCCGATTGCGGCTTTGGCACCGAACAGAATCTGCGGCGTGCGTTCGAGCGGCGCTATGGCGTGCTGCCCGGCGACTATCGCGCCCGTTTCTCTGCGATGAGTGCTTGATTGCGGGGGATGTGGGGGATGGGTGTGGGAACGCCTGTGGCCCCGCACCATGACTGACATCCTGCGCTCGTATAATCGACGGCACCTATAACGATGTCCGCGCGCGAGCGCGGGGCGCTTCGACATCAACCGACACAACCCCGCACAAGCCCACGAGCCGGAGCCGATATGAATACGCCCTCGCAGCCTCTCGACCGTTCGGAAACGACGTTCCGTTTTCTCGCCGAACCGAACTCGGTGAATTTCGGCGGCAAAGTCCACGGCGGCGCCCTGATGAAGTGGATCGACGAAACGGCTTACGCCTGCGCCGCGGTCTGGTCGGGCCGCTACTGCGTGACGGTGAGCGTGGGCAACATCCGGTTTCGCCGCCCGATCTAGGTTGGCAACATGGTCGAGTTGCGCGCACGCGTGGTGGCCACGGGCCGCACCTCGATGCACATTCACATCACCGTGCACGCGGGCGACCCCAAGAGCGGCCAGCTGCGCCTGACGACCGACTGCCTGATCGTGTTCGTGGCCGTCGATGAAAACGGCAACCCGATTCCCGTGCCCACTTTCACGCCGGAAACGGACGAGCAGAAGCGCCTCGCGAAGTACGCGCTCGACGTGAAGGAGGCGCTCGATGCGATCGTCGATCTCAAGCCCGAGGAAGTGGCGCGAGGGCAGGTCTGACGCAGTCGCGGCGCGCACAAAAAAAACGGGTGGCGAGGTGAAAGTCCTCGCCGCCCGTTTTGCATTTATAGCCTGAATTTAAGGGCTATTTCGCTCGAAAATTACTTCGAGTTCCCAACCATCTCGCCGGGCTTCACCCATTCGTCGAACTGCTGTTCCGTCACGTGGCCCAGCGCAAGCGCCGCCGCCTTGAGCGTCGTGCCTTCCTTGTGCGCCTTCTTGGCGATCTGCGCGGCCTTGTCGTAGCCGATGTGCGGATTGAGCGCCGTCACCAGCATCAGCGATTCGTTGAGCAGCGTGTCGATGCGCGAACGATTGGGCTCGATGCCCACGGCGCAGTGATCGTTGAACGAGAGCGCGCCGTCCGCGAGCAGGCGAACCGATTGCAGCACGTTGTGCGCGATCATCGGGCGGAACACGTTGAGTTCGAAGTTGCCGCTCGCGCCGCCGATATTCACGGCCACATCGTTGCCGAACACCTGGCAGCACAGCATCGTCACGGCTTCGGACTGCGTCGGGTTGACCTTGCCCGGCATGATCGAGCTGCCCGGCTCGTTCTCGGGGATCGACAGTTCGCCCAGGCCGCAGCGCGGGCCGCTCGCGAGCCAGCGCACGTCGTTGGCGATCTTCATGAGGCTTGCGGCGACGGTCTTGAGCGCGCCGTGCGCGAATACCAGCGCATCGGCGGCGGCCATCACTTCGAACTTGTTGGGCGCGGTGACGAAGGGCACGCCCGTGAGCTTCGCGATGGTCTCGGCTACTTTCTGCGCGAACTGCGGATGCGCGTTCAGGCCCGTGCCCACCGCCGTGCCGCCCTGTGCGAGTTCGTAGAGATGCGGCAGCGCCGACTCCACATGCTTGATGCCGTGATCGAGCTGCGCGACATAGCCCGAAAACTCCTGGCCGAGCGTGAGCGGCGTGGCGTCCTGCAAGTGCGTGCGGCCGATCTTGACGATATCGGCGAACTGCTTCGACTTGTCCGCCAGCGTGTCGCGCAGCGTTTTCAGCGCGGGCAGCAGATGCTTGACGATGGCGACGGCCGCCGCGACGTGCATCGCCGTCGGGAACACGTCGTTGGACGACTGGCCGCGATTCACGTCGTCGTTCGGGTGGATCTTGCGCGACTCGCCGCGCTCGCCGCCCAGAATCTCGCTCGCGCGATTGGCGATCACCTCGTTGAGGTTCATGTTGGTCTGCGTGCCCGAGCCGGTCTGCCAGACCGCGAGCGGGAATTCGCCCGCATGCTTGCCCGCGACGATTTCGTCGGCGGCCTGCACGATCGCATGCGCCTTGGCCTCGTCGAGCACGCCGAGCTGCTGGTTCACCTCGGCGGCGGCGCGCTTGATCCACGCGAGCGCGGTGATCAGTTCGGGCGACTGCTTTTCGGTCGAGATGCGGAAGTTCTGCAAGGAACGCTGCGTCTGCGCGCCCCATAGCTGGGCGGCCGGAACGGCGATTTCGCCGAACGTGTCGCGCTCCATGCGGACGTTCGCGTTGTGGCTTTCTGTGCTGGCGGTCATGTTGACACTCCGATGTGAAAGCGGCGCCGGTGTATCGGCGCGGCGCCGCATGTGACGGGTCGGGTCCGCGGGGTGGCTGGGCGGCGGCGCAGCGAAGCGGCGCCTGCGCGAGCGTCCGTGACGGACGGCACGCCTGAGCGAGATCTGGCTAAACGGCGGACTTGCGGGTTGCCTCGGTCGAAGGCTGCGCTGCTCGCGAACACCTCGCGCGACGCAAACGTCGCGCAATTTCACAGCTGGCTGTCGACCGGCAACAGCAAGAATAGCCCGGTTAGCAGATTCCGGTAAAAACCCGCACCAGGATCGAGGTTGTAGGTGCGGATCATGCCGTTTTCCTCGTCAGTCCAGATGAGCGGCGAGCTGGTCGCGGTGCCGCGCTGTTGCGCAAGCTGCTCGGGCGTCGCGAGCGTGACGCGATAGCTGATGGCCGGCGCAGTCGCATGCGCGAAATACCCGGTCACTTCGTGCGCGATTGGCTGGCTTTCGATCGTCAGCGCGAGTTCCGTGTTCAGGCGCGCGGAACGTGGATCGAGGTTGAGCGAGCCGATCACGAGCGTGCTGTCGTCGATCACATAGGCCTTCGCGTGCAGGCTTGCCCGCGAGCGCGATCCCACGATGCCGAAGCGCCGCGACTCCGGGCCCTCGGGCTGGATCGGCTTGAACTCGTAAAGCTCGACGCCGGCCTTGAGCAGCGGCACGCGATACGGGCTGTAGCCGGCCTGCACGGCGACGGCATCGGTGGCCGCGAGCGAATTCGTCAGGATCGCCACGTGCACGCCGCGCGCGGTGAGCTTGCTTAGCTCCTGCACGCCCGCGTCGTGCGGCACGAAGTACGGCGAGAACACCAGCACGCTGCTCTTTGCCGTGCGAATGCGCTCAAGCAGTGCGCGCATCGCGTCGCCTAGCTCACCTTGCTCGGCGCCGCCGATCTTGCCCGGCGAATCGGCTACGAACTGCCATTTGGCCCAGACGAGACCCAGCTCGTTGCGCGTGATCTGCTGCGCAAGCGGTGTGGCGTTGAGCGGCTTCGCGTTGTAGGGATCGGCGGTGTCGCGCCAGTGCTTGCGCAGGTCGTCGCGCGCATTGTCGAGATCGTGCGCGTCGAACTGCTGATGATTGAGCACGGCCAGCGGATACGAGACGCTGCTGTTCCAGTATTCGTCGAAGCTTGCCGACACACTCGCCGCGACCGGCCCCGCGCCCAGCACGTCGAGGTCGCGGAACTGCAGCGTCGGGCTCGCGCTGAAGTATTCGTCGCCCAGGTTGCGCCCGCCCACGATCACGAGTTCGTTGTCCACGATCGTCGACTTGTTGTGCATGCGGCGCGTGAACTGGTCGACGTTCGAGAAGAAGTTGCGCGTGCGCAGGTACATCGACTCGCTCGTGCTGCCGTACGGATTGAACACGCGGATCTGGATGTTCGGATGGCTGTTGAGCGCGGCCATCAGGCGGTCGATGTCGTGGAAGTTCAGATCGTCCACGAGCATGCGTACGCGCACGCCGCGATCGGCCGCGTAGAGCGCGGAGCCCAGCAGCAGCTTGCCGGTCGTGTCCTCGTTGGCGATGTAGTACTGCATGTCGAGCGTCTTCGTCGCCGCGCGTGCGAGCGCGACGCGCATCTGCAGGGAGTCGGTGCCGGTGGCGAGCAGACGGAAGCCCGATGCGCCCGGATGCGCGGCTTCGGGGGCGGCGAGCGCGCTGCCGAGCGCCGTCGCGCCAGCATCGGAGGCGGGCAGGGCGGAGGTGGTCTGGCGTGGGTAAGCGGTCGCGGGCGGGCGCGTGGCGCAGGCCGCGACAAGGGTGACGAGCGTGACGCCAAGTACGGTGCGCAAGAACGCGGGCAGGGTCAGGTGGGCGCGCCGCGAACCTGACAGCCGGGCGCATGCGTTCGCAACGTTGGGGGCGAGCAAGCGGATTCTCCTGAGCGTTGGGCGCCGGGCGTTCCCCTGCCTGCCCTGGCCGGGCAGGTAATCCGCGTGGTTCGCTTACGTTGCGCCGTCGTTGAACGATTCTATCGGCAAGCGGCGCAACGTGATCGCCAGGTCGAACGCCTAGCCGCGCTGGCTGGACGACGTGGACGACGCGCCGGCTCGCGCTTCGTCGGCGTCGCGTTCGCTGCCGCGTGCGGGCTTGCCGGCCCAGTAGCCTGCAAGAAGCGATCCCGACAGGTTGTGCCACACCGAGAACAGCGCGCCGGGCAAAGCCGCGAGCGGCGAAAAGTAGAGCTTGCCGAGCGTCGCCGCGAGGCCCGAGTTCTGCATACCCACTTCGATGGCGAGCGTGCGGCACACGGATTCGTCGAAGCCAAGCAGGCGGCCGCCCCAGTAGCCGCCCAGCAGGCCGATACCGTTATGCAGCACGACGCCGAGCGCCACGACTGGCCCGACCGTGGCGATGCTCGCGTGCGTGCCGCCCACCACGGCGGCGATGATCGCGAGGATCGACACCATCGACACGAGCGGCAGCACCGGCTCGACGCGTCGCACGAGGCCGCTGGCCAGGCGGTTGACGATCAGGCCGACGACGATCGGCAACGCGACGATCTGCAGGATGCTCATGAGCATGCCGTGCACGTCGACGACGATCGAGGCGTCCACGTAGAGACGCGTGAGCAGCGGCGTCGCGAATACGCCCACGAGCGTCGACAGCGCGCTGATCGTCACCGACAGCGCCACGTCGCCGCGCGCCAGATAGATCATGACGTTCGACGCCGTGCCGCTCGCCACGCTGCCGACCAGCACCATGCCTGCGGTGAGGTCGGGGCCCATGTGCAGTGCGTGGGCGATGCCCCAGGCGGCCAGCGGCATGACCAGGTAGTGCAGCACGATGCCGGCCAGCACGGGCGCGGGGCGCGTGAAGACGCGCTGGAAATCGGCGAACGAGAGCGTCACGCCCATCGCCAGCATGATGATCGTGAGCAGCGTCGTCACATGCGGCGTGACAGGTGCGACGGTACCCGGATTGAAGTAGGCGAACAGCGAAACGAGGACGGCCCAGAGCGGGAACAGTCGGGTGATCGGGGCGAGCATGGGGCGGGTGAGAGTCCGGGAAAGAGGGCGGATCGGGCTGGGGCCGGGGTTGGGGCGAAGCAGGCGGCGGAGCAGGTCATGCGCGGCGCTGCTGCGTGGGTTTGCGCCCTCGTGGGACGGCTGGCCATGCACGGCGATGGTGATAGCCGTGCATGGCCAGCCGCGTATTTTAACCGCTCGCGCTCAGGCGTCAGGACGCCCCCCGACGGGGTGCCGAAGCTGCTTCAGCCGGCTTTTCAGCGGGTATGCGCGGCCGCCTCGCGTTGCACGCGGCGGCTGATGTGGTGGAAGCGCCAGGTCATGAGCACGGCCACGCTTGCGAGCCCGGCCGCAAGCCCCCACCACAAACCGAGCGCACCCAGCCCGAAGTGGAATGCCAGCGCATAACCGAACGGAAATCCGATGCCCCAGTAGCCGAGCGTCGCGGCCAGCATCGGAATGCGTGTGTCCTTCAGTCCGCGCAGGCAGCCAGAGCCGACCGTCTGCATGCCGTCGACGATCTGGAAGATCGCCGCGACGCCCAGCAGCGAGGCCGCGAGCGCGACGGTCTGCGCATTGGCGGGATCGTCCAGATGCAGATAGAGGCCGACGATCCAGTGCGGCGCTAGCACCATCACGAGCGCCGACAGCGTCATGAAGCCCACGCCCAGCGCCAGCGCGACGAAACCCGCATGGCGCGCCGCGCCCGGCTGGCCCGCGCCGATCCAGTAGCCCACGCGCACGTTGGCCGCCTGGCCGATCGACAGCGGCACCATGAACATCACCGACGCCACGTTCAGCGCGATCTGGTGCGCGGCCAGCGGCGTCGAGCCGAGCAGCCCCATGACGATGCCGGTGGCGAGAAAGAGCGTCGCCTCGACGGCGAAGGTGATCGCGACGGGCCAGCCGATCGTGAACAGCTCGCCCATGAGCGGCGCGGTAGGACGGCGCGCGACCACGAAATGCTGATGCGAGGGCCGCAGGTGGAGCAGCGCCATCAGCAGCAGCGTGGTCAGCCAGATGGTGATCGACGTGGCTGCCGCCGAGCCGAGAAAGCCCAGATGCGGCAAGCCCCACGCGCCATGAATCAGGCCGTAGTTGAGGAAGCCGTTGAAGAACACGCTGCCGATCGACACCCAGAGCAGCCGCCTGGCCGCGCCGATGGCAGGCAGGAACGAGCGCATCAGTCCCACGCCGATCAGGCTGGCGGGCGCGCCCCAGCGCAGCACGCCAGCATATTCGCCGACCTGGTGCGCGAGCACGGCCGGCTCGCCGAGCGCGAGCAGCACCGGCCCGGCGAACGACAGCAGCACGAACGCGGGCACGGCCAGCAGGAGTGAGAGCGCGAAGCCAGTCCAGTAGATGTGCGGCACGCGATGCAGGTCGTCCGCGCCGCGCGCCTGCGCGACGCTCACGCTCACCGAGGTCAGCACGCCTTGCAGCACGGTCACCACCACAAAAAACAGATTCGCGCCGAGGCCGCCGGCCGCAAGCGCACCCGCGCCCAGCGAGCCGAGCAGCACCGTGTCGGTCACGCTCATGGCCATCTGCGAAAGCTGGGCGATCGCGAGCGGCGCGGCAAGGCGCGCGGTGTCGGCGGCGTGGCGGCGCAGGGAGGGCGGGGCAATGGCGCGGCGAGGGTCTTGAGCGCGCGGGGAGGCGGTCGATCGGGTCATGAAAGCAGACGCGGCGCGAAGAATCGCGCCGCGTGTCCTGTGTTGGGGTGTTGCTCGCGTACGTGTGGAGTTGGAAGCAAAAGACGAGATTACGCTTCTTTTGGCGAAAAAGCACCTATATGGTGCATTTGCTTTCGGAAACTTTTCGTCTTTCGGCTTGCGCAGCCCGTACGCCAGCGAGCGCTACTGCGCTTCGTGTATCGCGATGCGCGTGTCGCCGAGCAGCACCGACTGGCCCGCGCGGATCTTGCAGGTCTTGCGCAGTTCGACTTCGCCGTCGACCTTGACCGCGCCGGACGCGACGATCACTTTGGCCGAGCCGCCGCTGTCGGCAAGGCCTGTGATCTTGAGGAGGTTGTGCAGTTCGACGTAGTCGCCGGTCAGGGTGAAATCGAGATTGGGCATGGCAAATCGGGAATCAGGAGCGCGCCACGTGGGTGCGCGAAGGGTGAGCATGATAAGCGATCACCGGCTCATGGGCGCCGGATACATCTGGGGGCCAGATGTTATGAAATCGTCAGAAAGTGAAACGTTGAGTAACGTTGCGGGACTTCGCAGGCATCCTCAGACAAAAATGGATTTACCCCAGCCGAGCGAACTGCCTCCCGAACACGATACGCAGGGCATCGCGTACACGAATCAAGCGAGGCAGATTCATCGAGCGGGAGCGCGCCGCGACAGGCATGCCTGTTGCGAACCCGCTCCCGGAACTACTGCAAAGAGGATATGCCATGACTCAGATTCGCAAGCTGCTTACCGGTACTGCTCTCGCCACTGCCGCGCTGTTCGCGCAAGGCGCGTTCGCCCAGACTGAAGCGCCGTCGGCTGCCCCGACGATGGCGCCGGCCACCGCACCGAGCCAGGCACCGAGCCAGGCACCCGCGGCGGCAGGCGTCGCCCAACCCGCGCCCGCTCCGCAAAACCTGACCGCGCCGACCTCGACCGACCCGCTGGTGCAAAAGCGCGACGCCAACGCCCAGGCCAGCGCGGAATACCGCAGCGCCAAAAAGTCGGCGAACGCGGAGTACAAGGATGCGAAGAAGCAGGCCAAGTCGCAGTACAAGTCGCAGGTCAAGGACGCGAAGATCAATCGCAAGGCCGACCGTCAGGCCAATGACTCGGAGATGAAGGATCAGATGAGCGGTCAGTCGGCCCAGCAGCAGGGCGGCCCGACGCAGCCGTAAGAATCGATAAAAGTCTCGCAGCAGGACGCTCTCAGGAGCGTGGAGCGGCGGCGTCCGGAACCGGGCGCCGCCGCTTTTTTGCTGCACGCACGGCGCACGCTCGAAGCGCGTCGCACGACGTTCGCCTATAAATATCGCCAGATCACTGCAAGATCGGCGCTTGCGGGCGTGAGGTGTATGGATATACAGTATGCGTCGCCGCGTCATATCGGACGCGCTCCTACTCTCCGTCGCCCGCCGCCGTGTCCACCGTCTCTCTTGCCGATTCCCCCCAAGCCGATGCGGGCCTGCCCGACGTGGCGGCTTATCTCGCGAAGCTCAACGACGCCCAGCGTGCCGCCGTCGAGCATGGCGGGCCGCAGTCCTTTGCGCCGGGCGCGACGCTGCCGGAACCGCTGCTCGTGATTGCCGGAGCCGGCTCGGGCAAGACCAACACGCTGGCGCATCGCGTCGCCCATCTGCTCGTCAACGGCGCTGATCCGCACCGCATCCTGCTGCTAACGTTCTCGCGCCGCGCGGCGCAGGAAATGACGCGGCGGGTCGCGCGCATCGCGGCCAACGTTTCGGGCGTGGCCGCGACCCTGGCGCAAGGGCTGACGTGGGCGGGCACGTTCCACGGCGTGGGCGCACGCCTGCTGCGCGAATACGCCGAGCAGATCGGCCTGTCGCCCGCGTTCACGATCAACGACCGCGAGGATTCCGCCGACCTGATGAACCTCGTACGCCATGAGCTGGGATTGTCGGCGAAAGAGAAGCGATTTCCGGCTAAATCGACGTGTCTGGCGATCTACTCGCGCGTAGTGAATACGGGCGATTCGCTTGGCAACGTGCTGGCGCGCTCGTTCTCGTGGTGTCTTGAATGGGAGCCGCAACTGCGTGCGCTGTTCGCGTCCTATACGGAGGCCAAACAGAAGCAGAACGTGCTCGATTACGACGACCTGTTGTTATATTGGGCGCATATGTCGGCAGAACCGGCTATCGCCGCTGATCTTGCCTCGCGCTTCGATCACATCCTCGTCGACGAATATCAGGACACCAATCGCCTGCAGGCCTCGATTCTTCTCGCGCTCAAGCCGGACGGGCGCGGGCTCACCGTCGTGGGCGACGATGCGCAGGCAATTTACTCGTTCCGGGGTGCAACGGTACGCAACATCCTCGATTTCCCCGCGCATTTCGATCCGCCCGCGCGCCAGGTGACGCTGGAGCGCAACTATCGCTCGACCGAGCCAATTCTCGCGGCGTCGAATGCGGTGATGGACGCCGCCGCCGAGCGTTACACCAAGAATCTCTGGACAGACAAGGCTTCGCAGCAGCGCCCGCGCCTCGTCACGGTCGCCGATGAAGCGACGCAGGCGCGCTATATCGTCGAGCAGATTCTGGAGGCGCGCGAAGGCGGCATGACGCTCAAGCAGCAGGCGGTGCTGTTTCGCGCCGCGCACCATAGCGCGACGCTCGAAATCGAACTCGCGCGCCGCAACATCCCGTTCGTGAAGTTTGGCGGGCTGCGCTTCCTGGATGCCGCGCATGTGAAAGACGTGCTGGCCGTGCTGCGCTGGGCCGAAAATCCGCTTGATCGCGTGGCGGGTTTTCGCGTGACGCAGCTGATGCCCGGCGTCGGGCCTGCCACGGCCGGGCGGTTGCTCGACCAGGTCGCGGCCTGCACGGGGGCGTATCGCGCAGCGCAGGCGCTCGCCGCTTTCGCGCCGCCGCCGCGCGCCGCCGAGGACTGGCCCGCGTTCACGGCGCTCATCGACAACCTCGGCGCGCGCGCCACGCCCTGGCCGGGCGAGTTCGAGCGCGTGCGGCGCTGGTATGAGCCGCACCTGGAGCGCAATCACGAAGACGCTCAGGTGCGTATGGCCGATCTGCTGCAAATGGAAAGCATCGCCAGCACCTACGCCTCGCGCGAACGCTTCCTGACCGAACTCACGCTGGATCCGCCCGATGCCACCAGCGCCGAATCGGCCGATCCGCTGCTCGACGAGGACTACCTGATTCTCTCGACCATCCATTCGGCCAAGGGGCAGGAGTGGCGCAACGTGTTCGTGCTCAACGGCGTCGATGGCTGCATTCCGTCCGATCTGGGCGCGGGCAGCGACGAGGAACTGGAAGAGGAGCGCCGCCTGCTGTACGTGGCGATGACGCGCGCGAAAGAAGACCTGCACATCGTCGTGCCGCAGCGCTTTTATGTGCACAACCAGGCGGCGTCGGGCGACCGGCACGTCTGGGCGTCGCGCACGCGCTTCATCGGCGCGCAGATGCTGCCGCTATTCGAATCGGCCGCATGGCCGCCACCGCCCGTGCTCACGGCGCCCAGTGCAACGGGGCTCGCCGCTGCGGCGCGCGCGAAAGTCGAGATCGGCGCAAAACTGCGCAAGATGTGGGAATGATGGGCGAAGAAGCCCATTAAGAAGCGGACGCGGTTTCAAAAACCGCGTCCGGCTTTGCGCGCATTTAGCGCGGCTGGTTCTTCGGCGTCGGCGGCACGAAGAAGTTGCGCAGCCAGGCGGCGAGGCGCGTGAAGACGTCGTCGGGTTCCTCGACGAAAATTTCCGGCTTGAGCAGGCGCAGATATTCCATGATCTGCTGCGCTTCCTGTTTCTGGAACGTGCCGTGCGTGATGCCCATGCGCAGCAGGCCGCGCAGCTCGCCCAGACGTTCGCGCGCGAGACTGCCGCTCGCCTGTTCGCAGCCGATTTTCGCTTCGTAGACGCGCTGGCGCAGCGATTCCGCGAGCCGCCAGGCGGGCGTCTGCATCGTCTCTTCCAGCGTCTGGATGTCCTGCACGCCCGACTTGATCTGCGCGGCGAGCGGGTCGATCAGCGCTTCTTCGCCTTGCGCCTCGGTCACGATCGCGGCGGCCCATTCGCGGCTCTGCTTGGCCAGCTCGTCAGGCGTCCACTCGGGGCGCGACGCAAAGCCGAAGCCGAACTCGCCCGCCTGTCGCAGCAGGATCGACACGACTTCCGGAAATTCCTTGTCGAGCGTGCGCTTGGCCCATGCGTACTGGCCGCCCTGCAACAGGCGCTGCACTGCCTGCTCGGTGAGCGGCGTCATGTTATCCAGCAGCTTCGCGCGCAGGAAATCCTCAAACGACGGCGTCAGAAACTGCGGGTCGAGCTTGAGCGAGACGCGCAGGAACGCGTCGAAATCCTTGCGCAGCGACGCAAGCGTTTCGTCCTTGAGATTGAGGGTGATGTGCCCCATTGTGGTTGCCCCGGTGTATTCCTGGCGGTGCCTGAATTCGCTTGGCCTGCTTTGAGCAGATGGCGCCAAAGCAGGCCTCGACGGTTTAACGGCGCATGGGGGCGAAACTTGAGCGGCGCGGATGGAATAGGTGCTCGAAAACCTGCCGGAAACCCAGGGGCAACGATCAGGACACGGGCTAGCGCAGCACCACGCCTTGCCAGAAAAAGAACACGCCCAGCCCGACCGCGATGGTGAGAAGCGGCCGCTTCGTGATCGCACTCACCACGATAGCCGCCAGTGCGCCGATCAACTGCGGATTGCGCCAGCTCAATTCGGCGTTCTGGCCGTGGGGCGAGACGGCCATCGGCACGATGATCGCCGTGAGCACCGTGACCGGCACGAAGCCGAGCGCCGTGCGCACGAGCGGCGGGAACACGAGGCGCTCACCCAGCACGAAGACGGCGGTGCGCACGAGCACCGTGATGGCGGCCATGCCGAGGATCAGGACGACGTAGTTCATTGCTGGCCTCCCGCGATGGCGTGGGGATTGTGCTGCGAGCGTGGCGGCTCGGCGGGTTTGCGCGCATCGGCATGGTCCACGCCGAGGGGCTTGCGCGGGCGCGACAGTGCGACACCGACCGCCACGCCCACGAGCACCGCGCCGAGCAGCCCGAGCTTGTACGGCCACGCCTGCCAGAAAAAGGCCAGCGCGCCCGCCGTGACGGCGGCCGCCAGATAGCGCACGGCCACGAGTTGCGGCACGACGATGGCGATAAAGGTCGCGACCATCGCGAAGTCCAGCCCGAGCGACTGCAAGCCTGGAAACGCCGCGCCGAACAGCAGCCCGGCCGCCGTCCAGACCTGCCAGTTCAGGTACATCGAAAGCCCCGAACCCAGGAAGTGCCACGGTGAAACGTCGCCCGGCGCATGACGGCGGAAGTAGGCCCAGGCGACGGCGAACACCTCGTCGGTGAGCAGGCCGCCTAGTACAAGACGCCAGCGCAGCGGCAGGTGCGACACGTAGGGCGCGAGCGTCGCGCTATAGAGCACATGGCGCAGGTTGACGATGAGCGTAGTCGCCCAGATCACGGCGAAGCTCGCATGCGAGGCGATCAGCCCGAGCGCGATGAACTGCGCCGAGCCCGCGAACACGGCGAGCGACATCAGCTGGCCGTGCCAGAGCGCTAGCGGCCCCGCAGCGACGAGCGTGCCGAAGATGACGCCGAAGGGCGCCGCGCCAACCATCATCGGCACGGTGTCGCGCGCGCCGGCGACGAATTCCTTGAAGCGGTGAGGGTGCGTGGTCAAGCTGGTCTCCTGATACGGAGAGCCAGCTTAGTCGGCGGCGTCGTGCGTGGCTTGTACGATCTTGCGGCGGGGTGCGAAACGAGGCTTGTGCTCAGGTGCTCAGGCGGCCTGCCAGCGCCCCGGCGGCACGCCGAACATGCGGCGGAAGTGGCGCGTGAAGTGGCTCTGGTCGGTGAAACCCTGCGCGGCGGCGACGTCGGCGACCGATGCCCCGGCGCGCAACGGCGCGAGTGCGCGTTGCAGGCGCAACTGCGTGCGCCAGGCGTGCGGCGGCAGGCCGGTCGCGTGGGTGAAAAGGCGCGTCGCGTGAAACGGCGACAGGCCGATCGCTCTGGCGAGATCGGCTACGCGCAGAGGCGTGGCGAGATCGGCGGCGAGCAACGCTTTCATGACCTCGACGCGCGGTTCGTGGGAGGCGTTCGCGAGCGGCGTGGCGCGCGTGCGGGCGTAGCGGGTGAGGAGCGTCGAAAGGGCGTCGATCAACGCGTCCTCGGCGGCCAGCAGGTCGGCGGGCGCGGCCATCGGGCCATTGTCGGCTTGCGCTTCCATCAGGCAGTGCGCGTGTGCGACGCGGCGGGCGAGATCGAGGTCGCGGATCACCTCGGCGTCGAACCAGGGCAGCGGCTGCGCGCAGCCTGCGATGTCGCTCGCGAGCGTGTGAAGATAGTCCACCGGCACATACATGACGCGATAACGCCAGCCTTCATCGACGGCGCGCGCGCCCGTGTGTAGCTCGCCGGGATTGATGACCGGCACGCTGCCGGCTTCCGCGACATGGTGCGCGCCGCTGTAGCGATAGCATTCAGCGCCTTCCTCGATGACCGGAATCGTATACGCGTCGTGCCAGTGCGCGGTGAATTCGTGGTCGTGATACTCGGCCGTGAGCAACTCGGCGCCCGGCAACAGCGGCGAGCGCCAGTAGCGGGCGGAATCGCGAAAAGAGAAGCGGCTCATGATGCGAATGCGGCACGGATCCGTCAGGGATCCTTGCAGTTTAGCGCACAGGAATCGTCGTGCCGGTGGGCATCGGTACGGCGGTGACGCTGTTCTTCGCGCTGCCGCTCACGACGCGGTCGCTGTACGTCAGGTAGACGAGGGCGTTGCGCTTCGTGTCGACCACGCGCACGACATGCAGCGTCTTGAAGAGGAACGACATGCGTTCGCTGAAGACATCGGCTTGCTGCTTGAGCGGGGCGGCGAAGCTGATCGGGCCGACCTGGCGGCAGGCGATCGACGCTTCGGTCGGATCTTCGGCGATGCCGAGCGTGCCTTTCACGCCTCCGGTGCGCGCGCGGGAAACATAGCAGGTCACGCCTTGCACGGCCGGATCGTCGTAGGCCTCGACGACGACTTTGTCGGAGCCCGTCATGCGGAAATTGGTGTTCACGCTGCCGATCTGCTCGGCGTGGGCGGCGCTCATCACGAGCGTGCTCGCGCAAAGGGCCAGCGCGTGGCGCATCCGGACGGCGTAGCGAGTCGATTTCATGCGGATTCCCGAGAATGGTGAAGCGATATTATCGGGCAGGGTGGGGAGAGAGGAGCGCGAGCTGTTTCGCCGCTTCAAAAGAAAAAACCAAAGAAAAAAGCCGTTGCGCAAAAACGCAACGGCTTTATATTTTGGCTCCCCGACCTGGGCTCGAACCAGGGACCTACGGATTAACAGTCCGGCGCTCTACCGACTGAGCTATCGGGGAACAGCAGTACATCTACAGCTTTAACTTCTTTAAAAAGTCCGTTGTGATTAACGGGCTCTTGAAAATTCTGGCTCCCCGACCTGGGCTCGAACCAGGGACCTACGGATTAACAGTCCGGCGCTCTACCGACTGAGCTATCGGGGAATCAACAAAAGCAGAGAACGAGATTCTATGGGGTCTGGCGCAGTCTGTCAACACCTGTTCGTCATCTTATTTTCATTCCCGCCAAAAAAACTTCGGGGAAGGCGATGACGAAGCCGCTGATAACGCGCCAGCCGGCTCGCTCGACTCAACGGATCGCGGTCAAAAGCGCGATTAGCGAGCCAGCAGGGCGAGCTTGTCCTTCACGTCCTTGAATTCTTCGGCTTCGGGCAGCGCGGGCTTGGTCTTGGTGATGCTCGGCCAGTTCTTCGCCAGATCGGCGTTCAGTTCGATGAACTGTTGCTGGTCGCCAGGCACGTCTTCTTCAGCGTAAATGGCGTTCACCGGGCATTCTGCGACGCAAACGGCGCAGTCGATGCATTCGTCCGGGTCGATCGCGAGGAAGTTGGGACCTTCGCGAAAGCAGTCCACCGGGCACACATCGACGCAGTCGGTATAGCGGCACTTGATGCAGCTTTCGGTCACAACGTGGGTCATTCAGGCAGCTCCTGCAAGCTTTTGTATTGGGGATGGCGCTGGGTTGGGCGCGCCAAAAGCGGTATTGTAACTGAATGGGAATTTCCCCATCCACACCCTCGCGGCACCGTTTATATCGTTTCGTGATTAGTTTATGCGGTGCCGCATGGGCGCGACCGATCAGTCGCGCCTCAGGTCGCGAACGACTGATTTCTTGCGCGATATCCATGCGAGCGCCACGGTCGTGCGTGCATCGCCGCGTCGGAATGCCGCATTCGGGTAACATGGGCGCACCGCAGATGCCCGCCGCCCGTCGGCTTCGCTGCATGCCTTATCAGGCGCGGCGCAGGCTCGAAACAGACTGGTGGGCGCCCTCCGATTGCAGTCCGGCTCGTCAATCATGGTCATTACTTCGCTGCTCGATACCGATCTGTACAAATTCACGATGATGCAGGTGGTGCTGCATCATTTCCCCGCGGCCAACGTGGAATATCGCTTCCGCTGCCGCACGCCCGACGTCGATCTCGTGCCGTATGTCGACGAAATCCGCAGCGAGATCTCCAAGCTCTGCCGCCTGCGCTTCGCCGATCCCGAACTCGAATATCTGCGCAAGATGCGCTTCGTGAAGGGCGATTTCGTCGATTTCCTGGCGCTGTTCCATCTCAACGAAAAGTACATTTCGGTCACGCCCTCGCCGAAGAACAACGGCGAAATCGATATCGAGATCAAGGGGCCGTGGCTGCACACGATCCTCTTCGAGATCCCGGTGCTGGCGATCGTCAACGAGGTCTACTTCCGCAACACGCAGCACCATCCCCAGTACGACGAGGGCCGCGAGCGCCTGCGTCGCAAGATCGAGCTGCTGGGCGCGAAGCCCGAATTCGCCGACTGCAAGATCGCCGATTACGGCACACGCCGCCGCTTCTCCAAGCGCTGGCACGAGGAGGTGATCCTCACGCTCAAGGAAGATCTGGGCGAGCAGTTCACGGGCACGAGCAACGTGTACTACGCGATGAAGCACAATCTCACGCCGCTCGGGACGATGGCGCATGAGTACCTGCAGGCCTGCCAGGCGCTCGGGCCGCGTCTGCGCGATTCGCAGATCTATGGCTTCGAAATGTGGGCGAAGGAGTATCGCGGCGACCTGGGGATTGCGCTGTCGGACGTCTACGGCATGCAGGCCTTCCTGCGCGACTTCGACATGTACTTCTGCAAGCTCTTCGACGGCGCGCGCCACGATTCGGGCGACCCGTTCGAGTGGGGCGAGCGTCTGCTCAAGCACTACGAGGACAATCGCGTCGACAGCCGCACGAAGACCATGATCTTCTCGGACGCGCTCGACATTCCGAAGGTGCTTAGTCTGTACGAGCGTTTCGGCGACCGTTGCCGGCTGGCGTTCGGCGTGGGCACCAACCTGACCAACGACCTCGGTTACCAGCCGCTGCAAATCGTCATCAAGATGGTTCGCTGCAACGGCCAGCCGGTCGCCAAGCTGTCCGATTCGCCGGGCAAGAACATGTGCGACGACAAGGCGTACCTCGCGTATCTGCGTCAAGTGTTCGGCATCGAGCAGCCCACGGAAGTGGAGTGCGCGGGCAAGTAATCCGTCCCGCCCGAGCCGCTAAAACACGAAGCGACGCGCCGGTATAATCGGCGCGTCGCTTTTCTTTTTTCGATGAGGACGTTCATGGACACCACGGCCGCGCGCCGCAGCATACTTGCGCGTATCCGCGCGGCCCAGGGCCGTGCTGTGACGTCGCCGACGCCCACGCAGCACGAGCGCGAAGCCGTCGCCGATTACCTCGCGCGTCACCCGCAGGGGCCGCGTCCGCTGCTCGAAGGCGACCTCGTCGAGCGGTTCGTCGAGCAGGCGAAAAAGATGGCCACGACTGTCGACGAAGTCGCGCAACTCGCCGACGTGCCCGCCGCCGCCGCGCGCTATCTCGCTTCGCTGGGCCTGCCTGAGCAGGCTGTCGCCTGGCAGACGCTCGAATCGTTCGACTGGAGCGCGGCGGGTTTGAGCGTCGAGTTCCGCAAGCCCGCGGACAGCGACCTCGTCGGCCTGACCGGCTGCTTCTGCGCGACCGCCGAAACCGGCACGCTGGTGCTGCTCTCCGGGCCGCAGACGTGGGCGTCGGGCGCGCTGTTGCCCGAGACCCACATCGCCGTGGTGCCCGCATCGCGCATCGTCGCGGGTCACGAAGACGCCTTCGCGCTCATGCGCGCCGAACGCGGCGAGCTGCCGCGCGCGGTCAACTTCGTGTCGGGGCCGTCGCGCACCGGCGACATCGAGCAAACCATCGTTCTTGGCGCGCACGGGCCCTATCGCGTCCACGTCATCGTCGTACATGGCGCGTGACGTTTTGCTGCGTGTCCTGAAGGGCGGCGTGGCCGCACTTGCCGCCTGCGCGGTGCCTGGCGCGCACGCCGCCACGGTCGACGGCGCGACGCTACCCGTGGCCTGGGGCCTGCCGTTCGCGCTGATGCTGCTGTCGATCGCGCTCTTCCCGATGGTCGCCGCCTCGTTCTGGCATCGCCACTTCGGCAAGATTTCGGCGTTCTGGGCGCTGGCGTTTCTGCTGCCGTTTGCGGCGACGCACGGTGTTTCAGCGACGTATCCGCTCTTCGTGCACGCGCTCATCGACGAGTACGTGCCGTTTATCGTCCTGCTCGGCGCGCTGTATACGATCGCGGGCGGCATCTGCATCTACGGCAATCTGCGCGCCTCGCCGCGCACCAATACGACGATCCTGCTGCTCGGCACGCTGCTCGCGAGCGTGATGGGCACGACTGGTGCGGCGATGCTGCTGATCCGGCCGCTGCTGCGCGCCAACGACAATCGCCGCCACAACGTGCACGTGGTCGTGTTCTTCATCTTTCTCGTCGCGAATGCGGGCGGGTCGTTGACGCCGCTCGGCGATCCGCCGTTGTTTCTCGGCTTTCTCAATGGCGTAAGTTTCTTCTGGACTACGCAGCATCTGGCCGTGCCGATGCTGTTCGTCTGCGCGGTGCTGCTTGCGGTGTTCTGGCTGCTCGATTCGTGGTACTTCCGTCACGCGGACGAGGTGCGCGAGGCCACGCTCGACCCGACGCCCGATACGGCGCGCCTCGCCATTGGCGGCAAGTTCAACTTCGTGCTGCTCGCGGGCGTGATCGCGCTCGTGCTGATGAGCGGCGTCTGGAAGCCTGGCATCGGCATCGACCTGCCGGGTGCGCGGCTCGAATTGCAGAACCTCGTGCGCGACGCGGGCCTGATCGTGCTGGCGGCGCTCTCGCTGTTCTGCACCTCGCGCACGGCGCGCGCCGACAACGGCTTCAACTGGGCGCCCATCGTCGAAGTGGCGAAGCTGTTCGCCGGCATCTTCGCGACGATCACGCCGGTGATCGCGATGCTCAAGGCGGGCGAGCACGGCGCGTTCGCGGCGCTGATCGCGTTCGTGAACGACGCGCCGGGCCGTCCCAACGACGCGCTTTACTTCTGGGCGACGGGCCTGCTCTCGTCGTTCCTCGACAATGCGCCGACGTGGCTCGTGTTTTTCAATCTCGCGGGCGGCGACGCGCCGACGCTCATGGCGAGCGGCGCACGCACGCTCGCGGCAATTTCAGCGGGCGCGGTGTGGATGGGCGCGATGACCTACATCGGCAACGCGCCGAATTTCATGGTGAAGGCCATCGCGCAGCAGCGCGGCGTGCGCATGCCGGGCTTCTTCGGCTATCTTGGCTGGTCATGCGTGGTGCTCACGCCCGTGTTCGCCGCAGCGACCTGGCTGTTCTTCGTCTAGGCCCGCGCCGGGCGACAATATCGCCGGACAGCGGCGAATGAACCGCGATTCAACCTCAGCAGTGTGGAGAGCAACGATGCAAAAGATTCTCGTGGCGCGCCCGATCTTTCCGGATGTGATCGACCGGCTCAAGCAGTATTTCGATGTCGACTGGAACAACGGCGAGACGCTGTCCGCCGACGCACTCAAGGCGCGCCTCGCCGACAAGGACGGCGCGCTCACGATGGGCGATCCGGTCGACGCCGCCGTGCTGGCGGCCGCGCCGCGTCTGCGCGTGGTCTCGAACATGGCGGTGGGCTACAACAACTTCGACATGGCGGCCTTCAACGCGTCCAACGTGCTCGGCACCAACACGCCCGACGTGCTCAACGAAACCACGGCCGATTTCGGCTGGGCGCTGATGATGGCGGCCGCGCGCCGCGTCACCGAATCGGAACACTATCTGCGTGCGGGCAAGTGGCAGAAGTGGTCGTTCGACATGTTCCTGGGCGCCGATATTCATGGCGCGACGCTCGGCGTGATCGGCATGGGCCGCATCGGCCAGGCGCTCGCGCGCCGCGCGCAGGGCTTCAATATGCGCGTGATCTATCACAACCGTTCGCGCGTCACGGCCGAGATCGAGCGCGAACTGAACGCCGAGTATCGCTCGAAAGCCGACCTGCTCAAGGAGGCCGATCACGTCGTGCTGGTGCTGCCGTACACGCCGGAAAACCATCACACGATCGGTGCGGCCGAACTCGCGCTGATGAAGCCCACGGCCACGCTCACCAATATCGCGCGCGGCGGCATTGTCGACGACGCGGCGCTCGCGCAGGCGCTGCGCACGCGCCAGATCGCATCGGCGGGCCTCGACGTGTTCGAGGGCGAGCCGAGCGTGCATCCGGCGTTGCTCGAAGTCGACAACGTCGTCCTCACGCCGCACATCGCGAGCGCGAGCGAAGGCACGCGTCGCGCGATGGCGAACCTCGCCGCCGACAACCTGATCGCCGCATTGGGCGAAGGCCCGCGCGCGGGCCAGCCGGCCAACCCGATCAATCCTGCCGTGCTGGGCAAAGCGCGTTCATGAGCATCGAGTCGTTGATGGCGGTTGCCCTCGTGGTGCTGGCGATCGCGCTGGCGGTGGCGATTGTCGCGTTGCTGCGCGTGCGGCAGGGCGCGCACGGTCACGATGACGCCACGCTCGACGCGCTCGATCAGTTGAGCGACCGCCTGGCGGGCGCGAGCGAGACGCAGGCGCGCGCGGCCGAGCGCGTCGAGCGCGAACTGCGCAACGAAATCGCGCGTACCGCGCAGGCTTCGCGCAGCGAGTTCGGCGGCGGCTTCGCGCAGGTGCAGCAGGCGCTCGCGGCGCATCTCACGAGCATCGCGACCGTGCAGAACAGCCAGCTCGACAGCTTCGCGCAGCAGCTCGCGAAGCTCACCGAGACCAACGCGCAGCAACTCGACGCCGTGCGCCAGAGCCAGCAGGTGCAGGCGCAGCAGGCGCGCGACGAGCAGGGCGCGGCGCTGCGCCACTTCGGCACCTTGCTCGGGCAGCAGGTCGCGCAACTGATCGAGGCGAACGACCGGCGCCTGACCGAGGTGCGCGCAACGCTCGAACAGCGTCTGAAGGACATCGAGGCGAACAACGCGGCCAAGCTCGAAGAGATGCGCCGCACCGTCGACGAAAAACTGCACGCGACGCTGGAGCAGCGTCTGGGCGAGTCGTTCAAGCTGGTGTCGGATCGTCTGGAGCAGGTGCATCGGGGTCTGGGCGAAATGCAGACGCTGGCGGCGGGCGTCGGCGACCTGAAGAAGGTGCTGACCAACGTGAAGACGCGCGGCACCTGGGGCGAGGTGCAGCTCGAAGCCTTGCTCGAACAGATGCTCACGCCCGAGCAGTACGCGAAGAACGTGGCGACCGTGCCCGGCAGCAGCGAGCGCGTGGAGTTCGCGATTCGTTTGCCTGGGCGGGGAGTTCAGGCCGCGGGTGCGAGCGACGCCGATAGCGCGCCGGTCTGGCTGCCCGTCGATGCCAAGTTCCCGCGCGAAGACTACGAGCGGCTCGTCGATGCGCAGGAGCGCGCCGATCTCGCCGGTATCGAGGAAGCGGGGCGCGCGCTGGAGGCCCGCGTGCGCGCCGAGGCCCGCACCATCGCCGAGAAATACGTCGCGCCGCCGCACACGACCGATTTCGCGCTGCTGTTCCTGCCGACCGAAGGCCTGTACGCCGAGATCCTGCGCCGTCCTGGTCTCACCGATCTGCTGCAACGCGATTACCGCGTGACCGTATCGGGGCCGACTACGCTCACGGCGTTGCTCAACAGCCTGCAAATGGGCTTCCGCACGCTGGCCATCGAGAAGCGTTCGAGCGAGGTCTGGCAGGTGCTGGGTGCGGTGAAGACGGAGTTCGGCAAGTTCGGCGATGTGCTCGCGCGCACGAAGTCGCAACTGGAGACGGTGACGCGCTCCATCGAAGCCGCCGAGGTGCGCACGCGCGCGATGAACCGCAAGCTGCGCGACGTGGAGGCGCTGCCGGGCGAGGAGGCGTCGAACCTGCTCGGCGATGCGCTGGGGAACGTCGACGAGTAACTGCGCGTGAAGTGTGCGAACCAAAAGCAAACGGGCCGTCCGCAACACTGCGAACGGCCCGTTTTTTTCGACCTGGCCTGGCTTAGCCGATGGCCGGCGCGGCCAGCGTGTCGAGCGCGTCGCCCGTCACGCGCACGATGCGCCAGTCGGAATACACGGTTGCGCCCATCTTCTCGTAGAAGCGGATCGCCGGCTCGTTCCAGTCGAGCACGCTCCATTCGAAGCGCGCGCACTTGCGCTCGACGGCGATGGCCGCGAGCGCGCGCAGCATCGCGGTGCCCAGGCCCGTGCCGCGCTGCGTCGGCTGCACGTAGAGGTCTTCAAGGTACAGGCCGCGACGCCCGAGGAAGGTCGAGTAGTTATGGAAGAACACCGCATAGGCGACGATCTTGCCCGCGTCTTCGGCGACCAGGGCCTCGGCGGCCGGATGCGCGCCGAACAGCGCGTCGGTAAGCAGCTCGGGCGTGCCGGTGAAGAGATGCGTGAGCTTCTCGAATTCGGCGAGCTCGTACATCAGCGCGTGAATCGCGCCGACGTCGGCGGGCGTGGCGGCGCGGATCGTCGCGGCCATCACGCTTCCTCTGGGACGTCGGAGAGGTGGATCTCGATGCCGCCGAAGCGCGACGCGACCCAGTTGTACAGATGGCAGGCGATCCACAGCAGCACGAAGCCGACGATCGCGTTGAGGATCAGCGCGCTGAACACGGTGCCGAGTTCGAAGGTGCCATAGCGGAAGAACGCGACCACGGCGACGAGCAGCACGACAGGCACGCTGAAGGTGAGGTACACGAGGATGAGCGCTTTGGCGGTCTGCCCCGCGGCAATGAACGAGATCTGTTTTTTCATGTGAGTCAGTCCGTAGGTCGAGTGGACGTAGCGTATGGGTAGCGTTGAATTAATTGAATCTGACTGGGTTGCGGCGTTTGGCTGCGGCGTTTGGCTGGTTAGTGCGGTGGCCTAGACGAGTCCGTCGAACAGCATGACGTCGACGGACTCGCCAGCGTCGAGATCGGCGGCCTCATGGGCGAGCACGATAAAGCAGTTCGCCTCGCTCATGGTGCTAAGCGCACCTGAACTTTGCGATCCGGTCGGCGTGACGTGCCACTGACCCTGGGCGTCGCGTCCGGCGACGCCGCGCTGGAACTCGGTGCGGCCCGCGCGTTTGCGGATCGGCGCGTCGCAGCGTGCGGGAATCAGCGGCACGGGCTGCGGCGTCGCGCCAGACATCGCGATCAGCGCGGGGCGCACGATCTGGTAGAAGCTCACCATCGTCGCGACCGGATTGCCGGGCAGGCCGAACAGCAGCGCCGCGCGGCCGACGCCGGGACGGCCGCCCGACCAGATGCGGCCGAACGCGAGCGGGCGGCCCGGGCGCATCGCCAGTCCCCAGAAAGTCACGTCGCCGAGCGTCTGTAGCTGGGTGCGCGTGAAGTCCGCTTCGCCGACCGACACGCCGCCCGACGTCAGCACGACATCGGCGCTTTCGGCGGCCTGGAGCAGCGTGGCGGCGAGCGCATCGGGATCGTCGCGCACGACGCCCAGGTCGATCGGCTCGACATCCAGGCGCCTGAGCATGGCGCCGAGCGTGTAGCGGTTGCTGTCGTAAATGCAGCCCGCGTCGAGCGGCTGGCCGGGCGAGCGCAACTCGTCGCCGGTCGAGAAGTAGGCCACGCGCAGACGCCGCTTCACCTTCACATCGACGAGACCGAGCGAGGCCATCAAGCCGATGTCGCTCGCGCGCAGCACGCGACCTGCACGGAGCGCCACGCCGCCGCGTGCGAGATCCTCGCCCCGACGGCGACGGTTCGCGCCGCTCGCGAGGGCGTCGGCGGGGAAGGTGACGGTGTCGTCCTGCGTGGTAACGCGTTCCTGCGGCACGACGGTGTCGCAGCCCGCGGGCATCGGCGCGCCGGTCATGATGCGCACGCAACCACCTGCGGCCAGCTCGCCCGTGAACGGATGGCCCGCGAAGGCCTTGCCGGCGACCGTCAACGTGAGCGCGCCTGCGCCTTGTGCGAGTGCCGCGCCGTCGAACGCATAGCCGTCCATCGCCGAGTTGTCGTGCGCGGGCACGTCAATCGGCGAAATCACGTCGGCGGCGAGCACGCGTGCGAGCGCATCGCGCAGCGGCACACGTTCGCTTTGCGCGAGCGGCGTGACCCATTCCAGCACGATGGCCTGGGCGGCACTGACGGGCAAGGCTTGGGGATCGAACTGGGTGAGGCTTGCGGCGCTCGCGGGGAAAGTGTTAGGCGTGGTCATGAGGTGGAGAAGCGTCGAGTCCGCACGCGTTGGTACAAACTTCGCACAACAGGTGCGGCGATCGTCCTGATGGTGCCCGAGGCCGGGTGCATGCGTAGCGCATGGCGTGGCGATCGGCCGTGCCCGTCAGGCGCGGTCGAGGTCGGCGAGTTCCTTCAGGGAGTTGACATTGTAAAACGCACGTTCATCGGCAAAGCTCACTTCGGCCGCCGTGTGGCGCGCGTACCACGCGCGCACCTTGCGCTCGCCCGCGTCCAGAAAGGCCGCGAGGTCGTCGGCCAGCGACGTGCGCAACAGCGCGAAAACAGGATGCAGGCTGACTTCGCCGGCGGCGTTCGTGGTCGTTGCCGTGGCGATGGCGACGCCGTGCGCGAGGGCCGCTTCGGCCAGGCGCACGCCGAGGTCTTCAGGCAGCCACGGCGAATCGCAGGGCGCGCTCAGCAGCCATTCGGTGCGCGCGGCGCGCAGTCCGGCCAGCAGGCCTGCAAGCGGGCCGGGATAGTCGGGCAGCGTATCGGCGAGCACGGCCGCCTGCCAGGGCGCGCCCAGCGTTGCGTACACCTCGTGGTTGCGGTTCGCGCTGATGGCCAGCGTGCCGACCTGCGGCGCGAGACGCGCGAGCACGTGAGCGGCGAGCGGCTGGCCGTGCAGCATCTGCAGGCCCTTGTCGACGCCCCCCATGCGCTGGCCGCGCCCGCCCGCAAGCACGAGGCCGGTGATGGCGGAAGCGGGGATCGCGGTGGGCGTGTCGGGCATGAGTAGGGCGCAAGGCTTGAGCAGGGTGGAGCGGGTCGGCTCCGACTGCTCCGACTGACGGCGACGGTGGATCAGCCGCCGATATACGACATTTCGATGCGGCGTTCTTCGCTCGTCGCGGGTGCGGCGGCGCTGCCGCGCAGTTGCGAGTAGCGGTCGGCGCGCTGTTCCCAGATCTGCGCGATGGCAGTGGAAATGGCGGCGTCGCTGGCTTCGCCGCGCACGAGCGCGCGCAGGTCATAGCCCATCGACGCGAACAGGCACAGGTACAGCTTGCCTTCGGTTGACAGCCGCGCGCGCGTGCAGTCGCCGCAGAACGCGCGCGTGACGCTGGAGATCACGCCGATTTCGCCCGCGCCATCGGCATAGCCCCAGCGCTGCGCCGTTTCGGCGGCGCTGTGCGCTTCGAGCGGCACGAGCGGGAAGTGTTCGGCGATACGCGCGACGACGTCGGCGGAGGGGAGCACCTCGGCCATGTTCCAGCCGTTGGTCGCGCCCACATCCATGTATTCGATGAAACGCAGCGCCACGCCCGAGCCGCGGAAGTGGCGCGCGAGCGGGACGATTTCGCTGTCGTTGGTGCCGCGCTTGACCACCATGTTGACCTTGAGCGGCGCGAGGCCGACCGCCTGCGCGGCGGCGATGCCGTCGAGCACGTCGCTCACCGAAAAATCGGCGTCGTTCATGCGGCGGAACAGGGCGTCGTCGAGCGCGTCGAGACTCACGGTCACGCGCGTGAGACCCGCGTCGCGCAGTGCGCGCGCCTTGCGGGCCAGCAGCGAGCCGTTGGTCGTGAGCGTCAGGTCGAGCGGCGCGCCGTCGGGCGTGCGCAGCGCGGCGAGGCGCTCGATCAGGAACTCGATGTTCTTGCGCAACAGCGGCTCGCCGCCCGTGAGGCGAATCTTGGTGACGCCGTGCGCGACGAAAAGCCGTGCGAGACGCTCGATCTCTTCGAGCGTGAGCAGCGACGAGTGCGGCAGGAACGGATAGTCCTTGTCGAAGACCGCGCGCGGCATGCAGTAGACGCAGCGGAAATTGCAGCGGTCGGTCACCGAAATGCGCAGGTCGCGCAGCGGCCGCGCGAGCGCATCGAACACCTCGCCCGATGGCGCGCGCGTGGACACCGCCGGGCTCTGGAGGCTCGGCGGCAGGGTGCGGGCATCGGTAACGGGGATGATGCGTCGGGACATGGTTTCTACGTGCTGCTCGATGACGACGTACTGCGTGCAATGTTTCGATTTTAGCCGAAGCACCTGTCGCACACCGACGAGAGTGAACGCTGATATATCAAAAAAAAGCCCGCCGATATATGGCGGGCTTTTGCTGCGGCGCGGTATCCAGCGCCGCCTTTTGGGGGCTTCGGCACTGGAATCCTCCTTGCGGGCGGTTTCCAGTGCCGCACCGTTTCAGGCCTTAGCCTTGACGGGACGTTTCCACTTGCTGCATCGGTGCTGCGTCGACCGGCGCCAGCGCCTTGCGCTCGCGCGGCACGCGCGCGGGCTTGACCACCTGGGCCGCGGCTTCCTGCGCGGCGCGCAGCTTGGCGGTGTCGGTGTTCACCCACACGAGGCCAGCCGATTCGAGCATCGGAGCCAGGGTCGCGCCCGTCTCTGCGGCTGCCGGGGCGGCCACAGGTGCAGGTGCAACAGCGGGCGCCGGTGCTGCGGTTTCGACTTGCGCCAGGGCTGCCGGGGCGGCTTGAACCGGTGCTTGAACCGGCTCAACTGCTTCGACGCGCGTTTCGACCGGAGCCGGTGCGGGCTGTGCGACCGCTGCGGGTTCGACTGCTTCGACGGCTTCGACGTGCGGCGCTTCGACGCGGTCTTCACGCGCTACCGGCAGTTCGGCAGCGGGGGCTTCGACCGCAGCAGCAGGCGCTTGAGCAACCGGCGCGGCTTCGACCGCTGCAACCGGAGCAACCGGCACAACCGGCACAACCGGCACAACCGGCACAACCGGAGCAACGGGTTCAGCTGCCGGAGCCACTGCCTCGACCGGCGCAGCCGGAGCAAGCGTTTCAACCGGAGCCGGAGTCGGAGCAGCAGCAACGGTTTCAACCGGAGCGACCGGAGCAACAGGCGCCTGCGCAGGTTCAGCCGCTTGCGTGGCTTCCACTGCTGCTGCGGCGGCTGCGACCGGCAGAGCCGTCACAACCACGGTCTCGGCGACCGAGGTGTGCACGACGGTTTCCGATGCCGGCGCTTGCGCGTCAGCTTCGGCTGCTGCTTCGTCCGAACCTTCGCCTTCTGCGCCTTCCAGTGCTGCCGTACCTTCCGCATCGCGCTCGCGACGACCACCACGGCGGCCGCGACGGCGGCGGCGGCGCTCTTCACCTTGCGGTGCGGCACCGTCTTCGTCGAAACCGGCCTGGTTCACGCCATCGGTGAGGGCGGCTTGTGCTGCGTCCGCGGTTTCAGCGTCGGTGCCTGCGCCAGCGCCAGCGGCTTCGAGGCGTGCTTCTTGTGCTTCGACTGCTTCGCTCGGCTGTTGACGGCGGCGCTCGCCGCGCTCAGCACGTTCGCCGCGTTCGCGACGCTCGCCGCGCGGAGCGGCTTCGGCTGCCTCGCTGCGTTCCTGGCCACGCTCGACGCGTTCGATGCGCTGCTCGCGCGGTTCACGCGGCTCGCGCTCTGCACGGCCTTCGCGGCCTTCACGCGGCTCGCGTTGCTCGCGCGGAGCACGCGGTTCGCGTGCTTCACGTTGCTCACGCGGTTCACGCTGTTCGCGCGGCTCGCGTGCTTCACGCGGTTCGCGGCCTTCGCGTTGCTCGCGGGGCTCACGGCCTTCGCGGGGTTCACGTTGCTCGCGCGGCTCGCGGCCTTCGCGTTCCGCACGACCCTGGCCCTGGCTCTGGCCCGTACGCGTGCCGGTCGCGGCTTCGCCACGGCCTGCTGCGTCGCGACCGCCGGTGCGGCGATTGCGGTTACGGTCGCCCGAAGCGGCCTTGTCGCCACGCTCCGTGCGCTCGCCACGCTCGGCGCGTGCCGGACGGGCTGCCTTGTCCTGCGTTGCTGCCGGCGCCGGTGCGGGAGCTGCAGCCGGTGCGCCACCAAAGAGGCGCTTGATGAAGCCGAAGAAACCACCGCCTGCGGCTGCTGCCGCGACCGGTGCGGCCACGGGAGCGGCCTCGACGGCCTTGACGGGTGCGGACGGCGCCGGACGCTCCGGCGTGATGCCCTTCACCGCGGCTTCCTGCTTGGGCTTGGCTTCCGCGTTGCGCTTGCTGTAACCGGTTTCCGATTCCAGTTCGCGAGCCGCTTCCTCGGCCATCTTCCACGAAGCACGCGGATCGTCGAGGCGCGCGTCGTCGTGACGCAGGCGCTCGAGCTTGTAGTGCGGCGTTTCCAGATGCTTGTTCGGGATCAGCACGACGCCGACCTTGAAGCGCGACTCGATCTTGTTGATTTCCGAACGTTTTTCGTTCAGCAGGAAGGCGGTCACTTCGACCGGCACCTGGCAATGGATTGCCGCGGTGTGCTCCTTCATCGCTTCTTCCTGGATGATGCGCAGGACCTGAAGCGCCGACGATTCCGTATCGCGGATGTGACCCGTGCCGTTACAGCGCGGGCAGGTGACGTGGCTGCCTTCCGAGAGGGCCGGGCGCAGACGCTGGCGCGACAGCTCCATCAGGCCGAAGCGCGAGATCTTGCCCATCTGCACGCGTGCGCGGTCGTGGCGCAGGGCGTCCTTCAGGCGTTGCTCGACTTCACGCTGGCTCTTGGCCGACTCCATGTCGATGAAGTCGATCACGATCAGGCCGCCCAGGTCGCGCAGACGCAGCTGGCGCGCGACTTCGTCGGCGGCTTCCAGGTTGGTGCGTGCAGCGGTTTCCTCGATGTCGGCGCCCTTGGTGGCGCGTGCCGAGTTCACGTCGATGGCGACGAGCGCTTCGGTGTGGTCGATCACGATCGCGCCGCCCGAGGGCAGCGGGACGGTGCGCGAATACGCCGTCTCGATCTGGTGCTCGATCTGGAAGCGCGAGAACAGCGGCACATCGTCGTGATACCGCTTCACCTTATTGACATTGTCCGGCATCACGATATCCATGAAGGCGCGTGCCTGGTCATAGATCTCGGTGGTGTCGATGAGGATTTCGCCGATGTCGGGCTGGAAGTAGTCGCGGATCGCGCGAATGACGAGGCTCGACTCGAGATAGATCAGCATGGGCTGACCGGTCGTGCCTGCCTGCGACGCGGCTTCGATGGCGCGCCACAGTTGCAGCAGGTAGTTCAGGTCCCACTGGAGCTCTTCGGCGGAGCGGCCGATGCCGGCCGTGCGCGCGATGATGCTCATGCCTTCCGGCAGTTCGAGCTGCGCCATGGTTTCGCGCAGTTCCTGACGGTCGTCGCCCTCGATGCGGCGCGACACGCCGCCGCCGCGCGGGTTGTTCGGCATGAGGACGAGGTAGCGGCCGGCGAGCGAGATGAACGTGGTCAGGGCCGCGCCCTTGTTGCCGCGCTCTTCCTTTTCGACCTGGACGATCAGTTCCTGGCCTTCCTTGAGGGCGTCCTGGATACGCGCGCCGCGCATGTCCACGCCGTCGCGGAAGTACTGGCGGGCGACTTCCTTGAACGGCAGGAAGCCATGGCGATCCTCGCCGTAGTTGACGAAACACGCTTCGAGCGACGGCTCGATGCGGGTAACGATGCCCTTGTAGATGTTGCCTTTGCGCTGCTCGCGACCGGCGGTTTCGATGTCGATGTCAATCAGCTTCTGTCCATCGACGATGGCGACGCGCAGTTCTTCCTGCTGCGTCGCGTTGAACAGCATTCGTTTCATTGAACGACTCCAGTGCGGCTTCGCGCGCGCCCTTCACGGCGCCCGTCGCTTCGACGGGCAGCACAGTGTCGGGCAGCGGCAAGCCGCGCCTTATTGTGTTTTCACAAGCACGCTGGAGCGGGAAGGATGGCGGGGAGAATTGCCGTTGAGGCGGCCGGCCGGCGTTGCGTTGCCAGGGACGGGCCGCGTGGGCACATGCGAAATACGTCTTCAAGAAGCGAAGAGACGTGCCGCCGGGGCACGGTTTTCCTGCGCTTCCATGGATCCGTCTGTTACGTGCACCGGCGGCAAACTGCGCCACGCACGACCGCAACAGGAAACACACCGCAGCCGCGTACTGCGCGCTGATGGCTGGATCTGCTTCGCGGCCTTCGCTGTCTGCTGAAGGGCCGCGTATGGGAAGCTAACAGGAACGCCCGTCTTCCCCCTCGGGTGTCTCGACACTTTTGACGTCGCCATGTCCCGCACGTTGCCGGGACGAATCGGGCGCTCGCCGTATTTTCGCCACCGTCGCGTCGTACCGCGGCCACATCGAAATCGCTTCGGGCGCGCGGCGCGACGCGCCGGATGAATTCTTTATACCAACCTTCCGTTACCGTCGGAGCCCGGTGCGACCGAACGTGCCTGTGGGCGCCGTCCCTGCCGTCGGGTGTTCCGTGCGTGCAACTCGTTGCTTCTCTTAAGACAGGGTGAGCAACCAGCCCCGGGCGCAAGTAAAATAACCGTTTATCGCTTGCTGCCTGCGCATTTCGCGTGGTTTCAGGTCCGGAAGATCCCCCTTGGATAACCATCGGGCGGATCGGGAACTTTATGGCCGTTGGGCCAACCTTCGCGTCAGCGTTGGGCAAATTATATTCAGAATGAAAGGGTTAGGCAAAATATCCCAGAATCAGGTCGCAAGTGACCAGGTTTCCATCGTCGAGATCGACGATGGCGCAGCCGGTCAGCGCATCGACAATTTCCTCCTGCGCGTCTGCAAAGGCGTGCCGAAAAGCCACATTTATCGCATTTTGCGTAGCGGCGAAGTGCGCGTGAATAAGGGCCGGGTCGACGCGCAGTACCGCCTCGAACTGGGCGACCTCGTGCGCGTGCCGCCCATTCGTATCGCCGAAAAAACAGCGCCAGAGTCCGCGCCGGTGCCCGCTGCCGAGTTCAAGGTGCTCTACGAGGACGAGGCGATGCTGGTGATCGACAAGCCCGCAGGTGTCGCCGTGCACGGCGGCAGCGGCGTGGCGTTCGGCGTGATCGAGCAGCTGCGTCAGGCGCGTCCGCAGGCCAAATTCCTTGAACTCGTGCACCGGCTGGATCGCGAGACGTCGGGCGTGCTGATGCTGGCGAAAAAGCGTGCGGCGCTGGTCGGCCTGCACGAGCAGATGCGCGACAACAAGACCGACAAGCGCTACTACGCCTGCGTGCACGGCGATTGGGCGAGCGACTGGGGCCGCCGTCGCGCGGTCAAGGAGCCGCTGCACAAGTACCTGACCCCGGAAGGCGAGCGCCGCGTGCGCGTGCAGCCGGATGGCCAGCCCTCGCATACGGTCTTCAATCTCGTGGAGCGCTGGCCGCAGTACGCGCTGCTCGAAGCCGAGCTCAAGACCGGCCGCACGCACCAGATCCGCGTGCACCTGGCGCATCTGGAGCTGCCGATCGTGGGCGACGCCAAGTACGGCGATTTCGCGCTGAACAAGGCGCTCGCGCGCACCAACGCGAAGCCAGGCCTCAAGCGCATGTTCCTGCACGCGCACCGGCTCAAGCTCACGCATCCGATCACGGGCGTGCCGCTGCAGTTTGAAGCGCCGCTGCCGCCGGAGCTGCGGCGTTTCGTCGACGAGCTGCGCGCGCAGCGCGAAGCGGCGGGCGGGGACTACGCGGCGCCGCAACCCGAATGAGGGTTGAATCATCTGCGAAGGCTCGCTCAGCGGCACGCAGCGGCCGCATTGCCAGCCGAATGGGCACAATGCGGCCCGACGAAAGAATTTGACCGGGTATAAACGCCGGACTCAAGAACAACAGTGTTTGGAGAAGGACCGTATGGCCCGAGAGCAATTTGACCTGATTGTGTTCGACTGGGACGGCACGCTGATGGACTCGACCGCCCACATCACGCGCAGCATCCAGGCCGCCTGCCGCGACCTGGGCCTGCCCGTGCCCGGCGACGAGGCGGCGAGCTACGTGATCGGACTCGGCTTGCGCGAGGCGTTGCAGATCGCCGCGCCCACGCTCGATCCGGCCGATTACCCGCGCCTCGTGGAGCGTTATCGCGTCCACTATCTGCTCAAGGATCAGCAGACCGAGCTGTTCGCGGGCGTGCGCGAAATGCTCACTGAACTGCGCGACACCGGCTATCTGCTCGGCGTGGCGACGGGCAAGAGCCGCGTGGGCCTGAATCGTGCGCTGGCCGATGCGAACCTCACGAGTCTCTTCGACGGCACGCGTTGCGCCGACGAAACTTTCTCGAAGCCGCATCCCGCGATGCTGCACGAACTCACGCGCGAACTGGGGCAGGATCTGGGCCGCACCGTGATGATCGGCGACACGACGCACGACTTGCAGATGGCCGCAAACGCGGGCGTTGCGGGCGTGGGCGTGGGTTATGGCGCGCACTCGGCGTCATCCCTGGAGGCGCTCGCGCCCCAGTTCATCGCAGCCGATGTAGCCGAACTCGCAGCGTGGCTGCGGGAGCACGCATGAGCGAGAGCGCAGCCGTGAGCCAGCACGCCCCCGTGCGCGTATGCGCCGCCGGGGATCTCGCCGACGGCGGCGCGGGCGTGCGCGTGAACGCGACCTACGCGGGCGGCCCGGCCGTGGTGTTCTTCGTGCGCTTCGGCGGCGAGGCCTACGGCTACCTGAACCGCTGCGCGCATGTGCCGATGGAACTCGACTGGGTCGAAGGGCAGTTCTTCGAATCGTCGGGGCTCTATCTGATGTGCGCCACGCACGGCGCAATCTATCAGCCGGAAACCGGCAAATGCGTGGGCGGCCCTTGCCGCGGCGGGCGTCTGCGCGCGGTGCGCGTCGAGGAACGCGACACGCCTGAGGGCCGTGCTGTATTCTGGCTGCCGGATCACGACCTGCTTCCGACCCCGAACTGATTTCCTCGCCGATTCAAACACCTACGCATGTCAGATAAACCGACCCCCGATTCAAACGAGCCGCCGCGCCCCATGCATTCGGGCAAGGTGGAAGCCGGCAATGGCGGCTGGGAGCGCGAAGCGCTCGAGCGCATCGCCATGGCCGCCATCCACGAGCAGCGTGCGGCGCGGCGCTGGAAGATCTTCTTTCGCTTCGCGTTCCTTGCCGTGCTGGTGCTGATCGCGTGGACGGTGCTCGACTTTTCGGGGGCGCGCGTCGAAGGCGGCGGCCGCCACACGGCGCTGGTGTCGCTGGACGGGGAGATTTCGTCGGATACGCCCGCCAACGCCGAAGACATCAATAGCGCGCTCGACAGCGCCTTTGACGACGACGGCACCGCAGGCGTGATCCTGCACATCGACAGCCCGGGCGGCTCGCCGGTGCAGGCCGGCATCATCAACGACGAGATCCACCGCCTGCGCGCCAAGTACCCGGCCATTCCGCTCTACGTGGTGGTGGGCGATATGTGCGCGTCGGGCGGCTACTACGTCGCCGCTGCCGCCGACAAGATCTACGTGAACAAGGCCAGCATCGTCGGTTCGATCGGCGTGCTGATGGATGGCTTCGGCTTTACGGGCCTGATGGACAAGCTCGGCGTCGAGCGCCGTCTGCGCACTTCGGGCGAAAACAAGGGCTTTTACGACCCGTTCTCGCCCGATACGCCGAAGATGGACGCACATGCGCAGGAAATGCTCGACCAGATTCACCAGCAGTTCATCGATGCCGTGAAGGCGGGGCGTGGCCAGCGTCTGAAGGATTCGCCCGATATCTTCTCGGGTCTTTTCTGGACGGGTCAGAAGAGCGTGGAGCTGGGTCTCGCCGACGCTTACGGCGACACCGATTACGTCGCGCGCGAAGTCATCAAGGCGCCGGACGTGGTGGATTACACGGTCAAGCAGAGCATTTCCGACCGCGTGGCGAAAAAATTCGGCGCGAGCGTCGGCTCGGGCGCGATGCATTCGCTGATCTCGGGCGCGAAGCTGTCGGTGCGGTGATAAGTCGCATGACGCTCCGCTGATGTGCCGATAAAAAACGGCCGCTGCGTTCTGCGCAGCGGCCGTTTTTCTTTGGCGGGTTGCTCAGGCCGTCAGACTGCGAGCAGCAGGAAGATCGCGGGCCGTTTGTGTAGATCCGGCGCGGGCTTCTTCTTCCAGTCGGACACGGCGCGGCTCAGGATCGTCTCGGTCGGCAGCGTGAGATCGGCGGCCACGCAGACGAGCGTCGAAGGCGCGCAGGTCGAGAGCAGGGTGTCGAGCATCGACTTGTTGCGGTACGGCGTCTCGATAAAGATTTGCGTCTGCTTTGCCTTGCGCGAGGTTTGTTCGAGTTCGCGCAGCTTCTTGACACGCTCATTCGCGTCGACCGGCAGGTAGCCGTGGAAGGCGAAGCTCTGGCCGTTCAGGCCCGACGCCATCAGCGCGAGCAGGATCGAGCTGGGCCCGACCAGCGGCACGACCTTGATGCCGCGCTCGTGCGCGCGGCGCACCAGCAGCGCGCCGGGGTCGGCCACGGCGGGGACGCCCGCTTCAGAGACCAGGCCCGTGTCGATGCCGGCCAGCAGTGGGGCGAGCAGTTTGTCGACCGCGCCGGGCGGCGTGTTGACGTTCAGTTCGCTGATCTGGATTTCCTGGATCGGCCGCGTGGTGCCCACGCGCTTGAGAAACGCGCGCGTGGTCTTGGCGTTCTCGCCGATGTAGCTCGCCAGCGTGCCCGCGCGCTCGCGCACCGGCACGGGCAGGACGTAGGCCAGCGCGGCTTCGTCGCCGTCGCCGAGCGTATTGGGGATCAGGTACAGGGTGCCCGTGCTCACGATTGCGCCTCCAGCAGCGGATAGCCCGCGGCCAGCAGCATGCGCGTGAGCGCGATGAGCGGCAGGCCGATCAGGGCGGTGGGGTCATCGGATTCGATGGCTTCGAGCAGCGCGATGCCGAGGCCCTCGGACTTGGCGCTGCCTGCGCAGTCGTAGGGCTCCTCGGCGCGCAGATAGGCATCGAGCGCCGCGTCCGGCAGATCGCGAAAACGCACTTTCGTCACGATATCGACGGTATCCGTCTGGCCACTGGCCGTGTCGAGCAGGCTCAGGGCGCTATGGAACAGCACTTCGCGGCCGCGCATCGATTGAAGCTGTTCGAGCGCGCGCTCGTGCGTGCCCGGCTTGCCGATCTGGCGGCCATCGAAGGTGGCGACCTGGTCGGAGCCGATCACCAGCGTGCGGCCGCTACCGGCGGGCAGGGTGGCGGCGACGGCGCGCGCTTTTTCCTCGGCGAGGCGCAGCGCCGTGGCTTCGGGTGTTTCGCCCGAGTGGGGCGTTTCGTCGATGGCGGGCACGGCGGTGCTGAACGGAATGCGCAGGCGTTCGAGCAGCTCGCGGCGGTAGCGCGAGCTGGACGCGAGGATCAGCGCGGGCTGGCCCGGGCGAATTGGGATTGCGGCAGGCGAAGAATCTGGCAGCATGAGCGGGAATTGAGCTGAATCTGGGCTGAAACACTTTAGGGGTGACGACCGGCGCAGTAGCGGGAAAGCGCCAAAAACAGGGGCGGATTTCGCTGCATACCGTCAAAAAACGGTATGGCTGGAGCCGGTCGCAAAGCCGCTACTGGGCAGGAGCTTAAGTGTTTGACTCACAAAGATAAAGGCGATATGATTTTGGGCTTTTCATCGGTACGCTCACCTCGCACGTCTGCTAGCGCACGGCGAGTGTTGACTTTGACGCAAACGCGCAGCGTAACCGATGCAGTGGGGAATAAGCCGGATCAAGCAGCAACTCGGGCCGTTCATATCAACCGACTTGCATCGCTTGCAGGTCGCATGTCTGAAGCAGGAGAGCTCACATGACCGAACAGCTCAACCCACGCGATATCGATATTTTTGAATTCGCGCGTAGCGCTCGCGATGCCGCCGGCATGGTTCGCATCGCACAGCTGCCGCGCATATTGAATGAAGTTCCGGCCGATGCGCCCGATCGCGACACCGCGTTCACCTGGCAGGCCGAAGGCTTCACGCAGCCGGAATTGCAGGATGACGGCACCCATGCTCCGCAGCCGTATCTGCGGCTCGTGATTCACGGCGGTGCCTGGCTCACGTGTCAGCGGTGCCTCGCTCCCTATGAGCAGGCCTTCAATGCCGATGCGGTCTTCCGTATCGTCCAGACGGAAGAAGAGGCGGACGAGTTTCCGCTCGACGACGATGAAGTCGAAGTGATCGTAGGCTCGCGCCATTTCGATCTCGTCGACTTGATCGAAGAGGAGTTGTTGCTCGCCTTGCCGCTCGTGCCGAAGCACGAAGTCTGTCCGGAAATTCACGAAAGCCTCGCCTCGGGTCCCGATGGCGCGGAAGGCGTGGACTCCGTGGACGACGTGCCGGAGCAGGAGATCGAGACGGAAGAGCGCATCAACCCTTTTGCGGCGCTCGAATCGCTCAAGAAGGACGGCCCAGGCAGCAAGCACTGAGCGTCAATATCTGACGTATCGGGCGGCCGCCAGGGCAGCAGTTTCAGATACGTGGGCCTGAGCCCGGAGTCCGGCCATCCCCCAGGGTGGCGGCGGCCGGATCGGGCTGTGTTAGAATTCGGAAAATTTTCAGGAGTTATCATGGCAGTTCAACAAAACAAGAAGTCGCCGTCGAAGCGCGGCATGCACCGCTCGCACGATTTCCTCACGGGCGCGCCGCTGGCTGTTGAGCCGAGCACGGGTGAAGTGCATCTGCGTCACCACATCAGCCCGAACGGCTACTACCGTGGCAAGAAGGTCGTCAAGACCAAGAACGACTAATCGTTCCAGCGTGCGGCGCACCGGCTCCGGGTTCTCCCGGCAGCTATCTGGCAGCGTCGCACATGGCGATTCCGTTCGCTTGACTATTGTTCGGCTCGGCAAAAAAGGCGGCATTCAACTGCCGCTTTTTTGTGCCTGAAATTCGTCGCATTCCATGACTGTTACGCTCACGATAGATTGCATGGGAGGCGACCACGGCCCGTCAGTGACGGTGCCCGCCGCAGTCCATTTCGTCCGCTCCCACCCCGACGCGCATCTGCAGCTCGTGGGCATCGAGACGGCGATCCGCGCCCAGCTCAAGAAGCTCAAGGCGCAGGACCTCCCCGCACTTTCCGTCGTTCCCGCCACCGAGGTCGTCGAAATGGACGATCCGGTCGAAGTCGCTCTTCGCAAGAAGAAAGACTCGTCCATGCGCGTCGCGCTCAATCGCGTGAAAGAGGGCGAGGCCCAGGCCTGCGTGTCGGCTGGCAACACTGGCGCGCTGATGGCGGTCTCCCGCTACGTCCTCAAGACGTTGCCCGGCATCGAACGCCCGGCCATCGCCTTTGCGCTGCCCAATCCGCGCGGCTATACGACGATGCTCGACCTTGGCGCGAACGTCGATTGCGAACCGCAGCATCTGCTGCAGTTCGCCGAGATGGGCCACGCGCTCGTCGCCGCGCTCGAAGGCAAGGAGCGCCCGACCATCGGGCTCCTGAACATCGGCGAAGAAGTCATCAAGGGCAACGAAACCATCAAGCGCGCCGGCGAACTGCTGCGCGCGAGCACGCTGAATTTCCGCGGCAATGTCGAAGGCAACGACATCTACAAAGGCAGCGTCGACGTGATCGTCTGCGATGGCTTTGTCGGCAATGTCGCGCTCAAGACGTCGGAGGGCCTCGCACAGATGCTCAACGACATGATCAAGGAAGAATTCGGCCGCTCGTGGTTCACGAAGCTGATGGCGATTGCCGCCTTGCCGGTGCTCATGCGCTTCAAGAAGCGCGTCGATCACCGCCAGTACAACGGCGCGGCGCTGCTCGGCCTGAAGAGCCTCGTCATCAAGAGCCACGGCTCCGCTGACGCCTACGCGTTTGAGTGTGCGATCAATCGCGGGTATGATGCCGTCAAAAATGGCGTGCTGGAGCGACTGGCCCGCGCCATGGAAGACAACGCCGGTTCGTTCGAACAGGCGCAGGGCAGCCAGAGCGCTGCCGCGTCGACTCCCGACAGCCCGGCCGCGAGTGCAGCAGGCCCGGCGGCCGACGCCGCCCAGCCCGTCCCGCCCGCCGCGGCATCCACCTCGAAGGCATCATCCTCGAAGGCATAATGGCTCAACCGACTCTCTATTCCCGCGTGCTCGGCACGGGCAGCTTCCTTCCGCCTGAGCGCGTCACCAACCAGGACCTGGCCGAGCGCCTCGCCGCTAAAGGCGTCGAGACGAGCGACGAGTGGATCGTCGCCCGCACGGGCATCCACGCGCGCCATTTCGCGGCGCCGGACGTCACCACGAGCGATCTCGCGCTTGCCGCGTCGCAGCGCGCCATCGCTGCTGCCGACGTCGATCCGCAGTCCATCGACCTGATCATCGTCGCGACCTCGACGCCCGATTTCGTGTTTCCGAGCACCGCCTGCCTGTTGCAGAACAAGCTCGGTATCCGCAATCACGGCGCGGCGTTCGACGTGCAGGCCGTGTGCTCGGGCTTCGCCTACGCCGTTTCGGTGGCCGACAGCCTGATCCGCAGCGGCCAGCACAAGACGGCGCTGGTGGTGGGCGCGGAAACCTTCTCGCGCATCCTCGATTTCAATGACCGCACGACCTGCGTGCTGTTCGGCGACGGCGCCGGCGCCATCGTGATGCAAGCCTCGGAAGAACCGGGCGTGCTCGCGAGCGCCCTGCACGCGGACGGCAGCTACGCGCACATCCTGTGCACGCCGGGCAACGTGAACGGTGGCGTGATCGCGGGCAACGCCTTCCTGCACATGGACGGCCAGGCAGTGTTCAAGCTGGCCGTGAACGTGCTGGAGAAGGTCGCGATCGAGGCGCTCGACAAGGCGCAACTGACGGCCGACCAGATCGACTGGCTGATTCCGCACCAGGCCAACATTCGCATCATGCAGGGCACCTGCCGCAAGCTCGGCCTGCCGGCTGAGCGCATGGTGGTGACGGTGGGCGAACACGGCAACACCTCGGCGGCATCGATTCCGCTCGCTTTCGACGTTGCAGTGCGCGACGGCCGCATCAAGCGCGGCCAGAACGTGCTGATCGAAGGCGTGGGCGGCGGTTTCACCTGGGGCGCCTCCGTCATCCGCTACTGATTTCCGAGCGGGCTTTCGCGCTCCCGCCCGGCAGGCCGCACGCACTCGCTCGACGATCGAGTCGACGACGTGCGCGGCCCGCGGCGGTTTATCCGAGCGCATCGCCCATCCGTTTTGACCGAATTTTGGGGAAGCCATGAAATTCGCATTCGTTTTTCCGGGCCAGGGCTCGCAGGCCGTCGGCATGCTCGACGCCTTCGCCGATAACGCCATCGTGCGCGAGACGGTTCAGGAAGCGTCCGACGCGCTGGGCCAGGACATCGGCAAGCTGATCGCCGAAGGCCCGGCCGAAGAGCTCAATCTCACCACCAACACGCAACCGGTCATGCTGACCGCCGCTTACGCCGTTTATCGCGCGTGGCAGCAGGCAGGCGGCCCGGCGCCCGCGATCGTCGCGGGCCATAGCCTGGGCGAATACACGGCGCTCGTCGCCGCCGGCGTGCTCGCGTTCCGCGACGCAGTGCCGCTCGTGCGCTTCCGCGCCCAGGCCATGCAGAACGCCGTGCCGGTCGGCGAGGGCGGCATGGCTGCCGTGCTCGGCCTGGACGACGACACCGTGCGCGCAGTCTGCGCCGAAGCCGCGGCTGCAAGCGGCGGCGTGGTCGAAGCCGTCAACTTCAACGCGCCGGCGCAAGTCGTGATCGCGGGCCACAAGGCCTCGGTCGAGAAGGCCTGCGAAGTCGCCAAGGCGAAGGGCGCCAAGCGTGCGCTGACGCTGCCGGTGTCGGCGCCGTTCCACTCGTCGCTGCTCAAGCCGGCTTCGGATCAGCTGCGCGACTACCTCGCCAGCGTCACGCTGAATGCGCCGGTCATCCCGGTCGTCAACAACGTGGACGTGGCTTTCGAAACCGATCCGGCGAAGATCCGCGACGCGCTCGTGCGTCAGGCCGCCGGCGCAGTGCGCTGGGTCGAGTGCGTGCAGGCGATCGCCGCGCAAGGCGCGACGCACGTGATCGAGTGCGGCCCGGGCAAGGTGCTCGCAGGCCTCACGAAGCGTATCGACGGCAACCTGGTCGGCGCCTCGGTGCTCGATCCGAAGTCGCTCGAAGAAGCGCTCGCCCTTCTGAGCGCGTAATGCGCGCATAACTCGCAACGGATTCGAAGATGGAAAAGACTCTCGACAATCAAGCCGCGATCGTGACCGGCGCCTCGCGCGGCATCGGCCGTGCGATCGCGCTCGAACTGGCGCGCCAGGGCGCGACGGTGATCGGCACGGCGACCAGCGAAGCGGGCGCGCAGGCCATTACGGCAGCGTTCGAAGAAGCGGGCGTGAAGGGCCGCGGTGCGGTTCTCAACGTCAACGATGCAGCTGCGGCAGAAGCGCTCATCGACGCCACCGTCAAGGAATTTGGCGCACTGGCGATCCTCGTCAACAATGCGGGCATCACGCAGGACAACCTGGCGATGCGCATGAAGGACGACGAGTGGGATTCGGTGATCGACACCAACCTGAAGTCGGTGTTCCGTCTCTCGCGCGCGGTGCTGCGCCCGATGATGAAGGCGCGCACGGGCCGCATCATCAACATCACGTCGGTGGTCGGCTCGTCGGGCAACCCGGGTCAGGCCAACTACGCGGCGGCCAAGGCCGGCGTCGCGGGCATGACGCGCGCGCTCGCACGCGAGATCGGCAGCCGCGGCATCACGGTGAACTGCGTGGCGCCGGGCTTCATCGACACCGACATGACCAAGGATCTGCCGGCCGAGCAACAGGCTGCGCTCAAGCAGCAGATTCCGCTGGGACGTCTGGGCAGCCCGGAAGACATCGCTCACGCGGTGGCGTTCCTGGCTTCGCCGCAGGCGGGCTATATCACGGGCACGACGATGCACGTGAACGGCGGCATGTATATGTCTTAACCGGATTCAGGTACTATCCGCGCCTTGAAGCGTCCGACGAAATGATTCGTTAGGCGTGGGCGCGGGCAGCCGTTCCGGAACCGCGGGCGCACTGCTTTTCTGCCAGGTCAAACCTGATAAAATGCGCGCACTCGCATTCATGAGCTAACTTTTTTCCCTTGGAGGGGTAATGGACAACATCGAACAGCGCGTCAAGAAGATCGTCGCCGAACAACTGGGCGTCGCCGAAGCCGAAATCAAGACCGAAGCTTCGTTCGTGAACGATCTGGGCGCAGACTCGCTCGACACCGTCGAACTGGTGATGGCCCTCGAAGACGAATTCGGCATGGAAATCCCGGATGAGGAAGCCGAGAAGATCACGACGGTCCAGCAAGCGATCGACTACGCTCGCGCGAACGTCAAGGCCTAATCCGCCTTCTTCCTGTCGGGGCCGGGCGCGCGCCATGCGTGTCTTTGGCCCGCGAGGACGCTCGCCCGTGAAACCGCGTACGGCCGCCGCACTCGTTGCGGGGCATCTGCCGGTCAACTAGCCACAGGGCTCACAGGAGCATTTCCTGTGGCCTCTGTGGCTTTTGTTTTTGTCATCTATGGAAAAGGGGTTACCGTGAGCCGCCGTCGAGTTGTTGTTACAGGCCTGGGGCTGATTTCGCCTGTTGGCAATAATGTTGCCGACGGCTGGGCCAATCTGGTCGCCGGGAAGTCGGGCATTGCCAACATCACCAAGTTCGATGCGACGAACTTCTCGACCCGCTTTGCCGGCGAGGTCAAGGGCTTCAACGTCGAAGACTACATGCCCGCGAAAGAAGCGCGCCATATGGATACGTTCATCCATTTCGGCATTGCTGCAGGCATGCAGGCGCTCAAGGACAGCGGCCTCGAAGTCACCGAGGCCAACGCTGAGCGCATCGGCGTGAACGTCGGCTCGGGCATCGGCGGCCTGCCGATGATCGAAGTCACGCAAACCGAATTGCTCAACCGCGGCCCGCGCCGTATTTCGCCGTTCTTCGTGCCGGCGTCGATCATCAACATGATCTCCGGCCACCTGTCGATCAAGTTCGGCCTGAAGGGCCCGAACCTGTCGATGGTCACGGCATGCACGACCGGTCTGCATTGCATCGGCGAAGCGTCGCGCCTGATCGAATACGGCGACTGCGATGTGATGATCGCGGGCGGTGCGGAATCGACCGTGTCGCCGCTGGGTATCGGCGGTTTCGCGGCGGCGCGTGCGCTGTCGCAGCGCAACGACGATCCGGCAACGGCGAGCCGTCCGTGGGACAAGGATCGCGACGGTTTCGTGCTGGGTGAGGGCGCAGGCGTGATGGTGCTCGAAGAGTACGAACACGCGAAGGCGCGCGGCGCGAAGATCTACGCTGAAATCGGCGGCTACGGCATGAGCGGCGATGCTTACCACATGACCGCACCGCTGGAAGATGGCGACGGCGCACGCCGTTGCATGCTGGCGGCGATGAAGAACGCGGGCGTCAATGCCAGCGAAGTGAACTGGCTGAGCGCCCACGGCACCTCCACGCCGCTCGGCGACCTGGCGGAAACCACGGCGATCAAGCGCGCCTTCGGCGACCACGCGAAGAACATCGTCGTGAACTCGACGAAATCGATGACGGGTCACTTGCTTGGTGGCGCAGGCGGTCTGGAGTCGGTGTTCACGGTGCTCGCCGTGCACAACCAGATCTCGCCGCCGACCATCAACATCTTCAACCAGGATCCGGCTTGCGACCTGGACTACTGCGCGAACACCGCGCGGGACATGAAGATCGATGTCGCGCTGAAAAACTCGTTCGGCTTTGGTGGCACGAACGGCACGCTCGTCTTCAAGCGTCACGCTTAAGACGCCAGCGAGTCTGACGTGATCGCCTCGAGCGACACAGCGGCCGTGCCGGCGCAGCAGCTTGCGCCGGCCGGCCGCGACTCTCTTTCTGCTGCGCGGCGCATGCATGCGCCGCGTCCGCCACGTATTGCCTTGCGCCCGTCCTGGGTGCTTCAGGCTCTGCTCCTTGCCGGTATCTTGATTGCCTCGCTGGCGTTCTATACGACGCTTGCGCAGTGGCTCGGCTTGTGGCGGGCGTTGCCGCCCGCGCTCGCATTGGGTGCGGCGGGCGGGCTCGCTTTCACCGCCTGGCGCCGCACGCAGCCGGCTTTCATCGAAATCGGGATCGATCGCCTCGCAGCGTTTTCTCGCTCGGGAAGCTGTCTCGTAGACGGGCGCCCGATTGGCGCAGCCCAGTGGGGCGGGGCCTTGCTTTCGCTCGTGGTCGAGGCGGGCGGCCGCCGCTGCAGCATCCTCATTGCCGCCGATTCGCTCGATGCCGAGTCGTTCCGCCTGCTCGCGGTGGCCGCGCGCAGCGCGTCCGGGCGCTGAAAAGCGCAGCGAACAACGCGAATTTCCTGCGCTTTTTCCTTCCTGTTTCTGTTTGCCTCTTGCGCTTGGGCAGGGCGTCCCCATTTAGTCCAGTTCCACCTCCAGCGGTGTGCTGTAAAGACTGTAACCGCTGTTACGCGCGTAACGTGGTGCCCTGGCGGTGACGCTACAATGAGGCCCCGCGTCCACTTCATGAGCTAACGGACTTTTCAGGTGAGCGAAAAAGAAATTGACCAGGTGCTGGTCGAGCGCGTGCAAAAGGGTGACAAGGCCGCGTTCGAACTGCTGGTCTCCAAGTACCACCGCAAGATCATCCGTCTGATCTCGCGCCTCGTGCGGGACCCCGCCGAGGTCGAGGACGTGGCCCAGGACGCCTTCATCAAGGCGTACCGGGCGCTGCCGCAGTTCCGTGGCGAATCCGCTTTCTATACGTGGTTGTACCGGATTGCGGTCAATACGGCGAAGAACTACCTTGCGACCCAGGGAAGACGCGCCCCCACTTCGACCGAAGCAGATGCAGAAGAAGCTGAAACTTTCTCGGACGCCGATCAACTAAGGGATATCAACACGCCCGAGTCGATGTTGATGAGCAAGCAGATCGCCCAGACGGTCAACGCTGCCATGGCGGTTCTACCGGAAGAACTGCGCACCGCCATTACTCTTCGGGAAATTGAAGGTTTGAGCTACGAGGAAATCGCGGAAATGATGAACTGCCCTATCGGCACCGTCAGGTCGCGAATTTTCCGCGCTCGCGAAGCCATTGCGGCAAAATTGCGTCCGCTGCTGGACACACCGGAAGGCAAGCGCTGGTAAAAAGCCACGTTCGCGCCGGGTACGGACGCAAGTCACTAAAGTGAGTGTGTCACTGCGGGGCTCTGTAAGGAAATGGGGAGCATCATGGGGTCGGTTTCGATGCAATCGGTGTCAAGCTCGCACGGCGAGCGTCTGTCCGCCTTCGTCGACGGCGAATTCGCCAATGAATTCGCGAAGGAAGCGGACACGCAGGCGCATCTGAACGCTATTTTTTCTGGACTCGACGACGAAGACCGCAAGGTCTGGTCGGCGTATCACCTGATCGGCGACGCGCTGCGCTCGGACGACCTGGCGATGAGCCCGGCCGCGAGCCAGTCGTTCATGGCGGGGTTCGCCGCGCGCTTCGAGGCGGAGCCGCACGTGCTGGCGCCTGCCGCCGTGGCAGCGGACACCGTCGCGAGCACGCACAACGGCCGCGTCGCGCGTATCCTGTCGCTGCGTCGTCGTGTGGTGCCGTCGCTGGCGGTGGCCGCTGCGGCCGCCACGTTGACGTGGATCGTCGTGCCGCAAATGCGCGGCGTCGGCATGGCCGGCGGCTCGCAGATCGCGGCGCTGCAACCGGCGGGCGACAATGTCCAGCGCGTGGCCATGAACACCGTGCCCGTGCAGACGGCCGCGGCGGTTCAGGACGGCAATATCATCCGTGACGCGCGTCTGGACGCGTATCTCGAAGCACATCAGCAGTTCGCACAGCAGCCGGTCATGTCGGATTCCATGCCGCTGATCCGATCTGCCGCCCTTACCACGCAAGGCCAGTGAGTCTGATGCAGACATTGCGGTTGAATAACAATACATTCTGGGGGCGGTTGCCGGCATTCCTGTGCTGCGCAGCCGTGATGTTCACCGCTCTGTCTGCCGCCACGCGTGCGCACGCACAAGGCGCGTCGGCGGCTTCCGTGACGGATCCGGCCACGCGCCAGAGCGCCTCGCAGTGGCTCGACCGCATCCAGCAGGCCGCCCAGCAGCAAAACTACATCGGCACCTTTGTCTATCAGCGCGGCAACTTCGTGCAGTCGTCGCGCATCACGCATTACGCGACCAAGGGCGACGGCGAGTTCGAGCAGCTCGAAAGCCTCGACGGCAAGCCGCGCAAGATGTTGCGCCATAACGACGATCTCTACACCTTCGTGCCGGAGCGCAAGCTCTGCGTCGTCGAAAAGCGCCAGAACAAGGACGCCTTCCCGGCGCTGCTCGCCACGAGCGGCGACCAGGTGCTGTCCGTCTACGACCCGAAGATGCTCGGCACTGACCGTGTCGCCGGCATCGACAGTCAGGTCATCGAACTCGATCCCAAGGACGCTTACCGCTTCGCCTACAAGCTGTGGGCGGACGCGAAGACGGGCCTGCTGCTGCGCTCGCAGACGCTCGATCCGTCGAACGGCCAGGTGCTCCAGCAGCTGTCGTTTACGCAGGTGAACATTGGCGTGCCGGTGGACAAGGCGCCGATCGCGGCCGGCATGCGCAATACCGCTGGCTGGACGGTGGTGCGCCCGCCGCTGCAAAGCGTCGATATGGAAGCACAGGGCTGGACTTTCGCGCAGACCGTGCCGGGCTTCGTCAAGATCCGCGAGCTGCGCCGCCCGATGGCCGCGCGCGACGCGAGCGAACCGCCGATCCCGGTCGATCAGGCGGTGTTCTCGGATGGCCTGTCCGCCGTGTCGGTGTTCGTCGAGCCGGTCGAGCACAACAGCCGCAAGGAAGGCGCGGGCAGCAACGGCGCGACGCACGTGCTGGTGAAGCGCAGCGGCGATTACTGGATCACTTTGCTCGGCGAAGTGCCCCAGGCCACGTTGCAGCAATTCGCGTCTGCCATAGAATACAAGGCTCCCAAGTAACTCCTTCGGCCGAATACGATATGACGATCCTCCCGCTGCGCAAATTCTTCGCTGCCGCGGTGGTGGCGGTGTGCCTGCCGTTCGCCCCGCACGTGGCATCGGCCGCGCCTGCCGCCAATTTGCCGGACTTCACCGACCTTGTGGACAAGGTGGGCCCGTCGGTGGTCAATATCCGCACCACCACGCGCGTGTCGCTGTCGCAGAGCGGGAGCCTGCCGCCGGGAATGGACAACGGCGACATGTCGGAATTCTTCCGTCGCTTTTTCGGCATTCCGCTGCCGCAGGGCCCTCAGGGCCAGGCGCCGCAAGGCCGCGGGCAAACGCCGCGCGGCGGGCAGGGCGGTCAGGGTGGCCAGGGCGGTCAGGATTCGGGCCCCGACAGCGGTAGCGACAGCGAACAGAACAGCGGCGTTGGTTCTGGCTTCATCATGACGAGCGACGGCTACGTCATGACCAACGCGCACGTCGTGGACGACGCGGACAGCATCTACGTCACGCTCACCGACAAGCGCGAATTCAAGGCCAAGCTGATCGGCGTTGACGATCGCACCGACGTGGCCGTGGTCAAGATCCAGGCGAACAATCTGCCGGCTGTGAACGTCGGCGATTCGAACAAGGTGCGCGTGGGCGAGTGGGTCGTGGCGATCGGTTCGCCGTTCGGCCTTGAGAACACCGTGACCGCGGGCATCGTGAGCGCCAAGGGCCGCGACACGGGCGACTATCTGCCGTTCATCCAGACCGACGTGGCCGTGAACCCCGGCAACTCAGGCGGCCCGCTCATCAACATGCAGGGCGAGGTCATCGGCATCAACTCGCAGATCTATAGCCGCACGGGCGGCTTCATGGGCATCTCGTTCGCCATTCCGATCGACGAGGCGATGCGCGTGGCGGATCAGCTCAAGACGACCGGCAAGGTCACGCGCGGCCGCATCGCCGTGGCGATTGGCGAAGTCACGAAGGACGTGGCCGATTCGCTCGGTCTGCCCAAGGCGCAGGGCGCGCTGGTATCGAGCGTCGAGCCGGGCGGCCCCGCGGAAAAGGCGGGCATCCAGCCGGGCGATATCATCCTGAAGTTCAACGGCCAGTCCGTGGATACCGCGACCGATTTGCCGCGCATGGTGGGCGACACCAAGCCGGGCACCAAGGCGACCGTGACGGTCTGGCGCAAGGGCCAGACGCGCGACCTGCCGATCACGATTGCGGAGATGCAGGCGGACAAGGGCGCGAAGGCCGACCCGAAGAAGGCGCCGGAGCCGAAGCCGCGTGCGGCGAATGCGCTGGGCCTGTCGGTGACGGACATTCCGGCCGATCAGCTGGCCCAGCTCAAGATCAAGGGCGGCGTGGTGGTCGATTCGGTGGACGGCCCTGCGGCGCGTGCCGGCCTGCAAAAGGGCGACATCATCCTGCGCGTGGGCGACACCGATATCGCCAATGCGAAGCAGTTCCAGGACGTGAGTTCGCATCTGGATCCGCAAAAGATGGTGGCGATTCTCGTGCGTCGTGGCGACAATACGCAGTTCGTGCCGATCCGCCCGCGCGGGCCGGCGCAGAAGTAACCGCAGCAAGTAGAAGCCGCGAGCAGCCGCAAGCAGCCACAAGCATTAGCAAAAAAGCGAGTCAGCACCATGCCCAACACGCCGATGCGTACGTCGACCGGCACTCAGCCTCGCGCGGTGGCGCGCGCGAGCGCGCATCTGGTTCTGTACGGCCGGGCGTGGTGCCATCTGTGCGAAGACATGCGCGAAGCGCTTGAACCGCTGGCAGTGGCCGCGGGCGCGCGTCTCGACGTGATCGATGTCGATTCCGACCCTGAACTCGTCGCGCGGTACGACGAACTCGTGCCGGTGCTGGTGTGCGACGGCATCGAACTCTGCCGCTACCGGCTTGACGAGGCGCGCGTGCGCGCCACGCTGGGCCTGAGCGCGGAAGCACCTTACGTACCGAAAAAGCCGCCGAGCGGAACCTGACGAAGGCTTTCAATCCCTCGTCGGTCCGGCAGCAAGGGGGCGTCCCTGGCACAACACCTGCGTGAGTTCACAGCAGGGTTAGCCCTTGACACCCCTTTTCGGCTAAAATAGTTCGGTTTTTCATCTGTTTACGAGGCGTGCCCAGCTTGTCGTTGGGGCGCGCCTTTTTCGCTTGATCGGTACTGAATGGATCATATTCGTAACTTCTCGATCATTGCGCACATCGACCATGGCAAGTCGACGCTCGCCGATCGCATCATCCAGCTGTGCGGTGGCTTGTCCGACCGCGAAATGGAAGCGCAGGTGCTCGACTCGATGGATCTCGAGCGCGAGCGCGGCATCACGATCAAGGCGCAGACCGCGGCCCTCACGTACAAGGCACGTGACGGCAAGGTCTACAACCTGAACCTGATCGACACGCCGGGCCACGTCGACTTCTCCTACGAAGTCAGCCGCTCGCTGTCGGCGTGCGAAGGCGCGCTGCTCGTCGTCGACGCCAGTCAGGGCGTGGAAGCGCAGACCGTGGCGAACTGCTACACGGCGATCGAACTCGGCGTCGAAGTGGTGCCGGTTCTCAACAAGATCGACCTGCCCGCCGCCAATCCCGAAAACGCCATCGAGGAAATCGAGGACGTGATCGGCATCGACGCGACCGACGCCACGCGCTGCAGCGCGAAGACCGGCCTCGGCGTGGACGACGTGCTCGAATCGATCATCGCCAATGTGCCGCCGCCCAAGGGCGATCCGGACGCGCCGTTGCAGGCGCTGATCATCGACTCGTGGTTCGACAACTACGTCGGCGTGGTCATGCTCGTGCGTATCGTCAACGGCACGCTGCGTCCGAAGGACAAGATCAAGCTGATGGCCACGGGCGCACAGTATCCGGTCGAGCACGTCGGCGTGTTCGCGCCGAAGTCGCGCAACCTGGATTCGCTGTCGGCGGGGCAGGTGGGCTTCATCATCGCGGGCATCAAGGAACTCGCCGCCACCAAGGTGGGCGATACCGTCACGCTCGTGAACCGTCCCGCGCCGGAACCGCTGCCGGGCTTCAAGGAAGTGAAGCCGCAGGTGTTCGCGGGTCTGTATCCGGTCGAAGCGAACCAGTACGACGCACTGCGCGAATCGCTCGAAAAGCTCAAGCTCAACGACGCGTCGCTGCAATACGAACCGGAAGTCTCGCAGGCGCTGGGCTTCGGCTTCCGCTGCGGCTTCCTGGGCCTGCTGCACATGGAAATCGTGCAGGAGCGTCTGGAGCGCGAGTTCGACATGGATCTCATCACCACGGCTCCGACCGTGGTGTACGAAGTCGTGCAGGGCGACGGCACGCTGATCAAGGTCGAGAACCCGGCGAAAATGCCGGAGCCTTCGAGGATCGCCGAGATCCGCGAGCCGATCGTGACCGTGAACCTGTACATGCCGCAGGACTATGTGGGTTCGGTGATCACGCTCTGTACGCAGAAGCGCGGCAGCCAGATCAACATGCAGTACCACGGCCGTCAGGTGCAGCTCACGTACGAAATCCCGATGGCGGAAATCGTGCTCGACTTCTTCGATCGCCTGAAGTCGGTGTCGCGCGGCTATGCGTCGATGGACTACGAGTTCAAGGAATATCGCAACGCGGACGTCGTGAAGGTCGACATGCTGATCAACAGCGAGAAGGTCGATGCGCTGTCCATCATCGTGCACCGTTCGCAGTCGCAGTATCGCGGCCGCGAAGTGGCGGCGAAGATGCGTGAGATCATTCCGCGCCAGATGTACGACGTGGCGATTCAGGCCGCGATCGGCGCGCATATCATCGCGCGTGAGAACATCAAGGCGCTGCGCAAGAACGTGCTGGCCAAGTGTTATGGCGGCGACATCTCGCGTAAGAAGAAGCTCCTCGAGAAGCAGAAGGAAGGCAAGAAACGGATGAAGCAGGTTGGCTCCGTGGAAATTCCGCAGGAAGCCTTCCTCGCGATCCTGCGCGTCGAAGACAAATAAGCCCGAACAACGGACCACTACATGAATTTTGCGCTGATCCTTTTTGTGCTCGTCATCTTGACGGGCATCGCGTGGGTTGCAGACAAGCTGGTTTTCGTGCCGCGCCGGCGCCTCGCCGCCGATGCAGCCGTTGCCGAGTTCGACCGGCAACAGCAACGCGTTGGCGAGCGTTTCGCCGACGAGAACGCAAGCGTCACGCGTCAGAACCTGCGTAACGAAAAGCTGCGCCAGCCGTGGTGGCTCGAGTACACGGCAAGTTTCTTCCCGGTCATCCTGGTCGTGTTCCTCGTGCGTTCGTTCGTCGTGGAGCCGTTCAAGATTCCTTCGGGCTCGATGGTGCCGACGCTGCTGGTGGGCGACTTCATCCTCGTGAACAAGTTCGACTACGGCATCCGCCTGCCGATCACCAATACGAAAGTCACCTCGGGCCGTCCGCTCGAACGTGGCGACGTGGTGGTGTTCCGCTATCCGAAGGACGAGTCGGTCGATTACATCAAGCGTGTGATCGGCCTGCCGGGCGATGTCGTTGCGTACCAGGACAAGCAGCTCACGATCAACGGCAAGCCGGTGCCTGAAACGCCGCAAGCCGATTACTTCGACGAAGAGCGCATCGGTTACGCGAAGCAGTTCACCGAAGACCTCGGCAACGGCCGCAAGAACAACATCCTGAACAACCCCGCTGTGCCGCCGTTCGTCGTCGGCGCGGACGATTATCCGTATCGCGACAACTGCCAGTACAACGCGCGCGGCGAGATCTGCAAGGTGCCGCCGGGTCATTACTTCATGATGGGCGACAACCGCGACAACAGCGCGGACAGCCGCTACTGGGGCTTCGTGCCCGACGCGAATATCGTCGGCCGCGCGTTCTTCATCTGGATGAACTTCAGCAGCCTGAAGCGCATCGGTTCGTTCGAGTAACGCGGCGTGCGCAACGGCGCGTCCCGATTGATCAACACATCGATCGATACGCGCCACGCATCTTCGCGCGCTACTTGAAGAACCCGCGGCAACGCCGCTTCATCACGGTTTTACGCCCGCCGCCCCGCGTTTTCGCCGGGGGCGGCGGGCGCGTTATACTCTCCCCATGCCCCAATCTCCGTTGGAAAGCCGGCTGCGCTATGAATTTCGCAATGCGGAATTGTTGCGCCAGGCTCTCACCCACCGCAGTCACAGTGCCACGCATAACGAACGCCTCGAATTCCTCGGTGATTCGGTTCTGAATTGCGCGGTGGCGGCCCTATTGTTCCAACGTTTTGGCAAGCTGGACGAAGGCGACCTGTCGCGCGTGCGCGCGAACCTGGTCAAGCAGCAGTCGCTGTATGAGATTGCTCAGGCCCTGAATATTGCCGATGGCCTGCGTCTGGGCGAGGGCGAACTGCGCAGCGGCGGCTTCCGCCGTCCGTCGATCCTCGCGGATGCGCTCGAAGCCATCTTCGGCGCGATCTTCCTCGATGGCGGCTTCGACGCTGCGCAGACTGTCATCAAGCGCCTTTACGTGCCGATCCTCGATCACATCGACCCGCGCACGCTCGGCAAGGATTCCAAGACGCTGCTGCAGGAATACCTGCAAGGCCACAAGATCGCATTGCCCACCTATACGGTCGTGGCGACGCATGGTGCGGCGCACAATCAACAGTTCGAAGTCGAATGCACGGTGCCCAAGCTCGACGTGAAGGTCTCGGGTTCGGGCGCGAGCCGTCGCGCAGCCGAGCAGGCCGCCGCGAAGAAGGCGCTCGACGAGGTAATGGCGGCCGCGCCCGCGCTGGTGGCCAAGCCGCGCCGCTCGAAGGGCGCGCGTGCACCGAAAGCCGAACTCGAAGTCGTGCCGGGCGTGACGGGCGTGCAAGGCGCGCTCGACCTGCGGGCGCCGGAGCGCCGCGGGCGCGGTGAGCGTCCGACGACCGTTGCGGGGGCCGCTGCCGCGGCTGCGGCAGCGGGCGCAGAGGCCGCGCCGCTCGCCGTGATCCGCGCGGCGCATGTGCAGGACAAAGGCGCAGAGAAGGGTGCAGAAAAGGGCGTCGAGAAAGTCGCTGAAAAAGCCGACCGCTTCGACGCCGTGCCCTCGGCCACTTCGATCGCACCGCGTGTTTCGCGCACCCGTGAGACGCAACACGGCGCTCCGGACGACAAGACGCCGTCCGGCTCCGCCGAAGCCAGCGCCGACATCGGCGCGGCCGTGCCCGTGCGCGCGGCCGACGCCGGCCACTGATTCCACCCGGGCGCGCGATCGACGCGCGCCCCGCTAATTTTCCCCGCTCATTTCCCTGGTCCGATCATGAACGCACCTACCACCACTCCTGCCGGCTTCCGCTGCGGCATGGTCGCGATCGTCGGCCGGCCGAACGTCGGCAAATCCACGCTGATGAACGCGCTCGTCGGCCAGAAGATCAGCATTACCTCGCGCAAGGCGCAGACGACGCGCCACCGCATCACCGGTATCAATACGACCGACGACGCGCAGTACATTTTTGTCGATACGCCGGGCTTCCAGACGCGCCACAGCACGGCGCTCAATCGTTCGCTGAACCGCGCCGTGACGTCGACGCTGAGTTCCGTCGATGCCGTGCTGTTCGTGATCGAAGCGGGCAAGTTCGGCCCGGATGATCAGCGCGTGCTCGACCTGATCCCGGCGGACGCGCCCACGATCCTGATTGCCAACAAAATCGATTGCGTAAAGGACAAGGCCACGCTGTATCCGTTTATCGAAGGCGTGCAGAAACTGCGCGAGTTCCGCGAGATCGTGCCGCTCTCGGCGAAAAACACGGACGACATCAAGCGCCTGCTCGCGACGCTCAAGCCGTATCTGCCCGAAGGCGAGCCGATCTACGGCGAAGACGACCTGACCGATCGCAGCGAGCGCTTCCTGGCCGCCGAAATCCTGCGTGAAAAAGTCTTCCGCTGGACTGGCGACGAGCTGCCGTACACGAGCACGGTCATCATCGACAAGTTCGAGCAGGACGGCCGTCTACGCCGGATCTTCGCGACGATCCTGGTCGAGCGCGATACGCAGAAGGCCATGGTGATCGGCCAGAAGGGCAGCAAGCTCAAGCAGATCAGCACCGAAGCGCGTCTCGACATGGAGAAGCTGTTCGACGGCCCGGTGTATCTCGAAACCTTCGTGAAGGTGAAGAGCGGCTGGGCCGACAACGACGCAGGCCTGCGCGCCTACGGCTACGAGTAACGCGTAGCCCCGCAACCCTGGACGCAACCCAGCGACAGCAATCTCAAGGTGCGAGTGAGCGGGCATGAGTGACGGCGAAGCCGGAACCCTGAACGACGACTGGCCCGCGCCCGACGCGGGCGCCGACGACGCCGATTTCGAATCGCCCGGCGGCGGCGCCACGCGCGCGCGGCGTTCGAGCGGTACGGGCGGCTCGGGCAGCGCGGCCACGTCGAACGGCACGCGCAGCCGCCGCACGCGGTCTTCGGCGTCGAGCGAGCGCGACATGAGCGAAGGCGCCGACGCCACGCTCGAGCGCCGCGCCGCGCCGCGCAAGACCACCGCACGCTCGCAACTGCCGCGCGCCTCGCGCGGCACGTCCGACTATCGCGTCAGCGAGCAGCCCGCCTTCGTGCTGCACAGTTACCCATACCGCGAAACCAGCCTCATCATCGACGTGCTCTCGCGCGACCATGGCCGCGTCGCGCTCGTCGCGAAGGGCGCCAAGCGCCCGCACTCGGCTTTGCGCGGCGTGCTGCAAACTTTCCAGCCACTCACGCTCAACTGGACAGGCAAGGGCGAAGTCCGCACGCTCACCGGCGCCGAATGGGTCGGCGGCATGTTGCCGCTCGCGGGTGACGCGCTGCTGTGCGGCTTCTATGTGAATGAGCTGCTGGTGAAGTTTCTCGCGCGCGAAGACCCGCATCCCGCGCTGTTCAATCATTACGTCGTCACGCTCACGCGCCTCGCGCATGATCTGCCGCCCGTGCAGGTGCTGCGCTCGTTCGAGCGCGTCCTGCTGCGCGACACCGGCTACGCACTGGCGCTCAACCGCACCGTCAACCGCAAGACCGTGGTCGCGGAAGGGCGCTATGTGTTCGATCCCGAGCGCGGCGTGCGCGAAGCGTCGGACGAGTGGCCCGCGCATTGGCCCGTCCTGTCGGGGCAGACCTTGCTCGACATGGAAGAGGACAATTACCATCGACCCCAGACCGTCGCGCAGAGCAAGGCGCTGATGCGTTTCCTGCTGAACACTTACCTTGGCGGCACGCCGCTCGCGACGCGCCAGATCCTGATCGACTTGCAGAATCTATGAGCTTCTTCCTGACTTCGCCTAACGTGATCGACCTCGGCATCAACATCGACCACGTCGCCACGCTGCGCAATGCGCGCGGCACGACCTATCCCGATCCGATCCGCGCGGCGCTGCTCGCCGAAGAAGCGGGCGCCGATGCCATCACGCTGCATCTGCGCGAGGATCGTCGCCACATCGTCGACGCCGACGTGCGCAAGCTGCGCCCGCTGCTCAAGACGCGCATGAACCTCGAATGCGCGGTGACGGCCGAAATGCTCGACATCGCCTGCGAGATCAAGCCGCACGATGTCTGTCTCGTGCCGGAAAAGCGCGCGGAACTGACGACCGAAGGCGGTCTCGACGTGGCGGGGCAGTTCGACGCGGTTGCGGCGGCGTGCCGTCAACTGGCCGACGCCGGCATCCGCGTGTCGCTCTTCATCGACGCGGACGAAACGCAGATCCGCGCCGCGCAGGCCGCGGGCGCGCCGGTGATCGAGCTGCACACCGGCCGTTACGCTGAAGCGCACGCAGCCGCCGAACAGCAGCGCGAATACGAGCGCGTGGTGGCGGGCGTGAACTGCGGCGTGGGTCTGGGCCTGAAGGTCAACGCTGGCCACGGCCTGCATTACACGAACGTGCAGCAGATCGCAGCGATCGAAGGCATTCACGAACTCAACATCGGCCACGCGGTGGTTGGGCACGCGATCTTCGCGGGCTGGGAGAACGCGGTGCGCGAGATGAAGGCGATCATGGTTGCGGCGCGCCTCGCGGCCACGCACGGTTGAGCAAGCACTAACGCGCTCAAGCACGCTCAGGCACGCCCCACGGCGAAAACGACGAAGCGAACCACGAGGAACGCATGGCGATCTACGGCATCGGTACTGACATCATCCAGATCAGCCGCGTCGCGGCGACGATGGAGCGCACGGGCGGACGGTTCGCCGAGCGCATCCTCGGGCCCGACGAGCTCAAGGTCTACCACGCGCGCAAGGCGCGCTCGGAAGTGCGCGGGCTTGCGTACCTGTGCACGCGCTTTTCGGCGAAGGAAGCGTTCTCCAAGGCGATCGGCCTGGGCATCCACATGCCGATGACCTGGCGCGCCGTGCAGACGCTCAACGCGCCAGGCGGCAAGCCCTACATGGTGGCGTCGGGCGAACTCGCGCTCTGGCTCGAGGAGCGCGGCATCACCACGCAGGTGACGATCACCGACGAGCGTGACTACGCTGTCTCGTTCGTGATCGCCGAGACCGACCAGCCGCGCAGCTGAACGCCCGCCGCTCATTTTCATTCCGCCGCGCGCGCCGTGAATGGCCAGGCGCGGCATTAACGCCCGATTGATCGATGAAACGAATTCCCGGACCGGTCATGCTCGACGTGGTCGGCACGACGCTCAACGATGACGACGTGCGCCGCCTCGCGCATCCCTCCACCGGCGGCGTGATCCTGTTCGCGCGCCACTACGAGAACCGCGCGCAGCTGGTCGCGCTCACCGACGCGATCCGCGCGGTGCGCGACGACCTGCTCATCGCCGTCGATCACGAAGGCGGCCGCGTGCAGCGCTTTCGCACCGACGGCTTCACCGTCCTGCCCGCGATGGGGCGCCTTGGCGCGCTGTGGGACAAGGACGTGCTGCTCGCGACCAAGCTGGCGACGTCGGTCGGCTATATCCTCGCCGCCGAGCTGCGTGCCTGTGGCATCGACCTGTCGTTCACGCCCGTGCTCGATCTGGGCTACGGCCAGTCGAAGGTCGTCGGCGACCGCGCGTTCCATCGCGATCCGCGTGTCGTCACGATGCTCGCCAAGAGCCTGAACCACGGCCTCGCGCTCGCGGGCATGGCGAACTGCGGCAAGCACTTCCCGGGGCATGGTTTCGCGACGGCCGATTCGCACGTCGCGGTGCCCGTGGACGAGCGTCCGCTCGAATCGATCCTCGGCGAAGATGCGCAGCCGTACGACTGGCTCGGTCTGTCGCTCGCAGCGGCCATGCCGGGCCACGTGATCTATCCGAAGGTCGATGCGAAGCCGGCCGGCTTCTCGCGCATCTGGGTGCAGGAGATCCTGCGCGAGCGCCTGCGTTTCACGGGCGCGATCTTCAGCGACGACCTGTCGATGGAAGCCGCGCGCCAGGGCGGCACGCTGACCGAAGGCGCACGTGCGGCGCTGGAGGCGGGCTGCGACATGGTGCTGATCTGCAACCAGCCGCACGAGGCGGAGAAGGTGCTCGACGCGTTGCGTACCGAAGAACCGTCGCGCGAGCGCAAGGCATCGGCAAAGCGCATCAAGAAGCTGCAAGGTCGCGGCAAGGCGCTGAGCTGGGACAAGCTCGTGGCCGATCCGGCGTATCTGTCGGCGCAATCGTTGCTGCGTAGCGTCCTGCCCTGAGTTTTGACCTGAACCGCTCGCGCTAGCCACAAAGAGAAACGGCGGCCCTCCGATATCGAAGGGCCGCCGTTTTTGCATCTGCAGGAGCGCCTGGCTAGTTGAGGCGCATGCGTTGCAGCTTGTTATAGAGCGTCTTCGGGCTGATGCCGAGCAGCGACGCCGCACGATGACGCGTGCCGCCCACGGCGTCGAGCGTCGCGCGGATCAGCATTTCCTCGACATCGGCGAGCGGCGTGCCCACCGTCACCTGCACGCGGCCGCCATTCGAGTCGCGGCTCGACGCGCCGCTGCTTTCCTCGGCTTGCAGCGTTTCGAGCACGTCGCCCGAGGCATGCCACGCGCGCTTCACGCGCTCCTGGAGTTCGCGCACATTGCCGGGCCAGTCGTAGGCCAGGCACTCGCGCACGAAGGAGGGCGACACCAGCCGCGTCGTGCCGGTCATGCCGCGCGAATGCGCATCGATATTGAGCTCGTCGACGCAGGCCGCGGCCAGCAGCGCCGCGTCTTCCTCGCGCTCGCGCAGCGGCGGCAGTTGCAGCGCCGCAGCGTCCAGGCGCAGCCACAGGTCTTCGTGCAGCATGCCCTGTTGAACCGCGTCGCGCGGCACGGCGCGGGTCGCTGCGATCAGGCGGAAATCGGTGCCCACTTCACTGCTGCCGCCCACGCGCATGAAAGTCTGCGAGTCGAGCGCGCGCAGCAACGCTTCCTGTTGTGCACGCGGCAGTTCGGTGAGCTCGTCGATGAAGAGCGTGCCGCCGCTTGCATGATCGACGAGGCCCGGTTCGCGCTGTTCGGCGCCGTTGAACGCGCCGCGCTCGTGGCCGAACAGGATGCTCGCGAGCGGCCGGCCACTGGCGGCTTCGGCGGCCAGCGCGCGTGAGTCGCAGACGACGAACGGGCCTTTGCGGCGACGGCTCAGCTGATGCAGCGTGCGCGCCGCGACTTCCTTGCCGGTGCCGGGTTCGCCGTGCACGAGGATCGCCGATTCGGTGGGCGCGAGCTGCTCGATTGCGTCATAGACATGCTGGATCGCGCTGCTGCGGCCAAGCATCGGGCCGAAGCGGCCCAGCAGGCGCAGGCTTTCGCGCAGCGTGCGCACTTCCTCGGTCAGCTCGTACGGACGCGGAATGCGCGCGAGCAGGCTACGCAGACGCGGAATGTTGACGGGCTTGAGCAGATAGTCCCAGATACCGTGGCGCAGGCCTTCGATCGCGCTTTCGACGGTGGCGTTGCCGGTCATCACGATCACGGGCAGCGCGCCGCCGGGCGGCTGCGCGGGCAGGTGAGGCAGCAGTTCGAGGCCGCCGCCGTCGGGCAGGTTCAGGTCGACGAGCACGACATCGGGGATAAAGCGCCCGAGGGCGGCGCGCGCATCGGCCAGGGTGGCGGCCGTATCGACGGAGAAACCGTCAGCGGCCAGGATGGCGGAAAGGCCTGACAGGCTATTAGGATCGTCTTCGACAATCAGGGCGTGTGGCATGGCGGAATCGGCTTACCGATAGACGAGGAGCGGGGCGAAAAGCGGGTCGAGAAGCGGGGCGCAAAGGAGCCGCACCGGTGCGAGCGTGCACGCGTCGTCCAGTTCCAGGACAACGGGCGCGCGGGCGCGACGTGGCTGCGCGACAGGTCGCGGCACGATACGGAATTAGTCACCGAGAGCACCTGCGTGTCTCGAGTCAGGTTGTTCAGTTCCGGTCCTCCCCCAGAATTGACGCGTTGCAGACTGCGCTGGTTGCGGCATTCTTCGAATCGCCGTGGCGATCCACTTTGACGTCGTTCGTCCGCACACCAGTCGCGCCGTGCTTGCGCGCGAGACCCGAAACACCGCGCGATGCGAAGTTCGAGCCGTACTACCCCCATGCTGCTGTAAGTCCGTCGGCGACCCATCAGGCCGATGGGCTGCCGCGAACCAACTTGATGACCTGCTGCGCCTGCCCGATCAATCGTCGAGCGGCCGATGCTCGTCAAACCAGCGCTTCACTTCCTGTTGCGCTTCGTCACGCGTCTTGCCGTAGCGTTCCTGGATCAGTCCGGCGATGCGATCCGCACGGCCTTCGACCTTGGTGAGTTCGTCGTCCGTCAACTCGCCCCATGCGGCCTTGGCTTTGCCGATCAACTGCTTCCACTTGCCTGCGGCGATGTCATTGTTCATCGTGTTTCTCCTGGTTTCGGTGGAAGGTCGCGCTCGCGCGCTATCTCAAATAGAAACCAGCAGGAACCATGCCATCGGCGCCCGGCCTTGCCGCTCCAACATACGGTGATTTTAAGCGACTGCTAAACCGGTAAGGTTTTCCCATGCAGTCACAAACATACACGCTCGGGAAAAAAAGAAAAAGCGCCCCGAGGGGCGCTTTTACGATTGCATCCACCACGCATGAGAATTCGCGTTGCGGCTGCTTACCACGCGACCGCGCGGCGCAGGACGCGCCGCTGCATGCTTTACGCGCGGCTGCGGTACTCGTTCGTACGCGTGTCGATTTCGATCTTGTCGCCGATGTTGCAGAACAGCGGCACTTGCAGTTCGAAGCCGGTGTTCAGCTTGGCGGTCTTCAGAACCTTGCCCGACGACGTGTCGCCCTTGACAGCCGGTTCCGTGTAGGTGATCTCGCGCACGAGCACGGTCGGCAGTTCGACCGAGATGGCCTTCTCGTTGTAGAACACGACTTCGCAAGCCATGCCGTCTTCGAGGTAGTTGAGGGCGTCGCCCATCATCTCGCCTTCGACTTCGTACTGGTTGTAGTCAGCGTCCATGAACACGTACATCGGGTCGGCGAAGTACGAGTACGTCACTTCCTTGCGCTCCAGCACCACGACGTCGAACTTGTCGTCGGCCTTGTACACGGTTTCCATGCCTGCGCCGGTCAGCAGGTTCTTGAACTTCATCTTAACGACTGCCGAGTTACGGCCCGACTTGTTGTACTCGGCCTTCTGCACGACCATGGCGTCGCTGCCGATCATGACGACGTTGCCGACGCGGAGTTCCTGTGCGGTCTTCATAAAAAACTGTCCTGTCCAGATTTAAATAGCTTCAAGTGTGCGCGACGGCAAACGTCGCAAGCGATTCGCCATTCGTATTGTCCGTTTCGCGGTTTTCGTCCTATGCAGGAGAAACCGCAGACGGTGTCGAATCCGAAGCGCTTGAGACGGCTGCCGTCGGGTAACCGCTTATTTTAACTGACTTTTTGCGAATTCGGCTAGATTTCCGCCGAGATCGCCGGCCTGCGCCAGTTCCCGCGCCCACGCCTGTGCGCGAGCCTTGTAGGCGGGCAAATGCCCGGCAAACTCGTTCCAGATGGCGTTCCAGGTCGCGTGCCCGTTCGTTTGATTGGTCTGGTTCGTCTGTCCAGCAGTGGCAGCGTCGCCGTGGGGCGCGCCGTTGCCGTTCCAGCCGTGCCAGAACCGTTCGAGCACGCGCCGGGGCGCCTCGTCGAGGGTGCTGGCGTAGTGATCGAGTGCGGCGTCGAGCTTGGGCAGATGGGCGTCGTCGCCCTGCGGATAGATGTGCCAGACAAACGGCCGCGCGGCCCATTGCGCGCGCACGAACGAGTCTTCGCCGCGCACGAAATTGAGGTCGCTGGCCCAGAGCAGCGCGTCGTAGCCACGTTGCTCGGTGAAGGCGAGGCCGTGCGCGGTCAGCGAACCGCGTTCGGCGCGCTGGCCGGCACCGAACGATTCGACACCGAAAAAGCGCGCCAGCGCCCCGGAAATGCGACCTTGCGGCACCAGCAGGACGATCGGCGTCGGGCTGTCGCGCCATTGCGCCAGCAGCGCGTCGACGGCGGGATTCTCATAGGCGAACAGCGAGATCACCGTGGCGTCGGGCGCGGGGGGCGGGCCGCCCGTCACGCTTTGCCACCATGCTTCACGAGCCTGCGGCGAGGCTTCGAACGCCGCGCGTGCGGCATCGAGGTCGCGTTCCTTCAACACGCCGCCTGTGCCTTTGCCCAGTCCTGGGAAGAAGAAGTGCTTGAGCAGCGGATAGCGCGGATGCGGCGAGGGGCGCAGGTGAAAGTCCGACACCCAGTCTTCCGCGCTCAGGTATTCGAGGTTGAACCAGACCGGCTTGCGCTCGCGCTGCGCCATCGCGGCGACGTACACCGGCGGCAGCTCGCAGGCGAAGGCTTCGATCACCACGTCGGCGATCTGCAGGGTTTCGCCGGCGTGGGTGGGCTCGTGCCAGTGCTCGATGACGACGCCTTCGACGGTCTGCGTCGTGCGCTGCGCATCGAGCGCAGGGCACAGCCGCTGGAACGACTGCAGGTCGTCGACGAAGAGGCGCACTTCCCAGTCGTGCTCGTGCGCGAGCTGGCGCGCGAGACGCCAGCACACGCCGATGTCGCCGAAGTTGTCGATCACGGCGCAGAACAGGTCGCAGGCGATGCGCGTCGGTGCGGGATCGGCGCTCGCGGGGGCGTCGGCGTGGCTGGCGGCGGTGTAGCGTGAGTCGTGGGGCATGGTGGCGAGCGGACGCGATGAGCGATGGAGCGGAGCCGGCGGCAGGGGCTGCGAGATCGCCTGCGTGCCTGTCGGCGCGGCAGGCGAGCGGGTTCGGGGCCGCACGGAATGATCTAAACTTGCGATTCTAGGACACTCGCATGACGGCGTCGCGAAGGCGGCCCGGCGTGCGCTACGTGCCGCACGTACTACATGGCGCCATCGCGGCGCAGACCCGACGCCCCCATACTGGATGACCGCTTCCACCGACCCCGCCGTTTTCGACCCAAAAGAGGTGCTGGCGCAGTTGCCCCATCTGCCCGGCGTCTATCGCTACTACGACGCGCAAAACGCGGTGCTCTACGTGGGCAAGGCGCGTGACCTGAAAAAGCGCGTATCGAGCTATTTCACGAAGACGCAGCTCTCGCCGCGCATCGCCATGATGGTGACGCGCATCGCGCGTATCGAAACCACGGTCACGCGCTCGGAAGCCGAGGCGCTGCTGCTCGAAAACAACCTCATCAAGGCGCTCGCGCCGCGTTACAACATCCTGTTTCGCGACGACAAGTCCTATCCGTTCCTCAAGCTCACGGGACACAAGTTCCCGCGCATGGCGTACTACCGTGGCGCGGTCGATCGCAACAATCAGTACTTCGGCCCGTTCCCGAGCGCCTATGCGGTGCGCGAGAGCATCCAGATCCTGCAACGCGTGTTCCAGTTGCGCACCTGCGAGGATTCGGTGTTCAACAACCGCACGCGGCCCTGTCTGCTGCATCAGATCGCGCGCTGCACGGCGCCGTGCGTGGGCGCGATCAGCCAGGAGGACTACGCGCGCGATGTGAGCAATGCGTCGCGCTTCCTGCTTGGCCGTCAGGGCGAGGTGATGAAGGAGCTGGAGACCAAGATGCACGCGTTCGCGGCCGAGCTGAAGTTCGAGCAGGCCGCGTCCGTGCGCAACCAGATGAGTTCGCTGTCGACGGTGCTGCATCAGCAGGCGATCGAGACGGGCAGCGACAGCGATGTCGACATTCTCGCGGTCGTGGCGCTGGGCGGGCGTGTCTGCGTGAATCTCGCGATGGTGCGCGGCGGGCGGCACCTGGGCGACAAGGCCTATTTCCCCGCGCACGTCGAGCGTGCGCTGACGGACGAAGAGGGCGGCGTGGCCGAGGAGATCGGTGACGAGACCGTGGTGGCGGCAACGGCCCTGAAATCGCTGCCGTCGCTCGCGCGCAAGGCGCTGGTGGAGGGCGCGGCGGCGCGCGCGCAGGCGAGCGACAGCGGGAGCGAGGAGGACGCGCAGGATGGCGAGGAACTGCCCGATCCGCTCGCCATCGCCGCCGATCTCGAAGAAGAAGCTGAAGAAGCCGATGCGCCCGACGCTCAGGAAGCAGAAGAAGGCGCCGCCACGCCGAAGCCGTCATCACGCAAAGCGCGCTCGGGCGGCATCGAATCCGAAGTGCTCGACGCCTTCATCGCGCAGCACTACTTCGGCAATCGCGTGCCGCCGGTGCTGGTGGTGAGCCATCCCCCGGCCAATCGCGAACTGGTCGATGTGCTGTCCGGGCAGGCCGGCCACAAGGTCGCCCTGGTACGCCAGCCGCAGGGACAAAAGCGCGCATGGCTCGCGATGGCCGAGCAGAACGCGCGGCTCGCGCTCGCACGGCTGCTGTCGGAGCAGGGCTCGCAGCAGGCGCGCACGCGCACGCTTGCACAACTGCTCGGGCTGGAGCTCGACGATCTCGCGCATCTGCGCATCGAGTGTTTCGACATCAGCCACACGATGGGCGAGGCGACTCAGGCATCGTGCGTGATCTATCACCACCACAAGATGCAGTCGAGCGAATACCGCCGCTACAACATCACCGGCATCACGGGCGGCGACGATTACGCCGCGATGCGCCAGGTGCTTACGCGCCGCTACGAGAAGATGGTCGCGCAGTCGGCGCGCAACGAAGCCGATGAGGCGCAGACGCTGCAGACCGAATCGTCCGATCCCGCCGATCCGACGGCATCGCCCGATGGAGCCGAACCGCTCGCGACGGGGGGCTTGCTGCCCAACATCGTGCTGATCGACGGCGGCAAGGGGCAGGTCGAGATCGCGCGTCAGGTGTTCGACGAACTTGGACTCGACCCTGCGATGCTCGTGGGCGTGGCAAAGGGCGAGGGGCGCAAGGTCGGCCTCGAAACCCTCGTGTTCGCCGACGGCCGCGCGCCGCTCGAACTCGGCAAGGAGAGCGCGGCGCTGATGCTGGTCGCGCAGGTTCGTGACGAGGCGCACCGTTTTGCGATCACGGGCATGCGCGCGAAGCGCGGCAAGACGCGGCAGACTTCGCGGCTCGAAGAGCTCGAAGGCGTCGGTGCGAAGCGGCGTCAGCGTCTGCTCGCGCGCTTCGGCGGCCTGCGCGGCGTGATGGCGGCGAGCGTCGAAGACCTGGCGAGCGTCGAAGGCATTTCCCGCGCGCTCGCCGAGCAGATCTACCAGCAACTGCATTGATCCGTTTTGATGCGTTTGCAGCCTGTGCCTGCCGCCGGACGTGAGGCGCCTGACGTTGGCGCCTTACGTTTGCTTGTGGCAGGTGCACTGAAGCGGCACAATTGCATCTCCCATAATTGCAATCTCCCCTGACAGACTGCGCCACCCAATGCCGTTCAATATCCCGATTCTCCTGACGTGGCTGCGGATCGTGCTGATTCCGCTCGTGGTTGGCGTGTTCTATCTGCCGCAGACAATGCTGAGCCCGATGCAGCAGAACACTTCGGCAATGCTCATCTTCGTGCTGGCAGCGCTCACCGACTGGTTCGACGGCTTTCTCGCGCGCAAGTGGAATCAGACCTCGTCGTTCGGCGCGTTCCTCGATCCGGTCGCCGACAAGCTCATGGTCACCGCCGCGCTGCTCGTGCTCGTGCACCTGCAACGGCTCGATGCCGTGATCGCGCTGGTGATCGTCGGCCGCGAGATCGCGATTTCGGCGCTGCGCGAATGGATGGCGCAGATTGGCGCCTCGAAGAGCGTGGCCGTGAACCAGCTCGGCAAGTTCAAGACCGCGTGCCAGATGGTGGCGATCCCGATGCTGCTGTTCTACGCGCCGCTGACGATCGGCGGAGCTACGCTGTTCGATTCGCGGGTGTGGGGAACGTGGCTGATTTACGTGTCCGCCGTGCTGACGATCTGGTCGATGCTTTACTACATGAAGCTCGCATGGCCGCAGATTCGCGAGCGTGGCAGCTTGTAAGCCTGCCTGTAAGCCTTACTGGGCGGGCGTTTCGGCCAGTTGAGCCGATGCCTTCGCGAAGCGCCAGCAAATCTTTTTTCAAAAAGTTCATGCGAAGGTGTTGACAGGATTCAGCGGCTTATACATAATCTCACTTCTCCGCTGCACGACAAGCAGCAAACGAAGCAGATGCGGTAGAGATAGCCGAAGATAAGTGGCAAATCAACGGTGAAGCAGTAAGGTAGTAAATATGCGGGAGTAGCTCAGTTGGTAGAGCGCAACCTTGCCAAGGTTGAGGTCGCGAGTTCGAGCCTCGTCTCCCGCTCCATATTAAGGTGTAGCGTTTTACGAAAATGTGAAACGAGACGCCAGGCAGGTCAAGCAGTACGGTAGGTTATGCGGGAGTAGCTCAGTTGGTAGAGCGCAACCTTGCCAAGGTTGAGGTCGCGAGTTCGAGCCTCGTCTCCCGCTCCACTTAGAAAGGGGAAGCAGCGCTTCCCCTTTTGTTTGGCGATTCACGCTGTGGTCGCACAAACAGTCCGCTTCTGGCGCGATAGCAAAGCGGTTATGCAGCGGCCTGCAAAGCCGTTTAGGCCGGTTCGACTCCGGCTCGCGCCTCCAGGAAAAAAAGAAAAGCCACCTTCGGGTGGCTTTTCTTTTTTCTGCGGCGGATTTTCCTGGTAGGGCTATCTGCGTCTTATCCAGCGAATCGAGTAGTAGCTCCGTGAGGCAAGTCGGCGAGTGCTTCGCCGACCTGGTGATGGCATCAATCGTGGTTGCTCGACGGCTTCATCGATGCGAACGCCTTTAGCGCGGAGTCGGAGATCCGTTTTTTGCCGCGCTTTAGCACTACGACCTCTGATTTCCTCAACAGAACGGAACCCGACAAGGTACTGGGCTTCGTCTGCCGTGAGTGCGCGAGGGAGGATGTTGAAGATTTTGCGGATTTCATTTCCCAATCCCCTTTTGTCCAGAATTGCAATGGTTTTTGGGTCTGCTTGCAGTCTACCAGAGCGACTTGCATTCACCAGGACGATCGCCGCGACCGGAATGCCGCCGCCTCGCTGGATAAAATCGGCCAGATCGCAGAGTGTTCCCCCCAGAGTCGTGACGTCGTCCACTAGCACGTAGTGCCTTCCGCGTTCGATTCTGCCGTGGAACGATGCTCGGGCGTTGAGCCTCTCCATCGGATCAGCGCCCGTGTGATACACCTTGGTCGTTTGTACGATCTCATCGTCGAGGTCGCCTCCACAGATCGAAAAAAGTGCAGCGAGAACCTGCGGAATCGCGTTGTCGCCGGTCGCTTCCCGTGCGTGAGGGGCAACCACGATATGGTCAGCCGGAATGTTGCCGCGTTCGACCGCATTCGAAAATTGGCGGAACAGCGGGACAGCAAGCGCATAGACGAGGGCGATCGCCGCGTCGCTGTCGCCACTTTTCGCCGCCTTGTAGCGACCGTGCTGCTTCAGTACCTGATCGGAGTCGAACGCCGAGAAGGGCGCCTGAATACAGGGCGGAAAGCCAAATTCGCGAAGAGGCGCCGGGGCAGGCGCTGCCTGCCCTGTAAGCGACAATTTTTGCGGAAAATTGCGCTCTTCTTCCAGTGCACTGCCCTGTGTTCGACCGATCATCGGCGGAGTATAGCTGCGCGAACTGGACGAACGTGAAGGGCACCTGACGCCAGGTGCGCGGTAGATCAAATGAAGTCGCGAACTCTGTGTTATCGGGATTCGCGCACAATACCCGGATCCCTCGCATCCGGACGCTCCCCATGCCCATCGAACTCCCCGAAGACGAACGCACGGCTGCGATTGCGTCGATCCAGCGCTACTTCGAAGCCAACATGGAGGAGCCCATCGGCAATATCGCAGCGGGCGGCTTGCTGGCTTTCTTCCTCGAAGAGATCGGCCCAGCCGTCTATAACCGCGCGATCGCCGAAGCGCAGGAGCGCATGCAGGCGCGCATCGCCGAACTCGATATCGAATTGCATGAGGAGCCGTTTCAATACTGGCGCAAGTTCGAAGCGCCGCGCCGTCGCAAGTGACGCCGTCGTTCGCCCGGTTTGAGGGTTTGTGAGCCGCGCATGCTGCGAGGCATAATCAGCCTTTCAGCAAGCTTCGACGGAAATCCCATGACTGTGCAGTCTCCCACCGTGTCCTCCGCCATTTCGCCCGCGTTGTCCGCCACGACGCCCGCGCAACTCGACTGGCAGTGGAGCGCTTTCGACGACCTCAATGCACGCGATGTCTACGCCATGCTCGAACTGCGCTCGGCGGTATTCGTGGTCGAGCAGAACTGCGTGTATGGCGATATCGACGGTCTCGATGGCGATGCGTGGCATCTGTTCGCCTGGGGCGAGCGCGATGGCGTGCGCAAGCTGGCAGGCTACCTGCGCGTGCTGCTGCCCGATGCGAGCGACGCCGATGTACGTATCGGCCGTGTGGTGACGTCGCCGGACTTTCGCGGCATCAAGCTCGGCAACGGCCTGCTCGAGCGCGCGATCGGCCACATCGCTCAGCAGTGGCCCAATGTGCCGATGCGCCTGCACGCCCAGGCGCATTTGCAGAAGTTCTACGGTGCGTTCGGCTTCAAGCCGGTCTCGGATATTCACGACGAAGACGGCATTGCGCACGTCTGGATGCGTTCAGAGTAACAACACAGTAACAACGACTAGCCGTGCTGCGCGGCCCCTGAGGCATTGCGCGGCGCACGCGCGGGCCGCTCGCGCTTGAGCCGTCCGCGCGCCGACAGGCGCATCCAGTGACGCAGCGCGAGCAGCGCGCCGATCACGCTCATCATCGATCCCGGAATCCACAGCAGCAGCCCGCCGATCTGTTGATCGCGCATCGGCGAAAGCCAGACGAACGCGCGCCCGCAAATCGAATACACCGGATAAAGCTCGCGCGGCGTGAAGAAGATGAACGCGCCCAGGATGATCTGCGGCGGAATTGCCGCGATCACGACCAGCACGCGCTTGCCGGGTGCAAGGCGCGCGGGCGGGGCGGGCCGCGGATCGAGCACGAGCCACCAGAACAGCAGCCCGTCGATCACCATGCTCCAGTTCATGACGCGATAGAGCCGCCAGTCGAGCATCGCGATGAGGTGAATCGGCGACAGCAGCCAGAAGTAGATCAGCCCGACAAAGAGCGTCACGGCGACGACCGGGTGCATGACGACGTCGAGTGCGATGCGCACAGGACGCGCAGCCAGCGCGGGCCGCACGAAACGTTGCCGCCACGCGAACGGAATGCCGGCGCGCAACGCCGCGCCGGGATAGGCGAGTGCGATAAAGAACGGCCCGAGGTGATGCAGTACGAGATGCTGGGCGCGGTGCATGAAGAACTCATGCTCGAAGAAGTAATCGAGCCGGGTATGCAGCGCGACATACAGCGCGCCAAGTCCAAACCAGAACGAGATCTGCCGCGCAGGCGAAACCCGCGCATGACGCTTGCCACGCGCGAAGAGGATCGCCGCCACGCCGATGGCAATGACGACCGTCGGCGACGGTTCCCAGGGATCGAGCCAGTAGAGCAGGTTCATCGCGCCCGGCGAATGGTGAGCCACGCGTGTTGCGCGCTGGGCGGCGTTTTCACATCGATCGTCAAGGCAAGTCCTGTGTCGGTATAGCAGTAGTCAGATGAGTCACGCCGAAGCGTCGATCACGCGACGCAGGTCGTGCGCAATCGCGTCCGGCGTATCCTTGTCGGTGGCGAGCAGACGTGCGCGGCCCTGCGCATCGAACACGTAGACCGCCGAACTATGCGTGACTTCGTAGCTGCCGTCCGGGTCGCGCTTCTCCATCTGATAGGCCACCCGGTAGCGCTTCGCGAGCGATTCGATCTGCGTGTCGCTGCCGGTCAAGCCCAGCGCATGCTGCGCATCGAAGGCGTCCACATAGGCATGCAGCGCCTGCGGCGTGTCGCGGGCCGGATCGACGCTGATGAAAAGAATGCGGACGTGCTGCGCATCGGGGCCAAGTTTTGCTAGCACCTGCATCAGGCGCGCCATCGTTTCCGGGCAGACATCGGGGCAATGCGTGTAGCCGAAATACACGAGCGTGGTTTCGCCGCGCAGGTCGTTGGCCTCCATGCGCTGGCCGTTATCGGCGGTCAGTGCGAAGTCCAGATTGGGGAGGTGGCCGCTGACGTTCGTGAGCTGCCACGGCGCGCCGGGCTGCGAACACGCGCCCAGCAGCGTCGCGACAAACAGCGCGCAGCCCCCGGCCAGGCGCCAGGCAAGGCGGTTCAGAGGCATGAAAGGCAACGCGGCGAAGTTCGAAAACAAAGGCTGTCTCAACAGTTTGAGCAACGGCTTGAGCGACGGCTTGAGCGACGGCTCGAATGGCATTGTGTGCCGGGCGGCTTGCTGCGGCATGTCGACGGACTGTAGCAAAATTGTACGTTCGCGGTCGCAGGCGGGCTGTTATGACCGGGTTTCGGTGCAAGTCGGCGTACGGATCTCATGCGGATTCATTGAGAGCCAAAACGTGCGTCAAACGGCACGAAACACCCCTCGAAGCGGTCTGCCAGGCCTGTTTTCTCGAAAATCGAAGTGATGCGCGGTAAGATGCGCTCACTTTGCCCGGCAGGCTTGCGCCCGCCGGGTGCTTACCCGGCCCGCGCGCCGAGGGACGAAACGAACGCGATGCAACAACCTCCGCAACACCCTTCGCAAGACCTTCCGGTGGAATTGCCGTTCGACAGGACGGCGTTTTTCTTCGACTTCGACGGCACGCTCGTCGAGCTTGCGCCCACGCCCGATGGCGTGCTGGTGCAGCCTGAAATGTTGGCGCTGCTCGGCGCGCTGCGGCGCGCGACGCGCGGCGCGGTGGCGATCGTGTCCGGCCGCGGCATCGAGAGCATCGACGCCTTCCTCGGCATGCCGGATCTGCCCATCGCGGGCCTGCACGGCGCGGAGCGCCGCGACGCGAATGGCGACACGCAGCGCGTCGGCTTTAACGACGAGCGCCTGCTGCACATGGAGCAGGTGCTCGCGGAAGTGGTGCGCACGCATCCTGGCATGCTGCTGGAGATCAAGGGCGCCGCGCTTGCGCTGCACTACCGCAATGCGCCGGAGCACGAGGGCGTCGCGCGCGCGGCGACCGAAAAGCTCGCCGCCGAATTCTCTGCTGCCTACGTCCTGCAGCCGGGCAAGATGGTCTACGAGATCAAGCCGAAGGACGTCGACAAGGGCCGCGCGCTGCGCGCCTTCCTGAATGAGCCGCCGTTCGCGGGCCGCACGCCGGTGTTCGCGGGCGACGACCTGACCGACGAAAAAGGCTTCGCCGTGGTCAACGAGATGGGCGGCCTGTCGATCAAGGTCGGCGGCGGCGAGACCATCGCCAGGACGCGCGTCGACTCGGTCGGCGCGCTGCTCGCATGGCTGGCGGCGCTTGGCGCCTGATGCTCGTGCTGCCGCTGCTGTCTTCAGCCTCATCGATCTTCGCGCCCGTGCCCGCATCGCCCGCAGGGTGTCCGGCACGCGCGCACTCTGTTTCACCCCAGCACGGAACCTGTAATTCATGAGCCGACTCATCATCGTGTCGAACCGGGTCGCGCCCATCTCCGAAGGCGGCCCGGCCGCCGGCGGTCTCGCGGTCGGTGTGTACGACGCGCTCAAGGAAACCGGCGGCATGTGGTTCGGCTGGAGCGGCGACGTGCTCTCCTCGGGCGCGCCGCAGATCCAGCTCGAAGAGCGCGGCCCCGTCACCTTTGCGACCATCGGCCTGCTGCGCCGCGATTACGACCAGTACTACCGCGGTTTCTCGAACGCGACGCTCTGGCCCGCGTTCCACTATCGCGCCGATCTGCTCCAGTACGACCGCCACGAATACGAAGGCTATTGCCGCGTGAATGCATGGCTCGCGCAGCAGCTCGTGCCGCTGCTGCACGACGACGACGTCATCTGGGTTCATGACTATCACCTGATCCCGTTCGCACAGGCGCTGCGTGCGGCGGGCGTGAAGAACCGCATCGGCTTCTTCCTGCACATTCCGTTTCCGGCTTCGCAGGTGCTACTGGCGGTGCCGCCGCATCGCGAACTGGTCGATGCGCTGTGTTCGTTCGATCTGCTCGGCTTCCAGACCAAGCCCGATGTGCGCGCCTTCTGCGACTACATCGTCAACGAGGCGGGCGGCACGGTCGAAAAATGCGCGGACGGCCGCACGCGCATCGAGGCGTTCGGCAAGACGCTGTATGCGAACGACTACCCGATCGGCGTCTATCCCGATGAAGTCGCGGAACTGGCCAAGGCCGGCGAGCGCGGCAAGCCGGTGCGCACGCTCAAGTCCACGCTGCACGGCCGCAAGGTCATCATGAGCGTGGATCGGCTCGACTACTCGAAGGGGCTCGTCGAGCGTTTTCGCGCGTTCGAGCGGCTGCTTGAGCATTCGACCGCACAGCGCAACAAGGTCTCGTTCGTGCAGATCGCGCCGCCCACGCGCGCCGATCTGCATGCCTATCAGGACATCCGTCTGCGTCTGGAAGCGGAATCGGGCCGCATCAACGGCCGTTTCGCCGAACTCGACTGGACGCCGATCTGGTACATCCATCGCCAGTACGAGCGGGCGGTGCTGGCGGCGCTGTTCCGCGCTTCGCATGTGGGCTATGTCACGCCGCTGCGCGACGGCATGAACCTGGTGGCGAAGGAATATGTGTCGGCGCAGGATCCGGAGAATCCGGGCGTGCTGGTGCTCTCGCGCTTCGCGGGTGCGGCGCAGGAGCTCTCGGGTGCGCTGATCGTCAACCCGCTCGATATCGACGGGATGGCGGACGCGCTCGCCACCGCGCTCGCGATGCCGCTCGCGGAACGGCTCGCACGCTACAACGACATGATGGTTCAGCTGCGCGAGAACAACGTCTCGGTGTGGCGCGACCGCTTCATGCGCGACCTCACAGGCCGGGCCGCAGCCGCCTGAGGTTCACGCCGGATCGCGGCGGCTCACGCTGGAAAAGAAAAAGCCGCTTCGAACGAAGCGGCTTTTTTACTTTGACGAGCCGGGCAGGGCCCTATAGTCAGGCGACGTGTTTCTCGTCGCTTTTCTTGTTGCCCAGGTGCAGCGTCGAATGCTTGCCGTACTGTTTGGCGAGCAGGTCGCGGTACAGGCCCGGACGGTTGCGCAGTTCTTCGGGGCTGCCGTCGTCGATCACCTTGCCCGCGCTCATCACGATGATGCGGTCGAAGTTGTTGAGCGTCGACAGCCGGTGCGCAATCGCGATCACGGTGCGGCCCACCATCAGCCGGTCGAGCGCCTGCTGGATCGCTTCTTCCGAGGCGCTGTCGAGCGCCGAGGTCGCTTCGTCGAGCAGCAGGATCGGCGAATTCTTCAGAATCGCGCGCGCGATGGCGATGCGCTGGCGCTGACCGCCCGAGAGCTTCACGCCTCGGTCGCCCACGATCGTGTCGTAGCCTTCGGGCATCGCTTCGATGAAGTCGGCACAGCGCGCCTCGCGGGCGGCGGTCATGACTTCCTCGCGGCTCGCCTCGGGGCGGCCGTAGGCGATGTTTTCGTAGATCGAGCGGTGCAGCAGCGAAATATCCTGCGGCACCAGCGCGATCGCGTGACGCAGGCTGTCCTGGGTGACGTGGGCGATATCCTGCCCGTCAATCTTGATCGCGCCGCCCTGGACTTCGTAGAAGCGTTGCAGCAGCGCGAGCACGGTGGTCTTGCCCGCGCCCGACTTGCCGATCAGGCCCACGCGCTGGCCGGCCTTGATGTTCAGGTCGAAGTGATCGAGGATCGGCTTGCGGTGCGGATACGCGAAGGTCACGCCCTCGAAGTCCACGCGGCCGCCTTGCGCGATCAATTCGGTCGCGTCGTTGCGGTCGGGCATGCCGTGCGGCTCGAGCAGCGTCTGCACGGCTTCGGCCAGCCGTGCGACGTGCTGCGTCACGTCCACCAGCGCCACGGCGAGGTCGCGCGTGCCGTGCAGGATCGTGAAGCCGAGCGAGCTCACCAGCACGATGTCGCCTGACGTCACCTTGCCTTCGTTCCAGAGCCACAGCGCCCAGCCGAGCAGGCCGGCCGACAGCATCGCCGTGATGACAGCGTGCAGCAGGCGCAGCTTTTCGAGGTAGAGCAGGCTCTGGCGGCGCGCGTCGAGTTCGGCCTTGACGGTCGAGCCGAAGCGTTTCTGCTCGCGGAACGTCATGCCGAAGGCGCGCACGAGGGCCATATTGCCGATCACGTCGACGAGCTCGCCGTCCACGGCGGCCGCCTTGGCGGCGAACGTGTGGTGGCGCGCCGAGCCGCGTCCGGCCAGCTTGAACAGAATCACCGAAAGAATCGCCGAGCACAGCAGCAGGCCGCCGGCCATCAGCGGATTGACCGCGATGATCATGACGATCGCGCCGGCCACGGCGATACAGGGCGGCAGCACGTTCCAGGCCGTGGTGTTCTCGGCGGTGTAGACGGCGTTCGAGGTCGCGGTGATCCGGCTGGCCAGCGTGCCGGGCTGCTTTTCCGCGTAATAGGTGGGCGAGTGTCCGCTCAGGTACTGGAAGAGGTCGCGCCTCAGGTCGCCGGTCACGGCGACGAACGTATGGGCGGCGAACCAGCCGCCGACGCGCCAGAGCAGGTTATCGGCGGCGATCAGGCCGACGAGGATGGCGAACGCAGTCCACAACGGGCCGGGATGGTGGCGGCCCGCGCCGAGCACGTCGATCAGATGCTTGATCGCGTACTGCGAAGCGAGCGCGCAGCCGACGGCCGCAAACACGCTCGCCAGCACGACGGCGTGGGCGAACGGATGGCGCTTGATGTAGCGGAAAAGGAACGCGAGCGGATGCCGCGCATAGCTCGCGAGCTTTGCGTTGTGGGCGTTACGCTGGGCGATAGTCAGATGTTCCAATTGATCGGTGGTCGGTCTGACGGAGCTACGTCCGTGCAAGGTAGTAAAAGAGGAAGAAAGGCGCCAGCGGCAAACCTTGGTGGATCCCCGCATTGTAAACACGCGTGGCGCATGACGCATCGCTTATGCCCGACGGGACGCGAATCTTATCGCGAGCGGGCGACGGAGCGTGTGCCTGCGTGTTCATTCCCAACAGCGTGTCGCGCCTGATGCTCAACAGGTTTTCAGGGCGCTTTTGAGGATACAATTACGGATTGCATTCAGGATGACCGTGTGCTTGTCCATCTGACACTTTGTCCTGGTGCTGCCGATGTTGCAACCCGTTTCGGGACGTGGCCGTGATAACGGCGCGTTGCCTGAAAAACGTACCCCCAATTTAGAACTGTCTTTGAAAACAGTGGGTTGCGGAGTGTTTCCGGTTTGTAACAACGTAAAGACTTTGAAATGTTCTAGCCGGTAGCGGGCGCAAGCCCGGATAATGCCGTCTCGAATAGCGTAGGGAATTTGACAGCTTGTATGTCAACGACCGCGAACCCTGCGCGTTTACCGCCTGAGCCGCCGCATGTGTCTTCCCATACTGCACAACTGCGTCGGATTCTGTGTGCCGGGCTGCCGGCGCGGTTAGCGGTAAGGATCGCCTGGTGAGGCGCGCGGCAAGGATGCCGCAGCACGCAAGGTCGACTGTCAAATTTGTAGTACTTAGCCCGATTTATTACGAGGAAGGAGTTCACCACTATGCGAATCGCTCAAATCGCTCCCTTGCACGAGGCGGTTCCTCCCAAGCTTTACGGCGGCACGGAACGGGTGGTCTCCTACCTGACCGAAGCGCTGGTTGAACAGGGTCACGACGTCACGCTGTTCGCAAGCGGCGATTCGATCACCTCGGCAAAGCTCGAAGCGTTCTGGCCGCAGGCGCTGCGTCTGGATCCGACGATCCGCGACGTGATGGCTCCGCACATGCTGCTGCTCGAAGAAGTCCGCCGTCGCGCCGACGAATTCGACGTGCTGCATTTCCACATCGATTACTACCCGTTCTCGCTGTTCCAGCGTCAGGAAGTGCCGTTCGTCACGACGATGCACGGCCGTCTCGACCTGCCGGAACTGCAGCCGATCTTCAACGCGTTCAGCGACGTGCCGGTCGTCTCGATCTCGGACAACCAGCGCCTGCCGCTGCAGCAAGCCAACTGGCAGCAGACCGTTTACCACGGCCTGCCGGAAGACGTGCTCACGCCGATCCCGAACGTGGAACCGGGCTACCTCGCTTTCCTCGGCCGCGTGTCGCCGGAGAAGGGTCTTGACCGCGCTATCCGTATCGCCGGCCAGGCAGGCATGAAGCTCAAGGTCGCTGCGAAGATCGACAAGGCCGATCGCGCCTACTACGAAGAAGTCATCAAGCCGCTGATGGCGCTGCCGCACGTCGAGTACATCGGCGAAATTGGCGAGCACGAAAAGCGTGAATTCCTCGGCAACGCGCACGCGCTGGTGTTCCCGATCGACTGGCCGGAGCCCTTCGGCCTCGTCATGATCGAAGCCATGGCCTGCGGCACGCCGGTGATCGCGTTCAAGCGCGGCTCGGTGCCGGAAGTCATCGAAAACGGCGTGTCGGGTTTTGTCGTCGAAGACGAAATCAGCGCAGTCGCAGCCGTCAAGCGCCTGTCGACGCTGCCGCGCGAGAAGGTTCGCGCAGCGTTCGAATCGCGTTTCTCGTCGAAGGTCATGGCGAAGAACTACGTCGCCGTGTACGAAGAAATGCTGCGCCAGAAGCGCCGAACCGTGCTGCGCGAAGTCAACGCAAGCTAAGCTGCAAGCTGTCCTGGACGCGCCCGGCGCGTCCAGCGTCACACCAACGCCCCGGTGCCCGCGCACTGGGGCGTTGTCGCATCTGCGCTACCTCGGCAACGACGACGCGACGCAGCGCAACGCCTGTGCCCGTGAGCGTGAGGGGCGCGGGCAATGTCCCTATAATGGCCGTTCCGCGCAAAACCGCGGCTAGCTCATGAAATCAGCGCAAGACCACAGCGACAGCTTTGCATGGCATCCGGGCAAGGGGCTCAAGCCTCAGCTCGGGCCGACACAGGAGAATGCCTTGGCGAGAAACCGACCCACGCGCGCCGCCACCGTTCCCGGTGCCGGGACGCTGTTCGCGCTGCGCGCGATCGGGCTCGTCATTCTTGCGCGCTGGCTGCATTCGATGGGGGAGATGAGTCATTTCCTCACCGCGCTGGAGGCCATGGCGTCGTCGCCGGTTGCGTGCCTCAATATCGTCTTCCTGTTCCTGCTGATCGTGTTGCCGGGTGCGAAAGCGCGTGTCGAGCGGCCGTTCCATCCGCTGCCGCAGTGGTTGCGCCAGGCGCTGCGTTTCTTTGGCTTGCTCGGCTGCCTGTTCGCGCTCTGGTCGATTGGCGCGTTCGTGTGGTTTGCGGGCTGGCGGCGCGCGGTGCATGCGGTCGCTGAAACTAACGGCTGGCTTGTCGTCGCGCCCGCGCTCTATGCAGCGGTCGTGTGGATCTGCCGGCCGCGTGCGCTCTGGCGCACCAATATCGCGGCGCGCCGCTTTGCGATTGGACGCTATGCCGTGTCGATCGATGCGGCCACGCGCACGACCATCGTCTGGCTCGAAAGCCGCAAGCTCGGGCAGTACGATGCACGCGAATTGTCGGTGCGCTGGCCGAACGGCGAGCAGCGTCACGCCGTGCCGGTTGCGCCGCTCGATAGCGTTGTACATACGAATGTCGATGCGGACACAACCGTCGCGTCTGCCACGCCCGGTACGAGTCTCGTGCCAGTTGTGTCTGCGCGTACGCAAACGCAGACGCGCGAGCGCCGTCCGAGAATCGAGTTGCTGTGGGATTCACCGGCGGCAGCAGGCCATAACCGTCAAACCGTATTCCGCGTGCGCCTCTCGACGGTGAACGACCGTGAAGCGGCTCGCGCGCTCGACAACGCATTGAGTCAAGTGTGATGCGTTGTGTCCGGCCGGTTTCATCGTCATCGGCCGGTTAGTCTTTCCCGCTTCAAGGCTGCACCGCTTCACGAGTTTGCATTGCGCTGCGCGCATGCTGGTCGATCCCGTCGTCAACCGAAGGAGTCGCGATGCTCATACGCTGGTTGCTTGCCGCCATCCATCTGCTGGCCTTCGGCTTCGCGCTCGCCTCGATCCTGAGACGCACGCGCGGGCTGCGCCGCTGCACGTCCACCGAAGACCTGCCGATGATTTTCCGCGCCGACAACGGTTGGGGTGGCTCTGCGCTCGTGTTGATCCTGACGGGCGCGGCGCGCGCATTCGGTGGCTTCGAGAAGGGTGCCGACTACTACCTGCATGAGCCGCTCTTTCACGTGAAGATGGCCGCGCTCGTGCTGATCCTGTTGCTGGAGATTGTGCCGATGAGAGCGCTGCTGCGCTGGCGCTCGGCGGTGAATCGCGGCGATGTGCCGGATCTGACTTCCGCGCCGAAGTACGCCCGCATCGGCGTCTGGCAGACGGTGCTGCTTGTGGTGATGGTGTTCGCGGCAACAGGCATGGCGCGCGGCATTGGGATGGAGGCGGGAGGGGAGTGATGCGCTGCAAACCGTTGAGCCCGCACCCGCGCGAAGCGCAATGAAAAAAGCCCCGTTGCTTGCGCAACGGGGCTTTTTATCTTCGGTGCTTGTCTTTACCAACACCAGAATCCTGGTGGGTAGTACTGGGATCGAACCAGTGACCCCTGCCGTGTGAAGGCAGTGCTCTACCGCTGAGCTAACCACCCGAAGAGATTGAAATTATGCCGGGCATTTTCAATCTTGTAAAGCCCTTTTTTAAGTATTTTGCGCGGACGCTGCAACTTCTTCCAGGGGCGCCGGTTGGGTACGCCAAATCGACGTGCCCTTGATCGCTTTATCGAGTCCATCGAGCAGCGCTTCGTGTGCGCTCAGTTCGTCGGCACTCGCGGCGATCACCGGGAGCGAGAGTGTATCGAACTTCACGCGCGTTGTGGCGACTTCGCTGCCGGTTTCTGCGGTGCTCGACATATCGATCACGAGGCTTTCCTGGCCGCGCGTCATCGCGAGATAGACCTCGGCGAGCAGTTCCGAGTCGAGCAGTGCGCCGTGCAGCGTACGGTGCGCGTTGCTGATGCCGAAGCGATCGCACAGCGCGTCGAGCGAATTGCGCTTGCCCGGGAAAATCTGCTTGGCCTGGACGAGCGTGTCGATCACCTCGCCGCAATGTTCCTTGAACGACGGCTTGCCGAGCATGGCGAGTTCGGCGTCGAGAAAGCCGATGTCGAAGGGCGCGTTGTGGATGATGATGTCCGCGCCCGTCACGAAGTCGAGGATCTGGTCTGCGACTTCGGCGAACTTCGGCTTGTCCGAGAGAAACTCGGTCGTGAGGCCGTGCACGGCGAGTGCGCCCGGGTCGCTGTCGCGTTCCGGGTTCACATAGAAGTGCAGGTTGTTGCCGGTCAGGCGACGGTTCAGCAGTTCGACGCAGCCGATTTCGATGATGCGGTCGCCCGTGCGGGGGTTCAGGCCGGTGGTTTCGGTGTCGAGAATGATCTGGCGCATGGCTTGGCTGGCGTGTTGATTCGTGGAGGCTAATGAGGCGCAGGGCAGTGCGCGTGGCTCAGCGTTCGTTGAGCGTGGCGACGCCGCGGTTCGCGAGCGCGTCGGCGCGTTCGTTCTCGGGGTGGCCGGCGTGGCCCTTGACCCAGCGCCATTCCACCTCATGCTGCGCGACGAGCGCGTCGAGCCGCTTCCACAGATCGTCGTTCTTGACTGGGGTTTTCGCGGCCGTCATCCAGTTCTTCTTCTTCCAGCCGTGAATCCACTCGCTGATGCCTTTTTGCACGTATTGCGAGTCGGTATGCACGATCACCTTGCACGGACGCTTGAGCGCTTCGAGCGCGGCGATCACGCCCATCAACTCCATACGGTTGTTGGTCGTGCCGTGCTCGCCGCCGAACAGTTCTTTTTCCTGCGTGCCGAAGCGCAGCAGCGCGCCCCAGCCGCCTGGGCCGGGATTGCCCTTGCAGGCGCCGTCGGAGAAGATTTCGACGAAATCGGGTGTGCTCATGAGTCCTTGTTGCGTGTAGGGGAGGGCGTGGTGGCAGCGGCCTTCAGGCTCGGCGCCAGCACGGGTTTCTTGACCTTCAGCGGGCCGACGAGACGCATGCCGCGCACGCGCTTGATCGCCGTCACCATATAGACCGCGCCGAAGATCGCCCACCAGCGGTCGCCGGCGGCCTCCATGAATTCATAACGGCCCAGCCACTTGTCGGTGGAAAGCGGCGGGCGATAGCAGCCAAAACGGCCGCGTTCGAGCTCGAAACCGAGCAGCTTGATCCAGTCCTTCAGGCGCGTGAACGCGATCAGATCCTGGCGCGCGGGCAGGAACGGGTGCCCCGTGAGCTTGCCCGCCGATTGCCGCGCACCCCACAACGACAGCGAATTGAAGCCGACGATCACCAGTTGTCCTTCGGGCATCAATACGCGTTCGGCTTCGCGCAGCAGGCGGTGCGGGTCGCTCGTGAATTCGAGCGTGTGCGGCATCACGATCAGGTCGACGCTCTGCGCTTCGAACGGCAAATCGAGCGAGTCGCACCAGACCGTGCTGCGGCCGTCTGGCGTATGCAGCGCGGGTGCGCGCGGCGGTTCCGCTGGCGGCATGGTGTAAGGCGCGCTGGCTGCACTGGCGGCGTCGAGCACGAGCCCGCGATACGTCATGCGGTTCTCCCGCAGCGCGTCGAGCTGCGGCAGGCCGAGCTGCAGCGCATGGTAGCCGAACACGTTCGACACCATGCGGTCGAGCTGTTCCTGCTCCCAGCCAAGCACGTACCTTCCGGCTGGCGAATCGGTCCAGGCGGGCCAGTCTATAATCGTTCGGTCAGACATGTCGAAGAATACGTCGCCCCATGAAGAGTCCGCTTGAGCACGCGAGCGCGCCGGCCAACCACGCCGGCGCAACGGCCGCAGAACTCGAATACGTACCGGTTCCGGCTTTCGAAGATAACTACATTTGGGTCGTGTCGGACGGCCATGACGCCGTTGCCGTCGATCCGGGCGACGCCGCGCCGGTTCGCGCGTATCTGGCGAAGCGAGGCTGGCGGCTCGCCGCTATTTTACTCACCCATCACCACAACGACCATGTCGGCGGGGTCGCCGATCTCCTTTCGGATGAGCGCGTGCCCGTGTACGGCCCGGCCGGCGAGGCGCTCGGCCCGCTCGACGCCTTCGTCACGCGCGTGAAGGGCGGCGACGCTGTGCATCTGGACGCGCCCGCGCTCGATTTCAAGGTGATGGACGTGCCGGGCCACACGCGCGGCCACATCGCCTATTTTCAGGACGCGGATAGCATAGGCGGCATCAGCGGTGTCGGCGCCGGCACGCCGCATCTTTTCTGCGGCGACACGCTGTTCGCCTGCGGCTGCGGACGCCTTTTCGAAGGTACGCCTGCGCAGATGCTGGCGTCGCTCGACTCGTTCGCGGCGCTGCCGGGGTCGACCCATGTGCACTGCGCGCACGAGTACACGCTTTCGAATATCCGCTTTGCGCTGGCCTGCGATCCTGACAATGCCGCCCTGCAAAACTGGAGCCGCGAAGCCACGGCGCTGCGCGAGCGCGGCGTGCCGACCTTGCCGACCACGATTGCGCACGAGCGTGCCGTGAACCCCTTCCTGCGCGCCGACAACCCGGCAGTGCAGGCCACGCTCGCCGAAGCGCTGCATGAAACGGTGCCCGACCGGCTGGCCGCTTTCACACTGATGCGCGAATGGAAGAACCGGTTCCGCTAACCCACCAGCGTGCGTGGTTATGCTCAACCCAAACGTATGGAACGTGATCCAAGCTGCGGATTTGCATGGTTTTTTTCCAATTAATCCGATTGACGGAAACGTGTGCGTTACGTACTATCGGCTGCAAATTCCAGCCATTGCAAGTAGACGTTCATGCGATTTATCCTAAGCGCGCTGCTGGTCCTGATGCTCGCCGCCTGTGCGAGCGGGGGGCCGAACGCGAATTCAGCCAGTTCACTTTCTCCCGCCGATCCGCAGGCCCGCGCCGACGCCATCCGCAAGACCTCCGCCGCGAAAGAAACGATTAACGTCGATCAAGGTTCGGTCGATCAGCTCACGAGCCCGGACGCCGACCTTTGGGGCCGCATCCGCCGCGGCTTCCAGATGCCCGATCTGCAAAGCGATCTCGTCGATATGAATGCGCAGTGGTACGCGCAACGTCCCGACTACGTCGCGCGCATGACCGAGCGTTCGCAGAAATATCTGTACCACATCGTCGAAGAGCTCGAAGCGCGCCATATGCCGACCGAGCTCGCGCTGCTGCCGTTCATCGAATCGGCGTATAACCCGCAGGCGCTGTCGGTCGCGAAGGCCGCGGGCATGTGGCAGTTCGTGCCGGGTACGGGCAAGACCTATAACCTCAAGCAGAACATGTGGCAGGACGAGCGCCGCGACGTGCTGGCCTCGACCAGCGCCGCGCTCGATTACCTCTCGCGTCTGCACGATATGTTCGGCGACTGGTATCTCGCGCTGGCCGCGTATAACTGGGGCGAAGGCAACGTGCAGCGCGCCATTGCGCGCAACCAGGCGGCCGGCCTGCCGACCGACTACCAGAGCCTGCGCATGCCGAACGAGACGCGCAACTACGTGCCCAAGCTCCAGGCGGTCAAGAACATCGTGATGAACCCGCAGCAATACGGTCTCACGCTGCCGAGCATCCCGAATCACCCGTATTTCGTCACGGTCACCACCTCGCACGATATCGACGTGGACGTCGCCGCGAAGCTCGCGAACATGACGCCCGACGAATTCCGCACGCTCAATCCGTCGTTCAAGAAGCCTGTGATTCTGGGCACGACCGATCCGCAGATCCTGCTGCCGTTCGATAACGCCAGCGCGTTCGAGCGCAACCTGAAGTCGTATTCGGGCCAGTTGTCGTCGTGGACGGTCTATACCACCGATGCGCGTGCGACGCCTGCCGCCATCGCGCAGAAGATCGGCGTGGACGCTGACACGCTCATGTCGGTCAACAAGATTCCGGCGGGCATGCGCCTGAAGCCGGGCTCGACGCTCGTGGTGCCGCGCACCGACGATGCCGACGACGAGGACATCAGCGCCGACGTGGCCGAAAGCGCCGTGCTCGCCATGGAGCCGGACGTGCCCGACACGCGCAAGATGCTGATTCGCGTGCGCCGCAAGCAGTCGATGGACATGGTCGCCAGCCGCTACGGCGTCTCGGTCGGCCAGCTCAAGGCGTGGAACAAGACGCGTCGCGACGCCGTCGCGCCGGGCCAGGTGCTCGTGCTGCACGTGCCGGTCGGCAAGTCGATGCCGAGTGAGCCGGGGCCGGAGCGTCTCGCCACGAATGTCTCGGGCGGTGGTGTGGAACGAATTGGCACCCGCGTTGCGGAGTCGGGTTCGAAGTCGCGCTATGATAAGAAGCACGGTCGCGCACGCGCGGAAGTCGTCAAGGTCGCTGAGCCGGTCAAGACCAAAGCTTCCAGCGCAGCGCCCAGCAAGGCGTCGAAGGGTGCGGCAAGCCGCCCGAAGGCCGAAACCCACACGCAGAAGCACAAGTCCAAATAGCGGCTGGCTGAGGGTGCTCAGCCATGTGTTGCGGGGGCAACGCATGGCGGTTTCGCTCCGATCACTTAAGCTATTCCCACGCCGTTGCCCCGCCGGGTGACGGCGTTTTCATTTGTGCGGCCGGTTTGTGGTCGATTGGTGCAGTCGATTAGTGCGGTCGATTTTGCTGCGGGTTGTCGCGCTCAAGTCAGAGTATGGCGCCCACGAAGGCTGTCCCCAATTGCCGCGCTTCCGTGCGTGGCAAGGACGCCTATAGTGAAAGGCGCGGCGTTCGACGTTCATCCGGCGCTGCCGGAAGTTGCGTGCGCATTTCACACGACTGTCATCTCGAAATTTGGCGGATTAAGGGTTTTCACGCTATAATTTCAAGGTTTGAGCTTATCAACCCGCACCCTAGCGCCTACCTCCCCCCATCCGTTCATCCGCCGCCCGCGCTTTCCCCGTCAAAGGCTGGCTGCCGCCCGATCGAGCGTCACAAACGCTTCATTCTGGCAGGCGCCCGACGCAGTCCACTGCGAGCCTGACGACACCGAATAGCCGCGCAAGGTGCGAGCCGCGCGCGCATCTCATCGTCATGATGTCGATGCCGACGCCGCAGCCGCGCCCAGGTCGCAAGATCGCAACGTCGGACAACAGGTCGGCACAGGGTGCTCCCCCAAGGAGTCTCCCGTGTTGCCGTCTTTCTCTCCCGCTCTGCTCGCGCTCGCCGACGGCACGGTCTTTCGTGGTTACTCGATCGGCGCCCCGGGTCATACGATCGGTGAAGTCGTGTTCAACACGGCCATCACCGGTTATCAGGAAATCCTGACCGACCCGAGCTATGCTCGCCAGATCGTCACCCTCACGTATCCGCATATCGGCAACGTCGGCGTCAATGCCGAAGACGTCGAAGCCACGAAAGTCCATGCCGCCGGCCTGATCATCCGTGACCTGCCTGTCCTCGCCTCGAACTTCCGTATGGACCGCACGCTCGGCCAGTACCTGAAGGACGAAGGCGTGGTCGCCATCGCCGGCATCGATACGCGCAAGCTCACGCGTATCCTGCGCGACAAGGGCGCCCAGAACGGCGCGATCCTCGCCGGTTCCGACGACGAAGCCAAGGCCATCGAACTCGCGCGCTCGTTCCCGGGCCTCGCGGGCATGGATCTCGCCAAGGTCGTCTCGACGGACAAAGCCTACCCGTGGAACACCACGGAATGGCGTCTGGGCGAAGGCTATCGCACGCAGTCGGCGCCGAAGTACAAGGTCGTCGCATTCGACTACGGCGTGAAGCAGAACATCCTGCGCATGCTGGCCGAACGCGGCTGCGACGTCACGGTGCTGCCGGCGCAATCGACGGCTGAAGACGCGCTCGCGCTGAACCCGGACGGCGTGTTCCTCTCGAACGGCCCTGGCGACCCGGAACCGTGCGACTACGCGATCAAGGCGGCACAGGCATTCATCGAGCGCGGTATCCCCACGTTCGGCATCTGCCTCGGTCACCAGATCATGGGCCTCGCCGTCGGCGCGAAGACGCTCAAGATGAAGACCGGCCACCACGGCGCGAACCATCCGGTCAAGGACCTGGCCGACGGCCGCGTGGTCATCACGTCGCAGAACCACGGCTTCGCCGTGGACGCGGCCACGCTGCCCGCGAACGCGCGCGTCACGCACGTGTCGCTGTTCGACGGCACGCTGCAAGGTTTCGAGCTGACCGACAAGCCGGCTTTCTGCTTCCAGGGCCACCCGGAAGCGTCGCCTGGCCCGCAGGACATCGGCTACCTGTTCGATCGCTTCACGGCGCTGATGGACAAGTCGAAGGGCGCTTGAGCCGCGCCTGAAGCAAAAGAGCAGAGCAGGGTGCGCAGCGAGCCGGTTTGACGCAGTTTCAGGCGCGGCCCACGCGCGCACCCGGCGGCAGAAGTGATGCCGCCAGACGTAAAAGACACAGGAATATTTAGCGAGAGCGTTATGCCCAAGCGGACAGACATTAAGAGCATTCTCATCATCGGCGCCGGCCCGATCATCATCGGCCAGGCGTGCGAGTTCGACTATTCGGGCGCGCAGGCATGCAAGGCGCTGCGTGAAGAAGGCTACAAGGTCATCCTCGTCAACAGCAATCCGGCGACGATCATGACCGACCCGAACACGGCCGACGTCACCTACATCGAGCCGATCACCTGGGAAGTGGTGGAGCGCATCATCGAGAAGGAGCGCCCGGACGCGATCCTGCCGACGATGGGCGGCCAGACCGCGCTGAACTGCGCGCTCGACCTGCACCACCACGGCGTGCTGGCGAAGTACAACGTCGAGCTGATCGGCGCGTCGCCGGAAGCCATCGACAAGGCCGAAGACCGCCAGAAGTTCAAGGACGCGATGACCAAGATCGGTCTCGGTTCGGCGAAGTCGGGTGTTGCTCACTCGATGGAAGAGGCGCTCAAGGTGCAAGCCGAGATCGCCGAAGCCACCGGCACGGGCGGCTACCCGGTCGTGATCCGTCCGTCGTTCACGCTCGGCGGTTCGGGCGGCGGCATCGCCTACAACCGCGAAGAATTCGAAGAGATCTGCAAGCGCGGTCTCGATCTGTCGCCGACGCGCGAACTGCTGATCGAAGAATCGCTGCTCGGCTGGAAGGAATACGAGATGGAAGTGGTCCGCGACAAGGCGGATAACTGCATCATCGTCTGCTCGATCGAAAACCTCGACCCGATGGGCATCCACACCGGCGACTCGATCACGGTCGCGCCGGCACAGACGCTCACGGACAAGGAATACCAGATCCTGCGCGACGCTTCGCTGGCTGTGCTGCGCGAAATCGGCGTGGACACGGGCGGTTCGAACGTCCAGTTCTCGATCGACCCGAAGACGGGCCGCATGATCGTGATCGAAATGAACCCGCGCGTGTCGCGTTCGTCGGCACTGGCGTCGAAGGCCACGGGCTTCCCGATCGCCAAGGTCGCAGCGAAGCTGGCCGTCGGCTACACGCTGGACGAGCTCAAGAACGAAATCACGGGCGGCGCGACGCCGGCCTCGTTCGAGCCGACCATCGACTACGTCGTCACGAAGATCCCGCGTTTCGCGTTCGAGAAGTTCCGCGAAGCCGATCCGCGCCTGACCACGCAGATGAAGTCCGTCGGCGAAGTGATGGCGATTGGCCGCACCTTCCAGGAGTCGTTCCAGAAGGCACTGCGCGGTCTGGAAGTCGGCGTCGACGGTCTGGACGAAAAGACCACGAGCCGCGACGAGATCATCCGCGAGATCGGCGAAGCCGGCCCGGATCGCATCTGGTACGTGGGCGACGCATTCCGCGTGGGCATGACGCGCGAAGAGATCTTCGAAGAAACCGCGATCGACCCGTGGTTCCTCGCGCAGATCGAACAGATCATCCAGAAGGAAGAGGCCGCACGTGGTCGCACGCTCGAAAGCCTTACGAAGGACGAGCTGCGTTACCTCAAGCAGAGCGGTTTCTCGGATCGCCGTCTGGCGAAGCTGCTCGGCGCGAATGCTGCCGACGTGCGCAAGCGCCGTATCGAGCTCAACGTGCGCCCGGTCTACAAGCGTGTGGACACCTGCGCGGCCGAGTTCGCCACGAAGACCGCCTATATGTACTCGACCTATGAGGACGAGTGCGAGGCCAACCCGACGAACAACAAGAAGATCATGGTGCTGGGCGGCGGCCCGAACCGGATCGGCCAGGGTATCGAGTTCGACTACTGCTGCGTTCACGCCGCGCTCGCGATGCGCGAAGACGGCTACGAAACCATCATGGTCAACTGCAACCCTGAGACTGTTTCGACCGACTACGACACGTCCGACCGTCTGTACTTCGAGTCGCTGACGCTCGAAGACGTGCTCGAAATCGTCGACCTGGAAAAGCCGGTTGGCGTGATCGTGCAGTACGGCGGCCAGACGCCGCTGAAGCTCGCGCTCGACCTTGAAGCGAACGGCGTGCCCATCGTCGGCACCTCGCCGGACATGATCGACGCGGCCGAAGACCGCGAGCGCTTCCAGAAGCTGCTGCAGGACCTGGGCCTGCGCCAGCCGCCGAACCGCACCGCACGCGCCGAAGACGAAGCGCTCAAGCTCGCCGACGAAATCGGCTACCCGCTCGTCGTGCGTCCGTCGTACGTGCTCGGCGGCCGCGCCATGGAAATCGTCCACGAGCCGCGCGACCTCGAACGCTACATGCGCGAGGCCGTGAAGGTGTCGAACGATTCGCCGGTGCTGCTCGACCGCTTCCTGAACGACGCGATCGAATGCGACGTGGACTGCATCTCCGATGGCACGGACGTGTTCATCGGCGGCGTGATGGAGCACATCGAACAGGCAGGCGTCCACTCGGGCGACTCGGCCTGCTCGCTGCCGCCGTACTCGCTGTCGAAGGAAACCGTCGACGAACTCAAGCGTCAAACCGCCGCGATGGCCAAGGCGCTGAACGTGGTCGGCCTGATGAACGTGCAGTTCGCGATCCAGCAAGTGCCGCAGGATGACGGTTCGAAGAAGGACATCATCTACGTGCTGGAAGTGAACCCGCGCGCTTCGCGTACCGTCCCGTACGTGTCGAAGGCGACCAGCCTGCCGCTCGCGAAGATCGCGGCGCGTGCGATGGTCGGCCAGAAGCTGGCGGACCAGGGCGTGACGAAGGAAGTCGTGCCGCCGTACTTCAGCGTGAAGGAAGCGGTGTTCCCGTTCGTCAAGTTCCCGGCTGTCGATCCGGTGCTCGGGCCCGAAATGCGTTCGACCGGCGAAGTGATGGGCGTGGGCAAGACCTTCGGTGAAGCGCTGTTCAAGTCGCAGCTCGCAGCGGGTTCGCGTCTGCCGGAATCAGGCACGGTGTTCATCACCGTGATGGATTCGGACAAGCCGAAGGCCGTCGAAGTCGCGCGCATGCTGCACGAACTCGGTTACGCGATCGTCGCCACGCGCGGCACCGCTGCCGCGATCGAAGCGGCTGGCGTGCCGGTCAAGGTCGTCAACAAGGTGAAGGACGGCCGTCCGCACATTGTCGACATGATCAAGAACGGCGAGATTTCGCTGGTCTTCACGACCGTCGACGAAACCCGCGCGGCGATTGCCGATTCGCGCTCGATCCGCATGAGCGCGCAGGCGAACAAGGTCACGTACTACACGACGATGTCCGGCGCGCGCGCCGCCGTCGAAGGTCTGCGCTACCTGAAGAACCTGGAAGTCTATGATTTACAAGGCCTCCACGCTCGCCTAAACTAAGGCTTCGATTGTCTGTCCAATAGAAACGAGACAGGCAAACATAGCTGAATGTGCCGCGGTTAAGCGGCGTCCCAACAGGGTTTTGAGGCTGCGCCTGCGTGCGCAGCTGCCCTCGCGGGATGCACTTAACCGCGGTGATTTTTTTTATGGCCGCAATGTGTATTGCATGCGGCATCAATACGGCCCCAAGCGGCTGAACGAGTTGTTTATGAGCACGATTCCCTTGACCAAGCGCGGTGCAGACCAACTCCGTGGAGAACTGCAACGCCTGAAATCCGTCGAGCGTCCGGCGGTCATCAATTCGATCGCTGAAGCGCGCGCGCAGGGCGATCTCTCGGAAAACGCCGAATACGACGCAGCGAAGGAAAAGCAGGGTTTCATCGAGGGCCGTATTGCCGAGATCGAATCGAAGCTGGCAGCGGCTCAGGTCATCGACCCGGCTACGCTCGAAGCGGACGGCCGCGTCGTGTTCGGTTCGACCGTCGATCTCGAAGACCTCGAATCGGGCAATACCGTGACGTACCAGATCGTCGGCGACGACGAAGCCGACCTCGAACACGGCCTGATTTCGGTGAGCTCGCCCATCGCGCGCGCGCTGATCGGCAAGTCGGAAGGCGACGTTGCGGCCGTGCAGGCCCCGAGCGGCGTGCGCGAATACGAAGTCATCGAGGTTCGCTACGTCTGACGGGGCGCGATCATGAGTCACGATGTGAAAAATGATGTGCGCGCCGAGATCAACGCTGCCTCATCGGGCGTATCCGGCTCGCTCGTGCCGCATCGCCTGTTCGCGCTGATCGCCATGTTGTGGGTGGGCAGCCAGCTGACCATCGGTTATGCGGTCGCGCCGGTGCTGTTCGCGTCGCTCGACCGCATGTCGGCGGGCGCGCTTGCGGCTCAGCTCTTTCGCATCGAAGGCATGATCGGACTTGTGTGCGGCGTGCTGCTGCTCGTGCTCGCGAATGTATTCGTGCGGTGCGGGGAAGTAGGGTATCGCCGCCTGCGCTGGCTGCTGGTCGGCATGCTGCTGTGCGTGGTGATCGGCTATTACGCGCTGCAGCCGTTCATGAACGCCATGCGCATGAATGCGATGCAGGCGGGCGTAGACATCGCACATTCGGCATATGCGAGCCGCTTTGGCATGCTGCACGGCATCTCGAGCCTGTTTTATCTGGTCGAGAGCCTGCTGGGTGCGTGGCTCGTCTGGTTGCTGCCGTCCACGCGCCGCTGAGCCCGTCAGGGCGGCGGCGAAAAAAAGCGCGGCACACAGGCCGCGCTTTTTATTTCGAAGCGGGTTCGAAACCGCGTCGAGCTTACTTCGAACCCTGGTGGGCGCGCTTCGAGCTGGTCTGGCGCTTCTTGGCACGCTTGACGTTGCCGCCTTGCGTGACGCGCTCGTTGCCCTTGACCGTGACCTTTTGCGCCTTCGGCTTGCGCATCGGGTTTTCACTGGGCTTGACGACCTTCACGACGCGCGGGGCGCGCTTGCCAGCTTCGCGTGCGCTCGGCACGTCGCCGGACGGGCGCGTCACGGTGCCGCGGGCGCCGGCGCGGGCCGTCGTGGTCTTCGCCTTGGCTTCTTCGGGCTTGTAGATCACCAGCAGCTTGCCGATGTGCTGAACCGGGGCGGCGTTCAGGCGATCGCAGATTTCTTCGTAGATCGCGATGCGCTCTTCGCGCTCGTCGCCGAACACGCGAACCTTGATGAGCTGGTGCGCGCCAAGGTGAACCTGGATTTCCTTGATGACGGCGTCGGTCAATCCCTCGGCGCCGATGAGCACGACCGGTTTGAGGGCGTGAGCCTGGGAACGCAGTTCGGAGCGCTGTTCGGCAGTAAGAGAGAGGGCGGGCATGGGATGTGGCAGACTCGACTAAAATGACGGCGCTCGCCGGGCAGCCTGTCGGGCCTCATGAAGAGGGACAGGCGCACAGGAAGGCGAAAGGCGCGTCGGAAACAACGGAAAACCGTGGAGAACGGCGTGGCGCGGGCTGATGTGGGCAGGTGTGGCGGTACGAACACGCCGGCTTAGCCGCACGGGCCGCGACGGCCGCACGAATTAAACGCGTATTATCCGCTAAAAGCGCGACATCACGCAGCAAGAGTTCATCTTTAATGGCAAAAAACCGCTTCAACACGTCGTGGCTGCACGACCATATCAACGATCCGTACGTGAAGCTGGCGCAGCGGGAGGGTTATCGCGCCCGCGCCGCCTACAAGCTCAAGGAAATCGACGAGCAGGACAAGCTGATCCGCCCGGGCATGGTCATCGTCGACCTTGGCGCCGCGCCGGGCAGCTGGAGCCAGTACGCGCGCAACAAGCTCGCCCAGAGCTCGAAACGCGACGAACAACGCCAGGGGGGCATCGACGGTACGATCATTGCGCTCGACATCCTGCCGATGGAGCCGATTTCCGACGTGCAATTCCTGCAAGGCGACTTCCGCGAGGACAGCGTGCTTGAGCAACTGGAAGAAATCGTCGGCGGCCGTCCGGTGGATCTTGTAATTTCGGATATGGCGCCCAATCTGTCCGGGGTCGCGCTGGCTGATGCCGCGCGCATCGAACACGTCTGCGATCTCGCCCTAGAGTTTTCGCAGAATCATTTGAAACCGGATGGTGCCCTTTTAGTAAAATGCTTTCACGGCAGTGGTTACAGCCAGATCGTCGAGAAATTCAAGCATCAGTTCAAGGTCGTGGCCGCGCGCAAACCGAAGGCTTCGCGCGATAAATCGGCCGAAACGTTTATATTGGGCAAACATCTGAAGCGACCCCGTTAACCTCGGGCATTACGCAAGGATCGGTTCCAGTGCGTCAGGCGTCCTGCAGGGGCGGTGAAAAAACGCCCGGATAAGCTCCGGGAGGTTGTCCCGGCAAGGCGTTGCGGCTATTTATGCCTTAGCGAAACGTTATGGCGAGGCCCTGCGTACTGGATTAGAATGCTTTGGTGGTGTCGCAAGGCAAATGTAGGCGCCCGTCTATGAGTGAAGGAGTGGTGCTTTGAACAACAACATGTTTTCGAAAGCAGCAGTGTGGCTGGTGATCGCACTGGTGCTGTTTACGGTGTTCAAGCAGTTCGACAAGCCCCGTGTCCAGGAAGGCGTTTCCTATTCGCAGTTCATGGACGACGCAAAGAATGGCAAGGTCAAGAGCGTCGTAGTGCAGGGGCGGAACCTCACGGTCACTCCGGCCGATGGCCAGAAATACCAGATCGTCTCCCCGGGTGACATCTGGATGGTCGGCGACCTGATGAAGTACAACGTGCAGGTGAGCGGCAAGGCTGACGAAGAGCCGAACGCGCTCGTGTCTGCGCTGTATTACCTTGGGCCGACCATACTCATCATCGTGTTCTGGTTCTACATGATGAGGCAGATGCAGGGGGGCGGCAAAGGCGGGGCGTTTTCGTTCGGTAAATCGCGTGCCCGTCTGATCGACGAGAACAACAACGCGGTGAACTTCTCCGACGTCGCAGGCTGCGACGAAGCCAAGGAAGAAGTGTCCGAGCTCGTCGATTTCCTGCGTGATCCGCAAAAATTCCAGAAGCTGGGCGGGCGCATCCCGCGCGGCGTGTTGCTGGTCGGCCCTCCGGGTACCGGTAAGACGCTGCTCGCGCGTGCCATCGCCGGCGAAGCGAAGGTGCCGTTCTTCAGCATCTCCGGTTCGGACTTCGTTGAAATGTTCGTTGGCGTGGGCGCGGCCCGCGTGCGCGACATGTTCGAGCAGGCCAAGAAGCACGCGCCCTGCATCGTGTTCATCGACGAAATCGACGCGGTCGGTCGTCATCGCGGCGCCGGCATGGGCGGCGGTAACGACGAGCGCGAACAGACGCTGAACCAGATGCTGGTCGAGATGGACGGTTTCGAAGCCAACTCGGGCGTCATCGTGATCGCGGCAACCAACCGTTCGGACGTGCTGGACAAGGCGCTGCTGCGTCCGGGCCGTTTCGACCGCCAGGTCTATGTCGGTCTGCCGGACATCCGTGGCCGCGAACAGATCATGAAGGTGCACCTGCGCAAGGTGCCGATCGCCAACGACGTCGATGCAGCGGTGATCGCACGTGGCACGCCGGGTTTCTCGGGTGCTGACCTCGCGAACCTCGTGAACGAAGCGGCGCTGTTCGCAGCGCGTCGCGGCAAGCGCATCGTCGAAATGCAGGACTTCGAAGACGCGAAGGACAAGATCTTCATGGGCCCGGAGCGCAAGTCGGCCGTGATTCGCGAAGAAGCGAAACGCGCCACGGCGTATCACGAGTCGGGCCACGCGGTGATCGCCAAGCTGTTGCCGAAGGCCGATCCGGTGCACAAGGTCACGATCATCCCGCGCGGTCGCGCACTGGGTGTGACGTGGCAGTTGCCGGAGCACGACAACGAGACGTACTCGAAGGACTATCTGCTTGACCGTCTCGCGATCCTGTTCGGCGGCCGTGTTGCGGAAGAGCTGTTCATGAACCTGATCAGCACGGGTGCATCGGACGACTTCAACAAGGCGACGCAGACAGCGCGCGCAATGGTTACGCGCTTCGGCATGACCGACGCGCTGGGGCCGATGGTCTACGCCGACGATGAGAACGAAGGCGGCCCGTTCGGCAAGGGCTTCACGCGTGCCATCTCGGAAGCGACCCAGCAAAAGGTCGACGCGGAAATCCGCCGCGTGCTGGACGAACAGTACAACCTCGCGAAGCGTCTGCTGGACGAGAATCGCGACAAGGTCGAAGCGATGACTGCCGCGCTGATGGAGTGGGAGACGATCGACGCCGATCAGATCAACGACATCATGGCTGGCCGTCCGCCGCGCTCGCCCAAGAGCACGCCGTCTGCTGGCGACGCCTCGTCGTCGGGCGGCAGCAGCACGGGCAGCGAAGTCAAGCCGGGCAGCAGCGCGACCCAGCCGGCCTGACCCACTGCGGTTCGCCAGATCGAGTAGAGTTGCGGGCCGGTGTGATCTTCACACCGGCCCGTTTTGCATTTCTGGCCGCTTTGTACTGTGACCGGCGGCGCAGCCTTGACTGGCTGCGCCGCCGGGTCGCAGCTGGCGGCTGCATTTCGTTACACATCTGACGTTTCTTGACGTGCCCAAACTCACTTCGCAGGGTAATCTGCCCGAACCGCTGATCTGCGGTCGTTTCACGCTGACTTTCGAGCGTCCGCTCGTCATGGGGATCCTCAACGCGACCCCGGATTCGTTCTCGGATGGCGGCAGCTTTATCGCCTTCGACGATGCCATGCGCCGCGCGCAACAGATGCTGGATGACGGCGTCGACATCATCGACATTGGCGGCGAATCGACCCGCCCGGGCGCGCCGCCCGTGCCGCTCGACGAGGAACTCGCCCGCGTGATCCCGCTGGTCGAGCGCCTGAAAGACGCCGGTGTGCCGCTGTCGATCGATACCTACAAGCCCGAAGTGATGCGTCACGCGCTGGCGGCCGGTGCGGATCTGATCAATGACATCTGGGGTTTTCGCATGCCGGGGGCCATCGACGCGGTGCGTGGAAGCAACTGCGGCCTGTGTGTGATGCACATGCTTGGCGAGCCGCAGACGATGCAGGTGGGCGAGCCCGATTACGTCGATGTCGTGAGCGAAGTGCGGGAGTTCTTGCAGGCGCGTTGCGCCGAACTCGAAGGCGCGGGCATCGCGAAAGCTCGCATCAGTGTCGACCCGGGGTTTGGGTTCGGCAAGGCGGTGGTCGAGCATAATTACGCTTTGCTCGCGCACCTGCCGCAAACCGCGCCGGACGTCGTCGCTGGCGTTGCACCGTATCCGATCCTTGCGGGCATGTCGCGCAAGTCGATGCTCGGCGCGTTGATCGGCCGGCCGGCGCCCGAGCGTATTGCGGCCAGTGTGGCGGCGGCGGTGTGCGCGGCGCAGAAGGGCGCGGCGATTATCCGCGTGCACGACGTCGCGCCGACCGTGGACGCGCTCAAGGTCTGGGGCGCGATGCGCGAGGCCGAACGCAGCTAGCGCTAGCTGGGAAAAGCCGTGCAAGCGGCAGGGCGTTGAGAGAACAGGGCGCGACGGGGCATCGATAAAGCCCCGGCGCCATACAACAGTGTCAATGTGAGGTTTGAGGTATGGGACGTCGTTATTTCGGAACCGATGGGATTCGCGGCAAGGTCGGCGAGGCGCCGATTACGCCGGATTTCGTGCTGCGTCTCGGCTACGCGGCGGGCAAGGTGCTCGCAGGGGCCGCACCGGCTTCGGGCCCGCGCCCGGCCGTGCTGATCGGCAAGGACACGCGCATTTCGGGCTATATGCTTGAGGCGTCGCTGGAAGCAGGGCTTTCCGCCGCCGGTATCGACGTGATGCTGGCCGGCCCGATGACGACGCCCGGCGTCGCCTATCTCACGCGCGCACTGCGTCTGGCCGCGGGCGTGGTGATCAGCGCCTCGCACAATCCGTACTTCGATAACGGCATCAAGTTCTTCTCCGCCGACGGCAACAAGCTGCCCGACGAAGTCGAGACGCAGATCGAAGCGCAACTCGAACTGCCGCTCGACTGCGCGCCGTCCGAGCAACTGGGCCGCGCCCGTCGCCTTGACGACGCGCGCGGACGCTACATCGAATTCTGCAAGAGCACGTTCCCGCAGGCGTTCAGCCTGCGTGGCCTGAAGCTGGTGGTCGACTGCGCGAACGGCGCGGCCTACGACATCGCGCCGCACGTGTTCCACGAACTGGGCGCGGACGTCATCCCGATTGGCGTGTCGCCGAACGGCTTCAACATCAACGACGGCGTCGGTGCGACCGCGCCCGACGCGCTCGTGCGTGCCGTGCGAGCGAATCATGCCGATCTCGGCATCGCGCTCGACGGCGACGCGGATCGTCTGCAGATTGTCGATGCGCAAGGCCGCCTCTATAACGGCGACGAACTGCTCTACGTGCTGGTCAAGGATCGCATGGCGACCGACGGCAAGGTCGAAGGCGCGGTCGGCACGCTGATGACCAATCTTGCGGTCGAACAGGCGCTGGACGGCCTTGGCGTACGTTTCGTGCGGGCCAACGTGGGCGACCGCTACGTGCTGGAGCAACTGCGCGAAAACGGCTGGCAGATCGGCGCCGAAGGCTCGGGCCACATTCTCTCGCTCGACCGCCACACGACCGGTGACGGCATCGTCTCGGCGCTGCTGGTGCTGGCCGCCATGAAGCGCAGCGGCCAGACGCTTGCGCAACTGCTCGACGGCGTCACGCTGTTCCCGCAGAAGCTCATCAACGTGCGCATTGCGCAGGGCGCCGACTGGAAGGGCAACGCCGCCATCCAGAAGTCGATCGCCGATGCGCAAACCGAGCTCAAGGGCCGCGGACGCGTGCTGATCCGCGCCTCGGGCACAGAGCCGGTGCTGCGCGTGATGGTGGAAGCGCGCGAGGAGCGCGACACGCTCCATTACGCGGAATCGATCGCCGAGACCGTCAAGCGCGCGATTGCCTGACTGCCGGCCTGAGCGCCCCGATCCGCCAGACCGGCAAGATCTGGCGGAAATAAGCGGCATCTTGTCTGCGACAAGGTGCCGCGCCTGCATTTTCAGCCTCTGAACGACCGTCCACCGCAATGATTTTTTTGCGGCTGGAGCAAACGTTCCACCGACGGTTTCAGACGGCTTTCAAACAGTCGCACGCAGACCTGCGAGTCCGACCCCGCGACTTCGGCAAATGCCCGCCCCACGGGCTGCCGCGCGCGCCAGCGCACGCGATCAGGGCGTCATTGCGCCTGAAGTAAACGCCTTCTTCATTCTATCCCCGCCTTTCAGCCGGTAATCGTACTGTCACGACTGCTTCATGAATCGTCACGGTACTGTCACAAAGAGGCCCTATTCTTCGCCCTGTCGTTATCCGCTCACACACTTGGAGGTCTCATGAAATTGATGCAAACCGCGCTCGCTGGCGTTGCTGGCGCCCTCTTCGCGATGGCAGCCCACGCTGCTGACATCACTGGCGCGGGCAGCACCTTTGCAGCACCGATCTACACGAAATGGGCGGACGCCTATCAAAAGTCGGGCGGCGGCAAGGTGAACTACCAAGGCATCGGCTCGTCGGGCGGTATCAAGCAGATCGTCGCCAAGACGGTTGACTTCGCAGGTTCGGACGCGCCCCTGAAGGACGACGAACTGGCCAAGGAAGGCCTGTTCCAGTTCCCGACGGTGGTGGGCGGCGTCGTGCCGGCGATCAACGTGCCGGGCATCAAGGCTGGTGAAATCACGCTGTCGGGCGAAGTGCTCGGCGACATCTACCTCGGCAAGATCAAGAAGTGGAATGATCCGGCCATCGTCGCCCTGAACCCGAAGGTCAAGCTGCCGGATCTGGACATCGCCGTGGTTCGCCGCGCTGACGGTTCGGGCACCAGCTTCATCTGGACGAACTACCTCTCGAAGGTCAACGCCGAGTGGAAGAGCAAGGTCGGCGAAGGCTCGACGGTCAACTGGCCGACGGGTACGGGCGGCAAGGGCAACGACGGCGTCGCAGCCTTCGTGCAGCGCCTGCCGGGCTCGATCGGCTACGTCGAATGGGCGTACGCCAAGCAAAATCACATGGTCTACACTGCCATGAAGAACGAGTCGGGCACGGTCGTCGAGCCGAGCACGGACACGTTCAAGGCAGCGGCTGCTGGCGCAGACTGGAAGAAGTCGTTCTACCAGATCCTGACGAACGAGCCGGGCAAGGAAGCATGGCCGGTCGTTGGCGCCACGTTCGTTCTGCTGCACACGGCACAGGACAAGCCGGATCAAGGCAAGGAAACGCTCAAGTTCTTCGACTGGGCTTTCAAGAACGGTACGCCGGCTGCTGACAGCCTCGACTACATCTCGCTGCCGCAATCGGTTGTGAGCGAAATCAAGTCGCAGTGGAAGGAAAAGGTCAAGGACGCTAGCGGCAAGGCCATCGCTGAATAAGGCGAAGGCGGTTTGACCGTGTAGCGCAACGGGCCGCCGCGATACCGCGTGCGGCCCGTACTGCTTCCTGGTTATGCGTTATGCATCCGTAATGCGGTTGCAAAGCAGTCGTAAATCACCCGCTACGATGTACCGCCCTTGGGCATTGATCCGGTCGCATGGCCGGGCCCTGGCGGCAGTCGGTTTCAGAACCGCATCAACGTCGTGAGCTTCGCTCGCGGCAATCTGGATACAGGTCATCATGTCCGACGTCCCGCTCGTCTCGAACCCGCCCGGCGGCAACGCGCAACAACAGGCGCCCAGCCCGGCAGGGGACATCATTTTCGGCGGCCTCGCGCGCGGCGCCGCCATCGTCACGTTGTTGCTGCTCGGCGGCATCATCGTGTCGCTGATCGTCGCTTCCATGCCGACGATCCACAAGTTCGGCCTCTCGTTCCTCTGGACGGCCGACTGGGATCCACCCAGCGACCAGTTCGGCGCGCTCGTGCCCATCTACGGCACCATCGCCACGTCGATCATCGCGCTCGTCATCGCCGTGCCGGTGAGCTTCGGCATTGCGCTGTTCCTGACTGAACTCTCGCCCGCGTGGCTGCGCCGCCCGCTCGGCATCGCCATCGAACTGCTGGCCGCGATCCCGTCGATCGTGTACGGCATGTGGGGCCTGCTCGTGTTCGCGCCGATCTTCGCGCAATACTTCCAGCGCCCGCTTGGCCATCTGCTGGGCGACGTGTGGCTGATCGGGCCGCTGTTCCAGGGCCCGCCGATCGGCATTGGCATCCTGTGCGCCGGCGTGATTCTCGCCATCATGATCATTCCGTACATCGCCTCGGTGATGCGCGACGTGTTCGAAGTCACGCCCGTGCTGCTCAAGGAGTCGGCCTACGGCATCGGCTGCACGACGTGGGAAGTGATGTGGAAGATCGTGCTGCCCTTCACCAAGACCGGCGTGATCGGCGGCGTGATGCTCGGCCTTGGCCGCGCGCTCGGCGAAACGATGGCCGTGACCTTCGTGATCGGCAATACCAATCTGCTCGACAACGTGTCGCTTTTCTCGCCCGGCAACAGCATCACCTCGGCGCTCGCCAACGAGTTCGCCGAAGCAGGCCCGGGCCTGCATACGTCGGCGCTCATGGAGCTCGGCCTGATCCTGTTCGTGATTACCTTCATCGTGCTGGCGATCTCGAAGATCATGCTGCTGCGCCTTGAAAAGTCGGAGGGTGCGCGATGAGCGAGCCGATGATGAAAATTCCCGGAGCGATCTACGGCTCCGAACTCGACAAGATGCGCGGCAAGCTGCAAGGCCGCCGCCGCGTCACCAACGCGATCGCGCTGACGATGTCGCTGGCCGCGATGGCCTTCGGCCTGCTGTGGCTCGTGTGGATTCTCTACACGACGCTCTCGCTCGGTATCGGCGGCCTGTCGGTCGAACTCTTCACGCAGTCGACGCCGCCGCCGAACACCGATGGCGGCGGTCTCGCCAACGCGATCGTCGGCAGCCTGCTGCTGGTCGGCATCGCGACGGCAGTCGGCACGCCGATCGGCATTCTGGCGGGCGTGTATCTCGCCGAATACGGCCAGAAGGGTCTGCTTGCGAGCGTGACGCGCTTCATCAACGACATCCTGCTGTCGGCGCCGTCGATCGTCGTGGGCCTGTTCGTCTACGCGCTCGTGGTGGCGAAGATGGGTCACTTCAGCGGCTGGGCCGGTGCAATCTCGCTGGCGCTGCTGCAGATCCCCATCGTGATCCGCACGACCGAGAACATGCTCAAGCTGGTGCCGAACGCACTGCGCGAAGCGGCTTTCGCGCTGGGCACGCCGAAGTGGAAGATGGTGCTGTCGATCACGCTGAAGGCGTCGATCGCGGGCATCGTGACGGGCGTGCTGCTCGCGATCGCCCGTATCGCTGGCGAAACCGCGCCGCTGCTGTTCACGGCGCTGTCGAACCAGTTCTTCTCGGCGGACATGAATCAGCCGATGGCGAACCTGCCGGTCACGATCTACAAGTTTGCGATGAGCCCGTTCTCGCAGTGGCAATCGCTCGCGTGGGCTGGTGTTTTCCTGATTACGCTGGGTGTGCTGGGTCTGAATATCCTTGCACGCACCATCTTTTCGAAAAAGTAAGGGCGGAGTTCATCCGATGAATATGGCAGAGAGTCACCTCAACACTACCGCGCCGTCCGGCTTCGACCCCGCCCAGGGCAACCGTGGCGCGATGTCGTCGCGTCCGAAGATCGAGGTCAAGGATCTCAACTTCTTCTACGGCAAGTATCACGCGCTGAAGAACATCAACCTGCAGATTCCCGAAGGCAAGGTGACGGCGTTCATCGGCCCGTCGGGCTGCGGCAAGTCCACGCTGCTGCGCACCTTCAACAAGATGTACGCGCTCTATCCGGAACAACGCGCCGAAGGCGAGATCCTGATGGAAGGCGAGAACCTGCTCACGACCAAGCGTGACATCTCGCTGCTGCGCGCGCGCATCGGCATGGTGTTCCAGAAGCCGACCCCGTTCCCGATGTCGATTTACGACAACATCGCGTTCGGCGTGAAGATGTTCGAGAAGCTGTCGCGCCCGGAAATGGACGACCGCGTCGAGTGGGCGCTTACCAAGGCCGCGCTCTGGAACGAAGTGAAGGACAAGCTCGGCCAGAGCGGCTACGGCCTGTCCGGCGGCCAGCAGCAGCGTCTGTGTATCGCGCGCGGCATCGCGATCCGTCCGGAAGTGCTGCTGCTCGACGAACCGTGCTCGGCGCTCGACCCGATTTCGACGGGCCGCATCGAAGAGCTGATCGCCGAACTCAAGAGCGACTACACGGTGGTGATCGTCACCCACAACATGCAACAGGCCGCGCGTTGCTCGGACTACACTGCGTACATGTATCTCGGCGAGCTGATCGAATTCGGCGACACCGAGAAGATCTTCATCAAGCCGGTCCGCAAGGAAACGGAAGACTACATCACGGGCCGCTTCGGCTGATCCGTTCGGTAGCACATTAAGCGGAAGAAGGGAGAAAAGACATGTCCGACAAGCACCTGTCCAGCCAGTTCGACGCCGACCTGAACCTCGTTTCCTCGAAGGTTCTGGAAATGGGCGGCCTCGTGGAGTCGCAGATCATCACGGCGATGCAGGCCCTCAACGAGTTCGACGGCGAAGCCGCCGAGCGCGTGATCGCCGCCGAAGAGCGCCTGAACACGATGGAAGTCGAGATCGACGAAGAGTGCAGCAACATCATCGCGCGCCGCCAGCCGGCTGCACGCGACCTGCGCCTCGTGCTCGCGATCTCGAAGACCATCACGAACCTGGAGCGCGCCGGCGACGAAGCCGAAAAGATCGCCAAGCGCACCAAGCGCCTGATGGAAGACGGCAACTCGCGCGCGGTCAACATCGCCGAGATCAAGGTCTCGGGCGAAATGGCCGTGTCGATCCTGCGCCGTGCACTGGACGCGTTCGCGCGCCTGGACACGGTGGCCGCCGCGCAGATCGTGCGCGACGACAAGGCCATCGACGAGGAATTCCGCGCCTTCGTGCGCAAGCTGGTGAGCTACATGATGGAAGATCCGCGCACGATTTCGGCGGGCCTCGACTATCTGTTCATCGCCAAGGCGATCGAGCGCATCGGCGACCACGCGAAGAATATCGCCGAATTCATCATTTACATCGTCAAGGGCACCGACGTGCGGCACAAGTCGCGCGACGCGCTCGAACGCGAAGCGCTTAGCTAAGTGGTGCGTGGGGCGGTGGAGAAGTGCGCTTTCGAAGCGCATTTTTCATGTCGAGTTCTGAAATCGATTCCGCCCCGTCACTTTCGTAATCCGTATCAACAGGTCTATAGGTCAAGAGGTGCCGATGCCTAGCAGCATTCTCGTCATCGAAGATGAGCCCGCTATTTCCGAGCTGATCTCGGTGAACCTGCAACATGCAGGTCATTGCCCGATCCGCGCTTACAACGCGGAGCAGGCGCAGAATCTGATCAGCGACGTGCTGCCCGATCTCATCCTGCTCGACTGGATGTTGCCGGGCAAGTCGGGCGTGAACTTCGCGCGCGACCTGCGCAACAACGAGCGCACGAAGCACATTCCGATCATCATGCTGACGGCGCGCGGCGACGAGCAGGACAAGGTGCTCGGCCTCGAAATCGGCGCGGACGACTACGTCACCAAGCCGTTCTCGCCGAAGGAGCTGATGGCGCGCATCAAGGCGGTTCTGCGCCGCCGCGCGCCGCAGCTGACCGAGGACGTCGTGGCGATCAACGGCCTCAAGCTCGATCCGGCGACGCACCGCGTGGCCGCGCACGCGGAAGGCTCGGAGATCAAGCTCGACCTCGGCCCGACCGAGTTCCGCCTGCTGCACTTCTTCATGACGCACCCGGAGCGCGTGCATAGCCGCACGCAGCTGCTCGACCAGGTCTGGGGCGATCACGTGTTCGTGGAAGAGCGCACCGTGGACGTGCATATCAAGCGTCTGCGCGCCGCGCTCAAGCCCGCTGGCTGCGATGCTATGATCGAAACGGTGCGCGGCAGCGGTTATCGCCTGGCAAAGAGCGCTTGAGTCGATTCAACCGTAGCCCATCGTAGTCATACGCCGGCGCCGCGTTTCGCGCAGCGCCGGTGCTCCGAATCCGCAGCGCCCCGGTACGGACTGTCACTCTCTTCGATCGCAGGAACATGAACATCATCTGGGCGCGCGCCCTCGTATCGATCGTGCTGCTCGCGCTCGTCTGCACGGGCGTCGGCGCGTTTGTCGGCGTCAAATTCGGGCTGGCCGTCGCCGTCGTGGCGCTGGTCGGCCAAATGGTTTTCAGCACCTTCCACAAGCAGCGTCTCTGGCGCCTGCTCGACGCCCCCGTGTACGGCGAAGTGCCGAGCGCGCCCGGCGTGTGGGGGGAAATCTACTACCGTCTGCACAAGCTCGCGAAGCGCTGGCACGCCCAGGTTCGCCAGGTCGAGCAACAGCATTCGCGTTTCATCCAGGCCATCCAGGCGTCGCCCAACGGCGTGGCCATGCTCGACGACCACGACCAGATCGAGTGGTGCAACGCCATCTCCGAAGTGCATTTCGGTCTCGACGCGAAGCGCGACCTGCGTCAGCACATCACCCATCTCGTGCGTCAGCCCGACTTCGTGCGCTACCTGAACTCGCACGACTACAAGGAAATGCTGATCATGCGCGGCATGGGCGCGAAGCGCCAGAACGTGCTCTCCGTGCAGGTGTTCCCGTACGGCGACAACCGCAAGCTCGTGCTCTCGCAGGACATCACCGAACTCGAACGCACGGACGCGATGCGCCGCGACTTCGTCGCCAACGTCTCGCACGAACTCAAGACGCCGCTTACGGTGCTCTCGGGCTTCCTGGAGACGATGCGCGAGCTGCCGCTGTCCGAGGAAGAGCGCATGCGCTACTTCGACCTGATGGAGCAGCAGGCTTCGCGCATGCGCCACATCGTCACCGACCTGCTGGTGCTCGCCAAGCTCGAAGGCGAAGCGCGCCTGCCGGGCGACCAGATCATCGATATGCGTGCGGTGCTCGTCCACGTACGCGAGGATGCGGAAAGCCTCTCGGGCGGCCATCACATCGTGAGCGCCGATTTCGACGATGGCCTGAGCGTGACCGGTTCGGAGACCGAAGTATTGAGCGCGCTTGGCAATCTCGCGACCAACGCGGTGCGCTATACGCCCGAGGGCGGCCGCGTGCAGCTGTCGTGGCGCCTCGAAGGCGGCAGCGCGGTGTTCTCGGTGACGGACAGCGGCTATGGCATTCCGGCGAGCGACATCCCGCGTCTCACGGAGCGTTTCTATCGCGTCGATCGCAGCCGTTCGCGCGACACGGGCGGCACGGGCCTGGGTCTCGCGATCGTCAAGCATGTGCTGCAACGCCACGACGCCGCGCTCGAAGTGAAGAGCGAGGAAGGGCGGGGCAGCACCTTCACGGTGCGCTTCCCGGCCGCGCGCACGACGCGTCGTCAGCCGACGCCGGCTTGAGTGTGATGCTTCAGTAAATCCCTGAGTTTTACCGAATAAAAAAGCCGCTTCGTCATCATGACCGAAGCGGCTTTTTCGCATCCAGCGCCTTTAAAAACAGGCGCTGGACGGCGTCACGGACAGAACTTCGCCAGCAGGCTCATCTGTGCGTTGCGGATCGCCTTGCCCGCGCGACGGCGCTTGTAGTGACCGTCGCTTTGCATCAGCCACGCCGCCTGGTTGTCGCCAAGGAAGCACGACAGACCTTCGGCGATCACGCGGCGCTTCAGGCGTCGATCGTGGATCGGGAACGCGACTTCGACGCGACGGAACAGATTGCGATCCATCCAGTCGGCGCTCGACAGATAGACGTGCTCCGCGCCGCCCGCATAGAAGTAATAGATGCGATGGTGTTCGAGGAAACGCCCGACGATCGAACGCACCGTGATGTTCTCGGACAGGCCCGGCACACCCGGTTGCAGCGAGCACACGCCGCGCACGATCAGGTCGATCTTCACGCCCGCCTGCGATGCTTCGTACAACTCGTCGATCACCGTGGGTTCGAGCAGCGCGTTCATCTTCGCGACGATGCGCGCCTTCTTGCCTTCGCGCGCGGCCTGGGCCTCGGCGCGAATCGCTTCGACGAGCTTCGGATGCAGCGTGAACGGCGACTGCCACAGGTCGTGCAACTGCAGTTCGCCGCCGATGCCGGTCAGCTGCTGGAACACGTGATGCACGTCCTCGCACATCTTCGGCTCCGAGGTCATCAGGCCGAAGTCGGTGTAAAGACGCGCCGTGCGCGGGTGATAGTTGCCGGTGCCCAGGTGGACGTAGCGGCGCAGTTGCATGCGGCCGTTCACCGGCGTGCGGCGCACAATCAGCATCATCTTGGCGTGGCACTTGTGGCCCACGACGCCGTAGACCACATGCGCACCGACCGCTTCGAGCTGCGACGCCCAGTTGATGTTGGTTTCTTCGTCGAAGCGCGCGAGCAGTTCGACCACCACCGTGACTTCCTTGCCGTTGCGCGCGGCCTGCATGAGCGCGTCCATCAGCGGCGAATCGGTGCCGGTGCGGTAGATGGTCTGCTTGATGGCGACCACGTTCGGATCGTTGGCGGCTTGCAGCAGCAGCTCCAGCACCGGCTGGAAGCTTTCGTACGGGTGATGGAGCAGGATGTCGCCCTGATCGATCACGTCGAACATGCTGCCGCTCGCGGCGATGCGCTGCGGGATCGCCGGCACGTGCGGCACAAACTTCAGGTCTGGGCGGTCGACCATCTCGGGCAGCTGCATGAGACGCACGAGATTGACGGGGCCGTCGACGTAATAGCAGTCCTTCTCGTCGAGGCCGCTTTCGTCGAGCAGCCGCTTCACCAGATGCAGCGGCGTTTCCGCCGACACTTCCAGACGCACCGCATTGCCCAGGTGGCGCGCGGGCAGCTCGCCCTGCAGCGCCACGCGCAGATTGGTGATTTCGTCTTCGTCGACGAACAGTTCGCTGTTGCGCGTAATGCGGAACTGGTTGCAGCTGCGCACCACGAGGCTCGGGAACAGTTCGCCCACGAAGCGTTGCAGCAGCGAGCCCAGCAGCACGAAACCATGCTGGAAGCCCGACAGCTCCTGCGGCATGCGCACGAGGCGCGGCAGCGCGCGCGGCGCCTGCACGATGCCCATTACGGCCTGACGCCCGAACGCGTCCTTGCCTTCGAGCTCGACCACGAAGTTCAGGCTCTTGTTGAGTACGCGCGGGAACGGGTGAGCGGGGTCGAGGCCGATCGGCGTGAGGACAGGCAGCAGTTCGTCGAGGAAGTACTTGCGCGCCCAGTTGGTCTGCGCTTCGTTCCACGCATCGGTGCCGTGGAAATAGATGCCTTCCTGTTCGAGCGCCGGCAGCACGGTGTCGTGCAGCATGCGGTACTGGCGATGCACGAGACGCTGCGCGCGCTCGACCACGAGGTCGTACACGTGCTGCAGCGACATCCCGTCGGGCGACAGCGCACCGGGGTTGTCGCGCATCTGTTCCTGGAGCCCGGCCATACGGACTTCGAAGAACTCGTCGAGGTTGCTGCTGGTGATGCAGATGAAGCGCAAGCGCTCCAGCAAGGGAACGGATGGGTCGGCGGCCTGTGCGAGCACACGCTCGTTGAATCCCAGAATGCCCAGTTCGCGATTGAGAAGGGGATAGCGGATGGACATGGGTATTGAAAGCGGAATTTCAGGGGATGATTCGAACGGACGCTCGGAAATTCTCACAGTAATGTGACTTTATTGTGACATTGAGTGTGTCATAAATTTTACGCCCCATTTTCACGTTCTCGACACCTTGCGCAGCAATCATGCACGCTGGGTAAAGGCGCCCTGAAAGGGCGTTCCTTGCCGCCTGCTGACGATAACCTGAGCGAGGAGCGCCATGGGGAAGTCGGGTACGCTTAAAATGGCATATTTGGACAACGCGGCTACTGCTCAGAGAGCCAGGATGGCCGCGTTCGCACGCATGGAGCCCGCACCCTCGATGGTCACCAATCCGCAACTGCTTGCCGCCGTCGACCTCGGTTCGAACAGCTTTCGTCTGATCGTCGGCCGGGTCGAGGAAACCGACGCCGGCAGCCAGATCTATCCCGTCGATGCCCTGCGCGAACCCGTGCGACTTGCCGCGGGTCTCTCGAAGGACAAGATGCTCGACCGCGCGTCGCAGGTGCGCGGCTGGGACGCGCTCAAGCGCTTCGGCGAGCGCCTGCGCGACTTCCATCCGGATCACGTACGCGCCGTCGCCACCAACACCCTGCGCGTGGCCAAGAACGCCCGCGAGTTCCTGGGCGAAGCCGAGAAAGCGCTGGGCTTCCCGATCGAAGTGATCGCAGGCCGCGAAGAAGCGCGCCTCATCTACGCGGGTGCCGCACATTCGGTGCCCGCGAGCGCGGGCAAGCGCTTCGTGGTGGACATCGGCGGCGGCTCGACCGAGTTCATCATCGGCTCGCACTACACGCCGATCCGCATGGAAAGCCTCTACATCGGCTGCGTGAGCCATAGCCGCCAGTTCTTCCCGGCTGGCAACGTCGACGAATACACCATGCGCCAGGCCGAACTGGCCGCGTCGCGCGAAATCCAGATCATCTCGGCCGACTATCGCAAGACCGGCTGGGACCAGGCGATCGGCTCGTCGGGCACGGCGCGCGCGCTGGCCGAACTCGTCGAGGCGAACGGCTTCAACGATCCGGGCATCACGCACGGCATTTCGCGCGGCGGGCTGGAGCGCCTCAAGCGCGCGCTCATCAAGGCCGAGAACGTCAACCGCCTGAAGCTCGTCGCGCTCAAGCCGGATCGCATTCCGGTGCTGGCGGGCGGGCTGTCGATCATGATTGCGGTGTTCGAGGAACTGGGCATCGATTACGTCGACACCACCGACGGCGCGCTGCGTCTGGGCGTGCTGTACGACCTGCTGGGCCGTTCGCAGCACGAGGACATGCGTACGGTCACGGTGGAGGGCTTCATGCGCCGCTATGGCGTGGATCGCGCGCAGGCGGGCCGTATCGGCGAGCTGGCCATGAGCTTCTACGACCAGTTCGAGGAAGCCGATGCCGAGCGTCGCGAAGAGAACCGCATGTTCCTGAGCTGGGCGGCGTCGCTGCACGAGATCGGCCTGTCGATTTCGCACAGCGCGTATCACAAGCACTCGGCGTATATCGCCAGCAATGCCGACATGCCGGGCTTCTCGCGCACCGACCAGGCGCGCCTGGCGGCGCTGGTGCTCGGTCACGTGGGCAAGCTCGGCAAGCTCTCGCAGGCGCGCGACGTCGAATGGCCGCTGCTGTTCTGCCTGCGCCTTGCCGCACTGCTGAGCCGCCGCCGCGCCGACGTCGGTCTGCCGAAGATCACCGTGGTGCAGGAGCACAACGGCTACGAAGTGATGCTGCCGAACGCGTGGGTGCAGAACAACCCGCTCACCGATTACAACCTCGTCCAGGAAGCGGCGGAGTGGGGCAAGATCGGCATTCCGTATCGCGTGGTTTATACGGACGAATGAGCGGACAAATGAGCGGAAGGCGGATTTGAGCCTGAGCTGAAAACGACAATGCCCGGCCTGAGCGCCGGGCATTGTGCTTTTGAGGCGTCGCTAAACCGAAGTCCTAGCGGCCTGCCGCGTCGCCGAGGAAATGGCGCGCGTAACGCTCGTTGATGTCCGACAGGCGGAACAGCGTAAGGAAGTCGGCCGTATTGAAGTCGGGATCCCAGGCCGGTGCGCCGCAAATCTTCGCGCCCAGGCGCAGATAGCCCTTGATCAGCGGCGGCGGCACGGCGGATGCGCCCGTGCGCAGTTCCTCGACGGGCAGCGGCGTGTGCGGGAAGGCGCGGTACTCGGGGTCCGTCAGCGCGCTGGCGCCCAGCGACGTGTACAGGTTGGCCGCGTAGTGGCCGCCGTCGACCATCGCCACGCTCGCGCAGCCGAGCATCGTCTCGTAGCCGTTGTGCTTCATGTAGGCGCCCAGGCCGCCCCACAGCGACATGATGACCGAGCCGCTGCGGTAGTCCGGGTGCACGCACGAGCGGCCCACTTCGACCATTTTCGGGCGCAGGTGGGCAAGGCGCGAGACGTCGAATTCGCTCTCGGCGTACAGGCGGCCGATGCGCGTGGCCTGGTGCGGCGGCAGCACGCGATAGGTGCCCACGACCTTGAGCGTGTCGAGGTCGCGCACGAGCAGGTGATCGCAGTAGTTGTCGAAGGAATCGACGTCGAGGCCCGCCGGGCCGGACAGACGTGCGCCCATTTCCTCGGCGAACACGCGGTAGCGCAGGCGCTGCGCCTCGCGCAGTTCTTCGTCTGTGCGAGCCCAGGCCACCTGCAGGCGATGCTGCGCGGTGACCGTTTCTTCGGCGCGCGGCAGACTCCGATTCGACTCGAAAAGACTCAAGGCGAACGGCAGGGAGGGCGTCGGCAGATCTCGCATGGGGCGTCCTGTCAAAGGTAAGAGAACTTTCCCGGCAATGTAGTAAGGCGCGGTTACGGTTCCATGAAAACGCAATGACGATTCGATGACGCGCTGTAAGGCAGACGGGGCCGGAGCGCAAGGGAGCGGCGCGCCAGGCTTGCTGGGCGGGGGCGTGCGAGGTGGGGAGGCAGAAAAGCAAAGCGCCGCTTGAGAAGCGGCGCAGGGTGTTGGCGGAATGCTACGCGAGTGAAATCAGACGCGCTTAAACGAGATCGGGCGTGATGGCGGCGAGCAGGACGGCTTCGCCGTCGCCGTTGCGCTCGCGGCTCTTGATCCAGTAGACGCCCGATTTTTTCACGGCCCAGCTGCGGCGCACGCTGCCGTCGCTGTTCACTTCGTTGCCCAGCAGCTGCGCCAGCACCTCGCCGAGCGTCGGCTGATGGCCGACCACCACGACCGTCGAGGCGACGCCGTCAGGCCAGCCAGCGGCCTCCAGCACGGCTTGGACGCTCGCATTGGGCGCGATCTCGCGCACCACGCGGTATTGATCGGTGAGCGCTTCGGCCGTCTGCATCGTGCGCGCGGCAGGGCTGGCGAGGATCACCGCGTCTTCGGGCAGACGCGCGCGCAGCCAGCGCGCGACGCTCTGCGCCTGCTTGCGCCCGCGCGTGGTGAGCTGGCGGGCGAGATCGCTCGCGGCGACGTCTTCGGCTTCGGCGTGGCGCCAGAGGATGAGGTTCATGGGGCGGCTCTCCTGGGGGGATGGCGGAATGCCGTCATTGTAGGGGCGCGGGGGAGGCGGGGCGATGTCGCCCGCCTTCCGCGCGTCCCGTCGCACTTCATCAGGACGCGTTGCCCGAAGTCATGTCGAGCGCCACCGCCTGCGCGACTTCGATACCGTCGATCGCCGCCGAATAGATCCCGCCCGCATAGCCGGCGCCTTCGCCAGCCGGATACAGGCCTTCGACGTTCATGCTCTGGTAGTTGTCCTTGCGGCGAATGCGCAGCGGCGACGACGTACGCGTTTCCACGCCCGTCAGCACGGCGTCGTTCATCGCGAAGCCGGCGATCTTCTTGTCGAGCTGCGGCAGCGCTTCGCGGATCGCTTCGATCACGTAATCGGGCAGCGCCGTGCTCAGGTCGGTCGGCGTGACGCCCGGCTTGTATGACGGCACCACGGAGCCGAGCGAGGTCGACGGCCGCCCGGCGATGAAGTCGCCGACCAGCTGGCCCGGCGCCTGGTAGTTGCTGCCGCCGAGTTCGAACGCGCGCTCTTCCCACTTGCGCTGGAACGCGATGCCCGCGAGCGGGCCGCCCGGATAGTCTTCCGGCGTGATGCCGACGACGATGCCCGCGTTCGCGTTGCGCTCGGCGCGCGAGTACTGGCTCATGCCGTTGGTGACGACGCGGCCCGGTTCCGACGTCGCCGCGACCACCGTGCCGCCCGGGCACATGCAGAAGCTATAGACCGCGCGGCCATTGTTGGCGTGGTGCACGACCTTGTAGTCGGCCGCGCCGAGTTCCTTGTGGCCCGCAAACTTGCCGAAGCGGCTGCGGTCGATCACGCCCTGCGGATGCTCGATCCGGAAGCCCAGCGAGAACGGCTTGGCTTCCATGAACACGCCGCGGTCGTGCAGCATCTGGAAGGTGTCGCGCGCGCTGTGGCCCACGGCCAGCACGACGTGATCGCACGGCAGCGTCTCGCCGTTCGACAGCTTGAGCGCGCGCACCTTGCCGTTTTCGATGTCAATGTCCTCGACGCGGGTTTCGAAGCGCACTTCGCCGCCCAGTTCGTGGATGGTGGCGCGCATTTTTTCCACCATGCTCACGAGCCGGAACGTGCCGATGTGCGGGCGGCTCAGGAACAGGATGTCTTCCGGCGCGCCGGCCTTGACGAATTCCTCAAGCACCTTGCGGCCGTAGTGGTGCGGATCCTTGATCTGGCTGTAGAGCTTGCCGTCCGAGAACGTGCCGGCGCCGCCTTCGCCGAACTGCACGTTCGACTCCGGATTGAGCACCGACTTGCGCCACAGGCCGAAGGTGTCCTTGGTGCGCTCGCGCACGGCCTTGCCGCGTTCGAGAATGATCGGGCGGAAGCCCATCTGCGCGAGGATCAGGCCCGCGAACAGCCCGCACGGCCCCATGCCGATGACCACCGGGCGCGGCCGCGTCGAATGCTCCGGCGCCTTCGCGACAAAGCGATAGGTCATGTCCGGCGTCACGCCGACATGCGGCTTGCCGGCGATCCGCTTGAGCACCTTCGCCTCGTCCTTGAGCTCGACGTCGACGATGTACGTCAGCTTGATATCCGAGCGCTTGCGGGCGTCGTGCGCGCGGCGAAAGACGGTGTAGCGGATGAGCCCGTCCGCCCCGACGCCGAGTTCCGCGAGGCGTCCCCGAATCGCGGCGTCAAGTTCGCTTTCGGCGTGGTCGAGGGGGAGTTTGACTTCGGATAGACGTAACATGGGTGCCAGGGTGCGGTCGCCACGGGAATCGTGGCCGATCTGTATTTTATAAGCTCGTCGGCTTTCCAAATCGAACGAAGCCGGACGACGAAACGCGCTGCGTGCGCTGTGCGCGCTACGTGTTTTCGCGATCTCCGCGCGCTGGGGCCCACAGAAGGACTCAGGAGACCGGGCGGGAGCAAATGAAAAAGGGGCTACAGGCCAATGGCGTGTAACCCCTCGGTATTGCTGGTCGGAGCGATAGGATTCGAACCTACGACCCTCTGATCCCAAATCAGATGCGCTACCAGGCTGCGCTACGCTCCGACGAATCGTGGATTGTAGCGTTCCTTTATCTGTCTCGTCAAATGGGTTTGCATCCGGCGTTCCTGGCGATGTTCGTCCTGCCGGGAAATATCCGGGCAATAGCCCCAAACCGCCGAAATCCTTCCTGTCTGTCCCAACCCGTCCCCTAAAAACCTCCTTCCAGGAAACGCCCCGGATACTGTATAAATATACAGGTCAACGTCGCCGTCCTGGGCGTCGTCCCAAGATCCTCGTCATGCCCCATCCAGCGTTGGGCAGGGCGTCCTATTCCCTTTTTCCAGAGCGCGATCATGGCAGCAGCACTCCAGCTAGCGGCGGCCCACCTGCCGCCCCGGCTGCAAAGCCGGATCTGGCAGGGCAATCAGGTCGGCGGCACGAGCGGGCGAACGGTGTCGAGCGGCCATGACGCGCTCGACGCGCTGCTGCCCGGCGCGGGCTGGCCGGTGGGCAGCCTGACCGAGCTGCTGGCGGAGCAGGGCGGCATCGGCGAAATGCGGCTGGTCGCGCCCGCGCTGCGCGCGCTCACCGCGCAGGCCAGGCGGCACGTGCTGCTGGTCGCGCCGCCGTGGCGCCCTTACGCGTGCGCGCTCGAAGCGTGGGGGATCGCGCTTGAGCGCGTCGTCTGGATCCGCGCGAGCGACGACGAAGCGCCGTGGGCCGCCGAGCAGGCGCTCAAGCAGGACGGCATCGGCGCCGTGCTGCTGTGGCAGCCGAAGGCGCGCGCCGACGCGCTGCGCCGTTTGCAGGTCGCCGCCCAGGATTCGCAGGCGCTGGCCTTCCTGATGCGCCCGAGCGCGGCGCGCAGCCAGTCGTCGCCCGCGCCGCTGCGCATGGTCTGCACGCCGGTGCCGCCGCCCGAAGCCGACACGCGGCTGAATCGCCGTGAATGGATGCAGCACACCGGTGTCTGCGTCGATATTTTCAAGCGCCGCGGGCCGCCGCCCGCCCAGCCACTCGTCGTCACTTTGCCGCTGCAGGAGTCGGTGCTGCCCCAGCCGGGCGCCGCGCCGTTCATGCCGTGGCCCGGGATCAATCATGCTGTGGATCGCCGTCACCTTGCCGTTGTTGCCGCTGGAGGCCGTCAGGCCGCCGCTTCCGTCGATCGGGTCGTTTGAGGGCGCATCTCATGCTGGAGATGAGGCTGAAGCCCAGGCCGCGAACCCGTCCGCGAACCTGGCCGCGCAAGGCCAGCCCGAACGCTGCTACGCGCTCGCCGATCACGCGCGCATCCTGATCGCCGACCGCGCTGCATTCCGCCTCGGCGTGCAGCCCGGCAGCACGCGCGCGCATGCGCTTGCGCTGGCACCTGGGCTCGTGCTGCTCGAAGCCGATGCGGCGCGCGAGGCGCGTGCGTTCGAGGCGCTCGCGCTCGCGCTGCTCGCCTATACGCCGAAGGTTTCGCTCGCGCAGTCGCATACGTTGTTGCTCGAAGTCGGCTCGGGCTTGCGTCTGTTCGGCGGCGTGCGCGCGTTGCTCGCCAAAGTCGCGGCGACGGTGGCCGATTGCGGCCACGCCGCGCGCATCGCCTGCGCGCCCACGGCATGGGGCGCGTGGACGCTCGCCCAGGCGCATGCGACGGCCGGCGCGCACGCCGCGCGGCGCTTTCACGTGCTCAAGGACAGCACGCTGGCGCGCGCGCTCGACGCGTTGCCGGTCACGCTCGCGCCGTTCGCCGCGCAGCACGAGCACGCGCTTACGCAGATCGGTTGCGCGACGCTCGGCGATTTGCGGCGCTTGCCGCGCGACGGCGTCGTGCGGCGTTTCGGCGATGACGTGCTCGCCTGGCTCGCGCAGGCGCGCGGCGAGTCCCCCGATCCGCGCGCGTGGTTTGCCGCGCCGCCGTCGTTTCATGCGGCGCTCGAATTGCAGGCGCGTGTGGAAAGCGCCGAAGCGCTGCTGTTCGCCGCGCGCCGCCTGGTGACGCAGCTGGCGGGCTGGCTTGCCGTGCAGCATGGCGGGCTGTGCGGTTTCGAGCTGCGCCTGGAGCACGAACTGGCATCTCGCCACGCGCCGCGCACGTCGAGCCTGCGCCTGACGTGGGCCGCGGCGTCGCGCGACGCCGCGCATCTGCTGTGGCTGCTGCGCGAGAAGCTCAACCAGACCGAGCTGGCCGCGCCCGTGATCGGCCTCGCGCTGGTCGCCGACCAGGTGAGCGAGTACGCGCCGCCCACCGACACGCTGTTCCCGTCGCCCGAGGCGTCGGACGCCTCGCTCGCGCAGCTGTTCGAGCGCATCGGCGCGCGTATCGGCGAGCAGAACGTGTTGCAGCTGTTCGTCGAGGACGACCATCGGCCCGAGCATGCGATGTCGGCGCGTACGTATCGCGCGCCCGCGCGCCGCCAGGCGCCGCGCAAATCGCGCAATTCGAGCAAGGCTGGCGTGCAGGCCGCCGCGCAGGAGGAAAGCGCGCCGGTGCAGAGCGCCTTCGATCTGCCCGAGGTGCCGCTGCCGACCCAGCCGCGTCCCGCGTGGCTGCTCGAAAAGCCGCTCAAGCTGGCCACGCGCGACGACCGGCCGGTCTATCGCCGCCCGCTCAAGACGCTCACGCGCACCGAGCGCATCGAGGCGGGCTGGTGGGACGGCGAGGGCGTCGGGCGCGACTACTACGTGGCCGCCGACGATCAGGGGCGCATGTTCTGGCTCTACCGCGAGCGCATAGGCGGCCAGTGGTATCTGCAAGGCTTGTTCGGCTGATACCGGCAATCCGTACTTTTTAGAAGCATCATGTCGAACCCAGGAGCGGGCGCATCGTTGCCTGCGCAACCATCGCCAGCGCAGCTACCTGACTACGCGGAACTGCACTGCCTGACCAACTTCACGTTCCTGCGCGGCGCATCGCGCCCGAACGAGCTGGTCGAGCAGGCGATCCGTCACGGCTACAGCGCGCTCGCCATCACCGACGAGTGCTCGTTCGCGGGCGTCGTGCGCGCCTGGAGCGCGCTCAAGGATTTCGACGAAGAGCGCCGCAAGGCCCACGATGCCGCCGCCCGCGCGACGCCCTTCGTGCCTGCGCTGCAACTGCTGACCGGCAGCGAACTGAATCTCGTCGACGAGCACGGCGCGCCGTTCTGCACGCTCGTCGCGATCGCGATGAACCGCGAGGGCTACGGCAATCTCTGCGAGCTGATCACGCTCGCGCGCTCGCGGGCGAACAAAGGCGAGTACCGCGTGAGTCCAGCCGACTTCACCGATCCCGAGCCGGACTTCACGCATCTGCGCCACCTGCGCGACTGCGTGCTGCTGCTCGTGCCGCAGCGCACGGCCACGCTCGCGCAGACGCTGCGCGCCGCGCACTGGCTTGCGGGTTTCGCGGCCGAGCGCGCGTGGATCGCGCTCGAACTCTGGCAGACCGGTGGCGACGATACGCAGATCGAAGTGCTGCGCCATGTCTCGCAGGAAAGCGGCCTGCCGCTCGTCGCGGCGGGCGGCGTGCTGATGCATGCGCGCTCGCGCAAGCCCTTGCAGGACACGCTGAGCGCGGTGCGCATCGGCAAGCCGCTGGCATCGTGCGGCCGCGCGCTAGAGCCCAATGCGGAGCGCCATCTGCGCTCGCGCGTGCGCCTGAGCGCGCTTTATCCGCCTGAGACGCTGGCCGCGACGCTGGAGGTCGCACGCCGCTGCACCTTCGACCTCGGCGAGCTGGCCTACGAATATCCAGAAGAACTCGTGCCCGCCGACGAGACGCCCACCACCTGGCTGCGCAAGCTCGTGATGCAGGGCGCTGACGAGCGCTGGCCCGACGGCATGAACGAGAAGCGCCGCAGCCAGATCGAGCAGGAACTCACGCTCATCACCGAACTGAAGTACGAAAAATACTTCCTGACCGTGCACGACATCGTGCGCTTCGCGCGCGAGCAGAAGATCCTCTGCCAGGGGCGCGGATCGGCGGCGAATTCGGTCGTGTGCTTCTGCCTGAAGATCACCGAGATCGACCCGGTGCGCATGAACATGCTGGTCGCGCGTTTCCTGTCCCGTGCGCGCAACGAGCCGCCCGACATCGACGTCGATTTCGAGCACCAGCGCCGCGAAGAAGTCATCCAGTACATCTATCGCAAATACGGCACGCGCCGCGCCGCGCTGGCGGCGACGCTCATCACCTATCGCTCGCGCAGTGCGTTGCGCGACGTGGGCAAGGCGCTCGGGCTCGACAACACGCTGGTCGAAAAACTCTCGGGCGCGCATCAGTGGTGGGACGGCCCCGATTCGATCGCGCATCACCTGCAGGAAGCGGGTTTCTCGTCCGATTCGCCCGTCACGCAGCAACTGATCCGCCTCACGCGCGAGCTGCGCGGCTTTCCGCGCCATCTCTCGCAGCATGTGGGCGGTTTCGTGATTGCGCGCGACAAGCTCTCGCGGCTCGTGCCGATCGAGAACGCGGCCATGAAAGACCGCTACGTGATCGAGTGGGACAAGGACGATATCGACGCGCTGCGCTTGCTTAAGGTGGACGTGCTCGCGCTCGGCATGCTGTCGGCGATCCGGCGCTCGCTCGAATTCGTGGCGCTGCGGCGCGGGCTGCCGCACTTCGGCGTGAAGGACATTCCGATCGAGGATCCGGCCGTCTACACGATGTGCAGCCACGCGGATACGGTCGGCGTCTTCCAGATCGAGTCGCGCGCGCAGCAGAGCATGTTGCCGCGCCTGCGTCCGCGCACGTACTACGACCTCGTGATCCAGGTGGCGATCGTGCGGCCCGGGCCGATCCAGGGCGACATGGTGCATCCGTACCTCAAGCGCCGCCACGGCGAGGAAAGCGTCGAGTACGCCAAGGACGAACTGCGCCCGGTGCTCCAGCGCACGCTCGGCGTGCCGATTTTCCAGGAGCAGGTGATGCACCTGGCAATGGTCGCCGCCGAGTACACCGGCGAGGAAGCCGACAAGCTGCGGCGCGCGATGGCCGCGTGGCGGCGCGACGGCAACCTGAAGCCGTATCAGGAAGACCTGACGAACCGCATGAAGACGCGGGGCTACTCGCAGGAATTCGCCGACCGCATCTGCAAGCAGATCGAGGGTTTCGGCGATTACGGTTTCCCGGAAAGCCATGCGGCCAGCTTCGCGCTGCTCGTGTACACGAGTTCGTGGCTCAAGCGCTATGAGCCCGCCGCGTTTCTGGCCGGGTTGCTCAACAGCCAGCCGCTCGGGTTTTATTCGCCGTCGCAGCTCGTGCAGGACGCGAAGCGGCATGGCGTGCCGGTGCGTGCGCCCGATATCGCGATCAGCGAGTGGCAGTCCGTGCTGGAGGTGCGCAGCAAGCCGGGCGTGCGGCTCGACGACGAGACCGCGCGCGTGCGCCGCAAGCGGGTGGCGCATTACCGCGCGCGTCTGCATGCCGCCGTGCAGCGCCGTGGCGTGCCGCGCCTGCGCGAGCTGATGCGCCGGCATCGCTGCATCGAGCGCATGCGTGCCGCGCAGGCGCCGGAACATTACGGCAGCGGCGGCCCGGCGGTGCGCCTGGGCTTCAGCCTGATCAAGGGGTTTTCGCAGGACGCGGCGCACCGCGTGATGGCGGCGCGCGCGCAGGCGCCGTTCGCCGATGTCGACGATCTCGCGCGCCGCGCCGCGCTCACGCGCCGCGAACTGGAAGCGCTGGCGGCCGCCAATGCGCTCGCGTGCATCGCGGGCCATCGGCGCGAGGCGTGGTGGGCCGTGACCGCGCAGCACGCGGTGCCCGCGCTATTGCGCGACGCGCCCGTGGCCGAGGCGCGCATCGACTTGCCGCGTGCTTCCGAAGGCGCGGAAATCGTCGCCGATTACGCGAGCCTGCGCCTCACGCTCAATCGTCACCCGCTCGAACTCCTGCGCGAGGGCCTCGCGAAGCAGCGCTTTCTCAGCGCGGCGCAACTGGCGCTGTGCGGCCACGGCAAGCTCGCGCGCGTGTGCGGCATCGTCACGGTGCGCCAGCGACCCGGCACGGCCAAGGGGACGATCTTTGTTTCGCTGGAAGACGAGACCGGTTCGGTCAACGTGATCGTGCATGCGGCGCTCGTGGAGACGCAGCGCAAGGAATTGCTGGGTGCGTCGCTGCTGGCGGTCGCGGGCGTCGTGCAGCGCGAAGGCGAGGTGGTGCACCTGGTCGCGAACCGGCTGGAAGACCATAGCCGCTTGCTCGGACGTCTGGCGACGCAGAGCCGCGATTTTCATTGAGTGCGGTGAAGCGGTGCGTTAAGGCGAGGCAGTGACGTGACGCAGTGACGTGAAGCGGGCGCACGGCGTCGGTTCGCCGCGCGCTGCGGATTTTCGCTTTGCGTTTCGCTTTACATTGCGTTTACGGCTGCGCGCCGCCGTATTCCGCTTCGAAAGCGTCGATCACCGCACGGATGCCCGCATCGAACGGCGTACGCTTGCCGATCCCCAGCGCTTCGAGCCGCCCCGAATCGAGGTGGCAATCGCGTGGGCGCGGCGTGGCGTCGGCGGGTTCGGTCTGGGCGACGAGGCGAGCGTCGATACCGAGCGCTCGCGCGATGCGCTGCGCGATCTCGTACTTGGTCATCGGTTCGTCGCCTGACCATTGCGCGAGGCCGCGCACGGCGTCGCCGTCCGCGCAGCGCGTGAGCAGCTCGCGGATCACGAACGCCACATCGGGCGTGAAGGTGGGATAGCGCGTGGCCCACGCGTCCATCACGGCGGGCGCGCTGCCCGCCTTGGCCGAGGCGCGGATCGCGGGCACGAGGCTCGTCACCGCCGACTCCTGCCAGTTGACGATCGGCCCGTAGAGCAGCGGCAAGCGCAGCACCAGAGCGTGATCGGTGGCGTCGAGCAGCGCGCGCTCGCCTTCGAGCTTGCTGCGCCCGTAGGCGTTGAGCGGGTTCGGCCTGGCGTCGGGCAGGTAGGGCGGCGCGCTGCCGTCGAACACGTAGTCGGTGGAAATCGACAGCACCCACGCGCCGCGCGCTCTGGCCGCCGCCGCGACGTGACGCACCGCGTCGACGTTGAGCGCGCGCGCCGCAGCGGGATCGTGCTCGCAGACATCGGGGCGTCGCTCGGCGGCGGCGACCACGATGGCGTCGGGCGCTTCGCGCGCGACGAAGGCCTCGACCGCGCGCGCGTCGCGCACATCGAGTGCAACCTGCTGCGCGCTCACGCGGCTGAAAGCCGTCTGCACGACCTGCCAGCCGGTCTGCGCGGCCAGCTCACGCTCCAGCGCGCGCCCGAGCAGCCCCGATGCACCGACGACGGCGACCTTGAACATGGTGCGGCGCCTCGCGTCAGGCTGCGGCCGTGGCCGTGACGGTGTAGCCGGCTTCGTCGATGGCGGCCTTGAGCACGTCGGCGCTCTGGCTCGATTCGACGCTCACACGGCCCGCGGCCAGGTCGATCTGGACTTTCGCGGCGGCGTCCTGTTCGTGGATCGCGCGCGTGACGGCGCCGACGCAATGCTGGCAGCTCATGCCTTCGACGTTGAACTGGATCATGGTGAATTCCTTTGACTGAGAACGGAGGGGAAAAGCGTCGGCCGATTATGCCAGCGGTGTTCTGGCTGAACGGTCGAGGCGGCTGTACCTTCCCATCGTGGGAAGGTGTAGGATCGAAAAACTGGCAACTCGCCCGGCAACCCGCAGGAGAGCAGCATGAACATCGGTGAAGCGGCGCGCGCCTCGGGCGTGACGGCGAAAATGATCCGCTACTACGAGAGCGTTGACCTGATCGTGCCGAAGGCGCGCACGGAGTCGGGCTACCGCGTCTACGGCATGGAGGAGGTGCACGCGCTGCGCTTCATCCGTCAGGCGCGCCGACTGGGTTTTCTCGTCGACGATATCCGCCGCCTGCTGGCGCTCTGGCATGACCGCTCGCGCGCCAGCGCCGAGGTGAAGGCCATCGCCCTCGAACATGTCACTGAGCTCGACCAGCGTATCGCCGAGCTCACGCAGATGCGCGACACGCTGCGCCACCTTGCGGCCCATTGTCACGGCGACGACCGTCCGGACTGTCCGATCATCGAACGACTGGCCGATCCGGAGCCGGTTGCACAAAGCGTTGCGGGTTGAGGTTGCGCAAGTTTTCGGCGAAAGGTGCAACCCACTCGCGCAAACGATCGCAACTTTTGCGTTTTCATGCACAATTGTGGTGCAGTTTTTTGCATTAGCTGCGTGGCCTGTGCGAATCACCCGAAAAATCTGCCGATAAATCATGATGTTGCCAAATGTCCGTCGTGCACCATTCCAGATTGGAATGCACTGTATGCGAGCAATTCACTGGAAAAATCAGGTGCAACCGCTATAATGCGGGTTATCCCTTACGAGGGTAATCCCTGATGTAAAAATCCACCGGGGATACATACCGATCCTTGGAGAACACCATCATGTTTGCGTACTTCCTCGAAAAGCTGAGCACCTGGTTTGAAACTGCCGAACGCCGTCGCCGCGAAACGTACCTCGCCTCGTCGACCGACATCGTGCAGCTCGAACAGCGTATCCGCTCGCTCGAATCGAACGGCTACTCGCTGTAAGCAGTCCGCTGGCCCACGCATCAGGGCCGCAGATTTGCCGCAAGCCCCGCATCTGGCGGGGCTTTGTCATTTCTGGGTCAGATAAAGGTCTTGAGCCGGGCGTGCTGGTGTGCATGCCTTGAAGTGTGAACCTTGCCACTACGGTAAGGTAAAGTCCTTTTTGCGATTAGCCGACAACACAGAGGCCAGCACCGGACTTGCGCACAAGGTCGGCGTCGCCGCTGCTGGCATCAGGCACACCGCACACATCGCATTCCGGGGGCTTTACATGGCGTCAGACCGTTTTTTCCGCCCAACGCTGGCTGTCGCGCTGACCACGCTCACCGCGGTGGCCATCGCGCTCGCAAGCGCGGGCGCGCACGCGGCGGGCAAGCCGTTGATTCTGGATACGGAAACGGGGATCAACGATGGGCAATCGGGCACGGTGCTACAGACCGCGCCGCTTTCGCATCAGCCGATGGTGCAGATGCAGCAGTTGCCCACGCTCAATGGGGACGGCACGGCCGGCTCGCAGCCGATCATCGTCGCGCCGTATGTGGAGGTGCCGGGCGGGGGCGGGCGCCCGCCGCGTCCCCGGCCCGTGCAGCAGCAATATGCGCCCCAGCAGTACGTACCTCAGCAGTACGTACCTCAGCAATACGTACCGCAGCAATGACGCTCAAAGGCAGGTAGCGCGGCTTAGTCGCCGCGCGATTCGATCTTGAACTGCGCGCCGTCGTCGATGCCGAGCGCCTTCACGAGGAACGGCATGGTTTCCTTGAGCTGCGCCGCGAGCGTGTAGGGCGGGTTCAGGATGAACATGCCGCTGCCAAAGAGCCCGAAACCGTCCTTGGGCGGATGGCTCACCGACAGCGAAACGTGCAGCCAGCTCTTTTCCTGAATACGCTTGAGCTGATCCGGAAAACGCTGCGATTCGGGGCGCGTCACCTGCGGATACCAGACCGCATACGTGCCGGTCGCAAAACGCTCAAGGCTTTCTTCCAGGCATTTGATCGTGCGCGAGTAGTCGCGCTTGTCCTCGAACGACGGGTCGATCAGCACCAGCGCGCGGCGCGGCGGCGGCGGCAGGAGCGCCTTGACGCCTTCGAAACCATCGCCGGGATAGATCATCACGCGGCGGCCCGCGTCGCGAAAGCGATGACGCAGCACGTCGATTTCGGTGCTGTGCATCTCGAACAGGCGCATGCGATCCTGCTCGCGCATCAGACGCCACGCCAGATACGGCGAGCCGGGATAGAAACGCAGATGGCCGTCCGGATTGAGCGCCGAGACTTCATCGACGTACTCCGAGAGCATCTCGGGCAGGTCGGTGCGGCCCCACAGCTTGCCGATGCCGGTGTCGTATTCGGCGTTCTTGGTCGCGTAACCCTCGCGCAGTGCGTAGGCGCCCGCGCCCGCGTGGGTGTCGATGTACCAGAACGCCTTGTCCTTCTTGCCGAGGTGGTTCAGCAACTGCACGGCGACGGCGTGCTTGAGGACATCGGCGTGATTGCCGGCGTGAAAGGCGTGACGGTAGCTCAGCATGATGGGGCCAAAGGCAAGTTCGGGCGGCGGCGCGTCTCAAGCAAATGGGAAAACGCGCGCATGGCCCGATGGCGGGTGAGACGGATCGGCGGCGCATCGTGCGCGCCGCCGGAGAAAGGCCGCGTATTGTACAGCGCGTACAGCCGCGTACAGGCGCCGTGGCCTGCAACCAGCCCTGCGGCCAGCGCGAGCCCGAGCGCCGTCGCTCAATCGTAGGCTTCGCCGACGATCGCTTCGATCTTTTCCTTGACCTCAGGCGTGATTTTCTCGGCCACATCGCGCGCCTTCATGTTCTCGCCGATCTGCTCGACACGCGAAGCGCCCGTGATGACCGTGCTCACGTTCGGATTCTTGAGAATCCACGCCAGCGCCAGTTGCCCGACGGTGCAGTCCAACTCCTTCGCGAAATCCGCGAGCTTGCCGACGATGGCGTTCTTGTCCGCGTCCGTGACCTGCTTGCGCAGCCAGTCATAGCCCTGCAATTGCGCGCGGCTGTCCGCCGGTACGCCGCCGCGATACTTGCCGGTGAGCAGCCCCGAAGCAAGCGGGCTCCACGTCGTCAGCCCGAGGCCGATGTCTTCATAGAGACGCCGGTATTCGTCCTCGACGCGGCGGCGATGGAACAGGTTGTACTGCGGCTGCTCCATGACGGGCTTGTGCAGATGATGACGTTCCGCGATTTCCCACGCGGCGCGAATCTCGTCGGCGCTCCATTCCGAGGTGCCCCAGTACAGCGCCTTGCCGCGCGTAATCATGTCGCTCATCGCCCAGACGGTTTCCTCGACCGGCGTGTTCGGGTCGGGGCGATGGCAGAACACCAGGTCGACGTAATCGAGCTGCAGGCGCTTGAGCGAGTGGTCGATGGCGTCCAGCAGATATTTGCGATTGAGCGTGTGGTACTGGTTGGGGGCCTCGTTCAAGCCCCAGAAGAACTTGGTGGACACCACATAGCTCACGCGCGGCCACGCGAGTTCCTTGAGCGCCTGGCCCATGATTTCTTCGGATTGGCCGCCTGCGTAGACTTCGGCGTTGTCGAAGAAGTTGACGCCCGCGTCGCGCGCGGCGGCCAGCGATTCGCGCGCGAGGTTTCGATCGACCTGATTGCCGTACGTGACCCACGAGCCGATTGACAGTTCGCTGACTTGCAGGCCGGAGCGGCCCAGTCGCCGATAGTTCATGAACGTCTCCTTTGCGTAGAGCAGGCAAGTTAGCACGATCCGCGAGCGTGCGCAGAGGGTCTGCGCCGCGCCGCGACATGCGCGCAGACATACGCCAGCCACGCCGTGGAAGGGGCCTGCCAGCTTCACGCGCGTGACAGACGGGTTCATGCACAATAGCGCGGTTGATCGCGGCGCAACATTCCGCCGAATGGCTTATGCCGTTTGGTATAGACCGTTCGGCCGATTTGACGGCGTGTGCGCGTCGAGGTCTCATCTTGTCCACTCTGCCCACTTTCTGGAGGTGCTCGATGTCGTCTCTTTCTCTGAATTCGAATCTCAATGGCAAGGTCGCGGTCGTCACCGGCGCCGCAAGCGGCATCGGCAAGCAGATCGCGCTCACGCTGGCCCAGGCGGGCGCGGCCGTCGCCATCGCCGACCTCAACCAGAGCGGCGCCGACGCCGTGGCGGAAGAGATCAAGGGCGCAGGCGGCAAGGCCATCGGCATCGCCATGGACGTAACGAGCGAAGAAGCCGTCAACGACGGTATCGACAAGGTCGCGGCCACCTTCGGCTCGATCGACATTCTCGTGTCGAACGCCGGCATCCAGATCGTGAATCCAATCGAAAACTATTCGTTTGCCGACTGGAAGAAAATGCAGGCGATTCACGTCGACGGCGCGTTTCTCACGACCAAGGCCGCACTCAAGTACATGTACAAGGACGACCGTGGCGGCGTGGTGATCTACATGGGCTCGGTGCATTCGCATGAAGCGTCGCCGCTGAAGTCGGCGTATGTGACGGCCAAGCACGGTCTGCTGGGCCTCGCGCGCGTGCTGGCCAAGGAAGGCGGCAAGCACAACGTGCGCTCGCATGTGGTTTGCCCGGGCTTCGTGCGTACGCCGCTGGTGGACAAGCAGATTCCGGAGCAAGCGAAGGAACTGGGCATTTCCGAAGAGGAAGTGGTCAAGAAGGTGATGCTCGGCGGCACGGTGGATGGCGTGTTCACGACGGTCGAAGACGTGGCGCAGACGGTGCTGTTCCTGTCGGCGTTCCCGAGCGCGGCGTTCACGGGCCAGTCGTTCGTCGTCAGCCACGGCTGGTTCATGCAGTAACGCGGAGGGCCGGCCATGGCGCAGCGCAAGAAAGGGCAGGTCCAATCGAGCGCGGTCGGCGAAGAGGCCGTCGCGTATACCGGGGCGGGCACGCAGCCCCCGCAGGCGAGCGACGCAACCGCTTCGCACGAAGCGCACGAGCCGCGCGCGCAGCCACGCACGTCCCGCTGTAGCAGCGAGTCCGCGCAATGGGAAACCGTCGCGCTCACGCTGCAAGGCGGCGGCGCGCTGGGCGCGTATCAGGCGGGCGTCTACGAAGGGCTTTTCGAGGCCGGCATTGCGCCCAACTGGATCGCGGGCATCTCGATCGGCGCGCTCAATACGGCGCTGATCGCGGGCAACGCGCCCGAGCATCGCGTCGCGCGCCTGCGCGAGTTCTGGGAGACGATCTGCCAGCCGGCCTGGAGTCCGCCGTTGCCGGCTTTCCTCGAACATGCGCTCTTCAATGCGGGCGATGCGATCCGCAAGACCTTCACGGCGTTTCAGGCCGCGGGCGCAGTCGTGGAAGGGCAGAAGGGCTTCTTCACGCCGCGCTTTCCGCCGCCGCTGCCCAATGCGTCCGGCCAGCCCGGCAAGGCGAGCTATTACGACACGACGCCGCTGAAGGCCACGCTTGAGCGCCTGTGCGATTTCGACCGCATCAACTCGCGCGAAGTGCGCGTGTCGCTGGGCGCGGTGAACGTGGGCACGGGCAACTTCGTGTACTTCGACAACACCACCACGAAGCTGCGCCCCGAGCATTTCATCGCCTCGGGCGCGTTGCCGCCGGGGTTCGCGGCTGTGGAAATCGACGGCGAGTATTACTGGGACGGCGGCCTGATGTCGAATACGCCGCTCTACGAGGTGATCCAGACCACGCCGCGGCGCGACACGCTCGCGTTTCAGGTCGATCTGTGGAGTGCGCGTGGGCCGGTGCCCGACAACATCACCGACGTGCAAGGTCGCATGAAGGACATCCAGTATTCGAGCCGTACGCGTCTCGTGACCGACATGCTGCAACGCTCGCAGCGTTTCCGTCACGTGCTGCGCGAAGTGCTGGAGCGCGTGTCGCCCGAGCATCGGCAGGATGCGTGGGTCGAGCTGGCGGACGAGCTGTCGTGTTCGAAGAAGTACAACGTGATCCATCTGATCTACCGGCAGAAGGAGTACGAAGGCCACTTCAAGGACTTCCAGTTCGGCACCACGACGATGCGCGAGCATTGGTCGAGCGGCTTGCAGGATATCCGCGCGACGCTGGAGCAACCGGGCTGGCTCGACAAGCCTGACAACGACTCGGGCTTCGTCACGCACGACATCCATCGCGACGCGCGTGGGCCGGGCAGCGCCCCCAGGTAAATCGAAGTCGAAGTTCTTCGCGCGATCGAAGACACCGCACCAAAACAAAAGGCGTCCGTTCTTGCGAACGGACGCCTTTTTTATCGTTTCAGCAGCGAGGCGCTGCTGAAACGATGACTTTGGCGACGAATTACTTCAGCACAGCCGAAACAGCGCTCGCGACGGCGTCGAGGTTGCGCGTGTTCAGTGCGGCCACGCAGATGCGGCCCGTGCTGACGGCGTAGATGCCGAACTCTTCGCGCAGGCGGTCGACTTGCGCCGCCGTGAGGCCCGAGTACGAGAACATGCCGCGCTGCACGTTGATGAAGTTGAAGTCGCGGTCGACGCCGGCAGCTGCCAGGCGCTCGACGAGGCCCGTACGCATCGCGCGGATGCGGTTGCGCATTTCGCCGAGTTCGGCTTCCCACATCGCGCGCAGGTCGGCCGAGCCGAGCACCGCAGCGACCACCGAGCCGCCGTGCGTCGGCGGGTTCGAGTAGTTCGTGCGGATCACGCGCTTGAGTTGCGAGAGCACGCGCGACGATTCTTCCTTGCTGGCCGTGAGGATCGACAGCGCGCCGACGCGCTCGCCGTACAGCGAGAACGACTTCGAGAACGACGACGACACGAACACGTTGAGTTCCGAAGCGGCGAACAGACGCACGACTTCGCCGTCTTCCGCGATGCCGTCACCGAAGCCCTGGTAAGCGATGTCGAGGAACGGCACGAGCTCGCGCGCCTTCACGACTTCGATGACCTGCTTCCACTGGTCGATCGTGAGGTCGACGCCGGTCGGGTTGTGGCAGCACGCGTGCAGCACGACAACCGTGCCAGCGGCGTAGCCGTTCAGCGCCGAGAGCATGCCCTCGAAGTTCACGCCGTTGGTCTGTGCGTCGTAATACGGGTAGGCGACGACCTCAAAGCCTGCGCTTTCGAACAGCGCGCGGTGGTTTTCCCAGCTCGGGTCGCTGATCGCGACCTTGGCAGCCGGGTTCACGCGCTTGAGGAAGTCGGCGCCGATCTTCAGTGCGCCCGTGCCGCCGATGGCCTGCGCCGTGACGACGCGGCCGGCTGCGATCAGCGGCGAATCGTCGCCGAGCAGCAGTTTCTGCACAGCGGCGTCATAGGCGGCGATGCCTTCGATCGGCAGGTAGCCGCGCGGCAGGCCGGCTTCCACGCGGGCCTTTTCCGCTTCGCGCACCGCGCGCAGCAGCGGAATCTTGCCTTCCTCGTTGGTGTACACGCCCACGCCGAGGTTCACCTTGGTCGCGCGTGCGTCGGCGTTATAGGCTTCGTTCAGACCCAGGATCGGGTCGCGGGGGGCGAGTTCGACAGCGGAAAAGAGGGACATGATGGTTCGGCAAAAGTGGAGGGAGAAGCTCGGTGGTCCGCGCGCCGCGGGTGTGACGAAAGACTTCTGGTACGCGCCTGAAACGGCAGGCGCGCGGGGCGGCCGGCCACGCAACGCGCTATTGTAACGAATCCTCAAGCCGGTTTTTCGCCGACTGTGACGCCAGCGTGGCCTTTATGCCCAGCTTTTCCCTATAGGCAAACGCAAAAACTCGGTGCCTGGCCTCTTGCAGCCTTGGGCTTGACGCCCCATCTGCCTGATATCAAACATCGACCCAGCAGCGCAAAAACACCCGCCGATAAGGTTCCACATCGAGGTTCCCCATCGGCCCGCGCCGTCGCCGGGTTCTCCCGTCACACCCCCAAAAGCACCTCGCGCCCGCCCGTTGGCGAAACGCTAGAATGCTTGTTTGCTCCGCGCACAGGATGTCCTCCATGTCCGACCACACCGTCGCCGACGCCCCGGCGCTCGACGAGTCGAAGTTCGTCCACTACGACGGCTCGCCGTTCCAGCTCTACCAGCCGTATCTGCCGGCCGGCGACCAGCCGACGGCCATCGAAACGCTCGTGGAAGGCGTGGAAGACGGCCTCTCGTTCCAGACGCTGCTGGGCGTGACGGGTTCGGGCAAGACCTTCACGATGGCCAACACCATCGCGCGTCTGGGCCGCCCGGCGATCGTGTTCGCGCCGAACAAGACGCTCGCCGCGCAGCTTTACGCGGAATTCCGCGAGTTCTTCCCGCGCAATGCCGTCGAGTACTTCGTCTCGTACTACGACTACTACCAGCCGGAAGCCTACGTGCCGCAGCGCGATCTCTTCATCGAGAAGGATTCGTCGATCAACGAGCACATCGAGCAGATGCGTCTGTCGGCCACCAAGAGCCTGATGGAGCGCCGCGACGTGGTGATCGTGGCGACGGTGTCGGCGATCTACGGTATCGGCAATCCGTCCGAGTACCATCAGATGATCCTGACGCTGCGCCAGGGCGACAAGCTCGGCCAGCGCGACATCATCGCGCGCCTGATTGCGATGCAGTACAACCGCAACGAACAGGATTTCCAGCGCGGCACCTTTCGCGTGCGCGGCGACACCATCGACATCTTCCCGGCCGAGCACGCCGAAATGGCCGTGCGCGTGGAGCTGTTCGACGACGAGGTCGAGACGCTGCAACTGTTCGATCCGCTCACGGGCCGCGTGCGCCAGAAGATTCCGCGCTTCACGGTCTATCCGTCGTCGCACTATGTGACGCCGCGCGAGACCGTGCTGCGCGCCGTCGAGACCATCAAGACCGAATTGCGCGACCGGCTGGAGTTTTTCTACGCCGAAGGCAAGCTGGTGGAGGCGCAGCGGCTGGAGCAGCGCACCCGTTTCGACCTGGAAATGCTGCAGGAACTGGGCTTCTGCAAGGGCATCGAGAACTACTCGCGGCACTTCTCGGGCGCGCTGCCCGGCGAGCCGCCGCCCACGCTCGTCGATTACCTGCCCAGCGACGCGATGATGTTCCTCGACGAGTCGCACGTGCTGATCGGCCAGTTCAACGGCATGTACAACGGCGACCGCGCGCGTAAGGAAAACCTCGTCGATTACGGCTTCCGGTTGCCTTCGGCGCTCGATAACCGGCCGCTCAAGTTCAACGAGTTCGAAGGCAAGATGCGCCAGGTGGTGTTCGTCTCCGCCACGCCCGCCGACTACGAAAAGAAGGTCACGGGCCAGATCGCCGAGCAGGTGGTGCGGCCCACGGGCCTGGTCGATCCGACGATCGAAGTGCGCCCGGCCTCCACGCAGGTCGACGACGTGCTCTCGGAAATCAACGCGCGCGTGGAAGTGGGGGAGCGCGTGCTGGTGACGACGCTCACCAAGCGCATGGCCGAGCAGCTGACCGAGTTCCTCGCCGATCACGGCGTCAAGGTGCGCTACCTGCACAGCGACATCGACACGGTCGAGCGCGTGGAAATCATTCGCGACCTGCGCCTGGGCACCTTCGACGTGCTGGTGGGCATCAACCTGCTGCGCGAGGGGCTGGACATTCCCGAGGTCTCGCTGGTGGCGATTCTCGACGCGGACAAGGAAGGCTTCCTGCGCGCCGAGCGCTCGCTGATCCAGACGATCGGGCGCGCCGCGCGTAACGTGAACGGCAAGGCGATTCTCTACGGCGACCGCATCACGGATTCGATGCGCCGGGCGATCGACGAAACCGAGCGCCGCCGCGCCAAGCAGATGGCCTTCAACGAAGCGAACGGCATCGTGCCGCGCGGCGTGGTCAAACGCATCAAGGACATCATCGACGGTGTCTACAACGTCGACGATGCGCGCGCCGAACTGCGCGAGGAGCAGGAGCGCGCGAAGTTCGAGGACATGTCCGAAAAGCAGATCGCGAAGGAAATCAAGAAGCTCGAAAAGCAGATGATGGATCACGCGAAGAATCTCGAATTCGAGAAGGCCGCGCAGGCGCGCGACCAGTTGGCGGTGCTGCGCCAGCGCGTATTTGGGGCCAATGTGGGCGATCATCCGGCCTGACGGCAAGCGGTTTCAGCGAAAAGAAGGGCGCACGGTCTGGTACCGTTTGCGCCCTTTTTATTGCGCCTGGAATGTCTGGCGATCGACTCTGGCTTTCTATTAAGCGTGCATTGAAAAACATTTGGTGGCTTGCCGTAAGCCTGCGTTAACCCAACGCTGCTAAAACCCTGCTGCGAAGGGGTTCTCCCCTTGCAGCAATTTGTTCCCCATCGGCTTCAGTGTTAAACTTCGCTATTATTGAGAATTGTTCGCATTAACGTTTTTACGTAGATGCACTCGATGATTCGGTTGTACCTCTCATAAAAAATCAGGAGTTTCGATGCGGATCCATTCTTTCGTGCGCGGCACCGCCGTCATCGCGGCTGCGGCCGCTGCGTTTTCGGCTCAGGCGGCCGAGTACCCGATCGGCAAGCAGCAGATCCAGGGCGGCATGGAAATCGGCGCGGTCTATCTGCAGCCGATCACCATGGAACCGGAAGGCATGATGCGCAAGGCGTCGGATTCCGACATCCACCTGGAAACGGACATCCACGCGGTCAAGAACAACCCGACCGGTTTCGCCGAAGGCGACTGGATGCCGTACCTGCAGGTGCACTACGAGCTGACCAAGCCGGGTTCGAGCTACGTGCAAAAGGGCGACCTGATGCCGATGGTGGCTAACGACGGCCCGCACTATGGCGACAACGTCAAGCTGGCTGGCCCCGGCAAGTATCACCTCAAGATGATCGTCGAAGCGCCGATGCAAATGGGCCACATGGCGTTCGGCCGCCACGTCGACAAGGAAACCGGCGTGGGCCCGTGGTTCAAGCCCATCACGATCGAATACGATTTCCCGTTCGCGGGCATCGGCAAGAAGGGCGGCTACTAAGAGGGCTGCGACCACGAGGGCGAAGGCCTGGCGCTTGCCAGGGCTTCAACCGGCAGCTCGCGCGGCGGCGCGCATCTCGTGCAGCGCCGCCGCATGAATGTCAGCAAGGAGCAGGTAAAAGCAATGACTGGAATGCGAAAGTTTGCGGCGCTCGCGCTCAGCGCGTCTTTTGCGGTGTCGCTCGCGGGCGTGGCCACGGTGGCGCACGCCGCGGATCTGCCCACGTTCAAGCTCGAAATGAACGATGGCAAGCTGAACCCCGCGCGCATCGAAGTGCCGGCGGGCACGCGCATCAAGATCGAGGTGCGCAACACCGGCAAGGGTGCGGCCGAGTTCGAGAGCGTCCAGTTGCGCAAGGAAAAAGTGCTGGCGCCGGGCGCGGATTCGTTCGTCGTGATCGCGCCGCTCGATCCGGGCGAGTACAAGTTCTTCGACGATTTCCACCAGCAGGCACAGGGTGTGATCGTCGCCAAGTAAGTGTTGCGAAGGAAGGGTGGCGAAGTAAAGGCTGCCAGGTAACAAAGCGCGGTCAGCAGACGGCTGGCGGCAGGAGGTGTTGAATGGGTCAGGTATTGTTCATCGTCTGGCGTGAGAGCGTGGAAGCGCTGCTCGTCGTCGGCATTCTGTATGCGTGGCTGAAGAACGGCGACGCCGGTGCGCGGCGCGGCCTGCCGTATCTGTGGGCAGGCGTGGGCCTCGGCATTCTGGCGGCGGTGGCGCTGGGCGCGGCGCTGGTCGGCTTCACCGAAGTGCTGTCGGGCGACGCCCAGGATTACTTCCAGACCGCCATGGTGCTGGTGGCCTGCGTGCTGATCGTGCAGATGGTGCTGTGGATGAAGCAGCATGGCCGCACGCTCAAGCGCGAGATGGAAGAGTCGCTGGAAAAGACCACACGCGACGCCAACTGGTGGGGCATTACGGTGCTGGTCGCGCTCGCCATTGCACGCGAGGGCAGCGAGACGGTGATCTTCCTCTACGGCCTGGGTTTCGGCCAGTCGGGTCACGTCGACGCGAGCCAGTATGTGGCCGTGCTGCTGGGCCTTGGCCTCGCGTTCCTGACGTTCTATCTGCTGCAACTGGGCGGCAAGATTTTCTCGTGGCGCCTCTTTTTCCGCGTCACCGAAATCATGCTGCTGTTCCTCGGCGCAGGCCTGTTCCAGACCGGCGTCGACAAGCTGATCGACAAGGAAATCTTGCCGACCATCGTCGACCAGGTGTGGAATTCGTCGGCGCTGCTCGACGATTCGAGCACCTTCGGTTCGCTGGTCGCGACGCTCACGGGTTATCGCGCGCATCCGGCGCTGATGAACCTGATCGCTTACGCCGTGTACTGGCTCGTGGTGTGGTTCCTCGCGCGTCGCGCGAGCGGACGTAACGCCGCCGTGGCCAGGGGGAAAGCAGCATGAGTTGTGCATCGGCCCAGCCGCCCGGCATGCGGCGGCAGGGCAGGCTGACCCAGGCAGGCCAATGGATGCAGCGGCACGGCGCGGTGATCCGCGGCGTGCAGTGGGTCGTGGTCGCCGTCTACGCGTTCCTGATCCTCGTGCCGGCGGTCATGCCGCTGCCCGACGATACCTCGCACCTCTGGAACAACCTGACGCTCGCCGCGCAGTTCGTGTTCTGGGGCATCTGGTGGCCGTTCGTGCTGCTTTCGATGGTGATGCTCGGACGCGTGTGGTGCGGCGTGCTGTGTCCGGAAGGCGCGCTCACCGAATTCGCCAGCAAGTTCGGCCGTGGCTGGGCGATCCCGCGCTGGATGCGCTGGGGCGGCTGGCCTTTCGTGGCTTTCGGGCTCACGACCATTTATGGCCAGATGGTGAGCGTCTACCAGTACCCGAAAGCGGTGTTGCTGGTGCTGGGCGGATCGACGCTCGGCGCGATGGTGATTGGCTTCCTGTACGGACGCGAGAAACGCGTCTGGTGTAAATATCTCTGCCCCGTGAACGGGGTTTTTGCGCTTCTGGCGCGGCTCGCGCCGTTTCGCTTCAAGGTCGATGAAGACGCGTGGCGCAACTCGTACACGCATGGCGAGCACGGCGGGCATCGCGTGATTCCCGTCAATTGCGCGCCGCTCGTGCCGCTGCGCAATATGAAGGGCGCGGCGCAATGCCATATGTGCGGCCGTTGCAGCGGTCACCGCGACGCGATCTCGCTGTCGTGGCGCTCGCCGGCCGAAGAAGTCGTCGAATTGGGCGACAGCCAGGCCAACGGCTGGGACACCGCGCTGATTCTGTACGGACTGCTTGGCATTGCCATCGGCGCGTTCCACTGGACGGGGTCGCCGTGGTTCATCGGCATGAAGCAGTGGCTCGCGGGCTGGCTCATTGACCGCGATATCACCTGGCCGCTCGACACCAACGCGCCGTGGTTCCTGCTCACGCATTATCCCGAGCAGAACGACGTGTTCTCGTGGCTCGACGGCACGATGATCGTCGGCTACATCGTCGCGACGGGGCTTGTCTACGGCACGGCGCTGTTCGCGATTCTCGCGGCTTCGACGGCCACGCTCGGGCGCTTCGAGATGCGCCGCCTGCATCACTTCGCACAATCGCTGATTCCGCTGGCGGGCGCGGGCGTGTTCCTTGGTCTGTCGGCGACGACGCTTTCGCTGTTGCGCGCCGAGCATGTGCCGCTCGACTGGGCAACCGAAGTGCGCATCGCGATTCTCGTCATCACGAACCTGTGGAGCGCGTGGCTCGCGTGGCGCGTCACGGGCCGCTACAGCACGCGTTTCTGGCAGCGGGGCCTGGCGATGGTGGGCTTCGCGCTCGCGCTCGCCGTGGTCGACAGCGCGTGGTGGCTCATGTTCTGGGGCTGGACGCGTTGAGCATTTTTCCTGCGCCGCTGATATAGGCGGTATACGCCGCATTGGGGCGTCGCAGCGTCAGTCCGGGTGCTACTCTCAAAAAACCAGGTCGGCCATTGGGTCTGCCTGGTTTTTTACTTTTCGGAGACACCCATGCGAACGCGAGCAGTACTGACCGACGAAGATGTGATCCGCGCAGCCGATGCAGCCGTCGCGCACGCCCGCGCAAATGAATGGAACGTGACGATTGCGATTGTCGACGATGGCGGCCATCTGCTGTACCTGCGCCGCCTCGATGGCGCGGCGCCCGTTAGCGCCGAGATCGCCCACGGCAAGGCGCGCACGGCCGCGCTGGGCCGCAAGGAAAGCAAGGTGTACGAAGAAGTCATCCGCCAGGGCCGCACGGCATTCCTGAGCGCGCCGCTCACGGCGATGCTCGAAGGCGGCGTGCCTATCGTCGTCAAGGGCGACGTGATTGGAGCGGTGGGTGTGTCGGGCGTGAAGTCCGACCAGGACGCGATGATCGCCCAGGCCGGCATCGCCGCGCTGCGCATCGAATAAAGAAGGGGTTTACGAGTAGGGGGAGGTCGCGGTTATAATCGCGCCTCGGTATCGCCGAATCAGATCGTGCCCGCACGTTGATTCACATAAACGCGAACCGCCGCTGCCTTCCCCATGCAGCAAAGCAACAACGGCAAAAAAGCAAAAGCCGCGGACTATGCCGCGGCGCTCGCCCAGGACGGCAACGCTTCGCGCGCCGCTCCCGTTGATACAGGTGAGAACAAAAAAATGGCTTGGCTTGCTATGACGGCCGGCTTGAAGCTTGAAGGATGTATGCACGAAGGGGTCTAGATCTCGCGTGCAAGCCGTCGTTGCTGGCTACTGCCCAACGCCTCTCGATGGAGGCGGTCCCCACAATACCCGGTACTAAAACTAGAACCTCACTTGGTGAGAATCAGCTTGCCCAATCGCGTGGCGCGCAGCTGATAGGTCTCGCCGTTGTGCAGGATGCTCACATGGCTGCGGCCTTGCAGCAGGGCCGTGCTGTCCAGCGAGCGCTCGCTGCTGGCGGGCGTGCTGCTGGCCGGTTCGGTGCTGTGACGCGTGACGGCGGCGGGTGCGATGGCCTTCGGCGCTCGCGGGCCGGTCAACGCGGAGCCCGAACGGCGCAGGCTAAGTGTTGATGAGCGGTTGAATTCAGTCATGAACGTGACGGTTGGTCTGTGTCTCGATTCGATGGATGAATTCTAAATGATAATTGTTCTTATTTTCAATTGCGATAAATTCATCGAAAACGGGTAGCGATAGCTTTATGCCTGTTGCACCCGCGCGTCCCTGAAAAAACAACGCCCGGCGCGGGGCCGGGCGTGATGGGGTGAGCGAAATTCAGTGCAGCGGCGCTTCCGGCTCGCCCGGGCCCTGCACGTACTGGCGAATCAGTCGCACGGTGTCGATATCGGACTCGCGATAGGCCGACTTCACGATCTCCGAGGTCTCGTGCTCCTCGCCGGACTCGGCGGTCGGCAGCGTCGTGCGGTACTCGAAGCGCAGGAACAGCTCCAGCGGCTCCGGTTGCTCGATTGTCATCGTGAGCGAGCCGCCCACGTATTCGGCGGTCGCGAGGATGTCGTAGCGCACGCTCTCGTTGGGCGTGAGCGTGACGCGGTCGCGCACGGTGGCGTGGCCGTAGTGCAGCTCGCGCTCGAGCGTATTGGCTTCGCGCGTGAGGATCTCGCAGCTATCGAGGCCCAGCACGAAAAGTTGCGGCTGCTCGGCGCGCAGCACGAGGCCCTCCCAGAGCTGCTCGCGCGTCATCGGCTGCACGAGCGGATTCGTCGGGTCGTTGATCTGGATGAGGTGTTCGAAATTCAAGGCGACAGCTTCCTGTGATGTCCGTGCTTGTCCGTGCGCACTCACGCGGCGACGAGGCCCGAGCGGATATGGATGGTGTTCGTGAGGATCTTATGAACCGGGCAGGCGTTGGCGATCTGCAGCAGTCGTTCGCGCTGCTCGTCCGAGAGCGGGCCTTCGAGCCCGATCTGGCGATCGATGGTCGTGCCTTCGCTGCCGGTTTCCATCGACAGTTTCACGCGCACGCCTTCGAGCGGCCACTCCTTGCGCTGAGCGTACATCTTCAGCGTGATTGTGGTGCAGGCGCCGAGGCTCGACAGCAGCAGCGAGAAGGGCGTCGGCCCGCGGTCGCCGCCGCCGAGCGAGGCCGGTTCGTCGGCGATCCACGTGTGAGTGCCGTCGTCGAACTGCACCTGATAGTTCGTCGAGCCAATGTGTGCGGTGACTGCGGTGTCGGCCATGCGCTCCTCGCGGACGGAACGGTTGAGTGGAATCCGCCGCGCCCGGACAGGAAGTCCGGTGCGCGGCGTCAAAAACCTTATTGTGACAAAAAGCGGCGATCGTTGTGGGCAAGCCTCGGCGCGCATAGCGCGTGCCGAAGCTTGCTAAACCGCTACGTTCAGTGCGAGATCTGCCCCATGCGCCCGGCCTGGTAATCGAGCACGGCCTGGCGGATCTCCTGCTCGGTGTTCATCACGAACGGGCCGTAGCGCACGACCGGCTCGTTGAGCGGCAGCCCGCCGATCAGCAGCACTTCCACCGGCTCGCTCGCATCGGCGGGCGCTTCGATCGTCACGGTGTCGCCGTTGCCCGCGAACGCCACCATCTGCTGCGCGCCAATCGACTCGCCTTCGGCGCCTTCAGCACCATAGCGCGCCGTGCCCGAAATACCGTACGCGAACACATTCCACGCCGACGGCACCGGCTGCTCCACGCGCGCGCCGGGCGCGAGTGTGAAGTGCAGATACAGGATAGGCGTGCGCGTGTCGATGGCGGCCTTCGCGCCCAGCGATTCGCCCGCGATCACCTTGACCGTGGCCTTGCCGTCCGCCGAGCGGCCTTGCGGAATGCCTGCGTGCGGCATCTCCTGATAGCGCGGCGCGATCATCTTGTCCGTGGCCGGCAGGTTCACCCACAACTGCAAGCCGTGCATGCGGCCGCCCGTGCGCGTGAATTCGGGGTCAGGCATTTCGCTATGAATGACGCCCGAGCCCGCCGTCATCCACTGGACGTCGCCGGGGTTGAGCGTGCCCGAATGGCCCGCCGAATCCTTGTGGCCGAAGCGGCCCGCGAGCATGTACGTGACGGTCTCGAAGCCGCGATGCGGGTGGTCGGGCGCGCCCTTGGCCGCGCCGGGCGCGTAGTCGGTGGGCCCCATCTCGTCGAGCAGCAGGAACGGATCGAAGTCCATCAACTGACGGGTAGGGAAGGGACGATGAACGACGAACCCACCGCCCTCGGTGGTGCGAACGGCGGGAAAAACGTGGGCGATCGAGCGGACGGCCGACATGGATATCACCTCGAAAAAATGGGAATTGAGCGATATGCGAAACAAACCGCTATTATAGGTAGCCGATTTGGCCTGTTTGACCGCCTGATCGCAATGGATTGTCCCATCGCTGGAACGACGACATGAAAATCGATTCGCACAACCTGAACGACCTGATGTATTTCTCGCAGGTCGTCGAACACGGCGGATTCTCGGCGGCCGAGCGAGTGCTCGGCATTTCCAAGTCGCGGCTGTCGCGCCGCGTGAGCGAACTGGAGGCGTCGCTGGGCGTGCGCCTGCTGCAACGCTCCACGCGCAAGCTCGCGCTGACCGAGGCGGGCGAGCTGTTCTACCAGCACTGCCGCGCGATGCTCGCGGAGGCGCAGGCCGCCGTGAACGTCGTGCAGTCGCTGCGCTCGTCGCCGCGCGGCACGGTGCGCGTGAGCGTGCCGGTCACGCTCTCGCAGACCATCTTTTCGCAGATCATTCCCGAATTCATGCATCGCTTCCCCGAAGTGCGGGTGGTGATGCGCGTGACCAATCGCGTGATCGATCTGTTCGAGGATTCCGTCGATATCGCGCTGCGCGTGCGCTCCGAGCCGCCGCAGAACGCCAACATCGTGGTGCGCCCGTTGTGGCGCACCGAGCAGATGCTGGTGGGCGCGCCCAGCCTGCTCGCGCAGAACGCGCCGCCGCTCACGCCCGACGATCTCACCCGCTTCGAGACGCTCGATACGCCCACGGGCGACGGCCGCCATGTGTTCCACCTGATCGCGCCGGACGGCACGCGTCATTCGCACGAACACGAGCCGCGCCTCATCAGCGCCGACCTCACGACGATCCGCGAAGCCGCGCTGCAAGGCCTCGGGATCGCTGCGATGCCGGAGATGATGTACGGCGCCGCGCTGCGCTCAGGCAAGCTCTCGCCGGTGATGCCGGGCTGGACGCTGCCGGTGCCGCAGCTCTATGCGGTGTTTCTGTCGCGCCAGGGCATGGTTCCGGCCGTGCGCGCATTTGTCGATTACCTCGTCGAGGTGCTCGACGCCGACAAGAGCCTGCAACAGGAATGCCCGCTTAAAAGCGATATCGACGCATTGATCGCGAAGAACGGTATCGAGGCGCAGCGCGCCAAGGCCGTGAGCAATATCGAAACGGCTTGATGGCCCGCGCGGCTGCGACGCGCGAGAGCTTTGCGAACATGCACGCATGTTCGTTTGTATGAAGGCTTGTACCGGTTAGCGGCGTGTTTGCTTTTTGGCATTTAAGCGCCGCCGGCAATCGTTACTTTCAATGGCCGAAGTCTTGAAGCCGGGGAGCGAGAGGAATATATTGAAGTCCTCTCGCCAAGCACCGGTCTTGTGCGGGAATTGATGGCCGCTATCATAGTGAGCCTTCAGGGCCGTAAGCGCAGTCCGTGTCCAACACGGCAGTCGCATGTGCCGACGTGAACCGAGCGATTGTCGGGGAGTGTCGCCACCGCCCGAATGCGCCGCGTGCGCTCAAAAAAAGGCCTTCATCCGACGATGGAGGCCTTTTACTTTGTACATCGATAATTCGGCATCCGAATCAATCGGCGCAAAAGAAAACGCGCGGCCCTGGAGCCGCGCGTTTCGCATCGCGCATGCGCTACAACGTAGCGCAGTGCTGCTTACTTATGCGCCGGATCGGTCACGAAACCGAGCTTCGTGAGGCCGCCGCTTTGCGCCGCCGACATCACCTGCGCCACCTTCTCGTACTGCACCTTGCGGTCTGCGTTCAGGTGCAGCTCCGGCTGCGGTTCCTGCTGGGCGGCCGCCGCGATCTTCGCGTTGAGCTGTTCGTCGCTCACGGCATTGCCGTCCCACAGCACCGTGCCGTCCGCTTCGATCGAAATATTGATCTGCGCGGGCTTGGTGTCTTCCTTCTGGCTGCTCGCGTGCGGCAGGTCGATCTTCACGGCGTGACGGATCACGGGGATCGTCACCATGAAAACGATCAGGAGAACCAACATGACGTCGACGAGCGGCGTCATGTTGATTTCGTTCATGAGGCCATCGTCGTCGTCGCTGGCAAAAGGGCTCATCGCCATGTTGCTTGCCTCCGCGGATTAATGGTTGCGTGCGGCGACGCGCAGGTTGCCGGCGTTGCCGCCCTTGGCCGTCGACGACAGGCGTGCGCCCGTCACGAAGAAGGCGTGCAGGCCGTGCGCGAAGCGGTTGAGCTTCGTGACGATGGCCTTGTTGGCGCGCGTGAGCGCGTTGTAGCCGAGCACCGCCGGAATCGCGACGAACAGGCCGAACGCCGTCATGATGAGCGCTTCGCCGACCGGGCCCGCGACCGCGTCGATCGAGGTCTGGCCCGATGCGCCGATCGAGAGCAGGGCGTGATAGATGCCCCACACCGTACCGAACAGGCCGACGAACGGCGCCGTGCTGCCGATCGAGGCGAGGATCGCGAGGCCCGACTGCATCTTCGCGACCGACTCGTCCATCGTGTCCTTCAGGCAGCGCGTGACCCAGTCCGACACGTCCATGCGGTCGTGCAGATGCGGTTGCGTCTGGTGGTGGTGATCGGCGGCTTCCTGGCCCGAGAGGGCGAGGGCGAGGAACGGATTGTCGTCGCGCGTGCCGCTACCGAGCTTCTTCACGCCGTCCGCGAGATCGTCCGAGTGCCAGAACTGTTGTTCGGCGTTCTTGGTCTGGCGCTTCAGGCGCGCGACGTTCCAGCCCTTCACGACGATCACGCACCACGACAGCACCGACATGATGAACAGTGCCAGCGCGATGCCGCGCGTCACGAAATCCCCTTGCGCCCAGACGTGGGCGATACCGTAGTTCTGCATGCTTTTTCCTTTAATTCAATTCATCAAAACAGTGTGATTCTCATTCAGGCGCGCGAAGCTGGCCGCGCGCCCGACACCTGTGCGTCAATCGTGCAGGCTGAAATCGAAGGGCTGCGTGTACGCTGCGCGCACCGGCTGGCCGTCCTCCAGGTACGGCTTGCAGGCACTGCTGCGCATGGCGTCCATCGCGGCGTCGTCGAGGCGGCTGTAGCCGCTGGACTTGCGCAACTCGATGTTTTCGATCTTGCCGGTGAGGCCCACCACGAAGTGCACGAGCGCCGTGCCGGTCTCGCCGCGGCGCTTGGAGAGCGTCGGGTAGTCCGGCTCGACGATGCGGCAGTCGAGGTGCGAAACGTTCTTGGGCGCGGACAGCGCCATCACGGGCTTGGCCGGTGCGGCCGCGGCCGCTTGTGGCGGCGGGGGCGCGACCGGGGCGGGCGGCGACGGATCGGCGGGCGCGGGCGTTTCGATAGCGTGCTGCGAGGGCGCGGCGGCGACCGGTAGCGGCGGCGTGGGCGTCGGCTTTTGCTTCGGCTGGGCCTTGGGCTTTTCGCGTTTGATGGGTACCGGCTTGGGCGGCGGCGGAGTCGGCGTGGACTGGATCGCGGCCGGCGCGGCGACTGGCTCAGGCTTGAGCAGCTCGGCCGTGATGGCTTGCGATTCGAGTGCGATGGGCTTGGCGTCGTCGTGGTGCGTGAGCACGACGGCGATGAGCGCGGCGTGCAGCGCAAGGACGATCGCCGTCGCGATTACGACACGGCGATTCGTGCGTAAGGCGGGGAAGGTCAGCGCGTTGGCGGTGGTTTGAGAAGCCTGCATGTTAGCGTGGCCGCCCTGTAATCGACGGCGCACAAGGCAGACAACGCGTCGCTACGGGCAGCTTTATGGGCGAAAGATCAACAGCGAGATGCACACGGTGGTCACAAATCCGATCAGCAATTCCATCCCGTCCTCCAGAAAAAGGTGCGAGCGGTAGCTGGCTGGTCGTGAAACTGGCTTGCTGTCGGCGATAAAGCGCTCGGTTATCTGAGCGTTTTTGCGGCGCGCGCCTCAGCAGGCTTGAAACGCGCACCACGGAAAAATCAGGCGGCCTTGCGCTCGTAGAACGTCATCGGCACGACGTGCGGCACGGCGACGACCGGGTGAGCGTGGTGATGCGTCACGCCGCAACGGCTTGCACAGACACCGCTTTGCGCCATCACGTCGCGAACAGATTCTTCGCACTTGCCGCAGCAGGTCGCGACGCCGAGCTCGAATTGCAGCTCGTCGAAAGAGTCCATGCCCTCGGCAATCGAGGCACGGATCGTACGGTCGGAGACGGACTTGCACACGCAGACAATCATGATGGAGCGCAATAGAGAGAGTTAATGCGAATTATTATCATTATGTTTGGCTCGTTTGGCAAGCACTTGGCGAGCATGCAGTCGGAATTTTTGTAACAAAACCGGATGCTTAGCAGGGATTTTGCTCTGGATCAGCCAGACGGCAGATCGGGGCGCGATCGCACAAGGCCGTGGCTAGCGCCCGTCAGGCGGGGCCAGATGGCGAAAGACGGGTGTAAGAATGGGGGCGGAACGGGCGACCGAAAAGGCGCCGGTTGGTACGCCTGTTGTATTCAGGCAGCGTCGGATTCGAGCTCGCGGGTGCGGCGCGAAGGGATCTGGACGCGTTCGACCGGCGCATCGATATCGAGCAGTGCAGCGGCGAGCGCGCGCAGGTGCGTGCCGTCACTGGTCGAGCAAAGCCGCACGTCGGCGGCGGCGGCACGGCCGGTCGTCGCAGGCCGCAGGCCGTGCTGGTCGAGCACGCGTTCGAGCTGGCGCGCAATGGCCACGCTGGTATCGATCAGCGTCATGCGCTCGCCGACGATCGAGCGGATCGCCGCATCCAGAAACGGATAGTGCGTGCAGCCGAGCACCAGCGTGTCCGCGCCCGCGTCGAGCATCGGCTGGACGTAGCCGCGCAGCAGCGCGACGAGTGCCGGCGAATCGATGTCGCAGCGCTCGACCGCTTCCACCAGACCGTGGCCGGGCTGGCAGAGCACGCGCAGGTCGTCGGCGTGGCGCTCGACCAGCGCCTGGAAGCGCGCGCTGCGCAAGGTCACCTGGGTGGCGAGCACGCCGGCCACACGCGACTTCGACTGCTGTGCCGCGGGCTTCACGCCCGGCTCCACGCCCACGAGCGGGATCGGCAGGCGCGCGCGCACGAACTCGATCGATTGCGCCGTCGCGGTGTTGCAGGCGACCACCAGCGCCTTTGCGCCCTGCGCCACGAGCCATTCGCCGATCGCGAGCGTGCGGTCGGCGATGAAGTCGTCGTCGCGCTGGCCATAGGGCGCATAGCGCGAGTCGGCCACGTAGACGATCCGCTGCTCAGGCAGGTGCGCACGCACGGCGCGCAGCACCGAAAGGCCGCCCAGCCCGGAATCGAAGATGCCGATGGGCGCGACAGGCGTGGCGCAGTCAGGAGCCGGATGGTTCACGTGAGTCGGAAACGGAGAACGGGAGAGGGTACAAAAGGGTACAAAAGGGTACTTAAGGTACTGAAAAGCTGGCGTTGCGAAGGCCGCACCCACGGGAGCGCGGGTGCGGCCGTACAGCAATCCGGGATCAGGATTCTACCGAACCCATCATGGTCTGCTGATAATTCTGGATGCCGACCTTGCCGATCAGGTCGATCTGCGTTTCGAGCCAGTCGATGTGCTCTTCGGTGTCGTCCAGAATCTTCGTGAAGATTTCACGCGAGACGAAATCGCGCACCGATTCGCAATAAGCGATGGCTTCCTTGCAGGTGCCCTGGGAGATGTACTCGAGCTTCAGGTCGCATTCGAGCACTTCCTGGGTTTCTTCGCCGATCAGCAGCTTGTGCAGATCCTGAAGGTTGGGCAGGCCGTCGAGCATGAAAATACGTTCGATGAGCCAGTCTGCGTGACGCATTTCGCCGATCGACTCGTCGTATTCGTGCTTGCCGAGCTTTTCGAGGCCCCAATGCTTGTACATGCGGGCGTGCAGGAAGTACTGGTTAATCGCGGTCAGCTCGTTCTTGAGCTGCGCATTCAGATATTCGATGACTTTCTTGTCGCCTTGCATAGTTTTTCCTTCCTTGTGGGGGCGTGCAGGTTTTAACACTGGGATCAAACAATAAACGCTCAATACACAAAAGCCAAGACACAATCTGCGTCAAATTGCAGCCAAATCCAGCTATTTGCAGCGTGCTGAGAATTAGTCTCAGTACGTTTCGCGTTACTCAAATAAAAACCGGGGCGCTGGGCCCCGGTTTTCTAGTTCGGCGTTGCTATTGAGCGCCGATTATCTCTCATATCGAGAATCATCAAGCGATCAAGCCGTCGCGACCGGAATCTTGCCGATCTTCGCCTGCCATTCGGCGGGGCCGGTCTTGTGAACCGACGTGCCCGACGAATCGACCGCGACCGTCACCGGCATGTCCTGGACGTCGAACTCGTAGATGGCTTCCATGCCGAGGTCTTCGAACGCCACGACCTTCGAGCCGCGGATCGCCTTCGACACGAGGTACGCCGCGCCGCCCACGGCCATCAGGTACGCCGCCTTGTGCTTCTTGATGGCGTCGATGGCGACCGGGCCGCGCTCGGCCTTGCCGACCATCGAGATCAGGCCCGTCTGCGAGAGCATCAGGTCGGTGAACTTGTCCATGCGCGTGGCGGTGGTGGGGCCTGCCGGGCCGACCACTTCGTCGCGCACCGGATCGACCGGGCCGACGTAATAGATCACGCGGTTCTTGAAGTCCACCGGCAGCTTCTCGCCCTTGGCGAGCATGTCGGCGATGCGCTTGTGCGCGGCGTCGCGGCCCGTGAGCATCTTGCCCGAGAGCAGCAGCGTCTGGCCCGGCGTCCACGAAGCGACTTCTTCCGGCGTGAGCGTGTTCAGGTCGACGCGCTTGCTGGTTTCCGTGTTCGGTTCCCAGTTGACCTTCGGCCATGCGTCGAGCGACGGCGCTTCCAGCTTCGCCGGGCCCGAGCCGCCCAGCACGAAGTGGGCGTGGCGCGTGGCGGCGCAGTTCGGGATCATCGCGACCGGCTTCGAAGCCGCGTGCGTCGGCGCTGCGTGAATCTTCACGTCGAGCACGGTGGCGAGGCCGCCCAGGCCCTGCGCGCCGATACCGAGCGCGTTGACCTTCTCGTGCAGTTCGACGCGCAGTTCTTCGATCCAGTCCTTCGGGCCGCGCTTGATGATGTCCTGAATGTCGATGGACTCCATCAGCGATTCCTTCGCCATCAGCATCGCCTTTTCAGCGGTGCCGCCGATGCCGATGCCGAGCATGCCCGGCGGGCACCAGCCTGCGCCCATCGTCGGCACGGTCTTGAGCACCCAGTCGACGATCGAGTCGGACGGGTTGAGCATGACGAACTTCGACTTGTTTTCCGAGCCGCCGCCCTTGGCCGCGACCTGCACGTCGACCTTGTCGCCCGGCACGATCTCGTAGTGGATCACGGCCGGCGTGTTGTCCTTGGTGTTCTTGCGGCCGCCTTCGGGCGGCGACACGATCGACGCGCGCAGGACGTTGTCCGGGTTCAGGTAACCGCGGCGCACGCCTTCGTTGATCATGTCGGTGACGCCCATCGTCGCGCCGTCCCAACGCACATCCATGCCGACCTTCACGAAGATCGTGACGATGCCCGTGTCCTGGCAGATCGGGCGGCGGCCTTCGGCGCACATGCGGCTGTTGGTGAGGATCTGCGCGATCGCGTCTTTCGCGGCCGGACTCTCTTCCAGCTCATAGGCGCGGCCAAGCGCTTCGATGTAGTCCTGCGGATGGTAGTAGCTGATGTACTGGAGCGAATCCGCAACGCTCTGGATCAGGTCTTCCTGCTTGATGACGGTCATGGCTAGCTTCTATGGGGACGGGGTGATTCGAACTGTGGAATTGTGTTTTGACCTGGCCGGTTGGCGTCCGGCTCTATCTATCTAATCTGCTTCAGCAGCCTCGCGCACCGCCGTCGGCACCGGATGGCGCGCGGCGAGATCGTGATAGTGCTCGGGATGCGTATGCGTGGTGATACGGTCGATCCAGGCCATCACCAGCGCGGACAGCAGGAAGGCGATGTGAATGGCCACTTGCCAGATCACGGTGCGCTCCGAAACGGCGTCCGGGTTGATGAAGGTTTTCAGCAGATGAATCGACGAAATGCTGATGAGCGCCATCGCGAGCTTGACCTTCAGCACGCCGGCGTTCACATGATCGAGCCATTCGGGCTCGTCGGGATGGCCTTCCAGGCCCATGCGCGACACGAAAGTCTCGTAGCCGCCGACGATCACCATGATGAGCAGGTTGGAGATCATCACCACGTCGATCAGGCCGAGCACGGCGAGCATGATGCTCGTCTCGTCGAGCGACATCGCGTGGGTGACGAGGTGCCAGACTTCCTTGATGAAGAGTACGCAGTAGACCGTCTGGCCGACGATCAGGCCCAGGTAAAGCGGCACCTGGAGCCAGCGGCTCATGAAGATGATGCTGGGCAGCACGCCCATGCGGCGGCGAGGCAGGGCGAGGGCGGCGGACTTCGCGGCGGGCGGCTTGGGGCGTGCGGCGGACATGGGCGTTTCACGTAGGGCGGAAATCGGGCGAGGCCCACGCTGCGCCGGGCGCGCCGCGCCGAGTCTCAGAAGGCCCGCGCCGTTCGCGCCGCAGCTCCGCAGGGGGCCGGGCGGGCGCTATTGTAACGCGTCGGCGCGACACTTCGCCGCGATCCGGACAGCCAAACTTTCAGGGTCATTACACGATTTCAGGACGACGCGCCGGAAGCCCCATCACGAGGCGACGGGCGGCACGCGTTTGCCCTTGAAGCTCGCGAGCGCGATGCCCGCGACCACGCAGGCCAGCGCCACGCCATGCGCGGGCGTGGGCCGTTCGCCCAGAAACACCATGCCGTAGACGGCGGCGGCCACCGGCAGCACGGCCGTGAAGACGCCCGCGATGCTGCCCGGCACGTGACGGATGCCCATCATCCACAGCACGAACGAGAACACGCTGGCCGACAGCCCGTACCACAGCACGAGGCCCCAGATGCCGGCCGGCACGCTCGCGTAGTCGAACGAGAACGCGCCGGACAGCCCCACCGGCAGCATCAGCAGCAGGCCGAACAGATGCGTGTACGCGCAGATTTCGAGCGGCGCGAGCGTCTGCGTGAGACGGCGCGAAAGGATCACATAGAGCGATTCGCAGCAGACCGCGCCCAGCACCATCAGGTTGCCGGCGAACGAGCCGGGACTGGCGGCGCTGGCATCGACATGCGCGAGATTGATGACGGCAATGCCCGCGATCGCGAGCGCAATCGACGCGAAGGCGCGCGCATCGGGGCGCTCGCGCAGGAACAGCCACGAGAACAGCGCGACCACGGCGGGAATCGTGCTGGTGATGACGCCCGCGGCGACGGCGCTGGTGCGATGCACGCCGCCGAGCATCAGCAGCGTAAACCCGAATGTACCGAAGAGCGCCTGCAGGAACAGATTGAGCCATTCCCCGCGCTTCACGCGGCGCATGCGCGCAAGGCGCAGCAGGGGCCACAGCACGGCGAGGGCGATCACGAAACGCAGCAGCGCGAACAGCTCAACGGGCAAATACGCAACGATCGTTTTGCCGATGCCGACATTGCTGCCCACGAGCAGCATGGCGGCGACGAGAAAAAGTGAATGACGGTTCAAGCTGGAATCCTGGCGCTCAGATCAGTTAGCATTCTAAATGGCCGTTTAAGAGGTCGCTATCGCGAGACCGTTGCCAGGCGCGCGCCAGATCGGTGCGCTGCGTAAGTAGCGGGTAAGTTGCGGCGCTTAATCTTGCACGGACGCGAACCGATGGACAGGCGCGAGAGTCCATGCTGGACGCAACAAAGAATGGCAGCACAGAACCGCAGCAAAGAACCGCCGCCCGCGCTCAAGCCGCAGAGGGCGCGGCGGCAAACAGGAGACGGCGCGCGCAGGCATCGACGATGCCGCACGCGTCCATGAGTTTGACGTTTCATCTTCACCAAGGGGTTGTCGATGTCTGCGATTGAATCGGTTCTTCAGGAACATCGTGTCTTTGCGCCGTCCGCGCAAACGGTGGCAAACGCGACGGTGTCCGGCATGGACGCCTACAAGGCGCTCGCCGCCGAAGCCGAACGCGATTACGAAGGTTTCTGGGCGCGTCTCGCGCGCGAAACGCTGAGCTGGCAAAAGCCCTTCACGAAGGTGCTCGACGAATCGAAAGCGCCGTTCTACACCTGGTTCGAAGACGGCGAACTCAACGCCTCGTACAACAGCCTCGATCGCCACGTCGAAGCGGGCAACGGTGAGCGCGTCGCCATCGTCTTCGAAGCCGACGACGGCACCGTCACCAACGTCACCTACAAAGACCTGCTCGCGCGCGTCTCGCGCTTTGCCAACGCGCTCAAGGCGCGCGGCGTGAAGAAGGGCGACCGCGTCGTCATCTACATGCCGATGTCGGTGGAAGGCGTGGTGGCGATGCAGGCCTGCGCGCGCATCGGCGCGACGCACTCGGTGGTGTTCGGCGGCTTCTCGTCGAAGTCGCTCAACGAACGCATGGTGGACGTGGGCGCGGTCGCGCTCGTCACCGCCGACGAACAGATGCGCGGCGGCAAGGCGCTGCCGCTGAAGAACATCGCCGACGAAGCCCTCGCCATGGGCGGCTGCGACGCCGTGCAGACCGTGTTCGTCTATCGCCGCACGGGCGGCAAGGTCGCGTGGAAGGAAGGCCGCGACCTCTGGATGCACGAAGCCGCGGCAGCGGAAAGCGACACCTGCGCGCCGGTACCGGTGGGCGCGGAACATCCGCTCTTCATCCTCTATACGTCGGGTTCGACGGGCAAGCCGAAGGGCGTCCAGCACAGCACGGGCGGCTATCTGCTGTGGGCCGCGCAGACCATGAAGTGGACGTTCGACTACAAGCCCGACGACGTCTTCTGGTGCACGGCCGACATCGGCTGGATCACGGGCCATAGCTACATCGCCTACGGGCCGCTGACGATCGGCGCGACCCAGGTCGTGTTCGAAGGCGTGCCGACCTTCCCGAACGCGGGCCGCTTCTGGGACATGATCCAGAAGCACAAGGTCACGCTGTTCTATACGGCGCCCACGGCGATCCGCTCGCTCATCAAGGCGTCGGAAGCCGATGCGAAGGTGCATCCCAGGAGCTATGACCTGTCGTCGCTGCGCATCCTGGGTACGGTCGGCGAGCCGATCAATCCGGAAGCGTGGATCTGGTACTACGAGAACGTGGGCGGCAAGCGCTGCCCGATCGTCGATACGTGGTGGCAGACCGAAACCGGCGGCCACATGATCACGCCGCTGCCGGGCGCAACGCCGCTGGTGCCGGGTTCGTGCACGCTGCCGCTGCCGGGCATCATGGCGGCCATCGTCGACGAAACCGGCCAGGACGTGCCGAACGGGCAGGGCGGCATTCTGGTCGTCAAGCGCCCGTGGCCCGCGATGATCCGCAACGTCTGGGGCCAGCCGGAGCGCTACAAGTCGGGCTACTTCCCCGAGGAACTGGGCGGCAAGCTGTATCTCGCCGGTGACGGCAGCGTGCGCGACAAGGAAAGCGGCTACTTCACGATCATGGGCCGCATCGACGACGTGCTGAACGTCTCGGGCCACCGCCTGGGCACGATGGAAATCGAGTCGGCGCTGGTGGCCAACCCGCTTGTGGCCGAAGCCGCCGTCGTGGGCCGTCCGGACGACACGACCGGCGAAGCCGTGGTGGCCTTCGTGGTGCTCAAGGCGACGCGCCCGCATGGCGACGAAGCCGTGAAGCTCGCCAACGAACTGCGCGCATGGGTGGGCAAGGAAATCGGGCCGATCGCCAAGCCGAAGGACATCCGTTTCGGCGAGAACCTGCCGAAGACGCGTTCGGGCAAGATCATGCGCCGATTGCTGCGCTCGCTCGCGAAGGGCGAGGCGATCACGCAGGACGTCTCGACGCTGGAGAACCCGGCGATTCTCGATCAGCTCGGCGAATCGCTTTAAGCGGATTGGCTCAATCGCTCAAGGACGCCGCGCGCTGCGCGGCGTTTTTGCCTGGTCGCTCGCGTCTCCTTCGCATTCCTCCCAATTGCCGCGCCAGCGCCTTTTTGCTACACAGGCGCATGGCCGTGCCACACACCCAACCGCACAACAACCTCAATCCCGCACCCGAGCCGCCGCCGGTCAGCCGGGCGATGGCGCTCGCGCATCGGCGTTACTGGCGCTTTAACCTCGCGCTGATCGGCGTGCTGATGACGATAGGCTTCGCCGTGTCGTTCGTCGCGCCACTCTTTGCGCGCGCGCTCGATACGGTGCGCTTTGCCGGCTTCAGCCTGTCGTTTTACATCGGGGCGCAAGGGGCGATTCTGGTCTACGTGGCGCTGGTGATCGTCTACATTGTGCTGATGCAGCGCGCCGACCGCGAATTGCAGGCCGCACGCGAAGCCGAAGACGCGATCCGCGACGCTCGCCAGGCGCCGCAACCATGAAGCTCGCGCATCGGCTGATCCGCTCCTACGCGCTCTATACACTCGGCTTTCTGGCCTTCGTCTACGTGATGGGGCGCATCGAACGCGTCACCGGCCCCGGCATGTGGATCGGCTACGTGTTCCTGTTCGTGCCGATCGCGGTCTATGCGGTAATCGGCCTGTTGTCCCGAACCTCGGATCTCGTCGAATACTACGTCGCGGGGCGGCGTGTGCCCTCGGTGTTCAACGGCATGGCAACGGCCGCCGACTGGCTTTCGGCGGCCTCGTTCATCGGCCTCGCGGGTTCGCTCTACGCAAGCGGCTACGACGGCCTCGCGTACCTGATGGGCTGGACGGGCGGTTACTGCCTGGTCGCGTTCCTGCTCGCGCCCTATGTGCGCAAGCTCGCGCGCTACACGATCGCGGATTTTCTCGGCACGCGCTTTTCCAGCAATCTCGTGCGCGCGCTGGCGGTGCTTGCGACGATACTCTGCTCGTTCGTGTATCTGGTCGCGCAGATCCAGGGCGTGGGACTGATTGCCGTGCGGTTTATCGGCGTGGACTTTGCGATCGGCATTTTCTGCGGGCTGGCCGGCATTCTTGTGTGTTCGTTCCTGGGCGGCATGCGTGCCGTCACGTGGACGCAGGTCGCGCAATACATCATCCTGATCGCGGCGATTCTGATTCCGGTGTCGTTGATCGCGCATCGAGATGGGCTCGGCTGGGTGCCGCAATTCGATTACGGCAAGGTCATGCAGCGCGTGGAAACGCTCGAACGCGATGTGCGCGATTCGGGCGCCGAAGCGAACGTGCGCGAGGAATATCGCCACCGTGCGGCGCTGTGGCAGTCGCGTCTGGATGCGCTGCCGCAGTCGTACGTGGAGGAGAAGACGCGCCTGGTCGATTCGCTCGCGGACTTGCGCCGCCACAATGGGCCACTGCGCGATATCGATTCGCTCGAACGCGAGGTCGCGCATTTCCCGCGCGACGCGGAAGCCGCGCGCGCGGCGTGGACGCAGCGTCGCGACGACCTGCTCGCGCGCGCCACGCCGCCCGTGCCGATGCACGAACCGTTTCCCGCCGAAAGCGACGACGCGCGGCGCATTCACGAGCGTAATTTTTTGTCGCTGTTGTTGTGTCTGTCATTGGGAACCGCGAGCCTGCCGCATATTCTCACGCGCTATAACACGACGACTTCGGTGGCGTCGGCGCGGCGGTCGGTGGGGTGGACGCTGTTTTTTGTCGCGCTGTTTTATTTGACCGTGCCAGTGCTGGCGGTGCTGATCAAGTTCGAGATTCTTTCGCACCTGGTCGGGCAGCACTTCGACGACTTGCCGCATTGGGTCATGCAGTGGCGGCGTATCGAACCGTACATGATCGGTATTTCCGATGTGAATAGCGACGGCATTGTGCACTGGAGCGATATCCAGATGCAGCCCGATATGGTGGTGCTGGCCGCGCCGGAAATTGCGGGGCTGCCTTATGTGATGTCGGGATTGATTGCATCGGGGGCACTGGCGGCGGCGCTGTCCACCGCCGATGGCTTGCTGCTGACGATTTCGAATGTGCTTTCGCACGACGTGTATTACCACATGGTCGATCCCAATGCGTCGAGTCAGCGGCGCGTGACGATGTCGAAGATTTTGCTGCTGGGCGTGGCGCTATTTGCTTCGTGGGTCGCTTCGCTCAATGCGGGGAATATTCTGTTTCTGGTGGGCGCGGCGTTTTCGCTGGCGGCTTCGAGTTTGTTTCCGGTTTTGGTATTGGGTGTCTTCTGGAAGCGGACGACGCGGCTGGGCGCAGTGGCGGGCATGGTGGCCGGGCTGGCTGTGTGCGTGTATTACATCGTTTCGACTTATCCGTTCTTTACGCAACTGACGGGTTTTGAAGGGGCGCGGTGGTTTGGCATCGAGCCTATTAGTTCGGGGGTGTTTGGCGTGCCCGCGGGGTTTCTGGCGGCGATTCTGGTGAGTCTTGTGGATCGCAAGCCGGATGAGTATACGGTCGCGCTGGTGGATTATATTCGGCATCCTTAGGGTTGCATTGCGGTATCGGATTTCGATACTTGTGGTGGTGCTTTTTTGAGCGAATTTGTCGGGATCGGTGGGCTGGGATGCGAAGCGCAAGAATGCGTTCTTTGCAACCAGACCCAACGGGATTCCCGATGATTTCCATTGCTGAACATCGCCATTCCAGCGTCAGCTTGAATGCGGCGACGCTGCTCGAAGTCGGCGACCTGGTTTTTATTCGCGTCAGGGCGCGGCCGTTTCTCGAAGTGTCGGCGGCGACGGCGTGCTGGAGCACGTGATTGGCTCCCAGGCCTTCTGCGCGCTCGCACGCAAGGTGTTGGTAACGGCAAAGGACGAGGGCTAGGAGCGACACATTCTGGCCCGCGCCAAGTCCACATCGCGCCGGACGATGTCGGCTTTGCCTATCCATGACCGTCCTTTTGTAGATTGATCCTTGTTCGAGCCCATACGCGGTGTCTTGACTGCACGCGCACGCGCACGCGCACGCGCGGCAGCAGCCGCTGACCTGAACTGAATCAAAGTAATCCGGTTCTGCGCGCAGGCGAAGCTCCTGTTTCGGATTTTTCTGATGGGCCGCCTGTCTGGCGCGATGGAGATTTACAGTTCCGTGGCCGCTTTCTTCCTGCACACCGGTATCCCGCAGCAATAACGATCAAAGCAAAGGAGCTGGCTCCATGCGTCGCCCGTTTCACGTTGTCCGCCTCGTTGTCTACCTGTGTGACCGCAAGCCGGGAGGCTACCCGGCATGAAGAACAAAAACATCTTTGGCGCGTGGTGGCCCGGCGCCCAGAAACGCACCATGACCGTGACCGGCCCCGCGCTGCCCGAACAGGCCGATGGCGAACCGGTCTTCGTGCTCAGCGCCATCAAGGGCGAGGAACGGCTTTCCACCGTATGCCAGTACGACCTGATCCTGACCACGTCGCTTGGCGTGCCTGAAATAGAGGCCGCGTCCCTCGACATGAAGGCACTCATCGGCACGGAACTGACCGTCACGATTGAACTGGAGGGCATGGGTGCGGTTGCGGGGGCGATGAACATCGGCGCGGGCGCGCGCGAGATTTCCGGCATCGTGACCGAGGCGCGCTTCCTCAAGCGCCTGAACCGCCAGTGCCAGTACGCGGTGGTGATCCAGCCGTGGATTGCATTGCCTGGAAAGTCGACTGATTACCGGATTTTCCAGAGAAAATCCGTTATCGAGATCGTTGAGGAAGTCCTTCAGGGCCTCATCTACT